>NZ_CP093384.1:0-1200000 GCF_022655055.1 Vagococcus sp. CY52-2 | reverse complement strand
TGGCAATACTATTTCTCAAATTGATGTGACAGGTAAAGAAATCAAAGAGATGTTTGAGTATTCCCTACGTTCTGAGGTTCAAAAAGATAAATCAACAGGTCAGGTTATGATAGATGAAACAACAAAACAGCCTATCTTAGGACGCAATGGTGGATTCTTACAAGTATCAGACTCTGTAAAAATTCATTATGATTCAACGAAACAAGGAGCAGGTAATAAACCTGAAGATAATCAAGCTGGACAACGTGTTTGGTCAATTAAAATTAAAAATAAAGCAACAGGAGAATTTGAACGTTTAGATGAATCTAAAATGTATAAATTAGCCACTAATGATTTCTTAGCAGCAGGTGGCGATGGTTATACTATGTTAGGTGGCTCTCGTGAAGAAGGACCATCATTAGATCAAGTATTTACTGATTTTTTAAGTGACATTAGTGTAGATAAGAGTGAAAAAATACTCCCAATTCGTTCTGCAAAATATGCTATTATGGATTATGAAAAAGCAATCCCTTATTCACGTATTATACCAAGTGAAACTAGTGAAGATATTATAGCGACGCCTTTAGAAGAACTTGAGAAAACGATAACTGAGAGTAAAAAATTATCGGAATCTGATTATACAGTAAAGAGTTGGATAGCTTTTAGTGAAGAGTTAGTCAAAGCAGAAAAAGTATTAACAGATAAAGACGAATCAAAAGCAAAAGAAATCAATAGTGCCTTAGTAAAACAAAAAGAAGCATTGGTATCAATAAAAACATTAAAAGCTTTAGTAAAAGAAACAGATCGTTTAAAAGAAGTGGATTATACAGTTAATACTTGGCACGTATTAACTAACGCTCTAACAGAGGCAAATAAGGTATTAACAGATGCCCAATCAAAAGAGATAGATGTAACGGTAGATACTGTAAAAGAAGTTGAAGAAGCTCTTACAAAAGCTATAAAGAATTTAGCTAAAGCAACTGCTAATAATACGACTAAAAATAAACCAACAACAACAAATAGTTTACCAAAAACAGGTGAAAAAGTATTTAATTTTGTTAGTATTGGTCTGATTCTAACGGCAGTGGCTTCAGCTACTTATGTTTTTAAAAATAAAGCATCTTAAATAAATGAATGATTAATAAAAGCAAGGGACCAACTATCTCTTGCTTTTATTTTATGAATTCTAACTTGTTCATCATGATTTTTAAACCAACCAATGTTATACTACGATTAGTTATATGAAATTTTTCTAGAAAGGGAGTTTTAATGATGAATGAAGTAATTCATTTACAATTACGTCATAAGAGTATTAGAAAATTTAAGGATAAAACATTATCACAAGATATTGTTGATACATTGGTTGATGTTGCCAGACATACCGCAACAAGTAATTTTATGCAGTCGTATAGTATAGTGTGTTTAACATCAAAAGAAAAGAAACAAAAGTTGGCTAACATTTGCAATCAACCTTATGTGGCTGAAGCAAGTCATGTGTTTATTTTTGTGGCTGATCAATATCGAAATAAACAAATTGCGACAGAAAATAATCAAGAGACCTCTGTTCTACATAATATGGATCGTTATATGGTTGCAATGACCGATGCTGTTTTAGCTGCGCAAAATGTAAATTTAGCTGCTGAAAGTTTAGATCTTGGTACTGTTTTTTTAGGAAGTATTTTAAATGATAATGAGGCAGTAAAAGAATTATTGGAATTACCAGAATTAACCTTTGCCGTTCTGGGGTTAGCTATAGGTTATAAAGATCAAGAGCCACAATTGAAACCACGTTTACCAAAAGAAATGATGTTTTTTGAAGAAAATTATCAAACGTTTGATAACTATATTGGTAAATTAAAAAAATACGATAATATCGTAACTGATTATTATGATTTGCGAGATGCTAATAAGAGAATTGACTCATTTACTCATCAAATTACACAAGGGATGAATCGAAAACCTGAAAAACGATTGAGAATAAAATCAGATATTGAAAAACAAGGATTTATGATTGACTAATTTATGATGAATAAAGGGAGGCAGTTGATTTGGGAAATATCACCGAGGCATATCGTAAAAATGAAGCAATTAAGCAAGGGCTAATTATTATTATTGCTGGTTTAGCCATAGCTGTTGGCTTAAATATGTTTTTGATTCCCGCTGATGTTTTTTCAGTCGGGGTAAACGGGATATCGCAATTAATTTCTGGTGTTTTAGCTAAGGCATTTAATATAAATATTGGGACAGGGATTTGGATTTTTATATTAAATATCCCGATTGCTATTTTAGGTTGGATAAAATTAGGTCGTTCGGCTACCATTCTAAGTTTATTAACTGTCTTGTCAGTATCTGTGATGACCATCGTTATTCCTGTTGTACAAGTGACAGATAATCCCTTAATGAATGCAATCATTGGTGGGGTATTGTCTGGGTTAGCTGTTGGACTTACGATGAAATATGGATTTAGTACTGGTGGGATGGATATTGTCTCTTTAGTTTTATCAAAGACAACCGGTAGAACAGTGGGATCACTGATGTTTATTATCAATCTATTTATCATTGCAGCTGCTGGTTTCTTATTCAGTTGGGAATCAGCGTTATATACTATTATTTCAATTTTTTGTACAACTCAAGTGGTAGATAAAATACACACAAGTCATCAAAAAGTGACCGCTTTTATTATGACAAATAGAACGGAAGAAGTTATTTTTTCTGTTCAACAATCAATTGTACGTGGGATGACTTTGTTACCAGGAACTGGAGTATTTTCACGTAAAGATGTTTCAGTTATTATGATGGTTGTGACTCGCTATGAATTATATGATTTAGAACAGGCCGTCTATAATGCAGATGATAAAGCCTTTATTAATATTATTCCAACTCAAACAGTTGTTGGCCAATTTTGGAGCGAAGATGATCAAAAGAAAATTAGAGCATCAAGAGTGGAGGGGTTATAAACCTCTCTTTTTTTTATATTTAAAAACCTTATTATATCAATGTTTAACGTAATGATTAAATGCCAAAATAAAAATTTTATAAAAAAAAGCTTGCATTTTATAAAACCATTCCATATACTTTGATTATCAAATCATTTGATTATCAAACTATTTCACATTGCTTTTTCTTTTTTTTACCCATATACTTTGATTATCAAACAATTAAAGGAAGAGGCAAGTATATGGATGAGAAAATTACGATTGTCAATTCACAATTAGTTAAAGTATTTAATGACATTTTAACCATTGAAGAAACTGAACTAAAAAAGAGTGATTTTTCTGATTTATCAATTAAAGAAATGCATACCATAGAAGCCATTGGTATGGGTGGAAACAAAACAACAGGTGAAGTAGCAAAAGAATTGTCAATAACCGTCGGAACATTGACTGTTGCAATCAATAATTTGGTGAAAAAAGGTTATGTTGATCGTGTGAGAAGTGAAAGTGATCGCCGTATTGTTCGATTAAAATTAACAAATAGAGGTCGATTATTTTATCGCGTCCATCAGCATTTCCATAAAAAAATGGTTGAAGCAGTGCTAGAGGATATGTCTGAGGAAGAAAAAAAAGCATTGGTTAAAGGCCTTAGTAGCTTGCATCATTTTTTAAAAAAATATTATTAAGTAAGTAGGGAGTAAGTGATGCTATATCCTAAGATAACTAAAACAGCGAAAGCATTACCGAAAAAGAACGTCACGAATAAAGAGCTAGAAATATTTTTAGATACTAGCGATGAGTGGATTGAGCAACGAACAGGAATTAAAGAGAGACGTATTGCTGTAGAAGAAACGACAACTTCATTAAGTATTGAGGTAGCAAAACAATTAGTAAAAGATATTGATGCTAACTCAATTGATTTAATTATCGTTGCGACAATGTCAGCTGATATGTCAACACCGTCTGTTGCGTGTTTAGTACAAGAGAGTATTGGGGCTCACCGATCGATTTGTTTTGATATTAATGCTGCTTGCTCTGGATTTATTTATGCCTTATCAGTGGTAAAGAACTATTTGTCAGGAGAACATATACAACGTGCTCTTGTGATAGGGACAGATGTGATGAGTCGGCTAGTTGATTGGTCAGATAGGCAAACAGCTGTATTGTTTGGCGATGGATCAGGTGGTGTTTTAATAGAAAAAACTTCTGATACACCTAGTTTTATAGGAGAATTGATCCAAGCAGACGGTAGGAGATCAAGTGCTTTATATGGCCATAGTCATATAAGACAAAATCGTTTTAGTGATGTAACTGGACAGCCTTATTTGACAATGAATGGGAAACAAATTTTTGATTTTGCATTAAGGGATGTCTCGAAAAATATGGTGCAGATTTTAGAAACTAACAATACGACATCTAACGAAATTGATTTTGTATTAGCTCATCAAGCCAATTATCGTATTCTTTTAGCTCTTTCGAAAAAAACGGGAATCAAGAAGGAAAAATTTTTAACTAACGTGGCACAATTTGGTAACACGTCAGCTGCATCTATCCCTATTTTATTGGATGATGTGGTGAATAAAAAAATAGTGACACTATCTGGTAACTCATTGTGCCTATTAACAGGATATGGTGCAGGTCTTACTTGGGGTAGTCTATTAATTAAATTATAAATTTATTGGAGGAAACAACTATGACAACATTTGAGAAAATTCAGGAAATCATTGTGGATCAATTAGGGAAAGAGGAAGAAGAAGTACAATTAACAACAAACTTTAGAGAAGAATTAGATGCAGATAGTTTAGATTTATTCCAAATTCTAAATGATATTGAAGACGCATTTGAAGAATATGATGTCAAGATTGAAACAGATGAAGGATTAACAACAGTTCAAGATTTAGTTAATTTCGTTGACAAACAAATTGCTGCAAATAAATAAGATATAAATAGCATTGGTTGTTATTGACCGATAGCTATTTTTTTAAAACCAAAAATGAGGTGAATCGATGAAACAATCGACAATTTGTCAACTTTTAAATATAGAATATCCCGTCATTCAAGGTGCAATGGCTTGGGTGGCGGAAGAAACGTTAGCCAGTGCAGTGTCAAATGCAGGAGGTTTAGGACTGATTGCATCAGGTCATGCACCAAAAGAGGTGATTCAAGAAAAAATTCAAGCGGCAAGAACGCTAACTGATAAAACATTTGGGGTCAATATCATGTTAATGTCCCCATTTGTTGAAGACATCGTTGACTTAGTGATTGAAGAGCGAGTAAAAGTGATTACAACAGGTGCAGGTTCACCAGGTAAATACATGAAACGTTTTAAAGAAGCAGGCATTATCGTGATACCAGTTGTTGCGTCAGTGGCACAAGCCAAACGCATGGAAAAAGAAGGCGCAGATGCGGTTGTGGTTGAAGGAATGGAAGGTGGCGGACATATTGGAAAATCTACTACCATGACGCTCGTTCCGCAAGTAGCTGATGCAGTTAGTATCCCTGTTATCGCTGCAGGGGGAATTGGGGATGGACGAGGTGTTGCAGCAGCATTAATGCTTGGCGCACAAGCTGTTCAACTTGGAACTAGATTTTTAGTATCAAAAGAATCTATTGCTCATAATAATTTTAAAACAAAAGTAGTTAAAGCAAAAGATATAGATACCGTTGTGACAGGAATGCTAACTGGTCATCCAGTTAGAGGCCTTCGAAATAAATTGACTCAAACATTTGAAAAAGCAGAACGTGTTGAAGGTGGTAAAGAACAACCTGATTTTGATCGATTGGAAGATCTAGGTAAGGGAGCTTTAAAACGAGCAGTCATTGATGGGGATATAAAAAATAGTTCTATGATGGCAGGACAAATTGCTGGTATGATCAAAACGGATGATCAAACGTGTGAGGAAATTATTCAAGAACTTATAGCTGAAACACAGGATGTTTTGAAAAATCGTTACACTGAATGGATACTAGATAAGGAGTAATTTATGACAATCGGATTTATGTTTAGCGGTCAAGGTAGTCAATATATTGGTATGGGAAAAGAATTATATGATGAATTTCCGATATTTAAGGAGCATGTTGAGTGTGCTAGTGATGTCTTATCCTTTGATATGGCTCAGTTATTGTTTGAAGAAAACAATCAGCTACATATGACAAAATATACACAACCAGCCATTGTAACGATGAGTTGTGCCACGTCAGCTGTTGTTAAACAAGAATTTGGCATAGTAGCTTCTATGGTAGCAGGTCTTAGTTTAGGTGAGTATAGTGCTTTGGTAGAAAATCATTCACTTTCTTTTTCTGATGCGGTGGCGTTAGTTTTCAAACGAGGTGATTTGATGGCATCAGCTGTAAAAGAAGGTCAAGGAGCCATGAGTGCAGTGATTGGATTAGATAGAGAAACAGTTGAAACGATTTGTCAGTCGATTACGCAATTAAACCACATAGTGTTACCTGTGAATTATAATATGCCACAACAGATTGTGATTGCAGGAGATACGTTAGCTGTAACAGAGGCAGAAAAGCAATTAAGTGAATCTGGCGCTAAAAAGGTTGTTCGTCTTAATGTGAGTGGTCCGTTTCACACTCCATTAATGGCACAGGCAGCAGAGATATTTTTTGAAACGTTGCAACGGATCAATTTTTCCGCTTCTAGTATTCCTTTAATCACAAATGTCACAGGAAAGGTATTATCTAATACAATTGATATCAAAGAAAACTTGAAACAACAAATGATGACACCTGTTTATTGGGAAGAAACCGCTCATACATTTAAACAAGAATCAGTTGAAAACTTAATCGAGTTAGGACCAGGTAAAACACTTAGTCATTTTATTCGAGCAAGTGAGAGTACGATAAACGTACAAAATGTTGAAAATATAAAAACACTGAATCAACTAGGTAAAAAGTTGATGAAATGGGGGTACTAGATGTTTAAAGGAAAAACAGTTGTGATTACAGGAAGTTCACGAGGGATCGGAAGGCAACTAGCGATTCGTTTTGCAAAAGAAGGTGCCAATATTGTATTAAATGCAAGAAAAGAAATACCTCAAGAGCTGATTGGAAAAATCGAATCTTATCAAGTGGAAACACATGTTGTGATTGGAGATGTACAAGAATTTGACGAGGCTAAAAAATTAATTGATGAGGCACATAGTCGGTTTGGACGTGTGGATGTTTTAATTAATAATGCCGGAATAACAAGAGACACTTTATTAATGAGAATGACAGAAGAGATGTTTGATGAAGTGATTTCTGTTAACTTAAAAGGAACATTCAATACGATTCATCATGTGTCAAAATTAATGTTAAAGCAACGTTTCGGAACCATTATTAATATGTCGAGTGTCATTGGGGAAATAGGTAACGCTGGACAAGCAAATTATGCAGCGAGTAAAGCAGGCATTATTGGGTTAACAAAATCAACAGCCAAAGAATTGTCAGCTCGTGGTATCACGTGTAATGCCATTGCTCCAGGTTTTATCGAAACAGATATGACAGATAGCTTGTCTGACAAAATAAAAGAAACAACGTTATCTCATATTCCATTAAAAAGATTAGGTAAAACAGATGATATTGCAGACACCGCTCTATTTTTAGCAAGCCAATCATACATCACTGGTCAAGTGATTAATGTTGATGGCGGTATGGTAATGAATGGTTAGGAGGAATCTCATGAAACGAGTAGTCGTGACAGGAATTGGTGCTGTGACACCGATTGGAAACACCGCACAAGAATTTTTGACAAATTGTCAAGCCGGAAAAAATGGGATAGCGCCTATTACGAAATTTGATGCTTCAGAAACAGGTATTCATGTTGCAGCCGAAGTAAAAGAGTTTGATCCAACTCTTTATATGGAAAAAAAAGAAACAAAGAGAATGGATATGTTTTCTGTTTATGGTATTTCAGCAGCTAAGCAAGCAGTTGCTGATAGTAAGATTGATGTTGATAAGATTAATGCAGATCGATTTGGTGTCATCGTCAGCTCAGGAATTGGTGGGATGAAAACGATCGAAGATCAAGTCATTCGAATGCATACAAAAGGACCAAAGCGAGTGGCACCATTATTTGTTCCGATGGCAATTAGCAATATGGCAGCAGGAAATATTGCCATAAAAGTGGGAGCAAAGGGTATTTGTACGTCAATCGTCACAGCGTGTGCTTCTTCAACAAATGCGATTGGTGAGGCATTTAGAAATATCAAACATGGTTATTCTGATGTTATTTTAGCTGGAGGAGCAGAGGCAACCATTTGTGAGATAGGTATCTCTGGTTTTGCGGCATTGACTGCTTTATCAAACTCAGATAACCCAGAAAGAGCATCAATTCCATTTGATAAAGAAAGAAATGGATTTGTCATGGGAGAAGGCAGTGCTGTTTTAGTATTGGAAGAATTAGACCATGCGAAAAAACGAGGCGCTAAAATATACGGTGAAATAGTTGGGTATGGATCAAATTGTGATGCCAATCATATCACCAGTCCAAGTAGTGATGGGTCTGGAGCTGGGAAATGCATGATGTTAGCTATGGAAGAGGCAGGTATTACACCAGAAGACGTGAGTTACATCAACGCTCATGGAACAAGTACACCAACAAATGACGGAGCAGAAACCATGGCGATAAAATATGCTATGAAAGAATCTGCTTATACCACACCTGTATCAAGTACAAAAAGTATGGTGGGACATTTATTAGGTGCAGCTGGAGCGGTTGAAGCGTTAGCTTGCTTAGGTGCGTTAATGAGTGACACTATCCCACCAACTATTGGATTACAAGAAGCAGATGAAGCGTGTGATTTAGACTATGTACCAAACGAAAAACGAAACATACCTGTTAATTACACATTAAGTAACTCACTAGGTTTTGGTGGGCATAATGCTGTTATCGCGATGAAAAAATGGCGAGGTGAGTAACGTGAGTATTGAATCGGTTAAAGAATTAGTGAGTCAATTTGAACAGAGTGGCATTCGTGAAATGAATGTCACTATAGAAGGATTATCTCTCTATTTGAGTAAAAATGAAATCAATCATCCTAACGAACCTCAAACATTACCCAAAGTATCAAAAGCAGACGTCAGCCATATCATGGAAGAAACAAAATCAGTCTCAGCTAACGAACCCCAAATTGATAAAGTAAGTGAACCATTAGATGGAAAAATTATCACCTCGCCAATTGTTGGAGTCATTTACACGTCAAGTGAACCTGGAAAACCATCTTTTGTATCAGTCGGAGACAGTGTATCTGTTGGCGACACGCTATGTATTATTGAAGCCATGAAGATTATGAATGATGTCGTGAGTGATACATCAGGAACTATATCAGAAATATTTGTGGAGAATGAGCAAATTGTTGAATTTGGTCAACCATTATTTAGAATTTCTTAGGAGGAAGAACACATGCAATTAAATGTACAAGAAATTATGGAAATTATTCCAAATCGTTACCCAATCATGATGGTTGATAGAGTATTAGAACTAGAACCTGGAAAATACGTCAAAGCAGTAAAAAATGTGACCTACAATGAACATTTTTTCCCTGGACATTTTCCTGGTGAGCCAGTAATGCCTGGCGTATTGATTTTAGAAGCACTAGCACAAACTGGATCCATTCCTTTATTAAAAAGTGAAGAATTTCAAGGGAAAACTGGGTATTTAGGAGGAATAGACAAAGTAAAATTCCGTCAAAAAGTTGTACCAGGTGATGTATTAATCATGGAAATGGAAATCATTAAGCAAAAAGGGAACATTGGCATAGGAAAAGCAACGGCAAAAGTGGAAGATAAAGTGGTGTGTCAAGCATTGATGACCTTTATTATAGGAGCTTAAACCATGTTTGAAAAAGTACTAATAGCAAACCGTGGAGAAATTGCCGTTCGTATTATTCGTGCTTGTCAAGAACTTGAAATAAAAACAGTTGCTATTTATTCTGAAGTGGATAAAGAGGCTCTTCATGTGGCGTTGGCTGATGAAGCCATTTGCATTGGTCCAGCTAAAGCAACAGATTCTTATCTTAATATGCATAATATTTTAAGTGCTGCCGTTATAACAGGTGCTCAAGCCATTCATCCTGGATTTGGTTTTTTGGCAGAGAATAGCCTATTTGCAGAGATGTGCGAAGAATGTCAAATTACTTTTATCGGTCCAAAGGCGAAGACAATTGATGAGATGGGAAATAAAGTGAACGCAAGAAGACTGATGATTGAAGCACAAGTCCCTGTCATACCCGGTAGTAATGGTGTGATAGACTCAATAGAGGAAGCAAAAAAAATCGCCAAAAAAATTGGTTACCCTCTGATGCTAAAAGCCGCAGCAGGCGGTGGTGGAAAAGGGATTCGTAAAGTGATGAGTGAAGAGGAGTTAGCGACTCATTTTTCATCTGCCCAAAAAGAAGCCCTAGCAGCTTTTGGTAATGGCGACATGTATATTGAAAAAATTATTTATCCAGCAAAACACATTGAGGTTCAAATATTGGGTGATCATTTCGGACATGTGATTCATTTAGGAGAGCGAGATTGTTCGCTTCAAAGAAATAATCAAAAAGTCTTAGAAGAAGCCCCTGCCCATTCCTTAACAGATCAATTGAGACAAGCAATTGGTGAAACAGCGATAAAAGCGGCGAAAGCTGTGAACTATCAAAATGCTGGAACGATTGAATTTTTAGTAGACGAATACAATGAGTTTTATTTTATGGAAATGAACACACGAATTCAAGTAGAACACCCTGTGACAGAAATGATTACAGGAGTAGATATTGTTAAATGGCAATTAAAAATTGCAGCGAATCAACCTTTACTACTAAAACAGAAAGATATTCAGTTGACAGGTCATGCCATTGAGTGTCGCCTAAATGCGGAAAATCCAGCATTTAATTTTGCGCCATCGCCTGGTACTGTTTCAACGTTATTTTTACCTTCTGGATGTTTAGGTTTAAGAGTGGACAGTGCGATGTATCAAGGTTATACAATTCCACCATTTTACGACTCTATGATTGCGAAAATTATTGTACATGGAAAGACTCGTGAGGAAGCCATACTCAAAATGAATCGAGCTTTATTAGAATTGGTGGTAGAAGGTGTGACAACAAATCAGCTGTTTCAAATTGATTTATTGACCCATCCGTCTGTTGTAAAAGGCGAGTATGATACCTCATTTTTACAAACGACTTTTTTGCCAAATTGGTCTAGTGAGTAACATGCAAAAGGAGGATAAGTATGGGATTATTTAAAAAAAGAGATTATATACGAATCACTCCTGTAAAAAAAGAAACTAAATCGAGTGACAAACCTCATGTCCCTGATGGTATATGGGAAAAATGCCCAAGTTGCGCCAAAGCACTTCATCAAAAAGAATTAGGTCAAGAACGAACATGTCATCATTGTGGCTATTGCTTTAGATTAGATGTTTATAGTCGATTAAATATGATTTTAGATGAGGGAACATTTGAAGAGATGGATACAAATTTACCTTTTAAAAATCAGATTGACTTTCCTGGTTATGAAGAAAAGCTAAAGCAAGCGAAAGAAAAAACCGGATTAGATGAAGCTGTTGTGACAGGAATAGGACAAATTAATCAACAAAAAGTGATGATTGGTGTCATGGATAGTCGATTTATAATGGGGAGCATGAGCCATATTGTTGGAGAAAAAATCACTCGCTTATTTGAAAAAGCAACAAAAGATAAACAACCCGTTATCATCTTTACAGCGTCTGGTGGTGCACGCATGCAAGAAGGAATCATTTCTCTCATGCAGATGGCTAAAATATCTGGTGCTGTCAAACGGCATAGTGAAGAAGGATTACTTTATATGACAGTTCTCACAGATCCCACAACAGGTGGTGTGACAGCAAGTTTTGCTATGCAAGGAGATATTATTTTAGCAGAGCCGCAAGCATTGATTGGCTTTGCCGGACGACGTGTCATTGAGCAAACCATTCGTCAGACGTTACCAGATGATTTTCAACGAGCTGAATTTTTATTAGAACATGGTTTTGTCGATAAAATTGTGAAACGACAACATATAAAATCTGTTTTATCGCAGCTATTACATTTGCATCAAGGTGGTGAAGTGTGTGACTAAAAAAACAGCTAATGACATTGTTCAATTAGCACGAGACAACCAGAGAATAACGACAAGAGAGTTAATTGGTGGATTAGTTGATGGATTTATCGAATGTCACGGAGATCGATACTATGGCGATGATAAAGCGATTATAGGTGGTATAGGACTCATTGAAAAAATACCTGTGACAGTTATCGGAATCCAAAAAGGTCAAACATTAGAGGAAAATGTCCAAACAAAATTTGGCTCACCAACACCTGAAGGGTATCGAAAAGCACTTAGATTAATGAAACAAGCAGAAAAATTTAAGCGTCCTATTATTACATTAGTCAATACACCTGGAGCTTTTTGTGGAATTGAAGCAGAAGAAAGAGGTGAAGGAGAAGCTATTGCCAAAAATTTATATGAAATGAGTCAACTCAAAGTGCCTATCCTGTCAATTTTAACAGGCGAAGGAGGTAGTGGTGGTGCATTAGCATTAGCTGTAGCAAATGATGTATGGATGTTGGAAAATAGCATTTATTCGATTTTATCACCTGAAGGATTTGCGTCAATCCTTTGGAAAGATAGCAGTCGCGCTTCAGAAGCTGCTGAAATAATGAAATTAACTGCTCCTGATTTAAAGAAATTAGGAGTGATTGATAAAATAATAAGAGAAACAGATGACATCGGTGAGTTGTCGAAGTCTCAACTAATAGGACAATTGAAGCAAAAAATCTTAAAGCAACTTGATTATTATAAAACATGTTCCACTTCAGAGCTACAAGATCAACGTTATGAACGATTTAGAAAATTTTAATAAAGGCATTAATCTAAGTCATTTACAAACATTCGTTTCTCGGTTAATATAAAAGTGAGTTTATATTTAGGGGGTAAGACGAAGATGAGTGAGTCAAAATGGACAGATGAAGAATTAAGTGCGATACAAGAAGATATTATTGCTGCTCTTGAGACAGTTATTGACCCAGAGCTTGGGATAGATATTGTTAATTTAGGATTACTTTATGAAGTAAATTTGGAAGAAGACGGTTATTGTGAGATTAAAATGACTTTAACTACTATGGGGTGTCCACTGGCGGATGTTATTACGGAACAAATTCACGAAGCGTTAAGTGATATAGATGAAATTAAAAAATTAGAAGTGAAACTAGTTTGGTATCCGGCGTGGACGACTGATCGTATGAGCAGATATGCTAGAATTTCTTTGGGAATAAGATAAGACTGATATAGCAAGGATTTGACAGGGTTTAACAGGGTTTAACAGGGTTTAACAGGGTTTAAACAGTAAATTTATATAAATACAGACAATAAGTAAAACGTTCCACCGATCTTTATATTTGGAATGGATACCTCACTTGTTGAGCAACTAGACTTTCTTGCCTTTTAAACTTAAAAGGTGAGGAGGTCTTTTTGTATGTTTCAGACATTGTATTGTTTTAGTATCTATGAAAAATGGAATCGGCAGATTGTTGTTGCTGTTTTTTTAGTGTTTATAAAAACTATTGGTAGTTAGTAACAAATTAAAGGATATCAACTTAATTAACCTGATATAGGCATTCTATATCTATAAAAAGGACTGTTTATTTAAAAAAATATTTTAATAAGGCACGATATAAAAATGGATGATTCTATTAAAAATTACCTTAAATATTTAAAATTTTTTTCAGATAATTGACATATTCAAATAATAAACATACTATAAAACTATGTTTAAAATTGAATAAAATTAGCGAGGTGTTATATGCAATTATTCGAGGGTATTTTAGTGATGTTATCAATGGTATTGATTTCGAATATCATGAGTCGATTTTTCCCTAATATTGCGACCCCCCTAATACAAGTTGTGTTAGGATTTGGAATAGCTCTACTATCATTTGTTCATTCGTTTGAACTTGAATCGGAATTATTTATGTTAGTTTTTTTAGCCCCTTTATTATTTAATGAAGGTCAGATGGTTGACAAAAAAGCTTTATGGAAAGAAAAAAAAGCAGTATTGACTTTATCTATTTTGTTGGTATTTATTACGGTAGGTATTTTAGGATATGTGATCCACTTACTTGTTCCACTAGCTCCATGGGCAGCATGTTTTGCTTTATCAGCAGCATTAGCCCCTACAGACGCGGTAGCAGTTGGTGCTTTAGCAGAAAAAGTAAAAATTCCACATAGAATGTTGCATACACTAGAAGGGGAGTCTTTGATTAATGATGCGTCTGGTCTTGTGTCATTTCAATTTGCCTCAGCTGCACTTTTAACAGGTGTATTTTCATTAGTTGATGCTGAAGTGAGTTTCGTTTTGATTTCTCTAGGTGGTGTTTTGATTGGTGTGGTATCAGGGTTATTAGGTTTATGGTTTATACGCTGGATGAAATCACTTGGTATTGAAAATAATGTATCATACATTTTATTTGAACTGCTTTTACCATTTATAGTTTTTTTAATGGCAGAGACACTTGGTGTGAATGGTATTTTAGCGGTCGTAAGTGCGGGGCTAATTTACTCATGGAATTACAAAAAAATAAATCCTGAAGTGGCTCAACTTAATATTTTGTCAAAAAGTACGTGGTCTATTTATAGTTTTAGCTTAAATGGCTTGGTTTTCGTGTTATTAGGGACACAACTTCCCGATTTAGCTCATTATGTTTGGAAAACCAATCAAATTAACAACTGGACCATTTTAGGTTATGTTTTAATCGTTACAACTGTATTATTAGGGATTCGTTTTTTATGTGTTCTTGTTTGTAATAACTTTGATGGATTTAAAGGAAAACACGATATAAAAAAATCATTACTTTATACAGTCTCAGGTGTTCGTGGGACAATTACGTTAGTCAGTGCCCTTAGTTTACCAACAGTATTAAGCACGGGTGACATATTTATTGAGCGTGAACTATTGATTAGTATAGCAGCAGGAGTCATTATTGTGACACTGCTTCTAGCCAATTTTGCTATGCCATTATTAGCAGATAAAAAAGAAGAATCTATTGAAACCAATACAGAAATAGAAGTTCAAATATTACGTCGCGTTACTGAACAGCTCAAACGTAAACAAACCGAACAAAATACTTCAGCGATTCGTAAAGTGATTCAACTGTACAACGAGAGAATTGTATCATTAGTGAATCATGATGAGTTTAGTGAAAAAAATAAAGAGTTGATGGAATTGGTTTTAGTTTGGCAATTAAAAGATACATTAGAATTAGTTGAGTCTGGTGAAGTCAGTTTACAAATGGTTTTTAGACGGTTAGAAGTATTAGATAGACGCCTATTTCGATTAACTCATAAACCTGAGTATAGTAAAAATTCGTTTTACAAAAATATTATAGGAACACATTTGAAATTCTTAGGAACTCGCTTAACTAGTTTTGATAGAAAAAAAGAGTTAAAAATTAAATTAAAAGAAAGTAATCGAAATTATGTGATAAGAATGCTTAATCAATTAGATACAACTGAATTTCCACCTGAACTAATCGATTTTTATTTGACGCGATACGAGGATAGAGATCAAACAGTCATTGATATGAGTGAAGATACACTGGATGAGTGGTTAGATTACGCGATACAATTAGAACGAGATTACATTCAGAAAGAATTTGAAAAAGGGAAAATGAATCGTCAAGAGCTAACCATTTATCGTGAAAATTTATCGGCGATTGAAAGTAGTATTCAATTTATTGCTTAGAATTATAGAAATAAAAAACAGAATGTTAATATTAAGCATTTTGTTTTTTTTATTGTTTTTAATTCTTCATTTATTAATCGTTAATATTTTATAGTTTTATTATAACTGTTCAGTAGTTAAGAGTTAAAATATATTTGATACATAATTAATTGTCCGTGATTAATAAAAGAAAGGCTGATAAATAATGAAAAAAGATTATCAAGAAACATCCAAAAAATTAAATCAAAATGTGGCACTAAAATTAGTTCAGGATCGATTGGAAAAAAATGGGAAGAAAATTACGATTAATTGTACAAGTATTGAAGAAGCAGAAGATATATATATTGAGCTAGTTCAAAAACAAGCTATGAAATATGCTGATGGTGAGAATCATTATAGTTATTAAAAGAGGCATTATCTTACTTTTTAAAAAGTAAGGTGATGTTTTTTTACATTTAATTTATATTATAGTATCGAGTTGTATTGGGTGTATCAAATAATATGTACTACTATTTGATTAGAAGATAAAAAAAATTGATGAACTCGGATAATTTTTCAAGGATTAAAGTCTAATGTGACTGTTTGATTATTTTACTTTGTGACTTATTGTATGTATAAATGAACAATATTCATTTAATATTTAGTATTTAAAGAAAAATAGCGTCTTAAAAAATGATTGCTGGTGGTATATCTTTAGTGGGCAATAGCTAGTTAAATCATGGAAAAAAAACTCTTTCTTGAAAAAAGAAACAGATAAGAGTATAATTGGACTATACCAATGATGGAGGGATTTATTATGAAAATCATTAAAGTAAAAGACCAATTTGAAGGTGCAATAGTTGCTTTTGATATGATTAAAGATGGAATGGCTAATGGAATTAAAACGCTAGGTTTAGCAACTGGAAGTACTCCTGAGGCATTATATAAAGAAATGATAGAAAGTGATGTTGATTTTAGCAATATGACGTCTGTTAACTTGGATGAATATGTCGGACTTAAAGCAGACAATCCACAAAGCTATCATTATTTTATGAAAGAACATTTATTTAATGAAAAACCATTTAAAGAAACATTTTTACCAAACGGCATGGCAAAAAATGCGAAGGAAGAATGCAAACGCTATGATGAAATTTTAGAAGCACATCCAATTGATATTCAAATTTTAGGAATTGGCGAAAATGGACATATTGGATTTAATGAGCCAGGATCTTCTTTTGATGGTAAAACAAGTGAAGTTAATCTAACGGAATCAACGATTGAAGCAAATAGTCGAAATTTTTCTGATATTTCAGAAGTTCCAACAAAAGCGTATTCAATGGGAATTGGGTCTATTATGATGGCAGATAAAATTATTTTATTAGCTTATGGACCAAAAAAAGCTCAAGCTATTTATGAAACGGTTAAAGGACCTGTATCTGAATTAGTCCCTGCAAGTGCTTTACAAGTTCATCCTGATGTGACTATTATTGTAGATGAAGAAGCGGCTAGTAAATTATAATGAGAAAAATCTGTTGTTTTTAAAGAGGAAATTCTTTGAAAAAACAGGTTTTTTTTGTAAAAATAGTTTATAATATTGGTTAGTCAATTTAATAAAGGAGAATCATTATGAAAGACTCTCAGGTAGTTTATGATTTTGTTAGTTTAGCGATTGAATCCGGTGGCTGGATGCGACTAGATCGAGTTTATCTTCAAAATAAGATAGCTGAAATGATTGGGTGTGGAGAAATAGTCGATACCAGAAATCAAATTTCTAATCTTTCAACAGAGGAATTGTGTCACTCTCTAGTAAAAATTGCTAAGAAAAATAAGCCAGATTGTTATCAAACTGATAAAGATATTGAGTTTTTATCACAAAGTTTGATGGATATTTTAACACCACCACCATCTGTCGTGAATGCTATGTTTGCTAAAAAATTTGAAACCTCTGCAGTTGAGGCAACAAATTATTTTTATTGGTTGAATCAAGTGAATGGTTATCTAACAGGTGAAACACATGAAGATTATGATAATGAGGAAGAAGGAATTTGTCCCATCTGTTTTTGTAATGAAGGAGTATTTGTTCATCACTCAGATTATTTAAAAAAGACTAGACGATTTATTCGGTTAAATTTAGCTAATGACAGTTGGGGATATCAATTAAACCCAACAAAAAAAGAAATCGAAGAAGGAATATTTTTTACAGAGGCTCACACATATTTATTAATGAATAGTTATTTGTTGGATAGAATGACAGGAATCGTTGATTTATATCCACAATATGAATTACAGTATTGTAGTGAAAATTCATTTAAAGGACATAGTTATTTGATTGGAAGAAGACCTCAAAAAAATAGAAAAATGACTTGTCATCAAACTCTGCCATTTTTTAAAGATTCTTTGCTATCTTATAACAGTCTAAAAAATAATGAGTTGGTTATTCAAGTAAAGAAAGCTAAGGATTTATGGCTGATTTTTAGTTATATTTTTTCTCTAACAGTTTCTTTAAAAAAAGGATTATTTAGTACAGATTTTACTTATGATTTATTAAAAATAGATACAGGCTACCAATTTATTATTACATTAAATGAAGAAATTTTTGAAAAATCACGAGATAATTGGTTATGTACAATGGAAATATTAAGCAATGAATTGGAGGTTAAGTATTGAAAGAAGAAGTTTCTATAGGTAAAAAAATCGCATTATTTATTATTGGTATTTTTATTATTTTAGGTATGTTGATAGTGAGTGAGTTTCCTTCAGTATTGTTAACCCTGTTTCAACCTATTTTTAATAAAAAACAAAATGGTGTGAGTTTTATTTTGTTTATGTGTTGGTTAATTGTATTGGTTGGTGTGATATGGTTTATTTGGAGATACTATAAAAAAAAATCACATGATATTGATACAAGTGTTACAGGAAAAGACATATGGCGTGCGTTTAAAATCTTTTTATTAGGACGTGTGATAGCTATTGTTGGAACTGGTTTAATGCAACAATTTTATGGAACTGGTTCAAGTGCTAATGATGAAGCGATTGCGGCATTATTTTCTCAAGATGAATCGATTTATTATGTGTTGATTATGACTATTACCATAGCTATTAAAGCTCCTATTCTAGAAGAACTAATTTTTCGTGGGTTACCAACGACATTACTGTTTCCAAAAATGCCTGTCTGGGTTCCAATGATTGTGACCTCTCTAGTGTTCTCCAGCGTTCATTTATCTTCAAATA
Source organism: Vagococcus sp. CY52-2 (assembly GCF_022655055.1). NCBI lineage: Bacteria > Bacillati > Bacillota > Bacilli > Lactobacillales > Enterococcaceae > Vagococcus > Vagococcus changpingensis. The sequence goes on along the minus strand of NZ_CP093384.1, from coordinate 1,181,160 downwards.
TTATTTCTTTCGGGATGTATGCCTCTTTAGGTGCTTTGATGTATTGGGCATATAGTTCACGTGGTCGAATTATTGATTCTATGTTAGTACACTTTATGAATAATATTATGGGAGCTATTGTTCTATTACTGTCTTACTTATTTGGCTTATCCATTTAAAATAGGTTAAATTAAAGAGAAAGCTTGATAATATAATTAGGTACAATATTGTTCTGAAAAATGGGATAATAATAAAAAACAAGTTTAGACTATAAATTTCCGATACTTTATTGGTAATTTATAGTCTAATTTTAGTTTATATTAATTAATATGTATGTTAAAAAGAGCTCTATTTAAATTATAATAATTTTTATTTTTTCAGCATATTTTATTTTACATTCATATATACTATTTTTATTTAGTAGTAATTTATAGTTATTAATGACTTTATACATATCTTTTATTTAATTTTTCTATTTTTATTGGTTACCAAATATATTGATGTTCGATATTAATATAGTTATATTTAAACATTATATTATTACAATTAGAAAAGGAGAATTATATGAAAAAATATAAACATTCTTTTTATATTCTTTTAGTAGGTATTTTGTTATTTTCTATTACTATAATGTGGCAAAACTTATTAGGAGCAGATAGTAAACAACTGATTATTTGGGGGTGATATTAGTTATTCAAATTGTTAGTTTTTTAATATTTCTTTATTCTTATTTTAAAATAATAATCATAAAATTAAAAGAGATAATAAACGGAGATAGACAGTATAAATGAGTTAAATTTTATATAGTTATATAGTATTGTATTAAATTAAAAGGTATCAGTTTGTAAATCTCAATATTTATAGTGATGATTATTATCCTATAGTTCAGTTCGATTATTTGAAAATAATACAACTTTTTTGTAAAATTGATTAATAGATAGGAGGAATAGGTATGTCAAAAAAAATGTCAATTTCAACTGTAGTAAATAGTGGAGGCCGTGAAGGAGAAAGTAAATCTATAACTGGATTTTTAGATTTAAAAACTAGCGGACAAAAAAAGGAAGGTTATACTAATCCAGAAGAATTATTTGCAGCAGGTATCTCTGCTTGTTTTAATGGTGCATTAGAATTTCCTTTGAAGCGTGATGGGTTAGCTGATCATCATCGTGAAATTAGAGCAGAAGTTACGTTACTTGGTGATTTACCTGATGAACACAGTTTACATCTTGAAGTCACTTTAATTGGTAAAATAGACGGTTTATCTAAAGATGATACAATGAAATATCTAAAGGAAACTGAAACCATTTGTCCTTATACAAAGGCAATTAAAGGAAATGTTGATATTACATTACTTGCAGAGTAATATTATGACGTTATTTCATATAGTGTTAACCCCTCGATTATTTTTAATATCGAGGGGTTTTTTTTATGTTGAGAGAGTTTAATTACCAATTGTGATGATGCTTTTTTTTTTAACTCTGGCTATTTCAATTATTCCTAAAAGAACACTAGCATATATACCTGAACCAATAAAATTTTTATTAATTAAATACTCAATTAGTATTCCAACTAGACTAGCGATACTTAAAATAAAAATGACATGCCAATATGGATGGTTCTTGGCCAATTGTTTATAGTAATTTAACATAAAGTACTCCTATTCTATTTTTATTGTATATTTTAAAGGTAATGATTTAACTTTTATGAAGCCAAACTATAATGTAAAAACATGTATTATCATGTTGCCTAAAAGATATCAATCATACTGGAAGTTTAATAGTTATATGAATGAATCGATACATATCATTTTGACTGCTTTGGTTAGTTGAATCCTTATCTAATCTTCTTATTATCAAAACAAGTAAGAAGACTCTTTTTCTTTTTTATTTCTAAATAACACAAGAAGGTAGTCTTTTATGCTACAATGAAACAGAAAAATAGAAAAAGGATTGGTATAATTATGACAGTACTAGGTATTGATACATCAAATAAAGCGCTAGGTGTCGTACTTGGAGAAGAACAGAATCTCATCTCGTCTTATTACAGTCAAGCAAGTAAAAATCATAGTGAAACATTGATGCCAGCGATTGATTTTTGTGTTCGTGAAAGTCGGTTAGCACCGACAGATATCACTAAAATAATTGTGGCAAAAGGGCCAGGTTCCTATACGGGGTTAAGAATTGGTGTGACAACAGCTAAAACATTAAGTTGGAGCTTGGATGCCTCTTTATATGCTATATCTTCACTTGCTTGTTTAGCAAAAAATATTCAACAAACAACTAAATTAATTGTGCCATTTATGGATGCTAGGCGAGGCTTTTTATATACAGGTGCTTATAAATATGACGGCTCTAAATTAATGAATGTTATTGAAGATCAATATATATCATTTGAAGAGTGGACTAAAATCTTACTAAGTTATGGAGAATCGATTGTTTTTATCGGAGAAGATTTTGGTAAATTACAAAGTTTATTTGAAACATTTTCCCTTGAAGCAGAAATCGAGTTAATCATTCAACCTTCTAATCCAGCTGTTATGTTGGAATTAGAATATCTTATGGAAGAAATAACAGATATCGATGTCTTTGTTCCAACTTATTTGAAAAAAGTTGAAGCAGAAGAAGAATGGTTAAAAAAACAGTATGGGGAAGTTGAAACACAGTCTTACGTTGAACGTTTAAGTTAATCAATGAGGGGTGATGTTATGATTGAAGCGGATTTGGAATTTCAAATAGCCAAAATAACTGACATTATGGCGTTTCATCAATTATTAAAAAATGTTTACGATGGTGAGTCTCCTTGGAGTACGGCTATTTTGTGGATGGAACTAAGTAAAAAAAAGTATGGTCGGTACATCAAAGCACAATTAAATCATGAATTAGTCGGATTTGGTGGTATTCGGATAGAGTGTGATGATGCTCATGTTACGAATATTGCTGTATTGAAAAATTACCAATTACAAGGTATTGGAACGCAGATTCTTCATCAATTAAGAAAAGAAGCAGTTAAAATGAATTGTTTAACCATGAGTTTAGAAGTAAGAGCATCTAACCATCAAGCCATTTCAGTATATCGAGTATTTGGATTTAAACAAATTGGTGTGAAAGAAAATTATTATATTTCTTCGAATGAAGATGCAATTGAAATGTCTTTAAGACTTTAGGACGTGAGTTATGAATAATAAAAATTTGGCTAGGCAGTTAAAAAAAGTAAGTGATACTATTTTTGAACATGGCAGCCCATGGACTGAATCACAGTTTGAATCACAACTTATGCAAGCAAATACTGAAATCATTTACCATTGTGAAGATGATGAAATGATAGGGTACATCATTTGTCAAAGAGTATTGGATGAAGCTGAATTATTATTGATAGGTGTTATCCCTAGTTATAAACATCGAGGAATTGCAACACAATTGTTGAAAGATATGTGTCAACGATTAAAACAGAAAAAAGTGTCACACTTATTTTTAGAAGTGAGAGTCAAAAATATAGAAGCAATTTCTTTTTATGATAAACACGGTTTTAAAGAGTTAGGAATACGAAAAAATTATTACAAACACCCAAGTGATGATGCGAAAATAATGCAGTTAGAGATTTAGGAAGTGAAAAAATGGAAAAAAAAGAAATATATATTATTGCAATAGAAAGTAGTTGTGATGAAACAAGCGTTGCTGTTGTTAAAAATGGCAATGATATTTTATCTAATATTGTTGCATCTCAAATAAATAGCCACAAGCGATTTGGTGGAGTGGTTCCAGAAGTCGCTAGTCGTCATCATGTAGAACAAATTATACAGTGTATGTCATTAGCTATAGATGAAGCTAATATCACAGTTTCTGATTTGTCGGCTGTTGCAGTAACTTATGGACCTGGATTAGTAGGGTCTTTATTGATTGGGATTACTGCAGCAAAATCATTTGCATGGGCAAATGATTTACCACTTATTCCCGTTAATCATATGGCTGGTCACATCTATGCAGCTCGCTTTGTGGAAGAGATGACATTTCCTTTAATGGCATTACTTGTAAGTGGTGGACACACTGAACTTGTGTATATGACTGAACATGGTGAATTTGAAGTCATTGGTGAAACACGAGATGATGCAGCAGGAGAAGCTTATGATAAAGTAGGTAGAGTATTAGGATTAACCTATCCTAGTGGAAAAGAAATTGACGAACTAGCTCACAAAGGTCAGGATAATTATCATTTCCCAAGAGGCATGATAAAAGAAGATAATTTTGATTTTAGTTTTAGTGGACTAAAAAGTTCAGTGATTAACCTGGTGCACAATGCCAAACAACGTGACGAAGTACTTTGTGATGTTGATTTAGCAGCAAGTTTTCAGCAAAGTGTGATTGATGTTTTAGTCGATAAAACTATAAGAGCTTGTAAAGTGTATGATGTGAAGCAATTAATTGTCGCAGGTGGTGTCGCTGCTAACAAGGGGCTTAGAGATACCTTGAAAATTGAATTAGCAAAAGAATTACCAAATGTGACACTAGTTGTGCCACCAATTAGTTTATGTGGAGACAACGCAGCAATGATTGGAGCAGCTGGATTTGTGGAGTATCAAAAACAGCATGTTTCTGATTGGCATTTAAATGCTAAACCAAGTTTAACACTATAATTTGTTAAGAGTAACAGGAAACTGTTACTCTTTTGCGTTAATAAGACAAGATATAATAAAGCATTAAAATTTAACGCTTTAACTTGAATTATCAATGAAATAAAGAGAAAATAGAGGTTGGATGAATTATATAAAGAATGAGGTAGACGTCATGAACAATCAGCCAATCGGTTTTTTGGATTCTGGTGTAGGAGGATTAACAGTTGTAAGAGAAGCATTAAAACAACTACCAAATGAGACACTGTATTACATTGGAGATACTGCTAGATGTCCATATGGACCACGTCCAGTTGAACAAATTAAGGAATTCACATGGGATATGGTTCACTTTTTATTAAAAAAGAATGTCAAAATGATTGTGATTGCATGTAATACTGCAACTGCTGTCGCTTTGGAAGAAATTAAAGAGTCATTAGATATTCCTGTTGTAGGGGTAATAGTCCCAGGATCTCGAGCTGCTTTACGAGAAACGCATAATGGACGTATTGGTGTCATCGGAACGGTTGGAACGATAAATAGTGAAGAATATACCAAAGAAATAAAACGTAAGTCATTAAATGTTAATGTATTAGGGCTTGCTTGCCCAAAATTTGTTCCTATTGTAGAAAGTCATGAGTATCAATCAACTATCGCTAAAAAAGTTGTAGCTGAAACGTTGGAGTATTTTAAGACATCAGACATCGATACGTTAGTAATGGGATGTACTCATTACCCATTATTAAAACCATTTATTAAAGATGTCATGGGAAAAAAGGTTAAATTAATTGATTCAGGAGCTGAAACAATTACTGAAGTGAGTGTGTTACTTGATTATTATGAAATAGCAGCCCTACCAGATACAACATTAAAAGATCACCAATTTTACACAACAGGATCGGTTCGAAACTTTGAAAAAATCAGTTCTGATTGGTTGTCATTAGAAAACATAATAGTAGAACATGTAGATATTACACGTATGGGAGATTAGAAAATGAGACATGATAAACGAAAAAATAATGAAATGAGAAAAGTATCTTTTGTATTAGACTATTTAGATTATCCTGAAGGGTCAGTTTTAGTTAGTTTTGGAAATACAAAGGTTATTGTTAATGCAACGATAGAAAACTCTGTTCCTCCATTTTTAAGAGAGACAGGAACAGGATGGGTAACGGCCGAATATAGTATGTTACCACGAGCAACGCATACTCGAAATAGACGGGAAAGTAGCAAGGGTAAACTAACAGGTCGTACAATGGAAATACAACGATTGATTGGTCGATCACTACGTTCGGTGATTGATTTGAAAAAATTAGGTGAACGCTCGATTGTAATTGATTGCGATGTGATTCAAGCAGATGGAGGTACTAGAACAGCTAGTATTACGGGTGCATTTTTAGCCTTAAAAATGGCAGTAGACACTTTAGTAGAAAGCGGAGAATTAACAGAAAATCCAATTACATCTTACTTGGCTGCGATTAGTGTGGGGTTAAATCACTACGGAGAAGTAATCACAGATTTAGATTACGAAGAAGATTCAGCAGCTCAAGTTGATTGTAATGTTGTGATGACAGAAAAATTAGAATTAATTGAGATTCAAGGGACAGGTGAAGAGGCAACCTTTACAAGAGGAGAGTTGAATCAATTATTAGATTATGCTGAAAAAAGCGTGACAGAACTTATTCGCTTGCAAAAAAATGCGTTAGCGTTAAGAAATGTTGCGAAAAAACAAGAAGCACCTGTTTTGAACAATCATTTATTAATTGCGACAAGAAATGAAGGAAAAGCAAAAGAGTTTGTTGACTTATTTAAATCAAGAGGATACGAGATTAAAACATTACTTGATTATCCAGAAATGGCAGATATTGAAGAAACAGGAAAAACATTTGAAGAAAATGCTCGACTAAAAGCAGAAGGGATTGCTAAAGAGTTACATTGCTTGGTTTTAGCAGATGATTCTGGTTTAAAAGTAGATGCGTTGGGTGGACAACCAGGCGTTTATTCAGCAAGATATGCAGGGGAGAGAAAAAGTGATGCAGCGAATAATGCTAAGTTATTACATGAATTAACTGATATACCAATGAATGAACGTACAGCACAGTTTCATTGTACGCTAGTACTTGCTGAACCAGGAAAAGAAAGTTTGGTGGTATCAGGCGAATTATCAGGTATGATTGGGCGTATTCCACGTGGAAATAATGGGTTTGGTTATGATCCATTATTTATTATTCCAGAAACAGATAAAACCTTAGCAGAAATGACGGCAGATGAAAAAAACAAGATTAGTCATCGAGCAAAGGCTTTACATGAATTGGATAAAAAAATAGATACTTGGTTAGGAGAGAAAAGTAAATGAAATATTTAATTGTGAGTGATAATCATGGTGTGGTATCTTATTTAGAAGATATAAAAGCAAAATGGTTAAATGATGTGGATTATTTTTTTCATTGTGGGGACTCGGAATTATCTCCTAAGGACGATATTTGGTCAACGTTTCATGTTGTGCGTGGAAATTGTGACTATTATCAGGAATACGATACTGTTGAAGTTATAGAGACATCAGAGGATAAAGTTTTATTAACACATGGGCACTTATTTAACGTGAATATGACATTTGATAAATTACTCTATCAGGCTGAAGAAGTACAGGCAAACATCGTATTATATGGACATACACATCAGTTATTTGTGGACATGGTCGATGATATTTTGTTATTAAACCCAGGTAGTATTTCTCAACCACGGGGTAAGTATAGCTATTTAAAGACATATGCTATCATTACACATCAATCAGATGGATATTTAGTTGAATATTATAATGAAAGACATGAATTACAAAAAGAATTAACCCATTTCTTTTTAATGGATTAGTGATTTAAGGTGTATGGAGGAAATGATATGATTGGATCGACCGTAAAAAAATTATTGTTAGAAAATGAAGCAGATTTTTTAATATCCGCAGAAAATGTGGCGACATTAAATGAAATAAATTCACTTGAACATGCTCTACTTGTTTTAACGAAAATAGGGTATTCTCGAGTACCAGTTTTAAATAAAGAAGAACAATTAGTAGGTTTGGTTTCTTTGTCCCAAGTAGTTGATCAAATGTTTGGGATAGAAGATTTTGAACCACAAAATTTGTCTGGTAAAAAAGTATCTGATGTAATGGATACCAATGTTTCACCTGCACAATTACCGATAGATTTAGAAAAAACACTTCATTTATTAGTTAATAATAATTTTATTCCTGTTGTGAATAAAGACAATCAATTTATGGGGATCATTACGAGAAAAGAAATATTAAAAGCTGTTAATCATTTGGCACATGAATTAGAAACGGAATATAACGTGATGATGAAATAAGTAAGGGGGACATATATGGAACGTATTTCAGAAGATGAGTTGATTCGAATTAGAAGAAAGTTACATCAAATACCAGAAATTGGCCTGGAAGAAGAAAAAACTTCGACCTATTTACTAGAAAACATCTATGCATTACCTCAAGATAGATTGATTATTAAAGTACAAGATACTGCTATTATAGTGATTGTTAAGGGGAGAAACCCATCAAAGACGATTGCTTGGCGTACAGATATGGATGCATTACCAATATTAGAAAACACTGATTTAGCATTTCAATCAACACATGAAGGCGTTATGCATGCATGCGGTCATGATTTCCATATGACCATTGCCTTAGGATTATTAAAAAATGTGGTGAATGCCCAATTAAATAATGATGTGGTTTTCTTTTTTCAACCAGCTGAAGAAAATAAAAGTGGTGCTAAAATATATACAGATAATCATTTTTTAGATGTAGCAATGATTGATGAAATCTATGGATTACACGTGAGCCCAACATTACCAGTAGGAAGTGTTTCAACGTGTGTGGGAACATTGTTTGCTGGAGATTGTGGGTTTAGTGCTCGTTTTTACGGAAAAGAAAGCCACGCAGCATTACCTCATGAAGGAAATGATATGATTGTTGCAGTGTCATCGTTTGTTCAACAAATTCAAACTATTGTGAGTCGAAATGTTAATCCAATGGAATCAGCTGTTATTACCTTTGGGCAACTCAATGCTGGTGTTGCGAGCAATGTTTTACCTGGGTCAGCTGATTTAACTGGAACGATTCGAACATTGACACATGAGATGACTGATTTAGTTGTTCAGCGTGTAAAAGATATTGCAAAAGGTATTGAGATTTCCTATCAGTGTAAAGTCGATATTAATTTTGATCAGCTTGGATATGTTCCAGTTGTAAACAATTACTTTACGACAAAAAAATTAATTGATTTTTTTAATGAACAACAAAATATTCTATTTGAAGCAGCCACTCCATTGATGACGGCTGAAGATTTTGGTTATTTATTAAAGCAAATACCAGGGACAATGTTTTGGCTTGGAGTGGACAGCCAATATGGACTACACCATCCATCATTTAATCCTCATGAGTCTGCTTTAATAAAGGGCGTAACACTGATGACTGATTATTTTATATCGCAAGATTAATAATGGTAGAGTCTCCTACCTAATAGTAGAAGACTCTATCACTATGTTATAGTTTAAGGTTAAGCGGTGTAGAAGGAAGTTTTATGCCTGCTTTTGTTAAAGCTTCAATGTAAGCCGTCATCATTTGTGTTTTGACTCCAAATTGAGACCCACTAATAGCATAAACAGTTGAACGAATAGCGAAATAACCATTACCTAAATCAACTAATCCAACAAGGTTAGGCTCAGAACGGATATCGGTTAAATTAATAATTTGTTCTTCATTAATTGATTTCATAATAGCCATTATTTGATCAATATCATCGGTTGGGTTAACTCTGATATCTACTACAACTAATTGATTGCCTCTAGATAAGTTACTAACAATAAGGATTTGGCGATTAGGTATATAGTTCATTGTCCCATTAAAACTTTTAATACGAGTAGTGCGTAGTCCAATATCATTGACAATTCCTTCAATATCATCAATTACAACATGATCACCTACATCTAATTGACGTTCATAAATAATAAAAAATCCTGTTAATACATCATTAATAAACCCTTGTGCTCCAAGACCAATAGCGATACCGGCAATTCCAGCCCCAGCTATTAATGATCCAACAGGGACACCTATAATGGTCAAGAATGAATAGATACCTATGAAAAATAAACTATACTGTACTGCATTGCGGGATAAGGTTCTTAACGTATGCATTCTATTTTCGCTAAAATTATCTTTCTTTTTATTGTTATTCTTAAATGATTTATCAATCACTTTAAATAAGATTTTACGAATAATCGTCAGTAATAGTAAAACGATTAAAATTAAGATAGCCTTATTAATAACCGAAGCAATTATTTTATTCCAGTCAAGTTGATTCAAAAAATGATTGATCCCTCTCACATTTTTTGCAGCCTCATTTAGTACTTCTGGTGTCTGAGAACTTGTTGTTGTTTCTTGCAAAATAAACACTCCTTTCATATCAAGCATTACTTACTATAATAATGTATAAATTGTTGTGAAATCAAGTAGATAATGGTATTCTATTGTTAGTAATTTACAAGAGAGGTAGGAGATGTTTTATATGACAGGGACCGAAGTAGCCGCTATAATAGCAGCTGTAGCGTTTGCAGTATTAGTAGTAGTGCTAGTCATTTTTTTATTGCAATTAAATAAAAATATAACCAAATCAATGGAAAAAGTTAATGGAATTTTAGATGAGGCGGACAAAACTGTCACAGTTTTAACACAAGATGTTGATATACTGTTAAAACAAAGTGAGGATTTATTAGTCATTGGAAATGATTTACTATCTGATGTGACGCAAAAAGTAGAAACAATTGATCCACTATTTCATGCAGTAGCTGATTTAAGTGAAAGCGTATCAGAATTAAACAGTTCAAGCAAAACAATATTATCAAAAGTAGGGGAAGCAAGTAAGACAGCAGCTACTGCAACAGTTGTGGGAAAGGCAGCACAAACAGCTTCTCACTTGTTTAAGAAAAATAAATAGAATAATATTAGGAGGAAATAGCATGTCCAAAAAATCAAGTGGCTTTTTAGCAGGTGCAGTTATTGGAGGAGTAGCAGCAGCAACAGCAGCTCTTTTATTAGCACCAACCAGTGGAAAAAAATTGAGAAAAGATTTAATAGAACAATTAGATGACTTATCTGATGGTAAAGCAAGTGAATTAGTTGATTTAGCTCAAGAAAAAGGGGTTGAATTAGGAGAGTTAGCAAAAGAAAAAACTGCTGAATACCCTTGGGTAGGAGAACAGATTTCCCAATTGAAAGATGATTCTTCTGAGTTATTAGATAATTTTAAAAATCAAACACAAACGTTGAGTGAAGGTTTTCAAACTAATTCTGATAAACTAAAGTCCACTGTAAACCCTATTATAGAAGATGATATTGTGTTAAGTGCTGATGATATTGCATATGATGTAACTGAAGCAATTGATGATAGACAAAAATAGTAGCCAAAGCAACGATGATAACCTTTCGTCGTTGCTTTTTTGTTTCGTTTTATATATTAAAAAAGTTAGTGGCTTGTTATTAAAATATGAGCATTATATGGAAGAATTACAGATTATTATTAATTTAAAGAATGATAAATTATATGATAATCATCTCATGTAAAGATTGGAATAGTTTGTTATTTTAAGAAAAGCTCTGTGAATTTTTTAGTGAAAAAATGTCTCATAATTTTTAACTATGTTATAATGACTAAGTTAAAAAAATTTTTAGGGAGTTTTTATGTTATGAAAAAGTTAAAAGTTCAAGATTTGATTTCTATAGGTGTGTATGCAACAGTCTATTTTTTTACAGTATTTATTGCCACGATGTTGATGCGTTTTACCGTGCCGGTTTTTCATAGTTTGCTTGTTCCGAGCATGTCAGCACTTATTTCTGGCACAATATACCTTATTGTGGTAAATAAAATACCAAAATTTGGTGCAATTACTATTGTTGGGTCTGTTATGGCTGTTTTCTTTTTTGCTTTTGGATACTTTCCGTTAGCGTTCTTACCTAGTTTTTTATTTCCTTTGTTAGCTGACTTTGTTCAAACTAAAACAAAAATAGCAGATAAACCCAAAATAATGTTGAGTTATACTATTTTTAGTTTTGGTTTGACTGGTCCTATTTTACCACTTTGGTTTATGAGAGATGCTTATATAGATTCTTTATTAGCTAAAGGAAAAGATATGACTTATGTTAATAGCGTTTTTGAGGGAGTTAGTACTGCTAGTTTTTTTGTATCAATGATATTAGTCGTGATTACAAGTTTTGTGGGACTTAAAATTGGGCAGATTATTTATAATAAACATTTTGCAAAATAAATAAGTTAGAGGTGGATTGGTTTTGAAAAATAATAGATATATTATATTTGATCCAAGAAGTAAATTAGTGACCGTTATTTTTGCCAGTTTAATCTTAATGTCACGAGCCAATCCATCAATGGAACTTATTTTTATGGTATTTATGACCTGTTTATTGTGTTTGAGTGGTTCGATAAAAAAAGCGATGGTCATATTTATGAGTTATATTGCATTAGTTTTTCTCACAACACAGTTCTTTCATGAGATTACAGGAGTATTATCCGCTATAATCTCATTTATTTTAGTTGTCTATAAAAGTTTGCTTCCACCAGTTGCCGCAGGAATGTTTGCAACACAAAATACCTCTGTAGGTGAGTGGGTAGCTGCTATGAAAAAATGGCATATGCCGAACTTTTTAATTATTCCTTTTATTGTCATTTGTCGTTTTTTTCCGACACTACGTCATGATTTTAAATCAATTAGACAGGCTATGAAATTTAGAGGGATTTATTTATCTTTTTCTCAAGTGGTTAAACATCCTATTCAAACAATGGAATATTTTTTAGTTCCAATTTTAAAGCAAGTTGATTATACAGCTCAAGAATTATCTGCTACAGCACTTGTGCGTGGTTTGGGATATGAAGGCCAGCATACGAGTGTTATCTCGATTAGATTAAAGGTTCAAGACTATTTACTACTGGCAAGTTTATTGGTATTGTTATTAATTGAGGGAGGTGTTATATTATGATTCATTTTGACCATGTTAACCTCTTAAGAGATGATAAAACTGTGTTAAAAGACATTCAGTTATCAATCACTACTGGTGAAGTAGTTGTATTAACTGGAGAAAGTGGCAGTGGGAAAAGCTCGCTTATTAGTCTACTAAATGGTTTAATCCCCGAATTGTACGAAGGTGAAGTAACCGGTGATGCAACTGTATTAGAAACAAGTTTACCACCATTAGATTTTAATCACTATGTAAAAGATATAGGGGTAGTATTTCAAAACCCTAAAACGCAGTTTTTCACTACTTCTGTATTTAGTGAATTGGCTTTTTCAATGGAGAATTATGGAGTACCTGCTAATCAGATTGAGACTCGTATAGATGACATTATAGAATTGTTCAATTTGAGAGAGTTGATAGGAAAAAAAGTAACGGAACTCTCAGGCGGACAAAAGCAGCGGATAGCCTTTGCATCAGCTTGTATGCTACCACATCGTTTGTTTTTATTTGATGAACCGTCTAGCAATCTTGATTATTCAACAATCAAACAACTATCATCTTATTTATCAATTTTAAAGCAACAAGGTTGTACATTAATTATTGCAGAACATCGTCTGTTTTATTTAACACATTTAGCAGATAGATATATTGTGTTAAATAAGGGAAAGGTTTGCTATAATTTACCTTCTGAAGACTTCTATTCACTCTTTCCAACTATTCAGAAAGAGATGGGTTTGCGTACGTTAAATGAGCCAAGTGAATTATTAATAAATAACTGTTCTAAAGAAGTAATTCATTCTTCTAAACTTCATATAATGAATCTTAATTTTCATTATAAGCATTCAAATACTATCCTTAGCATAGACGACTTATCGCTTGATACGTCACATATCACGGGATTAATCGGTCAGAATGGTTCTGGAAAAACAACTTTTGTTCAAATGTTAACAGGATTGTTATCTGATAATTGTCAAAGATCCAAGTTTTTAATTGATGGTGTACCATTATCTGCTAAAGAACGCCTTAATCGTAGTTTTCTTGTTATGCAAGATGTGAATTTGCAATTATTTTTTGAAACTGTAGAAAAAGAATTATTAGTGCAATCGAAGAGAAAAGAGTTGTTTGATGAAGTTGTTGAGGAATTAAGTTTAGGGTCTTTATTACAGTTACACCCTCAAAACTTGTCTGGTGGTGAAAAACAACGTGTAGCTATAGCCAGTGCTATTTTATCTGGTAAAGAATGGATTATATTAGATGAGCCAACAAGCGGCTTAGACTATCGTCACATGGTTTCTGTTAGCCAATTATTGAAAAAAGTTCAGTCATATGGCTTATTTGTTTTAGTCATCAGTCATGATAATGAATTTTTAACCAAAACAGCGTCACATATTTTACAAATGAAAGATGGTAAAATAGTGAGTTAATTTACCATTTTATGGTGGAAAGGAGTGTCTATCTTGTTAAATATGACCGTATTTTTTTATGTCATTTGTGTTGGAGTTCCACTAGTCTGTTTTTTATATTGGAATTATTTTAGACCAACTAGTTTATGGAATGGCTTTTTCTTTTTAATCTCTTCAGGAATGCTCTATCTATCGTTTATTCTATTATTGGATAAAGTTAATGAAAATATTGCACTTGTCTTTTTAATTCCGGCTATCTTAGTTATTTTATTTTTAAGTGTGTTAGGATTAAGTTCTAGTATTGTTGGATTATTTTGGAACGAAAAAGTTTTATTAAAAAGAGAGGGACGCTCATTTAGTAATTTGGTCCCTTTGATTGTTGCCTTAGGTTTATTAGGTGTTCAGATATTAATATTATTTGTTACGTTTTATTCAGGGAACATTTTTATAACAACATTATTAGGTTTTTTAACTGTAACATTATCCTATCTTATTTTTTTGTTTATTATGTATGGGACAACAGCCATTTTATATAATTATTTTCCCATTACCAAAAAAGTAGATTATATCATTATTTTAGGTGCTGGATTAATTGATGGTGAGCGTGTGACCCCTTTATTAGCTAGTCGAATTGATCGGGGAATAGCGCTGTATGTTAGACAAAAAAGAAAATATGGACATGAACCAACGATTATTTTGTCTGGGGGTAAAGGTTCAGATGAAAAAATATCAGAAGCACAAGCGATGAAAGACTATTTGGATTCATTACCAGTCATTGTAAAAACAGTTTATTTGGAAGAACAGTCAACAAATACGCAGGAAAATATTAAGTTCTCTGAAAAACTTGCTGGGGTAAGAGATGGCATTAGTGACTTTAAAGATAAACAGGTTGTGATTGCAACCAATAATTATCATTTATTGCGTGCTGGAAAAATAGCAGCACGTTTGGGCGTACAGGCTAGAGGTGTAGGTTCTAAGACAAAACTGTATTATTTACCGGCTGCATTTATTCGTGAATATGTAGGGTATTTAGTGATGACAAAACGAAAACATCTACTTTTCATAGGATTTTTCTTTGTTATTTTTTTATTACAGTTAATAATATATTTTATAGCGAATTAATCTATTGAATTAAGGTCACTTTTAGGAACAGTGTATTAAGATCACTCCTAAAGGATGACCCTTTTTCATCTAATTGATTAAAGAGAAGAGTATTGAAATAAAAAATTGCAAGAGATGACTTTTTATCTTTAGTAAATCAAGGGACATAGTGCTATAATAACAATACGAAAATAATGATGAGGTGACATGATGGATTGGAAAGAAACATATTCAACATGGAAACAATTTAGAGAGTTAGAGACAACTTTAAAAGATAATTTAAATCAATTAGAGAAAAATGAAAACGAATTACAGGAGGCATTTTATGCTCCTCTAGAGTTTGGTACAGCTGGTATGCGAGGAATATTAGGTGTTGGTATTAATCGTATGAACATTTATACCGTTCGACAAGCAGCAAACGGTTTAGCATTATTTATTAGTACATTAGGTGAAGACGCAAAAAAAAGAGGTGTTGCGATTGCGTATGATTCAAGACATCAATCTCCTGAATTTGCGATGGAATCAGCTAAGACTTTAGCTAGTCACGGCATCAAATCATATGTATTTGAGAGTTTAAGACCGACGCCTGAGTTATCATTTGCTGTACGTTATTTTGGCTGTGTAGCTGGAATTATGATTACTGCCAGTCATAATCCTGCCAATTATAATGGATTTAAAGTGTATGGTGAAGACGGGGCTCAAATGCCACCACAAGATGCCGATAAGGTGACTGAATTTGTTCGTAGTGTGGCAAATCCACTTGAAATAGAAATCATTGATGATAGCCAGTCAAACGATTTTATCACTATAATTGGTAAAGAAGTAGACGATAGTTATTTGAAAGACATATTAACTGTTACCATTGATGATGAATTAATTAATAGAAGCGGTTCAAAATTAAATATGGTCTTTACTCCACTTCATGGGACAGGCAAAATGCTAGGTGAGCGTGCCTTATCACAAATTGGCTTTACAAATGTTTCATTAGTAGAAGAGCAAGCGATTGCGGATCCAAATTTTACTACTGTAACATCTCCTAACCCAGAAGAATTATCTGCTTTTGAATATGCTATTCGTTTGGGTGAAGAATTATCAGCTGACTTATTAGTGGCCACTGATCCAGATGCGGATCGATTGGGAGCAGCAGTAAAACTGCCAAATGGCGAGTATCGTGTGTTGACTGGAAATCAATTAGCCAGTTTAATGGTTCATTATATTTTAACTAAAAAAAACGAGAAACAAGAATTACCTGAGAACGGTCTAGTCTTAAAATCAATTGTTTCGAGCGAATTACCAACACGTATTTGTGAAAAATATGACGTTGAAATGAAAAATGTTTTGACTGGTTTTAAATTTATTGCGGAACAAATTAAAGAAGCCCAAAGAACACAATCAAATGAATTTCTGTTTGGTTTTGAAGAAAGTTATGGTTATTTAGTCAAACCATTTGTCCGTGATAAAGATGCGATTCAAGCATTGGTTTTATTAGCAGAGATGGCGACTTACTACATGGAAAAAAATCAAACATTATATGATGCTTTATTAGAAATCTACAAAGAATTTGGTTATTTTAAAGAAAAAACCATTTCAGTAACAAAATCAGGGATGGAAGGATTAAAAGAAATTACTCGCTTGATGCAAGACATTCGAAATAACTTACCAACCTCATTTGGTGGGATTAAAGTAAACTTCACGGAAGATTATTCTGTTGGTAAAAGAATGCTTTCTGATGGTAAAATAGAATTGCTAGATTTGCCAAATGCTAATGTTCTAAAATTCTTTTTAGAAGATGGTAGCTGGATTGCGATTAGACCTTCTGGAACGGAACCAAAAATTAAGTTTTATATTGGTGCTGTCGATGAAACGCAAGAAGCTGTTGACAATAAAATGGATAGATTTGGTGAAGAGCTAGCAAAATATCGTGATTAAGGGGGAGTTATCGATATGAAAGAATTAAATCCTCAAACGATTCAACAAACAAGTCGTTTTTTTAAAACAATCGGAGATTCTACTCGTTTAAAAATTCTTGTAGCACTATCTGAAAAAGAAATGAATGTTAGTAGTATTACTGAATTTTTAGATATGGAGCAATCTGCTGTTTCTCATCAATTAAAATTGTTACGAGAAAATCATTTGGTGAAATCACGTAAAGAGGGAAAAAGTGTGGTGTATTGTTTGGATGATAAGCACGTGAAAAGTATCTTATCACAAACATTTGACCATATGAACCACATAAATCATGACTAAATTCATAAGTCTTAAAGGTCGATTGCTTTAAGGCTTAGTTTTTATGTGTAGCAATTAGCATTGTGTTTCTTTGTTCAATACAGTGATTCAATTTTAGTTGTTGGATAATTGAAAACAGTGTAAAGTTATGTTATACTAGCTTAGTTAATAAATAAGGGGGCGTTACGGATTCGACAGGCATAGTTTGAGCTTGAATTGCGCTTCGTAGGTTACGTCTACGTTAAAACGTTACAGTTAAATATAACTGCTAAAAACGAAAACAATACTTTTGCCTTAGCTGCCTAAAAACAGCGGGTAAAGATCCTCTTGGCATCGCCCATGTGCTCAAGTAAGGGTCTCAAATTGAGTGGGATACGCTAAATTTTTCCGTCTGTAAAATTTAGAAGAGATTACCAGACTAGCGAAAGTCACGGCCTGTTATTCGGCAGAGACTTGAGTGAAACTCAAATAGGATAACTATGAGCGTAGATGTTTAAGTGGCAATATGTTTGGACGCGGGTTCGACTCCCGCCGCCTCCATTCTGATAGTAAGATCAGTTTGTTTCAAATGATGAAACAAACTAATGATGTAAAAAAAGGAAATAATGAATTTATTAAAAATAATCTTATAAAAGACACTATAAAGCTAGTGTCTTTTTTGATATTCTTATTTAAAAAGGAGCGATTTTATGACTTGGGTAGTTATTATCTTATTGATTATTTTAGCTATAGCTTTACCCCATATTTCTGTACTCATAATGATTATTAGTTTTCTTATTTACTTTTTTAGAATCAAGAAAAAAATATAAATCCTAAAAAAAGAAATACAAAAAATTCTAAAAAAAAGGAATCACAAACTCAAAATAAACAGGAAAATATTAACAATATATCTTCCTATATAGAAAGTAATTATATAAATCAAAATAATTATTATCCTGATTCACTTTTATTAGATGGGTTAAAAGTTGGAGAAATTTTATTAATTGAGTGGCTATCTAATAAAAAACAAAGTAGTCTTCCACCTCAATATTTTGCAGCAACATATAATATAAATACAAATACATCGATTACTAAATTAAAACATCATAATTTTATTCGAACAGCTACTCCATCTGAATCTTTGATATCTCTAAAAGTTATAGATTTAAAAAATATTTTAAAGCTAAATAATTTAAAAATGTCTGGTAACAAGAGTGAACTTATACAAAGAATTATAGATAATATATCTGAAAGTGAGTATGCTCATCGATTATCTCCATCATGGCATTTAACTAAAAAAGGGCAAAGAATAGTAGATAAATACGACCTAATTATTTGGACACACAAAAATGGATCTAAAGATTTTACAGTTACTCCTCTAACAGTATTACCTTATCTGAATTCTGGAAAAGCTAATGAGGAAATCGCAATATTTGTTTCAGAAAAAACTTTTAGAGGAAATTTAATAGAGTTAAATTATGGTGCGGCCTGTAGTAATCTTCTCTATCAATCCGATATATATGAATCACAAAACAATCTACATCAGTCTTTACATTGCTTACTAGCTTCTTTAGTTTTAGAATTAACTGGAGTGGGAAATTCTGATCCTGATTATATAAATATTCATAAATATAATATCGATACTTCTTATATAAAAGCTTCAATTATTGATGTTCAAAGAAAACTTCAACTGACCAATAAAGAATTAGAATTAGAGTTATCGGAAACTTACGATTTTTACATAGCTAATGTTAGTAAAATAAGATTATATAAAGACAAGAAAGAATTTACGTCTCTTTATAATATTTTAATGTATGGGACTATGAAACAATTCCAAAATAAAATAGATAAGCTAATAGAAAAATTACCCAAAAAATATACTACTATTGGAGGATAAATTATTCATAAAGGTTTTACAATGTAAAAAGAATAATATTAAATGATGTTCTATCTTGATTTTTGATAGATATTAGTTTGTTTTTCATTATATGATATTAATTTTTTTGTGTTAATGAAGGCTAATAGAATACGGTTAGTATTTTATAATGTTTAATAATCATTTAAAAAAGTGTAATATTTTAAATATATAATAATAAAAACTATCAATATCAATTAGAGGTTTAGGGATAGTTACTCCATCGCCTCCATTCCAATAATAAGATAAGACTGTTTAAACCTTGATGTATCAATGATATGTCAGAGTTTAGCAGTCTTATTTTTGGTTTCTTTTTTTATAAAAAACTCCTTTTTTAAAAGTGTGCTATAATAAAAGAAGAAGGGATTGATTTAATTTGTCTAAAGGATTAATTTCTATAGGTTCGATTATTGATTACCCTACCGTTCACGAGAAACATGTTATTGGTGAAGTAGAATTGATTTTAAAAAATACCGTTGTTGTGAGGGATAGGTTTGAGGATACTCATCTCGTTCTGATTAAAACGCTAGAAGAGGACGGGATGACAGTAGATGATGAAACCTATGTGTACAAGAATAGGTATAGTCGAAGTTAAGTTAGTTAAACCACTTAGAATAGTGGTTTTTATTTTTTCTTTTTTATAGAGAAAATAAAATTTGTCTCTCTTTTTATGCAATAAAATAAGCATTTACCATTAATAGTTATTAAAAGGTAAATGCTCTTCAGTACGAACTGGTGTCATCCATTAGGTCGTTACTCCTTATGCAATTTTTTGTAATTCATGTACTGCGTTTTGAATAGTAGTACCAGTAGCCATTTTAGTTTCATCATCTTTTAGAAAAACGATAAATAAGTTTAACTCAGTGTCTAAAGTTACACGGTACTCTATTGTAGTGTTATTGAATGTCATATAGCATTCTCCTTTCTTAATCGTAACGAAAGGCAACTAAAACGTTCATAACGAAATTCCATTTATAAGTATATCATTTAAAAAGTATCATTGCAACTAATAATTTAAAGAAAAAGATCATTAATAGAGTAACGTATAAAAAAACTGATGAAAAACAGGAAGTTTTCATCAGTTCTAGTCTTATTTTTTATTTTGTTTGCCTTGATTACGTCCACTGTTATTTGTAGTAATCTTATTTTTCGGTGTATTCTGTTTTTTTGGTGTTGGCTTAACAGCTGATTTAACCACTTTCACTGGATTTTTTTCAAAATGTTCAGCAATTTCTTTTTTTACTTTTGGTTTATGATATAGGTTAGTAATCAATGATTGGATGCAACTAAAGATACCACCAATAACCCAATACAATGTCACACCAGCAGGAGCTTTGAATGAGAAGAAAATAATCATAAGAGGAGACAGATACGTCATCATTCGCATTTGTTTTCTCTGTTCATCACTCATCCCAATCATACTGATGTAACTTTGTAAAAAGTAACTAATACCAGCTAATGCCACTAAAATTAAACTAGGTTTCCCTAAATTTATTCCAAAGAACACAGATTCAGAAATACCAGGGGTCACTTTTGCAGCAAAGAATAGTGCTGTAAAAATTGGCATTTGTATCAATAAGGGTAGACACCCAATTCCTCCCATAATATTGATATCATTATCTTTATAAAATTGTTGTAGTTCTTGTTGTGCTGCCATTTTTTCTTCTGGTGATGTGGCAGTTTTCATACGTTCATTAATAACATCCATATGCGGTTTGATCGCTGCCATTTTTTCTTGTTGAATCATTGATTTTTTCATTTGGCTTAAACCAAGTGGTAAAATGATTAATCGAACGATCATCGTTAATAAGATAATTGACCAACCAAATCCTAATCCCCAATTCTCTGCAAAGAAGGTAATCAAATGACTCATGGGTTTTACTAATACATTATAGACGAATCCCTCGCCTGTAGGAGCACCTGTTGAGTCGGTCTTTACACATCCGGATAAAAAGATTAATAATCCAAACAGTCCAGAACCAATCATCCAACGTTTTAAATTTTTCATTTATTTCTTCCTTTACTATAATCTTCATAAATCTACACAAGCATTACTATATCGAATTTTTCGCTATAATTCAATTATTTTATAGAAATAATTTAAGAATAAACAACGTTAAATTGATGATGCTCTTTAAAACTTGGCTCAAAATCAATCGAGTAGTTTGTTACGTTTCCCATCGGAGCAGGTGATTTTTTTACTTCTTCAATAAATTGTTGAACAGCTAATTTATCTCCGTTCGCCTCGATGTAAACACCACCGTCATCTAAATTACGGACAATTCCATAAACCCCTAACTCATCAGCGACTATCTTTGTCATATAACGAAACGCGACACCTTGAACTCGACCATGAACGATCATAGAAATTTTCATTTAATCACTTCCTTTGTGTTTTTTTATTCTATTATACAATTTTTAATGATAAAGGGGTTAAACAAATAAAAAATCTGATATAATGAATCCAGAATTGAGAGGAATGAATATAGATATGAAGCGAATCGAATCTTTGACCAATCAATGGGTAAAAGAAACCAAGAAATTACATAAAAAGAAGTATCGTGATATAACCAATCAATATATTTTAGAAGGAGAGCATTCTGTTCAGGAAGCTTTAGAAAATAATGGGTTGATTGATTGCGTGATTACAACTGATGATGGATTATTAAAATATAAGTCTATTCTATCAAAGGTATCAGAGGAACAATTGGTTGTTGTAACTGATGGGATATTAAAGCAACTATCTGAATTACCAACACCACAAGAAATTATCGCGATTATGAAAAAGTCAGAAGAATTAACAGGATTTGGGGAAAAAATCTTAGTTTTAGATCATGTGCAAGATCCTGGAAATGTGGGAACGATGATCCGAACAGCAGATGCAGCTGGTTTTGATCAAGTTATATTAAGTGAAGGATGCGTAGATGTCTATCAATCAAAAGTGCAACGAGCATTACAAGGCAGTCAATTTCATGTATCTATTGTGACTAATGTTGCGTTAGATAAATGGATAGTACAGGCAAAAATGCGACATATTTTAACAGTTGCAACAGCATTAGATGATACTGCGATGTCTTTTAAAGAATTAAAGCTAACAGAATCAATTGCTATTATTATGGGGAATGAAGGCCAAGGCGTGTCACAGGAAGTCTTATCACAAGTTGATAAAAAAGTGTACATTCCAATGAAAGGCCAAGCAGAGTCGTTAAATGTCGCAGTTGCTGCTGGGATTGTTATGTTTCACTTTTAAATTATTATAAATTTATTAAAGTCATGTTTTTTGATATGTTTTTTAAAAAATAACTGATATATTGTTATCATGAAACGATTGATAAAGTTATTGTTTAAGAAAGAAAGTGATAGTAAATGTCGTTAAATTGGCAAGAAGATACTGCTTACTTAGAACTTGTTGAAGATTTAATTTATACAGATGACGTTCAAAGTTTAAAAAAATACACACAACATCATTACTCAAACCGTTTAGAACATTCGATTCAAGTATCTTATAAGAGTTACAAACTCGCAAAAAAATGGGGTGGAAATGTTAGGGCGACTGCTCGAGCAGGCTTACTTCATGATTTATTTTTCTATGATTGGCGTGAACAAAAAATGGGCGAAGGCACACATGCTTATGTTCATCCGCGTATTGCTTTAGAAAATGCCAAAAAATTAACAGATATCTCACCATTAGAAGAAGATATCATTATTAAGCATATGTTTGGTGCGACAATTGCACCACCTAAATATAAAGAAAGCTATATTGTCACACTGGTTGATAAATATTGTGCCTGTGAAGAAGTTATTAAACCATTGTTTAAAAAAGTAAAATTAAAAGCCGCTGAGTATTCTAAAGTGGTACATTTGTAAGCTGACAGATAGTATTTGTCAGCTTATTGTTTTATACTAGAAGATATCGTATAAAAATTGATAGTTGATGGTGAGGAGGCAGTTTATGAATTCTTGTGAGAAAAGACAATTTGAACTTTGTCCAAAATTTGAAAAAACATTTGATATGTTAGGTAAAAAATGGAATGGTTTGATTATTGATGTATTACTAGAGGATGGCACACAGCGATTTGTTGAGTTAGCTAATAAAATACCAGATGTTAGTGACCGAGTGTTGGTTGAGCGATTGAAAGAATTGGAAGAAAAGGGAATTATAACACGAGATGAACACCCTATAGAGAAAAAACGCATTGATTATTCTTTAACTGAAAAAGGAGAAGCGTTACGTTCTGTTATGAATGAAGTTCAAAGCTGGGGAGAAAAATGGATGTAAGAATCATCTTGACGGACCATTTTATTTCTTGTACACTTTAGACATATAGTAAAAAACGTTTACGGAAACGAGTAATTTAGTATTTTTCTCGCTCAGGGAGGTTTGTCAAAGACTGAAAGCAAACTGTGAAAAATCTAGACGAAGTTCACTTCCTTAGTTGTTTGGTTATCAAACCGGTGATTATTATCATCGTTAACAAATAAAGATGCTTTTAGCATAAAAATTGGATGGTACCACGAGACATCGTTCCTTTTCATAAAGGAATGGTGTCTTTTTTGTTGGATTAAGAAAGGATGAAACAAATGGAAATCAAAGAAAGATTGGAATCACTACGTAAAGATTTTATTGAAAAGATTGCGCAAGTGGAAACATTAGACCATTTAAATAACATACGGGTTGAGGTAATGGGAAAAAAAGGAAGTATGACAGAAATACTTCGTGGAATGAAAGATTTATCAAATGAAGAGCGACCAGTTGTCGGAAGTTTGGCTAATGAAATTAGAGATGTATTATCCACACAAATAGATGAGAAAAAACAAGAACTTGAAGAAGAAGCACTTAATCAGGCGTTATTAAATGAAACGATTGATGTGACTTTACCGGGTAAAGTATCAAGTACTGGTACACCACATATCTTAACGCAAGTGATGCAAGAAATTGAAGATGTTTTTTTAGGTCTAGGTTATGAAATTATTGAAGGCTACGAAGTTGAAAAAGATTACTACAACTTTGAGAGAATGAACTTACCTAAAGATCACCCAGCTCGTGATATGCAAGATTCATTTTATATTACAGATGATATGTTATTACGTACGCATACCTCGCCTATTCAAGCACGTACGATGGAAAAACATGATTTTTCAAAAGCACCACTTCGTATGATTAGTCCAGGGAAAGTTTACCGACGTGATAGTGATGATGCCACTCACAGTCATCAATTCCATCAAATTGAAGGATTAGTTGTTGATAAACATATCACAATGGCAGACTTAAAAGGAACGCTTGAAGTGTTACTTAAAAAATTATTCGGGGAAGATCGTCATATCCGTCTAAGACCAAGTTACTTCCCATTTACAGAGCCATCAGTTGAGGTGGATATTAGCTGTTTCAAATGTGGTGGTAAAGGCTGTAACGTATGTAAACACACTGGTTGGATTGAAATTCTTGGAGCAGGCATTGTGCATCCAAGCGTTCTTGAAATGTCAGGCATTGATTCAAGTGAATACAGTGGATTTGCTTTTGGATTAGGACCTGATAGAGTCGCAATGTTGAAATATGGTGTCAATGATATCCGTTATTTCTATCAAAATGACGTCAGATTCTTAGAACAATTTAAGGTAAAGGGGTAGAGATAAATGCTAGTATCATATAAATGGTTACAAGAATTAGTTGATGTAAAAGATATTGATGTAAATCAATTAGCAGATAAAATGTCTCGTTCAGGTATTGAAGTAGAAGATGTGACGATCCCTGAAGAAGGACTGAAAAAAATTGTTGTTGGAGACGTTAAAGAATGTGTTCCTCATCCAGATAGTGATCACCTATCAATTTGCCAAGTAGATGTTGGCGAAGAAGAGTTGTATCAAATTGTTTGTGGTGCGCCAAATATCACGGCAGGCAAAAAAGTGATTGTGGCTTTACCAAATTCACGTATTACTGGAAATGTCAAAATTAAAAAAGGTAAAATGCGTGGTGAAGTGTCATTAGGTATGATTTGTTCATTACAAGAATTAGGTTATTCAGACAGTGTGGTGCCAAAAGAATACGCTGAAGGGATTTATTTCTTACCAGAAGATGCAGTACCAGGTCAACCAGTATTCCCATATTTGGAAATGGATGATGCGATTATTGAATTATCTGTCACACCAAACAGAGCCGATGCTTTAAGCATGCTAGGGGTGGCTTATGAAGTAGCCGCGATTTATGACAAAGATATCACGTTACCAACGGTGACAATCAATGAAAATCCAGATGAACCAGTTGAAAGTTATGTATCAATCAGATTGGAAGATGAAGAAGATGTGCCATCTTATGGTATGAAAATCATTAAAGATGTCACAATTAAAGAAAGCCCAATGTGGTTACAAACTCGTTTGATGAATGAAGGCATTCGCCCGATTAATAATATTGTCGACGTAACAAACTATACCTTATTATTATTTGGTCAACCACAACATGCGTTTGATTATGATAAACTTGATTCAAAAGAAATCTACGTTCGCCGTGCAACAGACAAGGAAGAGTTGACAACCTTAGACGGAGTTGAAAGAGAATTAACTACTGAAGATTTAGTGATTACAAATGGTAAAAAAGCCATCGCTTTAGCTGGTGTAATGGGTGGAGAAAATACTGAAATCACAAATAATACCACAACGATTGCATTAGAAACAGCTGTTTTCAACCCAACTCGCGTTCGTCGTACAGCAAGAAGACTAGCTTTATCAAGTGAATCGAGCCGTCGCTTTGAACGTGGAATTAATTGGTCTGTGATTCGTCAAGCTAGTGAATTTTCTGCCAACTTAATCGCTGAACTTGGTGGTGGTACGATTGTGACAGGTGAAGCTCTTGTTGAATCAAGTGTTCCAACAGAACCAACTATCTCCATCACCTTAGAGAAAATCAATCGTTCATTAGGAACTGAGTTATCAGCAATGGATGTAGAAAAAATCTTCTTACAATTAGGATTTGATGTGTCATTAAGTGCTGAAACATTTGATGTCACAATCCCATTAAGACGTTGGGACATTAAGATTCCAGCTGATTTGATTGAAGAAGTTGCTCGTATTTACGGCTATGACAACTTACCATCTACTTTGCCAAGTGGTGCCTCATTACCAGGTAAATTATCA
The DNA here is from genome assembly GCF_022655055.1 of Vagococcus sp. CY52-2. Taxonomy (NCBI): domain Bacteria; kingdom Bacillati; phylum Bacillota; class Bacilli; order Lactobacillales; family Enterococcaceae; genus Vagococcus; species Vagococcus changpingensis. The sequence goes on along the minus strand of NZ_CP093384.1, from coordinate 1,154,785 downwards.
TTTAAACAACAAATGACTCGTCATATTAGATCATTATTAGAAGGAAAAGGATTAACTGAAGCGATTAGCTATGCGTTAATGTCCCCTGAATCAGCTGTTCAATTTAAACTAGATACGAAAAATTCAGAAGACATTGTTGAACTTGATTTTCCAATGAGTGAAGAACATTCAGTCTTACGTCAAAGTTTAATTAATGGCTTACTTAAAGATGTTTCTTATAATGTCGCGAGAAAAGCAAATGGTGTAGCATTTTACGAAATAGGTCATGTCTTTAATTGGTATGATAAATCAGATTTACCTAAAGAAACAACTCATTTAGGTATGGCGATGACAGGTGTTTCTCGTAAAAAAGACTGGAAAGAATCACAAGAAGTAGTTGATTTTTATACAATGAAAGGTATTGTTGAATCATTAATTAGCTTCTTAGGACTTGAAAATGAAGTGGTTTATCAACCAAATCAAACACTAAAAGAGATGCATCCAGGACGCACAGCAGATATTTTAGTAGGTGAAACTCGCGTTGGATTTGTTGGACAAATCCATCCTAAACTTTCTAAAGATATGGATTTAAAAGAAACATATGTTGTTGAAATTGACTTAGATAAATTATTTGAATTTGTTCCAGAAGATAATGTTTATAAAGAAGTTGGTAAATACCCATCAATTAAACGTGATATCGCCTTGTTAGTGGACGAAGCAGTGACATATCAACAAATTGTGGACGTTATTGAAGCAAATGGTGGTAAAAACTTAAGATCTATTCATCTGTTTGATTTATTCAAAGGAGAAAAATTGGGTAAAGGGAAAAAATCTCTTGCTTACTCTCTTGTATTCCAAAATGACGACTCAACTTTAGTTGAAGACGAAGTGGTTTCTGTTATGAAGAAGATAGAAAAAGCGTTAGTTAATGAGTTAAACATTGAATTCAGATAATATAAAAACAATTAGTATGTGATAATAATCATGTGCTAATTGTTTTTTTATTTAAAAGGACAGAAAAACAAATAAAAGTTTGGTATTATAAATGGGATAATATATTAAAGGAGATTGGGATGGTATTAAAAAAGTGTTTAAAAAGATTATTTGTGGGAATGATCTTTTTTAGTTTTCTATTTGTAACACAGGTTTCAGCAGAAGAGATGCCAAGCATGATGGATTTAATTAATGAATCGGGTTTTACTGTCAATGAAGCAGATAAACCAAAAGGTGCTGTTTTGATAGATGCAAATACAGGACAATTCTTGTGGGGAGAAAATCCTGATACGCCACATAATCCAGCAAGTATCATGAAGCTGATGGTTGTTTATTTAGTTTATCAAGCAATTGAAGAAGGACAACTCACACTAGATACAACAATTGAAGCCAACGAGCGCTATGTGGCAATTTCTCAAATTTATCAATTAAGTAATAATAAGATTCAGTTAGGAGCTTCCTATCCAGTAAGAGAATTGCTAAAAATGGCAGTTGTACCCTCTTCAAACGTCGCGACGGTCATGTTAGCTGATTTAGTTGAACCAAATGCGGTATTAATGTTACAAAAAATGAATGATACAGCAAAAGAGTTAGGTATGACAAATACTAAAATAGTTAATATAACAGGGGCAGAAATTAGTGCGTTTCAAGGGATGTATGCAGCAGAATGGGTAGATACATCAACCTTAGAAGTGGAGGCATCTAATACAACAACAGCAAGAGATTTAGCAACATTTACTTATTTTTTACTATCCAAATATCCTGATATTTTAACTATCACTAACTCACCAAAAGTGACATCAATGCTTGGAACACCATTTGAAGAAACATTTGACACGTATAATTATTCGCTACCAGGATTAGAATATTCTTATGAAGGGGTAGATGGGTTAAAGACAGGTTCGAGTCCTTCGGGTGGATTTAATATAGATATGACAGCCCAAAAAGGGGATTTACGTCTTATCGCGATTGTGTTAGGTGTGGGAGATTGGGCAGATCAAACGGGAGAATACAAACGCCATCCCTTTGCCAATGCAATGTTAAATTACGGCTTCAGTCATTATGAATACAAAACTATTTTAGAGTCTGGTGAACATGAAATAGATGGTAAAGTTATTATGACAGATAAGTCGCTATATGACACAGTGAAAAAAGATGAATCTTATACATTGAGTTTAGATGATGGCAATGTACTTGTTGTTAATGGGATAGAAAAAATTTCAGCGACTATTCCAGTAGTGGAAGTGTCCTATAAAGAAAAAGAAGAAGAACATTCTGTTAAAAAAGCATTAAAAAATACACCTGTTGAATCAATAGCATTAAGTATCCCAACAACGCAATCTGAATGGTTGCAGATAGCAAAACGATTTTGGAAAGAAATAGTTATTGGATTTATTAGTTTAATTTTTTTACTATTTTTAATAATATGGTATATTATTAAAAGAAACCGACGAAAAAGGATTAAAGAGAGAATGAAACGCTATTCTCGAAGGTAATTTTCGTTGAAAAAAATAAGGGAGGATGTAATGATGACAGAACAGACTTACTATACTCTAAAGGATGGTAACAGAATTCCAGTAGTGGGATTTGGTACGTGGCAAGCTGAAAGTGGTGAAATAGCAAAACAAGCAGTAAAATCTGCACTAGAAGCGGGTTATCGTCATATTGACACAGCAATGATTTATGGTAACGAAGAAAGTGTAGGCGAAGCAATTAAAGAAAGTGGTATTCCACGTGAAAGATTATTTATTACCACAAAGTTATGGAACAAAGATCATTCATACGATAAAGCAAAACTGGCTATCGATGAGTCCTTAGAGAGATTAGGTCTTGATTATTTAGATTTATATTTAATTCATTGGCCAAATCCAGTTGATTATCGGGACCATTGGCAAGAAGCGAATGCTGGTGCTTGGAAAGCAATGGAAGAAGCTCTCAACTCTGGAAAAGTAAAAAGTATCGGCGTTTCCAATTTTATGATACATCATTTGAAGGCGTTAGAAGAGATAGCTTCTTTTCAACCAGTGGTGAATCAAATTTATTTAAATCCTAGTGATCAACAACAAGAAATTGTTAGTTATTGTAAAAATAAGGGGATTTTACTAGAGGCATATAGTCCACTAGGGACAGGTGATATTTTTAAATTAGATGAATTAGAAGAAATCGCTAAAGCGCATGGTAAGACTGTAGCACAAGTTGTATTACGTTGGTCTCTTCAAAAGGGATTTGTGCCACTTCCTAAGTCTGTCACTCCTAGTCGAATTAAAGAAAATATTGAGTTGTTTGATTTTGAACTATCTGAATTTGAGATGGGACTCATTGATGCTTTACAAGGAAAAGCTGGTCAGGCAAGAAATCCGGATGAAGTTACCTTCTAAAAGGCTCTTTATTAAGAGCCTTTTTCTTCATTAAAAAGATGAGTAGATTGGGAGAAATTGATGGAAAAGTTATTAAAAGTTATCTCAAACAGAGCTGTTATTATTGTGTTATTAATCCTTCTTCAATTAGGTGTGTTATTTGCGATTGTGTTTAGATTTCAAAATTATTTTGTTTATTTTTATACGTTCTATTTATTAATTTCCAGTTTTGTTGTGATAAAAATTATTAATAGTCGAAGTAATCCAGCTTACAAAATTGCTTGGATTATTCCAATTATGTTAATTCCTGTTTTTGGGACAGTTATTTATTTAGTATTTGGACGTGTTCGCTTTAGTAAAAAAGAAAAAACGAAAATGGAAGTCATTCAAGAAAGAGAACAACTTGCCAATGAGCGAACAGTGCCAAAAGCAAAAATAACAGATGGGAATCAAAATGCTATAATACAGTCTAATTATTTAAGTAAATATGGAGAATCTTCTTTGTTTACACATACAACCAGTGAATATTATCCATTGGGTGAACAAGCTTTTGAAGCCATGATTGAGGATTTAAAAAAAGCTGAAAAATACATTTTTATGGAATTTTTTATCGTTAATGATGGTGAAATGTGGCAAACTATTCTTGATATTATGATAAAAAAAGCAAGAGAAGGTGTAGATGTTCGATTTATTTATGATGATTTTGGATGTTTGTTTACATTACCTCATGGATATGATAAAAAGTTAAGAAAAGAAGGCATAAAGTGTTGTGTTTTTAATCCATTTATTCCTGTATTATCTCCAATTTTCAATAATCGTAATCATAGGAAAATAACTGTCATTGATGGAAAAATCGCTTATACAGGTGGGATTAACTTAGCTGATGAATACATTAATGCGATTGAGCGTTTTGGTCATTGGAAAGATAATTCAATCAAACTTGTCGGAGAGGCAGCATGGGGATTTTCTTTGTTATTTTTATCTATGTGGGATTTTGTAAATTCAACTGAAAGTAGAGTAGAAGAATTTATTCCAATCTATGAGGCCAATGAACTACCGGAAACAAAAGGATATTATCAACCTTATGTGGATTCTCCATTTGATAGAGAAACAGTTGGAATGAATGTCTATTTAAATCTAATCAATCGTGCGACGGATTATGTCTATTTTACTACTCCTTATTTGGTCATTGATAATTTATTGATGGAAGCTCTGTGTAATGCCGCAAAAGGTGGTGTCGATGTGAGGATTATTACCCCACATATTCCTGATAAGTGGTATGTCCATGCTGTGACCAAATCAAACTATGCTCAACTAATTGAAGCAGGAGTAGAAATATATGAATATACACCAGGTTTTATCCATTCTAAAACCTGTGTGGTGGATGGAGAGTATGCAACTGTCGGCACAGTCAATTTAGATTATCGTAGTTTATTTTTACATTTTGAATGTGGTGTGTGGATGTATAAAACGAAAGGAGTAGACGATGTCCTACAAGATCACTTAGAAACAGAAAAATTAAGTCAATTAATTACATTAGAAGAAGCAAAAAACGTGTCATTCCCTAAAAAAGTTTTACAGGCGTGTTTATCGGTTTTTGCCCCGTTATTGTAATAACAAAAAGATAGAAAAATGAGAGAGTGAAAAATATGCAAGCAGTTTATTTAGATCATGCCGCAACGACTCCGATGGTTCCTGAAGTGATTGAAGAAATGACACGAATTATGTCATCAACATTTGGTAATCCATCTAGTGTGCACCAATTTGGTCGCCAAGCTGAGTTTGAATTAGATATGGCAAGAGATGTCGTTGCTTCTTCGATTGGTGCACAGTCACGCGAAATCGTCTTTAATGGTGGTGGTTCTGAAGGTGATAATACAGTGTTGTTGGATATTGCTAGACAAATGAAACATCAAGGGAATCATATCATTACCACTAATGTTGAGCATTCAGCAGTAATGAACCCACTAAAAAAATTAATGGAGCAAGGATTTGATGTGACTTTTTTACCAGTAGACAACACTGGTAAGGTTACAATAGAACAAATTAAAGAAGCGTTAACTCCTGACACCATATTAGTATCAATAATGTATGGAAACAATGAAATTGGAACGTTAAATCCAATTAAAGAAATTGGTCAGTTACTTCATGAAGAAAATGTTTTATTCCATACAGATGCAGTACAAGCATTTGGTAGTGAAATAATAGATGTGAATGAGTTGTTAGTTGATTATCTGACCATTTCTGCTCATAAAATTAATGGACCTAAAGGGGTTGGGTTTACTTATATTCGTTCAGGTCAACCAACGCCTGTTTTAATACAGGGTGGTGACCAAGAAGAAAAAAGACGAGCAGGAACCGAAAATCTTGCTGGAATAGTGGGACTAAAAACGGCTGTATCACTTCTTACAGCAGAGAAAAAAGCTGAAAATAAAGAACATTATAAACAATTCGAACGTCTTATTTTAGAGGCATTAGATGAGCAACATATAGAGTATCAGATAAATGGAGACACAGAAAATAAATTACCTCATATTTTAAACATTTGGTTTAAAAATGTTCCTAATAACATTTTGTTATCTCGTTTAGACTTAGCTGGTTTTGCCATATCAATTGGATCTGCATGTAGTGCAGGAGACGTAAAACCGTCACGCATTATTCAAGCCATTTATTCAAAAGACAGTAATGCAGCTAAAGAATCAGTCAGAATGAGTTTTGGCTATGGGGTGACAGAAGAGCAAATTATTGAATTTGCACAAACCTTAGTATCGACGATTCAATCAATGTTGAAAAATTAGTTGGTATTTGTAGACAGAGTCATTATAATGAAAGTATCAATTTTATTAGGAGGGTTATTATGTCATTTTTAGAAAAGGCAACAGTAGAAGGGTGCCCACAGTTCTACAAAATAAATCCAAAGGCAAGAGCCTATACGTTTAAAGATTATGGTTTCCAAGCAACACCTTCAGGAAATTTACAATTGGTGAGACCATTAGATATTTCACCACAAGCTAAACAAAGTCCAAAATTAAAAATTACTGTAGCAAAAGACTTAAAGACTTTAAAAATGTCTTTAACAACTGCTAATGGATTAAAAACGATTAATATTTTTAAATCGGATGATCAAAAAGATAAACAAGAGCAATTTTACTACATTATGGAAGATTTAATGTCTTTTGATTGCCTTGAAAAAGCATAAAATGATAAAAGAACTGTCATGTGACAGTTCTTTTTTTGTGTCAAAGAGATGATTTTATTAAGCAAAAACGCTATAATATAATAACTGAAAAAATACGACCTTCAAATCGTAGTAGATTTTCAGAATCTATAAAAAGAAATGATGGTGATGAGTTTGACAGATAACAGTCAAATTAAAGTAGTAGTCGGTATGAGCGGTGGCGTGGATTCATCTGTAACTGCCCTAATACTAAAAGAACAAGGCTATGATGTAGTTGGAGTCTTTATGAAAAACTGGGACGATACGGATGAAAATGGTATCTGTACCGCAACAGAGGATTATAAAGATGTGGCGAAAGTAGCGAATCAAATAGGTATCCCGTATTATTCTGTGAATTTTGAAAAAGAATATTGGGACCGTGTATTTGAATACTTTTTAGCTGAATATAAACGTGGAAGAACACCAAATCCTGATGTCATGTGTAACAAAGAAATTAAATTTAAAGCCTTTCTAGATTATGCCATGCAACTTGGTGCTGATTACGTGGCGACAGGTCATTATGCCCAAGTGGTTCGCGATGAAGACGGAACATCTCACATGTTACGTGGGGTAGACCAAAATAAAGATCAAACGTACTTTTTAAGTCAACTTTCTCAAGAACAATTATCTAAAACAATGTTTCCACTTGGACATATGGAGAAAAAAGAAGTTCGTGAGATTGCCGAAAAAGCTGGACTGGCAACTGCTAAAAAGAAGGATTCAACAGGTGTTTGTTTTATTGGTGAAAAGAATTTTAAAGAATTTCTTGGAAAATATTTACCAGCGCAACCTGGAAAAATGATCACGTTAGATGGTGATATTAAAGGCGATCATGCTGGTTTAATGTATTATACCATTGGTCAAAGACAAGGATTAGGAATCGGTGGTGGTCAAGGTGAATCAAGCGAACCGTGGTTTGTTGTGGGAAAAGACTTATCAACAAATACCTTATATGTAGGACAAGGATTTCATCATGAAAACTTGTATTCAACACACCTGGAAGCAAGTGACGTTCATTTCACTATTGATACACCAAAACCAACAGAGTTTACCTGTACAGCTAAATTTAGATATAGACAACAAGATATTGGTGTCCGTGTGGTATTATCAGAGGATCAAACACAAGCAACTGTTTATTTTGATGAACCAGTGAGAGCAATTACCCCAGGGCAAGCCGTTGTTTTTTATGACGGCATGGAATGTTTAGGTGGCGGATTAATCGATGCGGCATTTTATGAAGATAAACAACGTCAGTACATTTAATTAAAAAAGGTGTTGACAGAATGTTTTTAATACGATATAGTTCTGTGTGTAAGAAAAATAGATTAGTTAGGTGAGGCTCCTATACAAACATAGGCTACTGCCCAAAAATGTCGAGAGACGCCAATGGGTATAACAGAGATGATCGATATAAGGTTTTCTTTAACGTAGCTAAAGTTCTTGGTAACTTTTACGTTGTATAGTGCTAAAACTCAACGATTGGATCTCACAAATTTATTTAATGTGTCTTTACGCCTTTCGTCGAGTTTTTGGACGGAAGGTTTTTTTGCGTTTTCTAATCAATCAAAGGAGGGGTAATTGTTTTTTAAAACTATTATTCTTATAAAAATAGCAAACAAAGGAGATGGAAACACATGGAAGATAGTAGTCACGGTCGAAGTTATAAGGGTCATGAAGAGTGGGAAATAAAAAAAGTTTATTATTGTCTATCTGTTTCTACCTCAGAGAGATAAGTTGATAGCTTGTAACCACTTCTCAAAAGGACCCAATAATAAGGAGGAATACACATGATACATACAAATTTGAGTGGCATACTCTTTTTTATGGTCGGGTGTTTCTTATGGATACAATTGGTGAGAAAGAAGGTTACTACAATGGAAAAAAAAGAAGCAGCAAACTACAAATTTTTTGCACAAACAAGCGTTGATAAATTATTTTCAACATTTAAAACAAGCCTTAGTGGAATAAATAATAACGAAGCAGAAGTATTAAGGGGTGAATATGGTGAAAATGTTATTTCACATAAAAAGAAAACACCATTTATTGTAGAAGTATTAAAAGCATATTTTACACCGTTTACGACAGTACTATTAGCATTAGCTATTATTTCGTTTATTACAGATTATGTGATTGTTCCAACAGATGAAAGAGATTTAACAGGAGTCTTAATCATTGTGGCAATGGTTGTTTTAAGTGGAACTATGACACTTATTCAATCAGTCAAATCAAATAATGCAGCTGAAAAGCTTAGTAATATGGTAAAAGTGACAGCAACTGTCTTAAGAAAAGGTGAAGAAGTTGAACTACCTATCGAAGAAATTGTGTGTGGCGACATTATTAAATTATCAGCTGGAGATATGTTACCAGCAGACGTTAGATTGATTCGTACAAAAGACTTGTTCGTCTCACAAGCTGCTATGACTGGTGAAAGTTATCCTGTTGAGAAAAAAGACACATTTACTATGAGAAACAAAGACACAGAAACAGATTACGAGAACATTGCCTTTATGGGTAGTAATGTTGTGAGTGGTAGTGCCATTGGATTAGTCATAGCAGTTGGAAATGGTACACTGTTTGGTCAAATTGCCAAAGATGTTTCCGAAAAACATACGATTACTAGTTTTGATGTTGGCATTTCAAAGACATCCTGGTTATTAATTCGTTTTATGATGGTGATGGCTCCAACAGTATTTTTAATTAATGGTTTGACAAAAGGCGATTGGTTAGAAGCATTCCTATTTGGTTTATCAGTTGCAGTAGGATTAACACCTGAAATGTTACCAATGATTGTGACAACGAACCTTGTAAAAGGTGCGTCAACAATGGCGAAAAAAGGCACTATCATTAAAAATTTAAACTCTATTCAAAACTTTGGGGCAATTGATGTATTGTGTACAGATAAAACGGGAACTTTGACACAAGACAAAATCATTTTAGAGTATCACCTAGACGTTGATGGAAAAGAAGACGACAGAGTATTAAGACATGCATTCTTTAACAGTTATTATCAAACAGGATTAAAAAACTTAATGGATAAAGCCATTATAGAATCAGCTGAAGAAGAGTTAAACATGAATGTCAATGCGTATAAAAAAGTCGATGAAATTCCATTTGATTTCCAACGTCGTCGCATGAGCGTTGTGATTGAAGATGCGTTTGGAAAAACTCAAATGATTACTAAAGGTGCTGTTGAAGAGATGCTTGACGTATCAAGCTATGTTGACTACCGCGGCAGTGTGGTTCCCTTAACAGAAGACATTAAATCAACTATTTTAAAAACAGTGGATGAACTAAATGAAGATGGATTACGTGTGATTGCGGTTGCTCAAAAAACAAATCCAAGTGTGGTGGGTGAGTTTTCTGTTAAGGACGAAAGCGACATGGTATTAATTGGCTATTTAGCATTCCTCGATCCACCAAAAGAAACAACGAAAGACGCTTTAAAAGCATTAAAAGAGCATGGTGTTGGTGTTAAAGTATTAACAGGGGACAATGCTTTAGTCACTAAATCTGTGTGTAAACAAGTCGGATTAGAAGATGAAGAGTTAATTACAGGGTCTGAAATTTCTCGTATGAATGATGTTGAATTAAAAGTTATTGCAGAAAAATACAATATTTTTGTTAAATTAACACCGTCTCAAAAAACACGCTTAGTAAAAGTATTACGAGATGCAGGTCACACTGTTGGCTTCATGGGTGATGGTATTAATGATGCACCTGCTATGAAAGAAGCTGATGTGGGTATTTCAGTAGATACAGCGGTTGATATTGCTAAAGAAAGTGCGGATGTTATTCTATTAGAAAAAGACTTAATGGTGTTAGAACGAGGTATTTTAGCAGGACGTACAACGTTTGGTAACATTATGAAATATGTCAAAATGACAGCAAGCTCAAACTTCGGAAATATGTTCTCAGTTGTTGTGGCAAGTATCTTCTTACCGTTTTTACCAATGTTGCCAATTCAATTGTTATTCTTGAATTTAATTTACGATATTTCTTGTATGTCAATTCCATGGGATAATATGGATGCAGATTATTTAGAAGAACCCAAAAAATGGGATGCAAGCCGTATTGGGTCATTTATGAAGTGGCTTGGACCTACAAGTTCAGTGTTTGATATTACAACGTATGCTTTAATGTATTTTGTCATTTGTCCAGCAGTGGTTGGTGGGTCATATCACACATTAGGAGCTGAACAACAAGCATTGTTTATTGCTGTATTCCATGCCGGTTGGTTTGTTGAATCATTATGGTCTCAAACATTAGTTATTCATACATTAAGAACACCAAAATTACCATTTATTCAAAGTAGAGCATCATTTATTTTAACAACGATTACGTCTATTGGTATTGCAATTGGTTCATTCTTACCATTTACAGCGTTTGGTCAAGATTTAGGATTAATGCCATTACCAGGGCAATACTGGATTTATTTAGCACTGACTATCGTTGCTTATCTAATGCTTGTAATGATTGTTAAAAAAATCTATGTAAACCGTTTTGGTGAGTTATTATAATAGAAATTTAAAAAGAAACGAGTGATAACTTGTTTCTTTTTTTTTAACACGATAAAATAGATAAGTCGTAAGATTTGTCAATTTGGACATTTTCACATAGTCTATAAGTAAAGTGTAAAAGAAGGGTGGACAGGTAGATGTATCAAGTTATTCAGACTTATAGTGAAGATGAACCTTGGTGGTTTTTTGAAGAATGGGAAAAAAATATAAAATCAGAAGAGGCTTTTGATAAATTTCATGATGCGGAAAAAGCATTTATGAAACAATATGATCAATTAAAACAAGACTACGAAGAAGTAAAATGCAAAGATCCTTATTTAGTCGCTTTTTGGAACGATGAAGAATACGTATATTGTGAAGACTGTGATGAAGATTTACAAGCATACAGAGGATTAATGCTGGTAAGTGAGTACAAAAAATTAGATTTAGGAGATAATGACTCAGATGAAGCAACTGGTAATAGCAGAAAAACCAAGTGTTGCCAGAGATTTAGCCAAAGTGCTAGGGGCAACCAAGAAAACTAAAAATTATATCGAGGGAGATAGATATATCGTAACTTGGGCTTTAGGTCATTTACTTGGCTTAAAAATGCCTGAAGATTATAACAAAGACTGGGCAGAGTGGAACATGAATACCTTACCAATGATTCCTGAACGAGTAGGGATAAAACCACTACCTAAAACACGTCCGCAATTAAAAGCTATTAGTCAATTAGCTAATCGCAAAGATGTATCTGAAGCCATTATCGCAACTGATGCAGGACGAGAAGGAGAGCTAGTTGCACGCTGGATTTTACAATATGTCAAGTTCAAAAAGCCAGTGAAGCGTTTATGGATTTCTTCTCAAACAGATAAAGCCATTAAACAAGGATTTAAACAATTAAGACCGAGTAAAGAGTATGACAATTTATACTACTCAGCTGTGGCTCGTGCCGAGGCTGATTGGTTGGTTGGGTTAAATGTGACACGAGCGTTAACTGTAAAATACAAAGATAGTTTATCAGCAGGACGTGTTCAAACACCGACTCTTGCGATGGTTAGACAACAAGAAGAAGTCATTGAGAAATTTAGACCGGAAACCTATTTTACGCTAGATGCTGAATATGATGGTGTGGTAGGACATTTGCAATTAAAAAATCCTAGACAGTATAAAGAGAGACAAGCATTAGAAGATTTAGTCGCATCATTTGATGGAAAATCGTTAATGGTTGAAGAGATTCAAGTGAATGAAAAAACAGAGTATGCACCACTTCCTTATGATTTAACAGAAATTCAGCGTGAAGCAAATCAACGTTACCAATATTCTGCTAAAAAAACGTTATCGATTATTCAACGACTTTATGAAACTCATAAAGTGGTTACTTATCCAAGAACAGATTCAAAACATTTAACGACTGATATGAAATCAACGATGAAAGAACGTTTGATTGCAGTGACACAAATGTCACCAGAACTAGTAAAACGTTTGGTTAAAGATGGAGCAGTAGTAAAACAGCAAAACGTATTCCAAAATGCAAAAGTGACCGATCATCATGGTTTGATTCCAACTGAACAATCAGCTCGACTTGAAAAATTAGATAATGATGAAATGAAAATCTATCGCATGATTGTGGACCGTTTCTTAGGCTTATTTTTACCGCCATATAAAGTATCAATTGAAACGATTACAGCTAAAGTAGACCAATCAATCTTTGTTTTTAAACAACAACGTGTTCTTGAAACGGGGTGGAAACAAGTTGAACAAACAACCAAACAATCGGTTGTCTTTAAAAAAGGAACGGCAATCAAAGCTGTTTATAAGATTAATAAACAACTGACAACTCCACCAAACCCATTATCAGAGGGAACGTTGCTTGGAAAGATGGAAAAACATAATTTAGGAACACCTGCAACACGTGCCGAAATTATTGAAAAATTAATTAGTTCAGATTTAATTGAACGCCAAACTCATCGCTTAGTCGTCACAGCAAAAGGAAAACAATTATTACAGTTGGTTAATCCATCCCTTGTAACGCCAGAGTTAACACAAAAATGGGAACTATCTTTAGAAAAAATAGCGAATGGCCAATTAAAACATCAATCTTTTATTAAAGACATTGAAAAAGAAACCACTCGTTTAGTTAAAGAAATTAAAATGAGTGAAGAAAAGTATGTCGATCATTCATTAACCAATAAAACTTGTCCTGATTGTGGTAGCCAATTAAAAGAAAAGAATACAAGAGATGGCAAAATCTATGTATGTAGCAGTGAGACTTGTCATTACAAACGACGTAAAGATCCAAAAGTATCCAATAAGCGTTGCCCGCAATGTAAAAAGAAAATGATGATATTAGAAAATAAAAATGGTTCATATTTCAAGTGCGGTGGCTGTCAATACACAGAAAAAATGCAAAGTGGCTCAAAAGGTAAGAAAAAAATCTCGAAACATGAAGAGCGAAAATTGATTAAAAAATATAATCAAGCAGAAGAGATGGAAAGCCCACTTGCGGCAGCTTTAAAAGCAGCAATGAAAGAAGACTAATAAAAAAGGAATGACACAAGGTTTATCACCTTACTGTCATTCCTTTTTATTATATGTTTAATACTTTATTTAAGAAGTCTTTTGTACGGTCATGTTGAGGATTTTCAAAGACTTGTTCAGGTGAACCATCCTCTAAGAAATTACCCCCATCAATAAACATCACACGATTTGCCACTTCTTTAGCAAATCCCATCTCATGAGTGACAATTACCATTGTCATACCTTGCTCAGCTAAATCTTTCATAACATTTAGCACATCTCCTACCATTTCAGGGTCAAGTGCTGAGGTTGGCTCATCAAAGAGCATAATATCTGGATTCATGGCTAATGCTCTGGCAATGGCGACACGCTGTTTTTGTCCTCCTGATAAAGAATCTGGGTAGCTATCTTTTTTATCAGCTAAGCCAACTGATTCAAGTAAACTAATTGCTTTTTCATTTGCTTCAGCTTTAGATAATTTACCTAGGTCAACAGGAGCTAATGTTATATTTTCTAAAATAGTTAAATGAGGAAAAAGATTAAAGTGTTGGAAAACCATCCCAATATGTTGACGGACTTTATTGATATTAGTATTTTTATCCGTTAGATTTGTACCGTCAACAATAATATTTCCACTCGTAATTTCTTCTAATTGATTTAAGCAACGAAGAAATGTGCTTTTCCCAGAACCTGATGGGCCAATGATACAGACCACATCGCCTTTTTTGATAGAAACATTAATATCGTTTAATACAGTGTGTTCATCATATTTTTTTACTAAATGCTCAACTAATATTTTTTCAGCCAATTAGTTCACCTTCTTTTCTAAAACTTTTGCTAATTTTGTTAATGCTGTAATCAAAATCAAATAAATCAATGCGATAGTAAAGTAAACCATTGTACTTTGTAAATTCCTTGCTACGATAATCTTTCCAGCTTGTAATAATTCGATTAATCCAATGGCAGATAAAATTGTGGTATCTTTTAAAGAAATAACAAATTGATTAACAAATGATGGAATCATAATTTTAATTGCTTGTGGTAGGATAATTTTTTGCATTGCACGGTGGTAAGAAAGCCCTAGACTTCGAGAGGCTTCCATTTGACCGACAGGTACGGCATTAATACCTCCTCGGACAATTTCAGATAGATAAGCACTGGAGTTAAGAGTTAAGGTAATGATACCAGCTAAAAAGACAGGAATATTAAAACCTAGTATACCTGGCATACCAAAGTAAATAAAGAAAGCTAGTACCATCAATGGGATACCACGAATAATATCCACGTAGATTGTTGCAATGATTCGGAGTGCTTTAGAAGGAGAGACACTAAATAATCCAATAATAATCCCAATAATTAAAGCTAAAATAAATGAGATTAAAGTTAATTTAATGGTCATCCATAATCCGTTTAATAAGCTTTTCCAGTTATTTTTAATCATGCCAGCAAAACTTGTTTCATCTACTGCAGTTTCTTCAGTACTTGTATCTTTACCTGATGAAATGTATTTGTTGATAATTTTATCGTACTCACCAGACGTTTTTAGATTTTTTAAACCTGTATTGAATTTTTCTAATAATTCTTGATTTTGTCCTTTTTTAACAGCGAATCCATAAGCACTACCTGTTTCTTTTTCGCCAACTAATTCTAATGCTTGCCCATTTGTAATGGCATATCCAAGAACAGGATAATCATCAAAAATTGCGACTGTTTCACCGTTTTCTAGTGATTTATAAAGTCCGGTAGCATCATCAAAATTTTTAATCGTGTAGCCATATTTTTTTTGGTTTTTTTCTAAGAAAGCAGCACTTTCAGTACCCACTTTTGCAGCGACCGTCTTTCCTTTTAAATCATCATAACGTTTGATAGAGGTATTTCCTTTTTTAACAGCCATTGAAATGCCACTGTCAAAATAAGGATCTGAGAAATCAAATGATTTTTTTCTCTCGTCTGTGATACTCATACCAGCTACCATACCATCGACTTGTTTCGATTGAACAGCTTGTACCGCACTATCAAATCCTAGAGGTTTTAAATCTACTTTAAATCCTTGATCTTTTGCGATAGCATTTATTAAATCAACATCAATTCCTATGTAAGTTCCACTAGAGTTTTGATACTCAAAAGGAGCAAACGTTAAGTCAGTCCCAATTGTATAAGTTTTTTCTTCTGCTTTTACGTTAACTCCGAAAGCTAGGATAATTATTGAAGTTAATAAAGCAATGAATGAAAATAAAGAATATTTATTTTTCATGAAGGTTCTCCTTTTTTTTCTGTTTTTTTCATTATAGTTTAAAAAAATAGAAAAACACAAGCTTTATGTAAGATAATCTAACATAAAGCTTGTGCTTTTTACCAAAAATATTAAAAAACGGTTTAGTTTTTTAACTATCATTCTTTGTTTTCAGTTGGACTTAAATTCTCATGGCATTTTAATAGCCGACTAAACTAATGTAGTTTAGCAAATCCAACTTCAAGGATTGCATGTAGCAGGTATGTTGTTCATAGAAGTAATCATTAAGAGTAAATGTTATAGCAGATAGTTGTTATCTTTTATAAACAACTTGTGCACCAAAAGGCATCAAGGCTAGTCTGGCTAATTTAAATGATTGTTTACCAAAAGGAATTCCGATAATAGTAATGCAGAGAAGAATGCCACTTATAGCATGCATCATAGCTAAAGGAACTCCGGAAATAAGTAACCAAAAGATATCGACAACAATGGATAGACCACTGCCTATATAGATAACTTTCTTATCAAAAGGCCAAAAGGAAAGTCCAGCTATTTTAAAACATTGGAGGCCGATAGGGATGCCAATAATGGTTATACACCAAATACAACCGGTTAAAAGCCATGAAAAGCCCCCAATAAATCCTCCAAAAATAAACCAAATAATATTCCCAAAAAATGTCATAATAAGTCTTCTTTCTATGTTAAATTCTATTAATAAAAGCATTTATTCTATCATCATGGTAGAATGTAGTTAATTGATTATAACATAGACATATAATGTATACAAAAAGGGGAGATGATAGTGGAAAATATCTTTATGACATTTATAACCTATTCCATTGTAGGATGGCTGTGGGAAAGTGTTTATTGTTCGTTAAAAGCGCGACATTTTGTATATCGAGGCTTCTTATTAGGCCCATATTGTCCTGTTTATGGGTTTGGTGTGACAGCTGTTTTATTACTTGTCCCAGACAAATCAGGTACACTTTTAAATCTTTATTTTAATTCTGTTGTGATTGTGACTATTATTGAATTTATAACAAGTTGGTTACTAGAAAAATTATTTAATATGTCATTGTGGGATTATAAAAATGTTCCCTTTAATATTGAAGGACGAGTAGCTGTCCCAGTCTCAATGTTCTGGGGAGTGGGATGTTTATTCCTAATTAAAGTGATTAATCCAGTCATACAAGATGGCATTACAAACTTTATAAATGCCACTAACAATATTGGTCCCATTATTTTATTTGTTTTATTTACGGTAGATGTTATCTCAACATTAATTTTTACAGCGACTACCAAAAAAGAAGTTGCTTCATCAATTGATACGAGTGATAAGGAAAATGCTGGTATTAAAGAATATCGTTTAAAACACTTATTTGAAAATAAAGAATCAGACCATAATAGATTGAAAGTTTTACAAGACTTGAAAAATAAACCACTAAAATTAAAACATCACAATCTAAATCGTTTGCTTAAAAACTATCCGAATTTAAAATTAAAAAAATAGGGTTAGGCCTATTTTTTTTGCTGCTCATAAATGAATTGGCTATGTTATAATGGTTCTATTACATAAAAAGAGGTATGGTATGAATAACAATGATCGGTTAACGCGTTTAAGATACGCACTTGATATTAAAGATAATGATATGGTCGAGCTTTTTTCTTTAGGTGGCGTGACTGTTACAAAAGAAGAGTATTTATCAATGTTAAATAAAATTGATGACGACTTGTATGAAAATATGTTAGAAGATGAAATGTTTGAGAGATTTTTAAATGGCATGATTATTTCACAGCGTGGGAAAAAAGATGATGACCAGGTAGTCTATGAATTGCATGAAGGAAACGCAAATAATGTTTTTTTAAAGAAAATAAAAATTGCATTATCTCTTACAACTGATGATATGCTTCATTATTTAGATGAGGCAGGGGCAAGTGTTTCTAAAAGTGAATTAAGTGCTTTTTTAAGAAAAGAAGGACATCGAAATTACAAAGTATGTGGAGACAACTACACAAGACATTTTTTAAAAGGCTTAATGACTGATTATAGATAATGATTATTTTAGGAGGTGACTTATGCGTTTTGTCATTGATGGGGATGGGTCTCCGGTAAAAAATGAAGTGATCCAATTAGGAGAAACGTATCAAATTCCTGTTGTTATCGTGACAAGTATTGATCACTACACAAATAAAATTTATCCAGACTTTATTGAGTTTATTTACGTAGATAAAGGAAGTGACAGTGCTGATTATCGTATCGTAAAAGAAGTAGAGGATCATGATATTATTATTACTCAAGATTATGGTTTGGCTTCTCTTTTACTAACAAAACCAGTGCGAGTATTTCATCATAGCGGACAAGAGTATACAACACGCACGATTGATACGTTACTTAATCAACGTTTTATAGGTAGTCAAATGCGTAAGGCAGGAAAGAAAACAAAAGGTCCTAAAGCATTTACCCAAAAAGATAAAGAGATATTTATTGGGAAAATATTGGATATTATTAAGATAAAAAATAACCTTGGCTAAAAAGTTAAGGTTATTTTTTATTTTATGAATATATTTTTGTACTTTGTAAAAAGAATTGAGAATTAACATAATGGTAGATTGTTTTAGAAAAATCAAAAGCCTCTCCAGATGATAAGTAAAATAACTCATCAATTAATAATCCTGGATCCCCCTCATTTAATTCTAATAAGTCACTTTCATCTTTATTTAATTTTATGACATGGATATATTTATCAGAGAAGCTAATATTCAATTTCAAAGCTGTTTTACAGTAATCAAAAATAGAATGCTCTGCTATTTCAACATTTAAGTAAGGGATGATCGCTTTATTGTAATAGGATTCTTCTATACAGAGAACTTGAGAATTAATATATCGTATTCTTTTAACATAATAGACATTCTCTTTATCATCTAAACTTAAATGCTCCCTAACTTCTAATGGTGGAATTAATTCACTAAGTTCTAATACTTTAGACGTAATATCAAATTCACCTAAATCAGCTGTAAATCCTTGATTTTCACTGAAATTAATATAACCTTTTCTTTTTTTTCTCCTAACAAATACACCACTACCTTGTATTTGGTAGATAATTCCTCGTTTTTCTAATAAATCCAATGCTTTAACAATAGTACTTTTACTGACGTGATAAGTCTCTATCAATTCTTTAAAGTTTGGTAACCTACTACCATGGTTTAAGTTATTTTCAACAATTGATTCCTCAATTAATAATGCAATTTTTTCGTATTTTAACATCATAATAATTCCCTCATTTATATCCCTAAAGTTTTGTTACGATAGTTTTCTTTATTTTATCACAAAAAAATAAAAAAGATAGGTATTGACAAATTGTGCATGCACAATTATTATTTGTATATAAAATTTAGAGAGGAAGGCGAATCATGAGTAAAGTGAGAGACTATTCAAAGTTGGCACAAGATATTGTTGAAATACTTGGTAAAGATAATATTTCAAATGCTACACGTTGTGCAACAAGATTAAGATTGGTGTTAAAAGATATTCCAACTGATGCAAAAGAAAAAATTTCAACACTACCTGGTGTTATATCTGTCGTCATAAATAATGGACAATTTCAAATAGTGATTGGTCCACACGTAGGGGAAGTGTATGATGCGTTTACTGAATTAGTAAATGTTGATACAACTGAGGAAGAACCAAAAGGAAGTATTCTAAATCGTATTATTGCTACAATGTCTGCTGTATTTGCACCATTTGTTTATATTCTTGCAGCCGCAGGTATTTTGCAAGGAGCACTTATCTTAATTAATTTAGCTTACCCGGCCTTTGCATCAACTGATACTTATCGTGTTTTTAGTTTCATTTCTTGGGCACCGTTTACATTCTTGCCTATTTTTATCGCAATTACGGCATCCAAGCATTTTAAAGTAAATACATATATTGCTGTCGCGATATCAATGGCACTTGTGTCACCTGATTGGACAACAATGGCATCAGAAATTGCTTCAGGAAAGCATTTAACATTTTTTAACATTCCATTAAGTGAAACAGTCTATACATCATCAGTTTTACCGCCACTTATTATGGTTTGGTTGTTGTCTTATTTAGAAAAATTTGTAGAAAAAAGATTGCCTGGAGTGGTTAAGCCATTACTTACTCCATTGATTTGTATGGTTATCATGGTTCCTGTGACTATTTTAGTATTTGGTCCGGCATCAGCTTTCCTTGCAAACGGTATCGCAAATGGTTATAACAGTCTAGTACAAGTTGCACCACCTCTAGCAGGTGCATTAATTGGTGGATTCTGGCAAATAGTTGTTATTTTTGGGGTTCATTGGGGAATTACTCCTGTTGTTATGGCGAACTTTGATATGTATGGAAGAGATTCATTCCAAGCATTTCAAACCATTGCAGTGGTAGCACAAGTAGGAGCAGTTTTAGGAGTGTTCTTGAAAACTAGAAACAAAGAACTTAAAGGGGTGTCGTTATCAGCCTTTATTACTGGTTTGTTTGGTATAACAGAGCCAGCTATTTACGGGGTAACACTTCGATTTAAAAAACCATTTATTTTTGGCTGTATATCTGGAGCAATCGGTGCGATAGTTGCTAGTTTCTTCAATCCATACTATTTTGCTTACGCTGGGTTACCAAGTTTATTAACAGTTGTTAATGGAATTAATAGTGAGTTTCCAACTTCATTCATCGGAATCGTCATTGGATGTCTGATTGCACTTGTTGGTTCAGCTGCATTAGTAATGATTTTCGGGTTTGGTGAAACAAATGAAACAGATAAAGAGTTAAGCGAAGACATTGAAGGAAAAGTGAGAAAAGAGTCAATAGTTAATTATGATATGCCAACACCAATTATTGGAGAAGTCATGGCTTTAACTGATGTACCAGACGAAGTATTTGCTAGCGGTGCGATGGGGTCTGGAGTTGCCGTTAAGCCAACTGATAATAAAGTTTATGCCCCATTTGATGGTGTTGTAACGATGGTAATTGATTCAAAACATGCCATTGGTTTAACGAGCGATACTGGAATCGAATTATTGGTTCATGTTGGATTGGATACAGTTAAATTGGAAGGAAAACCATTTAAATGTCATGTTGTTCAAGGTCAATCTGTTAAAAAAGGTGACCTGTTATTAGAATTTAATGCAGAAGAAATCGAAGAAGCGGGTTATTCATTAATTACGCCAGTTATTATTACGAATTCTTTTGAATTTAAATCTATTCAAACAGAGGAAAATAATATAGTCAATGTAAACGATAGTCTTTTAAAATTTAATTAGAGGTGATAAAAATGGATAAAAACTTTTTATGGGGTGGCGCATTAGCTGCTCATCAATTCGAAGGCGGATGGAATCAAGATGGAAAAGGTCCAAGTGTTATTGATGTTATGACAGCAGGCGCACATGGTGTACCAAGAGAAATTACAGAAACAATTGAGGTAGATAAATTCTATCCAAACCATGAAGCAATTGATTTTTACAATAGGTATAAAGAAGACGTAGCATTGTTTGCTGAAATGGGATTAAAGTGTTTAAGAACATCCATTGCGTGGTCACGTATCTTTCCAAATGGAGATGAAGATACACCAAATGAAGCTGGGTTACAATTTTATGATGATTTATTTGACGAGTTATTAAAAAATGGTATCGAGCCAGTTATTACATTATCTCATTTTGAAATGCCGTTGCATTTGGCTAAAGAGTATGGCGGGTTTAGAAATCGTAAAGTGATCGACTTTTTTGAAAAATTTGCGATTACATGTTTTGAGCGTTATAAGAATAAAGTAAAATACTGGATGACTTTTAATGAAATCAATAACCAAATGGATACTAATAACCCTATCTTTTTATGGACGAACTCTGGTGTAACGGTTGAAGAAGGAGAAAATGCGAAAGAAGTCATGTATCAAGTTGCTCATAACGAATTAGTTGCTAGTGCTAAAGCAGTTATTGCTGGTAAAAAAATAAATCCTAATTTTGAAATAGGTTGCATGGTCTCTCATGTTCCAATTTATCCCTATTCATGTAATCCAGCTGATATTATGGCAGCTGAAGAAGCGATGCGTCAACGATTCTTTTTTGCTGATGTTCATGTACGTGGCTACTATCCAAGTTATGCCATGAAAGAATTTGAACGTGAAGGATATAATCTGGATATTCGCCCAGAAGATTTAGAAATATTAGCTAAGGGAACAGTTGATTATGTTGGTTTAAGTTATTATATGTCAACAGTTGTTAAAGCTGATGTGAATAACGATAACTTAGGTAATGTGGTGAATGGTGGATTACCAAATAGTGTAGAAAATCCATATATCGAAACAAGTGATTGGGGATGGGCAATTGATCCTGAAGGCTTGCGTTATGGATTGAATCGCTTGTATGATCGCTACCAAATCCCATTATTTATCGTAGAGAATGGGTTTGGCGCAATTGATGAACTAACTGAAACAAATGAAGTTCACGATCAAAATAGAATTGATTACTTAGTGAAACATATTGAAGCTATTAAAACAGCGATTGATTATGATGGCGTAGCAATCATGGGTTATACACCTTGGGGGATTATTGATTTAGTATCCTTCACAACTGGTGAGATGAAAAAACGCTACGGAATGATTTATGTTGACCGTGATAATGAAGGAAATGGTTCGATGAATCGTTATAAAAAAGATTCGTTTGATTGGTATAAAAAAGTGATTGAAACAAATGGAGAAGAGCTTTAAATATATAAAACTATTAGTCTGTACTGGCTAATAGTTTTTTTAATAGCTATTAATTAACCTATTTTTTAAAGTGTGTTATCCTACTATATAAGAAGAGCTTCGTATAGGAGGAAAAAACATGGGAGACAATAAATCTGCCAAAACAAATCAGTCTGAAACCACATTTATTAAGTATATCAGTTGGATTGCAACCATTACAGCAATTCTAATGTATGTATCGTACATTCCACAAATAAGTAATAATTTAGCTGGAGATAAAGGTAGTCCTGTTCAACCCTTAGTTGCAGCAATTAACTGCTCACTTTGGGTGATGTACGGATTTAAAAAAATGCCACGAGATTGGCCGATTGTACTAGCAAATTTTCCGGGAGTCATTTTTGGGATAATTACTTTTTTAACTGCTTTGTAGTAAAAAACGATTATTAAACCAAAAAATTTGAAAATTGACGTAAATTTGCCTTGAAATAGTTATAATATGGAAGAGTTTATGACTTAAGTAGTATTATATTGTTTCAGGGGGTTGGATCAATGGATATTTTAGAGATTACAAGTATCATTGGGACGATTGCTTTTTCGTTTTCTGGAGCACTTGTTGCCATAGAAGAAAAATATGATTTATTAGGGATTGCAGTATTAGGATTTGTCACGGCATTTGGTGGCGGTGCTTTAAGAAATTTGATTTTAGGATTATCAATGGATATTTTTTGGAGTCAGACAACACTGTTTTATGTGTCATTTGCAACAATTGGCATTGTTTATTTATTTCCGAAAAGGCTATCATCAATGAAAATGTTAGAACTTATTTCTGATGCAATCGGGCTAGCGGCATTTAGTATTCAAGGGGCTTTGTATGGATTAGGAATTAATGGTCATATAGGTCCTGTTATTATGGCGGCGTTATTGACAGGTACAGGAGGAGGATTAATACGAGATCTTCTTGCCGGAAAAAAACCAAGTGTCTTATGTGCTGAAATATATGGTAGCTGGTCGATTTTAATAGCAATCGCTCTTTATGTTTATCGTCCAACGCACTCATTAGTATATCTTTTTATCATTGTGGTAACAGTGTTACTAAGAGTTGTTGGGTTAACATATGATTGGAATTTACCGAAGTCTAAATTTAATAAACATGATGATGACAATAGCCACCCAACTCTAAAAATTGACTTATAAAACGTTGCGTGATATATTTTACAGATAATATAGACTAAAGACGTTATATAGAATCA
Source organism: Vagococcus sp. CY52-2 (assembly GCF_022655055.1). Lineage (NCBI taxonomy): Bacteria > Bacillati > Bacillota > Bacilli > Lactobacillales > Enterococcaceae > Vagococcus > Vagococcus changpingensis. Next base: position 1,131,039 of record NZ_CP093384.1, on the reverse strand, counting down.
TTAAGTGTTAAGTTGAAAACAATTGATTGATTTTTCAATTGTTTTCTTTTTTTATGATGATTTTAGTAAAAAGGAGAGTCAAAAGTGAGTATTTTAGAGATTGATGACTTAAAGTATGAATTACCAGATAAGATGCTTTATGAAAATGGATCACTTCGTTTAAATAAGGGTGAACATCTTGGTTTAACAGGAAAAAATGGGGCAGGAAAATCAACTTTATTAAAAATGATTCAGGGTGAGATTATGCCTGATGAAGGTCGAATTGTTTGGCAAAATAACATCACGATTTCTTATTTGGAGCAACAATTAACCTATAGTGAAGGTGACACAATGTTTGATTATTTAAAGCAAGCATTTAGTCATTTATATAAAATGAGTGATGACATCCAAGAGATGTATGAAGAATATGCCACAACGTATGATGATGAGTTGCTTGAAACAATTGGGAAAAAACAAGAAAAACTTGAAGCCAGTGACTTTTATTCAATAGAAACACAAATCGAACAAGTTGCAAATGGACTAGGATTGACTGCAATTGGTTTAGATAAAGAAGTGGCTAAGTTAAGTGGTGGACAACGTTCGAAAGTTAGTTTGGCAAAATTATTACTAGAAAAAGCAGACGTCTTTTTACTAGATGAGCCGACAAACTACCTAGATGTTTCACATATTGACTGGCTATCAGATTATTTAAATCAATTAGATAGTACCTATATCGTAATTTCTCATGATAGAGACTTTTTAAACAAAGTAACGACATGTATTTGTGATATTGATTACCATACGTTGACGAAATACAATGGTAATCTAGAAGCTGCAATGAAACAAAAACAAGCAAAAGCAGAACAACATCAAAGAGATTATGAAAAACAACAAAAAGAAATTGATAAATTGGAAGCTTATGTAAGAAAGTACAAAGCCGGAAGTCGTTCGAATATGGCCAAAAGTCGTGAGAAACAATTAAATAAAATTGATAGACTAGCTGCGCCACCAAGTGGTAAACCAGGTAAATTTGAATTTCCGTATGAAATGAGTCATAGTCATTTAGTTCTTGAAACAAATGATTTATCAGTAGGATATGAGTTTCCTTTATTAGAAGACATTAATTTCAGACTTCATAAGGGTGAGAAAATTGCGATTAAAGGATTTAATGGGATTGGTAAATCAACCTTATTAAAAACGTTAATCGGTGAGATAGATAAGCTATCGGGAACGATTGAAATTAGTCGTGACGTGAAGATTAATTACTTTTCACAAGATTTAAATTGGGAACACCCAAACCAGTCAGCAATTGATTGGTTACAAGTTGTTCATCCAAAACTATCTAATAAAGAAGTGCGTAGAGTTCTTTCTAAAAGTGGCATTAATGATGATAACATGAGTAAACCGTTATCCCAACTTAGTGGGGGAGAGCAGTGTAAAGTGAAATTGTGTCATTTGACTTTAATTAAGAGTAACTTATTAGTACTTGATGAACCAACAAACCATTTGGATCAACAAAGCAAAGATGCATTAAAAGAAACACTGAATCAATTTGAAGGAACTGTGTTACTTGTTTCTCACGAAATGGACTTTTTGGAAGACTTAGTAGATCAAGTTTATGATGTTGCGTTAGGAAAAATGATGTAAAACGTAAGACCTCGAGAAATCGAGGTCTTTTTTTGTTTTCAAAAAAGCAAACGGTTTAGCAGAAAACTAAAATAGTCAATATAAGTTAAGAATAAAAGATACAATAATATCAAAAAATATCTAATAAACAAAATATATTGTATAAAAAAGATAGTAGATTTCAAACTACGAATATGATAAACTTATGTCTATCAATTGATTACAGAATTCTGGATGGTTAACAAATTAGGGCTTGTTTAAAAGATGTTAAAATAAATTTTTCATCTGAATCAAATAGTTATTGGGTTTAGTTTAACCTACCAAACGTTATGGATAAAGATAGATTTCTTGAGATAATCAGGAGGTCTCATTATTTATTTAAGTAAGTGAAATTTTTCCCAAACTATAAAAATAATATTAATAGGAGTTTTTGATATGACAAAAACAGAAGAAACAAAATTAACCCCACGCCTGTTTCTTAATAAGGTTTTAGCTGGTACAGCTCAAGGTACAATTATTGCCTTGATTCCAAACGCGGTATTAGGAGCAATTTTAAAATATTTCTCACAATATGACATTATACAAATGATTATTCATGCTGGATTAATTTTTCAATTAGCAACCCCATTAATCATAGGAGCGTTAATTGCTCATCAATTTGGTTTAACTCCAACAAAAATGATGATTGCTGGAGGTGCTGCTTTTGCGGGATCAGGTGTTATTAAATTTAATACAGATATCAACTCTTATGTAGGTGCAGGTACTGGAGATATTATTAATATTATGATTACTGCATCGGTCGCTGTATTGATGATGTTATACATTGGAAGTAAATTTGGTTCAGTTGAAATTATTGCCATGCCAATTGTTATAGGTGTAGGTGCCGGTTTAATCGGTATGATAGCTTATCCATTTGTAACACAAATTACAGTTGCTATTGGAAAATTAATTAATAATTTTACTGATTTCCAACCAATTGTGATGAGTATTTTAATTGCCTGTTCTTTTGCCACACTGATTATTTCTCCAATTACAACAGTAGGGATTGGACTTGCTATCGGGTTAAATGGTGTATCGGCTGGTGCAGCTGCTATGGGAATAGCAGCGACAACGATTGTATTAGTTATTAATTCATGGAAAACTAATGAATCGGGTGTAACTTTAGCCATTGCATTAGGTGGGATGAAAATGATGATGCCTAACTTATTTAAATATCCAATTATTTTAGTACCGGTGTTATTTACAGCAATTATTTCTGCTATTCCAGTGGCTTTGCTAAATATTTCTGGAATACCTCAATCAGCTGGTTTTGGGCTTGTTGGGTTAGTTGGACCACTTGCTTCACTTGATTCAGGATTAAATATTATTCTATTAATCATATGTTGGTTTGTTGTTCCAATTGCAGCAGGACTTCTGTCAAAATTCATTTTTGAAAAAGTATTAAAACTTTATGACAGTAAAATAGTGTTCGCTTATCAAGGTTAGTTTCCTTTAATAGTTTGGAAGGATTAAGGGGTATTAAAACTTTTATTACAATAAGTTCAACTAGAAATGATTAGATAGAATCGTTTTTTTATAGATTATGGATTAACACTTGCAAACAATCATCATGTAAAAAAGTCTAGTTTATATTTAAAAAAAAATGATTTTTTCTAATATATAGATGGCATCATTATGTAGTTAGTTGATAAGGATAAAGTAGGCTCTTTTTAAAGGTTTAACAGTAATGTATTAGGAGATAACTCAATATATTATATGGATTTGTTTACAAAATTGTGATAAAAGGATGTCTTATCAAGTAATATTTAAAACATAAGACAAAAAGATGATATTGTAAACGTTCTATATTAATAGTACTATAAAAAATGGTAAATACTTAGTTGGAGGAAGTTTAAATGAATATAGTAATAGCAGGTGCAGGAGCAATGGGTAGCCGTTTTGGTATTATGTTAAAACAAGCAGGAGAAAATGTTATTTTAGTTGATGGTTGGCAACAACACATTGACGAGATTAACCAAAATGGATTAAAAGCCAATTTTAATGGAGAAGAAATAACAGAATTTATCCCAGCTTATAATCAAAATGACTTGTCAGAGGTTGAATTTTCAGCTGATTTAGTTATTTTATTTACTAAAGCAATGCAACTAGATAACATGCTTCAATCACTTGATAATATGTTAGGTAAAGATACCATCGTGTTATGCCTGTTAAATGGTATTGGGCATGAAGATGTGATTAAAAAATATGTAGATTATGACAATATTTTGCTTGGAAATACAATGTGGACAGCTGGTATGGAAGGACCAGGTAAAGTGACTTTATTTGGTAACGGAAGTATTGATCTACAAAATTTGGGTGAAGGTAAAGAAGATGTGGCACAAAAAGTAGCTGACGTGTTAACGAATGCAGATCTAAATGCTAGAGTATCTCAAGATATTTTAACGTCAATTTATCGAAAAGCATGTGTAAATGGTACGATGAATGGGCTTTGTACTATTTTAGATTCTAATATGGCAGATTTTGGTGATACATCAAGTGCTAATACAATCATTAAAAAAATTGTTTCTGAATTTTTAGCGGTTGCTCGTGTTGAAAATGTTTTTTTAGATGAAGAAGCTGTTATTGAACAAATTAATGGTTGTTTTAATAGAGAGACAATTGGTTTACACCATCCTTCAATGTATCAAGATTTAGTTATTAATAATCGTTTAACAGAAATTGATTACATCAATGGTGCAATTGTTCGTAAAGGAAAAGAATATGGTATAGAAACACCTTATTGTGAATTTTTAACTTTATTAATTCATTCCAAAGAAGAAATTGTTGGAGCAAAATAAAAAACATCACAGTTTGAATTTTATGTGAACATATAAAATTTAAACTGTGTTTTTTTGTTGAATATTATATAGTTTGTTGAATCAAATATTTAGTTTGTTCATTAAAACTTCTTTATGTAAGCGTTATTATATTAGTGGAATAAAATTATAATATTCGGGGGAAAAATAATGCATAAAAAAAGAATGACACACTCATCAATGATTATTATGTTAATGTCGACAGGTTTAGTGGTTTCAGGATGTTCTAATAGTAAATCAGCCAATGACTTTGTCTATTCAGAAACACCATCAAGCAAAATAGATCGTGGGATGGATAATCAACCAGAATCTTCTTATTGGTTCCCGGAAGATTTTTTAGCGTGGGATGTTACTAAAGATTCAGATGCAAAATATAATGTCAGTAATATTCCGTTAGCAAAACGAGTAGATAAAAAAGAATTAACACCATCTAATGATATTCAGGATAAACAAACGAAAGTGGTTGCTTTATCGATTATGAATAGCAGTACAAGTGGTAACGCCCCGTTTGGTATTAATACATTTGATGCCAATGTTTTTTCTTATTGGCAATACATTGATCAGTTGGTTTATTGGGGTGGTTCTGCAGGAGAAGGAATTATTGTTCCACCTAGTCCAGATGTGATTGATGCCTCTCATAAAAATGGCGTGCCGGTTTTAGGAACAATCTTTTTCCCACAAACAGAGCATGGAGGAAAAATTGAATGGCTAGATGAATTTTTACAAAAAGATAATAAAGGTCATTTTCCTGCAGTTGATAAAATGATTGAGGTTGCAGAAACGTATGGATTTGATGGCTGGTTTATCAATCAAGAAACAGATAATCTTGTGACTAGTTTTGATGATGTAAAAGATGGAAAAGAAACAGAGAAGACGACAGAAGATGGTTTAACAAAAGAACATGCTACTTTAATGATGGAGTTAATCAAAGAATTTAAAGAAACAGCACCAGAAACATTAGATATTATGTGGTATGATTCGATGACATCTAAAGGAAAAATGGATTGGCAAAATGCGTTAACAGATGAAAATAAATCGTATCTTGTTGATAGTCAGATGAATCCGTTATCTGATTCCATGTTTTTAAATTTCTGGTGGAATACGGAAAAATTTGCCAAAGATGATTTATTAAAAGAATCGAATATTAAAGCACAAAAAGAAGGGATTGATCCTTATTCACTTTATGCAGGGATTGATGTTCAGGAAAATGGTTACTCAACACCTGTTAAGTGGGATTTATTTATGAATGAAAAAGGGAAACCTTATACATCGTTAGGTCTTTATGTTCCAAGTTGGACGTACGCTTCAACAGATAACCCTGATGATTTCCAAATGAAAGAGAATATTTTTTGGGTAAATTCCCAATCAGATCCAAGACAAGCCGTATTACCAAAAGAGGGCGAATGGCCTGGTATTTCGACATTTTCTATCGAGCAAACAGCGATTACTAGTGTGCCATTTAAAACGAATTTTAATCTAGGAAATGGTTATAATTATTTCATTGATGGGGAAAAAGTCTCTAGTAGAAATTGGAACAATCGAAGTTTACAAGATATCATGCCAACATATCGTTGGGAAATTGATCATGGCAAAGGAAATGAAGGGAGCATGTCGATTGACTATGCCGATGCTTATAACGGAGGGAATTCACTAAAATATCGTGGAAACATGAAGAAAAATGCCACCAATACGATTCATTTATATCGAACAGATATGACCATAGATAAAAATACGAAGATATCTACAACGGCTAAAGCCAATGAAGAAACAGAATTAAATCTGGTTGCAACATTAAAAAATGGTAAAAAACAAGTTCTTAGTCCAAATGGAGCAATTAAGGAAGATTGGACACGAGTGACTTATGACACAGATAAACTAGTTGGAAAAACGATTACTGATATCTCTTATGAGTGGAAAACAACATCAGATGCACCTGATTATGAGTTTAAGTTGGGTGAATTGGCTATGTTACCAAAAGAAGAAAAATCAGTGATGGATGTTAAAAAGTTAACAATAGAAGACGCCATATTTGATGAAGAAGAAAGCAATTTTGCTGGTGTGCGCTTAACGTGGGAATCAGATAAAACAGATGGTCTAAGTCACTATGATATTTATCAAGTGAACGATGATAAGTCTCGCTCCTTTATTGGTGCAACACTATCAACTACTCACTATATCAATGCATTAGAAAGAGTAGGAGAATCGAATAAGACAACCCTTGAAGTTGTGCCAGTTGATGTATTTGGTAAAAGAGGAAAACAGACAGAAACAATCGTTTTGGAATGGCCTGATAATAGTTTGCCAAAAGCCGACTTTACAGCATCACAAACATTAATTGCACCAGGTAAAGAAGTAACATTTACTAATCAATCAACAGATAATGCTGATGAACTTATTTGGGAATTTGAGGGTGGTGACATAAAATCTAGTACTAAAGAAAATCCAGTTGTAACCTTTGAGAAAGAAGGAAGTTATAAAGTTAAATTAACAGCTAAAAATAAATCTGGTGAGTCAGTGATGGAACAAGAAAAATTCATTGTTGTGAGCGAAGAAATCAAAGATGAACTTGAAAAGTTATCGACAAAAGACAGTCAAGTTGAAGCATCATCATTTATCAATGATGGTGAAGCCCCACAATTTGTTTTAGACGGTAATTTAGAGACAAAATGGTGTGCAGTTGGCTCAGCACCACATGATATTACAATTGATTTAGGTGCTGTTAAAACAGTAAGCCAAGTAAACATGTTCCATGCAGAAGCAGGTGGAGAAAGTCCAGATATGAACTCAAAAGCTTATAAAATCGAAGTGAGTGAAGATGGAAAAGAGTTCAAACAAGTTAAGCGTGTTATTAGTAATGCTGCTGCTGAAACAACAGATACCTTTGCACCAGTTAAAGCACAGTATGTTCGAATTACACTTGATAAACCAAGTCAAGGTGCCGATTCAGCTGCCAGAATTTATGGTATTGATATTTTGGGTATGTAAGAGTAAACACAAAAAAAGATTAACCTTTAATGAAAGGGTTAATCTTTTTTTGCTTTTTGATATTCAGATTTTAGTAAACTATATCGGTTTAAATTGACGAAATGATGTTGCCTATAAATATCTTCTCTATCCACTCCATCAAAATGAAAACCTGATTTTTTAGCTACTTGGTTACTTGCTATGTTAGTATCTTCAGCAACTATAACCAATTTATTTAATTTTAAGTTATTAAAAGCAATGTCAGTTAGACATTTGACACATTCTGTCATGATATTTTTCCCATTGTAATCATAATCCAGCCAGTAGCCAATTTCAGCCTTTTTATGAGTTGTATTGATATTGTGGAGGTCAATACATCCAATAATTTTTGTATTATCCAAAATAAATAAAACAACCTCTTTTTGTTCAGCTTCTTGCTTAATTGAGCGAGCGATGAAATGTTCACTATCTTTTACGACATTAGTGAAAGCAACAAAATCGAGAAATGTTTCTAAATGTTCTTTATTTTTTCTAACAAGAAGAAAAAATTCTTCAGCCATATGGCATTCAGGTTTAACTAAAGCAATCGTCGAATTGACAGGTAATTTAAAATATAGCAAACACATCACGTCCTAACATTTCTTTAAAGTATATCATAAAAATAAAAAACAATGAATATTATTTTTATAGCACGTTAAATAAAAAAGCATTAGTTATTTTTAAAGGTTTTTTACTGATATAAGTAACATATACTTTAATAATAGAATAACTATTATGTATATAGCGCTATCAATTCAGAATGTTCGTTTTATAACCGAACCTTTTAAGGTATAAATGAGTTATTTGTTAAAGTTTACGTTTTTTTTACATAAACTTTACAATTCAAATCTATACTTTAATTAATCAGTAAAATAACTGATGAAGAAAAGGAGAGAAAAAAATGAGAAAGTCTAGGTTCACCTCGCGTTTGTTGGTAGTGTTGGCGAGCACAATGCTATTTTCTGTTTCAGTTGGAGCTGAAACAGCACTGGATAAAGCGCCAGAAATTAACGCTTCAAGTGTGACGAATAATAATAAAAAAGTATTATTTGATAACACACATGGCCAAACAGCAGGAGCTGCTGACTGGGTTATAGATGGAGCATTTTCAGATTTTGCAAACGCTTTATCGGAAAAAGGGTATTTTGTGAAAGAATTAAGGAAAACACCCCCCATTACGCTCTCAGATTTAGAAGAGTATGATGTATTTGTTTTACCCGAAGCAAATATTCCTTACAAAATTGGTGAACAACAAGCTATAGCTGATTATGTTAGCCAAGGTGGAGCTGTCTTTTATATAGCTGATCATTATAACGCTGATCGCAATAAAAACCGTATTGATTCAAGCGAAGCGTTTAATGGGTATCGACGTGGTGCTTATCAAGATATGACAAAAGACATGACAACTGAAGAAAAAAACTCAGATGCTATGAAAGATGTTAAAAGTAGTGATTGGCTAAGTGACACATTTGGTATTCGTTTTAGATACAATGCACTTGATAATATTAATAATAAAACACAAGAATGGATTATTGAGGATGCATTTGGTATTACAGAAGGCGTAAAAAAAATAGGGCTTCATGCTGGAAGTACTTTAGCAATCACTGATAATACTCGTGCTAAGGGTTTGATTTATCCACCTAAAGGATTAACAAGTGCCAATAAATGGGGTCACGCTGTTGATGAAGGAGTTTATAATGGTGGTGGGATTGAAGAAGGACCTTATGTTGCCATTAGTAAACGTGATCATGGTAAAGCAGCCTTTTTAGGTGACACATCTTTAGTTGAAGATGCATCACCAAAATATTTAAGAGAAGAAAATGGAAAATCTAAAAAAACATATGATGGATTTAAAGAAGCTGATGATGAAAAGATTTTGATGCAATTAGTTGACTGGTTATCAGAAAAAGAAACCTATAAAACATTTACAGAAAGTGGTACTGTGCTATCAAGTATTACAAAAATTCATGATTATGAAGTACCAGAAAAGACAACTGAACCTCAAGATGAGCCGTGGGCAGCGCCACAAGCTAACTATAAATGGTTTGATTCTAAAACATTTGCACCAGGTAGTTTTGGTTCAGCTGAAAAAGCACAAGCACAACCATCAACTTCAGTTGTTTTTACTGATAAGCCAGTAGCAAATAAAATAAATAAAGCAACTATTAAGATGGAAGGGTTAAAACCAAATTCAGTCGTATCTGATTATCAATTTGGCGTCTACACCCCAACTGCTCAAAATGGATTTGAACTTGGAAATCAAGTGGCGAAAACAAAAGTTGCTGATAAAGCACTAAGCGAAAAAATAGGATATTCTGAAAAATTCTCTGTATCTGCTGATGATAAAGGTGCAGCAAGTATAGAAGTTGAGTATTTAGTTGAGTTTGAAGGAGAGTATAATTTCCGAGTGAAACTTGGCAAAAATAATGTGTTAACACAAGGCATCACTATTTCAAATGGCGCAACAGAAACACCGATACCTCAACCAGAAGAGGAGAATAAAACATTAGACTATAGTGTCATTGGGCAAATTCAGTTTAAAAAATCAGATGATGCAGTAAAACCAGTAGACCCTGAAAACCCAAATGAACCACAAACACCACTTAATCCTGATGGGACTGAAACTAAACCAGGTACTGGTGGATTATTATCGGTTGATTATGCGTCAAGTTTTTCTTTTGGACAACCAACGATTGAGCCAACGTTGAAAAACTATGGAGCATTTGCTCAACGATTTAAAGAAACGGATGCTTTACGTGGTAATTATGTTCAGGTAACAGATAAACGCGGAACACAATCAGGATGGGTATTACAGATTGTACAAGATAATCAGTTTAAATCATCAACCAATGATGAATTGACTGGAGCGAAATTAACATTAGGGAATGGTCAATTGAATTCACCTAATATGTTACAAGATGGTTATGATGTGAAAACAATGCCACAACATTTAGCGCATCCATTAAAAGCGACTGATGCTACTTTATCTGGAGGAATGGAATTAATTCCAGGACAAAGTCAAATTATTTTAAAAGCAAATAAAGGTCAAGGAATGGGGACGTGGGTATTGTCTTATGGTCAAAGTAAAGACAATAATATAGGTCAATTAAACGCAAATGATGCTAGTCAATCATCTGTTATTTTAACTGTTCCAAGTACGGCAAATCCAAAAGAAACAGTTTATCAATCAAATATTACTTATAAATTATCAATGGTTCCAACACCATAAGGTCAAATGTTAGTCGATAGACTAGAAAAACACTAGTCTGTCGATTTTTATGTTTATTAATTAAGGAGAATGAAGATGAAAAATGTACGAAAAATTGGTTATGTAATGGTATTATTTGTTTTGATAAATATGTCGTTTTCAATTGTAACATACGCCAATCAAGTTGGATTTTCAGTAGCACCAGTATTACCATCTAATCAGATTGATAAAGAAAGTGGGTATTTTCATATTCAATTAAAAGCAGGAAATAAGCAACAATTAAGCGTTGAATTGAAAAATCATACAGAAAAAGAAATGGTCTTAAAAACATCTGTTGCGAGTGCAACGACGAATATCAATGGTGTGATTGATTATAGTCCAACAAAAAATAAAGTTGACGAGACGTTACCGATAAATTTATCAAAGCAAATAACAGTAGATAAAATAATTACTTTATCCCCTAAAGAAGAAAAAATAGTGTCAGTTAAAGTGAGCATGCCAAATAAAGATATTCCAGGAGTTATAGCTAGTGGTATCTCTTTTGAAGAAGAGGGGAATGTTAAATCGAATCAATTATCTAGTCAAACAACGGTTAATAATAAGTTTTCTTATGTACTAGCGTTGTTGATGCAACAGTCAGCCAGTATTGAGACACAACCTGAGTTAAAGTTAGGGAAAGTTAAAGCGATGGAACTGAATACTAAAACAAGCGTATCGGCACCTATTAGAAACTTATCTTCAGCTTATTTAAATCAAGTAACGATTAAGAGTACGTTAACAAAAAAAGGAAGTAACGAGCCTTATTATGAATACAAAAAAGAGCAAATGCAGATTGCACCTAATTCAATTTTTGAGTTTCCGACTTTTTTAAATGGTAAGAAATTAGAAGATGGAGAGTATTTTTATAAAGCAGTGGTTAGTGGGATGACAGGAGAATTAAATAAAGAAGATCAGGAACGATTAGAGTGGGTATTAACAGATACAATAAACATTGATCAAAAACAAGCTAAGGAACTAAATGAATTAGATGATTTAGTAACAGATAAAACGGTTGGATTAAATAAATGGTTAGTTTTAGCAGTTAGTTTAAATGTCCTTCTAGTATTAGGGATTGTTAGTTACTTTTTGTTTGCAAAGAAAAGAAATAAGTAAATTAGACTAATTTTTTTGAAATTTAGTTATTTTATGGTAGGATACCAACAGTAAAATAATCTGATAGGAGAGTAAATATGAGATTATGGCATGAAGTATTAATACCTAAGTTACCAAGGCAACAACTACTAGGTCAGCATAGAGAGTGTTGTGCGCTAAGAGGTAAAGGGTGGGGAAAACCACATTCAACTGTTAATTATGTGTTTGATCATAGCCCGTATAAATTAGTGCAATACCATTGGTTGATTATGAACGAGATGGAAAACAGAGGTTATAAACCTGATACACTTTGGAAACATCCTTTGTATAGAGGGAAAGCAATTGATGCTTATACAAAGTTACCAGAAGTTCCAATAGAAACCCCAATTTATCCGGAGCACCATGATGACTACTTAAAAGAATGTTTAGATAATTTGGCTGAAAAAGACATTTATTTATAAAAAAACAATCAAATGCACATGACGGCATTTGATTGTTTTTTTATGCTTTAGAATCCATTCCAAAAATTAAACCAAGAGCTAACATTGTTGAGACCAAGGCTGTTCCTCCTTGACTTAAGAAGGGAAGAGGAATACCTGTTAATGGTAACAAACCTATTGAGGCTCCGATGTTTTCGAATGTTTGGAAAACCAACATAAAGACAATTCCTACACAAATATAAATATTAAAGGTAGAATTACTTTTAATGCCAGTATAGAAAATTTGGAAGAACAGATAAAAATAAAGTAAAATAACAGCCGTTGCGCCAGCAAAACCATATGCTTCACCCACGAAAGTGAAAATCATGTCAGACTCTCTAACTGGCACATAAACTTGTACCCCGGTTGTTCCAGTTCCAAATAATCCACCAGAACCAATAGCTAAGAGGCCTTGTACTTGCTGGTAAGCAATAGACGTTGCATACTCAAAAGGATTGACCCAAGCTCTAATACGGTTTAATTGGTATTCTTTAAAATGTAGCGAGGAAAGTATTGATTGACCAAAATCAGTAAACACCAAGAAAATGAGTGTTCCTCCTAAAACAGCAGCAATACCACCCAGAACAGCCACAATTCGCCAGTTAATACCCGATGCCACAATAAGTGCGCCAAGAACGCAAATGAAAACTAAACTTGTTCCAAAATCCTTTTGCACAAACATTAAAAAGAATAATGGAAGAGAATACAAGGCTAATTTTTTTACCATATCCAAATCAGTACGAATATCCTTTTCAGGGACTCTCTTATTGTATTTTACGAGTTCTTTAGATATAAAGAGAATGTAAGCTGTTTTAGCGATTTCTGATGGTTGGAATTGAAAGCCAAAAATGTCTAGCCAACGTTTTGTGTTGGTTAAATCATACATGTGAGGGTCGTAAAAGAAATACAAGGAACCCATAAGAAGTAGTGAGAACACATAAAACCATGGGACAGCTTTCCAAATGATATCACGTTTGATGTATTTTACCCCAAACATTAAAACGGTTCCTAGTCCAACAAACACCAGTTGTTTTAATGCTTGTTTAGTGGGATTATTTTGGTCATAATACGCTACCCAATACTGTAGCCAAATACTTAAAATAAGCATTAAAAATATTGGCAATAATAACGCGTAGTTAAAATTGTTTTGTTGTTGATATTCTTGTCGTTTCATGCCGTCATCTTATCCTTTATTTAGTTATATTAATTAAAAATTTTAAGTCCATACTTGTAATAAGCTACCACTTTTATTGATAATAGTATATAGTAATAATGAAATTAAATGAATTTTTAATCTTTTTTCCTACTTATGTTTAAATTTAGAAAGTTTAGTGTTGTTATGTTAAGTGTTAAGACGAATCAATAGACAATAAAAATAGAAAAGGTTAAAGTATGAGTAGAAAACTATAGGGGGTATTAATTATGTATGATGTAATTATTATAGGAGCAGGACCTGGAGGAATGACGTCGGCTTTATATGCTTCTCGTTCTGGCTTATCTGTATTAGTAATCGAACGAGGTGCACCAGGCGGACAGCTAATGAATACAGATGAGGTAGAAAATTATCCTGGATTTAATCTTATTTCCGGTCCTGATTTAGCACTTAAAATGTATGAAAATTCTACTAACTTTGGTGCAGAACATGTCTATGGAAATGTTGTTAGTATTGAAGACCATGGTGCTATTAAAAAAGTAGTGTGTGATGATGAAGAGTATGAAGGAAAAACGGTGATTATTGCTTCAGGAAGTGAACATCGTAAAATCAATATCCCTGGTGAAGAAGAGTACGCTGGACGTGGTGTATCTTATTGCGCAGTTTGTGATGGGGCATTCTTTAGAGACCGTCATTTAGTTGTGATTGGGGGAGGAGACTCAGCGATTGAAGAAGGCATGTACTTAACTCAGTTTGCAAGTAAAGTAACCATTGTTCATAGAAGAGATGAATTAAGAGCGCAAAAAATATTACAAGATCGTGCATTTAAAAATGAAAAAATTGAATTTATGTGGAATAAAGTTCCAATTGAGATAAACGGAAATGATATGAGTGTGCAATCAATTAAATTAGAGGATACTAAAACAGGTGAAGTAGAAGACTTATTAGCGGATGGTGTATTTATTTATATTGGATTAGATCCGTTGACTGATTTTGTTAAAGATTTAGGTATTACAAATGCTAATGGATGGATTGAAACAGACAATCATATGGCAACTAACATTCCAGGTATTTACGCAATTGGAGATGTTAGAGAAACTGTTTTGAGACAAATTGCGACAGCTGTTGGAGACGGTAGTATCGCGGGACAAGAAGTTTATAATTATTTAAGTAGCTTAGATGATTAATAGAACACATATTAAAAAATAATAGGTAAACCTTTTGGTGCAAAAAACTATCTTTATTTATTTTGCATTAAAAGGTTATTTATTTCTTTAAATAATGGTTTATATTCCTATAGTTTTTTTGTAAATTTCACACATTTTCATGAAAACATCTATAAAACGCTTGCAAAATCAATGCTTTTCTGATAATCTATGTGTGACTTACAGTTGACAGTACAATGAATTAAAGGAGAACATAATATGGAAAAACAGACTATTACAATTTATGATGTTGCAAGAGAAGCAGCGGTTTCTATGGCGACTGTATCACGTGTTGTTAATGGAAACCCAAACGTAAAGCCTGCAACTAGAAAAAAAGTATTAGAGGTAATCGAAAGATTGGATTATCGTCCTAATGCAGTGGCAAGAGGGTTAGCAAGTAAAAAAACAACAACAGTTGGAGTGATTATTCCAGATGTAAGTAATGCTTATTTTGCCTCATTAGCTCGAGGAATTGATGACGTGGCAACAATGTATAAATATAATATCATCTTAGCAAACTCTGATGGAAATGATGTAAAAGAAGTGAATGTATTAAATACATTACTTGCCAAACAAGTAGATGGTATCATCTTTATGGGACATCATTTAACTGAACAAATTAGAGGGGAGTTTTCTCGTTCTAAAACACCTGTTGTGTTAGCAGGATCAATCGATCCAGATAATCAAGTGGGTTCAGTAAACATTGATTATGAAGCAGCGACAAAAGATGCGACAAACCAATTGATTAAATCAGGAAATAAAAAAGTAGCATTTATTTCAGGTTCTTTATTAGATCCTATAAATGGTATTCAACGTTTGAAAGGTTATAAAGAGGCTCTAAAAGAAAATAATCTAGATTTTAATGAAGGATTAGTATTTGAAGCAGAATATAATTACAAAGCTGGTCTTGCTTTGTACGATCGTGTTATTAATAGTGGTGCCACAGCAGCAGTTGTCGCAGATGATGAGTTAGCCGTTGGGTTGTTAAATAGTCTAACTGATAATGGTGTAAAAGTACCGGAAGAGTTTGAAATTATTACAAGTAATAATTCATTATTTTCTGACATTGCACGCCCAAGTGTGACAAGTATTTCGCAACCATTATATGATATTGGAGCTGTATCAATGCGTTTGTTGACTAAACTAATGAATAAAGAAGAAATTGATGAAAAAGATATCGTCTTACCTTATGGATTGATAAAAAAACAATCAACAAAATAAAAAAAGTCATTGCTTGATTCAAGCAATGACTTTTTTTTATGTATAAAGATAAACTGAAAAGAAAATAAAGACTGCCCCAGCTAATACAAATAAGTGCCAAATGACATGCATATATTTTAAATGTTGTCTACTATAGAAAAAAGTTCCAGCTGTATAAGATACCCCACCTAGTACTAATAAAAGTAAACCGTTAAAACCAAGCCCTTCGTATAATGGCTTTATCGCAATGACACATAACCAACCCATCAATATATAGAGAAAATAATCCGCTTTTCCTCTTTTTTGAAGAAAAATTGATTTATATACAATACCAGAAATAGCCAATAGCCAAATAATGATACACATGGTCCATCCTAATTTACCACCTATTGTAATTAAACTATATGGTGTGTAGCTACCTGCAATGAGTAAGTAAATAGAGCTGTGATCAAATACTTGGAATACTTTTTTGGCTTTAGTGAAAATTAAACTATGAAATAGGGTTGAAAATAAAAACAAAAGAATCATTGATGCACCAAATATTGAGTAGGAAACAACACGAATAGGCGAATGTAATTGGGCCCCTTTAATAATAAGTAACACCAGACCGGCAATACTTAAACCCGTTCCAATACCATGAGTAACAGCATTAAAGACTTCATTTACAATAAGATATTTTTTTGAATAAGTTGGATTGTGCATGGTGTATACGTCCTTTCGTTTTTTAGTGAAAAATATTTTTTTTTCTGTTATACTAAATAAACAGAAAGATTAATTTAATTGTACATGAATATTGTTGGTTTTGAAAGAGGTTTGATGATGACAAAAATTAAAATAGTGACAGACTCATCTTGTATTATTCCAGAAGAGAGACTAAAACAGATTGATATACACACCATAAGTTTATCCATAATGATTGATGGTGTCATTTATGCCAATCAAAATGAGTTAGATCCTTTTGAGTTTATGACGATGATGTCTAATTCAAAAACATTACCAAAAACTAGTCAACCACCCATTGGGGAATTTGTAGAACTATATGACCAATTAGGTGAAGATGGTAGTAAAATTATTTCAATCCATTTAACAGAAAAACTAAGCGGGACTGTTAATACTGCTAGACAAGCCGCTCAATTATCAAAATCAAATGTGACAGTCATTGATAGTGATTATATTGATCAGGGCCTAGGATTCCAAGTCTACCAGGCGGCCAAAATGGCTAAAGAAGAAAAATATACGGTAGAAGAGATTATTTCAGCTGTTGAACATGTGAAAAATAATACTCAACTCTATATTGGAGTTGCTACTTTAGAAAACCTTGTTAAAGGTGGTCGAATCGGTAAATTAGTTGGTGCAGTTTCTGGTTTTTTTAATATGAAGTTATTAATGCAGTTAAAAAATGGAGAACTAGAGATGGTTACTAAAGGTCGAGGAAATAAAACATTTATTAAATGGGCTAAAGAGTTAGAAAAGAAACTTGCTCATTTATCAGTAGGCTACCTTGGTATGTCTGAAGCATCAGGTGCCGAAATTTGTGAAGAAATGAAAACTATTTTAAAAGGGGCGTTACCTGATTTAAACATACCGATTGTGCACACGACTCCTCTTGTAGCGACACATACAGGAAAAGGGGCATTTGCCGTAATGTTTTACACAGATTAAAAAAAATAAAGATAGCAGATCTAAACGGTCTGCTTTTTTAAATGAGGGGTTTTAATGAAAAAAATCACATATCACATGAAATATGTTTTATTCTTTACTGCAATAGTTATTATTTGTAGCATGATTGGTCTATTCTTTATTCCAAAAGCTGATAATATTCATTTGAGTGGCGAAACAAAATCATCGACAAATAAAATAGAAATGATTCGTTTAAGTGCTATTGGTGATTCACTGACTGAAGGGGTAGGTGACACAACCAATTCTGGTGGGTACTTACCATTATTACAAAAAGATTTGTCTGATACATATCCAGTTGATGTATTTCAAGCTGAAAATTTTGGTAAATCAGGTGATCGAAGTGATCAAATATTGAAGCGATTAAAGAAAAATGAAGATATGCAAAAGTCTGTGAAAAATGCCAATGCTATACTACTAACAGTTGGAGGAAATGATTTATTACAAGCTCTTCAACCAAAATTATTTAGTAAAGTGACTGTTAATAAAATGGATAGTTCTAAAGAAAAATATTATGATAGATTGGAAAAGCTGTATGCTGAAATAAGAGCATTAAATCCTGATGCTCCAATTTATCAGTTAGGGATATATAATCCATTTTATTTAAATTTTTCTGATATTACAGAATTACAAGAAATAGTAGACTATTGGAATAAAAGTTCACAAGAATTTGTTCAAAAACAATCCAATGCCTATTTTGTCCCAATTAACGATGATATTTACCAAGGTATTCCAGAAATTGCGAACACAGATGAGGAAAAAGAAACCATTAAATCTAGTAATAGTGCATCGATTAATGATCTGATTTCATCTGAAGATACCTTTCATCCGAATAATTTAGGGTATCAAATTATTGCTAATGCATTTGAACTTAAAATGGCATCGACAAAAGATAAATGGCTTAAGTAGGAGATGAATTTAATGAGTGATACAGAAAAAAATAATCAAGAGAAAAGAGACGTTAAACAGTTTTTTAAAAATCCTTGGAAAGTGGCTTTTATTACTTTAATCGCAATTCTTTTATCATTAGTGATTGTAGTGGGTTATCGTATTAGTACACCAAGAATGACATATGATTCTAAAAATGAGACAACTGTTGATTTAAAAGATCCTATTTTGGAAGTCTCCATGACAAAAGATCAAGCTAGTCGAGCCATTAATTATTATATTAAAGATTTATTTGATAGCTCAGGTGTTGACTATACATTCCATTTAGATAAAGATGCATTGATTGATGGGACATTTTCATTACTGGGACATGATACTCATTTCTATTTGTATTTTGAGCCGTTTGTGTTAGCTAATGGAGATGTCCAACTAAAGGCAAAGGATTTAACTGTTGGGACATTAAGTGTTCCAATACCTGCAATGATTAGCTATATTTCTCATTCGGTTGATTTTCCTAAGTGGATTGAAATTAATCCAGATGAACAGTACATTACAATTCATTTAAAACAAATGAAATTAGCCAATGGAATGCGTGTAAAAGCAGAACAAATTAATTTAGTGAATGATCAAATAAGATTTAACTTATATTTATCAGATAATAAGAAATAAAAGGAGTTCATTTATGAGTTTTTATCATTACATTCAAGGACACAGAGGAAAATTAGAACAAGATGCGATTTCAAAATTAGCAGAAGATATTTTTGATGACATCCAGTTTCCAAAACAAGAAACGGATTATCATACTATTTCTGATTATTTAGAAACCAATGCTTACTATGTTCCAAATATGGATGTATTTGATGAATTATGGGTGATGTATCAAGAAGCGTCTAGATAAAGGAAGTGTATGCATAATATGAAAGATAATAATACTAATAAAAAAACCGTTTCTTTGACCAAATATATTATAACGAGTGTCATTACCGCGATTTTGGCTATTGGGGGAACTGTTTTTATTTATGAATCTAAAGGCAGAGTTCAAACAGCTTCAACACAAGATGGTTTGGATAATATTGCGGATTTGGCAACTCTTATCCAACAAGGTTACATAAAAGATGTTGATTCTAAAAAGCTCTATGAAGGAGCTATGAAGGGCATGGTAGCAGCGATTGATGATCCGTATTCAACGTATTTTACGGCTGAAGAAGCAAAAGGTTTTGAAGAAGATATCAATGGAAATTTTGAAGGAATTGGAGCTGTGATGAGTATGACCAATGATCTCCCCACTGTTGCAGAACCTCCAATTAAAGATTCTCCAGCAGAAAAGGCTAAACTTCAAACAGGTGATGCTATTTTAAAGGTGGATGATAAAAGTATTGAAGGGAAAAGCTTGAGTGATGTAGTGAAATTGGTTCGTGGAGAAAAAGGAACAGATGTTAAATTAGAAATTAAACGTGGAGCGGAAACGTTTCCTGTAACTATTACAAGAGATGTTATTCCGGTTGAATCTGTTACTGGAAAAATAGATGAAAAAAATAAAGATATTGGGTATATTTCTATTAGTAGTTTTAGTTCAACTACATCAGAAGAGTTTAATAAAATGATAACGAAACTTCGAAAAGAAGGAGCTAAATCATTTGTTCTTGATGTTCGTGGAAACCCTGGTGGTATGCTAGATCAAGTTGAAAAAATTAGTAGTCGCTTTTTAAAAGATGGTCAAACGATTGTAAAATTTGAAAGTAAATTAGAAGATGATGAAGAACATAAAGCTAGTAAAAAACTTGATGGTGGCGACAAAATTACTGAGCCAACTGTTTTATTAGTGGATGAAAATAGTGCCAGTGCGTCTGAAATATTAGCAGGAGCATTTATTGATTCAGCCAACATTGATGTGGTTGGAACGAAAACATTTGGTAAAGGAACCGTTCAAACAGTTATTCCAATGAATGACGGTGCAGAAATAAAACTAACTATCAAAAAATGGTTAACGCCAAGTGGAAAATGGATTAATAAAAAAGGGGTTGAACCAACGATAAAAGTGGATAAACCATCTTATATTCAACATAAATTAATTGACACGACTCTTACTTATAAGCTAGGAGCAGTCAATGAGAATGTGAAAATAATTAATGAGTATTTAAAAGTATTAGGCTATGATGTCGATGATAGCGACACTTATAATGACAAAACAGAACAAGCTGTAAAAAATTTCCAAGAAAAAAACAAATTGGAAGTAACAGGTACAGCGGATGAAAAAACTGTTAAAGAGTTAGAAAAACAAATTGTTGAGTATTGGAAAAATCATGATGTTCAATATGAAAAAGCGATTGAAACGTTAAAAAAAGACTAGTGAAAACTAGTCTTTTTTTAAGGAAACAGGAAAGATAACGAATTTATGTGGTATTTTAAAGGATTTTTTTATATCATGGTATTTGGAGAGTAGGTGACGTATGGAGAAAAAGATTGTTGAAATACTGTGGCACTGGATTAAAATGTTTGTACTATGTACGGTGATTATTTTTATCATGCGAGCGTTTATATTTGTTCCATTAGAGGTGACAGGAAATTCTATGTCTCCTACGTTGAAAGAGCATGATTTTGTCGTAGTTGAAAACTTTTCTACAGTCAATCGCTTTGATATCATTGTGTTTCATGCTCCGGATGGTAATACTTATGTTAAACGTGTTATTGGATTACCAGGAGATCACATTGTCTATAAAAATGATAGTTTATACATTAACAATAAATTAGTGGAAGAAACATTTTTAAAAGATATTAAGAAAAAAAAGAATGAATATGTGTTAACATCAGATTTTGATTCAAAGGATTTAATCGGTACGAAAACAATCCCTAAAGATCAGTATTTTGTTATGGGGGATAACAGACGTGTCAGTAAAGATAGTCGCTCTTTTGGAACGATTTCTTCCTATTCAATCATAGGAAAGGCAAGATTAGTGTATTATCCAATTCAAGATATAAAAATAATTAAAGACTAAAGGAGTAATGGTATGACAATTCAATGGTTTCCAGGTCATATGGCAAAAGCAAGACGTGAGGTTGCAGAAAAGTTAAAATTAGTGGATATTGTTTTAGAGATAGTCGATGCAAGGCTGCCTATTTCAAGTCGAAATCCTATGTTGGATTCGTTAATCCAACAAAAGCCAAGATTGATGTTGTTGAATAAATCAGATTTAGCGGATGTAAAAGAAACACAAAGATGGCATGATTATTTTGCTTCTCATGGGATTCATTGTTTAGCTATTAATGCGAATCAAGGAAAAGGAATCAATAAAATTACACCAAAAGTTAAAGAAATTTTAGCAGAAAAAATTGCTAAACAAGCAGCTCGCGGGATGAAACCTAGACCAGTTCGCGCGATGTGCATTGGGATTCCTAATGTTGGTAAGTCAACGCTATTAAATCGCTTAGCGAATAAAAATATGGCGAAAACAGGTAATATGCCTGGAGTAACTAAAGGACAACAATGGTTAAAAACTGGAAAAGATTTAGAGTTGTTAGATACCCCAGGAATTTTGTGGCCCAAATTTGAAGATAAAGAGATTGGAAAAAAATTAGCCTTAACAGGTGCCATCAAAGATGCTTTATTACATATGGACGATTTAGCATTATATGGCTTAGAATTTTTTAATGAATTTTATCCTGAACAATTACAAGAGCGATATAAATTAACGGATGAAGACATGACATTAAATCAAGTTGATAAATTAATGTTAATTACTAAAAAAAGAGGATTCCAAGAAGATTATGAGCGAGGTAGTGTTATGATCGTTCAAGAAATTCGAGATGGACGTTTGGGTAAGTACACACTAGATAGAGTTGAGGATATGCTTCATGAGTGAGACAATTCAATCCATTAAAGAAAAATTTTCTTTTGTTACCGATGAAAAGGATGACTTATTTGCTCAATATCAACAAGATGAGCGCAAAGGAGTTCAAAAAATTATTGATCAAACGAAAAAAAGGTTACAAAAGCAACAAGCATTAAAAGAACATTTTATTGCAATGACTCGTTATGAAAAAAAAGCAAGAGTACAAGGACATAATGTTATTGTCGGAATTGATGAAGTAGGACGTGGTCCTTTAGCTGGTCCAGTAGTTGCGGCGGCGGTTGTATTACCGGATGATTTTGATGGTATTGGTATTAATGATTCTAAGCAGTTATCTTTAAAAAAGCGTGAAGAATTTTTTGATAAAATTCAAGAACAAGCTGTGTCAATTGGTATAGGAATCATGAATGAAGAGGTCATTGATTCTGTCAATATATATGAAGCAACGAAATTAGCCATGATAGAAGCCGTCAATCAATTGACTGTCTCGCCAGATTGTTTGTTGATAGATGCTATGTCGTTACCACTTGATATTCCGCAAGAGAGTATTATTAAAGGAGATGCGAATAGTATTTCCATTGCTAGTGCAAGTATTATAGCAAAAGTAACAAGAGATCATCTAATGATGGATTATGATAAAGAGTATCCTGGTTACGGATTTGCAAAAAATGCTGGTTATGGGACGAAAGAGCATTTAGACCAATTAAACAAACAAGGCATTACTAAAATACATCGAAAATCATTTGAACCAATCAAAAGCATGATAAACTAAAATAACACTCTTTTGCGTATGTTGTTAAAAATAGCGCAAAGGAGTTTTTTTATGCATCAATTAGTTGTTTTTCGTTTAAAGCATACAAAAGGAATTGGAAATATCGGACGACTAAAGATATTAACTTATTTATTGGATAACCCACATGATTATTGTTTTGAGACCATGATCAAATTAGCCAATATCCCACCAAAATACCAACCAATCTTTGTGAAATCATTCAATGACAGTCAAAAAATAACTGAGGAAGACCTTTCTTTATTTCTAAAACAATATGGCATGATTACTTTTTTAGATAAAGACTATCCTGATTTATTATCACAAATTTATAATCCACCCATTGCTTTGTTTTACAAAGGTAGAAAAGAATTATTAAGTACACCAATGTTATCTATTATTGGATCTAGAGAGCAAACAGAATTTGGAAAAGAACTAATTGAAAAAATGATGCCGGATTTCATAGAGCAGTGTTTGACAATTGTGAGTGGATTAGCGAAAGGAAATGACACATTCGCTCATAAACTAGCCATTCGAAGACAAGGAAATACAATTGGGGTATTGGGCTTTGGATTAAATCGAGTGTACCCTAAAGAAAATCAGCGCTTGCAGGAGTATATGTATCAAAATCAATTGGTGATAACAGAGTATTTGCCTAATGAATCACCACTTCCTTATCACTTTCCAGAACGAAATCGAATCATCGCAGGTCTTTCATTGGGAACACTTGTGGTTGAGGCAAAAAAGAGAAGTGGTACGTTCATTACAGCTCAACTAGCATTAGAAGAAGGAAGAAGTGTTTTTGCTATTCCAAATAATCCATTGATAAAGGAATCAGAAGGTTGTTTGTTACTTATTAAAGATGGGGCAAACTGTGTTCAATCAAGTTCAGATATTTTAGAAGAATTATAGAAAACCTTGACAAATACGAAATCAATAGCTAATATGATAAACGATTGCCGAAGTGGTATATATAGAAGTATAAATTGTAAAAAAAGAGAGGAAGAGGGGCATGAGTTACAAATATTTAGTGATTGTGGAATCCCCTGCTAAAGCTAAAACAATCGAGAAATATCTCGGTAAAAACTATAAAGTCGTAGCAAGCGTTGGGCATATTAGAGACTTGCCTAAAAGTAAAATGGGTATTGATATTGAAAATAATTTTGAGCCTCACTATATAAATATTAGAGGAAAAGGCCCTGTCATTAGGGATTTAAAAAAACACGCCAAAAAAGCTGAAAAAGTTTATCTCGCAGCCGATCCGGACCGTGAAGGGGAAGCGATTGCGTGGCATTTAGCTCATATATTAGAGCTAGACTTAGAAGATAATAATCGAGTGGTGTTTAACGAGATTACCAAAGAAGCGGTAAAACAGGCGTTTAAAGAACCTAGAAAAATAAATATTGATTTAGTCGATGCACAACAAGCAAGACGTATTTTAGATAGACTGGTTGGGTATTCAATTAGTCCTTTATTATGGAAGAAAGTTAAAAAAGGATTAAGTGCTGGTCGTGTTCAGTCGGTTGCATTAAAAATGATTATCGACCGAGAAGAAGAGATTAGACAATTTAAACCAGAAGAGTATTGGAGTATTCTAGGAACATTCTTAAAAAATAAGGCAAAATTCTCAGCTAACTTTTATGGAGTAGATGGGAAAAAGGTGAAGTTGTCTAATGAGAACGATGTCAAACAGATCACGGAAAAATTAACTGGTCGTGATTATGATGTTGTTAAAGTGACGAAAAAAGAACGTAAAAGAAACCCTGCTAATCCATTTACAACAAGTAGTTTGCAACAAGAAGCTGCTCGTAAACTAAATTTCAGAACAAGAAAAACCATGATGGTAGCCCAACAGCTTTACGAGGGAATTAAACTTGGTAAAGGTCAAGGGACAGTTGGTTTAATAACATACATGAGAACAGACTCAACAAGACTGTCGGATACAGCTAAAAGTGAAGCATATGATTTTATTGTTGAGACATATGGACAAGAGTTTTTTGATTCCAAGAAAAAGCCAGCGAAAAGAGCAGAAGGCGCGCAAGACGCACATGAAGCCATTCGTCCATCAAGTGTGATGCGTACACCTGAATCAATTAAAGAATACTTGGATAAAGACCAGTTTAAATTGTATTCATTAATCTGGTCACGTATGGTAGCAAGTTTAATGTCACCAGCAGTTATGGATACGATGCGTGTTGATTTAACGCAAAATGGTGTCATTTTTGTAGCCAATGGTTCTAAAGTGAAATTCCCAGGATTTATGAAGGTTTATGTTGAGGGAAAAGATGAAGGGAAAGAAGAAAAAGATAATATCTTGCCTGATTTAGAGGTAGGCGACGTTGTTAAATCTGTTGATATCGAACCAAAACAACATTTTACTCAACCGCCAGCACGATACAGTGAAGCAACACTGGTTAAAACATTGGAAGAGCAAGGTGTGGGACGTCCATCAACATACGCACCAACGCTTGAAACGATTCAACGTCGTTATTACGTTAAATTAAATGCTAGACGTTTTGAGCCGACTGAACTTGGTGAAATTGTGAATACGATTATGTGTGAGTACTTCCCACAAATTGTTGATACAACCTTTACTGCTGAGATGGAAAAAGATTTGGATGCTATCGCAGAGCACCAAGAACAGTGGGTAGATGTTATTAGTCGATTCTATCATCCATTTTCAAAAGAATTATCAACAGCCGAAGAAAAAATGGAAAAAATTCAGATTAAAGATGAACCAGCAGGATTTGATTGTGAAGTATGTGGCTCGCCAATGGTGATTAAATTAGGTAAATATGGGAAATTTTATGCTTGTAGTAATTTCCCTGATTGTCGAAACACAAAAGCGATTGTGAAAAAAATCGGTGTAACGTGTCCAACCTGTAAAAAAGGTGATGTCATCGAGAAGAAAACGAAGAAAAATCGTATTTTTTATGGATGTGATCGATATCCTGAATGTGAATTCACCTCATGGGATAAACCAATTGGACGCGACTGTCCTAAGTGTAATCACTATCTTGTACAGAAAAAAGTTCGTGGTGGTATGCAGATTATTTGTAGTAACTGTGACTATCAAGAAGACGTGCAAAAATAAAGATAGGTTTCTTTTTATAAATTGTGTATAATGCATAGGAGGGCAAGAGAACTCACTCTTGTCCTTTACTTAATTACTGAGAAAGAGGTAACTAAATGACAGAGAATAGAGTAACGGTTATTGGGGCAGGACTAGCTGGAAGTGAAGCAGCATGGCAAGCAGCAGAGTCAGGAGCTCAAGTTGATTTATATGAAATGAGAAAAATAAAAAAAACTCCAGCACATCACACGGATCAATTTGCTGAATTAGTTTGTACGAACTCCTTAAGAGCAAATGGTATTACAAATGCTGCTGGTTTATTAAAAGAAGAGATGAGACAATTTGGTTCAGTTATTATTGCAGCTGCAGATAAAACTCAAGTTCCTGCTGGTGGTGCGTTAGCTGTTGATAGAGAAAGTTTTTCTGAAGAAGTAACAAAACAAGTATCAAATCATCCAAACATTACTATTCATCATGAAGAAATTACTGAAATTCCAACTGAAGGTATTACAGTGATTGCGACTGGTCCTTTAACAAGTGAGCCTTTAGCTGAAAGTATCAAAGAGTTTACTGAGTCAGAAGGATTATATTTTTATGATGCAGCAGCACCAATCATAGAAAAATCATCTATTGATATGGATAAAGTGTATTTAAAATCTCGTTATGATAAAGGTGAAGCAGCTTATCTTAATTGTCCTATGACAAAAGAAGAGTTCTATGCATTTAGAGAAGCGCTTGTTAATGCAGAAGTAGCGCCTTTAAAATCATTTGAAAAAGAAAAATTTTTTGAAGGATGTATGCCAATTGAGGTTATGGCAAATCGTGGCGAAAAAACAATGACATTTGGTCCGTTGAAACCAGTTGGATTAGAAGATCCAAAAACAGGTAAACGTCCATATGCAGTTGTTCAACTTCGACAAGATAACGCAGCAGCGTCACTTTATAATATTGTTGGATTCCAAACGCACTTAAAATGGGGTGAACAAAAACGTATTATTCAAATGATTCCAGGATTAGAACATGCAGAAATCGTAAGATACGGTGTGATGCATCGAAATACGTTTATGAATTCACCTGAATTACTTGATCCAACTTACCAATCACGTAAGAAACCAACGTTATTCTTTGCTGGTCAAATGACTGGTGTAGAAGGTTATGTTGAAAGTGCAGCAAGTGGTATCTTAGCAGGACGAAATGCTGCAAGACTTGCCCAAGGTAAAGAACCAATCGTACTACCACAAGAAACAGCGATTGGTGGTATGGCACACTATATCACACATACATCTGGTAAACATTTCCAACCAATGAATGTAAACTTTGGTTTATTCCCAGAGTTACCAGAGAGAATTCGTGATAAAAAAGAACGTTACACACAAATTGCTAATAGAGCACTTGAAGCGACAAAAGAGTCGTTAACTTTATTTGAGAAATAGTATGTCATTTGACATGCTATTTTTTTATGGTTTGCTTAAAAATTTGTATAAATTACTTAAAACATATAAATATATTGGTAAAAAAAAAATTTGTATGTTACATTAATTTTATAATTTGTAATGAAAGGGGTTGATTTCGATTGATCACTTAGCGTTATTTTTAAGATATTTGATAGATGAGCGACATTATTCATTACAAACAAAATACGCCTATGAGGATGATGTCACACATTTTTTTGAATTTTTGGAAGAAACAGGCAATTCTGACTATTTAAATATAATATTTCAAGATGCTCGAGTATATTTAGCTTATCTTCATGATAAAGAATACAGTCGTAATACGATTAGTCGGAAAATTTCGAGTCTTCGCTCTTTTTATCAATTTTTAATCAAAAATGAATGGATTAAAGATAATCCATTTAGTTATATACAAATGAAAAAAAAGAATAATAAATTACCAATTTTTTTATATGAAAAGGAAATGGCTATTTTATTGGATTCGGTATCAGGTCAGTCACTATTAGACAGACGAAACCGAGCGTTACTAGAATTATTATATGCTACAGGGATTCGTGTGTCAGAGTGTGTTTCAATTGAATTAAATGATTTAGATATAGATAATGGAATTGTATTAATCAATGGAAAAGGTGGCAAACAACGATATGTTCCTTTTGGGTCATTTTGCACGGATGCATTGATTGATTACATCTCAACAACTCGGGTAGAATTAATGACTAAATATCAATGTACTCATGAAAAGTTGTTTATTAATCATCATGGGCAAGTATTAACGGCAAAAGGTGTGCAGTATATATTGGATAAGCTAATTAAAAAAAGTAGTTTAACAACAAACATTCATCCACACATTTTTAGGCATACATTTGCCACACATTTATTAGATAATGGAGCTGATATGAGAACGGTCCAAGAGTTATTGGGTCATTCAAGTTTATCCTCCACACAGATATATACGCATGTGACGACCAGTGCGTTACAAAAGAATTATCGGAATTTTCATCCGAGAGCTTAATTTAGAATAGGAGAAAAAATTATGGGATATACAACATTTCATTCAACAACAATTTGTGCAGTAGAAAAAGACGGAAAATTTGCAATGGCTGGTGATGGCCAAGTAACAATGGGCGAATCAGTCGTGATGAAAGGGACTGCCAGAAAAGTTAGACGTATCTATAACGATGAAGTGGTCGTAGGATTTGCCGGTAGTGTGGCAGATGCGTTTAACCTTGAAGGAAAATTTGAAGAAAAATTAAATCAATATAAAGGGAATTTAATGCGTGCGGCTGTGGAACTTGCGATGCAGTGGCGCAGTGATCGTGCGATGCAAAAATTAGAAGCGATGCTAATCGTAATGAATGATAAAGAAATGCTAGTTGTTTCAGGTACTGGAGAAGTCATTGCACCAGATGATGGTATTTTAGCGATTGGGTCTGGTGGTAATTATGCTTTAGCAGCAGCTAGAGCGCTAAAACGAGATGGTCGCGATGATTTAACAGCAGGAGAAATTGCTAAAGCAGCTTTAAATGTCGCAGGAGATATTTGTGTTTACACAAACCACAACATTATTGTAGAAGAAATATAGGAGATGACGTTAATGAGTACAGTAACAAAAACACCAAGACAAATTGTAGAAGAATTAGACCAATATATTATTGGACAAAATAAAGCAAAAAAATCTGTAGCGGTGGCATTACGTAATCGTTATCGCCGTATGCAATTAGACGAAGTTATGCAACAAGATATCACGCCTAAAAACTTGCTAATGATTGGACCAACTGGTGTAGGTAAAACAGAAATCGCAAGACGACTTGCTAAAATTGTTAATGCACCATTTGTAAAAGTTGAGGCAACGAAATTTACAGAAGTTGGGTACGTTGGTCGTGATGTTGAGTCAATGGTTCGTGATTTAGTTGAAGCAAGTATTGCAATTGTGAAAAAAGATCAATACAGCCAAGTATATTCACAAGCTAAAAAAGCTGCGGAAGATAGATTGGTTAAATTATTAGTACCTGGTATCAAAAAAGAAAAACGTCAATCAACGAACCAATTTGATATGATGATGCAAATGATGAATGGTTTCCAACAAAACAATGACGAAGAAAAAGAAGAAGTGACTGATTCTATCAGAGTAAGCCGTGAAACAGTTCAATCTCAACTTGAAAAAGGTCAACTTGAAGATAGAGAAATCACGATTGAAGCGGAAGAGAAAAAACAAACGCCAACCATGAACAATGGATTAGAACAAATGGGTATTGATTTAGGCGATGCCCTCAATTCATTAACACCTAAGAAAAAAATCAAACGTACGGTAACTGTAAAAGAAGCACGTGAAATTTTAATTAATGAAGAATCTGAAAAACTTGTTAATAGTGCAGATATTCATAGTGAAGCGATTAAACTTGCGCAAAATAACGGGATTATTTTCATTGATGAGTTTGATAAAATTACCTCTAAATCTGAAAGTAATGGTCAAGTGTCTCGAGAAGGGGTTCAACGTGATATTTTACCAATTGTTGAAGGATCTATTGTCAATACGAAATATGGTACAATCGAAACAGATCATATTTTATTTATCGCATCAGGTGCGTTTCACCTAAGTAAACCAAGCGATTTGATACCTGAATTACAAGGTCGCTTCCCAATTCGTGTGGAACTAGATGATTTAACAGCAGAAGATTTTGTCCGCATCTTAACTGAACCAAACAACGCATTGATCAAACAATATATCGCCTTACTTAAAACTGAAAATATTGATGTGACATTTACTAAAGAAGCAATTGAACGTTTATCTCATATTGCATATAACGTAAATAGTGAAACAGATAATATTGGAGCCAGACGTTTGCATACTATTTTAGAAAAATTATTAGAAGATTTATTATTTGAATCTTCTGATATGTCAATGGGTGAAATTACCATCACTGAACAATATGTTAATGAAAAACTCGGTGAAATATCTGAAGATGAAGATTTGAGTCGTTATATTTTATAAGAACTGCTTAGGAGTGGTGGTATGGATGATTTATTGCAAAAAACACGTATGATTAATGAATTATTACAAAAAGAAAATACCATTCAAGAAGAAAAAGAACTACCTTATTTACAAATGGCACAAGTATTATCGGATATTATGGAGTGTAATACTTATATTTTGTCAAAAGATGGTGAATTATTAGGATATTCTGTGGTACATGATTTTAATAATGAACGAATTAATAAAATGATTAGTAAACATCAATTTCCTCATTCGTACACTACCTTATTAAAAGATATTCAACAAACAGTTGAAAATATTCCAATTGATGAAGAATTAACTATTTTTCCTTTTGAATTAAAGAAAGAATTAACCAACGCCTACACAACTCTTGTTCCAATATTTGGAGCAGGAGCTAGGCTTGGTACAATTCTTTTAGGTCGTGTAAATAAAAAATTCAATACAGAAGATTTTATCTTAGGAGAATATAGTGCAACGGTTGTTGGTATGCAACTACTTTATCAAAAATCTGGCGATATAGAAAAACAAATGCGTGAAACAAGTATGGTTCAAATGGCACTGAAGTCGTTGTCTTTTAGTGAATTAAAAGCCATAAAAGCAATATTCGAAGAACTAGATGGAGAAGAAGGGATTCTAACAACATCTAGTATTGCTGATAGGATAGGAATTACGCGTTCAGTTATTGTCAATGCCTTAAGAAAACTTGAATCAGCAGGTGTCATTGAAACTAGGTCTCTAGGGATGAAAGGGACATTTATTAAAATTGCGAACAAACAATTAATAGATCTACTTGATAAAGAAACGGTAGTATAGGAGGTTTGACATGACGTTAAATTTAGAATCAGATACAGCAAAAGTAACGATTAATGAACTTGGTGCTGAGCTATCCAGTTTTATTTTAAAAGAAACGTGTGTTGAATATATTTGGCAAGCGGATTCACATTTTTGGGGACGTCATGCACCAATTTTATTTCCGTTTGTTGGTAGATTGAAAAATGATAAGTACCTATACAAGGGGAAAGTCTATAAAATGACTCAACATGGATTTGCAAGAGATATGATGTTTGATGTAATTGAAAAGGATGATTCTTCTGCTATTTTGGAGTTAAAAAGCAGTCAGAAGACATTAGAAAAATACCCATTTGAGTTTCGTTTGTTAATAGGTTATAAATTAGCAAAAAATGAACTGATTATAAGTTATGACGTTTCAACGCTTTCTGACGAGATGTATTTTTCGATTGGTGGACATCCTGCTTTTAATGTTCCATTAATCAAAGGGACAAAAATGAACGATTATTATCTTCAGTTTGCTCCACTAAAATCTCGAACAAAAATACCATTAAAAGGATCATATATTGATACGTCTTGTAAGACATTAGCTCAAACAAATACACCTATTCAATTGAAACATGAGTTATTTAAAGAAGATGCTCAAATTTTAGAAACAAAGGGAAGAAATACTTTTTCTATTCTATCTGATAAGCATTCACATGGTGTGATAGTGAGTTATGAAGAGTTTCCGTTTGTTGGTTTTTGGAGTCCTAATACGGTTGAAGCACCGTTTGTTTGTATTGAACCTTGGTGTGGGATAGCTGATGATACTTCTAGCAACGGCAAAATAGAGGATAAAATAGGAATAAATAAACTGTCTAAAGGCGATATTTTTAGCAGAAGTTATTCTATAAATATTCAATAAAATAAAAAAACAAGGCGATCATATATCTAAGAAGACATGTGATTGCTTTGTTTTTAATTGTTAAAAACTTATATTATTCTATTCAAGTTATGTTGCTTCTAATAATTGTGTACCAACAATAGTATATCTTCTATCAATCTTATCTTTAGTAATAACGATATAACCATTTCCATCAGTACCAGGACTCGTTTGATAAGGTGCTTTAAAAAGTACCATTTGAATCAATATTAGGATCAATTGATAAAACCTCAAGGATATCTAGTTTTTATCTATCACCTGCTGAGCATAAGATTTCGCATTTTTCAATGTTACTTCTTCATATGGAAGAATATCTAATTTTGCATAAACACTATTGTATAAGTTTTTCATGGCTTTATATCTTAATTCGTTTACTTTATCCTCGTCAAGAGAGCCGTTCTCTAATAAATTACCATAATAATCATTAATTCCCCATATAATAACATATTATTCATCCTGCGTTAATCCTGAAAGATCCAGTGTTCTTTGGTTGATAGGAACGCTTCCACATTATTTTATTCCTTTTGGATTGATTTGCATAGTATCTTCTATTTTAGCTACGTTAGCTTTTTCATCATCAATGGTTTCTTTTTCAGATGCTTCTTTTTGTGTTGATTCACGTTGGACTATTTCGTTATTGTTTTTTGTAATACTTTGTTGAGTAGTAATTTGTATGTTTTTTTACTAGGTGCTTTTCTTTCGTGCTACAGCTATTTAAAATTAATAACGCTGGAATAATCATTAACCATATTTTTTACATTATGCCATCTCCTTTTTTAACGTTTTCATCGTACCCAAAAA
The DNA here is from genome assembly GCF_022655055.1 of Vagococcus sp. CY52-2. Classification (NCBI taxonomy): domain Bacteria; kingdom Bacillati; phylum Bacillota; class Bacilli; order Lactobacillales; family Enterococcaceae; genus Vagococcus; species Vagococcus changpingensis. The sequence goes on along the minus strand of NZ_CP093384.1, from coordinate 1,097,984 downwards.
TGGCATTTTTAGAATGGAAATGTTATCTTTTTTACTATTATACTGGGTTTTATGTAAAAAGCCACTCAAACGAGTAGCTTTAACGGATTTCTATTTGGTAAAGCTGTTTTGTTATCCAAAATAACTAGTATCTTCAATATTTAATTCACTTAAAATGATAGAAGCTGTTTCCTCAATAGAAAGTTGTGCCACATTGATAACGAGGCATCCGAGTGTTTTATATAAATCATTGGCAAATTCTAACTCACGTTTAATCTTATCAATATCAGAATAAGCAGTATCTGGATTTAAGCCATAAGATTTCATTCGTTCTCGGCGAATGCGATTTAATACTTTTGGATTATTTGTCAAACCAACAATTTTTTTCGGGTCAACTTCCCAAAGTTGTTGTGGGATATGGGCTTCTGGTATTAGTGGTAAGTTGGCAACTTTTAAATTTTTATTGGCTAAAAATAAACTTAGTGGCGTTTTTGACGTACGTGAGACACCAAGGAGAAGAATATCAGCTTCTAAAAAACCTTTAGGGTTTTTACCATCATCATATTTAACGGCAAATTCCATCGCACTAATTCGCTCGAAGTAATTTTTACTTAAAAAATGCATTGCACCAGGCAAACGACTTGGTTCTAATCCCGTTCTATTGGATAGCTCATCAACTAGTCCAGATAATATATCTACGGTAAATAGATTATGCTCTTTTCCGTAGTTGTTGGCTATGTTAACTAAATCTTTTGAAACAAGTGTATGTAAGACAATAGCATTCACTGCTTTTGCTTCTTCAAGTGCTTGTATTAGCTCATTTTCATGATAGATGAAAGCTCTTTTGACAATTTGGATTTTTATTTGAGCATCTTCATATTGTGCCATAGAAGCTTGGGCTAGTTTAGAAGCTGTTTCGCCGGCTGAATCAGAAATAATAAAAATACTGATACGTTGGTCAGTCATAAAGGTTTCACATCCTTAATATTTTTACTTTATTTAAATTATAGCATATAATATAACATAAACGATGATTATTATGAAGAGAGGGAGAGATTTTGGAAAAAGAATTAGATTATGCAATAGCGACAATGAAAGACAATGGCTTAAAATATACAAAAAAACGTTCGGATATACTTTCTTTTTTAATTAATGAAAATCGTTATGTTGCAGCGTTAGATGTCTTTCACTTTATGAACAATAAATATCAAGGTGTTAGTTATGATACGATTTATCGGAATTTAAGAGATTTTGCAGAATTAAATATTTTAGAGGAAACAGAGTTACAAGGTGAAAAAAGATATCGATTCCATTGTGATGTTCATGGGGAACACCATCATCATCATTTTATTTGTACCTCTTGTGGTGCAACACGAGAGATTCATATGTGTCCAATGGATATGTTTCAAGAACAGCTACCAGGTTGCTTAATTGAAGGTCATCGTTTTGAAATATTAGGAAAATGCGAGAAATGTTTAAAAAATTAACAATAGGTAGTTGACGAGAAAAACTCAATTAGCTATAATATATTGTGAACAGTTTTTTGTTTAAGATTACTTTATATAAAAAACGGTTACCAAAAAGTTTGGAGGGAGGGATTTATATGTCAAAAACTGTTGTTCGTAAAAACGAATCATTAGATGACGCTCTTCGTCGCTTCAAACGTTCCGTTTCAAAAACTGGTACTTTACAGGAGTACCGCAAGCGTGAATACTACGAAAAACCAAGTGTTAAACGCAAGAAAAAGTCTGAAGCTGCAAGAAAACGTAAAAAATACTAGTTTTAATGAATGGATCTGATATTATGACTCTACTGAATAGGTTAAACAATGATATCAAAGTAGCGATGAAAGCAAAAGATAAAGAAACATTATCTGTTTTACGGATGATGAAATCTTCTATTCAAAATGAGGAAATCAAAAAGGGTGAATCATTATCACCTGATGAAGAATTAACTGTCTTATCTAGAGAGATGAAACAACGTAAAGATTCGTTACAGGAATTTAACCAAGCTGATCGTCAAGATTTAGCGGAAAAAGTTTCTGGTGAGATTAAAATCGTTGAGCGTTATATGCCTGAACAATTAACTGAAGATGAATTACGACACATTGTTCAATCGGCAATAGATGAAACAGGTGCATCATCAATGAGTGATTTCGGAAAAGTAATGGCTGCTGTTATGCCTAAAACTAAAGGGAGAGCTGACGGTCAGAAAGTTAACTCTTTAGTAAAAGAAAGTTTAGCGTAGTCTATTATGGGTTCTTTATTAATTGTATATGAAAGATTTTTTAGAAGATAGTGGTGGTTATTACCTCTATCTTCTTTTTTGTGCTATACTACAGACTTCTAAAGATGAAAAGATGTTTGAAAGCACCCTCGTTATTTTTTTTATTTAGAGAGTGTGGTATTATTTAGGTTATAAGAAGATGAAGGAGCTGTAGTGATTGACATCAGAAACAACATTAGTATTTATGTTAGATAAGAACATTGAAAGCAATGATTTGTTTGGTACACATGATAAACATATTAAAATACTCGAGGAATATTTGAATGTATCAATTTCTTCAAGAGGAGAGGTTGTTCATTTATCAGGAAATGTTGAAAATGTCTCCATGGTTCAAGATATTTTAACTGCCATACAACAATTGATTCTAAGAGGACATAAAATTACAAGTAGTGATATGTTAACAGCTATTCAATTAGCGGAAAAAGGACAATTAGAGACATTCTTTAGTCTATACGAACACGCTTTATTAAAAGATAATAAGGGAAATGCCATTCGTGTAAAAAATGATGGTCAGAAAAAATACATTCAAGCCATTAAAAAAAATGATGTGACGTTTGGTATTGGTCCTGCTGGAACAGGAAAAACGTTTTTAGCAGTTGTAATGGCAGTGAGTTCCCTAAAAAAAGGTGAGGTAGAAAAAATTATTTTAACCCGTCCAGCTGTTGAAGCAGGTGAAAATCTAGGATTTTTACCTGGAGATTTACAAGAAAAGGTTAATCCATATTTGCGACCTGTTTATGATGCGCTGTATCAAGTTTTAGGTATGGAGCACACAGCCCGGTTAATGGATAGAGGTGTCATTGAAATCGCCCCTCTTGCCTATATGAGAGGAAGAACATTGGAAGAAGCTTTTGTGATATTAGATGAAGCTCAAAATACAACAAATGCACAAATGAAAATGTTTTTAACTCGTTTAGGAAACCATTCTAAGATGATTATAAATGGAGATAAAACGCAAATAGATTTACCTCGTGGAGTTGAAAGTGGGTTAATTCATGCTGAAAAAATTTTAAGAGGCATTAAACGAATTGCATTTATAGAATTTTCAACACAAGATGTGGTGAGACATCCGGTGGTTGCTGATATCATTAAAGCATATGCAGATAACTAAAAGGAGAAAAAAGGAGTGAGTGAGGTAAATGAAAAAAATCCAACAAGTGCCTAAAGCACTTGGAAAATATTATACACCTCTAATTCTATTTTTAATGTCATTAATCATGTTTAGTTTGATGTTTGGTAGTGTAAGACAAAAACAAGTTACTTATAAAGTGGGCCAATTATCAAGTGAAACAATACGCGCTAATAAAACCATTGAAAATAAAGATGAAACAAAAGAAAAACAAAAGTTAGCAATGGAAAGTGTGACACCAGAGTATACTTACAATCCAGATGTTGAGACAAAGCAAATTGAATATGTTAAAACCATTTTTGATTTAGTAAATCAAGTCAATGAAACAGCTGAAAAACAATATAATGAAAAAAAGAGTAGTTCAAAGCCTACTGTAGAAGATAAATTACCTATGTTAAAATCTAATTTTGAAAAATATAGTCAAAATGATATTGCATTTTTTCAGTCTTTTCCAGACACTTTTTACGAACAATTACTTGAGTTACCTCGTTCTGATTTAACTAAACTGGAAGAAACGTCTGAGAACACATTGAGAACAATTTTGGCTAAACATATTAGAAATTCTACGCTTCAAGGAGAAAAGCAAACGGCCAAAGAAATGGTTCAGTACGATGAGTTTAGTTCACAAGAAATTAATTTACTTGTGATGATTTTTGATAAAGCAATCGTAGTGAATGAAGTGGTAAACGATAAAGCAACAGAATCTATGAAAGAAAGTGCCAAAAATAATGTGCTTCCTGTGATGATTTATCAAGGTGAAATCATTGTCCGTGAAGGGGAACAAATTGATTCTAAGGCAATGGAGAAAATAAAGTTACTCGGCTTAACTAATCAATCTACGTCAACTTCGCCGTTGCTATCCATGTTACTCGTTATTTTGTTACAAGTCGTATTAATAGGGTATATTTTACGACATACTAATCAAGAAGTACGTGTTAAAAGTGTTACCTTATATGCTGTTGCTATTACAGTGAGTGTTTTATTTATGAAATTACTTTATTTATTCCAAAAAGATAATTTAAGTAATGTTTCTCTATTATTCCCAGCAGCATTTGGATCGGTTATTTTATATATGTTTTTAGATAAACGATGGGGATTGTTGATGGGTATGTTTCAAGCTATTTTTTCTATCTTTATTTTCTATAATTTAGCGGGAACCACATCACTATTAGTTATTTCACTTTTTTATATGTTTTCTGCATTTGTGTCAACTTTTTTAGTTAACGAACGAATAGGTGTACAATTAAAAGAAGCATTCTTTTTATTGATTATTATGCCAATTCTTTTTATGGCAGTATTAGTGATTTATCAAGGCTTTAATATTGGGGATAGTCGTTCTATTACAACGTTATTTATTTCAACAGGTAGTGGGCTATTTTCATTTATTTTATCTATTGGGTTATATCCATACATCGAACTATTGTTAACAGATGATAGTGTGATTGTATTAAATGAATTAAGTAACCCAAATCAACCTTTATTAAAACAATTGTTAGAAGAAGCTCCTGGAACGTACCATCATAGTATGATGGTGGCTAGTTTAAGTGCAAACGCCGTCGCTCAAATTGGAGGAAACTCGTTATTAACACGCGTGGCAAGTTACTATCATGACGTGGGTAAAATCAAACACGCAAACTTTTTCGTGGAAAATTTACCAGATGGGGCAGAAAATCCTCACAATTTCTTGTTACCATCAGATAGTAAAGAAATCATATTTAGTCACGTGACAGATGGTGTGAAGATTCTAGAAGAAGCGAATATGCCACAATTTGTCATTGATGTGTGTCAACAACATCATGGGACAACCTTGATGAAGTATTTCTTCATTAAAGAACAAGAACGAAATCCAGAGACAACTGAAGAGGCATTTAGATATCCTGGACCAAAACCTCAATCTCGTGAAGCTGGTGTGATTAATATTGCTGATAGTGCTGAAGCAGCTGTTCGTGCGATGGATCACCCAACGAATGAAAAAATCAAAGAATTTGTCCATAACTTAATTCAATCAAGATTAGAAGATGGGCAGTTAAATGAATCAGGTTTAACATTGGATGAGATTGCTATAATTGAAAAATCCTTAGTGGACGGGTTATGTTCAACATTCCATTCACGAATTAAATACCCGAAAATGAAATCAGAAGCAGAAAAAATGAAACAAGAACAAGAAGAAAGAAGGATTTAACAATGGATTTGGTACTCCTTGATAAAACGAACACACTAACAGACGAACAATTAAACTTGGTTTCAACGATTATAGATTTTGCAGCGAAACAAGAAGTCATTAATCTACCAGAAAATACGGAAATGTCAGTGACGTTTGTCGATGATGAAGAAATTCATCAAATCAACAAAGAGCATCGTCAAAAAGATCGTCCGACTGATGTAATCAGTTTTGCATTAGAAGAAGATGATTTATCAGGTTTTGAATTTGATTTAGAAGAACTTGGTTTACCAAGAAATATTGGGGATTTATTCATTTCTGTTGATCGAACGAAAGAACAAGCAGAAGAATATGCCCATTCATTTGATAGAGAACTTGGTTTTTTAACGATTCATGGATTTTTGCATCTTAATGGATATGACCATATGACACCAGAAGATGAGAAAGAGATGTTTGATTTACAAAGAAAGATTTTAGATGCGTATGGCTTGGAACGATAAACAAACTGAGAAAAATCGACATTTTATCCAGTCTTTAACTCATGCATTATATGGATTAAAGACTGTGATAAAAGAAGAAAGAAACATGAAGTATCATATGTTGTTAGGACTCAGTGCGGTTATACTAGGTGTTTTCTGTCACATTTCAATCGCTGAATGGCTATGGTTAATTTGTGCGATTGTGTTAGTATTGATGGCTGAAATGACCAATACAGCATTTGAAGTATTAGTTGATTTAGTAACAAATAAAACGTATCATCCTTTGGCGAAAAAAGTAAAAGACATGGCTGCCGGAATGGTGTTACTCAGTGCCTTTTTTGCTATATTTGTGGGGATGATCATCTTCCTACCTAAAATAATATCATTTTTAGTAGGTCGTTAAGAAAGGATAAATTGAATGTCAGAACAAAATTTTAAATCAGGATTTGTCGCAATTGTCGGAAGACCAAACGTCGGGAAATCAACCTTATTAAATCGTATTGTGGCACAAAAAATTGCCATTATGAGTAATAAAGCTCAAACAACACGAAATAAAATTCAAGGAATTTATACAACAAAAGAAGCACAAATTGTGTTTATTGATACGCCAGGAATTCATAAACCAAAAAATAAATTAGGCGACTTTATGGTTGAAACAGCCTATAGTGCGTTACGCGAAGTCGATGCCGTTATCTTTATGGTGAGTGCGGACATGCCAAGAGGTCGTGGTGATGACTTTATCATCGAACGATTGAAGAAAGCGCATGCTCCTGTATATCTAGTCATTAATAAAATTGATACCGTTCATCCAGATGAATTATTACCGATTATTGATGATTACCGTCAAGAGCTTGATTTTAAAGAAATTGTCCCAATCTCTGCCACGGAAGGAAATAATGTGGAACATTTATTAGAAACCTTGGTAAATGATATGCCAGAAGGGCCACAGTTTTTCCCAGATGATCAAGTCACTGACCATCCGGAGTATTTTATCGTGTCAGAACTTATTCGTGAGAAAGTCTTACAATTAACAGAACAAGAAGTTCCTCATTCTGTAGCGGTCGTAACAGAAAGCATGAAACGTGATGATCATGATAAAATTCATATTCAAGCCACAATCATAGTGGAACGCGATAGCCAAAAAGGCATTATTATTGGTAAAGGTGGTAAAATGCTTAAAAATATCGGAACGAAAAGTCGTAAAGATATTGAGAACCTTTTAGGTGATAAAGTCTTCTTAGAATTGTGGGTAAAAGTACAAAAAAATTGGCGTGATAAACGTCGTGATTTACAAAATTACGGATACAGAGAAACAGATTATTAAACATGGATTTTTCCATGTTTTTTATTCATTTAAGGAGGTGACAAATTGAGAGGACCACAAGAGGTTAATGGGATTGTTCTTTTTTCAAGAAATTATCGTGAGAGTGATAAACTTGTAAAGATTTTTACTGAATCAAGTGGAAAACGCATGTTTTTTGTGCGCCACGCAAATAAAAAGAATAGTCAAATCAATTCAGCCATCCAACCCTTTACTCAAGCCAATTACATTGGTGATTTAAAAGAAGAAGGTCTCTCTTTTTTAAACTCTGCCAAAGACATTCATCCTTTTTTTGCGATTCAACAGGATATTTTTTTATCAGCCTATGCTACATATATCCTTAATTTAAGTGATGCTGCCATTGACGATAACGTTTATGATCCGTTTTTATTTGGTTTTATCAAAGACTCACTAACCCTGATAGATGAGGGCTATGATGCCGAAATAATCACCAATATTTTTGAAATACAATTGCTTCAACGTTTTGGCATCCAACTTAATTTTTCATCGTGTGCCATTTGTGGCAGCCAAGAGGAACCATTTGATTTTTCTGATAAATATCACGGGGTGTTGTGTCAAAAGCATTGGTCAATGGATGAGCGAAGGTTTCACTACTCACCAAGAGCATTGCATTTTATTCGATTATTTAATCACATTAGTTTTGAACAGATTAAAAGTATTAACTTATCTGACGAGACGAAACAATACATTAGACAAGTGATTGATTCCATCTATGAAGAATACGTTGGTTTGCAGTTAAAAAGTAAGAAATTTATAGATGACATGCAAAATTGGAAAGAAATGATTCCAAAAAGAGAAAACAAAATTGACAAACAAGACAATACCAATTAAAATAAAGACAACTTAGATAGACACGTTGAAAGAACTAAGTAAAGTTGAGTGAGCTAATGAAAGCGAGTTTGGGAGAGTGTAAGCCAAATATTAGACATCATCTTGAAGGCATTCTGGAGTGTTTTAAAATGAAGCTGCCGTGAAAACGGAAGTAGGGTGGAACCGCGAATAGTCGTCCCTATGTTTGATATGTTTATCAAGCATAGGGACTTTTTATTATGTTAAAAAATAGGAGGAGAAACAATGAGTCAAAAATTAACCATACAAGAAATGATTTTAGCTCTACAAAATTATTGGTCAAATCAAGGCTGTATGTTAATGCAAGCATACGATACGGAAAAAGGGGCCGGAACAATGAGTCCATATACTTTTTTACGTGCGATTGGTCCAGAACCTTGGAACGCAGCATACGTTGAACCATCACGTCGTCCTGCAGACGGAAGATATGGAGATAACCCAAACCGTTTGTATCAACATCATCAATTCCAAGTCGTGATGAAACCTTCACCAGAAAACATCCAAGAATTATATTTAGATAGTTTGAAAGTATTGGGCATTGACCCATTACAACATGACATTCGTTTTGTTGAAGATAACTGGGAAAATCCTTCTATGGGTTGTGCTGGATTAGGTTGGGAAGTTTGGTTAGATGGAATGGAAATCACTCAGTTTACTTATTTCCAACAAGTGGGTGGATTAGAGTGTAAACCTGTTACATCAGAAATTACATATGGATTAGAACGTTTAGCTTCTTACATTCAAGAAGTTGAAAGTGTCTATGATTTAGAATGGACGAAAGGCGTTAAATACGGTGAGATTTTTGTGCAACCTGAATATGAGCATTCAGTGTATTCATTTGAACAAAGTGACCAAGAGTTATTATTAAACTTATTTAACAGTTATGAAAACGAAGCAAAACGTGCCATTGAATTAGGATTAATTCATCCTGCGTATGATTATGTATTAAAATGTAGTCACATGTTTAACTTACTTGATGCTAGAGGAGCCGTATCTGTTACAGAACGTGCGGGTTATTTAGCAAGAATTCGTAATATGGCTAGAGCGTTAGCTAAAGGGTTTGTTGAAGAACGTGAGAAATTAGGTTTCCCATTATTAAAAGAATCAGTGGAGGAGGATATTCATGAGTAAACAATTTTTATTAGAAGTCGGGTTGGAAGAAGTACCAGCTCATTTAGTCACTCCAACATCAAAACAATTTGCTAAAAAAGCAGCAGATTACTTGAATGAACATCGTGTGTCATTTGATAATATCGAAGTGTTTTCTACACCAAGACGTTTTGCTATTCGTGTAAATGGATTAGCTGATAAACAAGAAAACATAGAAGAAAAAGTAAAAGGACCGGCAAAAAAAATCGCACAAGATGCGGACGGTCATTGGACAAAAGCAGCGATTGGTTTTGCTAAAGGTCAAGGGGCAACAACTGATGATTTATATTTTGAAACAATTAAAGATGTTGAGTATGTCTTTGTTGATAAATTTATTGAAGGCCAACCTGTTGAAACGATTTTACCAGGCTTAACAGATGTCGTAGCTCATTTAACGTTTCCAATCAGCATGACATGGGGAGAAGGAAACTACCGCTTTATCCGTCCAGTACATTGGTTAGTGGCGTTACTTGAAGATAAAATTATCCCTATGTCATTGTTTGGTATTAACAGCTCAAACACATCTCGTGGACATCGTTTCTTAGGAAAAGTTGCGACGATTAATCACTCATCTAATTACGAAACAGCTTTGGAAGAACAGTTTGTGATTGTTAATCCAGTGATTCGCCAAGGCAAAATTAGTAAACAAATCAATGAGATAGAAGAAGCCAATCAATGGACAATTCCTCAAGATGCCGATTTATTAGAAGAAGTCGTTAACCTTGTTGAATACCCAACTGTTTTTGTTGGAAACTTTGAGAAAAACTACTTATCATTACCTTCAGAAGTGTTAATTACGTCGATGAAAGAACACCAACGTTATTTTGAAGTCCTAGATTCAGAAGGAAACTTACTAAATCATTTTGTCTCTGTACGAAATGGTAACTCTGACTATCTTGATAACGTTAGAAAAGGAAATGAAAAAGTTCTTCAAGCTCGTTTGGAAGATGCGGAATTTTTCTATGAAGAAGATTTGAAATCATCTATTGCTGATTATGTCGAAAAACTAAAATCAGTCACATTCCATGAAAAAATTGGGTCAATGTATGAAAAAATGCAACGTGTTTCCGTTATTTCAGAATTAATCGGAACATCAGTTGGTCTATCTGACACAGAGATGAAAGAGTTAGAACGTGCTGCCCAAATTTATAAGTTTGATTTGGTAACATTAATGGTAGATGAGTTCCCAGAGTTACAAGGATTAATCGGGGAAAAATATGCCACATTAAAAGGTGAAAGCGTTGAGGTGGCTCAAGCTATTCGTGAACACTACTTACCAAAATCAAGCGATGGTGAGTTGCCTGAAAGTAATGTAGGAGCTGTTTTGGCGATTGCAGATAAATCAGATACATTATTATCTTTCTTTGCTGTGGGCTTAATGCCTAAAGGCTCAAATGACCCATATGCGTTACGAAGACAAGCTTATGGTATTATTCGTATTATTGAGTCTAAAGGATGGGATTTCCCAATCATTCGTTTGCAACAACAAATGAAAGAACTAATTAATGAAGATATTGAAAGATTTGGATTAAGTATTGAGGCAGATGAAGAAGTTTTAACAGAGTTTATCAAAGGTCGTATGAAACAATGGTTTAGTGGTAAACAAATTCGTCACGATATTATTGAGGCCGTCTTAGAAAGTCGACAAGAAAACTTGCATACGATGTTTGAAACAGCAGATATTTTAGTGAGTCAAGCATCGGAAAGTGATTTTAGACCAACAATCGAATCTTTAACACGTGTTATTAATTTGTCTAATAAAGCAGAAGATAAAGAAGTAGGAAAGGTAAATCCAGAATTATTTGAAAATGATTCTGAGAAAAAACTTTATGAAGCAATTATGTCGGTTTCAGAAAAAGTGGGTGATTTGACACTTAATGAATTGTATGAAGAACTGCGTCATTTAAACCCATTGATTGAATCATATTTTGAAGATACAATGGTTATGGTTGATGATCAAGCAATAAGAGAAAATCGTTTAAATCAATTAAAAATGATAGCAAATATTGCATTATCCTTTGCAAGTTTAGATCGTTTAATTGTTAAATAAAAAAAGTGGCTACTTGATTTAATCAGTAGCCACTTTTTCTATGTTATTAATTTCTTCTATTAGTTGTTGCTCTAGGTGTACTAAATGATTTCCATGCATTTTTATAATTATCATCGGTTCCACCAATACCAAATTTGAAAGTACTATCTTTAGGGCCATCAGTTGCATAGAAGCTTTCTACTTCTTTTGCTCCTTTTAAGTTGATTTGTTGATTATCTACTTTGACGGTGGCTACCTTTTCTCCTGTAAATTCGACGACCTTTTCTTTTTTTACAGAAGGGTCTAAGGTGAATTTTTCATTCACTTTAAATATATCAGAATTTCTTTGATACACATAATTTGTCATATAAGACCAATAAATCATATTTTGTTTGTTCCACGTTGAGCTCATTTGAGTGTTGTCATCGTAACCAATCCAGCTACTCATCGTCACTCCCGGAGTAGAAGCGGTAAACCAATAATCTTTTTCTAATTCTGATGTCCCGGTTTTTCCAACCCAGTCAGCTTTAGCAAGTGTTGGGTTAACAGATTGAAGGGACTCCTGGGCTGCTTGACCTGTTCCACTTTTTAGAACATCTCGCATCATGTCATTCATGATAGATGCTGTAGCAGGTTTAAAGACTTGGGTTGGATCAGATTTATGTTCATAAATGACCTCACCTTCTTCATTTGTGATTTTATCAATGGAGAAGCCTTTATTATAAACTCCTTTATTAGCTAAAGTAGCATAAGCTTCTGTTTCCTCTAAGACCGTCATACCATAATCAGTTGCGCCAAGAGGGATTGATTCACGGTAGTACTCATCGGGATTAAGTCCTATATTCATTTTATCAAAATATTGTTTAGGATCTATACTTTGAAGCATATCATTATATAAATTAACCACCGGAATATTCAGTGACCATTTTAGTGATTCTCTTACAGATTTAAAGGAGTTACTCCCTTTATCAGAATAGTTTTTTACTTCTTGTCCATTTTTGTATTTTAATGGATAATCAGATAATTTTGATTCTGAACCAATGATACCATTATCGATTGCTGGAGCGTAAGCTAAAATAGGTTTCATAGTAGAGCCAGGTGAACGTCTAGTTTGAAAAGCATGATTATTTTGATTTTGGCTATAATTTCTACCACCAATAAAACCGTAGATACGGCCAGTTTGATTATCCATTAAGACACTTCCTGTTTCCAGTAATTTTCCACTGCCATCATCTAATACATAGCCATAATTATTTACCGCTTCTTGCATGGCATCATATGTTGTTTTATCAATCGTTGAATGAATCGTATAACCAGAACGTGCAATATCTTTTTTGACTCTTTCGAAATATTGATCAAATAGTTGTTTTGAATTATTGATATCATCTTCTGTGTGTCCATCAGCTTCATAGTAACTTGGCATTAAAACACGCGTTGCTTCATCATATAGATAGGTATATAAAAAGCCATTCTCAGTATCCGATTTAGGAGAAGGTGCAATGAAATCTTGTTTCAAATCATAACTTTTTGCTGCTTCATATTCGTCCTTAGTGATTATTTTTTCACGATACATATTAAAGAGAACGTCATCTTTTCTATTAAGTCCAGCACTTAAGTCATCTTTCAATTGTGCATCGTTTGTGTATGGAGAGTATTCTATTGGGCTTTGTGGTAGACCAGCTAAAAAAGCAGCTTGTGGTAAAGTAACCTCACTAGCGTGAACGCCAAATATTCCTAAAGCGGCTTCTTCAATACCTGCAATATTTTCACCATGATTATTTCGTCCAAAAGGAGAAACATTCAGGTAAGCACTTAAAATATCATCTTTTGACATGATTTTTTCAGTTCGAAGAGCAAGCATTATTTCTGAAGCTTTTCTTTTATAAGATGTTTCATTTGTTAAAACTTGTTGTTTGACTAATTGTTGTGTAATGGTTGAACCACCAGACTTACTTCCAATGCCAATGATATCAGACAAAGTTGCTCTAGCAACCGCTTTTGGTACAATTCCTTTGTGTTCAAAAAAGTTTTCGTCCTCAGTAGTAACCAACGCTTCCTTTATAAAATTTGAAATTTTATTTGATGAAATATTTGTACGAATTAAGTCTGATTTTATTACTGAAACTAAAGAACCATCTGCATAAGTTATGTTAGACTGTTGATCTAAATCTGAAATTTTTTTGACAAGATCTTCTTTTTCAGGTACATCAACGGTTTTAACTAAAGAAGCAAAATAGCCAATGCCTGTTCCAATACCTAATGCAGCTAAAGATAAGCCTACAATAATTAATAGAATAAATAACGATCGAAATACACGATAAGTGACATTAATGACAAATAGCCAATCACGTTTTTTATCAGGATCAGGGGTTTGAGTTTCCACTTCTTCTGGAGTATCTAAGGGAGTATCAAACTTATTGTCCTCGTTCAATTTATCACCTCATTCTTTTTATGTGCTCAATTATATCATTTTACAATTAATCATTATACTTAGTCAAATTGTTTTGGTGTTCTGATATAAAAATCACATTTTAATCTTTCTTTTAGATTATGAATAGGTTAAGATTAAAGATGAATAAAATTAAGGAGGAACTAATATGACAACGAATTTTTTATCAGAATTAAAGGATCGTGGTCTCGTCTATCAAATGACTGACGAACAAGCATTAGAAGAATTATTGAATGAAGAGTCTGTTAAGTTGTATATTGGTTTTGATCCGACAGCAGATAGTTTACACATCGGTCATTTATTACCAGTATTAACCTTAAAACGATTTCAAGAACAAGGACACGTGCCAGTAGCACTTGTTGGTGGGGGAACTGGTATGATTGGTGACCCATCATTTAAAGATGCAGAACGTAGTTTAAATTCTACTGAAATTGTTGAATCATGGGCCAATAGTCTTAAAAATCAATTGTCTCGTTTTATTGATTTTGATGATAAAACAAATCCAGCCATTTTAGCGAATAATGCTGATTGGTTGACTAGTATGACACTGATTGACTTTTTAAGAGATGTAGGTAAAAACTTTACAATCAATTATATGATGAGTAAAGAAAGTGTGAAGCGTCGTATTGAAACAGGTATTTCTTATACTGAATTTGCTTATCAATTATTACAAGCTTATGACTTTCTAAAACTATATGAAACAGAAGGAGTAAAACTTCAATTAGGTGGAAGTGATCAGTGGGGAAATATCACTTCAGGTATTGAGTTATTACGACGTGAAAAAGAAGTACAAGGTTATGGCTTAACGATGCCACTAATTAAAAAAGCAGATGGTACAAAATTTGGTAAAACAGAAGGAAATGCTGTTTGGTTAGATGCTGATAAAACATCTCCGTATGAATTCTACCAATTTTGGTTAAACACTGATGACCGTGATGCGGTTCAATTCTTAAAATACTTTACGTTTTTATCACTAGATGAAATTGTTGAGATTGAAAAAGAATTTAATGACGCACCTCATGAAAGAGCTGCACAAAAAGCATTGGCTAAAGAAGTCACAACACTGGTTCATGGTGAAAAATCTTACGAACAAGCTGTGAGAATTTCTAAAGCATTGTTTAGTGGTGACATCAAAGAATTAACTGGCGAAGAAATTAAACAAGGGTTTAAAGATGTTCCTAGTTATGAAGTATCAGCTAATGATGATTTAAATCTTGTTGAGTTATTAGTGAACGCTGGTATTGAGTCATCTAAACGTCAAGCACGTGAGGATGTCAAAAATGGAGCTATCTACATTAACGGAGATAGAATCCAAGAGTTAGAATATGTCTTATCTGATAAAGATAAAATAGAAAATGAATTTATTGTTATTCGACGTGGAAAGAAAAAATATTTCTTATTGAAGTTTTAAAAAGTTGTTAATAGTTAGCTAAACCTAAGAAAAAATGATGATTATCATCATTTTTTCTTAGGTTTTTTAATTTCTTTAAATAAAGATAATTTCAAATAATATTATTCAATAAAGTTGATTAAATTAATTTTATTGTTCTAAAATAGAATAAATGATAAATTTAATAGTATTTATATTCTTTTTTTTTTTGAAAACTTCATTATAGAAAACTTTACAATTATAAACTTTACAGTATATAATGAATTCTTAATAGAATAATATTAATTTTTGATGAGAAAAGTTAGCGGTTTATCATCACATTATAAGAGAGGGGTTTTTAGCAATGATTACATTTAAAAATGTAGAAAAATACTATGGAGAGTTTCATGCATTAAAAGATATCAATCTAACAATTGAAACTGGTGAGGTGGTTGTTGTATTAGGTCCTTCTGGATCAGGTAAGAGTACTATGCTACGTTGTATCAATGCATTGGAAGACATATCAACTGGTGAATTAATAGTAGATGGAACTAATATTTTTGATCCAAAAACGAATTTAAATGACGTCAGAAAAAATCTAGGGATGGTATTCCAACAATTTAACTTATATGCCAATATGAGCGTGTTAGAAAACGTTACGTTAGCACCAATAAAAGTATTGGGTCTAGATAAGCAAGCAGCAAATGAACGTGCTGAGCGTTTATTAGAAAGAGTTGGCATGTTAGATAAAAAAGAGTCGTATCCCTCACAATTGTCAGGAGGTCAACAACAACGTGTGGCTATTGCAAGAAGCTTAGCTATGACACCTGATTATATGTTATTTGATGAACCAACGTCAGCACTTGACCCAGAGATGGTTGGAGAAGTATTGGACGTTATGAAGTCTCTAGCAAAAGAGTCTGGTATGACGATGGTTGTGGTAACTCATGAGATGGGATTTGCCAGAGAAGTAGCGGATAGAGTCATTTTTATGGCTGATGGAGAAGTACTAGAAGATCGCGAATCAGAAGCCTTTTTTGATGATCCACAAGATGAAAGAGCGAAACAATTTTTAAGTAAAATTATTAGTCACTAGGAGGGAGCAATATGAAAAAAGTTTATCGTGGTTTATTGATGTTAATGATGCTTTCTTTCGTTTTTTTACTTGGAGCTTGTGGGGCAAAAAGTATTTCTGAATCAAATGTGTTAGATACAATCAAAGAGAAAGATAAAATGATTTGGGGAGTCAAGTATGACACCAAGTTATTTGGTTTGATGAATATAGAAAAAAGAGAAGTAGAAGGATTTGATATTGATATCGCAAAAGAAATCACTAAACGTTTGTTAGGTGATGAAAAGAAAGCAGAATTTGTTGAGGTTACATCAAAAACAAGAATACCTCTTTTAAAAAATGGAAACATTGATGCGATTATTGCCACTATGACCATTAGTGACGAGCGTAAAAAACAAGTGGATTTCTCAGATGTTTATTTTGATGCGGGGCAGTCACTTTTAGTTAAAAAAGGTAGCGACATAAAAAGTATTGATGATTTAAAAGCAGGAAAAATAGTTTTAGCCGTAAAAGGATCTACTTCAGCTGTAAACGTGAGGAAAAAAGCCCCTGATGTGACAGTTTTAGAATTAGAAAACTATGCTGAAGCGTTTACGGCTCTTCAATCCGGACAAGGTGATGCGATGACAACAGATAATAGCATCCTTTTAGGTGTGGTATCTGAAAACCCTGATTATGAATTAGTTGGTGGTAATTTTACTGAGGAACCATATGGTATTGCGTTTAATAAAGGGCAAACAGACTTAGTAAATGAAGTCAATCGATTGTTATCAGACATGAAAAAAGATGGCACCTATGACAAGATATATAAAAAATGGATTAAAGACTAAAAGATAAAGGAGTTGAGACTATGTTAGAAATTTGGAATACTTATCATCAAGATATTTTATCTGGACTAAAAGTAACATTGACAGCCAGTTTGATTGCGTTAATTGGTAGTTTGATTATTGGAACAATAACAGCCATGATGCAAGTAGCCACAAAAAAATGGATTCGACGAATTGGCAATATCTACGTTAATTTTTTCCGTAATATTCCTTTATTAATTGTGGTAATGTTTTTCTTTGTTGTATTACCGTTGTATGGATTTAAATTTAATGGAATCACATCAGGTACCATTGGCTTAACATTATATACATCAGCTTTTATTGCGGATACGGTTCGATCAGGTATTGAAGCTGTATCAACGGGTCAAAAGGAAGCAGGAATGTCTTCAGGCTTAAATTATTTCCAAATTATGTACTATATCGTGTTACCTCAAGCATTTAAAGTGGCGTTGCCTTCATTAGGAAATCAATTTATCAATTTAGTTAAAAATTCGTCTATTTTGGCTATGGTTACAGGAGCAGATCTTATGTATACCGGCGACTTGATTGCCAGTGAAACGTTTAATACGTTAGGAACGTATACATTAATTGGCCTCATTTATCTACTGATGACGATGCCGTTGTCGTATTTGATGCGATATATTGAAACACGCGTTGCAACAAATTAAGAAAGGAGTGAAAGAAATGAATTTTGCTCAAGCTTTGACATTACCTAATTTACGTTTTATTTTTGATGGGTTATTAGTAACTCTCGAGGTAGCGGTTATTTCGATTATTTTTAGTTTTATCATTGGTGGGATTTTAGGTGTTATCCGATTTTTACGTATACCATACTTATCCAAAATAGTTGGACTGATCATTGATATCATCAGAAATTTACCATTACTTTTAATTATATTCTTTACTTATTTTGCGTTGCCTCAAATTGGTATACAGTTTAGTATTTTTTGGTCAGCAGTTGTGGCATTGACGATTTTTGAATCAGCAATGCTATCTGAAATTATTCGAGGTGGGATTGAAGCTGTACCTAAAGGACAAATGGAAGCGGGTCGTTCAACTGGTCTTAATATTGCTCAAACAATGTATTATATTGTATTACCACAGGGGATTAAATTGATGGTTCCTCCGCTTGTTAGCCAGTTTGTTTCGTTAATTCGTGATACATCGTTAGCAGTTGTGATTTCTTTACCAGAGTTGACACACAATTCTAAAATTATTTATGCCCAATACCCTAGTACAGTATTGGTGATGTTCATCATCATGACAGTGTGTTATTTTGCCATTTGCTACTCACTATCGCTTTTTGCGAAACGATTTGAATTAAATTATCAAAAATAATCGAACGAATTTGTTCGGTTATTTTTTTAGGCAATAATCTTGTAGTCAATTCGATAAAACGCTACAATCTATAAAGTAAGTTAATAGAAATGAGGAATTATTTTATGTTATTAGGGTCTCATGTTAGTATGAGTGGAAAAGATATGCTGTTAGGGTCAGCAAAACAATCAGCAGAATATGGTGCATCAACTTTTATGATTTATACAGGTGCACCACAAAATACACGAAGAAAACCGATTGAAGAGTTAAATATTGAAGCAGGTCGAGAATTTATGCGTCAACATGATTTAGACATTAATAAAATAGTGGTACACGCTCCTTATATCATCAATCTTGGTAACACAACGAAACCACAAAACTTTGGGTTTGCCATTGACTTTTTACGTCAAGAAATTGAACGTGTGTCAGCTATTGGTGCAACACAAATAACAATGCATCCTGGTGCCCATGTTGGAGCGGGAGTTGATGCGGGGGTTAACCAAATTATTAAAGGATTAAATGAAGTGTTAACAAGTGATCAAACACCACAGATTGCGCTAGAAACGATGGCAGGAAAAGGAACAGAAATCGGTCGTTCATTTGAGGAAATCGCACGAATTATTGACGGGGTCACACATAACGATAAATTATCTGTGACGTTAGATACATGCCACATTAACGATGCTGGGTACAATGTTCGTGAAGATTTTGATGGTGTGTTAGAAGAGTTTGATAAAATCATTGGTTTGGACAGATTAAAAGTCATTCATGTCAATGATTCTAAAAACGATCAAGGCTCACATAAAGACCGTCATGCGAATATTGGCTTTGGGACAATTGGGTTTGATGCATTAAATTATGTGGTTCATCACGACCAATTAAAAGAGTTACCGAAAATTTTAGAAACACCTTTTGTAGGTGAAGATAAAAAAACAGCCAAAGCACCATACTATCATGAGATTAAAATGTTGAAAAAAGGAGAATTTAATCCTAATTTGTTAATAGATATTGAAAATAATGCCTAAATTTGTTAAAAGAGTCTTTTCATTGACGTTATTTTCTAGTACAATTGATTATTGTGGAGTAGATTAATTGGAGGAAGGAGCGTCGAAAAGATGAATACTGGATTAGCTATTTTATTCATTATTATTGCCCTAATTTTAGGAGCAGTCGGTGGATTCTTTTTAGCAAAGAAAACATTTGAAGATCAATTACAGAAAAATCCTCCCGTTAATGAGGATATGTTGCGTATGATGATGTCACAGATGGGTCAAAAACCGTCAGAGAAGAAAATACGTCAAATGATGCAAAACATGACAGCTCAAAACAACAAGAAGAAAAAATAGTTGTTTTGTTTTGGAATGAATAAAAAACATAAAAAACGGGTGCTTTTTCGCACCTGTTTTTTTATGGTCAAAAGGAGTGAACAACTTGAGCGTTTTTAAAAAATTAGCTTGGTTTTTCAAAGAAGAAAAGAAAAACTACATTATCGGTGTAGGGGCATTAATTTTAGTTGCTATTATTCAGTTATTACCGCCGAGAGTGATTGGGATTGTCGTGGACTCTATTGCTGATAAAACATTAACCGTTCAAAAATTAATGTTTTGGGTTGGATTATTAGTATTAGCAGCTATCGTGGTGTATTTATTGCGTTATGTGTGGCGAACACACATCTGGGGTGGTGCAGCTAGATTAGAAAAACGTATGAGAAAAAGGTTGTTCCATCATTTTACTCAGATGGACCAAACGTTTTATCAACGGTATCGTACAGGAGATTTAATGGCACATGCCACAAATGACTTAAACGCCATCCAAAACGTGGCTGGTGGAGGGATTTTAACCTTTGCTGATGCGTTTATTACAGGAGCTATAACGGTGATTGCGATGATTATTTTCATTGATTGGCGTTTAACATTACTAGCGTTACTACCGTTTCCACTGCTTGCTGTGTTATCTAGTAAACTTGGAGACAAGTTACACGCAGCGTTTAAAGAGTCACAAGATGCGTTTTCAAGATTAAATGATAAAACGCAAGAAACAATTACCGGGATAAAAGTGATTAAAACTTTTGGACAAGAAAAAGAAGAAATAGAAGATTTTAAAGAAAAAGTGGATTACTCTGTTAGAAAAAATAATCGCGTCAACTTTTTAGATGCATTATTTGATCCACTGATTACAATTATTATTGGGTTAAGTTACATTATTTCAATTTCGCTAGGTGGCTACTTAGTTAAAACTGGAAGTATTTCAATTGGACAATTAATCTCATTTTTTAACTATATTGGGATGTTGGTTTGGCCAATGTTCGCAATCGGGCGTTTCTTTAACATTTTGCAACGAGGGAATGCAAGTTATGACCGTGTTAATGAATTATTAAGTGAAAAGTCAGCGATTATAGAAATGAAAACAGGTGTATCTCAGCCAGCAAAAGGAGATATCCATTATCACGTAGACAAATTTAATTACCCAGGTGATGAGGTAACAGCATTAGAACATATAGATTTTACCTTACATGAGGGAGATACTCTTGGAATAGTTGGTAAAACTGGAGCAGGGAAAACAACATTACTAAAACTGTTAATGCGTGAATACGATGATTATGATGGTGAGATATTATTTGGTGGTAACAAATTACAACATTATACATTGGATGCACTACTTCATTCGATTGGTTATGTGCCGCAAGATCATTTTCTGTTTTCGATGACAGTAAGAGATAATATTCGATTTGGTCGCCCAAAAGCATCACAAGAATTAGTCGAAACGATTGCTAAACAAGCAGCAGTACATGATGATATTATGGGATTTAGTCATGGCTATGACACAATGGTTGGAGAACGTGGTGTCTCTCTTTCAGGTGGTCAAAAACAACGTATCTCGATTGCACGAGCCCTATTAACAGAACCAGAATTATTAATTCTAGATGATGCGTTATCTGCTGTTGATGCTAAAACAGAGGAATTAATATTATCTAGTTTGAAAGAAACAAGACAAAATAAAACAACGATTATCACGACTCATAGATTAAGTAGTGTAAAACATGCAAAAGAAATCATTGTGATCGATGAAGGAAAAATCATCGAACGAGGCACCCATAACGAGTTGATTGCGTTAAATGGTTGGTATAAGAAAATGTATGACCATCAACAACTTGAACAAAAAATTGAAGAGGGGCTAAACTAATGGAAGAACAACAATCAGCATGGTCGAAGTCGTTTACGATGAAAGAGCAAAAAGAAATCGTTAAGCGTTTGATAACTTTTGCTAAACCGTTTAGAAAATACTTTGTCGGCTCATTAGTATTTGCCGTGTTACTTGCGGTCGTTAATATTATTTTGCCGAAAATTTTGCAAGTGTTTATGGATAATCATCTAACAGATACTAGCGTGACGACACAGACGATTTTATATTTTGCTGCCCTTTATGGTTTAGGAACGTTATTTAAAGCTATTGTATGGTTTGGGCAATGGATTTTATATTACAAAGGGTCATTGCAAACATACCAATCTATCCGTGTTAAATTATTCTCCAAACTACAAATGATGGGCATGAGATACTTTGACCAGACACCTGCGGGATCAATTGTTTCTCGTGTGACGAATGACACTGAAACGTTATTTGATTTTTGGTTAGTTTTCTTGATGGTTTTATCTGCGTTATTTGGTATCGTGGCGTCATTTATTGCCATGGCAACGATTAATGTGCAATTAATGTTTGCTTGTTTGATCTTTTTCCCGATATTACTGGTGATTATCTGGTATTATCAAAAATTTAGTTCAAAGATTTACCGCAACATGCGTGAGCGATTAAGTCAATTAAATACAAAATTAAATGAATCCATCTCAGGTATGCAAATTGTGCAATACTTTAGACAAGAAGAACGTCTTGAAGAAGAATTTGAAGAAAATAATAATGACTACTTAAAAACAAAATATGCCATGATTCGAACTAATTCATTACTTCTTGCACCAATTATCAACTTACTTTTTGCTTTAGCAACCGCGATGATTTTAGGGTTCTTTGGGTTTAAATCATTGAATTCATTAGTTGAAGTTGGGATGATTTATGCGTTTATTTCATACGTACAACAGTTTTTTAATCCAATGACACAGATGATGGATTTTTTAAGTACATTTCAAGATGGTCTTGTCGCTGGAAGTCGAATTATGCGTATTTTAGATCATGAAGAATTAGTGCCACAACAAAATGAAGGAGCTAATGCAACCATCACAAACGCTAAAATCGAGTTCAGAGATGTTAGTTTTTCTTATGATGGAACACATAATGTATTAAATAACATTAGCTTTGTCGCCAATCCAGGTGAAACAGTGGCGTTAGTTGGTCATACTGGAAGTGGTAAAAGTTCCATTATCAATGTGTTGATGCGATTTTATGAGTTTTATGATGGTGATATTTTAATTGATGATGTGAATATCAAAGATTATCCAATGGAAGAATTACGTGAGAAAATGGGATTAGTCTTACAAGATGCGTTTATGTTTTATGGTGACATTTCAAGCAATATTAGATTGTTAAATAACGCTATTACAGATGAGCAGATTGTTAATGCGGCAAAATTTGTTCAAGCGGATAAATTTATTGAAACATTACCTAAAAAGTATCATGCACCTGTTTTGGAAGGTGGATCAAGTTTTTCAAGTGGCCAACGTCAGTTGATTTCATTTGCCAGAACAATCGTCACTGATCCGAAAATTCTAGTATTAGATGAGGCAACTGCTAATATTGATACCGAAACCGAAACGCTGATTCAAGAAGGATTAGAGAAAATGCGTAAAGGTCGTACGACGATTGCCATTGCACATAGATTATCTACTATTAAAGATGCCAATCTTATTTTAGTTCTTGAGAAAGGTCATATTGTTGAAAAAGGAACTCATGATGAGTTAATTGATGAAGAAGGGTTATACTACGATATGTATCGTTTGCAAAACAATCAAATATAATATAATAAAGAAGAATCAAAAAAACAGACTCAGAAAATAATTTTTTTCCCGAGTCTGTTTTTTTGATTTGTTAACATGACAGGCTAGTCAACAAGATACACAGAAGAATCGAAATATTGTTCGATGAATTCAATTTGGTCATATATTTCTTCTGCTGTATAGGTTTCACCTGAAGATGAGATAACCCATTTGGTTTCAACATCGTCATGTCGTTTGACAATGGCGATGAGGACACCATCAAATGACTCAATAGGTGTTTGAACAGTTCGTGATAAAATATAGGCACCTTGTTCTTTCCCGTTTCCTGTTATGATGTTTTTGACATAGCCATAGTTGATTGGATAAACAGTTCCAAATTCATTTTGATACCCAAGAGGTCTGTCTATCGTGACGTTTATTAAACGAGTCATAAATAACCTCCTTTTTCTTAAATTGTAATCCATATTTTAGGATTAAGCAATTCAAAAAGAAAAATAGAAAGAAATTATTCTAAGAATTTGCTATAATAGAAAAGGATTTGATCAGAAAGGGTGTTCGTACCAAATGACGCAAAAACATAATTTATTGGCAGGTCTAAATGACAAACAACAAGCTGCCGTTCAAACGACACAAGGGCCTTTACTTATTATGGCTGGTGCAGGTAGTGGGAAAACAAGAGTCTTAACTCACCGTGTCGCTTATTTAATCGATGAAAAAGGGGTTAATCCTTGGAATATTTTAGCTATTACCTTTACCAATAAAGCAGCCAAAGAGATGAAGGAACGTGTGGTGTCGATTCTTGGAACAGTTGGTGAAGATGTGTGGGTCTCAACTTTCCACTCAATGTGCGTCAAAATGTTACGACGTGACGCTGATTTAATTGGCTACAATCGTCAATTTACCATACTTGATGCTAGTGACCAACAGACATTGATTAAACGGATTTTAAAAGAGGAAAATATTGATCCTAAAAAACATGATCCACGCAGTATTTTATCGCAAATTAGTCAGGCAAAAAATGAGTTATTAACGCCTGAATTATATGAAGAGCGCTACAATGGTTATTTTGAGCAGATTGTGGCAATATGCTATAAGAGATACCAAAAAGAACTTCGCAACAATCAATCAATGGATTTTGATGATTTGATTATGTTAACAATTCGTTTATTTAAGGAAAGTCCTGAAACCTTGTCTTATTATCAAAATAAATTCCAATACATTCACGTTGATGAGTACCAAGACACAAACCATGCTCAATACACATTGGTTAACTTACTGGCGAAACGTTTTAATAATTTATGTGTTGTGGGGGATGCGGATCAAAGTATTTATGGTTGGCGTGGAGCTGATATGCAAAATATTTTAGATTTTGAATCAGATTATCCTGATGCTAAAACAATTTTGCTGGAACAAAACTATCGTTCAACCAAACATATTTTACAAGCGGCAAATAGTGTGATTAACCACAACCAAAACCGTAAGAAAAAAGAATTATGGACAGATAATCAATCAGGCGAAAAAATTGTGTATTATCGTGCTAACTCTGAACGAGAAGAAGTGCAATACATTGTGACTACCATTCAACAATTGAAACAACAAGAACAACGCTCATATGGTGATTTTTGTGTGTTATATCGGACGAATGCCATGTCCCGTGTGATTGAGGATACGTTTTTAAAAGCAAATATCCCTTATAAAATGGTTGGCGGGCATAAATTCTACGACCGTAAAGAAATCAAAGACATTTTAGGTTACTTAAAAGTGATTTCAAATGAAATGGATTCATTAAGTTTTGAGCGTGTGGTGAATAGTCCAAAACGAGGCATTGGACCAGGAACCATTGAAAAAATCAGAGAGTTTGCTGATATGCATGGTTGGTCGTTACTTCAAGCAACAGTTGATATTGATTTAACCCCGATTACTGGCAAAGCGAAAAAAGAGCTTGGTAATTTTGGGAAAATGATTATGCAATTAAGAAAGATGATTCCGTTTTTAACAATTACGGAATTAGTCGAACAAGTGTTAGATAAAAGTGGTTATCAAGAAGATTTGGTGAAACAAAATTCGCTTGAATCTCATTCACGTTTAGAAAACTTGGAAGAGTTCTTAACTGTAACCAAAGAATTTGACAAGCGTTATGAAGCGGGAAATTATGAAGACGAAAGTGAAAATGATGAAGATAAACTCGCGTTATTCTTAAATGATTTGGCACTTGTTTCTGATATTGATTCATTAGAAGACGACCAAGGTCAAGTTACCTTTATGACACTTCATGCGGCGAAAGGACTTGAGTTTCCTTATGTCTTTTTAGTTGGGATGGAAGAAAGTATTTTTCCACTATCTCGTGCGGTTTTAGAAAGTGATGAACTAGAGGAAGAACGTCGTTTAGCTTATGTGGGGATTACCCGGGCTGAAAAACAATTATTCTTAACGAACGCATCAAGTCGTATGTTGTATGGACGTACGCAATACAACCGTCCGTCACGTTTTTTAGAAGAAATTGACGATGACGTATTAGAAAAAGTTGGAGCAGTGCATAAAGTAGCTAGCCAAAAACCGATTGGTGAAAAATACCGTCGTGCAACGTATCAACAGCCAACGACAACAGCCGTTACGGCGAAAAAACAAACAGGTGGCGAAAAAGCACCATGGCAACCAGGTGATAAAGTAGAACACAAAGCGTGGGGTGTTGGAACGGTTGTTAAAGTGAGTGGAGACGCCAAAGATATGGAGTTAGATGTGGCATTTCCTTCTCAAGGGATTAAACGTTTATTGGCCGCTTTTGCACCTATTACAAAAGTAGATTAAAAAGAGGTGACCATTTTGGGTATTGATGAAGCAACAAAACGTGTGGGCGAGTTACGTCACACGTTAAATGAATGGGCACGCGCTTATTATGTGAAAGATGCGCCACTCGTTAGTGACCATGAATATGATAAGTTATACAAAGAATTAGTGAGTTTAGAAGGACAGTTTCCAAAACTTGTAACAAGTGATTCTATCACGCAACGAGTGGGCGGAAAATTACTAGACGGGTTTCAAAAAGTAGAGCACACGACACCAATGATGAGTTTAAGTAATGCCTTTAACGAGCAAGACTTACGTGATTTTGATAAACGCGTGAGAAAAGGCACGAGCAAACCCATTAGTTACATGGTAGAATTAAAGATTGACGGCCTGGCGATTAATTTAACTTATGACAATGGACAATTTGTTCAAGGTGCAACTCGTGGAGATGGTGTCGTAGGGGAGGATATTACGCAAAATTTGCGTACCGTTCACTCTATTCCACTATCACTGCAAACACCTGTGACACTGGACGTTCGTGGTGAGTGTTTTATGCCAAAAGAGTCGTTCGTTAGACTAAATGAGGAACGTGACAAAAACGGCGAAAGTGTGTTCGCGAATCCGCGTAATGCAGCAGCGGGGAGTTTACGTCAACTTGATTCATCTATCACAGCCAAACGTCAGTTAAGTACGTTTTTATATACAATTGCTAATCCTGAAGAATTAGGATTAACAACCCAAACAGACGCATTAGATTATCTAGATAGTTTAGGATTTAAAACGAATCATCAACGTGAACTTTGTGCCACGATTGATGACGTGTGGCAATACATTGTCGAATTTAGCGACAAACGTCACACGCTCGATTATGAAATTGATGGTATTGTGATTAAAGTCAATGATTTTGATGCACAAAATGAATTAGGTTATACAGTAAAAGCCCCTAAGTGGGCGATTGCGTATAAGTTTCCGGCTGAAGAAGTTCAAACAGTCTTACGAGACATCGAGTGGACAGTTGGACGAACGGGCGTTGTAACGCCAACTGCGGTGATGGATCCGGTGCAACTAGCTGGAACAACCGTCTCACGAGCTAGCTTACATAATTGTGATTTGATTGCTGAAAAAGACATTCGATTATTAGATACAGTCGTGATTCATAAAGCTGGAGATATAATTCCTGAGGTCACTCAAGTTGTGTTGGATAAGCGATCTGAAGACAGTCAGCCGTATGAGTTTCCAACACATTGTCCGACCTGTCATTCTGAATTGGAGCGTATTGAATCAGAAGTGGCATTAAGATGTTTAAATCCAGCTTGTCCAGCTCAAATTAAAGAAGGACTAAATCATTTTGTGTCACGTAATGCCATGAACATTGATGGATTAGGCCCTCGTGTGTTAGAACAAATGTATGAAAAAGAACTTGTCAAACAAGCAGCAGACTTGTACTATTTAACGCAAGAGCAATTATTAACACTGGATAAAATTAAAGAAAAATCAGCAAACAATATTTTAGAAGCCATTGCAAACAGTAAAGGCAATTCATTAGAGCGATTGTTGTTTGGTTTAGGAATTCAACATGTTGGATCAAAAGCTGCTAAAATTATTTCAAGTGAATTTGGTACGATTGATAAAATTATCGAAGCAGATAAAGAAGAGATTTTTGCGATTGACATGATTGGACCAGTGATGGCTGATAGTATTATCAAATATTTCTCGATTCCAGAAACATTGGAACAAATTGACAAACTAAAACAAGCTGGGGTGAATATGACGTATCTTGGTGTGACAAAAGAAGACATCACATCAATCGAGTCCCCATTTAAAGATAAAACGATTGTTTTAACTGGAAGTTTGACACAATTTAAACGAGCTGAAGCCAAACAAAAGATTGAGTCGTTAGGTGGAAAAGTGACGGGTAGTGTGTCGAAAAAAACGGATATTGTTGTTGCTGGAGAGGAAGCTGGTAGCAAGTTAACCAAAGCACAAGAATTAGGAATTGACGTTTGGAGTGAACAACAAATGGTTAATGCCATAAACGCGTCACATAAAATAGAGTAAAAGGAGAATTTTGATGACAATTTCAAAAGAAGAAGTACTACACGTAGCAAAATTATCGAAATTACGTTTTTCAGATAGTGAATTAGATGAGATGACAAAACATTTAGGGAAAGTCACAGACATGATGGCTAGTTTAAGCAATGTTGATACAACAGACGTTGCGTTTACTTCAAACGTGACGGAAGAAACTAATGTTTTTAGAGAAGATATTAGTGTGAAAGGTGAAAGCCGTGACGAATTATTTAGCAATGTTCCTGAAACACAAGATGGTTACATTAAAGTGCCAGCAATTATGGATAACGGGGAGGCAGGAGCATAATGACTGAATTACAACAATTAACAGTAAAACAACTAAGTGAGGCGTTAAATAAAAAAGAATTAAGCTCACAAGAAGTTGTGAAAAGTGGTTTTGATTACATCAAAGAAACAGAGCCAACGATTGATGCCTTTATCACATTAAGTGAAGAAAAAGCATTAGCAGAAGCGAAAAAAATTGATGACTCACCACGTAGTGAATTAACACCTTTAGCTGGTATTCCAATTGGGATTAAAGATAATATCGTGACAAAAGACGTGTTAACAACCGCAGCAAGTAAAATGTTGTACAACTTTAACCCAATCTATTCTGCGACGGCAGTAGAAAAATTAGAATCAGCTGGACTTGTGTCTATGGGTAAATTAAACATGGACGAGTTTGCGATGGGGTCTTCAACTGAAACGTCGTACTTCAAGAAAACAAAAAATGCATGGGACCAAACAAAAGTACCTGGTGGCTCTTCAGGTGGGTCTGCTGCGAGTGTGGCAGCTGGACAAGTTCCTGCTTCTTTAGGTAGTGATACAGGTGGAAGTATCCGCCAACCAGCGTCATTTAACGGTATCGTGGGGATGAAACCAACTTATGGACGCGTTTCTCGTTATGGGTTAATTGCCTTTTCATCAAGTTTAGACCAAATTGGGCCAATGACTCGTACGGTGGAAGACAATGCCATGATTTTAAATGCGATTTCTGGACATGATGCAAAAGACAGTACAAGTTCTCGTCGTGACACACCAGATTTTACAAACTTAATTGGTCAAGACATCAAAGGAATGAAAATTGGTGTACCAAAAGAATTCATGGGTGAAGGGGTTCATCCTGATATTCGTCAAGCCGTAAAAGAAGCGGTGAAAACATTTGAAGCGCTTGGAGCAACAGTAGACGAAGTTAGTTTACCAAATGCGGTTTATGGCGTGGAAGTTTACTATATTATTGCCTCATCAGAAGCATCATCAAACTTACAACGTTTTGATGGTATTCGCTATGGTTACCGTTCAGAAAATATTTCAAACTTAGAAGACGTATATGTTAACTCACGTTCTGAAGGATTTGGTTCAGAAGTGAAACGTCGTATTATGCTTGGAACATTCTCTCTAAGCGCCGGATTTTATGATGCATACTTTAGAAAAGCTGGACAAGTTCGTACCTTGATTGTCAATGACTTTAAAAAAGTCTTTGAAAACTACGACTTGATTTTAGGACCAGTATCACCAACTGTGGCATTTGAATTTGGTGCCGCTCAAGATGATCCAATCACAGCATATATGCGTGATATCTTAACCATTCCAGTTAACTTAGCTGGTTTACCAGGCATGAGTGTTCCTGGTGGATTTTCTGAAGGATTGCCAATTGGGATTCAATTAATCGGAAATCATTTTGATGAAGAAAAAATGTATCAAGCAGCGTATGCGTTTGAACAAGCAACTGATTTCCATAAAAAACAACCTGTTATTTTAGGAGGTAAAGCATAGTGAATTTTGAAACAGTCATTGGGTTAGAAGTCCATGTAGAATTAAAAACCGAATCAAAAATCTTTTCAACGTCTGCCGCTCACTTTGGTGCAGACCCAAATACCAATACAAACGTGATTGATTTTTCAATGCCAGGTGTTTTACCTGTTTTAAATAGAGGCGCACTTGAATATGGTATGAAAGCAGCTTTAGCACTTAACTGTAAAATCAACCATCACACAAATTTTGATAGAAAAAACTATTTTTATCCAGATAATCCAAAAGCTTACCAAATTTCTCAAGATGACAAACCAATTGGCTATGATGGTTGGGTTGAAATCGAAGTAGAAGGTAAAAAGAAAAAAATCCGTATTGAACGCGTGCATTTAGAAGAAGATGCGGGTAAAAATATTCATGGTACTGATGGTTATTCATACGTCGATTTAAATCGTCAAGGCACACCACTTATTGAGATTGTATCTGAAGCAGATATGCGTTCACCTGAAGAAGCTTATGCTTATTTAGAAGCCATCCGTTCAATCATCCAATTTACTGGTGTCAGTGATGTGAAAATGGAAGAAGGGTCAATGCGTTGTGATGCCAATATTTCTCTAAGACCTTATGGACAAGAAAAATTTGGAACAAAAGCAGAACTTAAAAACTTGAACTCACTAAACTACGTGAAACAAGGACTTGCTTTTGAGGAACAACGTCAAGCAAAAGTGTTAATGTCAGGTGGCATTATCCAACAAGAAACACGTCGCTATGATGAATCAACTAAATCAACTATCTTGATGCGTGTTAAAGAAGGGGCAAGTGATTACCGTTACTTCCCAGAACCAGATATTCCATCAATTGACATTAGTGAAGAATGGGTGGAAGAAATCAGAGCATCATTACCAGAAATGCCAACAGCTAGACGTATTCGTTATGTGAGTGAACTTGGTTTACCTGAATATGATGCAATGGTATTGACTCTATCTAGTGATATGTCTGACTTCTTTGATGCCACAGTGAATAACGGAGCAGATGCCAAACAAGCCTCTAACTGGTTAATGGGTGAAGTATCAGCTTACTTAAATAGCGAGCGCTTAGAGTTACTTGAAACAAAACTAACACCAGAAAATCTTGCTGGGATGATTAATTTAATCGCAGACGGCACAATTAGTTCTAAAATTGCGAAAAAAGTGTTTAAAGAATTAATCGAAAATGGTGGAAACGCAAAAGAAGTCGTAGAAGCAAAAGGATTAGTCCAATTATCTGATCCAGCTCAATTATTGCCAATGATTAATGAGGTATTAGACAAAAATGAACAGTCAATCGAAGACTTTAAAAATGGAAAAGATCGTGCCGTTGGGTTCTTAGTTGGCCAAATTATGAAAGCAACAAAAGGAAAAGCAAATCCAGGAGTCGTGAACAAATTACTAAAAGAGGAATTATTGAAACGTTAAATTGACAACGTTCGATATGAAGGAGCAAGTTAAATGAGAGCAAGATTAATTTATAATCCAACATCTGGAAAAGAGTTGTTAAAACGAAATTTAGCAGATATTTTAATGGTGATTGAAAAAGCTGGATATGAAGCCAGTGCCTTTGCGACGACACCGGAGCCTTTTTCTGCCAAAAAAGAAGCAGCAAGAGCCGCGAATGCTGGTTTTGATTTGATTATCGCAGCAGGTGGTGATGGCACGATTAATGAAGTGATTAATGGTATTGCTCCACTAGAAAAACGCCCTAAATTAGCAGTTATTCCTGGTGGAACAACCAATGATTTTGCTCGAGCGTTGCAAATTCCGCGTGATAATGTGGTGAAAGCAGCAGAAGTGATTTTAAAAAATCAAACCATTAGATCAGATATTGGAAAAGCTGGGAACACATATTTTATGAATATCGCAGCAGGTGGTTACTTAACTGAATTGACCTATGAAGTACCATCTCATCTGAAAAGTGTTTTTGGCTATCTTGCCTATTTAGCAAAAGGAGCAGAGATGTTGCCACGAGTGAAAACAATCAAGATGCGTCTGAAATATGACGATGGTGAATTTGATGGCAAAGCATCCATGTTTTTCTTAGGGCTAACCAATTCAGTTGGTGGCTTTGAACAAATTGTTCCCGACGCTCAGTTAGATGATGGGAAATTTTCACTGATAATCGTGAAAACAGCCAATGTATTAGAAATCATGCATTTGGTTGCTTTGATGTTAAACGGTGGAAAACACATTGACGATCCTAGAATAGAATACATTAAAACGTCAAGGTTACACGCTGAAGCCTTTGATGATGATTACCGTATGATGATTAATTTAGATGGGGAATATGGTGGAGATGCCCCAATGGAATTTATAAATTACAAACAACACATAGAAATTTATGCTAATTTGGATGAAATACCTGAATCGGCTATTTCAATTGATGAAGAAGAGGCGTCTGATCGATTTATCGAAGAAGTCGAACAACTCACTCAAGAAGATATTAATGAAGACGGTACTATTTTTGGCAATAAAGAGTAGTACGTGCACTGTTTAAAAGAGAAAGAGGATTTTATGAAAAAACAAAAAATAGAAGCACCAGTGAAAAAAAATGAGCGTTTAGTTGTTGATATCGTCGATATGACCTATGACGGACGTGGAGTAGCAAAAGTGGATGGTTTCCCCATTTTTGTTGAAGCAGGGATTACGGGCGAGCGGGTAAAAATTCATGTAATG
Organism: Vagococcus sp. CY52-2; assembly: GCF_022655055.1. Classification (NCBI taxonomy): domain Bacteria; kingdom Bacillati; phylum Bacillota; class Bacilli; order Lactobacillales; family Enterococcaceae; genus Vagococcus; species Vagococcus changpingensis. The sequence goes on along the minus strand of NZ_CP093384.1, from coordinate 1,065,287 downwards.
AAAGTCATGAAAAAATTTGCCTTCGCAAAAATTATGACATGGGAAACGACAAGTGAAAACCGAGTTGAAGCGGTGGAAAAAGATTTAATTCGTACAGGGATTGCTCCGCTACACCATATGAGCTATGATGCGCAACTTGATTTCAAGAAAAATCAAGTAACTCAAGCGATGAAACGAATTGGTGGTTTTGATGAATTAAACGTTGCGGACGTTTTAGGCATGGAACACCCCTTTGCTTATCGTAATAAAGCACAAATTCCAGTTCGTATGATTGGTGCTGACATTGAACTTGGTTTCTTTAGAAAAAATAGTCATGACTTAATTGTGGTAGAAGACTTTTTAATTCAAGATAAAATGATTGATGAGATTTTATTATTCTTGAAAGAAAGACTTAGAAAATATTCAATCAAACCATATGATGAAAGCCAACATTCAGGACATCTGAAAAGCATCGTGATTCGCAAAGGTCACTATTCAAATGAAGTGATGGTTACTTTTGTGACACGTAAAAAGAAAATTTTCTACTTACATGATATTGTGACTGAACTGGTGGAGGCATATCCAAACGTGGTATCTGTGATGCAAAACATCCAACCAAACGTGACAAACAAAGTCTTAGACGAACGTTTGAATGTCTTATACGGTAAAGATAGCATTAGTGATGAGTTATTGGGTAAGACGTACCATATCTCAGCGCAGTCGTTCTACCAAGTAAACACTGAACAAGCTGAAAATCTTTATAAAAAAGCCATTGAGTTAGCTGATTTGAAAGAAGATGATGTGGTTCTTGATGCGTATTGTGGTATTGGAACTATTGGCTTGAGTATGGCTAACAAAGTGAAGAAAGTGTACGGCGTGGAAATCGTGCCAGAAGCGATTGAAGATGCGATTCATAACGCTGAAATCAATAACATTACAAATGTTGAATTTAAAGCCGGATCAGCTGATAAAGTTCTAAAAAATTGGACAGCAGATGGTATTAAATTTGATGTGATTGTCGTTGACCCACCAAGAAAAGGGTTAACAGAAGGCTTTATCAAACAATCAGTTGAATTACAACCAGAAAAAATTGTTTATATTTCATGTGATCCAAGTACGATGGCACGTGATATGAAACTGTTTGCTGGTTTAGGCTATACAAGTGATACTGTTTATCCAGTCGATATGTTCCCACAAACGACACATATTGAGTGTGTGACAGTGTTAAAGAGAAAATCATAACGAAAAAAGACAAGTAAAAAACTTTACTTGTCTTTTTGTATGTTATAAAAAATATAAATTACTATTAAAATAGATAAAACACGAACATTTCAAACAAAAAAACAACAAAATATAAATAAATGATTGCTATTTTTTAATAGTCACTTTATAATCAATTTTGTTAAAGATATTGACGAACAAAATATATAATGGAAGGTGTAATGTTAGGGAATGGAAAAGTTTTTTAAGTTAAAAGAAAATAATACGACTGTTTCAACAGAAATTATGGCAGGAGTTACAACATTTTTTGCCATGAGTTATATCTTATTTGTGAATCCAACTATTTTATCATTATCAGGAATGCCATTTCAAGCAGTTTTTTTAGCAACTATTATCGCATCCGCAATAGGAACGCTAATAATGGGCTTGTTTGCAAATGTTCCATATGCCCAAGCCCCAGGTATGGGATTAAATGCTTTTTTTACCTTTACAGTTGTGATGGGATTAGGTTATTCATGGGAACAAGGTTTAGCAATGGTTTTCTTATGTGGTATGATTAATATCATTATTACAATTACAAAATTAAGAAAATTAATTATTCAATCAATACCTGAAAGTTTACAACATGCTATTGGTGGAGGAATAGGAATTTTTATTGCATATGTTGGAATTAAAAATGCAGGATTTTTACACTTTACATCAGATGAGAGCGCAATTGTTTCATCAGTTGTTGATGGTGATAAAGCAACAAATGTTGTATCGAATGGGGGAATTGTTCCAGCGTTAGCGAATTTTAATAATCCTGCTATCATATTAGCCTTAATTGGATTAATTATTACAACTATTTTAGTGATAAAAAATGTAAAAGGTGCTATCTTAATAGGTATTGTTATTACAACAATTATGTCAATTCCAATGGGTGTAGTTGATTTAAGTACGATTAATTTTCAACAAAATTCTTTAGTAAACTCAATTAAAGAATTAGGTACAACATTTGGTGCAGCGTTTGGTCCAAATGGTATGCCATCACTGTTTTCTGATGCATCAAAAATTCCACAAGTATTATTAACGGTCTTAGCTTTTAGTTTGTCTGATATTTTTGATACTATTGGCACCTTTATAGGAACTGGTCGTCGTACTGGTATTTTTTCTAAGGAAGAAGAAGAGTCCGTTATGACTAGTCGAGGGATTCATTCAAAAATGGATAAAGCATTGTTTGCAGATGCTATTGCTACAACTGCAGGTGCTATTGTAGGAACAAGTAACGTGACAACCTATGTTGAGAGTGCAGCAGGCATTGGTGCAGGTGGTAGAACGGGGTTAACATCTGTCGTTGTTGCAGCAATGTTCTTATTGAGTAGCTTTTTATCCCCAGTTGTAGGAGCTGTTCCAACACAAGCAACTGCGCCGGCATTAATTTTGGTTGGCGTGATGATGATGTCATCATTTAAAGAAATTGAGTGGACCAATTTAGAAGATGCCATTCCAGCCTTCTTTACTTCAATTTTTATGGGACTAGCTTATAGTATTTCTTATGGTATTGCTGCTGGCTTTATATTTTTTGTGTTGATCAAAGTAGTTAAAGGAAAAGTAAAAGAGATTTCTCCAGTTTTATGGATCGTTACTGGACTATTTATTATTAACTTTATTGTTTTAGCAACATTATAATAAGTATTAAATAAAAAGAATAAAACGTATCTGATTAATAATTATGTCAGGTGCGTTTTTTTATGTAAAAAATGTATTAAATGGTTAAAAAAATAATTTCTAGGTTTTCAGATTATAAACCTATGTTATAATAAGAAAAGTATCATAAAGCAAGTATTTGGGGGGATTATTAATAGTGTAAATACTTATAAAAAAAATGAAGGGGGAGGAGCAAGATGATATTAACTGGAACGAGCTTGTTCAGACCTGAGATTTGGCAAAATTTACTCAACAAGTATTTAACTTTGAGTGTTTTGATCCATGTAGTAGATATATTAGTCGTTTGGTATGTTGTTTACAAGTTCTTAATGCTATTAAATGACACAAAGGCTATCCAAGTTTTTAAGGGGATCGCAGTGATTATCATTGTAAGAATCGTTAGTGATTTTTTAGGTTTAAATACTGTTTCATGGCTAATGAATCAGGTGATCACTTATGGTGTTGTCGCAGCAATTGTTATTTTTCAACCAGAAGTTAGACGAGGGCTAGAACATCTTGGTAGAGGAGCTGCCTTAACACATTCTAGCAGACAAAAAAACATGCAACAGTCTTTTATAACAGCTTTAGATGAAGCACTACAGTATATGTCTAAACGGAAAATTGGTGCGTTGATTACTATTCAACGAAATGATAATTTAATCGATATTATTGAAAGTGGTATTCCACTTGATGCAGATATTTCTAGTCAGTTATTAATTAATATTTTTATTCCAAATACTCCATTACATGATGGTGCAGTGATTATTAAAGACAATAAAATAGCATCCGCTTCAAGTTATTTACCTCTGTCTGAGAGTAATAAAATTCCAAAAGAGTTTGGAACAAGACATCGTGCTGCAATTGGTGTCAGTGAAACATCAGATGCCTTAACACTTGTTGTATCAGAAGAAACAGGAGAGGTTAGTATTACACACAATAAAATATTTCTACCTGGACTTCAACGTGAAGCGTATCTGGAAGTGTTAAAACAAGAATTATCTGATTTTAGTGAAGAAGAGTCACAATCAGGTATTGCGTTGTTTATTGAAGACGTAAAAAAAAGCTTTAAAAAAGGAGGCAAAAAAGATGAAAAATGATAGTAGATCACCTTGGTTTATTCGAATTTTATCTCTCTTTTTTGCTATTCTATTATATTATAATGCTAATTCGTTTGTTATTTCGAATAAATCCGTTACAGGAACGATGAAAGAATTGCAAGCAACAGCTGAAAATGTACCTGTCAATGTAACGTATAATCAAGATAAATACTTTATTTCTGGTTACCAAGAAACCGTTTCTGTTGATTTAACAAGTAATAATAAAATTTTACTTGATAAAGAATCCAATGCTGAGACACGAGGATTTTCAGTTGTCATGGACTTAACTAAATATAATGTAGGAACACATGAAGTGCCTTTAGAGGTAGTTGGGTTACCTAATTCTGTTAAGGGAACTATTAAGCCAAGCAAACTATCAGTAACGATCGAAAATAAGGATAGTAATACATTCAAAGTGGAACCGGCAATTGATAATAAAATTTATCAAGAGGGTTACTCAACAAATGAAGCAACAATTGACCCGATGACTGTAAAAGTAAGTGGTTCAGAAGCATCTGTCAAAGAAGTAGACAGAGTGATTGCAGGTGTGAGTGATAAAACAAATGTGACAAGCAATTTTTCTGAAAGAGTCAAACCTTATGCAGTCAATAAATCTGGCGAGCCCCTTGATGTAAAAATTGAACCTGAAACAGTTAGTGTGAATGTAAAAGTAACGGTCCCAAGCAAACGAGTAAAAGTTACACCTGTTCAGTCAGGAACGATACCTAAAGGGATAAAAGATTTTACCTTTACTATTAAAGATGACATGGTTGATATTGAAGGGCCTAAAGAAGTACTAGATGAAATAAACGGTATTGAATTAAAAATTGATACAAGTAATATTAAAGAAACGGTAACTAGCTCATATGCTGTTGTTGTTCCAAATGGAGTGAAAGTTATTCCAGAAACTGTCTCAGTGACAGTTAAACCAAATGAAGTAAAAACATCAACGAGTGATAGTTCGAGTAAATAAAATAAAAGAATAAATTGTAAATTGAGTTAGGAGATAAAAAAATGGGTAAATATTTTGGAACTGATGGTGTTAGAGGAATAGCCAATAAAGAATTGACACCAGAGTTAGCATTTAAAATCGGACGTTGTGGAGGACATGTTTTATGTCAGCACAGCCATTTGACAGAAGGAAAACCACAGGTATTAGTAGGCAGAGATACGCGAATTTCTGGTCAATTATTAGAACAAGCATTAATTTCTGGATTGTTATCAGTTGGAATCGAAGTATTGCAACTTGGCGTTATTTCAACTCCTGGTGTGGCTTATTTAACAAGAACACAAAAAGCAGCTGCTGGTGTTATGATTTCAGCATCACATAATCCTGCTGAAGATAATGGGATTAAATTCTTTGGTCCTGATGGCTTCAAATTATCTGATGAAGAGGAAGAGGAGATTGAGGTATTATTAGATGCGGAAACAGATTTATTGCCTCGTCCATCAGCTTTAGGGCTAGGAACATTGAATATCTACCGTGAGGGTTCTCAAAAATATATTGAATTCTTGAAAAAAACGGTATCTGAATCGTTGAATGGATTAACTGTTTGTCTAGATGGAGCAAACGGTGCAACTAGTCCATTGATTAATCAATTATTTGCTGATTTAGATACTGATTTCTATACAATGGGAGTAAGACCAGATGGATTAAATATTAATGACGGTGTAGGATCGACTCATCCTGAAGAATTAACTAAATTTGTTGTTGAAAAAGAAGCAGACTTAGGCTTGGCATTTGATGGTGATGGTGATCGCGTAATAGCAGTTGATGAAAATGGTCAAATTGTTGATGGAGATAAAATTTTATATATTTGCGGAAAATATCTTGCATCAAACGATGAATTGAATAAAAATACGATTGTTGCAACAGTTATGAGTAACTTAGGTTTCCATAAAGCTGTTGAAGAAGCTGGCTTAGCAGCTGTAACAACTCAAGTAGGAGATCGTTATGTTGTAGAAGAAATGAGAAAGTCTGGTTACAATCTTGGTGGAGAACAATCTGGACATATTGTTTTCTTACAACATAATACAACTGGTGATGGTTTATTATCTGGTATTCAACTAATGCAAGTGATGAAATCTTCCGGTAAAAAATTATCTGAATTAGTAGCGGATATTGAAGAATATCCCCAAAAATTGGTTAATATTAAAGTATCAGATAAATATGGTGCAATGGATGTTCCGGCGATTAAAGCAGTAATTGAAGAAGTAGAAGGAGAAATGGACGGCGATGGTCGTGTCTTAGTAAGACCTTCAGGAACTGAACCGCTATTACGTGTGATGGCCGAAGCACCAACAGAAGAAAAAGTAAATTATTATGTAGAAAAAATTGCGAATGTCGTGATTCAAGAAATAGGAATTTAAGGTTTGCAAAAAATGATGTTATTCAGGGATGATAACATCATTTTTTTGTCTATACCAAAATGACATAAAAAGAAAGATAAATTTATTTTAATGTTGACTGAAAGTTTATTAAAGGTTATTATAATCTTGTTTCTATTTTTTATTACTATTTAAGGTATCTATACCAATTTAGCGCCAGACCTTTTTAGGTGACGAGGAATGAGTTTATCGAAAATTCGGCGGGTGGCTCATAGGGTTTGCACTCTTAGGATAAAGACAAAATAGCAAGGGAACTTGTTTGACAAAACTTTATTCATGCAAAAAAATAGAAACAACTATTTTAAAAGAAAGTTGGAAATATGAATGTGTGGAATAGTTGGAGTAATCGGAAACAACCAAGCGAAAGATATCTTGTTAACAGGATTAGAAAAATTAGAATATAGAGGCTATGATTCAGCAGGAATTATGGTAGCGGATGATACAGAAGCTTACCTTGTTAAAGCACCAGGTCGTGTGAGTGAATTAAAAGCTTTGGCTAATAACATTCCTGAAGGCCATATTGGAATTGGTCATACACGTTGGGCAACGCATGGTGTACCAAATACAGAAAATGCACACCCACATCAATCAACAAGTGGAAAATTCTGTTTAGTACATAATGGCGTGATTGAAAATTATTTAGAGTTAAAAAATGATTATTTAACTGATATCGCCTTAAAAGGGGATACAGATAGTGAGATTGTCGTTGAATTGGTTGATTATTTTTATCGTCAAGGTAAAACGCCTTTTGAAGCATTTAAAGCAGCTTTAGACAAAGTAGAAGGTTCTTATGCGATTGCATTAATGGACGTAGAAGATAGCAACACACTATACCTTGCGAAAAATAAAAGCCCATTACTAATCGGACTTGGCGAAAATTGCCATTATGTTGGTAGTGATGCAATGGCCATGATTAATGAAACAAATGAATTTGTTGAAATTAAAGATGGTGAACGCATTATTTTAACACCAGGTGAGTTGACTATTTTTGATAGAGAGTCAAATAAATTATCACGTGAGTCTTTTGTGGCTGATATTGATGCAACAGACACTGAAAAAGGTTTATACCCTCATTACATGTTAAAAGAAATTGATGAGCAACCAAGTGTGATGAGAAAATTAATTTCTGAATATTTAACAGAAGATGGCAAGACAACAATTGATGAAGATATTATCTCTCATATGGCATCAAGTGATCGTATCTATATCGTTGGATGCGGTACAAGTTGGCATGCCGGTTTAGTTGGTAAAAAAATCATTGAAGAGTTAACGCATATTCCAGTTGAAGTACATTTAGCTAGTGAGATGGGCTATGATATGCCAATTTTATCAGAGAAGCCTTTCTTCATTTTCTTAACGCAAAGTGGTGAAACAGCTGATAGTCGTCAAGTATTGGTTAAAGTAAATGAATTGAATTTACCATCACTGACTATTACGAACGTAAAAGGTTCTACACTATCACGTGAAGCGACCTACACGTTATTATTACATGCCGGTCCAGAAATTGCCGTAGCATCAACAAAAGCTTATACGTCTCAAATTGCAGTTATGGCTTATTTAGCACAATCTATTGGATTAAAAAAAGGATTAGAAAAAGCGTCATCAATTGATTTAGCTCATGAGATGGCAATTATCGCCTCTGTAATGGATTCAATGATTAGTGAAAAAGAATTAATAGCTGGTCTTAGCGAGTCGCTCTTAGGAACAACACGCAATGCCTTCTTTATTGGTCGTGGATTAGATTATGCCGTATCGATGGAAGCAGCGCTTAAATTAAAAGAAATTTCTTATATTCAAGCAGAAGGATTTGCTGCTGGGGAATTAAAACATGGAACCATTGCCTTGATTGAAGAAGGCACACCAGTCATTTCGATTATCACAGATGAAAAAACAGCCAGTCATACACGCGGAAACGCAAAAGAAGTGGAAAGTCGTGGGGCAAATGTTTTAACAATCTCACTTGAAAATGTCGCACATGAAGGCGACGAACTCGTGTTGTTGCCAGTACATGAACTACTAACACCACTAGTTAGTGTGGTGCCGTTACAATTATTAGCATATTATGCCAGTTTGCAAAGAGGATTAGATGTTGATAAACCACGTAACTTAGCAAAAAGTGTGACAGTAGAATAAACAATTAAAACCAATTTTCTTAAGTGAAGGTTGGTTTTTTTGTATAATATTTAAAAAGAGTGGAGTGGTTAAAAATTAAATTTGCTCAATTACTTCAGTTGTGACTCATAAAGAGTCGTTTAAAGAAAATATTTTATATCATTTTGATAAGAAAATCGAAAAATTATTTAAAAATGTTGTTATATCAGTAGATAAAAAATAAAAAAGTCACTATTAGTGGAAAAGATATCATAAAAAAATTTACTATATCTGATTTAAATGACAAATGATTGGTTGACGATTTAGGCAATGAATATGAACTAGCTTATACTATAGATAACACAATAATCAAAAGATATTTTTACATAACAAAAAGTCGAAAATTGAATTAATTTTCGACTTTTTGTTATGTTTTAATTTAATCTTCAATATTTGTTTGTAGAAAGGATGTTTCATTGTAATTAATTCCTTGGCGTAGTTGATTTGCCATAGTATTAGAAATTCGCCCTTGTTCAAGAAGCTTTTGAATCATACCTCTTTCTTCATCAAGAGCCCTTAAAAAATAATCTCTGTATATCTCTTGATAAGATGATTCTTGAATAAGATGATAATGCTGAATGCGATGTATCTTACTTGTATATTCCATCATAAGTTGGTTTAAAATATTATATTTTACTGTAAAATATTTGTCTGCTTTATCTAAATTATTTTGACAATCATTTAACATATCAAAAGTTGCTTCAGAACTTTTAACTTCTAATAAGGTAATTTTTTTAACATTATCTAATTGGGATTTTTCAGGTTGTCGTTTTAGGAAAGTCTGATATACGATTCTTTTGATTTTTTTCTGAACTTTGTACAAAGAACGTTGTATGATGATTTTAACATTACTTGAATGGGCACGTTGTTTGTATTCAAGCATTTTTAAATAGTTTTGTTCAATTTTTTTAGGTAATGCTAGTTGAGGTAGTATCTCCATTACTTTATTTGTTTCAAAATCTGCTGCTTGGCATCTATAATCTGATTCTAATTCATAATAAACAGTGTTAGATGTATGATTATCATCTAAGTATAAGAAACGTAATTGCTTATCAAAATCTTGTAGAATATCGTTAATAATTAATTGATTTTCATTATTTAACTCTTGCTGTAAGGATTGAATGGCTCGTTTAGTCATTAATTTTCTAGCTTCTATTTCAGGTAGTTGAGATGAATTATTTGAGTCATCAATAGGTTCTTGTGTTCCTTCATCCCCGGCTAAGATCAATCGCTTTTTCTGTTTTGTGAAAATAGGCAATGTAATCACAGCGACTAGTAAACTTGCTAAAATAACGCCACTAGCTAAAAAGATAATCAGATATCGTTCTTGGAATACCGCACCATTTGGTAAAAAGAATGGAATAGATAAAACCATCGCCATAGTAACAGCTCCCCTAACACCAGTTAATCCCGTTAAAATAGCAATAGAAAATTTGGGCTTTAGTTGGATGTTATCTTTTGCTTTAAAGTAATGATACCACATGTAAGCATACGTCCATAATGTTCTTATTATCATCAGTATAAGCCACACGATGATAACATAAAGGATTAACAGAGCATTATTAATAGTAGGATTAATAATGGCTCCACGCATAGCATAAGGAAGAGTTGTACCTAATACGACAAAAACAATGCCATTTAGCAAGTAAATAATAATATCCCATAATTTATTGGTTACAATTTTTATCTCAGAAAATTGTCCTCTAAATAATGGCTCTTGCTGAATGGCCATAACACCTGAAACGACTACTGCAATAACTCCTGATGCCCGAACGATTTCTGCCATAATAAAAATAACAAAAGGCGTCATTACTTGAAGAGACGAATGTAAAATAACATCTTGAATGCCTTGCCTTAACAAACTCCTTTGAATCAAATAAATTAGTCGACTGATGATATAGCCAGTCAGTATACCGATTAAAGTCATATAAATAAAGTCACCAGAGGCTTGTCTTAATGAGAAAGTGCCAGTTAGAAAGGCCGCTAGTGCATATTTAAAAGCGATTAATCCACTAGCATCATTAATCAAACTCTCCCCACTGATTAACGTTAAAATTCGTTTAGGAAGTTTTACTTGTTCAGCGATACCTTGAACTGCTACTGGATCGGTTGGTGATAATACAGCTGCCAAAGCAAAGGCTAATGGCAAGCTGACTTGTGGGATAAATAAATTAATTAATAGTCCTCCTGCAATTGTAGTAAGAAAGACAAGGAAAATAGCATTAGCAAAAATTGGAGCTCGTAGTTCCCATAATTCTTTCTTTGGAAAATGCTTGGCATCATTGTATAAAAGTGGTGCTACAAATAACAACATAAACCAATCAGTTTGTAATTCTATATCTAAATGTAAAAATAATGCGGCAATAACACCAACGGCTATTTCAATTAATGCGGTAGGAACTGCCACAAGATAGTGACTGATAATATTAGATAGAATAACGAGTATAATCAGTAAAATAGTGGTTTCTAATACTGCCATAGCTTCACCTCCATTTTTTGTATATAATAAGTATAGCAAAAATCTGTATGAATAATAGCCTTTTCTAATAAAACAGTGTTAAAATTATTATGTGTTAACAATCTTGGGATATTGTTCGTTTTAATATAAACGTTAACATGTTATTCTATAATGAGGGGATTGTGAGAACGAAAGTGGGTAAAAAGATGTTAGAAATAAATAACGTAACAAAAACGTTTGGTACAGGAGATTCATTATTTCAAGCACTAAAGGGAGTGAGCCTCAGTGTAAAAGAGGGTGAATTTGTTGGCATTATGGGTCCTTCTGGAAGTGGTAAATCAACTCTTCTAAATCTCGTTGGTACAATAGATCAGCCTTCATCAGGAAACATCACAATTGATGGTGAACGAGCGTCGAATTTAAATCAAGAGGATTTAGCAAAATTTAGACGAAATCAATTAGGGTTTGTATTTCAAGGATTTAACTTGATACCCACCTTAACCGTAGCAGAAAATATTGTGCTACCATTGACACTAGATGGTGAAAAAGTTAGTGTTATGACAAAAAAATTAAATGATATCTCTGAAGTATTAGGTATTGAATCATTGTTAAACAAACGAATTAGTAATATTTCTGGTGGACAAGCACAACGTGTTGCTATTGCACGTTCAATGATTCATGAACCAAAGTTATTACTAGCAGATGAACCAACTGGAAATTTAGACACGAAATCATCAAAAGACGTTATGAGATTATTATCAGAGTTAAATACTAGACTTAATTCTACGATTTTAATGGTGACGCATGATGTTCTTGCTGCAAGTTATTGTCAGCGTATTGTGTTTATTAAAGATGGTGAATTAAGCGATGAAATTAGTCGACATAGTTCTCAAAGTGAGTTTTATGATGATATTCTATTTAGTTTGAGGCAGTTGGAAGGTGAAGTATATGACTTTTAAGGAATTTATTTATAAAAATACTATTCGAAATAAACCATTATATCTAGCCTATTTTTTAAGCACGTTAACAACTGTCATGACGTTTTTAACTTTTTTAACTTTCTCTAATCATCCATCTCTTGGTGAATCATCTATGCATCCGTTTGTTATAGTGGGCATGAATCTATCGTCAAGTATTATTTATATTTTTTCATTTTTTTACGTGTTATATTCTATGGACATCTTTCTCCAATCACGTAAGAAAGAATTTGGTTTGTTGTTAATCCAAGGGATGTCTCCAAAACAGTTAAGAAAGATGATTTTTCAAGAAAATACTATAGTGGGATTTTTTGCCACAGTTATTGGTATTCTAGCTGGCTTAATATTTTCACAAGTGCTATTATTTTTGAGTAAAAAGATATTAATGGTTCAATTAGCTTTTTATTTTCCATTAAAGTCAATTGTGATAACGTTTGTCGCGTTTACTATTCTATTCTTTTTGAGTTCTTTCTTTATTCAGTTTAAGATTCCTAAAATGGACATTCAAGAATTGATTAAAAGTGAAGATTTAGGAAAAGAGGAAATCAAATCATCCAAGATAAAATCGATTTTTGCCTTATTATTTATTGGAATGGGGTATGCGATTGCTTTGTACGCTCAAGGTATGCAGGTTTTTGTGGCTATGATACCTGTTGTATTGATAGTAATTATTGGGACTTATTTTTTGTTTAATCAGTTAAGTATTCTCGTTGTTACACAACTACAAAAAAATAAACAACGGTTTTGGAAAAAAACGAATATGCTAGTCTATTCAGATTTGGTCTTTCGGATGAAGGATAATGCACGGTCATTTTTTTTGGTAGCAATCATCACAACTGTTGTGTTCGCTGCTATTGGCTCTTTAGCAGGGTTAAAAGAAATGACAGTTGCTTCTGTCAATGCGATGACTTATGACTTTTATTTATCAGACTCTGATGGTAATCAAGAAAGATTAGTTAATAATTTAGAGGCAGTTCAAAGTAAAATGGATAATCAAGACTTAAATATGACAGAACTTCGTATGAAAGTGGTCTATGTTCCAGAATCTAAAAATCAAAATGGGTACAGAGTCATTAGTACAAATGGGTATAATAACATTGCAAAATATACTAAAAATAAAAAAATATTGGATACTAATCAGTCTTATCGATTAAATATTGATAGTAACCTATTATCAGGGCAACCTCAAACAAGCTACTTAAAAGAGTTACCATTACCTGATGGAACAAGTGTATCTGTGAATAATTTTGAGGTGGAAAAAGTGGTTCTGCCTGGTTTTCAAAATGTGTATGTAGTACCTAAAACAGTTTATAGTCAATTTGCTAAAAAATATGGGATTCAGCAAGAAATTGGATGGATGGGCAATCCGAAAGATCACGATCAACAGTTAAAGGTTGCGACACACTTAAAAGAAATTGAAGGTCTTCAAAGTAAGCCATTAATTATTGAATCCATTACAGAAACTTATACACCTGTATTATTTGTCGGCTTTTTTATTGGTGCTATTTTCTTTGTGTCTGCTGGTAGTTTTTTATATTTTAGGTTATATAGTGATATGGTAGTAGATATTCAAAAATTTAAAATAGTTTATAAATTAGGACTTAGTCGCAAAGAAATCAAGAAGACCGTTTATAGACAAGTTGGCATTTTATTTTTTACTCCAATTATAGTGTCTTCTGTTCATGGATTAGTAGCGTTAAAAGCAATGTATGCTTTATTTAATCAAAGATTACAAATGATGGCATTTATGATTATAGGTCTATTTTTAGTTATACAAATTATTTATTATTTAATCGCAAGTCATTTTTATTTTAGAAAATTATATCAAGAGGTCACTATAGAATAGAAAACAGAGTAATTGGTTTGTCTTCACTCTGAGACGATTTTCTTCTTCCAAAATCGTCTCTTTTTTTCTAAAACCATGTATAAACAAACAAAAAATCTCTCGTATTTTGTTTGTTCATCCACTAAAAATATGCGAACAGTATTGCTTCATTCAATCCTGTTCTTACAAGTCAAAAGCATCGAATCGTCCTCGTACGATTCAACAAAAAAAGTAGTCGTTTTTGGACGACTACTAAGTTCTAAACATTCATTACCCAAAATCAATTTGGTCTAACGTCGTTTCTCGACTAGCTTGATCTAATCCAAGATACGTTAAGGTCATAGCATCACTTGAATGGTTTAATAAATGCATCACTAAACCAATATTATAGTTTGACTACGTATAGCCCCGATAGTCGCCTGTTTTACGCATGGTATGCGTTCCTAGATAGTTAATTCCTAAAAGATCACCAACTCGTGCCATAATCTTATAAAACTGTTTCTCAGTAATAGGACGATCAGGACGAGAAGTTGAAGGAAATAACCACTCTGAATTCATATTTTGTTGGATGAGCCATGCATGATAAAGCGTTAAATCTTGTTGGACAGGTTTTAAATATAACGTATTTCCCTTACCTGTTTTTTGATCATGAATAAATGCAGTTTGTTTGACTGTTCCATCAAGATTAAAGACATCTGTTTTTCTTAATTTCATGACGTCACTCACACGTAGAAAGGGCGCTTTCCCAGCTTGGAAAATTGTACAGTTGCGACGACCAGCACGAAAACTATCAAGTAGTGTATCCTGCACCATTTTTAAGATATTTGAATCTTTGATATAAAGATAAAGAACGCTCCATTGATTTCAGTTTTAAAAATCGATTAGAAGAAAAACTAAGTGATTACGTCGTAATTTTAGAAGCTGGAAAATTGACAACAATGGGAATTATTAATGCTCATAAAGAATTAGCTATAATTGGAAGTGACGTTAAAGACTGGTCTACTTACTCTTCCAGTAATTACCTGAAATAAAATTCAAAATAATTTGTAGAATTAAACCTAGCATTTAAACAGTGTAAATTTATAGTAAACTTCATTGATATATAAGCGTTTGTGATAATTTGGTTTACAGTTAGATGAAAATAAAACAAAATCAAAACTATATAAAAAGTCACTAAAAATGAGTTCAGCAGGCAGGAAATGGCACCTTAAGTGGTGCTTATTTTTTTTAAAAATTTTTGTACATTTTTGAAGTTAGGTCAAGTAATACTCCAAGAAGTTCATTATGATCACCAATCATATCAAATAATTGGTCTTCTGATAAAACACCACATTTTACTGGGATCTTTTCAATTTCCATATATTCAAACCATTTTTCACTACCATAAAAATTTTTTAATTCAATATAATTATTGTAAATTGAGTTAAATTTTTCAACACTATCAATTAAATTAGTTAAGACTGGCATAAAAGTGTCATATTTGTTTTCCATTTGTTGAATCAGCTCTATATCTTTGTTATCCATTTGAGAATCCTCACTTTTTTAGCAATTATCTCAAAAAGCAATTTTTAATGCAATCATTAGTATTTAATAAAGTTATATTTAATGTTGAGATTGCCATTCTAAGCACGTCTAGATCACTGGAATGAGTGATTGCGCTTGATATTGTGCCAATTGGAAGAGATTCAAAAAATTGTATTTGTGATTCTTCGTTTTGCGAAGAATCAACCGATTATTTTATCATTTAAGACTTCTATTTGCTTTTTAAGGGCTTTAAAGCTATCATTCTCTGCCTTGTATTCTTCCAGCAATTTTTTATCTTGTAGGGCTAAACGTTGTTGCTGATCTAGCAGATTTTGCATTTGTGCAATTTGAATGTTTTTATTTTCTATTTGTTTATCTTTAACTGCTAATTGTTTATCCCTATTTTTCTTAACTTCTTCAATTTCATTTAACAAATATTGATTAATATTCGGTTCTTTTTGTTTGTCGGTTTTTGTTTGTCAATGATTTTATATGATATTGAATAGCTTGTTTGGAAACACCTAACTCATCCGCCAGCTCTTTAATCGTTTTCAATCCTTCACTCATTGTTTTTACCTTGTATCTTTTTAGGCACACCAATTGTAAAAGCATCAAATAATAATAAAATAACTGCAAATATCCAAACTATATTATTCAATATAGTTTCAGAGTGAAGACAATCCAATGATTAATGTAGGTAAATAATTAAAAATAGACAAAAAAATAGAGCCCTCTAGGTCTCTTAATTTAAGCATTTTTGCTAATTTTTTTATATTAAGACATGCGAAATAAGCCCAATTTTCATGTGCATTTTTTCTTTGCCTATTAAGTTGGTATAACGTAATCCATGAAATTCATTGGCTGTTCCAAATAACCTCTCAATCGTCTGTTTACGATTATTATAGATAGATTTCATTCCAATGGAATGACGTATGTCCTCACATCGTTCCATATCATCTTCCCATAAATGACGTTGAACTTATTTTCTCTTATCCTTTGATTGCGTACATTTATTTATTAAAGAACACGTCATACAATCGTGAGGGTTACTTTTATATTCTCGATAACCATCTCGATTAGTTGTCGTATAAGTTAATGTTTTCATATTGGGACAAATAGATTGATCATAGTATTTGTCATAAACATAATCATATTTTTTGAAAAAACCTTTCTTGGTCATGGGTCTCTTATATGGAAAAATAGATGTTAAGTTATCTTGAAACAACAAATGAGCAATACCTGGTGTCTTGTAGCCCGCATCCATCACTAATTTATTCAGAGTGAAATGACTTTTTAATTTATTGTAAATAGAGATAAAAGTACGACTATCATGTTGATTACCTGGATGCGTTGTATATCCTAAAACCCATCCGTGTCGTCCATTAGACTGATCATATTTATCCTCAACAAGTTGATAAATAAAACTAAAATCGACGTATTTATCAATATCTCTTAAAAAATGTTCCTGTGAAACTAAGTCTTCTAATGAATAAAAACCTATTTGATTACGTTTACTCATATCTTGTTTTTTCAACATTAATAGTCACTCCTTTCTTCTATCTTAACAAAAAAAGATAAAGTATCGAAATTTATCAATACTTTGTCTACAGTCTGAAGCAACTATGATAAGTGGATGCTTTTTTCTATTTGTAACTTTGCATGATGGTATCAATACCAGAGATGGTGGCATACCTAAATCCTTCTTTTTCTAAAGCAGTGATACCTTTAATAGTTGTACCGCCAGGAGAGGTTACACCATCTTTTAATTCACCAGGGTGTTTGTTAGAGTCTAGTAATAAATTAGCTGATCCACTTACCATCTTGGCAGCAACAGTATAAGCTAATTTTCTGTCCATACCATGTAATACTGCCGCATCTCCTAGAGCTTCCATAAAGACGTCAACAAATGCTGGTCCGCATCCTGCCAATGTACCAAAAATATCAATCTTATCTTCAGAAATTTCTTCTACCGTTCCCAAAAGACTTAAACAATCATAGATTGCGATTTTATCAAGATTACTTATTGTCTGTGAGTAAGCAATACCAGTAATACCTTGATTGATTTGTACAGGTGTATTGGGGATAGCTTGAGCGATAGGGTAAGATCCACCTAAAGCTTCCTGCATTAAGGAAATAGGGACACCAGCTGATACAGAAATAATAGGAAGGTCTTTGTTTAAATGATTTTTTAATTCGTTTATGACTGGAAGAATAATAGGTGTTTTAACGGCTAAAAAAATCATATCCACTTGGTCAAAATCTTCTAAATTATCAGTTAGGTTAAAAGGAATATTTTGTTGTAGTTTTTTTGCTGTGTCCCCTTTACCCCCTTTTACAAGAATATCTGTTGGAGAAATATTATTTGAGCGAACCCACCCTTTAATCATAGCTCCTCCCATATGGCCAGCGCCAAATATACCGATCTTCATATATCATCCCATCTTTCTTTTAAATAGTTAACCAATTTAGTATAGAACGTAAAATTATTTGTGACAACTAATTTTATAGTATATCACTTTATGATATACTATAAGGACATTTAAACTAAAGGAGTGGGTTGAGTGGAGTTAATCATACAAGACGTAGTGAAAAAGTTTGATGATAAAGTGATTTTAGATGAAGCGAGTTTTCGATTTGAAAAAGGCAAAATATATGGATTATTAGGTCGAAACGGAGCGGGTAAAACGACACTTTTTAATTGTATATCAAAAGATTTATCTATTGACTCAGGGACGATTCAGTTGAAAGAGGACATGATAGAGCATGATTTTTCTGATCTAGAAGTTGGGTTAGTTCATGCTACCCCAACTCTACCAGATTTTATGACAGGTTATGAATTCATTAAGTTTTTTATTGATATGAATAAGGAAAAAATGTTAAACGTTCGAACGCCAGATGAGTATTTAGCAAAAGTTGGGATAAAAAAAGAGGATCGCCATCGGTTACTGAAAGACTACTCGCATGGGATGAAAAATAAAGTTCAGATGATTGCGACGATGATGGCGCAACCACCTGTCTTGCTACTTGATGAACCATTGACGAGTTTTGATGTGGTTGCAGCTCATGAAATGAAAGAATTGATTTTATCAATAAAAAAAGATTCCGTTGTGATATTCTCCACTCATATTTTACAGTTAGCACAAGATTTATGTGATGAGATTGTGGTGCTTCATAAAGGTAAACTAACAGGGTTTGATCCAACTAAAATTCATACGAATAGTTTTGAAGCGGATATTGTTGCCATGTTATCTGATGAAGAGGGTAAATCTCAAGATGCAGTGGTTGAAGTGATAGGTGAGTCAGATGATAAGTAATGTTAGGTCAACCCTCACAGAATATATTTTATTGCAGTTATTTAAAGGGACTATCTTTATTAATGGTTTGTTTTATTTTATTGGTAGAATTCCTTTTATTGGTAAAATTGTTCCTGTTAGAATGGTTTATGCGGATTATCCCTTAAAGAAAGTATTCACCTATATTAAGTTTGCTATTTCAACAGCAATTAAAGTCATAATAGGTATCATTCCTTTCTTTGTCAGTTCATTTTTAGCTAATGTTGTATTTAAAGAGAGTCAGTTATCAAGTTTTGATATTTGGTTAGTTGTCTTTGCGTTTTATTTGCCAATATTTGGCTCATTATTTAGTGTTCCTGATAAAAAAGATGTGTTGTTTATCACTAATTTTCGAATTAATAAATCTTCTCATTTGAAAAGAATGACTCTGTTGGAACTATGCTTTGATTTAATCGTCGTCACCATTGCGTTGATTGTTATGGGTCTGTTTAATAGCTTACCGATTATTTTAACCACATTATTAGGGAGTAGTACTTATGTGTTTTTTAGTACGATTTGGCTAAGAATAGATTTACCACTGACACTACAAAAATATCCATGGATAAAAAAAGTTGCGATATTAGTAGTGATGTTGGCGTTAGTTATTGGATTTTGTTTCACCATGTTATCTTCTTTTATGAGTTTTTTATTTTCTAATCTATTGGTAATAATAGGACTCATTATTTTTAACTTTCTGGCGAGTTGGTTAGTGGCCAAGAATTATTTATCTTATCCTCGTTTTTCATTAGTAGCCGATAAAAAAGTTAGCTCATCAATGTATGCCTTTGAAGCCGATGATAAAGAATTGAAAAATAAAACTACAAACTTTACTGAAGGCGTAGGCTTAACAAAAAAAATGAGCATCGATGAACAGGCGAACTTCGATGATTTGTCAGGAAATGCTTATTTAAATGCATTATTTTTTAGTCGATTTAAAAAAGGACTAGGTAAGGGATTGCTAATTAAAGTAATCAGTATTAGTGTATTAGGCTTAGCTTTAGTAGTAGCCAGTCAGTTTTTTCCATTAATGTCTGGTGTCGGTGAGTTAGAAGAATTTATGTATCGCCTTGTCCCATCACTCTTTTTTGTTTTATATTTAACGTCAGTTGGCAAAAGTGTGGTACAAAGTTTATTTATGAATTGTGATATCTCCATGTTGACGTTTCCTTTTTATCGAACAAAAGAAGCAATAATTAGTGGATTTCTCGCTAGGTTTAAAAAAATCCTGTTTTACAATAGTATCGTGAACGGTGTTTTATTAGTTTGGTTAATCTTATTTAATTTACTAGTTGTTGGGCTTAATTCCATCCATTTGATTGGGCTTGCTCTTTTAGTCATCATAAGTTTAACGTTACTTTTTTCGTTTCACGAATTATTTGTTTATTATTTACTACAACCTTTTACAAGTGATTTTCAAGTAATCAATCCTATTTATAAAGTAGTGAATGGTGTCTTTTATTTGTTTGCCTATATAAATTTACAACTTAAAACAACAGGACTTTACTATGCATTAGGATTGTCTATTGTGTCGTTATTGTATGTTGGGGTAGGGTTTGCTGTGATTTTAAAAGTAGCACCCAAAACGTTTAAATTAAAAAATTAAATGTTTGTACTTGTTTTATATTTATAAAGGTGTTATAAATATAACTGTAGATAAATAAAAGATAATTGTTGAGAAAGACACCGATATGTGAGGGCTATCTGACAGGGAGGAAAACATAATTGAGAGTTTTCCAGATAAGTGCATGTGTTGACCACTTTCGAAAGTCGAGTTGAAACTTGACCGGTCGTACCGTTAACACGCTCGAGGAGACATAGATTTATGTCTTAAATATTAGGTGGAACCACGATGATTCGTCCTAGTAGGTCAATATGACTTACTAGGGCTTTTTTTATTTAAACAATTAAAAGGAGACGATAGTATGATTAAGATTACTTTTCCAGATGGCGCTGTCAAAGAATTTGAGAGTGGCTCATCAA
This sequence comes from Vagococcus sp. CY52-2, assembly GCF_022655055.1. Classification (NCBI taxonomy): domain Bacteria; kingdom Bacillati; phylum Bacillota; class Bacilli; order Lactobacillales; family Enterococcaceae; genus Vagococcus; species Vagococcus changpingensis. The sequence continues at coordinate 1,044,669 of NZ_CP093384.1, read as the reverse complement.
CATTAGATATTGCAAAAAGCATTAGCAATTCTCTAGCAAAAAAAGCCTTAGCAGGTAAATTAAATGGCGAGTTGATTGATTTAGAGCGACCAATCGAAGTGGATGGGTCAATTGAAATCGTGACACCAGACCATGAAGAGGCGTTAGGAATTTTACGCCACTCAACAGCTCACTTGATGGCAAACGCGATGAAACGTTTATACCCAAATATTCATTTTGGTGTTGGACCAGCAATTGAAAATGGGTTTTATTATGACACTGATAATGGTGAAGAGGTTATCTCTGAAGAAAACTTAGAAGCGATTGAAAAAGAGATGATGGCGATTGTAAAAGAAAATAACCCAATCGTGCGTAAAGAAATTTCTCGTGCCGATGCTTTAGAGTTGTTTAAGGAAGATCCATATAAAGTGGAATTAATTACTGACCTACCAGAAGATGAAGTGATTACTGTTTATGAGCAAGGTGACTTTGTAGATTTATGTCGCGGGGTGCATGTGCCATCTACTGGACGTATTCAAGTCTTCAAATTATTATCTGTTGCTGGAGCATACTGGAGAGGGAATTCTGATAACCATATGATGCAACGTGTTTACGGAACAGCATTCTTTGATAAAAAAGCATTAAAAGAATACATCAAAATGCGTGAAGAAGCGAAAGAGCGTGACCATAGAAAACTTGGTAAAGAATTAGACTTATTTATGTTAAGTCCTGAAGTTGGTTCTGGTTTACCATTCTGGTTACCAAAAGGTGCGACAATTCGCCGTACAATCGAACGCTACATTACGGATAAAGAAATCAGCTTAGGGTACCAACACGTTTACACACCCATTATGGCAAACGTTGAATTTTACAAAACTTCTGGTCACTGGGATCATTACCATGAAGACATGTTCCCACCAATGGACATGGGAGATGGCGAAATGTTAGTATTACGTCCAATGAACTGTCCACATCATATGATGGTTTATAAAAACGATGTTCATAGTTACCGTGAATTGCCAATTCGTATCGCTGAACTTGGTATGATGCACCGTTATGAAAAATCAGGTGCGTTATCAGGATTACAACGTGTTCGTGAAATGACATTAAATGATGGTCATACATTTGTTCGTCCAGATCAAATCAAAGATGAATTCAAACGTACATTAGAATTAATGGTTGCCGTATATGAAGATTTCAATATTACAGATTATCGTTTCCGTTTAAGTTACAGAGACCCAGAAAACACTGAAAAATACTTTAATGATGATGAAATGTGGGAAAAAGCTCAAACAATGCTGAAAGAAGCCATTGATGAATTAGGGTTAGAATACTTTGAAGCAGAAGGCGAAGCAGCATTCTATGGCCCTAAACTTGACGTGCAAGTAAAAACTGCCTTAGGAATGGAAGAAACATTATCAACTATCCAATTAGACTTCTTATTACCTGAACGTTTTGACTTAACTTATGTTGGAAAAGATGGCGAAAACACTCATCGTCCAGTCGTTATTCATCGTGGTATCGTGTCTACGATGGAACGTTTTGTGGCTTACTTAACTGAAGTGTATAAAGGCGCATTCCCAACTTGGTTAGCACCAGTGCAAGGAACAATCATCCCAGTTAACTTAGACTTACATAGTGACTATGCCTTTGAAATCAAAGAGCAATTAAATAGTTTAGGCTTACGTTTTGAAGTGGACGATCGTAATGAAAAAATGGGTTACAAGATTCGTGAATCTCAAACTCAAAAAATTCCATATCAAATTGTTGTGGGAGATAAAGAGTTAGACAACGGTGAAGTAAATGTCCGTAAATACGGAAGCAAAGAAACTGAGACAGTGAAATTACCATTATTTGTTGAATCAGTGGTTGCTGAAGTGAAAAACTACAGTAAATAATACAAAAAAAGACCAAGTCAATTGTGGCTTGGTCTTTTACTTATTTCAGTGCATTTTCTAAATCATTAATCAAATCGTCGCAATCCTCAATACCACAAGATAGACGAATTAACGTTGAGGTAACACCCATTTTGATGCGTTCTTCTTCAGGCATACAGGCATGTGACATGGTCCATGGATAAGATAAAATCGACTCAACACCGCCAAGACTGACAGCCACAATAGGGATTTGACATTTATTAAAGAAATCAGCGACTTTATCTTCACAACTTAACTCAAAACTTAAAACAGCACCACCAGATTGTGTTTGTGATTGATGAATGTCTGATTGAGGATGAGTTGCTAGTCCAGGGTAATAGACAGATTTTATTTCATCGTGATTTGATAAAAAGTCTGCGATTTTAGCTGCATTTTTAACAGATTGTTTCATGCGAAGACCCATTGTTTTAACCCCTCTAAGTAATAACCACGCATCTTCAACGCTTAAAATACTTCCTAATGCTTTTTGATGTTTTTTGAGCGTTGAGTAGAGTTTTTCATCATTTGTCGCAATGAGTCCGGCTAAAATATCACTATGGCCATTAATAAATTTTGTGGCACTGTGAATGACAATATCGACCCCAAAATCGAGTGGTTGTTGGTGAATAGGTGTCATAAATGTGTTGTCACAAGCAGTTAAAATTTGATGTTTTTTTGCTAAATGACAGACAGATTTTAAATCTGTAATCGTTAACAATGGATTTGAGGGTGTTTCTAAATAAAATAACTTGGTATTTGGTTGGATGGCATTTTCCCATGCTGAAACATCGGATTCATCAACGAACGTATGTTTCACGCCGAAACGTGTTAGAAATTCCGTCACAATCTGATAAGTACCCCCATAAATGTTTTTTCCAAGGATAAGATGGTCTCCTTGAGATAACATAAATAAAACAGAATTGATAGCTGCCATACCTGAAGAAAAAGCTAGGCCGAATTTGGCATTTTCAAGTGAAGCAATGCATTCTTCAACAGCTGTGATGGTTGGATTACCAAACCGAGTGTAGTTGTATCCAGTATGATGGAAGACATCATCTTGATGGAACGTGGATGTTTGGTATTTTGGAATAGAGGCTGATCCAGTTTCTTTGTCGATAACGGAATAACCATGTAGTAATTTTGTATTGATGTTCATAAAATCCCCTCCAATTTTATATAAGTTAATTTTATTCTGTTAATACCTTGAACGTAACACTCACATGTATGCGCTGTCAATTAAATTTTAAGTAAAATTTCGTATTAAAAAACGTTCATATGAATAAAATTTCAAATAAATCATCATTTTTGAGAGCAAATTTTTTAAAATGATAGATAATTTGTGTATAATGACAACTATAAATTAGGAATGGAGGTTAAATGATGTGGACATTACTTGAATCTATTGTTCTTTATTATATATCGTGAATTAAACGTTGAATTTTTACATCAGGTTAAATTCTGATAAATGTTTAAGTTAAATAAATGAGTTCAGATATGATTGAAGGATAAACAGTGTAAGTATGGAAAATGATTCGTGAGATTATAAGGTATAGAGTAGGGCTTTATGTAATCGTACAATTGACATGTTTTTTTATTTAGAGTATTTTAATTGATTTATTGATATCATAACAAACATTTGTAAAATCCACTTTTTAAAGTAGTATATTCTCAAAAAGATTTTGTTAAAAGTTGAAATGATTCTTATTAAATAATTTTTCTGAAAATATTTTGAAACAAATGAGTTTAAAAAATGATTCTATCAGTGTAGACTGGTAAAAAAGGAGATGATATTCATGATAGATGTTCCATTTTTCTCACAATTTCTTAAAGTGAGTAATTTTTACACGTTGATTGCTATTGTATTGTTAGGTGCGGCAATGGTGTGCTTAAAAATGCTTAAAGACAAAAAAGTAAGTTTTTCTAAACGCATGATTATCGCTTTGATCATTGGTCTAGTACTAGGGATTGGTATTGATATGATCAGTAACAAAAATGGTATTTACATTGATCATGCTAGAGGAGAAATATCTGCATGGTTTGGACTTATTGGGACAGGGTTTTTAAAACTAGTTCAGTTACTTGCTATTCCAGTCGTCTTTTTATCTATTATTAAAGTTGTTGTGGATGTACGAGGTGATCGTATTCGAAGTTTAACAGGTCGCACATTCATTACATTATTAAGCACAACAGCTATTTCTGCGATTGTTGGTATTTTAGTTGTTAAGCTATTTAATTTAAATGCGACTAGTTTTGCTGGAGACTTAACGGAACAAAAGACAGAATTTATGAATAATATTGCCTCACAAAGTTTTCCTGAATTCTTTTTAAATTTAATTCCTAATAATATTATTAGTGTAATGGGAAACAATGGGAGTATCGTATCGGTTGTTATTATTGCAGCGATGTTTGCCAGTGCAATTCGTTTCTTAAAGGTTAAAAAACCGATTGAAGTAGCTCCTTTTGTGACATTTTTAGATTCGCTACGTATTACAGTTAATTCTGTTTTGACAAACGTTATTAAATTAATGCCATATGGTGTGGTAGCTCTTGTAAGTAACACTATTATTTCAAATGGTATCCAATCTGTTGTTAGTATGCTAGGATTTATAGCGGCACTTTATACAGGAGTTATCATTATGTTATTGGTATATGTTGTTATTTTAAGTTTTATGGGTGTCAATCCAGTTATGTTCTACAAGAAAGCTTTTAATACATTGTTATTTGCTTTTTCTTCTCGTTCAAGCGTAGGAACATTACCTTATACTTTGCAAACACTTGAAAAAGACATGGGTGTATCAGGTGAAACATCAAACTTTGTTGCAACACTTGGAACAACAATTGGGATGAATGGATGTGCCGGAGTATTCCCTGCCATGCTTGGAACATTAGTTGCTGGAGCAGCGGGAGCTACTATGGACTTTTCATTCTTTGTGCTTGTTGTGGTTGTTGTGACAGTAGGTTCAATCGGTATTGCCGGTGTACCAGGAACAGCAACCGTTGCTGCTACTGTTACATTAAATGGATTAGGTTATGGTTCTGCTATTTCAAGTATTGGGGCTATATTTGGTATTGACCCAATTGTTGATATGGGGCGTACAATGTTAAACGTTGCCGGAAGTATGGTATCTGCGGTAGTCGTAGATAAATGGGAAGGCACGTTTGATAAAGATCAGTTCAATATGCCATCAAATCATACACAAATTAATGAATAATAAAAAGAGACGTTTATCGTCTCTTTTTTGTTTATCTAAAATCATGATTGTATTAGTGAATAGCGACCAGTTTTATGATAAACTAAGTGAGCAAGTTAAATGAAGGAGATAATCAATGACACAATTACATTATGTAGTAGAAGATAAAAAAGGAAGAATTGATAAAGTATTAGCAGAAGTTTTTTCAGATTATTCACGCTCTCAAATTCAGAGTTGGTTAAAAGAAGAGGCAGTGAATGTTAATGGAGAGATTGTTAAAGCAAATTATAAAGTGAAACAAAACGATCGTGTTGATATTACGGTACCAGAAGCAAAAGAATTAACCTTAGAACCACAAGATATTCTATTAGAAATTGTTTATGAAGATGATGATGTGATTGTGGTAAATAAACCTCAAGGAATGGTAGTCCATCCATCTATGGGTCATCCTGATGGAACGCTTGTTAATGCATTATTATTCCACGCAGGATCACTTTCAAGTATTAATGATGTGATCCGTCCGGGGATTGTTCACCGAATTGACAAGGATACATCTGGACTATTGATGGTGGCAAAAAATGATGCGGCACATATTGCGCTTCAGGATGAGTTAAAAGAACGTAAAACATTAAGAAAATATGTGGCGTTAGTTCATGGTGTCATTCCACATGAAAAAGGAAAAATCGAAGCACCAATAGGTAGAAGTAAAGACAACCGTCAAAAACAAGCGATCGTAGCAGATGGTAAAGAAGCAGTGACTCATTTTACCGTATTAGAACGATTTTTAGATTATACATTAATTGAATGTGTCCTTGAAACTGGTCGAACACATCAAATTCGGGTGCACATGGATTATATCGGTTATCCAATTGTTGGCGATCCACTATATGGTCCTAAGAAAACGATAAAAGGAAATGGGCAGTTTTTACACGCTAAAACATTAGCCTTTACGCATCCAACAACAGGAGAGCTGATGACCTTTGATTCTGAGTTACCAGAAATATTTACAAAAACATTGAAGGAAATCGAAAATAATGATTGATATTTACATATGAGTGCGTTATACTCAGTACAACAAAACAGAACAGTCCTTTAAGAGTAGTCCAGAGAGGCTAAGAAGGAGCGTGTAATATGTATTGATAAGGGACATTGTATCCTTATATCACTATGACTAAACACAACCCTCTTATTCTTTGATGGATGAGAGGGTTTTTTGTTTAAAAAATTTAGGGGGAACTTTAATGACTGAAAAAGTAGTAGTGGATGACATGACAATGAAACGAGCATTGACACGTATTACTTATGAAATTATTGAACGACACAAAGGCATTGATGATATCGTGTTGATTGGGATCAAAACACGCGGCATTTATCTAGCTAATCGAATTGCTGAGAGATTAAAACAATTAGAAGGAAAAGACATTCCTGTTGGCGAGCTAGATATTACATTATACAGAGATGATAATCATGTCAATGAACACGACACACCTGAAGTACATGCATCAAATATTCCCTTTTCAATAGAAGATAAAGAAGTCATTTTAGTCGATGACGTTATTTTTACAGGTAGAACGATTCGTGCAGCACTAGACGCTATCATGGATATTGGTCGTCCTGAAAAGATTTCATTAGCCGTATTAGTTGATAGAGGACATAGAGAATTACCAATTCGAGCTGATTACGTTGGCAAAAATATTCCAACGTCAAAAACAGAACAAATTATTGTATCTGTGGAAGAATATGATGGTAAAGATGAGATCAAAATTAAACAACTTAATTAAATAAGCTTTTTAATCGAGTACAGAGAGACTAGGAAAAGCAATAACAATTGGTGGAAAAAGTCAAACACCAACTTGTTTTCGCGCGCCTCGTTTCTAAAACTGAAACGAGGATTTTTTATTATAAAGGAGACTGTCAAATGAAAGAAAACTATAGAAACCCAGATGTTGTATTGGACATACATGATAAACCGAAGGGAATTAAATGGTTAGGGCTTAGCTTACAACATTTATTTACCATGTTTGGTGCCACAGTACTAGTGCCAATATTAGTTGGTATTAACCCAGGAATTGCCCTATTTAGTTCAGGACTTGGAACGATTGTGTATCTCATCGTAACAAAAGGAAAAATACCAGCTTACTTAGGAAGTAGTTTTGCGTTTATTGCAGCGATGCAAATGTTAATGAAAGATGATGGTTATCCGGCAGTTGCCTTAGGAGCTATCACAACGGGGATTGTCTACTTAATTGTTTCAGTCATTGTGAAGCGATCGGGATCAGCTTGGTTAGATAAATTGCTTCCAGCGATTGTGGTTGGACCAGTTGTCATGGTAATCGGCCTTGGGTTAGCTGGAAATGCAGCAAGTCAAGCGATGTATGCAGTAGGAGCAAATGGCGAACAAGTTTACAGTGTGAAATACATTGTAGTTGCCTTGATTACCATGTCACTAACGATTTTCTTTAACATGTATCTTAAAGGGTTTATGGGACTTATTCCAATATTACTAGGAATTGTGTGTGGTTACTTTATCGCACTTGCAGTTGGAATTGTCGATGTTGAGCCAATTAGACAAGCAGCATGGTTTGCTTTACCTGACTTTCAAGCACCGTTTGTGACTTACACACCGAAATTTTACTTAACCGCGATTGTGACCATGGCCCCTATCGCATTTGTGACGATGACAGAACACATTGGTCACTTGATGGTGTTAAATAAATTAACAAAACGAGATTTCTTCAAAGAGCCTGGTCTAGATAAAACACTTAAAGGTGATGGATTAGCACAAATCGTCGCTGGTTTAGTTGGCGGTCCTCCTGTTACAAGTTATGGTGAGAATATTGGGGTTCTTGCGATTACTCGTGTACACAGTGTGTTTGTCATCGGAGGGGCAGCAGCTCTTGCAATGGGATTAAGTTTTGTCGGAAAATTAACCGCGATTATTCAAAGTATTCCCAACCCAGTTATTGCAGGAATTAGTTTTATCCTATTCGGAGTGATTGCTTCAAGCGGATTGAAAATCTTGATTGATAATAAAATTGATTTTAACTTAAAACGCAACTTGTTGATTGCCTCAGTTATCTTAGTAGTGGGAATCGGCGGATTAACATTCCAAGTTGGAGCAGTAGCGGTTTCTGGTATGGCTCTGGCAACATTGTTTGGAATTATACTGAACTTGATTTTACCTGAAAAAGCGAAAAGCGAATTAGAATAAAAAGGAGAGGCTCAAATGATTATTACATCGGAGAGAATTAGTTTAAAACATTTACTAACGGCAGAATCATTAAGTGACCAAGAAGTGATGGGATTAATTAAACGTGCACAGCAGTTTAAACACGGAGAGAAATCTCAATTACCCAATCAACAATATTTTGTTGCTAATCTATTCTTTGAAAACAGTACAAGAACACATAAAAGTTTTGAAGTCGCAGAGAAAAAAATGGGCATCGATGTAATAGAATTTGATGCAAAAACAAGTTCAGTATCAAAAGGCGAATCGTTATATGACACTGTGTTGACGATGTCAGCAATCGGTGTGCATGCGTGTGTGATTCGTCACTGGGAAGAAGATTATTACAATGAATTAATTCAAAGTAAGACAATTACGACATCCATCATTAATGGAGGAGACGGTAGTGGCAATCACCCAACACAGTGTTTACTTGATTTATTGACTATATATGAAGAATTCGGACATTTTGACAATTTAAATATTGCGATATGTGGCGATTTAACGCATTCGCGGGTGGCAAATTCAAATATGAAAATGTTAAAACGTTTGGGAGCGAATCTATTTTTCTGTGGACCAGAAGAATGGTACAACAAGAAATATGAAGCTTACGGGACTTACTTACCAATAGATGACGTATTAGATAAAGTAGACGTGATGATGATGTTACGTGTTCAACACGAACGTCATGAAAGTGGTGGAAGTTTCTCAAAAAAAGACTACCATCAACAACATGGTTTAACCAACGAACGTGCAACAAAAATGAAAGAAAAAGCGATTATCATGCACCCCGCTCCGGTCAATCGTGATGTCGAGCTAGCTGATGAGTTAGTTGAAAGTTATCAATCACGAATCACGCAACAGATGACCAATGGTGTATTTATGAGAATGGCAATATTAGAAGCCATTTTACAAGGAAAATCATAGGAGGATGAACATGAAAACATTAATTAAAAATGGCCGAGTGGTTACAAGTCGAAATCAGTTAATCCCAGTAGATATTTGGATTGAAGAAGGGAAAATCAAAGGGATTGGTCAGTTTACTGAAACAGCAGAGAGTTTTGAACAAGTTATTGATGCAAAAAACGGATTGATAACACCAGGATTAGTTGATGTTCATGTGCATTTTAGAGAGCCTGGATTTGAATACAAAGAAACAATCGAAACAGGTAGTCGTTCAGCGGCTAAAGGTGGGTTCACCACAGTGTGTGCCATGCCAAACCTTAATCCAGTGCCAGATACACCAGAGCGTTTGACAGACATGTATCAACGTATTGAAAAAGATAGCATGGTAAACATCTTACAATATGCACCTATTACAAAAGAATTAAACACAGAAAAGTTAGTTGACTTTGCTGGATTAAAAAAAGCTGGTGCATTTGCTTTTACAAATGATGGTGTGGGTGTGCAAACTGCTGGAGTCATGTATGAAGCAATGAAAGAAGCAGCAGCACTTGATATGGCGATTGTGGCCCACACTGAAGATGAGAGTTTATTATTTGGTGGCGTGATGCATTTAGGTGAGAAATCAAAAGAGTTAGGCTTACCTGGTATTATGAGTGCGACTGAATCATCACAAATTGCTAGGGACGTGTTATTAGCAAAAGAAACAGGTGTTCATTATCATGTTTGTCATGTTTCAACCAAAGAAAGTGTTGAAGTCATCAGACAAGCGAAAAAACATGGTATTCATGTGACGTGTGAAGTGTGTCCGCATCATTTAATCATGACAGATTGTGATATCACACATGATCATGGTTACTTTAAAATGAATCCGCCACTAAGAGCGACTGATGATCAACAAGCATTAATCGATGGATTACTGGATGGAACGATTGATTGTATCGCTACAGACCATGCACCACATGGACACGAAGAAAAAAATCAAAGCATGATTGACTCACCATTTGGAATCGTGGGAAGTGAAACAGCCTTTGCTTTAATGTACACGCACTTTGTTAAAACAAATCGTTTTACACTAGAGCAAGTTGTGTATTGGATGACAGAAGCACCATCAAAACTATTTAATTTAGAAACAGGCTCATTAAATATTGGGGCAGATGCGGATATTGCCATCTTTGACTTAGATGAAGAAGTGGTCATACCTGAAGAGTTTGTTTCAAAATCACATAATACGCCATTTAGTGGAGAAAAAGTTGTTGGAGACACATTATATACCTTTGTAAAAGGGAAATTGGTTTGGAATAAAAAGGAGGCGTAAGTAAATGAAGCGATTGTTAATCTTAGAAGATGGAACGTGTTATGAAGGAGAAGGATTTGGTGCGCCAAATTCTGCTACTGGTGAGTTAGTATTTACAACAGGAATGAGTGGATACCAAGAGATGATGACGGATCCAAGTTTTAAAGGGCAAATATTATTATTCACTTATCCAACAATTGGAAATTATGGAATAAATCGTGATGATTTTGAATCTATGTCTCCAGCTTGTTCTGCTGTTGTGGTCAGAGATGTCGCTAGAGTAGCATCAAACTGGCGCTCACAAGCAACATTAGATGAATTCTTGAAACGAAAAGGTGTTCCAGGAATCAGCGGGATTGACACTCGTGCGTTAACGAAAAAAATTCGTGAAAAAGGGGCAATGAAGGCAAGCATTATAGATGTTGTGTCTGACATAAACCATGCTTACGACCAATTAAGAGCGACTGTTTTACCGTCAACACAAGTCCAAGCTGTTTCAACTACTAAACCTTATAGCATTCCAGGAACGGGTGCAAACGTGGTGATTATTGATTTTGGCATGAAGCAAAGTATATTAAGAGAATTAATCAAACGCGATTGTCATATCACAGTAGTATCCTATGATACAACAGCAGATGAGATTTTATCGTATCAACCAGATGGCGTGATGTTATCAAACGGTCCTGGCAACCCAAAAGATTTACCACTTGCTTTAAAAACGATTTTAAAACTTCAAGGTGTTGTCCCAATTTTTGGTATTTGTTTAGGTCATCAACTTCTAAGTTTAGCAAATGGTGCTGATACGTATAAAATGCGTTTTGGACATCGTGGCGGAAATCATGCTGTCAGAGAGATTGCCTCTGACTCAGTGTACTTCACCTCTCAAAATCACGGGTATGCCGTGTCACTTGATAGTTTAGATACAACAGAATTAATGTTAACTCACGTTGATATTAATGACGGATCAGTTGAAGGAGTTAAACATAAACATCATCCAGCCTTTTCAGTGCAATTTCATCCAGATGCTGCACCTGGGCCACATGACGCAGTATCAATTTTTGATGAATTTATTGAATTAATGGAAAACTGGGGGAATAAACATGCCTAAAAGAGACGATATAAAAAAAATATTAGTGATTGGTTCAGGACCAATTATCATCGGACAAGCAGCTGAATTTGACTATGCCGGTACACAAGCATGTTTAGCCTTAAAAGAAGAAGGTTATGAGGTAGTATTAATCAACTCAAACCCCGCGACAATTATGACAGACAAAGACATTGCTGATAAAGTGTATATCGAGCCTATCACATTAGAATTTGTCACAAAGGTATTAAGAAAAGAACGCCCAGATGCTATCCTTCCGACACTTGGAGGTCAAACAGGATTAAATATGGCGATTGAGTTAAATGACAAAGGGATTTTAGAAGAATTAGGGATTGAACTCTTGGGAACTAAAATCAGTGCCATTGACCAGGCAGAAGATAGAGATTTATTTAAACAATTAATAGAAGAGTTAAATGAGCCAATTCCTGAAAGTGTGATTGTTCATACAGTAGAAGAAGCAGTCGAATTTGGTAAAAAAATCGGTTATCCCTTAATTGTACGCCCAGCTTTCACACTTGGTGGAACAGGTGGTGGTATGTGTGACGATGAAGAAGAATTAATAGCTATCACAAAAAATGGTATTAGCTTGTCCCCTGTTAACCAATGTTTAATTGAAAAAAGTATCGCCGGTTATAAAGAAATCGAATTCGAAGTAATGAGAGATAAAAAGAATCAAGCGATTGTGGTGTGTCACATGGAAAACTTCGACCCAGTCGGAATTCATACTGGAGACTCAATCGTATTTGCCCCTTGCCAAACATTATCTGATGTTGAAGTTCAGCTATTAAGAGATGCGTCACTAAAAATTATTAAAGCCCTTGAAATTGAAGGTGGATGTAACGTTCAGTTAGCCTTAAACCCAGATAGTTATGACTATTATGTCATTGAGGTAAATCCTCGAGTGAGTCGCTCGTCAGCTTTAGCAAGTAAAGCAACAGGATTCCCGATTGCAAAAATTGCCGCGAAAATAGCGGTCGGTTTAACACTTGATGAAATGAAAAATCCAGTGACGCAAACAACGTATGCGATGTTTGAACCAGCATTAGATTACGTGGTATCAAAAATTCCACGTTGGGCATTTGATAAGTTTGAACACGGAGATAGATTATTAAGTACCCAAATGAAAGCAACCGGAGAAGTGATGGCGTTAGGTCGTACGATTGAAGAGTCATTATTAAAAGCGGTGAGATCATTAGAGATTGGGTTACACCATATTGACTCAGAAGAATCAAAAGATCTGTCAGATGATGAGTTAATTAAACAAATGGTCGAAGCAAAAGATGACCGTTTATTCAGAGTAGCAGAAGGTATTAGACGAGGCATGACGATTCAAGACATTGCTCAGTTTACAAAAATTGATATCTTCTTCTTAGATAAAATCAAACGAATCATTGAATTAGAAGATGCGTTATCCAACAATCCAAACGATATCGAAGTATTAAAAGAAGCGAAACGTTATGGTATTGCAGATGTTGTGATTGCCAGATTATGGAATATGACAGCAGAAGACGTAAAAAATATTAGAACTGAGCACAAAATTTTACCAGTTTATAAAATGGTGGACACATGTGCTGGAGAATTTGCTTCAGAAACACCATACTTCTATAGTACTTACGAAGAAGAAAACGAAAGCGAAAAAACAGATAAAGAATCAGTGATTGTCCTTGGTTCTGGTCCAATCCGTATCGGTCAAGGGGTAGAATTTGATTATGCAACCGTTCACTCGGTTAAAGCCATTCAAGAACAAGACTATGAAGCGATTATTATCAATAGCAATCCAGAAACTGTATCAACTGACTTCTCAATTTCAGATAAACTATACTTTGAGCCATTAACATTAGAAGATGTGCTTAACATCGTAGAGTTAGAACAACCTAAAGGCGTTATCGTTCAGTTTGGTGGTCAAACAGCGATTAACTTAGCAGAAGGATTAACAAAACACGGTATTCCAATTATTGGAACAACCTTAGAAGATTTAGATAGAGCAGAAAATCGTGATAAGTTTGAACAAGCGTTACAAGAACTTGGCATCCCTCAACCTGAAGGAGCGACGGCGACTAATGAAGCTGACGCGATAAAAATTGCGGAAAAAATTGGCTATCCTGTGTTAGTTAGACCAAGTTATGTTTTAGGAGGTCGTGCGATGGAGATTGTCTGGAGCACAAAAGACTTAAAACGTTACATGGTTGAAGCCGTAAAAGCATCACCAGAGCATCCAATTTTAATTGACCGATATGTTGTCGGAACAGAGTGTGAAGTTGATGCGATTTGTGATGGGGAAGATGTCTTAATCCCTGGTATTATGGAACATATTGAACGTGCGGGTGTCCATTCAGGAGATTCGATGGCAGTCTATCCACCTCAAACAATAAACCAACCAGTGATTGATAAAATTGTTGATTACACACAAAAACTAGCTAAAGGATTAAACTGTAAAGGTATCATGAATATCCAGTTTATCTCCCAAGGAGAAGACGTCTTCGTGATTGAAGTCAATCCTCGTGCTAGCCGAACGGTTCCTTTCTTAAGTAAAGTAACAGATATCCCAATGGCCAAACTTGCGACACAATTAATTTTAGGTCATACATTGAAAGAGTTTGGTTATGAACCAGGATTATATAAAGAAAGTCCGATGGTTCACGTTAAAGCCCCAGTGTTCTCATTCGCCAAATTACATGAAGTTGACACCCAATTAGGGCCAGAAATGAAATCTACTGGTGAAGTCATGGGAACAGATCGTACGATGGAAAAAGCTCTTTATAAAGCATTTGAAGCAAGTGGCATGCACTTACCAGATTATGGAAATGTTCTATTTACCATATCAGATGATTTTAAAGAAGAAGCACTAAGTTTGGCTAAACGTTTTTCAGACATAGGGTATGGTATTATCGCAACAGAAGGAACAAGTAAGTATTTAACAGATCAAGGATTAATTGTTGAAACAGTCGCTAAAATTGCTGAAACTAATCAATTTAATGTCATTGATAGCATCCGTTCAAATAGAGTGAACCTAGTGATTAATACCACAGGAAACAATGTAAAAGAAACATCAGATGGGTTTAGAATCAGACGTTCAGCAGTCGAAAATGGTGTGCCACTTATGACGTCCCTTGATACAGCCGAAGCGATACTTAAAGTATTAGAAGCTAGAAGTTTTACCGCATTATCATTATAAAAAAGGAGATTGAATATGAAACAAGAGATGATGGAGATTGTCAATCAAGTTGAATTAGCACCACGTATATTCGAAATGACGTTAAGAGGAGACTTAACGCAAGAGATGGTAACACCAGGTCAATTTATTCATATTCGTGTTCCGAGAGAAGATTTACTATTAAGACGCCCAATAAGTTTGGCGGAAGTAAATCATGGCGATAAAACGTGCAAAATCATTTACCGTGTTGAAGGCGATGGGACAAAAGCGTTTAGTGAGTCTCAAGTTGGCGATAAACTAGATTGTTTAGGACCTTTAGGTAATGGATTTGATATAGAAATGGTAGAAAAAGATGATGTTGTTTATGTAATCGGTGGAGGGATTGGTGTTCCTCCTCTTTATGAGTTAGGACGTCGATTAAAAGAAAAAGGAGCAACTATTTATTTCTTAAATGGTTTTGCGTCAAAAGATGTGATGTATTATGAAGAAGAATTTAGTGCATTAGGTCAGTTACACATTGCAACAGATGATGGCTCATATGGTGTAAAAGGTCATGTTGGGATGTTGATTGACGAAGTTAAAGCTGTAACGGGCGAACCTAAAGCAATTTTTGCTTGTGGTGCACCAGGGTTACTAAGAGCAGTTGAAACGACTTTTATAGATCACCCTCATGTGTATCTATCTATGGAAGAGAGAATGGCTTGTGGTGTGGGAGCATGTTATGCCTGTGTCTGTCAGTCTAAGAAAGATCCTAAGGTTAATAAAAAAGTCTGTGATGAAGGGCCAATATTTAAAGCAGGAGAAGTGATAATATGAGTCGTTTAAGTGTGAGTATCCCAGGATTAGAATTAAAAAATCCAATTATGCCGGCTAGTGGTTGTTTTGGTTTTGGTGATGAATATGCTAAGTATTATGATTTAAGTAAACTTGGTGCGATTATGGTAAAAGCCACAACAGCTGACATGCGTTATGGTAATCCCACACCACGCGTCGCTGAAACACCAAGTGGCATGTTAAATGCTATTGGATTGCAAAATCCGGGATTAGAAACCGTTATGGCAAATCAATTGCCTTCTCTTGAAAAATACGATGTTCCAATTATCGCAAACGTCGCTGGTTCAACGGTAGATGATTACAAACGAGTATGCGAAAGAATTGGGGACGCACCAAATGTTAAAGCGATTGAGCTTAACATTTCATGTCCTAACGTAAAAGACGGTGGAATTGCGTTTGGAACAAGTGCTGATGTGGCAGCGGAGTTAACAGCAGAAGCAAAGTCAGTAGCTAATGTGCCTGTTTACATCAAGTTATCACCAAACGTGACAAGTATTGTACCCATTGCAAAAGCAGTAGAAGAGGCTGGAGCAGATGGAATTACGATGATTAATACATTAGTTGGTATGCGTATAGACTTAAAAACAAGAAAATCTGTATTAGCTAATGGAACTGGCGGATTATCAGGTCCAGGGATTAAACCAGTGGCGATTCGCATGATTCATGAAGTATCTCACGCAGTCGACATTCCGATTATTGGAATGGGTGGTGTGTCTACAGTAGATGATGTGATTGAAATGTACTTAGCTGGAGCAAGTGCTGTCGCTGTTGGAACAATGAATTTCACTGACCCGTATATTTGTCCGAAGTTAATTGATGAATTGCCAAGTAAGATGGACGAATTAGGGATTGAGTCGATTGAACAATTAATAAAAGAAGTGAAAGAGGCTAGACAATGAGAGAAAAACGACCAGTCATTGCACTAGATTTACCGAGTAAAAAAGACATGGAATTATTTTTAAGTCATTTTCCAAAAGAAGAATCACTTTATCTGAAAGTAGGAATGGAAATATTTTATCAAGAAGGGCCAAGTATTGTAACGTGGTTGATTGATAATGGACATGATGTGTTTCTTGATTTAAAACTTCATGATATTCCCAATACAGTCTATTCTGCTATGAAGGGTATTGCTAAGTTAGGGGTGGCATTAACCAATGTCCATGCTGCTGGTGGTAAAGAGATGATGGAGATGGCCTACAAAGGATTACAAGAGGGAACACCAAAAAACAAGTCTGTGCCCAAGTTAATCGCTGTCACTCAACTAACCTCAACTAGTGATGAACAAGTCAAACAAGAACAACTTATTTCAGTTGGACTAAATGAAAGTGTCAGACACTATGCTGTATTGGCTCAATTATCAGGACTTGATGGCGTGGTGTGTTCTGCTCATGAAGCCAAAGACATTAAACAACATACCAGTGAGTCATTTGTTTGTTTAACACCAGGAATTAGATTGAAAAGTAATGACGTTGGTGACCAAAAGCGTGTGATGACACCAAGCAAAGCCAGAGAAAATGGCTCAACTTTTATTGTCGTAGGAAGACCAATTACAAAAGCAGAAGATCCTTATGCTGCCTATCTAGAAATCAAAAACGAGTGGAATGGAGAGAATCATAAATGAAACAAATCGCAAAAGAATTATTATCCATTAAAGCAGTATCGTTAAGTCCAAATGAGCCGTTTACATGGGCGAGTGGGATTAAAAGTCCAATCTATTGTGACAATCGTTTAACGATGAGCTACCCTGATGTGCGTAGATTGGTCGCTAAAGGATTAGCGAACTTAATTAAAGAAAACTACCCGAGTGTTGAAGTGATCGCTGGAACAGCCACTGCAGGGATTCCACATGCTGCATGGGTTGCCGAAGAACTTGGCTTACCAATGGTTTATATCCGTGGAAAATCTAAAGATCACGGCAAGAAAAATCAAATCGAAGGACGTATTGATAATGGTGCTAAAATGGTTATTATTGAGGATTTGATTTCAACAGGTGGTAGCGTGATTGATGCCGCTCAAGCAGCTAAACGTGAAGGGGCAGACGTGTTGGGTGTTGCTGCCATTTTTACGTATCAATTACCAAGTGGTGTAGAAAATTTCAAAGCAGCAGGCATTCCATTTGATACATTAACGAATTATGATGAATTAATCGACGTTGCGATAGAAAATGACTACATTTCACAAGATGATCGCTTGTTATTACAAGAGTGGAAAAAAGATCCTTCTGCTTGGTTAAACTAAAAAAATGACCTACGATCATGTCGTAGGTTTTTTTGTAACGTTTTATGGTTGCATTATTAAATACTTTATTATTTAATAAAGGTATTCATTCAATTTAGGAGGAGTTATGGAAGAAAAATTAATGCGTTTATTAAGCTTGATAATGAATATCTTTCTATCCATTTTAGCCCTGTTAATTGTTATTTATATGGGATTTGATTTGGTAAATATTGTTAAACTAATTTTTATTCATGGTGATGTAGGAACGATTGATTCGATTGCCGATTATATTTTAGGTTTCTTTATGTTATTTGAATTTATTATTATGACACTGCAATATATTGATGATGCTCATAATGTTCCTATTAAATATTTAGTATTAATTAGTATCACAGCTATTTTGCGTCAGTTATTAGTTGTACACAATAACGGTGGTCAGACATTACTTTTAACAATTGCGATATTAATATTGACATTAACATTGTATTTATTAGAGTTAATTAAAGCAAAAGAAAAAATTAGAAAAAATAAATAAGTTTAAAGAGGATGGTGTTTTTTATGGGATTAAATGATTTTATTTTGGGATTAAACAACTTAGAAACGATTGTTCGCGCACCAGGGTCGTTTAAATTCACACCGCATACAGTTGCAGCGCATTCCTATCGAGTTTCATCTATCGCTCAAGTATTAGGTGATATTGAAGAGCATCACGGTGTAAAAATTAATTGGAAAAGTCTTTATGAGAAGGCATTAAATCATGATTATACAGAGCGATTTATTGGAGATATCAAAACGCCGGTTAAATATGCTAGCAAAGAACTACGAGGGATGCTACAAACAGTAGAAGAAAAAATGACTGAAGAATTTATTTCCCAAGAAATACCAAAAGAATTTCAAGACATTTATCGAAGACGTTTATTTGAAGGAAAAGATGATACGATAGAAGGTGAAATTTTATCTATTGCAGATAAAGTTGATTTATTGTATGAATCTTTTGAAGAAATTGTTAAAAATAATCCTGAAACTGTATATAGAGAAATGTTTTTAGAAGCAATTCAAACCATTCAGAAGTATAAACATCGTCCATCAGTTATTTATTTCTTTGAGGAAATTTTTCCTGAATTATTAGATAAGCCATTTTATGGAAAAGATGATTTTATTGAACAAGTGAATCAATACTTATAGAAAATAGGAAAAAAATACTAATTATCATTAGGATAATTAGTATTTTTTTATTATAATAAAATTAAGATTAAACTATTATCGCAAACAAGATATAAACAATAAAAGGAGATTTTGCCACCATGACAACTAATACCTTTGTATATCCGCACCCTATTAATACATTCATTATTAATCATTTAAATTATACCGTACAAGAATTTTGTGAACAGTTTCAATACCCACAATCAACCGTCGCGACTTGGGTCAGTAGAGAGAGACGCATTGAATCGTTACCAGTATCTTTTATCTATTCATTATCTTTAGCAACTAGTAAATCAATGGATTGGGTATATGGGGAGTTACTAAAATTACAAGATGAATATGATGATCATAAAGAGAAATTTAAACGAACAAAAAAACATATATAAAAACGAGTAGTTTTCTACTCGTTTTTACAATTTATTTTATTTTTCCTTCATAATCAGAAAGGTTTAATCCTTTTAAATGATTAATATCTGTTCCTGTTGAAATACCAACACCTCGTGTTTCGTCATATCCGATTCCACTATAGAAAATATGATATTGATTTCCTTCTTTTAGCATGGCACTTCTATATAAGCCTTTGCCATCGTATCCTACACGTTTTCCTGAAGGGAATATAATAGGTTTTAAGGTATCCCATTTTTTATTATCTGATGATTTAGAGTAGTATAGGTTCATAACATGACGATCGGATAATTTATAGTCACCATTTGATTTAAAGCCAACCACAATCATTTCATAGCCTAAATCAGTTTTTTGTACATCTAAATGCCAATGATGCATATTATCTTCTTCATAAGGAACAGTTACTTCAATAGATTTACTCCACTTTTTACCATCCACACTATTTCTAGTCCAAATCTTATATCCGTGAGCGACATACCAAACTTTATATCCATTTTCATCTTTAATAAATACTGGTGATATCCAGTCTTCACCAGGTTTTGTTCCATTAAATACCACTTCTTTTGGTGTCCACGTTTTTCCATCTGTTGAGGTTCGTTTGTAAATAATTGATTTTTTATTAATGTCATCAACATAGCGCCAAAAAACTTCTAGACGATTATCTTCCTTGTTATAAATGATATGAGTATCAGAATCGTATTGCATGGGTGTATTATTCTCATTGAATTTTTCACTTTTGGGTTCGTCCAAAGGATTTGCTTCATTTGGAATCCAGGAAACTAAATCATTTGATTTAAATACATGTGGGTTTTCATAAATTGCTTTCCCTTTTGGATAAGGGGTAACAGCCATCCAGTATTTATAACCGTCCAAAGGTTCGTCAAGAGCGACAACGGAAGGGTGTGTAGCATCTATACTTCCATAAACAGAAGGCAAAGTTAATCGTTCTATTGCATTTGCTTCAGTTTTAATTTTTTGTCCATTGTATGTAACAACATGACTGTGATTAATCGTTCCTTTTTTTAATTGAACATATTGTTTTGCTGGAATATAAGCCAATACACCTCCACCTATGATTAACATAATCATTAAAATATTTAATTTTTTATTTTTTAATTCTTTTTTGAAGAGATAGCGGTAAATGAAATAAGATATAGCAAATACAGCTAAACCTATTCCAACAACACCTAATAGAACCGTTCTAAAACGTAACATAAAATCATTAACACTCCTTTATTTTTTTAATTTCATTAATTTCTGGGGTAACAAATAATGTTTTTTGATTGTCATAAATAACAAAGCCAGGTTTAGCACCATTTGGTTTTTTCACATGTTTCACGGCAACATAATCAACAGGAACGGAAGCCGAAAGACGATATTTAGAATAGTAAGCTGCAAGCAAGGCTGCTTCTAAAAGCGTTTGATCACTTGGATCATTATTTTTTATAATGACATGAGAGCCAGGAATATCCTTAGTGTGTAGCCAAATATCATTTTTATTGGCAGTTTTCAGTGTTAACTGATCATTTTGAATATTATTTTTCCCGACATAAATTATATCGCCATCACTTGATATAAATTGCAATGGTTTAGAGGGTTTATTTTTTTGTTTTTTCTTATCTTTTGTTTTATTTTTAATGTATTTTCCAGCAATCAACTCATCTCTGATTAGTTGTACATCACTAGGTGAGGCAATATCTAATTGTGCTAAAACTGACTCTAAGTAGAGTAATTCATATTTTGTAATATTTAGCTGTTCTTTTACCACCGCCACACCATTTTTAAGCTTTTGATAACGTTGGAAGTACTTTTGTGCATTTTGGTTTGGTGTAAGAGCTTCATTTAAACTAATTTTAATTGGTTCATCATTATCATAATAATTTGGTAGCTCAACACTGGTAGCGCCACGTTTTACTTCATGTAAGAATGTCGTGAGAAGCTCTCCTTTGACACGGTAAATCTCTGCATTATCAGCATCCACAAGTTGTTTTTCTAGAATTTTGGTTTTCTTTTTTAATTTATTAATATCGTTTGTCACTTTTTTGATTAGCTCACCAGCTTGTTGTTTTACCCGGTCTTTCTCGACTTTGCCTTCATAAAAAGCATCTAACATGTCACTAAGTGTATCAAACTGTGATAAATTTTCATCAAAAGTTTGATAGGGGATAGGGGCAAAACGTTCTTTTTGATTCACTAACCCAATTGTTGGATTTAAATGATTGGTCATTTCATTAAAAAAGTTTTTCCAAGTTGTCACCTTATAAGTGTCACTTTTTATTAAGCGATAAACTAGCTCATTGGCAGTATCTTTAGAGAATCCTTCAAATTGTTGCTGAATGGCTTGTGGCGTTAAATCAGCCATACTATTTAACTCTTTGAACAACTCTTCATTATTTATTGTCCAAGGATTTTGTGTGTTTTTTAGTGGTGGATTAATGTAGTCAGCTCCTGGTAGAAGTAAACGGTAACTATTTTGACTCATTCCGACATGTTTGATCGTATCAATAATTTTTTGTGTATCTTTATTTAATAAGATAATGTTACTGTGTCTACCCATTAATTCTACAATTAAGACAATACTCTCCAAATCACCTAAATCATTCCGACTTTCAAAAGAAAAGGAAATAATTCGATCATTATTTGTTTGTTTAATTTCTTGTAAAATACTTCCCTCAAGATACTTTCTAAGTGTCATACAAAAGTTTGGAGGGGTAGTAGGATTTTTATACTTGATATTCGTTAGTTGAATACGAGCATAATTTGGATTTGCTGATAATAAAAGTGTGTGATTTTTGGAATGGTTTCTAAAAACCAACATCAATTCATTATCATAGGGTTGATGAACTTTTGATAGTCTTCCATTGGTTAATGTATCTGATAATTCGTTTACCATTAAATGAGTCAATATACCGTCAAATGACATGGTAAAACCTCCTTTTAAAAAATAAATAAGGAGAAACAACAGTTAATATGTTATTTCTCCTTTCACGTTTAATTTGGTCCGTTTCCTTTAAACCAACCAGTTTTATCATTAATTGTTACAACATATATAGGGAATTCTTCTGGTTTACTATTTGGAAATAGTTTTGAGTTCTTTGTAGCATATAAATCATAGAATCCAACACCATTTTCAATAAATTTAGGGACAAGTGTGTAACCACCATCCACAACATACCCTCGACTAATTACTTCAGAAATGACTTTTTCTTGTACACCAGCATTCCATGACCAAGCTGGATTTGATAAATCAATTGTAGAATCTTGTCTCGTTCCCCAACGGCCACCATTGGTTGATGGGGTAAATGAATTTCCATTTTGGGTGTTATTATTGTCGTTTGTTTGCGCTTGTTGATTATTTTTTTCAGCTTCTTCTTTAGCGGCTTCTGCTTGTTTTGCTTCTTCTTCTTGACGTTTTTCTTCAGCTTGTTTTTCTTGCTCGTCGATTACTTTACTGACTTTATCTAATGTAGCTTGATAGTCAGATTTTAAGCTAGGATCTTTGATATTAGCTAATTGTTTCACAGCTTCATTATACACTTGTTTACTTGGTTCACTAACTACTTTATCATCTCTGTATAGTTTTTCAAGTGTCGATTTAAATGTTTTAATGGCAGATTTTTGATCTGTCGCATCCTTAATGGCTTCATTATATAATTTGTCAAAACCATTTTTTTCAGGATCAATTGCTTCAAGCGTTAGTTTTGTATCATCTTTTACATAGGCATCAGTCAGTAATTGATTGCCTTCAATAATAGGTGTTTTAAAGGCATCATTAATGGCAGTTAAACGAGTGAATGTCTTAATAGCTTGCTGTAAGCGTTCATTTAATTTATCATATTGCTCATTACCCTTTATCTCGTTTACTTTATCTTCGGCATTTTTTATATCTGATTGGGTAATACCTTTTTTCAAAAAGATATCTCCTTGATTTTTCATGAATAAATTATCTATAGCCTCTTCAGCACTAGTTGTCAACTTTAATGTTGTTTCTAATTCATGCTGTTTTTTTTGTGAGTTATAGACATACCCACCACCAAAGACAATGAGCAAAATGATAATTCCTACTAAAATTTTTGTTTTGTTATTCTTAGTAGGAGGAGTATGATTAGATTGTTTCGTATCAGATATTAGTGATGTAGACTTAGTTAATTCTTTTTCTTCTTTAGTATTATCTACTTCTTTATCTTCTTCCTCTTGGGGGCTGTGTATTACGGTCTTATTAATAGATTTGTCCATTTTTTCATCTGAGACAGTCTGTTTATCTTCTGTAATAGGGCTTTGTTTTGTCTCGTCTTCATCCATGACTTTCTCATCATTAGTTTGATTAGATAGTGTTCGATGTTTAAACGTTGGGACTGATTGGTTAAATGAGTCGTCAGTTGTCTTTTTGTTTAAGTCAGATTGACTCTCATTTTTTAGTGTATCTTTAGATATATTATGTTGCTTATCAATCGGAATAAATAAATCACAGTTAGGACAATAGGTTTCTCCTGCTTTAAATATATGACCACAATTTGGACATTTTTTTACTTCATTGGTCAAAAGAAATCGCTCCTTATTATTTTGAATAATTATATTAACCTATATATTATAAACCATTCAGTATAAAATTAGTAGTCAAAAAGAAGAATCCATTGCTAATCTTTCAATATCGACTATTCTCAAAGAAACTTTTTTACGTTATAATGTTCCTAGAATAAATAAGGTGGGGAGTTAATGACGGAATTTAAACGGCAAGTAAAAAAACTTTTTCATTCCCTAAAAAAAGTCAATTGGCTAGATATGATTAAGTCAAATAAACGTTTTGTTATCATTATTAGTTTAATAACACTTCTTTTTGTTGTTATGTCAGTATTTGTTTCGGCTGTTAGACCAACTATAAGGGAAAAACAACTTCATGCTATTTCGGAGTTACAATCTGATAACAAACAAGTTATTCCAACTAAAGAGACAGATATTCAGACTGTTTTATCAGATAAAGAGTCCCATATTGTTGCTGTAATTGATGCCAAAGGGAATCCAAGTTTATCGACAGTGGAAAAATTATTGACACAGAAAACGCCATTGGAGACAATCGATTGGAAAATAAATTATATCCAACCAATTTATAATTTTACAGATATTGCGAAACAATATAAATTAACAGCGAAAAATAATTTTATCGTCATAGAAGATGGCAAAGAAAAAGGAAGATATTCTTTTGATAAACTAACGGGAGGGCTTGAGGTCCTAGACGAAAAATTAATCGCCATTATTGAGCCAAAAATTGCTCGAAAAAAACCTAAACGCATAAAAGTAGCTAAAAAAGTGGATGATAGTTTAACTAATTCTACAACTGATAGCAGTGCTCGCAAGAAAACGAAAGAAATTATTTTTGAATAATTGATTGACAGGTGTCCGTTTTAGCGATATTATAATAACAAATTTAAAACGAAATGAGGAAATGGCCATGAAAAAACAAGATAATAGTCAAACATTCTTTTTACATAATATATCATGGCAAACTTGGCGTAGATAGTTGTATTTGTACGGGTGTATAGATACAGCTTTTAGAGATTTTCTAAAGAGGTATCTATGCTAAGGAATAATCAGACAGATCCTATCGCATAGAAATCATATCTATGCGGTTTTTTTGTGGGAAAAACAAAGACAATAAACCGTTTCATTCGGGTTTATTGTCTTTTTTATTTCGAGGAGGAAAAAATATGAAAAATAAACGATTAAAATATTCAGTCTATCTTTTAGTATTCATTTTAGTAGGGTCATTTGTAATGGGGATGAAAAAGCAAGAGACAAACACAGTGAAACCCATTCCTAAAGTTGGCGTCTTGCAATTTGTTAGTCATCCATCTCTTGATTTAATCTATAAAGGATTTGTTGAAGAACTTGAAAGACAAGGTTATAAAGACAAAGAAACGATTAATATCGATTTTCAAAATGGTCAAGCGGATCAAAGTAAATTATCAAGTATGAGTCAGCAGCTAATTGGTAAAAAACCCGATGTGTTAGTAGGAATTGCTACACCAGCTGCTCAAGCATTAGCTAATCAGACAAAAGATATCCCCATTATTTTAGGGGCAATTAGTGATCCAAAAGCGGCTGGATTAGTTGAAAGTAATAATAAACCTGGCGGCAACATAACAGGAGTCAGTGATCAATCACCTGTTGAGGCACAATTGAAATTAATGAAACAACTGATGCCTAATATCAAAACAGTTGGTGTTATTTATTCATCAGCTGAAGATAATTCTTTATCACAGGTTAATCGTTTTAAAGAGATAGCAGAAAAAGAGGGAATAGAGGTTAAAACGTATGCAGTTCCTTCTACCAACGAAATCTCTCAAATGACTCACGTTATGACAGGTGAGGTAGAGGCTATTTATACCCCAACAGACAATACAATTGCTAATGGGTTCCAAACAATTGTTTCAATCGCAGATGAAGCAAATATTCCGATATTCCCATCTGTGGATACAATGGTAGAAGAAGGCGGTGTCGCTACTATAGGCATTAATCAGTATGACTTAGGTGTTCAAACAGCTAAAATGGTGGTTGGTACTTTAACAGGAAAAATAATACCAAGTGATACACCTATTTATACCTTTAATACAGGCGACTTAGTTATTAACGAAGAAAAAGCACAAAAATTAGGGATAACTATTCCAAAAGAGTTAAAAGAGGAGGCTAAAAAATGATTGCATCAACAATAGGACAAGGAATATTATGGTCAGTACTGGGCCTAGGCATTTATTTAACATATAGAATATTGGATTTTCCAGATTTAACAACAGAAGGGAGTTTCCCTCTTGGAGGTGCTGTTTGTGTTACAGCTATTACCAATGGTGTATCACCTGTTATAGCCACATTGTTAGGAGTTATGGCAGGTATGTTAGCAGGCTTAACGACAGGATTACTCTATACTAAGGGAAAGATTCCAGTCATTCTTTCAGGAATACTAGTAATGAGTGCACTCAATTCAGTGATGTTGTTTGTCATGAAATCACCTAACTTGTCACTGCTTAATAAACCAAAAATCTTTTCATTACTAAACTTTGCCCATTTGCCGGCTAATTTTGATGTTATACTGATTGGGTTACTAGTTGTAATCATCGTGATATTTTGTTTATTGTCATTTTTAAATACCGATTTAGGACAAGCTTACATTGCAACTGGTGATAATGAAGTTATGGCAAAATCATTAGGGGTTCATACAGATAAAATGAAGATTTTGGGACTTATTGTGTCAAATGGGCTAATTGGATTATCAGGGGCTTTAATAGCACAAAGTGATGGTTATGCTGATATTAATAAAGGGATTGGTGTTATTGTCATTGGCTTAGCGTCTATCATTTTAGGAGAGCTATTATTTGGAGAACTGACCATGTTAGAACGATTCATTGCAATTGTAGTGGGAAGTATTATCTATCAATTATTGATACTGGCTGTAATTAAATTAAGTTTTGATACAACTTACTTGAAATTCTATTCTTCTGTTATTCTAGGTATTTGCTTAATTATTCCAGAATTAAGCAAGAAATTTAGTGAGAAAAAAGGGGGAAGTATCAATGAATAATGCATTAGATATTATCAATGGTGTTAAAACTATTTCAAGTGGACGTCATATTATGGATCGTTTAAATCTCTCAATACCTCATGGTGAATTTGTGACTATTTTGGGAGGAAATGGAGCAGGTAAGTCAACTCTATTTAATGTCATCTCTGGTCAGTTATTTTTAACCAGTGGTAGAGTAGAACTCAATGGTGAAGATGTGACGAATCAAAGTGAAGAAAATAGAGCAAAGTATATTGCGCGCGTTTTTCAAGACCCTAAATTAGGTACTGCCCCAAGAATGACTGTTTCAGAGAACTTATTATTGGCTCAACTCAGAGGAAAAAAAAGAGGGCTTAAAAAACGCCAATTAGCACAACAAAAAGAATTTTTCTTTGAACAATGCCAAAAAATAGGAAATGGGTTAGAACATCATTTAGATACACCAACTGGTAATCTATCAGGTGGTCAAAGGCAAGCACTTAGTTTATTGATGGCAACAATTCAAAAACCCGATTTATTATTATTGGATGAACATACAGCCGCTCTTGATCCTAAAACAAGTCGGCAATTAATGGATTTAACAGAAAAGACCATCTCAGAAAATAAATTAACGTGTCTAATGATTACACACCGTATGGAAGATGCATTGAAATACGGCAATCGATTAATTGTGTTAGATTCAGGGCAAGTTCAAAAAGACATAGATGAAACACAAAAAAAACAATTAGGATTAGCTGATTTACTAACTTTTTTCAACTTATAACCAAACTAAACCTCCTGGAAACTTGAATTGGGAGGTTTTATTTAATCTAACTTTTTTTATTTTAAAAGGATGTCTAGATTAGTATGGCTTAGATCAACCATCAACCATATTATGTGTCGTTATGTACAGTTCGAACAAGTAAAACGCTATTTCCAGAATTTGAAAACCATAAATTAAATACTGTTAGTAAAAAGTTAGGCATCTCTTTAGACAATCACCATAACGCATTAGACGATAGTCTAGCTTGTGCGAATATTTTGTTATACCAAGCTAATCATTTTGGTTTAGAGTCACTAAAAAAGCTAGTTAAAGTCATTTAATCGATTAACTAGCTTTTCTTATTTATTATTGTTTAGGAATAAGTTTAATGATCATATCCGTATTATCAACGCTATCAGTTGGGGTTAAGATAATATCTTTTCCTTCATGAGACATTGTATAAATTCCTTTTATGTCTAGCTGAGTATTTTTAAAAGTGATCTTGTCTCCATCAATTGTGTATCGTGATTCGATTTCTGTATTGTTTGATAGTTCTTTGGCAAATTTTTTTGCAAGGTCATCTCCAACGTAATCTTTATCTTTTTTATTAAAAGATTTGCTATCAATTTTAGATAATAACTTATCATGATCAAATCTTACCAATAAAGGTGGGAATTGCTCTTCTGATTCTCTAATTAGGGTCCAATCATGATTGGTGAGTTCTTGTTTGTAATTAGAATTTGTACAGGCAGTTAATGAAAATGTTGCGATAATAAAGAATAGTAATGATTTGACATATTTCATAATAATCCCTCCAAAGTGTGATAAAAAAACAATTTTTATATTACTACTATAGCATAAAAGGTCGTGAAACTGGTAATAGTTCTTTCTTTTGATAAAATATTATTTTAATTTTTTTGTGTATAACATCTAATAAGGACGATTGTTAAAAGAGTATGATATAATATCAATAAATTATAATTAGTAAGGCGTGGTTTTTTTGACGATTTCATTGCACCAAGTAGAAGGATTATTAAAAGAAAATAAGTTATTAAAAGAATTTATATATAACAATGAGTGGCACTATAATCTTCCCGTTGAGGATAAAACCCTCACTCATTTATCATATGATTCAAGGGATGTATCAAGTGAGACGTTATTTTTTTGTAAAGGAGC
This sequence comes from Vagococcus sp. CY52-2, assembly GCF_022655055.1. NCBI lineage: Bacteria > Bacillati > Bacillota > Bacilli > Lactobacillales > Enterococcaceae > Vagococcus > Vagococcus changpingensis. The sequence continues at coordinate 1,015,766 of NZ_CP093384.1, read as the reverse complement.
TAGTTTTAAAGCAGAGTATTTAATGGCTGCTATGTCTCAAGGGTTATCTGTTTATATATCAGAGATGCCTTTTGAGGTGAATGGTGGCTTAGGAATCATTGTGACAGACATTAGAAAAGCAATGGCTTTGATTAGTATGGCTTTTTATGATGACCCTCAAACGAAATTAAAAGTAGTCGCTTTTACAGGAACAAAAGGAAAAACAACTTCAGCATATTTTTTAAAATATATATTGGATGAATTTAACCAACATAAAACAGCAATGTTTTCTACGATGAATTCCACACTAGATGGAAAGACTTATTTTAAGTCTCATTTAACAACCCCCGAGTCAATGGATTTATATCGTATGATGGCACAAGCAGTTGATAATAAGATGACACATTTAGTAATGGAAGTATCTTCACAGGCATATAAGTTAAATCGTGTCTATAAACTGATGTTTGATGTTGGGATTTTCCTTAATATTTCGCCAGATCATATTAGCCCAATAGAGCACCCAACGTTTGATGATTATTATTATTGTAAGAGACAATTAATTCAACATTCAAAACATTTTATTGTAAACAAAGAAACAAAAGATGTGGCGTTAATTTTAGAAGAAGCACAAGATAGAAACATCCCAACCCTTACTTATAGTTCGCATGATAAATCTGCAACTTATTACTGGGAAAAGGGAGAAAATGCCTCAAGTTTTAGTGTTGAGGCACAGGAAGATGTGCTTGATTTGTGTGATCATTACGAATTAAGTTTAATGGGGGACTTTAATAAGGACAATGCTTTAGCTAGTTTGATGGCTGCTAGATTATTAGGAGTTGATATTGACAGTTGTAAAAAAGGGTTAGAACAAGCCATTGTGCCTGGTCGAATGGAAAAACTCATTCAAAAAAATGGCTCTACTGTTTATATTGATTATGCTCATAATAAAGTGAGTTTAACGAGTTTATTAGGATTTGCCAAAAATGAACATCAAGATGGGAAAATTATTACTGTGATTGGTAGTACGGGAGATAAGGCAACGTCTCGAAGAAAAGACTTTGGTGATGTGTTAAATGAGTATACTGATATTGTGTTTCTCACATCTGATGATCCTGGATACGAGGATCCTGTCATGATTATTAATGAAATTAGTCAATACATTACAAACAAAGATGTTATTCAACATATTGTAATAGATAGAGAAGAAGCGATTAAACAAGCATTAGATTTAGCTACGAGCCATGATACTGTTATATTAGCAGGGAAAGGTCGAGATTTATATCAAAAGATACAAGGAAGAGATGTCCCGTATTTGGGAGATTATACCATTGCTGAAAACCACATCTTAAAGAAACCATAATAATATTATGCGAACCAAAAGACTTAGAAATTTATCTAAGTCTTTTTTTATATTCAAAATCGATATGATAATTTTATGAAACATATGATATTTTATTGAATATGATACTTTATAAATGAAATTAATTCATTGAAATGTTATACTATAACACATTATTTAACAATAAAAACATTTGTTTTTAATTAGTGGAGGTTGATAACAAGATGAATACTTCTGATGAAGAAAAAATAGAGACACTGGGTGCCTTTGAAATTAGTGAAAAGATGGTTGAGTTAGCAAAGATTAATGCAAAAGGGAATCCTTATTTAAATGCTGGGCGTGGCAATCCCAATTGGATTAATAAGAAAGCACGTTTAGCATTCTCTAGATTAGTAGAATTTGGTATTGAAGAATCTGAGCGGACGATTTCCGATGGTGATTTAGTTGGTTACACAGAGTTAGAGGGACTATCTAAACGTTTAGTACAATTTTTATCCCCTCAAACTAATGAAACAGATCAATTCTTAGTCCTTTGTTTAGACTATTTGAAGAACAAATTAGGATTGACTCTTGATGATGTAGTGAAAGAATTTGTTGATGGTGTCTTGGGAAATTTATACCCGTCACCAAATCGTGTGTTAAAATATACTGAAATGATATTAAATCAATACTTGCAAAGTGTTTTATATAATGGAGTAGACTTAGCAAATGATACCACTCTTTTTCCTACAGAAGGAGGGAGTGCTGCCATTGTTTATACGTTTAATTCTTTAAAAGAAAACAAGTTAATCAAACCTGGTGATAAAATTGCAATTAATACCCCAATTTTTACTCCCTATTTACAAATTCCTGTGTTAAATGATTATGAACTAGTTGAGTTAGATTTAAGTTCTAAAGAGGAACATAATTGGGAAATAGATCCAGCGACTATTGATAAACTAAATGATCCAGAGCTAAAAGCTTTTTTCCTAGTTAATCCAAGTAATCCTGGATCAAAAGCACTAGATGATACAGCATTAAAAGAAATAAAAAAAGCAGTGATGAATAACCCTGATTTAATGATTATTACGGATGATGTCTATGGCACGTTTGTTAATGATTTTCAAACAGTCTATTCTGTTGTTCCTTTTAATACATTATTAGTGTACTCTTACTCAAAATTATTTGGTGCAACAGGATGGCGACTAGGTATCATTGGATTACATAAAGAAAATGTCTTTGATAAGTTAATTAAAGAGTTGCCTAAGGAAGAACAAGATAAATTAAATAAACGTTATCATCTTGTCGTATTAGATACTGAAGAAATGAGTTTTATTGATCGAATGGTAGCAGATAGCCGGTCGATTGGGTTATATCATATTGCAGGATTATCAACACCATCGCAAATTATGGAAGCTTTATTTAGTTTAACTCATTTAGTTGTATCAGACATAAGTGATGATTATATCGAGGCTTCAAAAAAATTAGTAAATGAACGTTACGAAAAATTACATGCTGCTTTAAATTATGCTAAAGATGACAGTTCCAAAAATGCTAAGTATTATTCAATGATTAATATTTATCATTTGGCAGAAGAAAAATATGGGGCTGAGTTTAGTCATTATTTAAAAACTCATTATGAACAAATTGATTTTTTAATTAATCTTGCGCAAAAAAATGGAATTGTTTTGATGGATGGCGTTGGATTTGGAGCTAATCCGGGTGACTTACGTGTATCTGAAGCAAATTTACCAACCAAAGACTATCAAACAATTGGACAACAGATGCTAGAATTATTAAATGAGTACTATCAAGCATTTAAAAAACAATCATAAAGAGATGTGAAGGTACCCCCCTTCACATCTCTTTATTTAGTAATCTCTTCTAATTTAACTAAAATCACATCATTTTCATAAGCACATAGTCGATTAATATGTTGTAATAATAATAAAATCCAACTAAAAGCTAATCCAAACGCAATAATTTCAAAAACAGTAAGTGATAAATAACCAATCGTTTCAAATAGAAAATTTGCTACTAATAAAATGATAGCTATTCCATAGGAGACAATCAAAAATTCTTTTGTGACTTTGGGTAAAAGCCATTTTATCCCTATAATAAGAAGGATGATAATAAATACTAAAAGGTTAGCAGCATGATTGTGTAATTCATGCCAGACGCCTTCATTATTAGGAAAGAAGCCAACACCACCTAATGAAAGAGAAAGTAATATCATCAAAATACGTAAAATAGTGATACCTCTTCCATGATAGCCATGATTTTTTAAGTTAACGAACAAATAATCAACTAAAGCAATCATTAGTAAAGAAGCTAAAATAAGCGTTAAATTAAATGGCCAACTCCTTATCGCTTCATTTGTTCCAAGGTAACTAAAGTTATGTTGCCACCACTTGCTTTGACTATTTGTTAACATAGCAAAAAAAACACCCCCAATAATCACTGCTATTAATAAAGACACAATCATTGATGAAGTAAATATGTTAGCAGAATAAATCATAAAATAATTAATAATACAGGCAAACATAAAAAAGATAGCTATTGCAGTAAATTCATCAAAGCTAGCTCCAACAAATAGTTTACTAATCATCCAAAAGAATGAAGACAACAAGAGGGCTAATGTCACAGTAAATGAAAAAATAATAGTAGGGACATTTCGCCAATAGATATCCAATGTTGATTTGTTTTTAGGATTTCGTTTTCCTTTAATAAAAAAGTAAGAAAAAGAACACATACCACTAATTAATCCTAAATAAATTAAATGGCTAGCAATAGAAAAATTACCAGTTAAAGGAATTTGTTCAAGAGATTTTTGGTAAATAGAATAACAAAATATTAGTGTCATCACAATAGATGGATAAATGAAATACTTAAGTGAAATTGCTTCATTATTTTTAACAATCATTGGTTTTTCAAGAATGAGACGATTATCTTCCTTTCTAACTTGTAAAACTTTATCGCTTTCTAACTTATTTTCATCAATAAACGAGGCTGGTATGTCAATTCGATATTTTTTTTGAGACATAATGCAACTCCTTAGTCATATTTCGATTTATAAAAATAATTATAACAAAAATACGTCATAATGATGAGACCATTTAATCATAATTTAGATACAAAAAGCCATTCAAAGAATGAATGACTTTAATTAGTCCATAAATCATTAATTGCTTCTCTTTTTTCTTCATCAACTAAATGAGTGTATAGAGCAGTAGCACTCGTTCCTGTCTGTCCTAGTTGGTGAGAGACGGTCAGTAAACTATTTGTTTTTTTATAGAGTTGTGTTCCTACCGTATGTCGTAATTTATGTGGTGTAATACGTGTTTTAAAAGCACTACTATATTTTGCCACTAATTTTTCAACAGTTGATTGATCGATTTGTTGTGCTTTTCCTCGATAGAGTGAAAGAAATAAACTTTTTTGAGTTCTTTCTGGATGATAGAGAGTGTGGCGTTCTTTAGCGTACTCACTAATGTATTCCATAAAAACAGAAGAAATCATTGTGGTGTCTTTAAATCCGCCTTTACGAATAACAGTCGCTTCCATATTAGAGATATCCAAATCTGACACATTCATATTGACTAATTCAGATAGACGAATTCCAGTACCTAAAAATAGAGCAATAATCGCCAAATCACGTGTTTTATTTCGTTTAAACGCATACTTTGCTTGATGACTAGTTAATAAATTTTCGTAAGACGTATCAATAAACTCAATAAATTCTAGAGATTCATCACCTATTAAAATTTTCTTTTCGATTGCTCGTGATCTATCTTGAAGTGTTCGTCCAGTTTTAACATTATCTATTTTTAACATAATATTTTGTTGTATATATGGTTTTCCATCTTGATTTTCTGTTTGAGTTGCTAAAAATTGAAATAATGATTTTAACGCTGTAATGGAGCGCTGAATACTTACATGACTTCTTAGCCTTCCGTCTGAGCTTGTTCCAAGACGTGGTGATGAAAGAAGGTAGCCTTTATATAATTCGACATCTTCATATGTTAAATGATTCATTTCTTCAAGTGTGATACTAGCAGTATCTGAAAAAATAAGAGACTCATGTTTTAACCAGTCAAAAAAGCGACGAAATTCTTTAGAATATTCATATAGAGTGGTGACAGAATAGGGAACAATGCTTTTTTTTTGTACATATTCATGAACAAAGAAGGGAAGAGTCTGTAATTCCAATTCTAATCGATTGATATTTTTTTCTTGAGACATAAGATAACCTCCAAACGTATGTTTGTATATATAATATCCTTTATTTTTAAATAAGTCAATGAAACTAATGATATATTGTTATTTTAAAATAATAATATATTTTACCTTTCTTGAAAGATGATACTTTCAAGAAAGGTAAAAAAGTATCTATGAATCTTTAAAATGTTTGATAGAGTTCTATTTACTTAGGTTAAATCAATATTATATAAGTTATTTAGCTGATTAATAAGAGTATTAATCAGCTTTATTATTATAGTAAATATATAAGATATTTGTTATTTAATAGTAATTAGATAACCAATTAAACTATATAAATAATCATGAATTATGAATACTTAATATTTTTAACTATCATATAATATAAATAAACTTCATCATGTAGTCATGTTAATATAATAATACTAGAAGTCATATTAAGTTATATAGGTTTTATTTAGTTAAATAAACTTATATATGGTTAATTAATTGAATGACTCATGCTGATGATGTGTTTTATGAATAACATGGTATATCTGGTAGATTTTAATCCCTAAAACAACTTCGTTTAATATATATTATGTAAACCAAATTGATAAAATAATTATTCATGAAAATTTAGTACCTAGTCTATTATTGTTGAATCTGATTTCATGTTGTTATGTTGATAATGAAAAAGCTCTCAGTTTTATAAGTTTCTGAGAGCTTTTTATAATTTTAAATTTTCTGGCTGTAAATTTAAAACTATATTATACCCAAACATTATTTGGCAGGATTAGATTCTGAAACATCTTCGAATCTATATCTACTTTTTTCTTAATATGGAATTAAATGTTCTAGACAAGTTAAAACGATTCCTATTCTTTTATTAAATAAAGAATAGAGTATTTTTTATATATTTTTTCATAATCAAATGCTTTTTTTCATTAGATTATCAAAGTAAGTAGATTGTGATTCATTTTCAATATATTCACCTAAACTGTTCCAAATGTAATTAACTTCAGAGTCTTTGACACCTGCATAATCTGCTATTCCTATATTAAGTTTATGTTCAATATTTAGGTCATATCCTCTTTTTTTATACTTCTTGCGAGTATTTCCAGCTATAGGAACCCATCTAATTTTATTGATCGGTAATTTATTGCCGTTTCCATATGAAAAACCATAATTGAATACTCTATCTATACATCCTTTTAACATAGCTAGTAAACTGTGCCAATAAATCGAAAATACAAATATTATGGTATCAACTTTTTTAATGCGCTCCATTTCTTCTAAAACTATTTCAAAATATCCTGGCTTTACATCAAATGATGTGGATGAGTACAATATAGTGATTTTAAGTATCAGAAGCCAATTGGTTTTCGTTGCTTATTTGTTTGTCTTTAAAATTTAGTTAAATTCTATATTTATAGTTTTGAAATTTTTATAGCTATAGCTATTCGGTTAATTAATTTTATATTATTAATAGAGCTCTCTAATAGGCCGCTAGATTAAGAGAATCTGAAGGTATTTTTTATTCTAGGTAGGTGTTTTTTTATGTTTTGACAGACGTAACAATTTGGTCGGAAATTAAATCATTACTTAACATTTGATAAATTTTATGCTAATGAGAGAGAAAAATATAAGAATAATTAAGATATGTGCTTATGTGTATCCAAAAAAATGTTCTCTTAAGCTAAATTTTACTTAAGAGAACATTTTTTATTTATGTAGTATAAAAATTGTAGGATATTTTAATTAGTTTTATTATTTATTTAATTTATCTTTTGCTTCATCTTTGTATTTATTTTGTTAGCTATTTTTACCAGTAAATAATGACACGACAGCCACAACAATAACTGCTCCAATGATTGATGGAATAATAGCCATTCCGGCTAAAGATGGTCCAAATGAACCAAATAAAGATTGGCCAACTGAAGAACCAATTAAACCAGCAATAATATTAGCAATCCATCCCATAGATTTTCCTTTACTTGTTATAGCACCTGCTATAGCTCCGATAACTCCACCTACTATTAATGACCAAATGAATCCCATATATATCACTCCTCATCTAAAAATATTATTATTCTACTCTGGGCTCAGTTGCTTCTTTTACTTTTGTTGCTCCTTTAGAAGACACTTTTTTGACTTTGTTAGTTTGATCAGAAACAAAGTCTGAAACTTCACTTGTAGCGTCACTCACCTTATCCTGAACAGTAACGCTATCTTCTTCGTATTGTTCTTTTGTTTTAATATCTACGACATTAACATTTACTTCTATAACTTCTAGACTCGTCATATGCTTTACTTCTTTTTCAATCACTCGTTTGATGTCTTCGTATATTTTTGAAATATCTACACCATATTCTGCAACGATATCTAAATCAACAGCAACTTCTTTTTTTCCTACTTCAACATCAATTCCTGAAGTTACATCATTATTATTAACAATCTTATCTGCTAAATTTGAAAAAAATCCACCATTAATTGTTAATAAACCAGGAATAGTTTCCAATGAAATACCAACAATTTTTTGAATAACTTTGTCTTCAAATGTTAATTCACCTTTTAACTCTGATTTTTTTACTTCTACTTGTGTTCCTTTGTTTTCCATGATTGATTCCTCCAATTTATTTATTGTTATTTTTTTATTTCTTCAAAAAATTATTTCTTTGAAGGTAATAACCGATACAAGCACCTAGTAACGTTAAAATAATAAGGATAATTGTTTTAAAAAATCCTAAACTAAAAAATGATATAGCTAAGCCTAGGCCAATGAGAGCTCCCAAAATAGGAAACCTATATTTTTTTATAAAATCTTCCATTTTCTTATCCTCCTTAAATAACACGTGGATTACTAGCTTTTTTATTTGAAACTTGTTTTATTTCAACTGATACTTGTTTAGGATCATCGATCCCTAGAAAGATTGAAAATTCCTGTCTTATACGATGAGATAATTCGCTTGTTTTATCAACTAGATTAGAGTTAATATTAGAACAGTTACATGATATAAAAATTTTAATCTTCTTCTTTTTCATTGTGACAGACACTTTAGGATTTTTTAACCAAGGCTCTTGAGTCAAAATAGTAGATACAAATTGTTCAACAGCATTTTTCTTAATAGAAAGACTGCCTTTAGATTTAGAAAAATAGACTTCTGTTTTATTCCTAGGATATAAGAGAATAAAACAGAATAAAATGATTAAGAATATGATCACCAGAATGCTTCCCCAAAATAGATAAAATGGAATATAAGAACCCACAAAAGGATAATTTTCCATTTGAATAAGCTTAAAAGAAAGATTTGCTAAGTATTGATTTTGTATAACATTAGTAAATAAAAGTGGAATTAATAATAATATACTTATCAAAATAAACACTTTTTTGTAAATGTTCATATCAGAACTCCTTTCTAACTATTTATAGTAATATTGTATTTTATATACAATCTAAAGTCAAAAATAAAGCGTTATCTCAACTAAAAAATACATAAAAAGAATATTAAATGTATCTGTGAACGTATAATTTTTTGATATATGATATATATTTGTTTTATTTTAAATATATATCTTAGTTTAGTTTAATATATCTTATGTAAACCAAATCAAAATAATTTTTTATCGACAAGATAATACACCACTCTTCCTAATGACAACAAAATAAAAAGCTCTAAAGTAATTACTTAGAACTTTTTGGTATAATGGTTAGTCGATTATCTGGTAATTTAATAACTTCAACAGAATTGTCATAAAATCGTGTTAAAAAATCAGGCGTTAAGACGTCTGATTTTAATCCTTTTGCAAATATTTTTCCATCTTTAATTAATAATATATAATCAAAACTTACTGGAATTTCTTCTATATAATGAGTAACAAAGATTAATCCTTTCGGTTGTTTGTCTTGTGCAATGCTATCAATTTATTCTAACATGGATTGTCTTGCAAACAAATCAAGTCCATTACAAGGTTCGTCAAATATCAGTAGCTCAGGTTTAGCCATCAACGCTCTTGCAATCAAAACAATCTGAGCTGACCCACCCTATTTTTTTCTTTAAATCAGGGATGGAAGTCTTTCCAAATGTTTCACCCAGAACGGTTAACTTTCCACTTGAAGGCCAATCATATCCTGTAATTAGTTTGAGTAGTGTTGTTTTACCTGAACCGTTTAACCCTAAAATTGCCCAATTTTCATGGTCATTCATTTGCCAGTTTATATGCTGTAATATTGGTTGCTTATCTCTTATAAACGACACGTTCTCGCAATTAATTAACACTCACTTCACTCCTTTATGACGATGGGATAATAACCTAACTGCTGATATTTAGCACCTAATAATGTGATTTCTTCAAGCGCATATTCAACTAGCTTGATATTGTCATGAATTGGTACATCTATAATAAAGTAATACTCACCTAACTCAGTTTTTAGTGGTCTAGATTCTATTTTACTTAAATCAATTTCACGCCAAGCAAACGCTGAAAGGACTTTGTGTAAGATTCCTGGCGCATTTTTAGGTAATGTCATAAATAGCGTCATTTTTTGCGGTTGGTACTCATCTTGATTAAATGGCTCTTTACCCAATAACCAAAAACGTGTTTGATTAAAGCGATTGTCCTGAATACCTGCTGACAAGATTTCTAAACCATATTCACTTGCTGCTTCTTTTGAGGCTATTGCTGCAACTGATTCAGACGGGTGTTCAGCCACGTATTCTGCAGCAAATGTGGTTGATGGCACCTGTTCTATCAATACATCTGGGTAATATGTTTCTAAAAATTGTTGTGATTGTGCGAGAGCTTGTGGATGTGACAAGATTTTTTTAGGAATGATCGTCAAATCATTCACTAATAAGTTTTGTTGTATTGGTAAAATGATTTCACGACAAACAGTGATATCTTTTTGTTGAAAGAGCCCATCCATACTTGTGTGAACAGACCCTTCCAATGAGTTTTCAATCGGCACAACAGCATAATCAACTTGATTCTTCTTCAAGGCATTTAAGCAATTTGTAATGCTTGCATAAGGTTGTAATGATGAATCATCAAAATAATATGATGCTGCTTTGTATGTAAACGAGTTTTTTGGTCCTAAATAACCAACTTCCATTTAATCACCTACTAATTCTAAAATAACATCAGCGATTTCTTCCGGTGTTTTATTCGTGGTATCAACAATATGATCAGCAATTTCTTCGTAAATGGGAATTCGAGGTAAAAAGATATCTTTCACCTCTTCTATTGTTTTATTATGCAACAACGGACGATAATTTGTCGTATCTTGCTCGATTCGACGTAATAATTCATCTAAATCTGTTTGTAAATAAACGACTGTAGCCTGTTCTTTTAATAACGCTTGATTTTCTTCTTTTAAAATTACCCCACCACCTGGCGATAAAATACCAGGTGTGTTTAGAAAGTCTTTTAACATAGCGGTTTCAAGCTCTCTAAAAGATTCTTCTCCATGCTTATCAAAGTACTCAGATATAGGCATCCCAATTTTTTCGACAATACACTGATCTAAATCAATTTGCTTGGTTGCTGTTTTATTTGCTAATACATTACCAACTGTGGTTTTTCCTGCTCCCATGAAGCCTATTAAAACGAGCGTCATTTTAATAATCACCTCTTGAAAGTCGTGTGACATCCTCAAAAAAGGCTGGATAAGATACTGAAACAGCTTCTGATTTTTCCATCACAACGTCTTCATCAGTTAGTAACGCAGCAATTTGAAGCATCATCCCGATACGATGATCCCCTCGACTTGATACGTTTCCACCGTGCAATTGACATGGGCCATTGATGATTAACCCATCTTCTGTTGGCGTAATATCTGCACCAAGTTTTCTTAATTCTTCAGCTGTTGCGTCAATACGATTGGTTTCTTTTACTTTTAGTTCTTCAGCATTTTTAATGACTGTTTGACCATTTGCTTGTGTTGCAAGCAAAGCAATAATTGGAATTTCATCAATCAAACGAGGTATAATATCCCCACTAATTGTAGTAGAAGTTAAACTACTTGTTTTAACAGTGAGGGTGGCTGATTGGTTAGCATGATCTTCTTCACTAATCACCACATCGGCATTCATCTCTTCTAAAACATCTAGAATCCCTATTCTGGTTGGGTTAATTCCCACGTTTTTGAGCACGATTGCACTATTCGGGACAATAGCTCCGGCAACTAAAAAGAACGCCGCAGATGAAATGTCGCCAGGCACAGTAACATTTTGTCCAACTAATCGTTGTGGACCTGTCATACGAATGTCTTTTCCATCTGTTGTGATAGTCCCACCAAATTGTCGAATCATCTCTTCAGTATGATTTCTAGTGGGTTCTTTTTCGATAATGGTTGTCTCACCATCAGCTTGCAAGGCTGCAAACAAAATAGCAGATTTCACTTGAGCACTTGCTACTGGCATGTGATAAGTGATGGGTGTTAGTTGATTATTTGCTGAAATGTGAATAGGAGGATATTCACTATTATCATGCCCTGATAGATTAGCATTCATTTGATTAAGTGGTAACATGACGCGATTCATTGGGCGTTTGTTTAGGTACTTATCACCAAATAAAACCGTGTCGAATGACTGCTTCGCCAAAATCCCCATCATTAAACGAATTGTGGTACCAGAATTACCTAAATCAAGTGCTGTAGCTGGTTTTTTTAGACCATCAAAGCCTACACCTGTTACACGAATGGTTTCGCCATCATCTGTGATTGGCACACCCAAACTTTTAAACGCGTTAAGTGTACTCAAACAGTCTTCTCCTCGTAAGAAGTTTTTGATGGTTGTGGTACCTTCTGAAATCGCACCAAACATAATGCTTCGATGTGAAATAGATTTATCAGCAGGAACGTGTATGGTTCCATTTAATGGACTAGCTGAGATTAATTTCATAGTGTCATTTCCTCCTATTGTGTTCGACAGACATAATCCGTGTATGTTGCAATGCACTCTTTTGCTTGCAATAAATCATGGTCATTTTTAAAACTAACCTGCAACACGCCGATAATATCTTCTCTTGTTTCTAATATTTTTAAGTTGATGATTGAGATATTGGCTTCTCCTAAAAGCCCCGTTACTTCAGCAATAATCCCGGGTTTGTCTGGCACGTCTACAAACAAATCATAAAATGCCGGGATTGACCCTTTTTGGTGGATTGGAATCTGATCACGGGTTTCTTTTGCCCGTTCAAAAAAATCATAAATGGCATCAGAGTCTTTACTTAATAACCACTGTTTAACTTGACTCATTTGCTTTTGCCAATCATCAAGCTCTTGTACAAGTGTGGTGCGATTACTCATTAAGATATCCGTCCACATTTTCGGGTCAGATGAGGCAATCCTAGTAATATCACGAAATCCTCCAGCCGCTAATTGTTTGGCTCTTGGGTGTTCTTGATTAAAGGCATCGGCTTGATTGACTAAACCTGATGCGATAATATGTGGCAAATGAGATAGCATTGCTGTAATCTCATCGTGCTCATCAGATGTTAGTTCCACGTATTTGGCATGAGTTCCGCTGTATAGTTGTGTTAACTCCTCCACACGGTTTATGTGTCGATCGTTCGTTATAATAAAATAAGCATTTTCAAATAAGTTCTCATCAGCGGCTGTGACACCAGACTTGTGTGAACCCGCCATTGGGTGAGCACCGATAAAGTCAAATGGCATCTCTTTGGCTTGTTGCATAATGTCTTTTTTGGTACTACCTGTGTCACTTACTAAGAGGTTTTCTTTTAATGAAAGTAAGGCTAGTTGATTTAAATAATCGATTGAAATTGACACAGGTGTGGCTAAAATAATAACATCTGATATTTCGGCACCCTCTTCAAATGAATGAGGAATCTCGTCTACAATGTCAATTTTTTTAGCAATTCGTTTTGTGCTATCAGAATAATCCCAACCAATAATTTGAGCATTGGGATGGTCAATTTTTATACATTTAGCCAAGGAAGAACCGATTAGTCCTAGACCAACAATCATGATTGTTTTTCCAGTCATACACATCCTCCTAGCGACTAAAAGTTTTTAGTGTACTCTCTGTATTCTTTTACTGATTGAACAAGCTCTTCAAATGAATCACTCTCAAATTTTTCAAGAATGTCATTGGCTACAACAGTGGCTACGACATTTTCAGCTACCACACTTGCAGCCGGAACTGCTGTACTATCAGAGCGTTCGATACTGGCTTTGTATGGCTCTTTTGTATCAATATCAACACTTTGCAGAGGTTTATATAAAGTCGGAATAGGTTTCATAACCCCACGGACAACAATCGGCTCGCCGTTTGTCATACCGCCTTCAAAACCACCCAAGTTATTGCTTCGTCTTGTGTAACCATTCTTTTCATCCCAAAGAATTTCATCCATGACTTGAGAGCCAGGTAACACACCTGCTTCAAAGCCAACACCAAATTCAGCCCCTTTAAAGGCATTGATACTCACAACAGCTTGAGCGATTTTCGCATCTAGTTTTCGATCCCATTGGACATAACTTCCTAATCCTGCAGGAACTCCACCAACTAATACTTCAACGACACCACCAATTGTGTCACCTTTTTTCTTTGTTTCATCAATTAAATCACGAATGTCTTGTTCAACCGTGGCATCTACCACACGTACATCTGATTGTTCTGACATTTCACGAATTTCTGAGACAGTTAATCCATCTGGCACTGTTGCTTTAATACCACCAAGCATGGTGACGTGACCAGCAACGTCAATGTCTAATTCAGAAAGAATTTTTTTAGCAATTGCACCGATTGCCACTCGCATCGTTGTTTCACGTGCAGATGAGCGTTCTAACACGTTTCTTAAATCATTGAAGTGGTATTTCATGCCACCAACTAAATCAGCATGTCCTGGTCTAGGTCTAGCGACACGACGTATTTTCTTTTGCTTTTCAGGCACCTCTTCAATCCCCATAACTTTTGTCCAGTTCTTCCAGTCTTTGTTTTCAACGACTAGTGTAATAGGAGAACCTAATGTTTTTCCGTGACGTAAACCTGACGTGATTCTAACACGGTCTGTTTCAATCAGCATACGCCCACCACGACCGTATCCTGTTTGACGTCTAATTAATTCTTTGTTTATGTCATCTGCAGTTAAAGGTAATCCTGCAGGAAGTCCTTCAATAATTGCTGTTAGTTCAGGACCATGAGATTCACCAGCTGTAATATATCTCACTAAACTTCCTCCTCGATAATGTAATCTTTCATTTGTTCAATTGGTATATCTACGATTTTGGCTTTGCCAATTTGTTTTAATAATATTATTTTTAGTGTGTTCCCACGTGCTTTTTTATCATGCGTAATGGCTTCAAAAATTGTCTCACGATTTAACGCGATACGTGTTGGTAAATGAAATTTCGTCAACATGGTAATTAATTCTTTGGTAATGCCTCTAGGTGATTGGTTAAACGCTTCGGCACGAGTCGAAATCATGACCATACCTAAGCTAACCCCCTCACCATGACTAATGACGCCATAACCAGATGTTTTTTCAATCGCATGACCAATTGTATGTCCAAAGTTAAGCGTTAGTCGACTACCATGGTCAAATTCATCTTCTTCCACAACATGACGTTTTACCTCTAAAGAGGCATGAATGACTTCTTTTGCATGATTGAGTAAATCTTCTTCATTTTTTAGTGTTCCTAAGTAATCCCAAAGCTGTTTATCTGCAATGGCAGCTGATTTGATGATTTCCGCGATACCTTCTCTGACACGTCTCATTTCCAATGTCTTTAAAACATTTGGGTCAATTAAAACACCATCAGGTTGCGCAAACGTTCCGACAAGGTTTTTCGCTTTTTTTGTGTTAACTGCCGTTTTTCCACCAATACTTGAATCAACTTGTGCTAGTAAGGTCGTTGGAATTTGCAAGAAATGAATTCCTCTCATATAGGTTGAGGCAACAAATCCTGCTAAATCCCCAATGACACCTCCACCTAAGGCAATGACACCATCACTACGTGTAAAGCCGTTATCAGCTAGCGCATCATATAAAAGTGTCGCTTTTTCTAGTGATTTGCTTTCTTCGCCTGGTGGGACAACAAGCATGGTAACATCAAAGCCGTGGTCAACTAAATTATCAGCCACATCCTCACCATAAAGTTCTGCGACAGTTTCATCTGTGATAATCGCTACTCGTTGTGGTCGCCAAATATTTGCCACCCATTGCCCACAAGATTTTAAAAGACCTCGTTGAACCTCAATTTTATAATGGTGATTTGGTAAATTTACTTCAATCATGCAAAAGACTCCTTTAGTTTATAGTGATTTAATTTCTTCCATTGCTTTAACTAATACATTGACTTCGTCCATCATTCGTAAGTAAGTTTTTTCATTTAATGATTGTTGTCCGTCTGACCAAGCATTTGCTGGATCTGGGTGAATTTCAACGATCATGCCATCAGCTCCTGCAGCGACACTAGCTCTTGCCATTGGTGTCACTAAGTCCCATACACCAGTACCATGACTAGGATCAGCAATAATAGGGAAGTGGCTTAATTTTTTAATAATAGGGATGGCACTTAAATCAAACGTGTTTCGTGTCGCTGTTTCGTAAGTACGGATACCACGCTCGATAAAGATAACATCACTTTTTCCAGCAACAGCAATGTACTCTGCAGCATTTAACCACTCATCAATCGTTCCAGCAATCCCACGTTTTAAGCCAATTGGTTTACCAGTCTGTCCCACAGCGCTAAGTAATTTGTAGTTTTGCATGTTTCTAGCACCAATTTGTAAAATATCAGAGTATTCAGCAACCATATCAATATGAGCTTCATCCATCACTTCTGTAATAACTTTCATATCAAACTCATCAGCTGCTTGTCTAATGTATTTTAATCCTTCTTCTTCCAAACCTTGGAAAGCGTATGGAGAAGTACGAGGTTTGAACGCGCCACCACGTAAGATAGATGCACCACCAGCTTTTGCGATACGAGCAGTTTCACGAATTTGGTCTAATCCTTCGATTGAACATGGACCAGCCATTGTAACGAAACTTCCATCACCAATTTTTAACCCATCAACATCAACTACTGTGTTATCTGGATGAAATTCACGAGAAGTTAGTTTATATGTGTTGGTAATACGAACAGTTTTATCTACCCCATCATAACTGTTGAACGCAATATCTTGAATATTTCGTGTATCACCTTTAATTCCTAAAATGACTTGTTCTTCACCAGTGTTGACTTGAACTTCTAAATCACTTTCTTCAATTCTTTTTACGACTTGATTAATTTGCTCACTTGTTGCACCTAATTTCATAATAACGATCATGAGATTTCCTTCTTTCTTTATGCTTTTTCTATTATGTGTTTTACTTTTTCAATAGGCATATCTTGGTTTGTCCATAGATTAAACGCCTTTGCTCCTTGATACAATAACATATCAAGCCCATTAATGGTTTGGCAGCCTTTTTTCTCTGCTTGTTTTAAGAGTTTGGTTTTTCTTGGGTTATAAATCACGTCATAGACAACCAAGTCTTTTCGTAATAGTGACTCATCCTCAATTAAGGACTCATCATTAATCATGCCAACACTGGTTGAGTTAACGAGTATATGTGATCTAGTAATGGCTTCTTTTAAAGTCTGTGAATCAAATAAATCCGTCAGCGTTATCTTACAGTCTACTATATTAGATAATTCCAGAATCTTTTTTTTCATTTCATCAAACCGATTACCCAGTCGACTAAAAATGTGAATGTCACTAAAACCATCGAGTGCTGCTTGGACTAAAATAGCTGTTGCTGCGCCACCTGCTCCTAAAATCGTCATCGTTTGATTTTTAATAGGAATTTGATTAACACGCAAACTTTCCATAAAACCAAATCCATCTGTATTATGTCCTATTAACTTACCACCTTTATGAACAATTGTATTAATCGCACCTATCAAAGTCGCTTCTTTAGACAATTCATCCATGAGTGGTAGAGCGTTAACTTTATGTGGCATTGATAAGTTAACTCCCATCATATTTAATGTACGAATCGAGTTAATTGCTGTGGTCAGTTGGTCTGGTTTAATATCAAATGCTAGATAAACAGCATTGATACCGAGTTCTTCAAATGATGTGGTATGCAATATTGGAGATAAACTATGCTTTGCGGGACTAGCGAAAAATCCTGCTAATCTAGTGTGCCCATTCACTTCAATACATGACATGTTTTTAAATTCCTCCTAATAAAAAAGATGCTCACGTAGACTTAAAAAATTCTACAGTGAACATCCTTATACTTAATATACAGTATATGTAAAACACCACCATAGATTTTTTAAGATCTATGTGGGTTTTGAAATCAATCTAAATTTCCTTAGCCATCATAGATACAAACTTGGGTTGTTTGTATCCACACATTGATGAACACAAACCTATCTAAAATAGCTAAAGTAGTAATTATTCAGTTGTGGACTTTTTATTATATGAGTTGTTTTCATGATATTTCCACTCCAAACTGATGTAAGATTGAGTTAAGTATAGTAGTTAAATGAGAGGTTGTCAATAAAATAATTAACATAACATTTGATTTATGCTATCTTTTTTAAAAACACACTATTTGGTTTACATAATATAATTATTGTTATCCAAATGAATGAGATAGTGTTCTACTTTGGATTGGTTTATCACTATAGTGTATTGGTAGATACCTTGGTTGTTTTCAATCACTTTTTTAGATGCAATGTTAGTTTCTTTACAAGTTAGCAGTACTTTTTTTAATTCTAACATATGTGCCTTTTTTAGCGTTTCTTTAAGTAATAATGTTCCATAACCTTTTCCTTGATAAGCAGGTGAAATGCTATAACTAATGTGTCCACCTTCTTTTTGTAGATAAGGAGTTAGATGATGTTTGACATCAGAGATGCCAACCATTTCACCTAAGTGATTGATGAGTGCATAGTGTGTTGTTTGAACCGATTGTTTGTAATCTTTTGTTTTTAAAATTGCGACATCTCGTAACCATTGATTGATGTTTTTTGATCGTTGTAATTGATTGGCACCGTGTATAATGTTCTGGGTTTGATTGAATGACTCTTTAAAGTGTTTAATGGTTGGAATATCTATTTGTTCGATTGGTATTAACTTCATCATTTCCTCCTAATTCCCAAATAATGATTTTAAGCGTTTGTTTGGATAATTGTCCATCTTTAAAAATTTAAAGTGCTTAGAATCGTCCTGTGGTAAACACGAAAATTAATTAATTTTTATTTGAGTTCACTATATTATGTAAAATCATGAACTTAAGTATTGATTTATCAAGTGTTTAAAATTCTATATTATTAAGTTCATTATTATGTTATTATATAATAAAAATAGTGAACTGTAAATTTTAGAGAAAAGAGTGGTAAAAATGTCGTATAATGTTCAACCATTACGTAGTCAAACTGAGATAGATGATTTTTTATTTTGGCTTAGAAGAACAAACTATCCAGAACGCGATACCTTTCTATTTATTTTTGGGATTAACAATGGATTAAGGATGTCGGATATTGTGAAACTAAAAGTAAGAGATATCAAATATGAAAAGCGTCCGATCATTGTTGAAAGAAAAACTGGGAAACGAAAAGTATTGTATCTTGATAATTTACAAGATGCCATTGCAGAGTACATTAAAGGAAAAGACGATGATGAGTGGTTGTTTCCAAGTCGTCAACAAGGTGGACACTTGAAAGTAAACACGGTGTATAAACAGTATCAAAAAATCGCCGATAATTTAGGAAGAAAAGATATTGGCACTCACTCTCTTAGAAAAACATTTGGTTATCATTATTACCGAAAAACACGAGATATTGCAACATTAATGGAAATATTTAATCATAGTTCTGAAAAAGTGACGAAACGATATATTGGCATAACAACAGATGAGATTGGCAATACGTTAGCAGATTTCAGATTAGGAATATAAAAAAAGGCTGACCCAAAAGTGATTTTTTCTATTTTAGAACTTTTTAGTCAGCCTTTTTTTAACCTGTAATGTCAATTTGATTGTTTTCTGGATCTAAAATGACAGCCGTCCCCTGTTATTAGCGTACCGCTTAATACCTTGTATCCATTTGTGACGTTAAGATGTCTACTTTATCAGATCTTGTCATTACTTCTAATCATGCACCTGTTTCAAATAAGAGAAAATAAGTTGCTAATCCTGTCTTTGGGTTATGATATTTTTCGTTTGCTGTGGCATTAACATAGCTTTCATAGAACGCTTTCATTGTTTCTACATCATTAACATACCTTGCCGCATGCTCTAAATACATGGTTCATCTTCCTCCTCTTTCTTAATTGATTTCGTTGCATCATAAAAAGAGCGTTATTTTTAAACGCTCTTTCGTCTTTAGTTTAATTTTGTGATAGAAAAATCTTGTGATACTGAAAATACAGTAGCGTCATCTTTTGAGCACAAATCTTCCGTTAGTTCTACTGAAAATACTTCCTGTGTATAGTATGGATTAAAGTAATAAGTGGCACTATTTAAGTTAAATGCCGCACGATATTGCGTATAATCATAGTGACCATCGTCTTCAATGTTTACTCCTTTAGGAATGGTCACAGTGTTTAAAATGTGAAAGATGCTATTTAGAGCTTGAGATTCATTTTTTCCTTTTTCTGCGTATGTTTTCATATAAGTTGCACGCACAAACCGCTCTGGTGATGTTAACCCACCTGGTAAACCATATGTTCCTGATCCTTGTCCAAAAGGTTTAATGGTATAGTCTTCAAATTTTTTTGGTTGATAATTTGTTGGTTTGATAAATAAGTAATTATTTAAATTCGTTAAATGCCATTCAAGTGTTGGACTATTTGTCATGACTCCAACTGGATTATCTTTGATGGTTAGCGTCTCATTATTTGTTTCTATCACAACGCATTTTCCGGTTTTATCTGACACGATAAAATGTAGTGGTGACATAACAGATAATAAGGGGTTGCTTACTCCAATCATCTCTACTTGCTTTATGACTTCTTTTAATTCATCAATGCTTGCAACATGCCCAAGTACCCATGTTAAAAATTCGTCTTGAGTTAAATTAATTTTCCCTTCAACTGGACTGGTTTGATAAGATGCTTCATTAAGATAATAAAGCTCTGCAATAGCAAGTCCTTTTTCATTCACCCCATCAGCAAACATGTAATCACGACCGATTTTTTGCCCTGTCCCAACAAAAGCATAGGTTGTTTTTGAAGTACCTTCAAAATGAAAGGTTGATGCATAATTTCTTGGTATAACGATCGGTAATCCATTTAATTCAAATCCAAAATCCATGGTACGAGCCAAAAAGTTTATTTTATCTTCTGATTGTAATGTTATACTTGTGCACATTCTGTATTCCTCCTAGTATATTTCAATTCGTTTATAATAACTTAAAACATTTAATAATTTATGGTAATTATATGATGATTTTATTGATTAAACGTCATTTTTATATGATAATTACGATAAATTTAATGGGTAATGCAAGCGAATGAGTCATAACTAAGTACAACAATTTAATAAATGACGTTTATCATTGGTACTTCAGGCTATTTGGTGCAGATATGGACTTAAAAATATGGATTTCTTAGGGTTAAGCTAGCTAAATCATTGTGACAGTATCAGCTAAATTCAACAAACTTTAGGGCTAGTAATATGTAATATTGTAAAAATAAAACGTATGAGATTGTAAGTTTCTTCTTTTAAGGATAAATAATGAAGAAAGTGTAGCAGTAAGGATACCAAATTTTCCACCACTAGGTCCAATGTCGATTACCCAATCACTTGTAAGTTGTGTTCAATCACAATCACAGTGTGACCATCTCTTACTAGTGATTTCAGTAAATCTATCAAAAAATCAACATCTGACATGTGAAGTCCATTAATTGGTTCATCTAAAACAATTAGATTATTTGATTTATTCAAAGTTGTTACTAGTTTTAATAATTTATCTAAAATAGCTGATGTTTCAAAAATTGGTTTACTAAAATTGCGAGATTTAATTGGTCAGACGTCGATGACTTGCGACTTCTGATACTATAATAAAAAAGATTGGGTTTCTGTTATTGAATACCCAATCTTTTTCTTAATTATTCTTTTCCAATCCGTAACGTTAAAGCATTGATAGCGACAATAACCGTACTCAATGACATCAAAATAGCACCGACAGCTGGGTTTAGTAAAATGCCTATTGGAGCAAGGACTCCAGCAGCTAATGGAATAGCCGCAATATTATAACCTGCTCCCCACCATAAATTTTGAATCATTTTACGTCGAGTGTACTTAGCCAAGTTAAGTAATTTTAATACGTCTTCAGGATTACTATTAGTTAAAACAATATCGGCTGAATCAATAGCTACGTCAGTTCCAGCACCAATAGCCACACCAACTGTTGCACTAATCAAACTAGGAGCATCATTCACTCCGTCGCCTACCATCATCACGTTATCACCTTTATTAACGTATTCTTTCACAATTTTTTCTTTATCACCTGGCAATAACTCACTATAATAATGATCAAGTCCAAGATATTTAGCAACTGTTTCAGCTGCTTGTTGATTATCACCAGTTAACATAACAGGTGTGATACCTTGCTCTTTTAATTTAGCAATAAACTCTTTAGATTCAGGCTTAATGGTATCACCAAGAGCAATCATGGCAATAAGTGAACCATCATATATTAGGAAACTCAATGTATTTCCTTGTTCTTGGTACTCTTTTTTTATTGAAGGATTAAATTGAGTAGACACATCTGTTAATCCTTTTTCATTTACTATTTTTGCTGTTTTTCCATTGACTACAGCTGTAACTCCAACACCAGAAATAGCTTGAGTATCTGATGAATCATAAGGCGTCAATTGTTTTTGATTAATATAATCCATGATACCTGTAGCGATAGGGTGGTTAGCATTTTTTTCTAGCGCCCCTATAATTTTTAATGCCTCGTTTTCAGATAGCTGATCAGAAATCATGTTAAAACCAGTTACAGCAAACTGCCCTTGAGTTAAGGTGCCTGTTTTATCTAAGAAAACATAGTCAATATGGTTAGTTGCTTCAAGTGCTTTTTTATTTTTTAATAATAAACCATTTTGAGCAGCAAGAGAAGTTGAACGAGCAATAACCAAAGGAATGGCTAAACCAAGTGCATGTGGGCAGGCAATAACTAAAACTGTTACCATACGCTCAAATGCTATCCCAACATCTTTACTAATGATAAGCCAAATGATAAAACTAATGATTCCACTACCTAATGCCACATAAAACAACCATTTAGCTACCTTATCTGATAAAGATTCTAGTGGAATTTTTTCGTTTTGAGCTTGTTGTACCATGTCCATTACTTTTGAAATATAGCCGGATTTTCCAGTGCCAGTCACTTTTATTTCAATTGTTCCATTTCCATTAATGGTCCCGCCGATTACTTTGTCATCGATGTTTTTTACAATACCTTGTGATTCACCTGTAATCATAAATTCGTTGACCATGGTATTCCCCTTAATAACCGTTCCATCTGCTGGAATTTTATCCCCACTGCGTACAATCAATTGGTCATTAATATGAACATCAGATAAAGAGACTTGTTCTTCTTTTCCTGATTGTGTGATTCTTGTGACATTATCTGGTAATAATGCCGCAATTTTTTTTAATGAGTTGCTGGCGTTACTTACTGCATTCATTTCAATCCAATGACCGAGTAGCATAACGACAATTAACGTCGCAAGCTCCCAGAAAAAGTTCATGACATGAGTAGTTGGATTAACAAGATTCATGATAAACCCATATAAACTATAAAAATAAGAAACCGATATCCCCATGGCGATGAGTGTCATCATTGCTGGTTGCTTTTGACTTAATTCCATACGTGCTCCACTTAAAAATGGTTGGCCACCGTAGAAAAATAAGATAGTTGATAAAACCATGACAATCCACTCAGAACCAGTAAAGCTAATTTGAATTGGAAGTGTCATTCCCATCATAGGTGATAATAATATAATAGGGATAGCTAAAATAAGAGAAACAAAAAATTTCTTTTTAAAATTTCCCATATGCATGGAGTGATCCATACCTGCCATTTGATGATCACTCATATCCATCTTAGAATGATCCATTGACATATGTGACATATCGTGATCAGTATGCTTCATAGAATCATGTCGCATATCATGCATATTATGATTATTATTTTGATTGTTAGACATGATAAAACCTCCTTTTGGTACTAGGATACCACTAAATGGTATTTTATGTTAATTAAAAAGGATTGATATGACTAAACTATTTTTTATGTTAATTTATATTAAACTAGTTAAAAATTAATTGAAACGATTTTTTACAATGAATGATAAATGATTTTTGCATCAGTTATATTAAATGGCTTCGTATCATAGTCACCATAATAACCCAATACAATTGCTGTCAACCCCATTAAGGTCATTAAGTATCTCATAACAGTCTATCTTGTTGGAGGATGACTTCCTATGGGACAAAGGATAAACTTTAATTTTTTGTTTGTCTATCTTTATATAGTGAAAATAGTTCACTAATCAATAATACCAATGCCCATGCTAAAGTAGCTAAGCTAAAAAGAAACAACAGAAAATAGGGATCAATTAAGAAATTTAGTAGCTTCACTTTCATAAGTCCATTGTAAGTTGCAACAAAAGTAGCGCCTCCAAGTACAAAATAAGTGAGAGACTGATAAAAAGGGAAGCTTGTTTTTCGTGATAAATACCTAATTAATTCTTTTGCCCCTAAAAGTAGTCCTCCCATAATGAAGACCATTCCTACTAGATAAAGCCACAGATACCAATTAGGTTGACCATCAACTGGTTTGACATGTAATGATTTTTCGAAAAAATTAGTAGACAAGACGGTTCCTGTAATCAACGTCACCATCACCCTTATTATTTTTTTCATTCTAACACCTCTTTTTTAGTTTGATTAAACGTATCATAACTTTATAAAATGAACAATAAAAATAGGCAATCACTCATGATGGAATTGCCTAAAAATAAAGTTATTTTAATTTTTTAATGCTTGCAATTTTTTGATGTATAAGCATTTGAATCTACTAGAATCCCTGTTTTATCTAATTGAAGAGTATGATGATATTCGTTCAATTTCATCATTAAAGAAAAAAGACACACCACGTTTTTTATTTATTTCAATCAATTCACTGACGAATTCCTGATCAAAATTTTTCAAAACTAATTCATCATGCTGCAACACGGTGACGTCGCATCCAAATGCTTTAGCAATTGTCGTAAAAGCAAAAGAGATAATCCCAGCACCAATAAATAACGCTTTTTTAGGTAACTCTTCTTGTATTAAAAAATCTGAACTATCAGATAAATATTCCTATCCCTTCACAAAGAAAGAGTTTAAATCGATGATTATAGAAAAAAATAAAACAATAAAACAATAAAACAATTCTCAATAATATTTACCTATAATTATTTAACATAATAAAATAGTTAATCTAATAAAAAACAGATAATGTAAACATTGACATCATACTTAATGATATAATGATAATCTAACTAGTCATATCATATTGGAGGATAACATGAAAGATAAACGAGATATTGTGATTGTCATTTTAGTGGTGATTATTTTTGCTGGTGGTGGGTATTTTTTAGGAACACAAAATAGAGAAAAAAGTGACACAACAAAGGAAAGGTCTTCTTTTTCGTCAACATTAAACAGTAGTACCCTTTCATCAATAAAGGAAACAGCTGTTAGTACCAACGTTTCTTCTATTACCTATGAGTCACAACACTCCGAGGACTCAATGAGTCAAAAAGATATTGCCTTAAACAAAATGATTTCTTTACAGGGTAAATGGGCAGTACCATCAACAGATAGTTTTCTAATGATTCATGAAGATGGTTCTTGGTCAGCAACAACCGCGGGGCTAAGTGAGCCAAGACAATTAGATGTGAAAATTGATTCCTATAATGCGATGAGTGATACTTTATATATCACAATCGGGGGTGAAGCTGCTCAGATACATGTCATCACAAATGAAAAAATGATAATTGACTATAATGATGGCACATCACCCAGAGAGTACCACTTAGTTAACTAAAAACACCTTCCCTTTTGACATAAGACCAAAAGGAAAGGTGTTTTTTGATAAAACTTTTTATCTGTCAAATTCAAATAATGTTTCGATTGGAACATCTAAGACTCTTGAAATATTAACAGCGAGTTCAAGAGATGGGTTGTACTTTGCTTGTTCAAGTCTAGAATTGGGAAAGTTATTACTACTAATTAAATAAATCAGATTATGTAACGCTTATAGTACAATAAGTTACTCTTCAAGAGTTATTTTAAAAACATCTTCTATACTAATTTTATTTAATATAAACTTATTAGTCTTTTTATAAAGATATATGGCTTCGACTTTTCGTTACTGTATTAATGTTAGTGGAAATTAGATTTATCCTTTACTACAAATTTGGTATGCTTTTCTAAAAGGATGTGATTTAATTGTGGTCCAGTTATATAATTCCGTTTTTAACGATACTTTTTTCATATTTTCTGGGTTTATTTTCTAATAAAGCAACAAAAAAAGATGAGGTTGACTTAAAACGATATGAAACATTTTATGTGCCTTTTATGAGTAAAACTATGCATTTAAGTTATTCTAAACAGAAGCATAGTAAACTTCCTCTACATATTCGACAAGAATTCACCAAATTAATTATGGAAAACATTCAATATCTAGGGAAAGATTCTAGCGAAATCATTCCAGAATATTATTATTTAAGTGCTGAAATAATTACACTTGAATTTGATAAAAGTTTACATGATATAGAATCTGACTTTGAAAGAGTGTACCAAAATCTGGAGGTAGCAATTCTACAAGAAGCAGAATCGTTATCAAAATCTTTAAAATACCCTAATCTGGCCAGAGTTATTTTAAATGACATAAAATCAAAAAGTAAGAACTAAGGTTTTTACTAGTTCTTTTTATTTTCCCTATACCATTAATTAACTAATGTTTATACATATTCTCATATAATCAAGAAAATTTAAAAAATAAACAATTAATAAATTAGAAACTACAAAAAAATTCCAACAACCTGCTAACATTTTATATTGATAGTCAGTAAGTTGTTGGAAAATATTACTATACAGTTGATACCTAATCTAATAAGCTACTATTTCTTCTTCGGCTCGTCATCGTCCATTTTAAGAACGGCCATGAAGGCTTCTTGTGGGACTTCAACTGATCCGATTTGTTTCATCCGTTTTTTACCTTCTTTTTGTTTTTCCAGCAATTTACGTTTACGAGAGACGTCACCACCATAACATTTCGCCAACACGTTTTTACGTAAGGCTTTGATATCCGTACGAGAGACAATTTTCGCACCAATTGCGGCTTGGATAGGCACCTCAAATTGTTGTCTTGGAATTAACTTGCGTAGTTTTTCAACGATGGCTTTCCCACGTTCGTACGCAAAGTCTTTATGCACGATAAAGCTCAAGGCATCAACTTTTTCAGCATTTAGTAAAATATCCATTTTAACTAAGTTACTTGTTCGATAACCAATCAATTCATAATCAAGTGAGGCATAGCCTTTTGTCCCTGATTTTAATTTGTCAAAGAAGTCAAAGACAATCTCAGATAATGGAATATTGTAGACGATATTTACACGGTAATCATCTAAATAATCCATCGTCACAAACTCACCACGTTTACGTTGAGAAATGTCCATGACAGCCCCAACATAATCATTTGGTACCATGATTTGTGCTTTAACATAAGGCTCTTCCACGCTATCAATTACACCTGGCTCTGGGAATTCTGCCGGGTTGTCAACGACAACTTGTGACCCATCAGTTAAATTGACATGATAAATTACAGACGGTGCCGTTGTAATCAAATCTAAATTAAATTCACGCTCTAAACGCTCTTGGATAACGTCCATATGTAGTAGTCCTAAGAACCCACAACGGAATCCAAACCCTAATGCTTGAGATGTTTCTGGCTCAAAATCAAGAGCAGAGTCATTTAATTGCAAACGTTCAAGTGCTTCACGTAAATCATTGTATTTTGATGTATCAATAGGGTATAATCCACAATACACCATTGGGTTCATTTTACGATAACCATCTAAAGGTTCACTCGCCGGATTATCCGCTAATGTAATGGTATCCCCTACTTGTGTATCTTGAATATTTTTAATACTTGCTGTTAAGTAACCAACGTCCCCTACCATCAAGAAATCTCTTGGAACAGCTTTTGGAGAGAAAATGCCCACTTCACTAACTTCGTATTGAACACCGTTATTCATTAATTGAATCGTATCTCCTGGTTTTACGACCCCATCAAAGACACGAATATTTAATACAACCCCACGATAAGAGTCGTATACAGAGTCAAAAATCAGTGCTTTTAGTGGTGCGTTCAAATCACCGTCAGGAGCTGGTACGTATTCAACGATTTGTTCTAAGATATCTTCAATCCCAATTCCAGCCTTTGCACTAGCTAGTACGGCTTCACTCGCGTCAATCCCAATCACGTCTTCGATTTCTTTTCTAACACGCTCAGGATCTGCTGCAGGTAAATCTATTTTATTAATAACTGGTAAAATTTCTAAATCATTATCAACGGCTAAATACACATTGGCTAACGTTTGAGCTTCAATCCCTTGAGCTGCATCTACCACAAGTACAGCCCCTTCACAAGCGGCTAAGCTGCGTGACACTTCATAAGTAAAATCGACATGCCCAGGTGTATCTATTAAGTGAAAAATATATTCTTTTCCATCTTTCGCATTATAAGTTAACTCAACGGCATTTAATTTGATTGTAATACCGCGTTCTCTTTCTAAGTCCATTGAATCAAGTAACTGCTCTTGCATTTCACGGTCAGAAACGGTTTCGGTCTGTTGTAAAATACGGTCAGCAAGCGTTGATTTTCCATGGTCAATATGTGCTATGATGGAGAAATTCCGAATAGATTCTTGTCTTTTTTTCATTTCATCAAAATTCATCGTTATCTCCTACTTTCTATTAATCAGCATTTTCAATTATACCAATCTTTTGAGTGTTTTTAAAGTATTTTCAATATATGTTTGATATAATAAACATTATCAAATAATAGGAGAAAGATAAATGGAATCAAAAGATGCACACGAGAATTTAACCTTAAAAAAGGTCGAACTAAAATATTTGAAACAATTTAATGAGTTACTTCGTTATGTCTTTCAAGTTACTGACTCTGATATTGAGGAGAGTGGCTATGAAGATGAATCTGAAATTATTCGTGCCAAACGTCCTGTCTTACGTGAAGCAGATGTTTATGGTTGGTTTACTCAAGATGATGAGTTAATTTCTCAATTAGCTATCTATCCTTGTGAGATTAACATCCATGATACTGTCTATGAAATGGCTGGTTTAACTGGTGTTGGAACGTACCCAGAATACACTAACATGGGATTAATGAGTGAGTTGATTAAATTGGGTTTAGTTAAAATGCGTGATAATAAGCAATGGATTTCTTATCTCTACCCTTATAATATCCCTTACTACCGTCGTAAGGGCTGGGAAATTATGTCCGATAAAATATCATTTGAAATAAAAGACACACAACTTCCAAAACCAGTTGACGTGCCTGGTTATGTTGAACGCGAGGATATTGACCATGAAGATGTTTACAAAGTCTATGACGCATTTGCTGAACAAAACCATGGGGCAATGATTCGTTCTGATTTAAACTGGGAAGAATATTGGCGTTGGGAAAATGAAGAAGAACGAACAGCCGCTATTTATTATAGTGCAGATGGCGAGCCTTGTGGAGTTTGTTTTTACTGGATAGCTGAAGAAGTGTTTCATATCAAAGAGATGTTTTATTTAAACCAAGAAGCTAGAAAAGGGCTTTGGAATTTTGTGTCTGCCCATTTTTCAATGATTGACCGTGTTGTTGGTGCTACCTATAAAAATGAGCCAATTGCCTTTTTATTTGAAGACAGTGAAATAAAAGAATCCATTGAGCCTTACTTTATGGCACGCATTGTAGATGTTGAGCAATTCATCAAACAATACCCGTTTATCACTACGGGTAAACCATTCCACTTTGTTGTGACTGATCCTATTGCTGAGTGGAATAATAACCACTTTAGTTTAATGTGGGATGAGGATAATCATTTGACTGTAACAAATGAAGCTATTGGAAATCCTGTTTATGTTGATATTCAGACGCTCACTGCTCTTCTAATGAGTTATAAACGTCCGTCATATCTTTATCGTATTGAACGATTAAAAACGGATAAAGAAACACTTAGAACGCTTGAGAGAATCATTCCTGATCAAGAAGCATACTTTAGTGATTATTTCTGATAACGTGTTTGATTTCATAAAAAAGGACTTAGCAAGAATTCATGTCTTGTTAAGTCCTTTTTCCTATATATCAGATTGATTTATTGGCCATCTAGTTTGCTGTTTGCTTGGTAAAATTAATGTAATGAAGATAATAAAATTACCAATAACAGGTAAAAGATAAAATAAAATCCACCAGTTACTATGATCCCTGTCATGCAACCTTCTTGCCCTGACTGTAAAGTTAGCTAACCAAATTAAAATAGTTAGCACAACAAAAATAATCGTTACTGAATTCCATTCTTTAATGACTCTTGAACCGTCAGACATAAAATCAATGTACTTGTAGGTCCCTGTCAGACTAGTGTAGAGAGCTAAAACAAAATAATTGATCACTTGTGGCCACCAATATTGAGCTCTTGTAGATGAAGCATTCATAACTGTCATATTATTCCAATATTCTCTATAAGCGTTTATCATATAATCACCTCCTATTTTTTCATTGTAAAACAACTTAACAATTAGTCAAACATTATATTATTTTGGTAAATAATTTGGTAACAGCTTTAATAATAAGTCTGTTAAAGCATCAGGTGTCATAGTACTTAAATCAACTTGTCCTTTAATAACGAGTTCCATTAATTCTATATAGGCATACCCCAATGCACCAGTAATAACCATTCCGACACCACCAGATATAAGGCCTCCACTAAGTGTTCCAACACCTGGTACTAGTTTAGCAATATTACCAGCTAATGATTTTCCTGATATCATTGCAGCATAGACCCCTAACATACTAGTTAAAGCTGTTTCTATTTTTTGCTTATCAACTTCAATACCATAAATTGAGGTGATTTTGGTCATCATCGCTGTTTGTGATGTCATCATTATCGGAGCATCTGCCCCAGGTATGGGAGCAAATCCCGTTCCAAAATTAGCAGCCATAGTAGCGGTCACAACTTTAACAGCTTCATTATGTTTGACTTTGATAGAAGCTTCTTGTGAATGGATAAATGACGCTTGTAATCCTTCAGGTAACAGTTTAACAGTAGCATCGATTAATTCTTCAACCCCAAAGATATCTTGATATTCCGTTTGCTTTGCTAGCACTAATATAATATCAAAAGAAGAGTCGATTAATTTTTCTATTTCATTTTTTAAAAGAGTGGCTTCTTTTAGGTCAAAGCATTTTGTCAATACAATAATAACAGGTAACTTTTGATCAACTAACCACTTGATAAATGATATTTCAGCCTCTTCAATTCTAGCACCTGATCCAGAAATAACATACCACACAACATGGACATCATCGTCTGTTGTTTCAGTTGCTTGAACTTTTTTTATTAGTTGTTGGATAGGATTTCGTTTGAATGATTTGACCACGCTTTTTATATCAAATCCCATCTTACTAATTTCAAATCCTACAGTATCATAAATTCTAACAGGAAAATTTTTCTGTTCAATCAAATGAATATCCTCTGTAACAGGTTTACCAACGCCCGTTTTTACTAAATCTTCACCAAATACCGTATTAATCAATGTGGATTTTCCAACGCCACTTTTTCCAGCAATCAAAAGATTCACCTTTTTTAGCTCTTTATTTTCTTTCTTAACATTATTAAATGTTTCTTCAACATATTTTTTATAATTCGCTTGATCCATGTTCTTTTACCTCCTTTTATAAGAATCACTAACATGATAAAACATTATACCTGATTAAATGACAACCTATCAAAAAACTCCATTAATGACTCTTCAAACTCTAAAGCGCCAAAAAATCCAATGTTTTCTTAGTCCTCAATTTCATGCACAATCTCTGCTAACCTAGGGTTATCTAGTAATGAATGCCAAGGAATATAGGTTTCATAAGCTTCCATGATACGATTATGATTGACGTCTTGAGTGGCTGTCC
Source organism: Vagococcus sp. CY52-2 (assembly GCF_022655055.1). NCBI lineage: Bacteria > Bacillati > Bacillota > Bacilli > Lactobacillales > Enterococcaceae > Vagococcus > Vagococcus changpingensis. The sequence continues at coordinate 984,048 of NZ_CP093384.1, read as the reverse complement.
ATCGTCTGATTTCTAATTCTTGTTTTTCTATCCGATATTTTTTTCGTATGGTCGCCAATGTCTCAGTTTTAAAATGTTCTGTGATATCACCTGATGCAATGTCTCCCACAATATCATGAATTTCTTAACGACTGTCTTCGTCCATTGACATAACGTACTCCTCAATGGCTTGTTTATTAGTTTCGTCAGTCTTATCAATGTAATTATTCAACAGCTCAACTAATTTATCATAGTCAATGATTTCGGTAGAGTATTTTTTCAGTGCCACACAAATTTCTGTAATATCTGGACGTTTTTCTGGTGGTAATAATTCGGCTACATCATTCAGACGTGCTTGTAATACTCCCAGCTCTTCGCTATTTTTGATATCCAACATGAATTTTTCACCAGTTGGCTCATTATCTGCATTAAATTTCTCAACCTCTGTACCAAAATCATCCCCTTGTCTCATTAGACGTTGGAGTTTGTCTTGTGTTAATGCAGCTAATTTAGCAAATTCTTCACGTTCCGTTTCAGAACGAGGGATTTAACTGAAACCTTCTCCTGCTAATTGTTTCAATCGACTAACAGACGGAGATAATTCCTCTATTTGACTACTTTCCTAGTATATCCTGAACCACTTGTTGCCTATATGGAATACTACTATATATTTCTTTTTCAGTAAAGTATTCTGACGGATTAGTGATGGTATACTCTGGTCTATAATACGTCACGTCAAATCTTAAAACATCGCCAATCGCATCTTTGATTGTGTAGCTATGAAGTCTTTTTCCGAAAATATCATGTGTTGAAATATCTTATGTGGTATTCACATCATTCAGTGTATCATCGTAAAAGTTTGGTGTACCTGTAAAACCAAACCATGTTTGATAAAGCCATTGATTTTTAACTTCTTTTTCGTTTCTTTAATAAAAAATAATCTATCTCTATATTACTATACAGGTAGCTAGTTTAATAGATTATTATCAGAAATCGTTATTTCTTCTTTTATACCCACTCATGATGTTTTTGGGTATTAATCGTTTCAAATACAAAAAACATCAATCTATGACGAGATTTCCACTCATCATAAATTGATGTTTATAAACAGGAATTTTAATGTTTTCTTCTAATATAAAAAGCACCCATTGACATTAATAATATGCTTGCTCCATAGAACATAAGACTCATTGAATGATCTTCACCTGTACTTGGTAAATTCGGTTTATTATTATTTGTTGTGCCATTTCCACTTGTTGTACCACTTCCACTAGTTCCAGGTACTTTTGATACATTGTGAGAGTTTGTCAAAGTGAGGTGTCCTTTACCATCATCTGTGACAGTAGCAGTATAGCCTTTTGGTACATTTGTTTCTTTCACTGTATACTCAATGGTTTTTCCATTTTTCTTTTCATTTAATTCTTTCCAAGTATATTGCCACTTGTTACCTTCGTTTAGTGTCACAGGTTTACCTGATTCTTTGCCGTCGGCATAAAGTTGAACACTAATATCTTGTGGACGAATACCATCTTGGTTGTTTGAGTCATTCCAATGTTTTGATACAGTGACACTGGTTTTTCCTGGTGTGTAACTATTTGTAATATCGTTGTCTTTAATTGAGACGGTGTAGCCAGGTACACTGTCTTCATTAACCGTATAAATAATTGGTTTACCATTGTCATATTTATCTAAATGACTAAACGTATACGTCCAATTATCTTTTTCAGTCACTGTTTTCGAATCAACTTTGACACCATTTGCTAATAAATTGACTTTGATTGATTCTGGGCGTTTACCATCTTGATTGTTGGCATCATCCCAGGTTTTCTTGCCAGAAACTTCTGTTTTTTCTGGTTCATGAGAGTTTGTGATTATAATATTGCCATTGTCATTATTTGCAATGGTTGAGTTATAGCCTTTTGGTACATTTGTTTCTTTCACCGTATACTCAATGGTTTTTCCATCTTTCTTTTCATTTAATTCTTTCCAAGTATATTGCCACTTGTTACCTTCGTTTAGTGTCACAGGTTTACCTGATTCTTTGCCGTCGGCATAAAGTTGAACACTAATATCTTGTGGACGAATACCATCTTGGTTGTTTGAGTCATTCCAATGTTTTGATACAGTGACACTGGTTTTTCCTGGTGTGTAACTATTTGTAATATCGTTGTCTTTAATTGAGACGGTGTAGCCAGGTACACTGTCTTCATTAACCGTATAAATAATTGGTTTGCCATTGTCATATTTATTTAAATGACTAAACGTATACGCCCAATTATCTTTTTCAGTCACTGTTTTCGAATCAACTTTGATACCATTTGCTAATAAATTGACTTTGATTGATTCTGGGCGTTTACCATCTTGATTGTTGGCATCATCCCAGGTTTTCTTGCCAGAAACTTCTGTTTTTTCTGGTTCATGAGAGTTTGTAATAAACATGTTACCATCTTCATTTTTTGTTACTTCAGATGTGTATCCTTCTGGAATATTTTTTTCTTTTATTGTATAAATAATTTCTTTTCCATTTTCATATTTAGGTAATCCTTCAAATTTATATTTCCAATTAGTTTGTTTAGATACTTCTTGACTCATAACAGATGTTCCATTAGCAAACAACTCAACATTAATTGCGTTAGGGCGAATACCATCTTGGTTGTTTGAGTCATTCCAAATTTTTTCTCCTTCAATAGTTACTTTTTCTGGTGTATGTTCATTTTTTAAATATAAAGCTTTACCATCATCGGTCGCTTGAATACTTAAATTGTAGTCTTTAGAATCAAATTCTTCCCTAACGGTATAATAGGCAGTTTGACCATTTTCATTTTTTAATGGAAGATTTTTCCAAATATATTCCCAATCATTTGCTTCATCTAGATATTTAATGTCTCCAAATTTTGTCTCTTTTCCAGTGGTAATACTTTCAGATTGGTCAAAACTGTAAGGTTGGTCACTTTGATATAGCTGTACTGCTAAGTTCTGAGGTCTTAAACCATCTTGATTATCTCGATCGTTCCAATGCTTTAATACTGAAAATGACGTTTCAGCACTATCAAAATCAATACTAGCACGAGTAACTAATCTTTTTTCTATTTGTTGTAAGGACCCCATTGGCTGTAGAATCGGTTTAGCATAGTAGACAACATAATAAGATTCTTTACTTCTAATAATAGCATCAATATTACAATATAATTCTGAATCAGATGCTTTATTTTCATCAATAATTTTTTTAGGAATGCTTATTTTTATTGTTCTACTTGCAAAATCTGGCTGGGTTGAGACCTCATTTGTGATATCCGTTATTTTTCCATCATTAAGTAATTGAACTTGAATATTGGTATCTTTATCATCAATTTCAACTAGTTTTTCTGTTTCAGCATCCATATTGTCTTCAAAGATCATATTATAGTAATAATTATCTTTATCTTCCCCGTTTGGGATAATCTCTTTAACGTTTATTTCTATATTGTCTATTTTATTGATAATTTGTTGATAACTATCATTATCATCTGTTTTTTCTTTTGCTTCTTCATATAATTGTTGAATTAAAGGATTTGATTCAATCAAACTATTATTAAAATTTGATCCGGTTAATTTCCATATAGCGATTTGTGTGGCAGCATACCTCGTTAAATGATTCGCTTGCTGATAATCAGGTACATTATTTACAGGACTATCTTTATCAATATTTGTATAAAAATTTTGCATCAACCATAGAACTGGACCAGATAGTTTTCTATTTGTATCTAACGTATAATCAACGTTATCAGGATAGTATCTACCTTCATCTAAACAAAAATAAATATGTTGATTATCATCTGTTACGGTATATAATCTTGAAGGCAACAAATTTAAATTATTTAAATGAACATCCGGATTATCTTTCAAATTAATATCAAGTCTAACATTTTTTTTTGGCTCATCTGGTAATTTACTTGCTTCAGCTTGAATATTAAACGTTGAAAAAATAATTCCTACTACTAAAAACAAGAAAATCGATATTTTTTTCATATTTATTCCTCTTTTATTTATAAATTTAATTATATTGTAATATAAAACACAAGGTATACACAATATAAAATTTATTTTTTAAAAAAGGTTTTATATAACGTTTTTTTATCTATGTTTTGAGACTATATTATAATTATTAGTTTAAATAATAAAAAAATATCACAAGATAACAAGGTATACCTTGTCATCCTATGATATTTTTTATTCTATGTTATGATAAATTCTTTTTGTTATTTTCACTTGCTATATCTTTTTGTAAATCCTTGATAAAATCCTTTGTATCAATCATACTTGCCCTATTTTCAATCGTTGCACCTTTATTTATACCACCTAATCCTGTATTAACCATCTTTCCCCATCCTTTTAATGGGTCTTTTCCTTTTGCTCGTAATTTATCATTTTTTAAACGTAGTTTCTCTGATTTTAATAATTTTTTATCTGACATGGGCATAACCTCATTTCGTTTTAATCGTTATATCATAATTAAATATACCAATCTTTGTTTATTAAAGTCCATGATAGGACATCTCTATACATTTTGACTATCTCTAACAACCATTTTTCCCTCTACGCTTTCAATTATCCAGATATCTTTAAATGATACAGTCTGAATTTCACCACCCGGTAGCACGCCGTTTTCTTCAAAATAGTCTATCAACATTTCCTCAAACAATCCTTTTTTAAAGCATTATGTTGTGTAGCACGAGTTACTTTTACCTTATCTATCTGAATATTTGTGACGATATTTTGTTTATTTAACCGTTTATATTCTGCTAGTTTTTGCTGAAAATCTTCATATAATGTGACATCTCTTTGATCGTTTCCTTATGTCATATCGCCATAAGACCAAGCAAGTTGAATAGCTCTAAATAGTGATTTGTATTTCCATCATTCTAAGTCGTCTACATCTATATAAGTATTTTCCTTTAAATATGAGCTGCTAATAACGTATCAAACGTACTATCCTCAAATGATTCCCACGAAGCATGATTAATGTTAACCGTTAGTTGAACGAGTCCTTCTCCGTTTATCTCAATCCTCTCAAATCCTGGTCTATTTCTATTATGTCATGATGCAATGTTCCAATATAAGTTGACTGTTTCCCCTTATCAAATAAAAGGGTGATACCTTTTGCAATAGGTGGATGACGCACCTTCCAATGACGTTACTTAACACCTAATTTAAAAAAAGAAAAACCTACCTATAAAGATAAGTTTTCTTAGATGTTATATAAACATATCTATGACCTCGACAACCTCTAACCAGGTCAATATGTCACATTGCTCGATTTTTTCTAAATGACGTTTGGTAAAATCAATCGATCTCAACTGATGAGTCACAATCTCACCTTCTACTTGTTGTGGTTGCTTAATCGTCACATAGGTAGAAAAGTCTCTATTTGTTGACGTGATGGGGCACACCAAACAAAAACCCGTATGCTGATTAAACTCATCGCGACTCACAACTAAAGCTGGTCGACGTTTTTTAATTTCTTTACCTTTTGATGGATCAAAGTCCATCCAAACAATATCTTTCTGTTTTGGCGTATCCATTTAGTGTTCGTTCCCTTTAGACATCATAATATCCCACTCGGCATCTTCTTGTACCACAGAATCTCTAAATCCTGCCCAATCATCTGCATGTTTAAAAATGTCTTCTTTTTTAGGTTTTAAAATATAGGCCTCTCCAACTTTAGTAATAGTAAACGTATCTCCTACTTCTGGAGAAATATCTTTAGGAAAAATAGCACCAACAGAATTGCCAATTTTTCGAGCGACTGTTTCCATGATTTTCATCTCCTAATGGTTTGTTAAACTAAGTATAACTAAATTTAACAATCGTGTCAAAGATAACTCATTAACACAAAAATACCGACTAGTGTTAGCTAGCCGGTAAAGATGTATCATTAAAATTTTAAGAATGATAAGGTTAAGTTTTATTTTTCTACTTTAAAATCAAATTCTGTTTTTGCTTGATAAGTTGGATGTGTTTGTAAAAAGTTGGAAATAAGCTCGGTCATATCAACTGTGACTTCTTTGATGATTTTTGACGCATCAAACATTGCATAATTTCCGCCACCTACTGCACGATATTGATTAATGACAATATCTAGTGAATCATCCATCTTGATTGGTTTGCCTTTGTAACTCAGTTCAACAACACGTTGCCCTACAGGATTTGATACGATAACTTTATAACCAATACCACTATACATATCATAGTTATAATGCTCGGTTTTAGGATATAAAAATTTGTCACTCACGACAATTTCGTCATCCTCATTAAGAGCAAAATACTCAACACTTTGTTCTAACGCATCTTTCAAGTCCTGTCCAGAAACAGTTAAAACAGCTAAAGTATTCGGATAAATATAATTTGTCACGATGTCACGCATGGTCACATCAGACTGGAATCCCTTACTATCATTATCAAACAGAGCTGTACCAGAGATATCAACGCCTGTCGCATCCATTTGCACATCTTGAATGAATTCAATGTAGGCATGCCCATTAATTCGCACACTCATTGGATCAGTAATTGTCATATCACCTTCAATGTGTCCAAGTGGTTGATCCAACCAATTTTCGACAGTATCTAAGACTGGATTAAATGTATCGACAATGTCTTTATCGGCATCATAGTCAGACATTGATAATAACTCAGCTGTTGAGTCAGTCACTTGTTTATTATCATCTAGCGTCAAGGTCATTTTTCCAACATGTTTGGCTTTATCTCCTGGCTGAGTAACAGGTGTGTCATTAACTTTTTCAGCAATTACTCTGTGCTGGTGTCCGGTAACAAACGCATCAACTCCCTCAACTTGGGTCACGATATCATAGCCTTCGTTTTCCCCTGTTAAGTTTTCAGTTGCTTCACCAGTCTGCAAATCTTTTTCAAATCCACCATGATAACTCACGATTACCACATCTGCTTCTTCTTTAAGTTTCGGCACATATTCTTTTGCTGTTTCAAGCGCAGATAAAAAAGTTAGTCCTTTAATCGTTTCAGGTTGCTCCCAATTTGGAATATAAGGTGTTGTCAGTCCTAGAACGGCAATTTTTAACCCATTTTTTTCTAATATCACATATGCTTGGCCTGTTAGTGGCTCATTTTTGTCATTCAAAATATTGGCACAAACAATTGGGTAGTTAAGTTGACCCACTGTATCAAGTAAGTACTCAACGCCATAATTAAATTCATGATTACCAAGAACACCCACATCATAGCCAACTGAATTCATGATATCAGCGACTTGTTTACTATTCTTTTGTTTTGATAGATAGTAACTCATTGGTGAGCCTTGTAAAAAGTCGCCATTGTCGATTAATACAACAGTCCCATCTTGTTTAGCCTGTTCATCTTTAATGGCTGTAACAGCTTTTGATAACCCAAATGACAAATCTTGATTGACTGCTCTAAAATCTGTCGGGTATAAATAACCATGTGTATCACTGGTAGAAAGAATTGTTATCTTATCCATTGACTAATTTTCCTCTCAAATAATTTGATACGACTTCAACAATTAAGATTAACACGATTAATCCAATTAAAATTGAGCCAACTTGATTCCAACGATATGAGTTCATCGCAAAAATAAGCGGCGCTCCAATACCTCCAGCTCCTACTAAACCAAGAATAGTTGCATCACGTAAGTTCATATCGAAACGATAGATAGTAATTGAGGTAAAGTTAGCAATTAATTGTGGGATAATCCCAAAACGAATTTTTTCAAACGTTGTACACCCAAAAGAATCCATTGATTCTAAAATACCTGTATCAATTTCTTCAATAACATCTACATATAATTTTGATACCATTCCAATCGAGGTAAGAGACATAGTCATCACACCGGCAAATGGACCAGGTCCAGTCACACGGATAAACATTAACCCATAGACTAATGCTGGAATCGTTCTAATGACAACTACAAAAGCTCTCATGAATAGATAAACTGGTTTTGGCATAATACTTGGTGCCATTAAAAAAGCGATAGGAATCGATAAAATCGCCCCAAAAATCGTTCCTAAAAAGGCAATACAAATTGTTTCAAATAGCAAGTAAGGGACACCTTGTTTTGTGCCGTTAAATAATAGATTGGTATCTGGTTGAACAATCCCTTTAAGAATGTTTGCAGCGATTTTGCCGCCACCTTCGTCCATCGCGTTAAAATTTAACGCTGACAATGACCAGATAAACGCCCCAAGCAAGACAGCTACTAAAATAACGTATTGCTTTGTCTTATTTGGTTCTTTGTTTAATTCAGTTAAAATACGTTGATTCATATATGTCTTCCTTTTCTATTGTAATTTTTTGCGGAAATATTCACTGATTGTTTCGATGATGCCAACAGTGATAACTAAGACCACTAAAATCGTCCCAACATTTCCATAATCACGCCAACCCAATTGTTCATTCAACAAGATACCTAACCCACCGGCTCCAACATACCCTAAAATGGAGGCATATCGTAAGTTTCCTTCGAAGTTAAATAAAGATGTCGATAGATAAGATGGTAAAATAGCTGGAATCACACTATAACGAAAGGCTTGCAAACGTGTTAGCCCCATTGATTCTAGTGCTTCAAATGTCGACATATCCAGTGATTCGATTTGTTCGTACGTTAATTTACCAACATAAGAGATAGTAAAAATAAAAATAGCAACAGTTCCTGCCATTGTTCCTAAACCAAATACAAAGGTTGCGATTAATGCAATAACAATCGTTGGTAATGTTCGTAAGAAACTTAAAATCAATTTGAATAATGACGAAACAAAGCGGTTTTTTACAATATTATTAGAAGCCAATATAGCAAATGGAACAGCTAATAATGCCCCAATAAGTGACCCTAAGAGTGACATTTTAATCGTGTCAAACAGTGGTGTCCAAACTTTACTTAAAAAGTCCATTTTAGGTGGAAACATAGCTTTTAGCATCACAAAAAACTGATCGCCACGAGTTAGTAATTGCGTGAAGTTAAATTGTGTTACTTGTATAGAGATGTACATGAAAATAAGAACCAATAACACAATGAGCGGAGTGTAAGATGCTTTTTGAACGACTTGTTTTCCATTCGGCAAAGTGATCGTTTTTTTACGCATGGTTACTCTCCTTTCTTATCCCCATCATAAATGGTTGATAACACATCTTCTGTCACGTCTTTTGATGGACCATCATACACGATTTGTCCTTGTCTAATTCCAATCACTCGATCAGCATATTCTAATGCCAAATCAACATGGTGAATATTAATTAATACGGAAATATTTAAATCTTTGTTAATGCGTTTAAAATCATCCATGACCGTTTTTGCTGTGACAGGATCAAGAGCGGCAACTGGCTCATCGGCTAATATCACTTCAGGATGACTGGCGAGTGTTCTAGCTAAGGCCACACGTTGTTGTTGCCCACCAGATAGTTGATCCACTCTGACAAACGCTTTGTCTAAAATTCCAACGTTATCAAGAGACTCTAAAGCTGTCACTTTGACGTCTTCTGGAAAAATACCAAACACACGTCTCCACCAAGGAAGTTCTGGAACAGACGAAATCATGACATTTTTTAATACAGTTGCACGAGTAATCAAATTAAATGATTGGAAAATCATTCCAATTTGACGACGAAACGCTCTAATTTCTTTTCCTTTAATTTTGCCAACGTTTGTCTCATTAACCATCAATGTTCCTTCTGTAATGTCATGCATACGGTTGACGCAACGAATTAAGGTTGATTTACCTGCTCCTGATAGTCCGATGATTGCAACAAACTCACCTTGTTCAATTTCTAAATCAATATCTTTTAATCCCACATAACCATTTGGATAAACCATTTGGACATTATCAAACTTTATCATCTTAAAATCCTTTCTAAAAACAAACTGCCATCATCAAAAGAGATGATCGCAGTTTGACGTGTCGTTTTTCTTAAATTTATTTAGCGTCTTGAACTAATTTTTGTGCTTTTCGTTCATTATCATAGTCTTTAGGATTTGCTTCGACATAGCCTTCATGACTGTAGATACCGATAACTTTTTTACCTTCATCTGTTTTAGCGATGTTGATAAATGATTTTTGTAACGCTTTTTTCAAATCATCTGTCATTGTTTTTGAGTTTTTACTTACTGAGATAGTATCGTTATAAATCGCTGGTGTTACACCAATAACGTTTGTTTCATCCCAGATAGATTTGTTGCGGCCAAACTCTTTTTTCCAGTTTTCTTCATTGTCACGACGAGCATCAGCATAAGTTAATACCACATCAACTTGACCTGAAGCTAAACGAGCAAAGGCACTACCGTAAGAATCTGATTGAACGATATTTTTTAAATCAGTGATTTTTTTGTCGTAGTTTTCGTTTAACCATAGACTTGGGTAAATATATCCAGCTGGAGAAGATGAACTCATCACACTCCATGAAAGGTTATTTAAATCATCCCATGATACTTTTTCACCTTTATTTACTTTATCAGCAACTGCTTGGCCTTTTGAAGATGGTCCAGCAATCATTAACGCACGGTAAGAATCAACTTGTTTGTCAGTTGGCTCAGTTGGTTTATTTTCATTCCAAACTTTTGCTTCGTCTGAGTCGATTGACAATCCAGAACGTGTTGCAGTTAAGATAGGTTCTGCCCCTTGATCATATAATACATATGTACCACCTGGAATAAATCCAATGTCAAGTGTACCTGAATCTAGTGACTCACCAACAGCTTCAAAGTTAGTTCCAACAGTGATATCGATTTTTTTAACATCGTATCCTTGTTCTTTTAACTCTTTTTGCATTAATTCTTTCAGAGGTTCTGTTGCTGAAACAATTTCCTCTGGATCTCTTGATGGGACAAAACCAACTGATAATGTTTCAATGGTTTTGTCATCCTTACCTTTACTTGATTCGCTACCTTTATCTTTAGCAGAATCGCTACCACATGCGCCTAAAGTTGCTACCAATGCAACTAGACCTGTATACTTCACAACTTTTTTAAACAACACTCGTTCCTCCTTTTAATCGTCTGTATTCACATACTTGAACACTCTTAAATTATAGCATTTAACAATATAAAAGCAATTACATTTACAAAAAAATGTCTTAAAAACGAATATTTTACCTTACTTTTACATTAAATTAACGGTAAAGGAAGATTAAAAAAACAAGTGCAAAAATGCACTTGTTTTTTATTTTTGTAATTCGATTTTAATACAGCGATTCATGATAACATCTGTTATCCCGCTATCATATAAAAGGTCAGCTGCTTCATCATTTTCTATTCCTAGTTGTGCCCAAAAAACGGGTGCATCTGATTTTAAGAAATCTTTCGCCACATCAACTAATGCTGAACTTGGTCTAAAGACATCGACAATATCAATTGGTTGATCAACTGATTCAATAGAAGGATAGACTTTTTCACCTAAAATTGTTTTCCCTTCTTTCATTGGATTAACTGGAATAATCTTATATCCAGCATTTTGCATGACTTCTGCTACACGGTAACTTGTTTTTTCAGGATTATCACTTAGACCAACAACTGCGATAGTCTTTGCATTAGTTAAAATCTCTTTTACTTTTTTTTCGCCTAAATCTTTATATGCCATATTAATGACCTCCCTATTTTATAGGTCAATTATAACAAAATTTACCATTTACTTCCTTTAAAGTGCCTCTCTCAATTGTTCACCCGTATATTTCATGGTAAAATAATGACTGACCTTAAGGAGGATACAACGTGAAAACTATTTCGTTATTTATATTAGCCTACTTGTTAGGCTCGATACAATCAGGGGTTTGGATTGGCAAGATTTTTTATCATAAAGATATTAGAGAATTTGGTAGTGGTAATACTGGGACAACCAATACTTTCCGTGTATTAGGAAAACGAGCTGGAACAGCCGTATTATTTATGGATATCCTAAAAGGAACGGTAGCAACTTGTTTACCAATGTGGTTTGGTTTATCAATTGATCCATTGTGGTTTGGTGTCGCCGCGATATTGGGACATACTTTTCCAATATTTGGACACTTTAAAGGTGGTAAAGCTGTGGCGACAAGCGCTGGGATGTTACTAGCCTATTCACCGACTTTTTTCATCTATTCAGCTAGTTTGTTTATCATCTTTTTATTTTTAACTAGTACAGTTAGTTTATCAAGCATGATTAGTGCGATTATTATTACCATTTCTACTATAGTATTACCAATTTATGCACCATTTATTTTAGCTGAACAAAACTGGTTATTAACCACACTTGCTGTGGCGATTACATTATTTATTATTATTCGTCACCGCGATAATATCAAGCGAATCAAAGCAGGGACAGAAAGCAAAGTAAATTTTGGTTTAAGAAAAACAAAAAACCGTTAGACTCCATGGTTAGTCTAACGGTTTTACATTTTCTATAAAAATGTAATTATGCTTCTTTAGTCATAACGTCTTTTCCATCATAATGACCACATGAAGGGCACACATGATGAGATTTTCTCATTTCACCACAGTTACTGCAAGCTGTTAAACCTGGTGCAGACAATTTGTAATGAGTACGACGTCTATTTTTACGAGCTTTTGACGTTTTTCTTTTTGGTACTGCCATTTAGATACACCTCCCTACTAACTTAAATACGTGACAAGTCACATATATTCCAATCCTACTACTCATCTTCCTTGAAAAAGTCAGATAATTTAGCAAGACGAGGATCAATGGTTGATGCTGCTTCAGTTTCGTGTTCTACCTTAATATCATCTTCTGAAACAACTTGCCAAAAGTCACCTTTTGGTAATTCTGTTGATTGCTTTTCTTCTTCTGTTAAGACTTGTAATGGTAAATTTAATAGGATAAAATCTTCAATTGCTTCTGTTAAATCAATCAAATCTTTTTCCAAAATAATTATCAAGTTTTTATCATCTTCTGGTACATCTTTCAATGCATCATACTGTTTTGGTGTCATGTATTCTTCATCAATCAGAAGATTTAATGGCAATTCCACAGGTTCTAACGAACGAGATGATGGAACAGTAAGAATGGTTTCCATCGTCATATGAGCATAATAACCTATCTCATCGACTTCTAAAAACCCATTGACTTTAATTGGAGAAATATCAATAATAGATGGTTCTCTTTTCTTTAAAGAGGCTGATAAATCAATTGTTTCTAAGAAATCAACTTGACTTCCTCTAAACTTATTTAATTCGGACAATGCCCACTTCATTCTATCACTCCTTAAGCAACAAAAATAATTATACTAGTCTGTAATTCCTTTGTCAATCAGTTTTTAATAACATCATAGGGTTTACTTTAATTATCCAATCGGCGGTTTTCACCAATCATGGTGATTTGCTTTGAAAGATACTTAATTCGCTCCATAATACGTTTTGCTTTCAATGGTTCATCGTCTCCCTTTTGTGAAAAACGAAGGTGTTCTTCCTCTAACTGTTTCATATCTAAGTTAGAAGAAAAAAAGGTTGGTAGTTTTTCTTGCATACGGTATTGTAAAATAACTCCTAATACATCATCTCGTATCCAGGCACTCATAGAATCAGCCCCGATATCATCCAGCATCAGGATGGGTGTTTTTTTTACGGTATCAATTTTTGATGCGACGCTGTCATCTTTAATGGAATGCTTCATCTCCACACAAAAGGTTGGAAAATGGATAATGGTCGTTCGAATCCCTTTTGTTGCTAATCCATTCGCAATAGCTCCTAACAAATAGGTTTTTCCTACGCCAAATGTACCATATAAGTACAGCCCTTGATGAAATTCTTTGGGGTTTTCATAGTAATCATTCATAAACATTATGGCTTCGCTCAATGCTTCTTTTCTCTCAGCCGTAATATTAAACTGATCTAATGAGGCGTCTTTTATGTCTTTTGGCATAGAAATGGCTTGTACGCGATTGCGAATGGTCTCATACTCTTTTTTCTTCAATAGTTCTTCAGTCGGAACATAGGTAACATCAATAAAATGATGATTTAAAAATAGTTTTGGCTCGTATCCTGGGGCAATCATACTGGCGTCATTGGTAAGAAATTTTTCTTTTTCTTTGACAAACTCATATAGTTTAGCTGAACTTTTTAAAATATCATCATCGGTCAACTGATCACGATGCTCTGCAATAAACGTTTGAACATCTTGATCTTTTTGCACAATTTCCATTAGTTTAACTAGACGGTCTTGGATATTTTGGTTATTAACGGTTCGATTCAGTTGTTGATTAATATGTTTCATGATGACTCACCACCTTGATTAAATTTCTTTAATTGTTGCTCTAACAGAGATAATTCTTCTCCTGAAAGAGGCGTTTCTTTTCGACTGTCATCTGTCGCCCAGTCTGGTAATGTTTCTTTTCTCGTTGGTTTTGTCGAGTAGTTTCGACGATAATTCTTGCTTGTTGCTTTCTTAGTCGATTCTTGTTTGAAGTTTTTCACTTGTTTTAAAGCTTCAGATGCTTTAAACACTTTATTTTGTGCCCAATTATTCGCAATCGTATTCACCATATTTTGATTAAGTGATGGATTGTTTAACACGACCAATGAATAATGAATTAACATATTAATCACTTCATCCGGCAAGTTAGATTGAGCTTTTAAATTTTCAATCGTCCAACGTTCATTTTGCGCGACAAATCCATTTTTTTGTTCTTTAATGGCTTTTAAAAAAATAAGGGGGGCAATTCTTTCACACGATGTAATCACGGCAATCTCTTCTGGAGAAAATCCTTGATGTTTCAAATCATTTTTATGACGTTCAATTGCTTGATCTTGTTCTTTAAGCGTTAATGGTGTCACTTGATTGTTTTTTACATTCAATGCTGTCGATTTAGCTTGATGATATTTTTTATAAATATGACGTTTAAATTCTGTCACATCAATTTTGTTTGTGACATAGTCTAAACAATATTTGACATGACTCACCATCTCTAGTTCATTTATGCCATATAAGCCATGAATTGTGTAAACAAGTGGTTTAAATTCATTGGTTAAAAAGGTTTGATCAATGTTTAAACCAGACAAGTTATCTACGAAAAATTCCCAATCAAATGTTTCACTTTCTAGCGTGGGTTTAACAGATGTTGGCATTTGCTTCATGATTTGATTTGTTTGTTCAATTAATTTATTAGATGGGATTAATCGCTCAGAACTTAACTGGAACGTATCAGTATACTTATTCGTAATATCGCTATAATTTGATAAATCAGGTTGATCAGGTTGAAACATGTCAACTAATAATTGAAATCGTTGTTCTCCCACCCTGTCTAATAATAATAGACTCAAGACATCATCAGCTAAAAAAATATGCGGTGGTAAAACATTTGCTAATAGATAGATATAATGATACCCCTCATCTTTTTTTCTAACATAAGTTTTTAATAGACCTATAGCTTCTAACTTGATACGTGATTGGTATAATTCCTGAAGCCCATTATTTATTATATCTTGTAACACAAAATGAGCGGTTGGTTTCTTAAATACCGATACATTGCTTAATAAGTTATGATATAGCATTAAAGCATTCCCACCAATGATTGGTTGATACAGTAGGTTCAAAACACGTGTATCTTCTCCATTTAACAGGCAATAACCATGAACTTCAAATGTATCTTTAGGCTTTAAATGGGTCTGTGTGTTCATCACCTAATACTCACTTCACTTTCTAATCATGTTTTTCTTTATCAATAATTTCTTGTAATTCTTTCAAAAAGACACTCATATCTTTAAACTGGCGATAGACACTGGCAAAACGAATATAGGCAATCTCATCAAGATTGACTAATTCTTCCATGACATATTCTCCAATTAGATTCGTCGATACTTCATTATCTCCTTTTTGTCGGACTCTATTTTCTATGCGTTCAACGACTTGTTCCATCTGATCCATTGACACTGGTCTTTTTTCAGCTGAACGGACCAAACCTCTTAGTATTTTTTCGCGATTAAACTCTTCTCTTGCCCCATTTTTCTTTATAACAAGTAAAGGAGCAACTTCAATACGCTCGAATGTGGTAAAACGAAAGCCACACTTTTCACATTCTCTTCTACGACGAATAGCACGATTGTCATCTGCAGGACGACTATCTACTACTCGCGATCCATTATAGCTACATTTTGGACATTGCATTTTTTTCACCTCTTCATAAACTGTCTCAATAGACAAAATAGTAGCACTATTATAACATGTAACACCACTATTGGTATAGGCAAACTAGTTTAGACAGATTAAGCCATTATAACAAATTTTTCTCCATACTAAAAAACAAGAAATCTTTTCTAATTATTTTGTATTTAATAGTGACTATTTACCTTTAAATAGTGACTATTTTATGACTATGTAAAAAATATGTGTTAATATCGCAAACTGTGTGACACATCGTCACTTTAGGTGTAGTATAGAAACGTAAATAACTATATTAAGTGAGGTGTTCAATGTGGCAGATACTACAACTGCACAACAACAAACTGTCAAACATAAATGGTGGGCATTAGCCGTACTCGCTCTGTCTGTATCTCTAGTTGTAATAGATGGAACCATTGTTAATGTGTCTTTACCCGTCATTATGAAAGATTTAAAATTATCTTTTACAGATGCTGAATGGATTATTACGCTTTATTCTTTAATTTTCTCTTCTTTATTAATTACCATGGGACGCATTGCAGATAATTTTGGTCGAAAAAAAATGCTCATTACTGGAATCATTATTTTTTTAGTTGGCTCTATAATGGCTAGTTTTTCAAAAGATATTACCTTTATGTTAGCGGCTAGAACCATGCAAGGTATTGGAGGAGCTACGGTTTTACCAACTACCTTATCAGCTGTTAATGCACTGTTCTTTGGAAAAGATCGTATTGTCGCTTTTGCTGTATGGGGCTCAGTGATTTCTGGTATGGCAGCTATTGGACCATTGTTAGGTGGGTATTTTACCACTTATATGACATGGCATTGGATTTTCTGGATTAATTTACCAATTGGATTATTTATTATTTTAGCGGCTTTAAAATTTTTACCTGAAACTTATGGTGAAAAGATGACGAACGGTTTTGATTTTATTGGCTTTATTTTATCAACTATTGGGTTAATTTTATTAGTATTTGGTATTATTGAAGGACGTAATTATGGTTGGTGGCACGTAAAAGGCGATCATCCCACTCTCTTTAACTTATCTATCATCCCAACTCTACTTGTTGTAGGAGCTATTTTCTTTGCTTTATTCTTAGTTTGGGAAGCACATCTAAGTAAAACAAATAAATCTCATTTACTTGATTTATCACTATTTAAATTCAAAAGTTTTTCATTGGGTAACACGATTGCAGGAATTGTAGCAATTGGGGAATCAGGTTTATTATTCTTATTACCACTATTTTTACAAAATATTTTAACACTTAGTCCAATTAAATCAGGTGCTATTTTAGCGATGATGGGACTTGGTGCCTTTTTAGCTGGTGGAATGGCATCCTTTATTGTTGAAAAAACATCTGCTTCATTTGTTGTTTCTCTTGGATTATTCCTAGAAACACTTGGATTTTTCGGTTTCTTTAAAACCGTTGATCCAAATAATGGCTTAACTTGGATTATTGTTTGGTTAGTCGTATACGGTATCGGATTAGGTTTTGCATCTGCTCAATTAACGTCAATTGTATTAAAAGATGTGCCTCCTGCTCAATCTGGTCAAGGATCAAGTATTCAATCCACTGTTCGTCAAATTGGTTCAGCTTTAGGAATTGCGATTATTGGAACAGTATTTGGTTTACAATTACAACATGATATTCCAAATACGTTAGACAATGTTGGATTACCAACACAAGTCCAACATTCACTTGAATCAAGTGTGATTGATAGTGCAGGATCATCTATTCGTGTGTTAAAACAATCAAATCCTGAAACATTGCATTTAACAAAATCAATTCAAGCTAATATCGTTACAAAATTAGATCACAACTTTACAAATAGTGTGGTTAAAACAATTGGTATTGCCTCCATTATTATGTTTATTAGTTTTATTTTAACGTTTGGTCTTTATAAACGAAAAGATAAAGCAACAGAATAAAAAAACGAAATCACCTGAACGAAAACGCTCAGGTGGTTTTTTTATGAAAAGTGTGTTAGCCAATTATCGACTTGTTTTAATGTTTCTTCGATTGATCCACTATTGTCAATTATTGTATCAGCCAGATTTTTTTTATCATCCAAACTCATTTGACTATCAATTCGTTTCAAGGCGTCTTCCTCATTTAACCCATCACGCAACATTAATCGGTGTAATTGAGTCTTTTTCGGTACATAACAAACCATGACACTATCTACCATCTCATCATATGCTCCTTCATAAAGAAGTGGAATATCAAGCACAATGAGAGGTGCTTTTCTCGACTGGAAATAAGTCACTTTCTCTAAAATATTTTGACGAATTTCTTTTGACAATATGGTATTTAATTGTTCTCTTTTTTTTTCATCCTCAAAAATAATCGATCCTAATTTTTTTCGATTAAGTTTTTCATTGGACAACAGAATCTCTTCACCAAAATGAGCCACAATCTGATTTAACCCAGTTGTATTAGGCTCTACCACTTCTCTAGCAACTAAGTCTGCATCAATCACAGGAATGTGTTTTGATTTGAAAAACTGACTAATGGTTGATTTTCCAGAAGCAATGCCACCAGTTAATCCTAACAAATAAGACATGGCTTACCCCTCCTAATCATGAGCGACTTGACAAACAGGACAAAAATGAGTCCCACGTTGAGCGACCTTTATTTTTTCAATCGTATGACCACAGCGTTTGCAAGGTTCACCTTGTTTGCCATATGCCGATAAATACACTTGAAAATTACCAGCGTCGCCTAAAGCATTTTTATAAGTTCTAATAGTTGTTCCACCAGCCTCTACAGCTATCGCTAAGACATCAATAATAGATTGATGAAGTGTTTCAACTTCATTGTCCGTTAGTTTTGATGCTATCTGCTCTGGATGAATACACGATTGATACAATGCTTCATCAACATAAATATTTCCTAATCCAGTCACTAAAGTTTGATCCAGTAATAACGGTTTAATCGCACGATGTTTTTTCTTTAATTGCTGTTTAAAAACCTCTAAATCAAAATCAGGTAAAATCGGTTCCGGACCTAATTTTTTTATACCTTTGTAATCTTCTCCATGGTCTTTTTCTTCAAGCGACAAACGACCAAACTTTCTCACATCGAGATAACGTAATTCTGTTCCATCAGTAAATTGAAAACGAACGTGCGTGTGTTTTTGAATCTCATCGGTTTGACTATGATATTCAAATTTTCCTTCCATTCGCAAGTGGCTAATCATATCGTGATGACTTAATTTAAAAATCAAGAATTTACCACGTCTGTCCACATCTAAAATCGTTTGACCGACTAATGTATGAATAAATTCGTCTACTTCAGGAGACTCAATAATTCTTCCCCAATCGACGATAACATTACTAATTTCTTTTCCTTTAACAAGTTGAACCAGTCCTTTTCTGACTGTTTCAACTTCTGGTAATTCAGGCATTCACTCTACCCCTTTATCTTATTTGGCATCATACCATGTGTCACCATAACTACTATCTGCTCTAAGTGGGACAGATAATTCAACGGCATGATTCATGGTTTCTTCGACTAATTGTTGCAAGACTGGAATTTCTTCCTCTGGTGCTTCAAATACTAACTCATCGTGTACTTGTAACAACATCGTTGCTTGCAGGTTTTCTTCTTTTAATCGTTTATGTATCTGAATCATCGCAATTTTTAAAATATCAGCAGCACTTCCTTGAATTGGCGTGTTAATCGCTGTTCTTTCAGCAAATGAGCGCAGATTAAAGTTTCTAGCATTGATATCTGGTAAATAACGGCGACGATGATACATCGTTTCAACATACCCCTTATCTTTTGCTTCTCGCACAATGTCTTCCATATATTTTTTAACACCTGGATACATTGTAAAGTAACGGTCGATGAACTCTTGCGCTTCTTTTCGTGTAATGCCTAAATTTTGTGATAAACCATAATCACTGATCCCATACACAATCCCAAAGTTAACGGCTTTTGCTTGGCGACGCATATTGCTATCTACGTCTTCAGCTTTTTCAATACCAAACACACGCATCGCTGTACTTGAATGAATATCCATTCCTTCAATAAACGCTTCTTTTAAATGTTCATCATCAGAAATAGCCGCTAACACACGCAACTCAATTTGAGAATAGTCGGATGCGAACAATTTCCATCCCTTTTGTCGTGGAACAAATGCTTGACGAATTTGACGTCCTTCTTCCAATCGAATTGGAATATTTTGCAAATTAGGGTCAACTGAGCTTAGTCGCCCTGTTTGAGTTAGTGTTTGAATGTATCTGGTATGGATTTTATTATCTTCAAAAATGACTTTTAATAATCCTTCCACGTACGTTGATTGAATTTTAGCTAACTGTCGGTAAGACAAAATACTATCAATGATGGGTGACTCACCCTGTAATTTTTCTAATACGTCAACCGCTGTCGAATAACCGGTTTTTGTTTTCTTAATAACAGGCAATCCCATTTTTTCAAATAAAATCACACCCAATTGTTTTGGCGAGTTAATGTTAAACTCTTCGCCGGCAATACCGTAAATCGTTTGTTCAATCTCACTTAATCTCTCAGCAAATTCGCCTTTCATTTCTTGCAATCGACTCGCATTCACCGTAATGCCTTCTATTTCCATATCAGCTAAAATCAAGGCAATTGGTAATTCGATATTATAAAATAAATCAGCTTGGTTTTTATCTTCAAGATCGGTCATGATTGGCTCATACAATGAGTCTATTGCGATAACCTTACGAGCTAAATGCTCATATAACGTGTCAATGGATTCAGGTAACCCTTTCTTTGCTCCCTTACCATAAACCACTTCATCACGATCCACATCATAATAATCATAAAAATGAGCGATTTGAGCTAAGTCTTCACTATTATTCGTTGAATCAGCTAAATACGCAGCTAATAGCATATCAAATTTAACATTTTCAAGTTTAATGTGATAACGATTTAACGCTACATATTGTCTTTTTGCATCAAAAACTTTTTTCGTTTTTTCATTGTCTTGAAGCCATTGAACCAACAATGGATGCGAAAGTAAGTCCATATTATCTGTCACATAGACTTTTTCTTTGTTTCCAAAAGCAAACCCAACAATTGGGGAAGTATGATAATTTTCTCCTAACATCTCTGCATAAAACGTCATATCTGAAGTAAACATATCTTCCCTTAAATCTGACACAACCTCATAATGAATCGCGACTTTTTCAACTAAATCACTTTCTACATGACTGGTATCTAATTTTGCCAAGAATGAATTAAAATCCATTTCTTTATAAAAAGGAATCAACTTTTCTAAATCTTTCCCATTATAAACTAAATCATCTAGCGTCATATCGAGTGGAACATTTGTATCAATGGTGGCTAGTTTTTTACTTAATAAGGCAATGTCTTTTTCATTGATCAGATTTTCTTTCATTTTACTTTTTTTCATATCATCAATGTGTTCATAGATACCTTCAACTGTGCCATACTCTTTTAATAACTTGATAGCTGTTTTTTCACCAATTTTAGTGACACCAGGAATATTATCTGATTGATCTCCTGCTAGACCTTTCATGTCGACAATTTGTGACGGAGTTAATTCATATTTTTCCATAATATGCTCAGGTGTATAACTTTCGATTTCACTGACACCTTTCACCGTTACATCCACTTTCGTGTGCTCACTTGCTAGTTGAGTTAAATCTTTATCTCCAGATAACACCACAACATCTATTTCCTCCGAGGCATAGTTTGTCGCAAGTGTTCCAATGATATCATCTGCTTCATAATTATCTAGTTCAAAATGCTTCATCCCAAGACCTTCAATTAAATCTCGTAAATAAGGCATTTGTTCCTTAAATTCACTTGGTGTTTTTGCTCGTCCCGCTTTATAATCTTCGTAAAATGCATGTCTAAAGGTTGTTTTCCCTGCATCAAATGCTACTAATACATGAGTTGGTTCTTCTTTAGCTAATATATTTTCTAACATATTATTGACTGCATATAACGCATTTGTATGTAAACCATTGTTATTTTTGAAACGTTCAAGTGACTGATAGAGTGCATAGAATCCTCTAAACGCAATACTATTTCCATCGACTAATAATAATTTTTTCTTCGCCATTATGACACTCCATTTCTATTCTTCTGTTAATATTCTATCAAATTTTACATGCTATTGCGAAAGTTAAAAATCCTAAAGGGGTTTATTTTTGTCTAGCTGCATTATTCTTTTGAAAGATTATCTTGTTTGCGATAATAGTTTATGTAAATAAATCTTTATAATAACCAGTAAAATAAAAAAAAAATGATTTCTATTCATTGCCAGCCATACCAATAATAATTAATAAAAAAACACAAAACCCTTAGATTCTGTGTTTTGATCGTTAACTAATAAAAAACGACACGCCTAACATAAAAACAATCGGTATCACCACAAATGCGACTGCTTTCCAATTAGCCAGATTAATCGTCATGCCAATCCCCATTCGCTTTTCAACCCAAAAGGATGGATCCTCTCGATTATAATAAAACATCCCCCATTTCCAGTATTTATCATCATCATAGGCTTGTGGTATCACACTTGACGGATTTAATCTAGAACCACTTTGTCCATAAATCACCATTAAACTGATAATAGTGAGTAACATGAGTCCTAAAAGGATAATGAATATTTTAAACAGTGTCTTCTCAGTGAGCAGTGGTACCACACTGGTCATTTGGATACTAAATATCGTGATTTGGACTAATACCGCAATCACTACTCCTACATAAGAAGATATTTTTCTAAAAGACTGACTCCATTTAACTGATTGATTATTCATCACTCGTTGTTTGCCACGTTTATATGATTCATTGGTGATGCTTAATATAAATACCATGACTAATTGAATAATGGGTAAAGAATAAATATTAAACCATGTTTTATCAACTATTCTTGTAGGATTTCCTTGAAAATCCCATTGCATGATGATTTTATTAGGGATAATTGCTTGATGTTTGATCGTGATAATTATTTCGATTGCGATAATAATAAGTTGAATAGCAACTAATAACCACGTCGGAAAAATCGTCATAGTTTCTCGGTAATTTAAATCAAGCACCATTTTTTTGTTTGGTTGATAGCCTTCTTTAATTAGTTGGTTTTTATAACATGCTACTTGTCGATTCGCAATGAAATAGGCGACAATCCCAAATACCATTTGAAGAGAGATAAAGACCACCATTATAATGCTCAATGTTTCCTCTGATAGATTTAATCCTTTATCAAAAAAAATAAACAATAGTATTATCACTATGCTTAATAGCATATTTTGATTAAAATATCGTTTCTTTAACTGAATGATGTCATCGGTTTCTTTTGATAAAGTCACACCAAAAATAATCCCTCTTTGTGTTATGTAAGGTGTCATAGACATTGAAAACCCTAAAAATAAAAGTAACGCACTAATTATCCAAATCATTTATTTCACATCCTTCAAGTATATTTAATCTTTGCTCAATTAATGCCTCTATATCTAGATCAAAAATTAACCCATCAATAATAATTTCATCTAATTTTTGTTGAATTTGTTTTTTATTTTCTTCACTGGTTTGAATTGGTTTTTCACAACTCACTGTAAAGCCTTTTTTTTCTTGAACCAATACACCCTCTTCTACAAGTAATTTGTACGCTTTATTAATCGTATGCAAATTCACACCAATATCTCCAGCCAGCGATCTCACGCTTGGCATACTTTGCCCCCTCTTTAGATTCCCTAATACAATTGCTCGCTTTATTTGAAACATTAGCTGACTATATATTGGGATAATACTCTCTGTATCAATCTCTATCATGGTCTCACCTCTTTTTGTTATAGTTATAGTATAACAAAAAATATTATATGTCAACTATAACAAAAAAGGTGTCAAAAAAAAGAAGCCCCTTTTTAAAAGGACTTCTCTTACTTGTATTAATCTCTACCGAAAATTCTTACTAACGCTAAGAATAAGTTGACGATATCAAGGTATAAGCTTAATGCACAATAAACAGCTAAACCTGATGCTGTTTTCGCACCACTTTCTTGATAAATTACTTTAATTTTTTGATTATCATATGCAATCAATCCAGCAAAAATGACAACCATTGAATAAGAAATAAAATAATCAACTGGGGCACTTTTTAAGAAAAAGACGTTAATCAGTGTCGCAATAATCACACCAATCACTAAACTATATAAAGCATGACCCATGGCACTTAAATCTTTTTTGATAAACACACCAAGTAGTGACATCCCAACAAACATAATCGCTGTTGTAACAAACGCACGAACAATGGCTTGTTGATTGTACATCGCAAGCGTGACAGAAATGGTCACACCAGTTAAAGCGGAATAGGCGATAAACCCAATGAATGATTTAGCTGAATCATTAAATGCATTTTTTCCAAGGTAAACAACTAGTACAAGTTGTGCTATCCACATACCCCAAAATAGTAATGGATTACCAAAAATAACGGGTAAAACAGATTCAGCAAATACATTAAGCACTAAGTAAGAAATTAAGGCACTAATACCTAAGCCAACGCCTAAATAGCCATATACTTTACTGTAAAATTTCGCTAAACCATTTGTATGTTCAATTGTTTGATGTTGTTGATTCATTGACATCGCTCACTTTCTCTTTTGTATTAAGTTCGACAATAACCACCGAATTTAAAAGACGTTCATCATCATAATCATACGCTTTAACAGAAAGTGTCATCGTTCTCTTCAACTCGTCAATGTTTATGATTTCAAAATGAAACGTCAGTGTTTCACCGTGATACACATTTCGAAGTAAGTTAAATGTTAGATTTACAATATTCCATCCTGGACCAGGTAAATGTTTTGAGATATTACTTGAAATAATTCCCATTAACATGATACTTGGTACAATTGGCGCATCATTAATCGTTTCTTCTGCAAATTCTGTTTGAATAAATAAAGGATTTGCATCTTTGGTTAATCCTAGATAGAGTAAAATTTGGCTATCTTCTAAGGTTTCTGTGATGCTTAAAATCTCTCCCTCATTAAATTCCGTAATGGCTTTAATTTTATTTTTTGACGAATCGATGATTACCTCTCCCTTCCTTTTTATCTTATCATATCAGAAAACAATCACCAACTACATTGTATTTGGACGAGTGTTTCCTAATAAACTTTCATACGCCACTTCAAATTTCTGTACATCTCCTGCTCCCATAAAAATCACAACAGCCTCTTTGTAATCAAGTAGTGGTGACATATTTTCTAGTGTAATTAAATCGCCACCTTTAGAAATTTTAACGCCTAAATCTTCAATTTTTACCGAACCAATTTCTTCTCTTGCAGAACCAAAGATGTCACATAAATAAACTTGGTCAGCATGATCTAGTGATTCAGCGAATTCATCCAATAACGCAATGGTTCTAGTAAACGTATGTGGTTGGAAGACAGCAATAATTTCTTTTTCAGGATATTTTTGTCTTGCCGCATCAATCGTTACTTTGATTTCTGCTGGGTGGTGAGCATAATCATCTACAATAATCATATCAGAAACGCGTTTTTCACTAAAACGACGTTTCACGCCACCAAATGTTAGCATCTCTTTGGCGACTAAACTCATATCAAATCCTTCTAGGTGAGAAATCGCAATCACACTTAAAGCATTTAAAATATTGTGCACGCCGTATGTTGGCACTTTAAATGAGCCAATCATATCTCCTTTATGGAGTACATCAAATGATGACCCTTCAGTTGTTCGCTCAATATTAACCGCTTGGAAATCATCCGTCTCATTTAATCCATAATAATAAACTGGCACATCTGTTTTCAAACGTCTTAAGTTTTTATCATCACCAAATGCGATGATTCCTTTTTTCACTTGATTAGCAAATGACTGGAATGCATCAAACACATCCTCAATGCCATGATAATAATCAGGGTGATCAAAATCAATGTTTGTCATAATCGCATAGTCAGGAGAATATGCTAAAAAGTGACGACGATATTCACATGCTTCAAAACAGAAGAATTTCGCTCCGGGCTCACCATGTCCAGTCCCATCTCCGATTAAGTAACTTGTTGGCTCAATTCCTGAAAAGACGTGAGACAACAATCCTGTAGTCGTTGTTTTTCCATGAGAACCCGTTACCGCAATGCTTGTAAAGTGCTTAATAAATTCTCCTAAGAATTTATGATAACGAATAACCGGTAATCCTTTTTTAAGTGCTGCTTTTATTTCAATATGACTGTCTGGAAACGCATTTCCAGCAATAATCACCATATCATCTTGTATATTCACTTCTTGAAATGGTTTAATCGGAATGTTAGCCAATTCTAATTCTCTTTGAGTAAAGATATATTTGTCAATATCAGATCCTTGTACTGTAAATCCTTTTTGATGCAAAATAAGAGCTAATGCACTCATTCCTGTTCCTTTAATTCCGACAAAGTGGTACGTTTTATTTTTATTCAGTTCCATAGAAAAGCTCCTCTATTAATATAATAAATTATGACTATCCTGTATTATCTTACAATTAAGATAACAATTCAATAAAAAATACTTACAAGAATCCACTGATTCCAGTAAGTATTTCCCTAATCAAAATAAAAGTTGTCTGAGTCTTGTCTTGATTCATCTTGCATAATACCAGACAATGATTTTTCTAATCGATTATTTTTTTTAGCTGATATTGGTGTGGTATCATCAACCATTTCTACTGGGTCTAATTCATCCATCATTAACAAATGGTCTTTAGCCGATTGTCTTAACTCTTTCATGACTTGTGTTGATTCAATCTCACTATTACTAGCTGGTTTATCATCAATCAATGATGCTGGAATATACTTAGGTTTGAATAAATCTTGTGGGTTTTCTCCAGGTAAGTGATAAGAAGAAGAAAATGGTTTACGATTATGATGTCGTTTACGGTATTTAGCTTGGCCATTTTGATCTGTCTCATATAACTTATTAGAAAAAGATGATTGTGGTGCTTTATATTCTTGTTCACTAGGCTCAGCATAGACCTGATTAGTCATCTTCTTAATTTCAATATTGCTATTATTTAAGTTAACCGTCTTTTCTGCTGTTTTCTTTGGTGTCACCGTTTTAGAAGTCAAAGGTGTTTTAGCTTTTTTTACGTTAATTTTTTGTTGCACACTTCGATTCGGTTCAGCTCGTTCGATTTCCATCTCTGGCAAACCATCTTCCCCAAAATATTTTGGTTCAGAAACCATTTCGATAGGATCTAAGATAACTGTGTCATTTTCTTGACTACTCACAGTTCGTTTAGCATTATCACCCAACTGTTGTGATGGTCTATTTAATTTGACTCCTGTCTCATCATCATAAACAGGAAATCGAAAGTGTTTACGCTTATCAGAAAAATTCATCATTTATCATTCCTTTAATTTCACTTTATTTATTCTAACATACCTCTAGATAGAAAACATCTAATTTAACGTTAAATAAATAAAAAGTACAAAGATTTCACTTTGTACTTTCCTTGTTTATTTAGTGGAATAAATGCCATAGAAACGGTATATACACATCTAACAGTGGGGCAAGAATACCAAAAAGAATTAAACTAACACCAAAAATAGATAACACAATACCGCTAACTTTATGCGATTTTTTCAACATGTAAAAGATTAATACAACAATAAGAGCAACTGCCAATAAAATAGCTAGCTCAACTGAGCCCATATTTAAAGTATTTCCATTCATTAGTGGTTTAATAATTTGAGAATATAAAAACCAAATTAATTCAATCACATAAATAACCAAAAACCCTTTTAATAATAAGTGATATTTATTGTTCGACTGATTATTTGCCATTAATTCACTCCTCCCTTATATATAACACAATACGCATTATACCAAACTAAATGGCTTTTGTTAATCTTATTTAGCACCCAATCAATAAAAAAATTAGCCCTAAGGACTAGTCTAGTGAAAACATTATTTAATAATATACGATTCCATTTCAGGAGCGTTTTCAATTGTATCGGCTACTGGACATGTTTTGTTGATAAAACGCACGTAATCAGCAATTTCTTCGTCTGTGTTATCAGCGTCGATATAAAAATTTGACACGATTTTAGAAAAACCAACTTTAGCATTTGGATTTTTTCCTGAAAAACCATCTGTATCTAATTCGCCTTCTACTTCTACTTTGATAGATTTTAGATTAATTTTATGATAAGCAGCAAAGCTCTTAGCTACGATGACCTTACAAGCCCCTAATGCACCTAATAACGCTTCCACTGGATTCATTCCAGTATCATTTCCGCCTAGATTTTTAGGTTCATCTAATATAAATTCAAAACCTCTTGATTTTACGGAAACTTGTACTCCTTGAGTATTCTCTGCTACTGTTTTAAATGTTTGAACTGTCATACTAACTTCCTCCTAATCTAATATACCTATCATGGTATCACAAAATAAGTATTTTTTAACTCAAATGACATTATTTTACTAAAATCCTATCATTTAAAAACGCTCTCAATCCTATTATTTCACTCATCATTACTTTAAAAGAGTAATATAATTGGAAAATAACATAAAAAAATCAATATGATTTCTTTATACATACAATGAAACCTATCAGATTAACTAAAAAAAGAAGCCATAATAATCGCTTCTTTTCAATATTAAAGATTAATCAACTAATGCTTTATCATAAATCGTGTAATCACATCGGTAAATAAACAAATATTTTCCATCAATTAAAATCCCTGTACTTTTTGGCACATCCGTTGAATACATTGATACTTTATTTCCAGCATAAGTTGCTAGCGGGGTTCCATTTTGACTTCTTATCAAAATCACTTTGTCTTTTCCTTTAAACGAATTACTAAAATCATTCACCATTGAGTTAATCATTGGCACACTTCTTTTAGTATTGTTGATATCTACTTTGTCAGCATATTCATCAAAAACGTTGGTTAGTCCTTTTTCCTCAATAATCATTGATGAGCCAACATGATGCATTTCATTTTTACCGACAGTAATTTGAATCACACTGGAGTCTTTACTGTCTTCATCTGTGTCGAAGGTATTATCTCGTTCAATTTTGACAGATTTTCCTTGAACTTTATCCATCACTTGGCTTTGTTCATCATACGTTCTAACAGTCATCTCTAAACCTTTAAAACTTTGTTCAAACTGCTTAAAAGAATTCATAATATCTTGGCAACCTGATAACATGATTACTGTCATACTTAATAATCCCACTACTAATAATTGTTTTTTATGTTTCATGATTAGCTCCTCTCCTTATTAAAAAAAGCAAAGATGATTTAACATCTTTGCCTTTTATTATACTACTCTTCGGTTTGTAATGCAGTAAATGATAATTTACCCTCTACTACTTCAATCATGACGTCTGTTTTAGGACCAATTTTTCCAGCAACAATTTCTTTAGCAAGAGGTGTTTCCACTTCTTTTGTTAAGAAACGTTTGATTGGACGAGCGCCGTAAATTGGATCGTATGCTTGTTCAGCAATCCAAGTTTTCGCATCCTCAGAGATTGTTAATTTGATATCTTGATGAGCTAAACGTCTTGTTAAGCTTTCAGTCATTTTCACGATGATATCTTTCACGTTGTCTAGAGTAAGCGGACTAAACAAGATAGTATCATCAATACGGTTTAAGAATTCTGGTTTGAAGTGACCACGTAACATGTCAAGAACCCCTTCTTTAGCACTCTCAGATACGTTTCCATCTTCATCTACGCCATCAAGCAATAGTTGAGACCCAATATTACTTGTCATGATTAACACAGTGTTTTTAAAGTCAACGACACGACCTTTAGAGTCAGTCAAACGACCATCATCTAGCACTTGAAGTAAAATGTTAAACACATCTGGATGAGCTTTTTCAATTTCATCAAGCAAGACAATAGTGTACGGACTTCTTCTTACTGCCTCTGTTAATTGGCCACCTTCCTCGTAACCAACATATCCAGGAGGAGCTCCGACTAAACGAGACACGCTATGTTTTTCCATGTACTCACTCATATCCAAACGTACCATATGGTCTTCAGAATCAAACAAGTTTTCAGCTAATGATTTCGCTAACTCTGTTTTACCCACACCAGTAGGTCCTAAGAATAGGAATGACCCAAGTGGACGATTAGGGTCTTGCAATCCAGCACGAGAGCGAATCACCGCATCAGACACCGCATCGACTGCCTCATCTTGACCAATCACACGTTTATGGAGTGTTTCGTTTAAGCGTAAGATTTTTTCTCTTTCGCCTTCTTCAAGTCGTTTCACAGGGATACCAGTCAAACGACCAACTACAACTGCGATTTCTTTGTCAGTTACCACTTCTTGTACCATACGGCCATCATGTTTTTCTTTTTCTTCTAATTCTTTTAACTCTTTTTCAAGTTTTGGAATCGTTCCATGACGTAACACAGCAGCTTCTTCTAAATCGTAGTTACTTTCTGCGTTTTCAAGTTGTGTTCTGGCTTGATCCAACTCAGAACGTTTTTCATTTATTTTGTTTAATTCTTCTTTTTCAGTCTCCCATTGCATTTTTAGTGTATTGGCTTCTTCTCTTAATTCAGCCAACTCACCTTGAAGAATGTCTAAACGTTTTTTACTTGCATCGTCATCTTCTTTTTTAAGAGCTGCTTCTTCAATTTCTAATTGCATCAAACGTCTCGTTACTTGGTCTAATTCAGTTGGCATTGAATTCATCTCAACACGAATAGTCGCACACGCTTCGTCGACTAAATCAATTGCTTTATCTGGTAAGTAACGATCAGTGATGTAGCGATTAGACAATGTACTTGCAGCGACTAACGCGTTATCGTGAATGTTTACCCCATGATGGATTTCAAAACGTTCTTTCAATCCACGTAAAATACTAATGGTATCTTCTACAGTTGGTTCTTTCACTAATACTTTTTGGAAACGTCTTTCTAACGCTTTATCAGTTTCCATGTATTCACGGTACTCATCAAGTGTTGTCGCCCCAATACAATGCAACTCACCACGAGCAAGCATTGGTTTAAGTAAGTTTCCGGCATCCATACTACCTTCTGTTTTCCCAGCCCCTACTATTGTATGAATTTCATCGATGAACAAAATAATTTCGCCATCGCTATTTTTGACTTCTTTTAGAACTGCTTTTAGACGTTCTTCAAATTCCCCTCTGAATTTCGCTCCAGCAATCAATGACCCCATATCTAATGAGATGATGGTTTTATTTTTTAAGTTTTCAGGAACGTCTTTTTTCACAATACGTTGTGCTAATCCTTCGATGATGGCTGTTTTACCAACACCAGGTTCACCGATTAATACTGGATTATTTTTTGTTTTACGTGATAAAATACGAATCACATCACGAATTTCTTCGTCACGCCCAATGATTGGATCTTGTTTTCCAGATTTTACTGCTTCATTAAGGTTTGTTCCGTATTTTTCTAGTGCTTCATATTGTTCTTCTTGATTTTGACTAGTCACACGTTCTCCTCCTCTCAAATCTTTAATACGTTCAGTTAGTTCAGCTTCGGTCACTTTTTGTGCCATTAAGAAACGGGTTAAACTAAAGTTTTTAAGTTTCATTAAGGCTAAAACCACTACTTCGGTTGACAAATAGTCGTCATTAAATGATTCTCTAATTTTATCTGCTTCTTGCAATAAGTGAAACAAGTTTTGACTTAAGTTTTGTCCATATTGGACATTTCCACTAACGGTTGGTAATTTATCTAATTCATTATCGACTTCTCTTTCAAATGCATCAACATCTAAGCCAATACCGGCATATAAGTTTCTAGCAAAATGATTGGGTTGTAAGAATATTTTCCATAAGTGGACAATATCAATCTCTTGATTTTTTCGAGTGATTGCAACTTGTTGCGCTTCTGCGATTGCTTGTTGCAATGTCGTAGTCATTTTTTCTATATTCATATCATTACCCCCTTATTCTTAACTACAAAATATATTTTACACCATAGGTCAAAATAGGTCAAACAAAAAGACTCGACATCAAACTGTTAAGTTTATTCTAATATATATAAGTGATTAAAACCACACTTTTTAGGTCTTTAAAACGACAGTTTTCATCAAAAGACATAAAAAAGACTCGATTATCACCGAGTCTTCAAACTATTTACGCTTTTTCTTCATTAAGTTTAACAATTTCTACGATTAAGCTAGTCGCTTTTTCCATGCTTTCAACTGCCACATATTCAAAACGTCCATGCATGTTTTCCCCACCAGCAAAAATATTTGGTGTAGGTAATCCCATGTAAGAAATTTTAGAACCGTCTGTTCCACCGCGTACGGGTGCTTTATTTGGTTCAATGTCTAAATTACGCATTGCTTCGTCTACTAAATCAATGATACTCATATCTTTTTCGATAACTTCACGCATGTTGTAGTATTGGTCAAATAAGTTTAATGACACACGTTCTTGACCAAAGTTGTCGTTAAATTCTTTTACGATGGATTCAAGTAGTGATTTACGTGCTTCAAATTTTTCACGGTCATGATCACGAATAATGTAAGTCATCGTTGCTTCATCAGGCACACCATCTAATTGTAATAAATGGAAGAATCCTTCATATCCATCTGTTTTTTCAGGAACTTCATCTTGTGGTAATTTATTATGTAAGTCAATGGCTACTTGCAAGGCATTAATCATGGTGTCTTTTGCTGTACCTGGGTGAACGTTTTTACCTTCAATTGAAATTTCTGCTTGAGCAGCACTAAATGTTTCAAATTGTAATTCACCAACTGGTCCACCATCCATCGTATAAGCAAAGTCTACTGGGAATTCTTCGACATTAAATTTATCCGCTCCAACACCGATTTCTTCGTCTGGACCAAACGCTACCATGATTTTACCATGTTTAATTTCTGGATGATTCACTAAATATTCCATCGCAGTCATAATTTCAGCGATACCTGATTTATCATCTGCTCCTAAAAGAGTTGAACCGTCCGTTGTAATCAATGTTTGACCTTTATAGTTAGCTAAGTTAGGGAAATCTTTAACGGTTAACTTAAACTTGCCTTCTTTGTCTAAAGGAATATCACTTTGACCATCGTAATTTTCTACAAATTGTGGGTTCACACCAACAGCGTTAAAATCAGCTGTATCCATATGTGCGATAAATCCAATGCTACGCACGTCTTTATCTGTATTGCTTGGTAATGTCGCAATCACAAATCCGTTTTCTTCGTTATGGAATACATCTGACATCCCAATATCTTCTAATTCTTTTTTCAACTCTTTAGCAAAGGCAATTTGAGTTGGTGTTGATGGTGTTGTCTTGCTTGTTGCGTCCGATCTTGTTTCTGTCTTAACATACTTGATAAATCTTGGTACTAAATTTGTATACATAATTGACACTCCCTTATATTATTTCAAATGGATTAGTATTCACGTCACTTTCGATAAACGTGACATCCCAATCATTTTGTTGTTTCCATTGATTAAATAACTCAACATAGTATTTTTTACAAACTGACTCTATATAATGTCCTGGGTCAATCACTGATAACCCTTCTTCCATCATATCATGAGCCGTATGATAATACACATCTCCGGTAATATACACATCTGCCCCTTTTTTAAGAGCGTCTTTATAAAATTTCTCACCACTACCACCACAAATAGCCACTGTTTTTACTTGTTTATCTTTTGTGTCAGTCGTTAAACGAATGGCATTTAAGCCAAATGTCTGTTTAACTTTTTCAACAAAATCAAGCAATGGCATTGGTTGTGGTAGAGTACCCATACGACCGATTCCATATGTTTTTGATATATTTTCTAGTGGGAAAATATCAAACATCGGCTCTTCATACGGGTGATACTCATTAATAATTGACAGCACTGTTGGGTACTCTTGGGGTAAAAACATCACTTCAATTTTTTCTTCTTCAACACTTGTCAGCTCGTTATTCTCACCAATTGCTGGTTGAGCCTTTTCAAGTGGACGAAAACGACCTGTTCCGCTAGATGAAAAACTTGTGTAATCATAATCATGGTAAGCACCGATGCCTGCAGCACCAAATGCTTCTCGTAGTGACTCTGCATGAGTTGTCGGCACATAAACTACTAACTTACGGTAAAAATATTCGTGAGTTTGACGTAAATAATCCGTCACGTCAATACCCAACATCTCACAAAACAAGTCATTCAACCCATTATCGACAATATCCATGTTAGTATGTGCAGCGTAGACGGCGATGTCATGCTTTAATAAATCAGCATACATTTTAGTTTGAAAATCATCGACCAACAAATGCTTCACTGGACGAAAAATCGGCGGATGTTTCGCCACGATTAAATCAATCTTTTTATCAATCGCTTCTTGCACCACATCAGGTCTAACATCTAGTGTCATCATCACACGATTAATCGGTTTATTAAGCGTGCCAATATGTAACCCAACTGGATCATTATCTTCAGCAAGTTCTAGTGGGACGACTGATTCAAATTGTTTAATAAATTCAGCTCCTGTTATTTTCACGACAGTACCTCCTTGATTAAATCACACTGATGATTGATTTGTGCTATTTTTTCATCTTGGCTTGTTTTAGATTGAGACAACTGACGTATTACGCGTTCATATTGTTCTAATTCAAATTGCCATTTTGCTTTAAACACTTCAGATGATTCATTCATCAAAATGGGGCCAAATAATTCTTCTGATTCAGTTAGCTCTACTTTTTTATCAGATGCTTCAGCAACAATAATTTCGTATGTTTTATCATTCTCACTCAATATTTTTTCATCTTGAATGATGTAATGATTCTCTACCAACCAACGTCTTAGGACATGAGAGCCAACGTTTGGTTGCAAGATTAATAATTCTTTACGTGTTAGGCATTTCTTGTGTTTGCCACGTTCTAAAATATCTCGAATGAGTGTGCCACCCATCCCACAAATCGTGATAGCACTTACGTTATCATAAGGTTTGATGACTTCTAAGCCATCTCCTAATCTAACATCTATTTTATCTGTCAGTAATAAATCATTGACCAATCTTTCAGCAGATTCATATGGACCTTTGACGACTTCACCGGCAATAGCTCCTGTAATCTGATTATTTAATATTAAATGAGCAGGCAAATACGCATGGTCAGAGCCGATATCAGCTAAAAAGCTATCCTGTGGCACTAAATTTGCTACTGCTTCCAAACGGTTTGATAATTGTTGATAATCCATATATTCGCCTCACTTTTCATCATTAATCTTATTATAACACTAATCAAATTTTTTTAAATGCTATTAACAGTATGATTTGTGTTATTTATGGTAACTTTTTAATATAACGTATTAAATTACAAATAGTGAAAAAGTTATAAAGAAATGCTTTAAGGTAAAATATCTATGCTTGGAATCATTAATGTTATTGTTTACTTTTAATGTATTTTCAAATCAAATTATCATGACTATTCAACAATAAGAGGAAAACCTACATTTAAATGCATGACAAATTTTAAAGCTGATACAAATTTTTTATACTGATTGACTAGGTACTCAATCACTTAAATCATTTGTATCAGCATTTGTAACCTTTTTTAATATTTATGTTTTCTAAAACGATTATTAGCTAATTTTTTTCTTTATAGAATTAATTGACCTTTAACAAATTTCATAATGCTATTTCATTTTTTCTAAAATCTATTAAGCTAATAACTAGATTTTTTAGTTACTGCTAGTATTCATCATGTAGTTTAGCCTGATAAGTTGTTTCAATCGTTTCTTCCCATGAATTTAAATCTATTCTTCCAACTAATTCAACACGAGCGCTCATATTATTTACTTGATTAGTTAAAGATACTAATCCTATTCGTCTTTCTTCTTCGTTTAAAGGAATGTACACACCAAAAGGTTCTTTTCTTGACGAACAAATAGGTATATTTTTATGGCACATTGAATTAATTGCATTATGCACTTCTCTTTCATCAAGTTTTAACGGTGTTGAGATATCTTTAACTCGCTTAGCGTTCTCTAGTCCATGAGGAATCATTTCATAAATACTACTTTCCTGTGTACTCAGTACATATTTTTTTAAATTTTTCATTAAAAAATCTCCTCTTTTCATCTAAGTTTGTTGCTAAAAAGCAACATTTTTGAGATGATAAAGACAGAAAAGAATACTTATTGCCTTTTTCTCGTCCGCCAAGACTAAGAGAAAAAGGTTTTTTTCTGCCAATAACCATCTTATCCCCCCTTTTTTAATCAGTAAATATTTTTTATTATTAGTTCATCGAATCATCTCCATTCTTGTATATTTAGAAAATTATTCAATACATTTTATTTGTATCGACATTTTTCTAACAGTTTCATTCTATTATTAAAAAATTATTTTTTCAACTATATATAGTGTATATTTTTCTAAAAAGCTATAAAACTCACTATATATAGTGTCTTATATGCTAAATTCAGATTTTATAAATATTTTCTGCTAATCTTTTATTGTGGATAACTCACGATTATTAATTAAAAAATATTTTTTTGTCATGATCAATAAGTATTCGATGAAATAAAAAAGACTGACCACAAAGGCCAGTCCTTTCAATTTAATTAAGCATTGTCTGCTTGTTTTTTACGTTTCGCTGCTTTTTCACGTTCAGCTTTGTTTAAGATTTGTTTTCTTAAACGAATGCTTTCTGGTGTTACTTCACAGTATTCATCGTCATTTAAGAATTGTAATGATTCTTCTAATGTTAAGATTTTTGGTTTTTTAATCACTGATGTTTGGTCTTTTGTTGCAGAACGCACGTTAGTCATTTGTTTTGCTTTTGTGATGTTAACACCTAAGTCATTTTCACGAGAGTTTTGACCTACGATCATTCCTTCGTATACTTCTGTACCTGGCTCAACAAAGACAGTCCCACGTTCTTCAATACTCATGATAGAGTAAGTTGTAGCTTTACCTTGGTCGATAGAGACTAAGGCACCGTTACGACGACCACTGACTAAACCAGAGATTACTGGTAGGTATGAGTCAAACGTGTGGTTCATGATACCATATCCACGAGTTAATGACATAAATTCAGTTGAGTAACCAATTAATCCACGGGCTGGAGCTAAGAAGATTAAGCGGACTTGACCGTTACCTGAGTTGATCATGTCTTGCATTTCTGCTTTACGTTGACCTAATGACTCGATAACCCCACCCATGTATTCTTCAGGTGTGTCAATTTGCACACGTTCAAATGGCTCACATAATACGCCATCAACGTCACGATAAATAACACTCGGACGAGATACTTGTAACTCGTATCCTTCACGACGCATGTTTTCTATTAAGATAGATAAATGCAATTCTCCACGTCCAGAAACGATCCATTTATCTGGCGATTCAGTTTCTTCAACTTTTAGAGACACATCTGTTTGTAATTGGTTTTGTAGACGTTCTTCGATTTTACGAGCCGTCACGTATTTACCTTCGCGACCTGCAAATGGAGAGTTGTTTACTAAGAAAGTCATTTGTAATGTTGGCTCATCAATGTGTAGGATTGGTAGAGCATCTTGGTGGTCAACAGGTGTAACAGTTTCTCCAACGAAGATATCTTCCATACCTGAAACCGCAATTAAATCTCCCGCTTTAGCTTCATTGATTTCCACACGAGTTAGGCCTAAGAAACCTAATAATTTAGTGACACGGAACTTTTTAACAGAACCATCTAATTTCATTAAAGCAACTTGGTCCCCAACTTTGATTGTTCCACGGAATACACGACCAATCCCAATACGCCCAACGTAATCATTGTAATCAAGTAATGATACTTGGAATTGTAATGGCTCATCACTATTATCAACTGGAGCTGGAATATGCTCAATAATAGAGTCAAGTACGTGATTCATTGTGTGTTCTTGATCAGCTGGATCATCAGATAAACTTGATGTTCCGTTTACAGCTGCAGCATAAACAACTGGGAATTCTAATTGGTCATCATCAGCACCAAGCTCGATAAATAACTCTAATACTTCATCCACTACTTCAGCTGGACGAGCAGTTGGTTTATCAATTTTATTTACAACCACGATTGGTGTTAATTTTTGCTCTAAGGCTTTTTTCAACACAAAACGTGTTTGAGGCATTGTTCCTTCATACGCATCGACAACAAGCACCACACCGTCTACCATTTTCATGATACGTTCAACTTCTCCACCAAAGTCCGCATGTCCTGGCGTGTCCAAGATGTTGATGTGTTTTCCAGCATAGTTGATGGCTGTATTTTTAGCTAAAATCGTAATACCACGTTCTTTTTCAATATCACCAGAGTCCATTGCACGTTCTTGTAACTGTGTATGGCCTTCCAATGTATCAGATTGTTTTAACAATTCGTCTACCAACGTTGTTTTACCGTGGTCAACGTGGGCAATAATTGCCACATTACGAATATCTTCTCTTAATTTCACTATTATATACTCTCCTTACTGTTTAAAAAACATAAGCGATTAATCCTCGCTTAAATTAACCGACTATTCAGTATAACAAAAAAATTCCATGAAAAAAAGTGAAAGTTTTTCATTTTTCACTTATTTTTAAAAAATTTTTGAATATCACGAAAAGTCTGTGGTGTTGCAACAATAAAATACTGGCGTTTTCCTAATATATTATAGTCTAGGTCAGGAAATTGACGACAGACTAATCCTAACGCTTGTGATAAAACCGTTCCTGCTGCAAAATCCCAAGGAGCTAGATTGGAAATGTAAGCATTTTGCTTACCTCGAATAACATTTAAAAAATCTAATCCAGCACATCCTAACATTCTAACACCAATAGCTGCTGAGGCAATCTCACGACTGTGCTCATAATTCTCTGAATACATTCCCACGTTACAGCCTAGCAGTCCATCTGCTAGAGAACTATCTTCTGGAGCATGTAATGGGGTGCCATTTAAATAAACACCCGTAGAAGGACCACCATAAACAAATTCATTTTTCATCACGTCATAGATAAACCCTAATAATGGGTTTCCGTCTTCAAAAATGCCAATCATCACACAAAAATTTTCTTGTTGTTTGACAAAATTCAATGTGCCATCAATTGGATCAATAATCCAGATTCTCCCTTTTGTTGAAGAAACCTCTCTTCCTGTTCCTTCTTCACCAATAATTAAATCATTGGGATACGCCTCGTTTATTTTTTTTACTAAAAAGGATTCTGTTCCTTTATCAACATTTGTTACCAAATCACTGCGATTCGTTTTTTCTTCTACTGTCACCACTTGTTTTAACTCATCTTTAATGTATTGACCTGCTTCTTCCATCCACTGTTTGACTTGTAACATTAATTGTTTGTTATCCATTCACTAAATCCTTTCTCTTAATCAAACCTGCTTGTTTTTTTCTTGCTAGTTGCACCACACGATATAAGGAATAACCACTAACTTCTTCAAACTCACGACCTAATTGGCGCTCTTCACCGATACTTTTTACCACGGATTTAAATTCTTTATAAGTATCAAAAAATTCATCCACGTCTATTTTCGATTCATACGCTTGTTCGACTGCTTGCCAAACTCCCATCACTTTTATCAACTCATCTGTTGTCCAATCGGGATTCATTGGATACGTAAAATTTTCTTTCACACGCTCACCTGTTCTCTTTATCGTAATATTATCTAGTTAAAAGTGTATCAAAAAAATCACCAAAGAGATAGTAAAAACAAATAAAAGCCAAAAAAGACGAAGAAAACTGTCTTTTTTGGCCAATAGTTATTTTTTAATCTCATGATCTGGAAACGTCACTTTAAAGGTGGTTCCAACACCCAACTCACTAATGACCTGGATAGAGCCTTTATGAAGTTTCACTAACTGATCAACAATCGATAGACCTAATCCTGATTCACCATATTTTGTGTTTTTCCTTGATGGATCAGCTTTATAATATCTATCCCACATATTTTTTTGTTGCTCTTTATCCATTCCAATCCCATTATCAGAAATAGAGACAACTGTCGCATTTTCTAAACGTGATAGAGACAATCTAATCTCTCCGTCTTGTGTAAATTGGATGGCATTGGTTGTAATATTTACCACGACTTGAACAAATCGATCATAATCAGCACATACCTTAATTGGCTCAGTTGTATCTAGAATAAGTTGATCGTTTTTATCCCCAGCCTTACCCTTTAATTGTTCAATGATTAGTTCCAACACTTCAGTTGCATTAAATTGTTGTATAACCATTTTAATTTGATTGGTTCGAATTTTCTCATAATCAAGGTTTTCATTCACTAAACGAATCAATCGTCTGGTTTCATTTTGCATAAGTGTAATGCATTTTTCTTCTTGATCTTTTGGTATGGCGCCATAAGAAATGCCTTCCAAGAGACCATTAATCGTCGTTAAAGGGGTTCGCATTTCATGAGCCACATCTGCCATAAAATTACGGCGTCGCTCTTCTTGGCGCTCAATTTCTTCTTGCGATTCTTTTAACGCAATAGCGAGTAAATTAAAGTCAGAAGCAAGCTCATCGAGTTCATCACCTTTATCTTTCACTTTAATTTGCACATCATAATTTCCATTAGCTAATTGGTTCGTCGCTTGTTTCATGCGATCAATTCGTTTGACTTGAAATTTCGCTAAAAAGTAACTCAACCAAATAGCAATAATGGTTGAAATTAAAAAACCTTTCAATAAGTCATTGGTCAGTGATTTCAAACTAGCGTCGATACTACTATCTGGCCTAGAAACCAATAAAAGCCCCATAAATTTTAAATCTGGTGAAGAAAAAAGTGGTTGAATAAACAAGGATGTTGGTTGACTATTAGTTGATAAGTGCGTATCTTTTACCGTCTTTTTTATCGTGTTTCCATTTTTTAACGAATCTAACTCCGTCTCAGTCACATAACTCGAACCACTTTGTCCTTCAAATTCTACTGGATAACTCACCGTTAAATCTGGGTTAAGCATCGTAAAGGCTACTTTTTGTTTTTTCAACACAGACTGAGAAGTATCAAGGGATTGTTGAAGTGTCCAATTTTGTTGTTTAATATTATCAATGATGGTATCAGAGTACCCTTTCAATTGAGCATAAGAGGTTTCTGTTACCGTTCGCCTAGTGTACGAACGAAACGAGACACCAAAAATAATTAATACCGTCAAGATAATCACAACAAACGCAATCATCTGTTGTAGTAGGTATTTCATAGCGCACTACTCTTTAATGTTTGAATCGTCAAATTTGTAGCCAACTCCCCAAACAGTTTGAATCACTTGCGGACCAACTTTTTCAATTTTTTGTCTTAATTTTTTGATATGTGCATCAACTGTTCGTTCATCACCAAAATATTGGTAATCCCAAACTAATTCCAATAATTTTTCACGAGAGAATACTTGTCTTGGTTTTCTCGCTAATGTTAATAATAAATCAAATTCTTTTGGCGTTAAACCACTCACCAATTCCTCATCAAAATACGCTTCACGTGTTTTAATGTTAATTTTAAAATGTTCAGTTTTCACATCAAAGTCATCATTTTTACTATGATCTGTATTTCCATCACCGTCTTCTTTGATTTGAGCTCTTCTATGTAACGCTTTAATTCTAGCGATTAATGTGATAGGACTAAATGGTTTTGTGACATAGTCGTCTGCTCCCATCTCTAGTCCAATGACTTGATCACTTTCAGAATCTCTTGCGGTTAACATCACGATTGGAACGGATGACGAATGTTTTCTCATTTCACGACAGACACTCACTCCATCCATTGTTGGTAAATTTAAATCTAGCGTAATCATATCCCAAGATGTTGGATCTTCTAAAAAGGCATCTAATCCTTCTTTTCCATCATCTTTAAACGTAACGTCCCATTCCTCATTCAAAAAAAACATTTTCATCATTTCTGAGACAGACTCGTTGTCTTCAATCATTAATAATTTCATGTGTATCCTCCTCTTTAGTTTTACTCATTTCTCGGTCAAGCTCATCGTTGAACAACTCAAGGCGTCGTTCAATCTGATAGAACACACTAATAATAGGTATTGCTATCAAAAATATTTCTAAAAGAAAGAATTGTGTTATACCACTACTCTTTATTAAAAACCCAATTAACCATGTTGCCACTCCAATCAACAGCAAGATTTTAGCAGCCACTTTTTGAGCATACTTAAATGTGGCATCTGTATATCTTGCTCGCTGCGTACGATATCCGTATTTATTTTCTCGTCTTCTAGAAGGAAAAATCAGATAAATGACACCCACTACTGTCATTAACATTCCCACAAAATTAAATATCAAACTAACACCTACCTCACATTTCTTCTAATAGTATACTCTTTTTAGAACGTACATGGAACTAAAATGAACAGAATCGTTATAAAAGCACCTAAATAACTTTACAAAATAATGTCAAACATTTCAATGATTGCGTTATTTTTTTAAATAAATATTTAATCTTTGAATCATGTTTCACTAATTATGTTATTTTTTTCAAATTTAAAGACTATTTTAATAAAAACAAGAAGATAAACGTTTTTTTTCTTCACGTTATCTTCTTGTTTTTTTGACCTCCGAAATTAATGAGTTTCTCCACCAATCACTCGAATATCCTTCTTATTGTCAAACAATACAATGGCTTCTAATGCTTTTTCTAAAGATTGTACAATATCATCCAAACTCATACTTGGTTGATTTGGCTTATCAACCACTTGTGATGGGATAAAAGGAACATGGATAAACCCACCTTTTACATTTGGAAATTCTTTATCAATCATATATTGAACTTGATACATGATATGATTGCATACAAATGTTCCTGCCGTATTTGATACGGCTCCAGGTAAGCCAGCTTCTTTCATGGACGCTACCATCGCTTTGACGGGTAATTGAGTGAAATAAGCTGCTTGACCGTCTTTTTGGATTACTTCATCAATTGGTTGATTGCCTTCATTATCTGGAATCCGTGCATCATCTATATTGATTGCCACTCGTTCTGGCGTCACAGAAAATCGTCCACCAGCTTGACCAATATTTACGACAACATCTGGTTGATGTTTTATCATTGCTTCTTTCACTACTTCTGCTGATTTGTTAAAAACAGTTGGTATTTCAAGTTTTATAATAACTGCATCTAAAATAGTTTCTGGTAATTTTTTAACAGCTTCTAAAGCTGGGTTAGTTGATTCTCCACCAAATGGATCAAAACCTGTTACTAATATTTTCATCTAATATCTTCCTCTCTTTATTAAAAAGCTAACACATACATCAAAATGATATGAATGATCATCATCATAATAGCCATTGGGGCTTGAGCTTTTATGACACCATTTGTATCATCCATCTCAAGCAACGCCACCGGTAACGCATTGAAATTAGCGGCCATTGGCGTTAAGAGTGTCCCACAAAATCCTGCCGTCATCGCAAGTGTCCCAGCAACAACAGGGTCCCCCCCTTGCATCATCACAAATGGAACACCAATTCCTGCTGTAATAACAGTAAAAGCGGCAAACGCATTACCCATTACCATGGTAAATATCATCATACCTAAACAATAAGCAATGACGCCAGCTAAACGATTGCCTTCTGGAACAATACCCGAAATAGCATGGGAGATTACATCACCTACACCTGCTGCATTAAATACCACACCAAGCGCTGCTAGTAACTGTGGCAAAATACCTGTCGTCCCCACCG
This sequence comes from Vagococcus sp. CY52-2, assembly GCF_022655055.1. NCBI lineage: Bacteria > Bacillati > Bacillota > Bacilli > Lactobacillales > Enterococcaceae > Vagococcus > Vagococcus changpingensis. Next base: position 940,390 of record NZ_CP093384.1, on the reverse strand, counting down.
ATTGTAACATGCGGTCAGTATCTTCTAATGCCGTTTTTGGTGGAGCTTTCGTAATCACCATCGCCACAAGTAATGCGACAATCGAAGCCACACCAATCCCCACTTGCCCTCCAAGTGGTGTGTACGAAATCACCACAGCGACAATTGCTAATAAAACAGATGGGAAAAAGATCCAACTTCCGATTCTTTCGGCTGATTTTTGACCTTCTTCTTCACTAATCTCGGCTAATTTCCCAACGTTAACTTGTTTAAACAACGTTAATAAACCAATAACAGCTAATAATATGCCTGAAACAACATAAGGCATTAGCTTTCCAGCTGCAAAAATCACCCCAAGGATTAACCAAAAAAGCCCAGTACCAATACGGGCACTATTGGTCTTGTCTTTAAAACAACGAACAGCTGTCATCATAGAAAGTAGACCAATCAAAATATAAAAAAATTCTAAAATCGCTGGAATATAGTGTGCCATTACTTGTCTACTCCTTTTATTTTATTGTATTTTTTAGCTAATTTTTTATCAAATAACCAGTTTGACACAGCAGAAAGAATTAAAGCGATCACTGCCACAAGTAACGCCATACGCGCAATACTTGCGTCACTTACTTTATAACCTAAATCTTTTAGTGTTCCGTAAATCAATAGCACACCTGCTGAGGCAATAAACGTATTTTGAGCAAAAAAGTTAGCAAAATTTTCGTTTGCTGCAGCTCTTGCTTTAATGTTATCTTCGTCTTCTTTTGAAATATCCCCATAAGTATGTTTGGCTGCTGCTTGAGCCATTGGGTTAACAATTGGACGCACAAACTGAGGATGCCCAGATAAACGAATCCCAAATAAACCGGCTAATTCACGTAGTGCAGTATATAGTGTAATAAATTTTCCGGGCGTGAGTCCCTTTATTTTCTTTATTAAAATAACTGCCTGTTGTCTTAATCCAAATCGTTCAGATAAACCAATCATTGGTAAGGTTAATAAAAATATTGTCACCAAACGATTATTAACAAACGCTTCACCTAACATGGTAAAAAATTCGTATAATGACATACCTGATACAAGAGCTGTTGATAATGCCGCAACAATGACAACAGCAATCGTATCAAACTTAAAAATAAACCCGACTAAAATAATCAGAATACCAATTAATTTAATCCATTCCATAAAAATCCCTCCTAAAAATAACAATAAATAGAAGTATAAATAACGTTTTCTGCAAAGTAAATAGTTTTTTATCCAACAAATTATCCACATATTATTCAATAATTTATTTTTTATATAAAAATAAATTTAATCTGTTTAGTTATTCCTTTTATTTTATACAATTTTTACTTTTGATAATTATATTTTTTTACATAATGTTTACACTCTATTCATAAACTTCATGGTAAATTAGTTGATTAAATAATTGGTATATGTTAAATTAGTAATGTGGTTGACAAATGTCTTCCATGAATGTTTTTTAAAGGAGGAATGTATGATGGTATTTACACAACAAGCCATTCAATACCGTGTGACATTAAATACTGATGAAAATATCTTTATTGTATTTGATGCAACAAACGATGAAATCTTTGCAACAGGCGCAACAATTGAAGAAGCTAAAGATAACTTAAATCAACTTGTTAAGGAGTAATTACATTGGAAGAACCCAGTAATTAAAGCAAGTATTCACCCCTAAACCCATGGATGAATACTTGCTTATTTTATTTGTTAAAATAAAGACCTATTGCTTCATGCATCATTCTAAACGACATCTATTTAAAAGTGGTATAGTTAATAAAATATAACATAACAAAAAAAGACAATGTTTTTTTAAATATAAAACACTGTCCAAATTATTATTATTTGTCTTTAATTGGTTCATCATCGAACACTGCCACTATCTTTCCATTGGCTTGTTTCGTTGCAGAGATTAGATACAATGACTTATCAGGGTATTGATCTAACACATAAATACCATCTTTAGCTTTATCATCTAGTGCATCCCAGGACTCAAATTCTTCTGTGTATTTTCCTTCGTCTGTTGTTTTTGAATCAGTTTTCGAATCATCCGTTTGCTCTATTTTGGATAAATCAATGCTTCCTGTATCTTTTGCCACAATATCAGGTGCGCCACCTTTTATTTGTTCAGTGTAAAAGTAATAACCTACCCCACCAATAATAATGACTAAAATTAAAATAGAAAAAATTCGTTTAAATACTTTCATGTCTTATCTCCTCTAAAGGCTAGCTCATGCTATTGACACCATCGACGATTTTTTTTATATCTTTATATAATTCCTCAATGGGAACAAACCTTGCTTTTCTTAAATATTCTCTGCCATCTAAAAACAATAATATGACAGGTACTGTCATTACTTGATATTTTCCAGATACTTCTGGTATATCAAACGTATTCACTTCTAAAAATGTTACATCTTCACTAAATTCAGCTAATTTTTTCTCTACTTGTGGTTTCAATCCGTGACAAACACTACAATTTGGTTGGCCAAAATAAACCATCGTCAATCCTTCTTGAGACACTTGTTCATTTAATTGATTGATGTCATAAACTTTTTCAAACATAACGTTTCCCCTCATTTCTCTCTTTATTATATAAAGAGACCAAGGTTAATCCAACTTTTATGCCTAAAGCGGTTTAAGCCCAAATAGAGTAGGATAATGTTCCAACGTATCTACTAAATCCATCGCATCTAAGAGAGTATAAATTACCACTATCTCCCAGGGTCTATTAAAGGTTTCATCAAATAACTCAATGATTGGATCCAGCTCTTGATGAATCTCTTCTATCACATGTTCCTCAACACTTAGTGTATTTAACTTGTAATGACGTGCCTCTATGGTTAAATAACCCAACGTGACAAGTGCGTCTAAAAAAATATCAGGTGTATCGGATGACATGATTCGTCCCTTTTCAATACGACGTAACTTTCGTTCAGCATATGTTAAAAAATAAGACTCATTTACATCGCCCAATCGTTTGTCTAACAATAAAAACTGAGGCGCTCGTGTGTTTTCTCGGTAAGTTTCTTCATAAAAAAAACTTGGCAAACTGACACATTCAGCTAAATTGGTTAAATTTTCAAACGATAGCCATTCTGTTTTTTTACCAGTTAATTGTTGAAAATAGAAAGGCAACTGCTTTATCTTAGCTAATGCTGGAGTATCTTCTGCATACTGACCCAAAGCTATATTGCCTTGTATTTTTTGATGCAAGGCATATAGTAAATAAAAAGCAACGTCTTTTGTCGATAAATCCAATTGTCTACATTTAGCGTTTAATTTTTCCACACAAGATAAAAAAAATGACTGATAGGTCTGTTTTAATTCCTCTTGTTTTTCTTCGGACATCACATATCCAACTAACTCATATCGTCCATGATAACGTGTGATAAGTCCAGCTGATATCCATGTTTCGATTACCACTTCGATCTCTTCCACATCAGGCAAGGTACGTTTTATATCGCGTAAGGTCACACTTTCTCCTTGTTCAATCATAAAATTAACGACTTGTTGAAATGCTTTATCTTGCATTAATGACCGATAAGTCTGTTCTGTTTGTAATGTTATAAATTGATACATTAAATTAACGCCTCATTTGAAAAAAATCTCCAAGTTTCCTCAGAGATTTTTAGGTTTTTATGCATTAAATGCGTTTGTTAGTGGTGGAACCACTTGTTTTTTACGTGACACGACGCCAGCTAATTCAGCTGTATTATTTTCCAATGTCACACCAAAAGCTGCTTCCACTTTTTCTTTTGGTTCTCCAACAACAAGAGCCACTGAATTACTATCTAAAATGTTTGTAATTACTAAGATAAATAAATCAAACCCGTTATCAGTGTTTTCTTTTGCCATTACTTCTTCTAATTCTGCTTGACGAGATAATACGTCAGTCACGTCTACTGTATTAACTTGACCAATACGAACTGATTTATCACCCATTGGGAAAGTTTTAGCATCCGCATTGATTAATTCTAATGCTGTTTTAGTTGAAAGATTGGTTCCTGCTTTAAGCATCTCTAAACCATAACCTTCTAAATCAACACCAGCAATTTCAGCTAATTCTTTCGCTGCTTTAATGTCTTCATCCGTACAGGTTGGTGATTTGAATAGTAATGAATCAGACACAATAGCTGAAAGCATCATTCCTGCTATGTCTTTTGGAATGTCAATACCATGTTCTTTATAGATTTTTAAGATAATGGTATTCGTACAACCAACTGGCTCAGCACGATAATACAATGGATTAGCTGTTTCAAAGTTTGCAATACGGTGATGATCCACTACGGCTAATACATCTAATTCTTTAATATCACTCACACTTTGTTGTGCTTCATTGTGATCGACTAACATCACTTGTGTTGTTTCATTTGCACAGTTTTCAATCACTCTTGGTGCATCCACGTTAAAATAGTTTAATGCATACGTTGTTTCTTCATTTGGTGTTCCTAAAGCAACGGCTTCAGCTTCGACACCTAGTTTATTTTGTAGATAAGCAAATGAGATTGCTGAAGCAATTGCATCTGTATCCGGATTTTGATGACCAAAAATTAATACCTTTGTCATAGTTATATCCCTCCAATTAATGTCATACAATTTGTATTATATCACAATTTTTATCATCAATAAGCAGAAATTTTTAATCATATTTAGCAACCTATAAATGGAAAGGGCGCTTTACACAAGGAGGAGCGATAAAAAACAATTTAGCTAACATTAAAAAAAGAAAAAACGACTCAACAAGACTTAGCCAGTGTGTTAAATATTTCTAGACAAACCATCATTTCACTTGAAAAAGGAACATATCATCCTTCTATTATCTTAGCACTAAAGATTGGGTACTTATCGGTTTATTAATTCAATCAAATTTATCCTCTATCTCAATTGGCCTTGGCTCAGGATTTATTGGAGGAGCGATTGCAAACTAACTGAAATACAAAAAATTTGTTACCAACCCCCAATATGCCAAACAATATCAAATAGAAGAAAATGACCCTCGTAACATTGAAATACGCACGATTGCACCAGCAAAATCTAGCTCTATTTTATCTATCTTAGTAGTTATTTTATCTCTGATCACATCCGCCACACAGCAAGCTCTTTGGATTACAGCAACACTCGTTGGTTTATTTATGATTCACACAGCATTAACATTTTATTTTATCACCAAACTAAATAAAACTATGTAAAAAACAGATAGGTTAGTCGTTATAACTAACCTATCTGCTTTTTATTTAATCTATATCTGTTTCAATAATTTCTCCAGTTTGGGCATTAATCTTGTACTCAATTTCTTTTGTCAAACCAGTTTTAATTGAAATATCCCAATAAGTGACACCCATATCTTCTTTGATTTCCCAATCATCTATTTTGCCAGAACCAGCTTCTTTCAAAGCAATATCAAATATTTCATTCATGTCTATTAAATTCGTTAAGTCTAATTTATTTTCTTTGCGTTTTACGCCATCTTTCTCATCACGATCTAAATTTTCTTCGCGTTCTTTTTTTATTTCTTTTGTATCAGTGTTGATTTTTAATGAATATTCTTTATTATCATCTATCCCTTCAATATCATAAATGGTTTGCCCAAAACTAGTATCTAAACTAATGGATATGATATCAGTATTTGGATACGTTTCTTTATATGTTTCTATCGCGTCTGATAAACTCACCTTATAAACTGGTTCACTTACACTTGATTCACTCGTTGATGAACTAACTGCGATACTTGAAGCTGAAACTTGTGAGCTTGATGACTTAGTCGTCTTACCCGAATCTATGTTTTGGGATGAACACCCTGCAAACACTCCTAACGATAAAACCACACTACTTAATAAGATTATTTTTTTCATTGCTCATTCTCCCCTTTTGTTTTTCTTAATACAATTTTATCATAAAGTACGTTTTATGAAAATAAAAACCCACTTAAAAATGACTTTAACCTCGTTCTTTCCATACAAACTAAAAAACCTAGAAGATAGCACTTCTAGGTCATTCATTATTTCACTGCACGTTTTTCTTTGTACTTATTATAGTCTGCCGTATGAAGTAATTCTTGGGCATTTTTTACTCGCTCTTGAGTTGGTGGATCAATGCCTTTTAATGGGTAATCAATCCCTAAGTCTTGCCATTTGAAAAGACCCATTGTGTGATATGGCAACACTTCAACTTTGTCGACATTTTTTAATTCTTTTATGAAATCGTCTAGACGAATCAAAAATTCATCATAATCTGTTCTTTGCGGTACTAAAACGTGTCGAATCCATACAGGTTGACCAATATCAGATAAATACTTCGCCATTTCAAGAATATTATCATTAGTATGCATCGTTAGTTCTTTGTGACCTTGTGGATCGATATGTTTGATATCAAATAAAAACAGATCAGTGTATTTCAACATTTCATTGAATTTACTAAAAAAGGGTTCGTCAAACGTAAATGGTTTACCACAAGTATCTACCGTTGTATGAATTCCATGTTTTTTCGCTTTTTTAAATAAATCAATGATGAAGTCAAGTTGAAGTAATGGCTCACCACCACTAATTGTAATGCCTCCATCTTCGCCCCAGTAAGATTTATAACGCAATGCTTCTTCTAATATTTCATCAGTTGTTACTTCGCGCCCTCCACCAATTTTCCAAGTATCAGGATTATGACAAAACTGGCAACGCATTTTACACCCTTGCATAAAGACTATAAAACGTACACCCGGACCGTCAACTGTCCCTAAATTTTCTGTTGAGTGAATTCTTCCTGTTACTGATTCTGTCATTATCGTCACTTCCTAACTTTGCTTTTAAAAAAGGATGACCGCTAAAACAGCCATCCTCTTATTTTACGAATTGTTTAATTACATTCTATCATGAGCAGTACGAGAAATAACGTCTGCTTGTTGTTCTGGAGTTAAATCACGGAATTTAACTGCGTATCCAGATACACGGATAGTTAAGTTTGGATATTTTTCTGGATGAGCTTGAGCGTCTAATAATAAGTCAGTTGTAAAGACGTTTACGTTCAAGTGGTATCCACCTCTATCGAAGTAGCCATCCATTACGTTACGTAAGTTGTTAATACGAGTATCATCATCTTTACCTAAACCATTAGGGTTAATCGTTTGTGTATTTGAGATACCATCTAAAGCTGATGTATAAGCAAGTCTTGCAGTTGAGTTTAATGATGCTAAAAGACCATTTTTCTCACCTAAGAATTTACCATCTTGGTAACTTGGGTTAGCACCTGGTGCTAATGGTTTACCTGCACGACGTCCGTCTGGTGTGTTACCAGTTGCTTTACCATAAACAACATTAGAAGTAATCGTTAATAATGATGTTGTAGGTGTTGAGTTTCTATAAGTATGTTGACGTTTAATTTGAGTCATGAAGTAATCTAAGATCCAGTTTGCCATTGCATCTGCTTCTTCATTGTCATTTCCGTAAGTTGGGAACTCATTTTGTGGTACATAGTCAACTGCTAATCCATCTTCGTCACGGATAACTTGTACGTTACCATGTTTGATAGCCATGATACTATCAGCCGCATGAGAGATACCAGCGATACCTGTTGCGAATGTACGTTTTAAGTCAGTATCCATGAATGCTAATTGTGGTGCTTCATAAGCATATTTATCATGCATGTAATGGATAACGTTTAATGTGTTTACATATAATTCTGCTAACCAATCTAATATATCTTTGTAACGAGTGATGAAGTCATCATAGTTTAATGTATCACCAGTCATTGGACGGAAACGAGGTGCAACTTGTGCTTTCGTCACTTCGTCAACCCCACCGTTAATTGCATATAACACAGCTTTAGCTAAGTTAGCACGAGCTCCGAAGAATTGCATGTCTTTACCCATAACAGTGGCAGACACACAACAAGCAATCGCACAGTCATCTGATCCCCAGTTAGCACGTAATAAATCGTCATTTTCAAATTGGATTGAAGAACTTTCTTTTGCAATTTTAGCTGCGTAAGTTCTGAATCCTTCTGGTAAATGAGAAGAATACAATACTGTTAAGTTTGGTTCTGGAGATGGTCCCATGTTTGTTAAGGTATGTAAGATACGGAAATCATTTTTAGTTACTAATGAACGTCCGTCAATTCCCATACCAGCAATTGATAAGGTTGCCCAAATTGGGTATCCAGAGAATAATTGGTTGTATTCAGGCGTACGAGCGAATTTAACCATACGTAATTTCATAATTAAGTGGTCAATTAATTCTTGTGCTTCCGCTTCGTTGATTACGCCATTTTCTAAGTCACGTTGGATATAGATATCTAAGAATGCAGAGATACGTCCAATTGACATAGCCGCACCATTTTGAGATTTAATGGCTGCTAAGTAACCGAAGTACACCCATTGGATCGCTTCTTGAGCATTTTTAGCAGGTTTAGAAATATCAAATCCGTAGTAAGTCGCCATTTCTTTAATGGCAACTAATGCTTTGATTTGATCAGACACTTCTTCACGTAAACGAATCACATCATCTGTCATCACTTTGTTCCCTACGTTAGATAAGTCTTTTTTCTTTTCAGCGATTAAGAAGTCAATTCCGTATAATGCTAAACGACGGTAGTCACCGATAATACGTCCACGGCCATAAGCATCTGGAAGACCTGTAATAATTTTATTTTTACGAGCGGCTCTCATTTCTGGAGTGTAAGCATCAAATACACCTTGGTTATGTGTTTTTCTCCAGTCAGTGAAGATTTTAGTCATTTCGTCGTCAATTTCGTATCCATTTGATACTAAAGCATTGTTTGCCATGTTAATACCACCAAATGGCATGAATGCTTGTTTTAATGGAACATCAGTTTGTAATCCAACGATTTTTTCTTCTTCTTTAATTAAGTAACCAGGTTCATGTGATGTTACTGTAGCAGGGATGTTGTTATCCATGTCATAAACACCATTTTGTTCGTGTTGTACTTCAAATAATTCTTGTAATTTTGTCCATAATTTTTCTGTGCTGTCAGCAGCTGGCTCTAAGAAACTGTCGTCACCTTTGTATTCTGTGTAGTTTGCTTGAATAAAATCTCTAACATCCACAGTTGTGCGCCATTTACTACCTTTAAATCCATCCCAGTATCCCATAATATGAGAACCTCCTTAAGTTAGTTGTTTCAAAGTTTTATATTTCATTTATTTACATGTTCAGTATAACACAAAAACAGATTCACGCAAGTGTTATAGTGAAAAAAAATACTAATTTTGTTAAAAAAAACACAATTTCCGTTTAACCCCTAGCTTTAGTGACTTTCTTAAAATTTTATTAAGGAAGTTTTTCCACTTATCTGTTTTATTTCCTGTACCCATCTGTATTACAACAGCGGTTACATTTTAAATCGTGTCGTATAACAGAAAAAAAGAAGAAACCTTTTAAAGATTTCTTCTTTTTATTAATCTTCTTTTTCTTTTTGTGAAACAGTTAATTTAATCACTTCTCCATCTACTTTTTCATTCGAAATAAATGAGCCATTAGACGTTCTATCGTTTATAGGGATGTCCTTTGTATCAACTGTATAGCTTGAACCGTTTTTGGTTTCTATTATAATTAATTCATTATCACCATTAGTTGATATCGCTAAAAAGACGCGGTGTGGATTATTTTTCAATTCTCTTAAAACCATCAAACCACGTTTTGCTCGCCCTAATTTACTAATCTCTAATACATCCATTTTCTTGACTGATCCACGTTGTGTCACGACTGTCACCAAATGTTCTGCCGTACTAATTGGGAAAATATGACTGGAAACCAAATAATCTCCTTCCTTTAAGTTCATGGCTTTAACGCCAGATGCTTTTGCTCCAACTGTTGGCACTTCACTTAAATCATAACGTAGTCCAAATCCTAAGTGGCTTATTAATGTGACTTCGTACTCTATTTGAGCTGATACCAAATTTGCACTAATCAATTCGTCTGTGTCTGTTTTAAGTTTCATACACATCAACGGTCTACTCCTATAGGTTCGCCAACTAGAAAATTCGCTCATTGGTGTTCGTTTAATCATGCCTTCCTTTGTGACAAAGACAAATTCTTTCGTCTCATCAAGTGTTTCATAAGGAAAGACTTTTAATATTTGCTCATTTGGAAGAAGGGTACTTAGCGTTTGTGAAAAATGTTCACCAACATCTTTCCATTTTTTATCTGTTAATTCATGCACAGGTCGATAAATGATATTTCCTTTAGTTGTCACAAATAATACATGATGATGAGTATTTAATTGTCCAGCATAAATCAGTTGATCAGATTCTTTCATATCAATCGCATCATCTTTGGATGCTCCATATGATCTTAAACTACTTCGTTTAACATACCCTTCACGCGTCACACTCACCATGACGTCTTCTTGTGGCACAATAACTGCTGTTTCAATATTAATTTCTTCTATCTTATCTTCTAACACCGTTCTTCTGTCAGTGTCATAATTTTTCTTCACTTCACGTAATTCTTTTTTCATGACTTTTAACAACTCATTTGGGTTATGAATGATTAACTCAAGTGATTTAATCAATTGTTCTAACTCAGCTGCTTCTTGCTCAAGAGCTGTAATATCCGTATTAGTCAAGCGATATAATTGCAATGATACAATCGCTTCTGCTTGTTCTTCACTAAAGTTATGTGCTGAAATCAAATTATCTTTGGCATTCTTTTTGTCTTTACTTTGACGAATAATGCGAATCACATCATCCAAGATGGATAAAGCTTTCATCAAGCCTAGTACAATATGTTCACGCTTCTTCGCTTTAGTTAAATCAAACTGACTACGGTCAATGATGACTTGTTTACGGTGAGTAATATAGCCTTCTAAGATATCTTTCAAACCAACTTGTTGTGGACGAAGTTTGTTGATAGCTACCATATTAAAATTATAATTGACTTGCAGTTCCGTATTTTTAAGTAAATAGTTTAAAATACCTGTAGCATCGACTTCTTTACGGAGCTCAACTACAATACGTAAACCCGTTCTATCTGTTTCATCTCTAACTTCAGATATTCCTTCCACACGTTTTGTTAAACGCAATTCATCCATTTTTTTCACTAAGTTAGCTTTATTCACTTCATAAGGAATTTCTGTAATCACAATTTGTTCACGTCCACCTTTAAGCGGTTCGATTTCTGTTTTAGAACGAATAATCACGCGACCTTTGCCTGTTTCGTAGGCTTTTTTCAATTCTTTTTTCCCTTGAAGAATCGCACCTGTCGGAAAATCTGGTCCAGGAATAAATTCCATTAATTTTTCCACACTAGCATTTGGATGATCGATTAAATAAATCGTGCCATCAATGACTTCACCTAAATTGTGTGTTGGAATTTCGGTTGCATACCCAGCTGAAATCCCTGTTGATCCATTAACTAGTAGGTTAGGAAATCCTGCGGGTAACACAGTTGGTTCTTTTTCAGTATCATCAAAGTTCCAAACAAAATCCACGGTTTCTTTTTCAATATCTTTTAATAATTCACCACTAAGTTTTGATAAGCGTGCTTCAGTATAACGCATCGCAGCAGGAGGATCGCCATCCATACTCCCGTTATTTCCATGCATTTCGATTAATGGCTCGCGTAACTTCCAATCTTGACTCATACGAACCATTGCTTCGTAAATACTACTATCACCATGAGGATGGTAATTCCCCATGATGTTTCCGACCGATTTAGCTGATTTTCTAAAACTTTTTTCATAAGTATTGCCATCTTTATTCATTGAAAATAAAATCCGACGTTGAACAGGTTTTAGTCCATCTCTTATATCGGGTAATGCTCTATCTTGAATAATGTATTTTGAATAACGTCCAAAACGATCTCCCATTACATCTTCAAGACTAAGATTTTGAATCCCATGCTCTTGATTCATTCTTGTTCTCTCCCTTTTGTTGGTACTCGCTAATCAAATAGATTGATTTCTTCAACTGTTTTATTATCAGATGTCACGTGTTCCTCTAAAATATCATGATTTTCTAAGATACTACCATCTTCTTCTAACGTAAATTGGACATGTTCTTCAATCCATTTACGGCGGGGCTCTACTTTATCGCCCATCAATGTTGTCACACGTCTTTCTGCTCTTGCTGAGTCATCAATCGTCACACGAATCAATGTTCTTGTGTCAGGATTCATCGTTGTTTCCCATAGTTGGTCAGCATTCATTTCACCAAGACCTTTGTAGCGTTGAATTAAATAGCCTTTCCCCATTTTTTTAGTAATATTATCCATTTCATCATCTGTCCATGCGTATTCAAGCTGTTCAGTCTTACCGCGGCCTTTACTCACACGATAAAGCGGTGGCAAAGCGATATAAACTTTTCCTGCTTCGACAAGAGGTTTCATGTAGCGATAGAAAAAGGTTAATAGAAGCACTTGAATATGTGCCCCATCCGTATCCGCATCAGTCATGATGATGATTTTATCATAATTGACATCATCTAGTTGAAAATCTGGTCCAACTCCAGCACCAATGGTATAAATCATGGTGTTGATTTCTTCATTTTTTAATATGTCTTGTAGTTTGGCTTTTTCCGTATTAATGACTTTTCCTCGAAGTGGTAAAATCGCTTGGAATTTTCTGTCGCGACCTTGTTTAGCAGATCCCCCGGCAGAGTCCCCTTCGACTAAGTACAATTCGTTTTTCTTTGGGTTACGTGATTGTGCTGGAGTCAATTTACCAGATAGTAATGATTCCCCTTTACGACGTTTTTTGCCGTTACGGCTGTCTTCTCGTGCTTTACGTGCCGCTTCTCGTGCTTCTCGTGCTTTCAGCGCTTTTTTTACAAGCATTTGAGATAAATCATTGTTTTCTAATAAATAAAATCCTAATTGATCACTAATGACTGTATCAACAATCGTCCTAGCAGCTGGTGTCCCTAATTTCCCTTTCGTTTGCCCTTCAAATTGAAGTAAGTTTTCGGGAATACGCACACTAATAATGGCTGACAAACCTTCTCTAAAGTCGCTACCTTCAAGATTTTTATCTTTTTCTTTTAATAAACCAGTTTTTCTAGCATACTCATTAAATGATTTGGTTAACGCTGTCTTCATCCCAACTTCGTGTGTCCCACCATCTCTTGTTCGCACATTGTTTACAAAAGATAAAATATTTTCAGAATAGCCATCATTATATTGGAAGGCAAATTCGACTTCGATTTCTTCTTTTTCACCTGCAAAATAAACAATTGGTGACAACTCATCTTTGCTTTCATTTAAATAAGCAATAAATTCCTTGATTCCATCTTCATATAAAAAGACATCTTCTTTTTCTTGCCCTTCTCGTTCATCTGTTAACGTAATTTTAATGCCTTTCAAGAGAAAGGCAGTTTCTCTCAGACGTTCTGATAAGACATCATAAGAAAAAACCGTTGTTGAAAAAATGGACGCATCTGGCTTAAATGTAATCATTGAGCCATTTTGTTTAATCGAGGTTTTCACCTTTGTAAACTTTCCATCAGGATGACCACCATCTTTAAACGATAAGGTTGCCTTCTGACCATCTTTAACGGTTTCCACTGTTAACGTACTTGATAAGGCATTAACTACACTTGCCCCAACACCATGAAGCCCCCCTGAGGTTTTATAACCACCTTGGCCAAATTTTCCACCTGCATGCAGTATGGTAAAAATCACTTCAATCGTTGGCTTTCCAGAAGCATGCATTCCTGTTGGCATCCCTCTACCATAATCTCGTACACTAATACTATTGTCTTTATGTATTGTTACATCAATTTCTGTTCCATAACCAGATAACGCTTCGTCAACCGCATTATCAAAAATCTCAAAAACCAAATGATGCAATCCTTTAGAGTCTGTTGATCCAATATACATCCCTGGACGTTTTCTTACCGCCTCTAGACCTTCTAATACTTGAATGGATGAATCATCGTATTGTCTATTTATTTCTTTTGACATAGGTAAACTCCTTTTCTACCATCATTACGTAAACAAGTTAGTTGCTTGTTCTAATCAATAATAGGCTACTTTTACGCCGATGTAAAGAACAGGTATTCGCCCTATTCACGGCAACATCATTTATTCTATAATAAAATAATGTATCTTGCAAAGTTAGTTTTTTTCGAAAAAATAATGAAGCTTTTGATTTTTCAATTTACAACGTTTTTAAAAAACTGTATATTTATTAAATGATGATATTTTTTTAGAAAGGACACGTCTATGAACAATACAAAAAAACAAGTTAATTTATCTTTACTATTATCCACATTATTTCTAGGTTATGTGATTGTCTATATTGATAAATTATCTGTTGGGATTTCTATCATTTCCATTAGCAAGGATATTCCTATGACTGAAAGTCAAAAAGGACTCATTTTAAGTGCGTTCTTTATTGGTTACGCTATTATGCAGGTTCCTATGAGTTTTGCGATTAATCAATTTGGGGCAAAGAAAGTCCTTATTTGGTCTGTCTTTATGATTGGGGTGTTTGATTTTATCTTCAGTTTTGGAGAAACCGTGACAATGCTCTTAGCCATTAGATTATTAACAGGTATGCTGGCTCATTCTGGTTACCCTTCTGCTTCTAGTAAGGAAATCATTGATCATTTCCCTTTAGAACGCAGGACATTTGCTAAAGGGATTCTCATTTCTTCCTCAGGTATTGCTGGCATTGTGGGACCTATTCTACTATCACCAATTATCGAGCAATACAATTGGAAATTTGCTTACATGTTACTAACTATTCTGGCTATTTTAGCTTCTTTTATTATAGTAAGAATTATTCCTACACCGAATAAACAATCAAAAGAAGTCATTGAAGAAGCGTCTGAAAAAGTATCCTTACTGAATATTTGGAAAAACCGAAATATTTGGACACTATTTGCTGCCGCATTTTTTATCAATAGTTTACTTTACGGTATTAACAACTGGTTACCAAGCTTTTTAACAAGTCAACGTGGTATTACACTGACTCAATCTGGTATGGTCAGTTCATGCGTTGGGGTCTTTTCTCTCATTGGAGCCATTGGTGGAAGTTATGTTGTAAGCAAGTTTTTTTCTGAGAAGGATACACTGGTGATTATGATGATGGCAACGATCGGTTCATCATTAGTCTTTTTATCTTATTATCTCCATTCTCTTATCCCATTTATCCTCGTTTTAGGATTAGCAACATTGTCTATGACAGTTGCCTTTGTGACCCTTATGACAATCCCACTGAAAGTATTTACTGGTAAACACTTTGCACCAAGTTACTCTACTATTTCAACTGGTGGTATCCTAGGAGGCGCAACAGCACAAATCATTATTGGTTCATTAGTCGATGGTTCTGAATCCTATTTCTCTGCTTTTATTTATTTCTTTGCTTTAGGTATTTTAGCCACACTTTCTTTAGCCTTCCTTAAAAAAGGCGCTGAAAACTATTAAAAAAAAGCACGTCACCTTCATTAAAGGCGATGTGCTTTTTAATTTAATGTTGATAATTGTTTATTCATTGTCATCACACCAACAATCGCTAAGTGAAGAATTAAAAAAAGGACGACTATTTCTAATTTGACGAGTGACCAGTTAAGAAAAATGGTTTTAAACACATACCAAGGCCTAACAAAAATATCAATAGAATGAAACCTTGGTGGAAATCTACCAGCATAAATGCCTAGTGAAGATAACAAACACACAACAATTAATATCAAACTGACTTGAGTCATGTTTAGGGTATAACGATTTTTAATATAATTTAATAGTTTTAACAATTGACCAAACCCAATTAAAACAAAACTAAAAACCGCTAAAAACAATACCACAGTCAATGTCCAATCACCTAAATTTTTAATGCTATCTCCTGTAAAATAGTTATAAATATCTAAAATATCCATGTGAATCATATCTGTCACCAAATAAGGAATATTAGGAAAATATAACATAAACAAAGCTGCTAACCCTATTTTTAAACTATTTTTCTTGACACGAAAAAATTGAAATGACAGCTCTAAAGGGATGTAAGCTAATAAAATATTCAATGATAAAAACGAAAAACGTGTATTATACGCTCCAATGATAAATAATAGACTCATTAATCTAACCATATTTTTCATTTTTTCACCCCTTTTCTATCTTGATTATTAGCGTTCTATTAGATTCCTAAAATAAAGAAATTCTTCCATCAACTCTTTATTGATTCTTTCTCCCTTAAACATCGCGTTTTGTGCAGCTTGATATAATACATTAAATCGATTCATATCACCCTTTTTATCTAATATAAGGACCGCTTTTAAATGAGATAATTCTGTTATAAAATCTTCTGGATTCATTCTTTCTACCCCTTCATCTAATTTTTATCTATCGACATATTATAACATCTTTTTACCCATTTTTTGAAAAATTCATTAAATATTCAATTCTTTAAAACTCTTTTTTTCTTGAAATTTGTTATAATGAAAGAAATAAATAACAAAGAGGGGTTGGAATAAATGATTTATATTGACAAAGAAAAATTTGCTCAAGCTGTCTTGATGTCTGAAAAAAAAGAATTAACACTCGAACAAAAACTTGATTTGTATGTTAAAGCCATGGATTTAGCAGCTCAACATAACAAAGAAATTCCCAAACCAAAAATGAATATGTTTGGAACTAAAGCACCTTAAAAAGCTTTCCATTAATTGGAAGGCTTTTTAAGTGTCTTTAGATAGTCTTTTGTTTCTGGTGAGATTCTTAAACTCTCACGCGCCTTTTGAATCGTTTTTTGATGTGTCCAGTCATCTAATCTTCTCTCATTAATATAGGGAATCGTTACATCATACTGCTTAGCCAAACTGGTCGCAAAAAACCATGCTCGCATCATATTGACATAATAGGCCTCATTTTTCACCTCACACACACGCTCTAATATCGATTCATTGAAGTTGTCTTCTGTTAGATAAATATTCATCAGCTGCAATATAGCAAAACGGATGGTGTATTCCTCACTTGAAACCAGCCATTCGTCTATATATGGTAGTAATTTGTCTGGATTCTTTTTAAATACAGCAGGTGTTTGGCAATCTGTCACGGCCCAATTATCCACATAAGGCAAAAACGTTTGGTATGCTTTAATGGCTTCATCAAAGTCTTTTATACTTGAGATAATCAACATATGCAGGACATTTTCCTCGTGATAGGTATGAGGTAATTCTGATAAAAAATTGACTGTATCCTCATTTTTAATCATCTCTTTAGCTAGTTTTCTAAGTTGTGGCATCCTCACACCAATGACCTTATCAGGACTAATGGTCGGGATTAATCTCGCGTTAAAGGCTTTGTAAGTCGTATCTTGCATTGAAAAAAGGGTTGTTTGTGTTGGTGTCATACGTTTCCTCCATTAAAAAAGCACCCGACAAATGTGTCGAGCGCTCATCAATTGTCTTATTTAAGACGTTCGTTTAATTCTTTTGCTAACTCTTCAAAACCTGGTTTTCCAAGTAAAGCAAACATGTTTTTCTTATATGCTTCAACACCTGGTTGATCAAATGGGTTGACACCATTTAAGTAACCTGAAATACCAACTGCGATTTCAAAGAAGTACATTAAGTAACCTAATGTGTAAGCATCTGTTTCAGGAATATTTACCACAAAGTTTGGCACATCACCATCTGTATGCGCTAAAAGTGTTCCTTCAAAGGCTTTTGTATTAACAAAGTCAATTTCTTTTCCTTGAATGTAACCTAAACCATCTAAGTCTTGATCAAGTACTGGAATCTCCACGCTTTTACGAGGTTTTTCGACTTTAATGACGGTTTCAAAAATGTTACGGCGCCCTTCTTGAATGTATTGACCTAATGAATGTAAGTCAGTTGAGAAGTTCGCACTTGATGGGTAGATACCTTTTTGATCTTTCCCTTCAGACTCACCGAATAATTGTTTCCACCATTCAGAGAAATATTGTAAGTTTGGTTCGTAATTGATTAATAACTCTGTTACTTTTCCTTTACGGTATAAAATGTTACGTAATGCAGCATATTGATACGCTTCATTTTTTGTTAAATCATCAGAGCTGTATGCAACGCGTGCGTCAGCAGCACCTTTCATTAACTCATCAATGTTGGCACCTGTTACAGCGATTGGAAGTAATCCAACTGGAGTTAATACAGTAAAACGTCCCCCAACATCATCAGGAATAACAAATGTTTCCCAACCTTCAACGTCAGCTTCTGTTTTAACAGCGCCGCGTGCTTTATCAGTTGTTGCGTAGATACGTTTGTTTGCTTCTTCTTTACCGTATTTTTTCTCTAATAAATCTTTAAAGACTCTAAATGCAATTGCTGGTTCAGTTGTTGTACCAGATTTAGAAATAACATTCACTGAGAAATCTTTGTCCCCAATAATTTGGATTAAATCAGCTAAATAAGTTGAGCTAATAGAATTTCCAGCAAAGAATACTTGTGGTGTTTTTCTTTCTTCATTGTCTAAAAGGTTATAGAATGAGTGGTTTAAAAAGTCGATAGCAGCTTTAGCTCCTAAGTATGACCCACCAATTCCAATGACGATTAAAATATCTGAATCTGATTGAATTTTTTCTGCTGCTTTTTTAACGCGAGCAAATTCTTCTTTATCATAGTTTTCTGGTAAATCAATCCAACCACGGAAATCATTTCCTGGTCCAGTCCCTTCACGCAATGCATTGTGTGCTGCTGTTACTTCTGCTTGCATGTAACCTAATTCATGGTCACCGATAAATGTACCGACATTTGAATAATCAAAACGAATATGTGACATAATCATCCTCCTAGTAATATGTGATTCTTAGTACAAGAATACATCCCTATTCTACCACTTTTTTGAATGTTTCACATCTTTTTCAGATAGTTTATAACAAAACGTGGAAAATTTTTATTACACAAGTCCTTGAGCAAGCATTGCTTTAGCAACTCGTTCAAATCCAGCGATATTTGCACCAGTTAGTAAATCGTCTTCTTTCGCGTATTCTTTTGCTGTTGTCGCACATGTTTCATAGATATTTTTCATAATGCTATCAAGTTCTGAGTCGACTTGTTCAAAACTCCAAGGTAAACGTTGAGCATTTTGAGCCATTTCTAACGCTGATACAGCCACTCCACCAGCATTGGCTGCTTTACCTGGACAATAGATAACACCAGAATTCGTTAATTTGTGTAGAGCTTCAAGTTTAGTTGGCATGTTTGCCCCTTCAGCTAAGACTTTTATCCCGTTTTTGATTAGAATAGCTGCTTCATCTAATCCAATTTCATTTTGAGTGGCACATGGTAAAGCGACTTCATAGGCAATATTTTCTGTCCAAATTGACGCATTTTCAACGTACTTAGCATTTGGTTTTGCTGCAGCATAGTCACTTAAACGACCACGTTTCACTTCTTTGATTTCTTTAACTAACTCACAGTCTACACCATCTTCATCGATGATATAACCAGAAGAATCAGAACAGCCAAGAACTGTTGCGCCTAATTCTTGTGCTTTTTCAATCGCATAAATGGCCACGTTACCACTACCTGAAACCATCACACGTTTGCCTTTTAGTGAGTCACCTTTGTCTTGTAACAAATACTTAACAAAATACACTAAACCATAACCTGTTGCTTCTGTACGAGCTAAACTTCCCCAGAAAGCTAATGGTTTACCAGTTAAAACACCTGCTTGATAACCATTTAGACGTTTGTATTCTCCGTATAAATACCCAATTTCACGGCCTCCAACACCCATATCACCAGCTGGCACATCCATACTTGGGCCAATATGTTTTTGTAATTCTTGCATAAAAC
This sequence comes from Vagococcus sp. CY52-2, assembly GCF_022655055.1. Classification (NCBI taxonomy): domain Bacteria; kingdom Bacillati; phylum Bacillota; class Bacilli; order Lactobacillales; family Enterococcaceae; genus Vagococcus; species Vagococcus changpingensis. The sequence goes on along the minus strand of NZ_CP093384.1, from coordinate 920,673 downwards.
TTTGACAAAAACGCATGATTTCACCATCAGATTTACCTTTAGGATCAAAATCACTTCCACCTTTACCTCCTCCAATAGGTAAAGAGGTTAAACTGTTTTTAAAAATTTGTTCAAACGCTAAGAATTTCATAATACTTTGATTCACTGACGGGTGGAAACGTAACCCACCTTTGTAAGGTCCTAACGCTGAGTTGTATTGAACACGGTAACCAGTATTCACCATCCACTCACCTGAATCTGACATCCAAGGAACGCGAAACTCAATTAAACGCTCAGGTATAATCAACTGACCTAAGATATTTTTCTCACAGTATACGGGATTTTTTTCTAAAAATGGTGTGACTGTGGTTAAAAATTCTTCCACTGCTTGAATATACTCTGATTGGTAACCATATTTTTCTTTCACTTCATCCAACATTTTTGTTACATAATCTTGTGGTGACATATTGTATCATTCCCTTCTTAAACTTAATTAGTATTATATAATATTTAAATAAATAAAAAAAATCTTTTCTCATCAAATTTTAAAAAAAGTATGCTAAACTATCATTTAATAATGAAAGGAGTGGCAATAGATGAATATAGATGTCATTGTCATTGGTGGGGGAACAAGCGGTATGATGGCTGCCGTTTCCGCGGCTGAAAAAGGCGCACGCGTCATGATTATTGATAAAAACAAAATGCTTGGAAAAAAATTACGTCTAACTGGTGGAGGTCGATGTAACGTCACCAATAATAGACCGTCAGAAGACATTATTTCTTTTATCCCAGGAAACGGGAAATTTTTGTATAGTACCTTCTCTCAATTTAATAACTATGACATTATGGAATTTTTTGAAAGCCATGGTGTGCATTTAAAAGAAGAAGATCATGGTAGAATGTTTCCTGTTGAAAACACCTCTAAAGCAATCGTTAACGGTTTATTTGATCGCTTAAATGCCTTAAACGTTGAATTAAAAATGAACACAACTGTTAAAAAATTATTAGTAACTGATGGCAATATCACTGGCGTAATGACTGATACAAAAGAAGAAATTCACGCTCCTTGTGTGGTTTTAGCCACTGGTGGGAAGACTTATCAATATACTGGGTCCACTGGAGATGGGTACACATTAGCAAAAAAAGTGGGGCACACCATTACCAAACTATTTCCAACCGAATCTCCCCTTTTATCTGAAGAGTCTTTTATTAAAAGTCGTGATCTTCAAGGGTTATCGTTACGAGATATTGGGTTATCCGTGATTGATGAAAAAGGGAAAGTGGTTGTCACTCATGAAATGGATGCGTTGTTCACTCATTCTGGCATCTCTGGTCCTGCAGCCCTTCGTTGTAGTATGTTTGTCAATCAACTCCTTGAAAAAGGACAAAAACATGTCACGATGTCTCTTGATTTGTTTCCATTAAAATCTGAACAAGATATCAAACAGCAAATGGTGTCTATCCAAAAAGAAGATGGCAATAAATCCATAAAAAATGCGTTAAAGTCATTGATGCAAGAACGTTATCTAGAGTTTTTACTTACTCGCAGCGAGATTGACACGCAGACACCTTTCAAACAGGTGACTGAAAAAGAAATTGATGTTCTCGTCGGTGAAATCAAACACCTTACGTTTACAGTTAATAAAACTTATCCACTTGATAAATCGTTTGTCACAGGTGGTGGGATTAGTCTAAAAGAAGTGAACCCAAAAACGATGGAAAGTAAATGTGTAAACGGGCTATTTTTCTGTGGTGAGTTACTGGATATCAATGGATATACTGGTGGTTTTAACATTACTGCAGCGTTTTGTACTGGTCATGTTGCCGGAGAACACGCGGCAGAAATTGCCAGCTATTTTAACTATTAGAAGAAGAAAACTGACCTTAACTTTTAGGGATAAGGCCAGTCTCTTTTTTTATTTTCATGACATAAACACCATAGAACAACGCCACTATACCTGAAAATACCGCACTATATTTTATCAAAAAAGGCGGATCATAATAAATAGATAGCTCGTGAACTCCCTTAGGCAATTGAAATGATAAGGTTCTCTCAGATGAGAGGGTGGTTTTGATGCGTTTTTCATCCTCCTCCACTACTAATCCACTATAGCCAATAATGGGTGTGTCAACAGTATTAGTCTGCTCATTCAGTGTCACCTTTATAATCGCTGCATTTTTTTCAAACTGGTAAGGCATTGGGACATCTTCTTGGTTCACTTGCCCAATCTTATCTTTAATGCGTTTAGTTTGTTCGTCAGTCAATCCCGCTGGAAAATAGTCTCTATTAACAGATTTAATATACCGTTTGGTCGCTACAATATCTTGTTTATCATACATTAATTTATTTAACGACCGACGAATCATTAAAGCATTAACACTAAGAGTGGAGATAATCACCATAGCAACACTTAACCAAATTGTGACTCGTTTTAATGAAACGGTAGCAAAACGGCTAAAATAATCAGCCAAAATCGCTGCTCCTAAAAAACTACCAAATACGGATAAAAAGGGCATTAAACGGAAAGGAAACTGGATAATCGCTAATGGTGTATGTTGCAATACACGCCACGGAAATACTGATGTCATCATGAAAGTTATGACTAATGATAACCACAAACATAGCCTTAATAATTTATCTTTACGGACAATCGATTCTTTTTTCCAAATAACGTGATATATCCCTAACATAAGTGAGCATAGCAAAATAATTCCGATACTTATATAACTTAAATAATTAATGCTAGATGACACGATCATCACACCAATATTGGTCGCTTCACTCGCCAAATCATGAACCCGTACAGAACGAATATGTAAAGTTAACATTTGATATAAAATAGGAACAAGAGCGCCAGCAGAAATAATCATCGTCATAATAGCACTAAATACTAATTGTTTGAATACTTTCATCGTAATCATCTTTTTAATAAAACCTACCACAAATAACCCAGTCAATACAACAACCACTAACATCAATGACAAAACATGTGAATACGCTGTAAGTGACAATCCAACAATCAGCCAATATTTTTTTGTTCCACCATCTTTTAAGATACTATAAAAGCCAGCAAATATTAGAGGGTACATCGTCAATACAAAAAATTCACCCAAATCAAATCGTTGATAAAAACAAATCAGTCGATAATGGGAAAAGACATAAAAAAATGAAAAAACAAACGGTAAAAACTGCTTAGCACGTATGTTTACTTCTGGTAGCGCAATGGAGCTAATATAGTTAGCACATTGGTAGGCAATATAAAACGTCAATAAATTCATCAAAAATAGATATCCATAGACACCAAAAATCACTGATTGAAAAATCAAAGATAATAACGCAATTGGTAAAACTGTCGTAAGCGTAGGGTAAAACATATTGACTCCATAAAAAATATCACGCTCACCAAATCTTGCGACTGATTGAATCTGCCCTGTGTCTTTTAATTGATCCATAACGCCAAAAATTCGCGCAAAATGAAAAGGATAGTCATCCCCACGAATAAGTGCCACATGCCAATTCGATAAATCCACTGCTGGCAACATATAAAATAATGATAATCCTATCCAAGAAAATAGAATAAAAAAATGATTTTTTTTCATTTGTCTTCCTTCTTTTAATTAATCTAATAATAAACAACACAATCATCTATAAATCAGCATATTTCGTGTATTAACCTGTTACAAACATGACTATTTTACCAAATAATCGTTCAATTTACTAATAAGAGTTAAACGTCATACTCTATCATCATTCTTAATAAAAAAACGATTCTAAGCCTAACCTAGAATCGTTTCATCTTCTGTTAAATCAGCATACTTTCCATGTGTCACATTTAATAAATCTTCAGGCGAGACACTCATTTGTAGTCCTCGACGACCTGCAGAAACGTGTATAGTATCAAAAATTTCAGCTTCTTTGGCATAATAAGTTGGAAATAATTTTTTCATTCCAACAGGAGAACAGCCTCCATGGATATAGCCTGTTAATCCTTCTAACTCTTTCATTGGTAGCATCTCTATTTTTTTATTACCACTAACTTTAGCCAATTTTTTTAAATCTAACGTTTTATTTCCAGGTATAACTGCCACAATGGGTCCCGTCTTATTTCCCACAGTCACAAGCGTTTTAAAGACTTGATTTTCATCAATCCCTAACGCATTGGCGGTTTCAAGTGCCGCTGCGTGTTTATCGCTGTATTCATACTCTCTGGTATCAAATGTTATTTTCTTTTGTTCCAACAACCTAACAGCATTTGTTTTAGCCTTCTTTTTAGACATTTCTATCGACTCCCTCTTTTATACCCAATAAGATTCATTCCTTCTCTTAAGATTGGTATTGGAAGCTGACCTGGTGCTGAAAGATATTTTCCATTTGACGCATAAGTTAAACTAGACCCAAATAATTCACCTGTCATACGAGATAATTGGCCTAACTCACCCATACTAATCATAACAAAAGGAATCTCCGAATGTTCGGTTTGGATTTTATTTGATACTTCCAACACATTTAACATATCTTGTAAATCCGTTGGCATAACAGCCAGCTTACAAATATCCCCACCTAATTGATACATGTCTTTAATTAACTCATACATATTATGCACGTCAGGTGTAAAATGATTATTATGTTTGGATAGTAATACTTTAACATTTTTTTCCTTAGCATGAACCATGATATCACTAGGTTTTTCTAACATCATTTCAAATTCTAAATCAACCATATCTATTAAACCAGTATCCATCATCATACGATTGAGTTCAACATATTCATCTAACTCAATATGTTGTCCACCACCTTCTTGCAATGTTCTGTAAGTAAAGATAAGTGGCTTATCATCAATGGCATAACGCACAAAGTAGGCCGCTTTTTTCATAAATCTTGCATCGTGAACATACATAAAATAATCTGCACGCCACTCGATGACGTCACAATCTAATTTACTTAATCGTATAGCTTCCGAAAACAGTTCTTCAAAATTTTTCGCTATAAGAGGCACACATATTTTTGGTTTTCCTTTTCCTAATTCAAGGTTACGTACTTTTAACTCTGACATCAAACCCCACCTATCATTTCATAATCACATTTATTTCACTCGGTAAAATAATACTTTCAAATAATTTCCTTCATTAAACTCTTTTGCTACTCGGAAATCTTCTGGTAATTGATATAATTCTAAAAACGTAAACGCACGACCAGTTTCTTTTATTCCTAGCTCGACCATTTTCCTAAACTTATCCAACGAGACATTTGCCGCATTTGTTGAAGCAACCAGTAACCCATCTTTATTTAATAATGCTACTGCTTCAGTCGTTAATTGCTGATAATCTTTGGCGACAGAAAAAACTTTCTTTTTATTTCTTGCAAAACTCGGTGGGTCCATTACCACAATATCACAAGTGACTTGTTTTTTAAAAGCATATTTAAAATAATCAAAAACGTCCATTACTATTATAGACTGATTATCGGTACTAAGCCCATTCACAGCAAACTGTTCTTGGGTTTTTTGTCGACTTCTTTTTGCTAAATCAACGCTTATTGTTGACACAGCACCTCCCATTGCACTTGCAATAGAAAAAGCTCCAGTGTAACTGAATGTATTTAATACTGTTTTTCCAATGGCATAACTATCTGTCAAACGACCTCTAACTTGACGTTGATCCAAAAAGATTCCCGTCATTAAACCTTCATTTAAATAAGTCGCATAAGTGATATTATTTTCTTTGATTAAAAGTGGCTCAGGTGCTTGTTTACCGCTTAAAAATGCTGACTCAGGTACTTCTTTTGTATTAAAGCGAATTTTTTCATATATACCTTGATACTTAATATTAGAAGACATTAAGGCTTCTAGTATCTCTTTTTTTAATTGGTAGATGGTGTCATTATACCAAGAAACAACTAAAAAACCAGCATACCAATCAATCGTTACACCACCTAATCCATCTCCTTCACCATTAAACAAACGAAATGCCGTCGTCGCCTCATCTGCAAAAAATGTTGAACGGTAGTCTTTTGCTTCGTTAAATAGATGGACTAAAAAAGATTTATTTATTGGTTGGTTTTCAGAAAAGCTAACTATCCAACCTGATCCTTTATGTTGTTTCCCTAAATAGCCATATCCTAAAAATTCATCTTTTTCAGAATAAAAACTAACCCATTTTTTACACTCGTCTTGAGCATTTACCATATCTTCAGCTTTAATTAATGGATAGTGGCCTTTATATTTTTGACTTTTCTTTTGTCTTATTTGTACTTTCTTCATGCAGTCAATCCCTTTAATTTCTATTCATTTATTGTATGATACTACTATATCAGTTTTTACGTCTTTTTTCTCCCTTTTTAAAGATGTTAGTTCTATATTTTTTTTTAAGAAACATGACCATAATTGACAGACATGTAAGGAATATGTAAAATGTAACATGGAATATTCAGCTTGGTAGTCTAGTGACACTAAGTTGTTAAGAAAGGATGTTTATTTTGAAACATAAATATAATAAAAACTGGCTCAACACCAGGATGGGGTTTTTCTCATTAATGGTTGTGTTATTCTGGTTAAAAAACCTACTAGCTTATACAGTTGACTTTAATTTAGGAATTGAAAGTTTTTTCCAATACGTTATCTTATTTATTAGTCCTGTGGCAACAACAGTCTTTTTATTCTCTGCTGCACTCTATATAAAAAGTCCGAAAAAAGCCTACATTACGTTACTGATTATCTCATCATTAACCACCTTGTTACTTTTTTCTAACGTCATTTATTACCGAGAATTTACAGATTTTATTACCGTTAACACCATGCTTGGTGCCGGTAAAGTAGCTTCTGGTCTTGGTGAAAGTGCTCTTCGTATGTTTAGACCATATGATTTATTATATTGGATTGATATTATTGTTGTGATTGTCTTACTTGCAACAAAAAAAATCAAAATTGATGAAAGACCAATTGCTATTCGCTCAGCATTTGCTGTAACAAGTTTTTCTATCCTTCTATTTTCTGCTAACTTAACTTTAGCGGAAACAGATCGACCTGAATTATTAAAACGTACTTTCTCAAGAGATCATATCGTGAAATATTTAGGGATGAACGTCTTTACTGTTTATGATGGCGTACAGACGTATAACGCGACACAACGACGTGCTCAAGCGAGTCAAAATGATTTAGTTGATGTTCAAAAATATGTGAAAACACATTATGCTAAACCAAATGATGACATGTTTGGAATTGCCAAAGGGCGTAATGTCATTTATGTCCATTTAGAAAGTTTCCAACAATTTTTAATTGATTACAAATTAAAAGATGAAAATGGTGTTGAACACGAAGTTACCCCCTTCTTAAATAGTTTATTCCATTCAAATGAAACATTTAGTTTTGATAATGCCTTCCATCAAGTGGGATCAGGTAAAACAAGTGATGCTGAAACCTTGTTAGAAAATTCATTCTTTGGTTTAAGCCAAGGCCCTTTATTTACTCAATTGGGGGATAAAAACACATTCCAATCCGCACCTAATATTTTAGGTCAAACACAAGGTTATACAAGCGTAGCATTCCATGGTAATAGTGGCTCATTCTGGAATCGTAATGAAACATACAAACATTTAGGTTATAACTATTTCTTCGATGGTAGTTACTATGATGTGAATGAGAACAATTCATTCCAATATGGATTACATGATAAGCCATTCTTAGCACAATCTATTCAATACTTAGAGCATGTGCAACAGCCGTTTTATTCTAAATTTATTTTAGTATCAAACCATTATCCATATGCGAAATTTAAAGACGATAATGCTGGTTTCCCAATGGCTAATACATCAGATGCGACAATTAATGGATACTTTGCAACAGCAAACTACTTAGATACAGCGGTTAAAGAGTTCTTCGATTACTTAAAAGCATCTGGACTGTATGATAATTCAGTCATTGTGTTATATGGAGACCACTATGGTATTTCAAATTCTCGTAACAAATCTTTAGCTGAATTACTTGGTAAATCAAAAGAAGAATGGAACGACTTTGATGATACAGCCGTTCAGCGTGTTCCCGTAATGTTCCATATTCCTGGTCAAACTAAAGGTGGGATTGATCATACATTTGGGGGACAAGTTGACATCTTACCTACACTGCTACATTTATTAGGTGTTGATACTCAACCATATATTCAATTAGGACAAGATTTCTTCTCTAAAGATAAAGACCAAATTGTCGCCTTTAGAAATGGAACCATCGTCACACCAAAATACACGATCTTAAGTGAAGCCACCTATGATACAAAAACGGGTGAATTAATTGATTCGCCAACAGAAGAACAACTGACTGAAATAGCGGATATTAAAGAAAAAGGAACCACACAACTTAATATGTCTGATGCTATTACAAACGGTGATTTATTACGATTTAACACAAACAGTGGATTAAAACCACTTGATCCGGCTAAGTTTGATTATAAAAATGGGTTAGATAAACTCCTTCAAGTTGAACAACAAAAAGGAGATAAATCAACCAGTGTTTACTCACTACACAATAACCAATCAACTGTTGGTTTATTTAAAACACAGACTTATAAAGAAATTCAAGAAGAAAAAGGGGGGACCACTCAAAGTAGTGGAACCACTGAAACTTCTTCTACAACCGCAAAATAAACGAAAAACACACAAGATATCAACTCTTGTGTGTTTTTTTGTATACTTGTTTTTGTTTTAATAATAACTGAAATTCTTGCTCTAATTCTTCACTTGGTTCAAGACTCAACTTACCTAATACTTCACTAATTTTTGTTTCAATCACTAATAAACTATCCTGCTGTTTTGAATTCTTTTTAATGATTGGGGTGATTTTATAATCTGACAAAGGTCCTTCAAATACGTTTATCTTTTTGTTTTCAATAATTAATAATTTTGTTGCCACTGAATTAATAAACTCTCTATCATGAGACACAAAAATAACTGTCCCTTCAAACGCTTGTAATAATGCTTCTAATGCTCGTATTGCTTCAATGTCTAAATAATTTGTCGGCTCATCTAGGACTAACGTGTTAATATCACTTAATAATAGTTTTGCTAAAGTCACTTTGACACGCTCTCCTCCACTTAATACACTGACGGTCTTTTCAATATCGCGGTCAAAAAAATGCATTCGTGCTAATACCGTTCTTGCTAATGTCTGATTATAATCACGCATACTTGATAAAACATTTTCTAGGACTGTTTCCTTATCGTCTAGTAAATCAACTTCTTGTGAGAAATAACCAAACTCAATTGATGGTGACACTTTAATAGAACTTTCTTTATCTAACATCATTTTTAGTAACGTCGTTTTGCCTACGCCATTGTCCCCAACTATTGCGACCTTTTCTCTATTTTTAATATAAAAATCGCTCTGAGAAAAAAGGACTTGATGATTTATTTCAGCTGATACATCCATCCCTCTTATCATAATATGCTCACCTGACATATGAGAAAGAGAAGTTTCCATAGTGAGTGATGTTTCTTTTTTCGGTGCTTCCACTCGTTCTAATTGTGATAATCTTGTTTCCAGGGCTTTGGCTGATTTATCTAGTTTTTTCTGTTTTTTTGCATAATATGGTTTGCTACTACCAACTTTTTCTCCAGCTTGCTTTTTATTTTTCGGCACAGCCATGGCCCCATTTGCTTGTTGCTTTTTGGCTCGAATCGCTTGTTCCAATCCTTTCTTTTCACGTTGATAAATGTCATAGTTTTCTTTGTATCGTTTTTCTTGTTCCTCATATTGGGTTAAAAATGATTGGTAGTTTCCTTTATAAACTGTTATTTTTCCATCTTTTAAAAGCCAAATTTTATTACACACTTGATTGAAAAAATGACGATCGTGTGATACAACCACTATACCTTCGTGATGATTCAATACTTGTTTTTCAACCCAATCAACATGACGATTGTCTAAATGGGTCGTTGGTTCATCAAGTAACCACACGCTATCTTGTTTAAATGCTTCTTGCAAATAGCGTTGCGTTTTTTCTCCTCCACTTTTATCATCAAATCCTTCTTTAAACTGTTTGACGAGTGTGACAGATAGATAATGCTGAACACTTGGTGTCTCTAACGAAATGTCTTGCGCTAAAAGGTGTAGTAACGTCGTTTTCCCGCTACCATTATTTCCAATTAGCCCAATTTTATCTCCCCTGTTCACACTTAGGTTGTCTATCGTTAATTCTAAATTTGGGTTTATTTGATAATTAAATGTTAGTATATCAATTTGTTTCATCTTACCATCTCCTTAATTTTAGGAGAAAAAAATCCCTCCTATTGTTTGAAATAGGAGGGATTAAACGTGTTTAGGGCATACTCAAAAAAACATCAACCCACACTCATACAACCACACCTATTCCACAAATAAAGACAAACGCATAACAAAAAAGCTTGTTCGATCGTTTTCTTCATTTTGCTTATAAATAGGATTTAGTTGTACATGTATTTGGGTCACCCTTTCTTAAATTGTTAAGACAACTATAACACGACGTGGCTTATTTTGACTACTCACTTTAATTGACTGACTTGAATGAAAAGAAAAGCGTTCGAAACAGCTCTGCCCTACACACTGCCAATTTGTGTTGGGTTTTTGTTTTTAGGAATGTCTTATGGTTTTTTGATGCGTAGTATGGGGTTTAGTGTGTGGTATCCAATGCTCATGAGTTTTTTTATCTATGCTGGTTCAATGGAATTTGTCACAGCTAATTTACTCATGTCAGCTTACAACCCACTTTATGCCTTTGTTTTGACGCTTTTAGTCAATGTTAGACACATATTTTACGGTATTTCTATGTTGGATAAATATAAAAATACCGGTTGGAAAAAGTTCTATCTTATTTATGGTATGTGTGATGAATCATTCACGATAAATTGTACCGTCACACCACCAAAAGATGTCGATAAAGGATGGTTTATGTTTTTTGTGACATTACTAAATCAGATTTATTGGGTAGGCGGCGCAACACTTGGTGCATTACTTGGTTCAGTTATCACATTTGATACAACTGGCATTGAATTTGTGATGACTGCTTTATTTGTTGTCATGTTTATCAATCAATGGGAAGAATCCTCCGATCATAGACCAGCTCTCATTGGATTGATTAGTTCATTTATTTGTTTAATTTTATTAGGAGCTGACCATTTTATGTTGCCGGCAATGGCTTTAATTATTTTAATTTTTACTTTAGATAGAAAAAATCTTGATAAACAGGAGGTGACGACATGATGACAACCATGTCTTTTCCACACCAACTCATTACGATTGGCGTTGTAGTGATTGGTACCATGCTTACCAGGTTTTTACCATTTATATTATTTCCAGAAAATAAAACACCTCCTGTTTATATTACATATCTAGGAAACGTTTTACCTTATGCCACGATGGGTTTGTTAGTTGTATTTTGTCTAAAAGATGCCGTCACAAGAGTCTTTGCGTTTCCTGAATTACTCGCAATTTTACTGATTGTCATCATCCATAAGTGGAAACACAGCACCTTTTTAAGTATAGGATTAGGAACCATTTTTTATATGGTACTAGTACAAACTATTTCATTTTAAGAAACTTGCATGAATAAAGAAAAACCATCTACCCACATTTGGATAGATGGTTTTTCTTAACCAATCATCAATTTTAGTTTTATATCTGACGGATCAAATACAGTAACCTCATTTTCTTCTTCCATTACTGGAATACCTAATTCTCTTAATGACGCCACAGTCTCTTGTCGTTTTTCTTCGCTTGGAAAGACAATTGAATAACTTTCGATGCCTGTTTCTGTTTTTTCAGCGTGTTTAATTTGTGTCCCTGACCAAGTGTTTAAGGCAATATGATGATGATAGTTTGAATCAGATAAAAACAATGCCTCTCTTCCATATCGACTGACCACATCAAACCCAAGCCCATCAACATAGAACTCTTTATTTTTTGCTAAATCATTCACTTGCAAATGAATATGCCCCATCACCGTTTCTTTTGGCAAACCATTCCAAACTGGGTTAACTGATTCTTTTAATAAATCATCAAAATCAACTGGGTCAGTCGTCATGGTAACTTCACCATTCGACCATTGCCAAACACTCGCCTCTCTGTCGACATAAATTTCAATCCCATTGCCATCTGGATCATTTAAATAAATGGCTTCACTAACTAAATGATCTCCGCCACCAAAACGAGCGCCTAGATGAATAAAATGTCTCACGACTTGAGATAAGTCTGCTCGTTTTGGTAATAGTAAAGCAAAATGGTACAAGCCTGTTCGTTGTTCTTGTTTTTTGTTGATAGTTTTTGGTTGGGTAATCGTTAACAAAACATCCTGACCATTTGTCGTAAATGACACACTGTTTGATGTCTGTTCTTTTATGTTTAATCCTAATACTTCTGTATAAAAACGTTTAGATTTTTCTAAGTCGCTCACTTTAAGTGCAACATGACTAACAAAGGTAACTGGATTTTTATGAAATGACATATGCTTCAACCTCTTTCTTTTGTATAACTCTTACTTTATGTAAGTAACTATACTACTAAAAATCAGCTAGCACAACTAACTTGCTTCATGATGTTATTTCCCGAATACTAGTGTCACTTTCGCACCTGTTTGATTTTTTTCTGGACGATTTTCGATGAGTAATGTCCCATGATGTCGTTCAACCATTTCTTTCACATGATACAAACCTAAACCATGAGAAGTCGTATTATCTAGCTTACTTGACATATATTTACTAGGTGATGAGGCTAAAAATAAATCCGAAAATCCTGTTCCTTCATCTGTTATGGTCACTCGATACTCTGTCTCTAAATCTCTAAAATCTAATGTAATCGTTGAATTTAGGTTAGAATGCTCGATTGAGTTACTGATTATATTTTGTAACGCCATCGTGACATTTTCAGTTTCTAGTGGAATAGAACTTGTGTCAGTTTCCATTAGGCTAAGTTGTCGTTGATGAGTGTCACATAATAAACGTGCGACATCAATCCAACGACTTAACACCTCTTCACTCACTGGCATTTTTTCTTCAGTGACATGACTTGAAATCTGTTTTAATCTTTCAACGTAAACTTCTAATCGTGATACGCCTTTTTCAATATCTTTCACCCGTTCACTTGAACTAGCAGTCAACGCTTCTTCATCTAACAATTCAAGATTCCCTTTTATTAACGTAATGGGTGTTCTAATATCATGAGTCACTGACTCAATTAAGTCTCGTTTCGTTTCTTGCATTTGCCACTGTTCTTGCAGAGATTTCTTTAAATCATTTGCCAATAAATCAATGGTAGATAATACGTCATTAATTTCTTTATAGTCACTGTTTATTCTTGGATAATCAAGATTTTGTTGCTGAATGTAGACACTGGCTGTTGATATTTTTTTAATCTCTCTTTTTAGTATCTTAGTTAATCTCACAATCAAAAATAAAAAACCACTTATCCAAACCAAAAAAACAACGAGCCAATAAAAACCTTCAAAATGTGGAATCAACTGATTAAGTTTTTGTGATGCAAAGAATGGACTTAATTTGTAGCTGACAACTAGTTCTTTATCATTTGTAGTGTAGTATCGAAACACTCTTGCCCCAATAAAACTATCTTTTGACGCTCTTGCTGTTTCTTGTGCTTTTTTGACATAAGGTTGATAAGTCTCACTGATGTTACGATCCACCACTTGCCCATTTTTAATATACTCATACTTATAAAAAAACGGCAGTTGTTCTGGTGTCCAACTCTCAGATTTAAAGTCTTTTTCAACTTTACCCAACTGACTTTCAGGGTAATTAGCTGGGTAAACAATACCAGTATTGACCAATATATTTAGTAGTAAAAAGAAAAAAATCATGACGAAAAACGTATAAAGTAACTCCATCACAGCGTATGTTGTGACCAAACGAGTCAGTCCTTTTCGATTTGCCATTTATACCCAACTCCCCATACTGTTTTAATTGGATTAATGCCAACTAAATCAAATTTTGCTCGAATCTGCTTCACTCGTTCTGTAATCGTTGTTTGACTATCTCCCACTGCTTCTAATCCATAAATAGACGTATAAAGCTGTTCTTTTGAAAAAACTTGCCCTTTATTTTTTAATAGTAATTCACATAACTCATATTCACTTGAGGTAAGTGATACTTTCGTTTCCTCGTAAAAAAACTGCTTGGCAATCAAGTCACAGGACACCGGATAATCAATCAGTCGATGATGCTTTTGTCGTTGCTCTCTTCTTAGATGAGCGGCAACTCGTGCTCTTATTTCTTTGATAGAAAAAGGTTTGGTCACATAGTCATCCGCCCCTAAAGCAAATCCTTCAAGCTTATCTTTTTCAAAATCTTTTGCTGTTAAAAGAATGATTGGGGCATCAATTAGTTCTCTGTACTGTTTTAAAAAGTCAAAGCCTGACATCTCTGGCATCATCACATCTAATATCACTAAATCATAATGCTTTAACTCATCAGGATTAACTCTATTTGCACCTAATTTAGTCTCCACTGTGTACTCTTTACTTAACGCATTTTCTATTAGTTTTAATAAATCCTCGTCATCATCAATGACTAATATTTTCATCACTATTCCTCCAATCGTGTGACACCATCCCACTTATTATACCAAAGTGACAATCCCCATAGTGTGATTGCTATTACTAAAACTGTCCCTATTAACACTAGACTGACAATATGAAGACTCATTGTTCCTTTGCCTACTTCAAAAGTTAATTTAATTGGCCAAGTAAAGGGTAAAAACAGCCACACTCTCTCACCCAAATTCGTTGTCCCAAGTAAGATTGCTGCTAATGTTATTAAGCATCCTACCAAAATACTACCAGTATAATTAAATCGTAAAGATAAATACTGATAAATAGCAATCATCGGCATTAATGTCATTAACAGGATAACTGTTAAGGTAATAACTTGTATCAGGTTAAACTCACTATTTGTAACAAGTAAGGAAAAAATAAAAAAACTCACTGCTAAAAGAATAATCACTAGACAAATCAGTGTGATAAAAACAAATCGGGTAAAAAATACTCGTCGTCTGTCGATGCCGATTCGTAAATCGTTGGCATAATGACTGGCTATTTTATCAGGGTCATAAATCATTGGGACAAGAAGACTTAATGAAAAAGTCGATATAATGGCTAACATCGCATAAAACGAGAGAACTTCTTGTCCTTTTAAAGTCTTTGAAAAAAAGAAATACAAACACACGATAAGTGAATATAAAATTGGTGCAAGGATCATCAACACTCTCACTGGAGTCCTTTTAGTGCGTAGCCAGTATGATTTTAAGAGATTAGTCATGGTCTTTCCTCCTAATAATAATGGTCAAAGTAATTAAAATAAGTAGATAAACCATTAAACTTAACATAATACCTAAATAAGTTGCATGAGTAGTCATCAATGGATTCTCCTCAGTTAAAAATGTGCCATTTGGATGGACCCCTATAATTGGTGCAAGCATACGTAAGCTATATGCCCATGGGAAAAAGACCCATTTTGATTGGACTGCTATTAACGCTGAAGGAAAAACCAATAAAAAGTTTATTAAGATAACCACCACTTTTTTATGAACGACATAAAATAATAAAAATGACATGCCAACAACAGGCAAACTACCTATAAAAAGTGTGATGGTAGCCATGATTAAGGTCTTAATGTGAATTGTTTCCTTAAAAATAAATATCCCTAATCCATCTGCCAGTACAGAAGATAAAATTAACATAACAAATAATTCAGCTAATACCACCACATTTTTTGCAAACAACATTTTACTTCCACTGACTCCCAAACTCTTTTGACTAACAAGGTGTGATGGTGTTTCCTTACTGCAACTATTGACTACCAATAAACTTAATATGACAGGTAAAATCAAAATTGGATACCAATTAAAGGTCGTTGCCATCACGTAACTTTTACCAGTTGGTGCTACTCCCATTAGACTGACCATCAATAAATTAAACACTACAACAATCACTGGAACAAGTTTCATCAAGGTCGCATTAGCAGAACGTTTGTCTTTAATGAATTCTGCCTTTATATAGTTATTCATAATCCTTACCATCCTTTTTGATGATAGTCATAAACAAGTCTTCAAGATGAGTACCCGTCATATCATTTTTCCCTTCGTAACGTAAATGTCCATGATTGATGATCCCTACTTTATCAGCAACTTGTTGTACTTCACTTAAAATATGACTGGACAAAATCACGGTTATTCCTTGTTTTGAAAATGATTTGATTAACTCTCTTAATTCTTGTATCCCAACAGGATCTAAACCATTTGTTGGTTCATCTAAAATCAATAACCTTGGTTGATGAATCAATGCCATCGCAATGCCTAAACGTTGTTTCATCCCAAAAGAAAAATCTTTTGCTAGCTTTTTTCCAGTGTTTTCTAACGACACAACGGATAGAACCTCTTTGATACGTGTTTTTTCTATATTAAGTAAGGTCGCTAAAACGTCTAAATTTTCATAAGCTGTTAAGTTAGGATAAATAGCTGGACTTTCTATAATCGCCCCTATCTCAAGTAAATCAGATTGGTTTAATTCATGTGAGTCAAAGTAAATCGTTCCAGAATCTGGTTTAATTACTTGAGTAATAATTTTTAATAAGGTTGATTTCCCAGCCCCATTTGGTCCTAATAAGCCATAGACTGTGCCTTCTTCTATCGTTAATGAGATATTATCTAAAACAGTTTGATGTTTAAATTGTTTTGATACTCCTTTTATTTCAATTATGTTTGTCATCATATGTCCTCCTTTTGATGACTTAACTATAAAGGGTAAATATAATGAAATTATAATGAAATAAAAACAGCAAAAAATAATTCATAAACAAAATGAAAAAGAACAAAAAAACACCTAATTTGCTCGATTTGAACAAATTAAGTGTGTGATTTATTGATAAATTGCTTTTATAGGATCTAATTTGGCTGCATTAATAGCTGGTATAACACCAAATATTAACCCAATTCCTGCTGAAATAGACGCTGAGAGTATTGCCATACTTGGACTAACAATTGCTGTAATACCATCTGCAAAAGTGGAAATCAGTGTTGCAAGTCCCCATCCAAAGAAGATCCCAATGACGCCACCAATTAGTGTAATAAACGCTGCTTCTAATAAAAATTGTAATAAAATAGTAATGGGTTTTGCCCCAATGGCTCGTCTAATCCCAATTTCTCTTTTACGTTCAGAAACAGACACATACATGATATTCATCACGCCAATTCCACCAACTAAAAGTGAAATAGCTGTAATAAATAATAATCCTGTTACAACTGCTTGAAGCATCGATTCAATTTGTTGTCGTGCTTGTTCATTTGAACGATCTTCTTCAAATGTTCCAACTAAATTAGGGTGTTGTTCTTTAAGTAATGTATTTGCTTGATCAATAACGGCTTGTCTATCACCGTGTTCTGTCATTTTTAATTTGATTGCATTGATTGGTTTATTCTTTGCAAGGTCATTAAACGCTTTTTTAGGTACTTCGTCAAAAAAGGCGGAATCATCCATTATCATGGCACCATCATCAATCTTAGGCTTTACACCAACTACCAAAAATTTTATACCATCAACATCAATCGCTCTTCCAATAATATCTTTAGGTTTTCGGATGCCTAGCGTTGATTGCATGGTATCATACGTGATGATAATACTATTTGATTCTAATTGCTCAGTAGTAAAACTATTTCCAAAACCAACTGGTGTATTCGTTTTACTTGTTGCCACAATTTGACCACTACCTGAAGTGTCAAAATAGTTTAGTGTACTCGTCACCATCTCTTTAGCACCGAATCCAAACCCATAATCAGCACTAATGGTATCAACACCATCGAGTCCTCTTAACAGTTTTAAATCAAGTTTGTCAAACGCAAACG
Organism: Vagococcus sp. CY52-2; assembly: GCF_022655055.1. Lineage (NCBI taxonomy): Bacteria > Bacillati > Bacillota > Bacilli > Lactobacillales > Enterococcaceae > Vagococcus > Vagococcus changpingensis. The sequence continues at coordinate 902,827 of NZ_CP093384.1, read as the reverse complement.
GCTCTTCGTCTTGAAAGCCAATACTATCATCACTCTGATCAACCTTATAGATTAGACGAATCACGTTAGCATCGGTAGATTCCATTACTTTTAAGCTACTTTGCTTCATCCCTTCACCGATTGCTGATACTGTCACAACAGCTGTGATTCCAATAATAATTCCAACCATCGTTAAAAAAACACGTAGTTTATGTGCCCTTAAACTTAAGAAAGTACTTAATAATAGATTTTTAAGCATTGATAAATTCCTCCTCGGTAAGGAATAAACCATCTTTCATATAAACCACTCGTGTGGCATACTTTCTCATATCAGGATCATGAGTGACCATGACAATTGTTTTTCCTTCTTTATTTAAATTAGACAAGATACTCATAATATCTTCACTCGTTTCACTATCAAGGGCTCCTGTCGGTTCATCTGCCATAATTAATAGCGGATCATTAACTAAGGCTCTAGCTATGGCGACACGTTGCTGTTGTCCTCCTGATAACTCAGTCGTTTTAGAAAACTCTTTTCCTTCTAGACCAACCATAGCTAAATAGTCTGAGGCGATTTGACGACGTTCTTTTTCTTTTTTCTTTCCACCATACACCATTGGTAATTCAACATTTTGAATCACATTTAACGATTGTATTAAGAAAAATTGTTGAAAAATAAATCCGATGTATTCGTTTCTTAAAGTCGATTTTTGATTTTCAGTTAATTCTGACGCGTCTTTATTATCAAAAATATACTCACCATCTGATAGTTGATCTAAAAATCCAATAATATTCATGAGCGTCGTTTTTCCACTACCGGATTTCCCCATAATCATGATAAATTCGCCTTGCTCAATAGTAAGGTTGAGATTTTTTAAGACATGCAGTGTTGATTTGCCGACTGGATAGTATTTATTTATATCATTTAACTCAACTAATACTGGGTTGTCGTGACTCATTATTTTTCTCCTCCTTCATTTTCGGTAACTTCACCTCCAGGAGTTGGTTCACCTACTGTTAAAGATGCTTTGGATGAAATAATGACACGATCTAAGCCTTCTAATCCACTTGTTACGATAATTTTATCTTTTGATGCCCCTTGATCGGTCGTTTCAACTACCCGTTTTGCAATTGTGCCAAAATCATCAACGAGTACATAAACTTCTTTCGTTTTATCATCTACTTTTACGGCTTCTTTTGGTATTTCTATTTTTTTATCTTCTAGCTTAATCGAAGCTTGTACATGGAATCCTTTGCGAATTTCTTTTGCATCTTTTAAACTTAATTTTACTGTGTAAGTTGATAAAGAATTCCCACTATTTGATGCACCACCTTCTGTTGCTTGCTGGGTATTTGGAATATTAGACACATAAGTGACTTCACCTTTGTATGGTTTATTATCCGCAATGGTTCTAACGTCCGCTAATTGTTTTTCTTTAACTTTTTCTAAGTCTTTCTCATTGACACTACCTTCAACATAAAAATCAGTTGATGATAACGTTAAAATGGCACTATCTCTGTTTTGGTCTTGTGGAATAATAACCTGACCGTCAAAAGGTGCAATGACTTTATTAACCTGTTTTTCGCTTAATTCATTAATTTGTGTTTGTAATTGACTCATTTTAATATCATAACTACCTAAATCATATTTTAATTCTATGCTTTCTTTCGATACAGGGCTACTGGCAGCTTCTCCTGATTCTGAGGTTGACACATTATTCATTTCATTTATTTCAAGTTGCATTTGTCTTGCAGCTTTTTCTTTTTCGGCTTGTGTTGATTCAATTTGAAATTTCAAGTCTCTAATTTGAGAGTCTGTTGTCTCATCTAAGTATTGATAAAGCACTGTATCTTTTGTGACATTTTCACCATTTTTTACGTTTAAATCACCCAATTTACCTAGAGTTGTATCTTTGGTAAATTCTTTTGACATAACAGGAGTTACCACACCATTAATAAACACTTGATCAACATTTTCAACGGTATAAAACTCAATTTTTTCTTCTTCCTTTGTGTTTACTGGCTCTTTTTTCGATAACACCATTTTCCCACCGATTGCAGCAATCACTACCAACCCAATAATACTCCCAATAACCACTTTTTTCTTTTTTGACATCCTCAATAACTCCTTTTTCATTAATAATTTAAGTATACCTAAAAAAAGCATTGGAAAAATCAGTCGATGGTCCTATTGTGAGTGAGTATAAGAAAAGGGAAAAGTCCGCCTTGACCTATGAAAAAATAGGAAATTTGACCCTGAATGAGCAGCGAAGCGCGCAATGGCGAAAAGTTATCTTTTTTTCACTAGGTCAGGACTTGGGAGCTAGACATTGACGGCTGAACTTATAATCCCCTAGTCTATTAAAAAAACTACCTAGTTTTCACTAGATAGTTTCAACGTTATTTAAATAAGTTTGAGAAGAAATCTTTAATCTTTTGCCAAATTCCTTTTGCTTTTTCGACATTTTCTTCTGACAATAAATTATCTTTAAATTCTTTACCATTTTTCACAATGTCATCTTTAAACCCAGATAATTGACTGGTTAATTCTTTATCTGTGATGGCACTTGTATTAGTAAAGTTCACCATGTTATTGACGACTTGCGTTTTTAGTTCTGGTGTAATGGCTTCTTGCAGGCCGTTTTTCTCAATTTGTTCGTCAACCACATTGGTTACTTCTTGTTTCTTTTTCTCATCAGACATGTCACTTAATTTCTTATTAATTTTTTGTAATTCCATTTGAATATCAGCTAACATGACTAAGATGTTTTCTGAAGAATAATCTTTATTATCTTGGTTTTGTTGATCAATGGCAGAAACCACTTGCATTTGATCTTGTGCTACTTCACGCTTTTCATCACGCTCTTTTTGTTCTGTTTGATTAGAGGCAGGATCTACTTCATCATAAATCTTATAAATACCAGCTAATGCACCACTACCATCCATTGGTCGAACGCTTGCAATACGAATGTAGGCATCATACACACCACTTGTAATCGCTGCTGAACGATACATTGCTTCAGTTCTTGCGGTAATTTTATCTGGTGTCACAATATCTACGGTAACACCTGACCCACTTTTTGTACGAGCAATCAACGCACTTGAATAAGCTTTTGACGAACTGGTAAATTCTGGAACGTCGGTCACATATTTCACTAAATCATTGCCATCAACAATGTATTCATTTATATTCTGAGTGTTTGCTCCACTTAACATGGATACTTTACTCAGGTCTTTTGTTAAAATATCACGTGTTTGTTGCTTTTCAGCATCTGTTAAGCCATTACCTAATGCGATATTTGGAATATCCCATCCTTCATCTTTCGCTTTTTCTGCAGCCGAAACTTGCGTACTTAATCCAACTGTTGAAAGTAGTGTAAGACCTAGTAAAATCTTTTTAAATTTATTCATAACATCACCTTTTCATTTTTTAATTCATTACAAATGTAACACATCTATTCCTTATTTCCATCCATCTTTAGAATGAATTAAGTCTTTTTATTGATTATTTAACATTCTTTTAAAAAAATCAATTAAAAACAAACGCACTAGCTTTAACTAGTGCGTTATTATTTTTATTCTAAAAAGTCTTTTAATTGTTTAGAACGAGAAGGGTGGCGTAATTTTCTTAACGCTTTTGCTTCAATCTGACGAATTCTCTCACGAGTCACACCAAATACTTTTCCGACTTCTTCTAATGTACGAGTGCGTCCATCATCTAAACCAAAACGTAAACGTAAGACATTTTCTTCTCTATCAGTTAATGTATCAAGCACACTTTCTAATTGTTCTTTTAATAATTCGTAAGCTGCATGTTCAGCTGGACTAGTTGCATCTTGATCCTCGATAAAATCACCTAAGTGCGAGTCATCTTCTTCTCCAATAGGTGTTTCAAGTGAGACAGGCTCTTGAGCGATTTTTAAGATTTCACGTACTTTTTCAGGTGATAAATCCATCTCTGCTCCAATTTCTTCTGGTGTTGGTTCGCGTCCCAAGTCTTGTAGTAATTGACGTTGGATACGAATTAATTTATTGATTGTTTCAACCATATGAACTGGAATACGAATCGTTCTTGCTTGATCGGCAATCGCACGCGTAATTGCTTGACGAATCCACCAAGTCGCATAAGTAGAAAACTTAAACCCTTTTTCGTGGTCAAACTTTTCAACTGCCTTCATTAATCCCATGTTCCCTTCTTGGATTAAATCAAGAAATTGCATTCCACGACCAACGTAACGTTTTGCAATACTCACCACTAAACGTAGGTTAGCTTCAGCTAATTCTTGTTTTGCTTCAGGGTCACCTTCTTTAATACGTAGCGCTAAAGCAACTTCCTCGTCAGCTGTAAGAAGTGAGACACGACCGATTTCTTTTAAGTACATACGAACGGGATCATTGATTTTTACCCCAGCTGGTGCAATTAAATCTTCTTCTTCTTCTTCTTTTTCTTTTGTCTTCTTAGATTCTTGATTTTTTTTAGCGACACGCAAACTATGTTCACTTGGCTCGCCTTTTTCATCCACAACGCTAATTCCTGCGTCCTCAACTTTTTCAATCAATTCATCCATATCATCAGCATCTAATTCATAAGGAGTAGCTAATTTATTGGTTAATTCATCATAAAATACTGAACCTCTAACTCGATTTATTTTGATGAACTTGGTTACTTCTTTTTTGTATGCGGCATCTTTTTCCATTTTTGACATGATGGACTCCCCCTTGTATTATCCCCAATTACTTAATTCTTTTTGCAATTGGATAATTTCTAATGTTACTTCCATTTCTTTGATAGAATCACCTATCTGTTTGACCTCTTGTTGCTGTTTCTTTAAAGCGTTTATTTTAGACTGAATACTTGCTTTTTCTATCACTTGTAAACAATCACTAATCTCCCGGTCATTACTTTGTTCACTAAAATTTTGCATGGTAATAGTTATTAATACATTACGTAAATTGTCTTCTTTCAAATAATTAATAAAATCTGCCAATTCAACTCGACCATACAATTCATAAAAACTTGCTATATGTTGAAATAATTCCTGATAGGCATCATGAATAAATGAAAAGTTAGGCTGACTGATTATTTTTTGAAATGTTGTCTTCTCATTTAACGCACGAAATATTAATAACCTTTCGGCTTTTTCAACCACATCTATGTTTCTAAATTCCTGTGTTTTAGGAACGATGGTTTCTGGCCTTCTAGGTATGATTTGTTTAAAAGCTTGCTGCTTATTATCTTGTATTAATTGATTTAATTGAAGTTGTAACGTTTCTTTAGAAAGGTTAAATTCTTCTGATAGTTGTGTTAAAGCGAAATCTTTTTCAATAACAGATGGAATCATAGCTAACTCTTTTAACACAAGCTCTAGATAAGCTAAAACATCTGATTCGTTTGCCAAATTAAAATCTTGCATCAAATAAACGCGTTTAAACTGAAACACAGTTTGTTTATGGTGTAATAATTCGTTTTCTAAAGCATCTGTTCCATACATCATCCGATAATCATCTGGATCTAGTTTATTCGGTAAACTGACTACCTGAACCCCGATTGCGGTATTTTTGGTCAATAATTCAATTGCCCGGTTGGTCGCATTGATGCCGGCTGAATCACCATCATAACAAATCGTCACATCTTCGCACACACGCTCTAATCGATGAATTTGTTGCTCAGTTAAACTTGTTCCCATAGTGGCGACAGCATTTTTAACACCAGACATATAAGACGCCATAACATCCATAAATCCTTCAAATAAATAAACCTCATTTGTTTTTCTAATATGAGGTCTAGCTAAATGAAAATTATAAATCACTTCTCGCTTGTTAAATATCTCCGTTTCAGGACTATTAAGGTATTTAGGCTGCTTTTTATCCTTATCTGGTTGATCTGTTGGCATCTGCCTACCTGAAAAACCAATTGTTTTGCCTTTAGCATCCTTTATTGGAAACATGACTCGATTAAAAAACCGGTCCATCAACGTGCCATCATCTCTTTCGACAAATAAACCTGACTCATCAAAAGGACCGTCTTTAAATTCTTTTTGCATAACTTTTAATAAAATGTCTCGGTTGTCAGGAGCAAAGCCTAACTCAAACGCATCAATATATTCTCGAGAAATACCTCGTTGTTCCAAATAAGTCATAGCATCTTTACCAACTTCTGTATTTACCAGAATATGGTGAAAAAAACTTTTAGCATGTTCGTGCATCTCAATTAATGTCTGATGTGTACTATTTTTGGGTGTTTGTTGCACACCAGAAAATGACGTTGTTGGCAAAGATACATTTAGTGGTTCAGCTAGTTTCCCAACTGCCTCAGGAAATGATAATCCTTCTACTTCTTGAATAAAAGTAAACACATTTCCACCCTTACCACATCCAAAGCAATGAAAGATTTGTTTATCCTCTGCTACGGTAAACGACGGTGTTTTTTCATTGTGAAATGGGCATAAGCCTAAATAATTTTTACCAGATTTTTTTAATTGAACATAGTTTTCAACGACCTCAACAATATTTGTTTCTTGTCTAACTGTATCAATTAATTCTTGAGGGATTAATTGTGGCATATTGATAAGTCATCCCCTTTTTACATAATTAAGTCAGAAAAGTCGCACTGAAATCAGCGCGACCACGACATAACTCTTCATAATAAATTATAACATAAATCATTTAGTTTGCAACAATTTGTGCTTAGTTAAAAGATCCCATTTTACCCGTAATTAATTTATCTAAAATGAGCTTACCAATAATCGAACAAATAACAAGTACAACAAAAACAGGTAATGTAGTAGCATTTAGCCAAGTGATTTCTAATAATGATGTAAATAGCATTGCCGCTACAAACGTTCCAACAGTTGTTGTCACCGCTAAAAATAATCGGAGTGGATTAAATGGCAAACACGCCTTAATAACTGCCATAGCACTAACAGCAATCAACATGTAATACATTAATGTTGTTTGATCGATTCCTGTAATGCCTAATTTTGGAGAAACAAAATAGATCACTAACATATTAATGACTACTAACAATGCATTTGGCAACGCTCGTCGTAGGGCAGTTGGTAAAAATTTTGTCGTAATTTTACGTTTGTCAGATTCAAATGATAAGAAGAACGTAGGATAGCCTTCTATTGCTAAATCAAGCAACGTAATTTGAATCGGAATAAATGGGAATCCAATTGCTGCTACCATACAAATAATGGACAAGATAAATGAGTAGATAGTTTTAATAAAAAAGATACTCGCAACTTTTGTCACATTATTAACCACACGTCGACCTTCAAACAACACATCTGGTAAGGTAGTAAAATCAGAATTTAATAAAACCAAATTAGCCATTTGACGTGTCGCATTATCCCCTTCAGCCATGGCAATACTACAGTCTGCCTCTTTCATCGCTAAAATGTCATTCACACCATCACCCGTCATAGCAACAATATGGTCTTTTTGTCTTAGTGCTTCGACTAACCATTTTTTCTGTTGTGGACTCACTCGACCAAACACAGTATAGTCATCCACAATAGCTTTGACCTCTTCTTCTGTTTCAATCGTTGATAAATCAATATATTCCTCATAGTGATTTAGACCGGCACGTCTTGCTACATTTGATACAGTAATTGGATTGTCACCAGAAATAACTTTTAACGCAACCCCTTCACTGTCTAGATAAGCCAATGTCTGTTCTGCATTTTCTCGAATAGCATCTTCAATAATTAAGACAGATAATGCTTCAACATTTCCTACTGTATCAGTTAGCTGAGTGGCTGATTGATCGATCCCTAAAAGAAGGACTCGACTACCTTGTGCCTGCGCTTGATAAATTTCTTGTGGTAATTTATCTTCTGACACTAAACGTTCTGGCGCTCCAAGATATACACATCCCACGCCTTCAAACAGTACCGCTCCCCATTTTCTATCTGATGAGAACGCTAAAGTATCTAATACATTTAAATTAGTTGACGTTTGATAATAAGAACGCAAGGCTTGCATGGTCAAATTATTATCATCTGTCGCATTAATATAGTTTTCCATTAAATTGGTTGTGTTTATTTCTTTGAATGATGGATTGACATCAATCACTTCTGACACCAACATGTTTCCCTGCGTAATCGTACCAGTCTTATCTAAACACAACACGTCCACATGTGCTAATGTTTCAATTGAGTGCATGTCTTGAACCAATACTTTTTTCTTTGTTAGTTTGACCACACCTGTTGCTAAAGCAATACTAATTAATAACACCATTCCTTTTGGCAGCATACCTAGTAAGGCAGCAGCAGATGACACCACAGATAATTTCAAATCACTTTGTCTTAAAAAATACGCTTCTAAAAACAAAATCATACCCAAAGGAATGATAATATAACTGGTAAATTTTGCCACTTTTCTGATCGATTCAACTAATTCAGAAGTGACTGGTTTATGAATTTTAGCTTCTTCAGCGATTCTGACGGCATAATTATCTTTTCCAACATGAACCACTTTGGCCACACATTGACCACTTGTGACATAGCTTCCTGACATAAGTTGACTGGCAGTCGATTTTTTGATTAAATCAGCCTCACCTGTTAATAACGATTCATTTACCTCAACATTTCCAGACAAAATTTCCATATCAGAAGGAACTTGTTGGCCTGCAGATAAAATAACCACATCATCTAATACTAATTCAGTGGTGGGAATGCCGATTGTTTGATTGTCACGAAAGACCTCAACGTTTTCTTCGTTCACAATCGATAACTGTGACACAAGATTTTTCGCTCGAATTTCTTGTGATACTCCAATGACCACATTTAAGATAATAATAGCCATAAAAAACAGATTGCTATAAGCTCCAACTAAAGCTAAACAGATAGCAATCACAACATTTAACAAATTAAATAAAGTAAAAACATTGTCATAAATAATCTCTTTGTTGCTTTTTGATGTATCAGAAACATAATCATTCACTTGTCCCTGACTAATACGCTGGTTAACTTCCGCTTGGGTCAATCCTTTTTCATTCATTCTCATTATATTTACTCTCTCTTTTCATGATTTCTTCCATTATTGTATAGATTTTTTCGGCAAATTTAAAGCTTCTTAACAAATAATTAAACTCCTAACTAGAAAAGCTTAGGAGTTTAATCGTCGTATTATGTCTTAGTCAGGTTTGTATCACTCACCAGGCAAGGATGCATATTTTCCATTACTAATCGCAAATACTAAATGAGCGTTTGTTGCGATATATTGATTATAAGCATTTGCATGAACAATTTGGCCTTTTTCTTTATCTGAATCCACATAATAGACTTCATACGTGACACAAGCCCCTTTTGAATTAAAGTTATCGTAAATTAATTTAGGGATATCTCCTTCTAATTGACCGAAGAATGATTTAATATATGGTCTTCCAGAAGAATAAACAACATTGACGGCTTTTTCATCATTTCCCGTTAATTTTTTTCCGGCTTCAATAGACTGAGAAATCAATTGGCCAAAAGGAACACTATCGGAAAAAGCTTCTTTCGTCATAACTTGTAAATCACTTGTTGCATTGGTTGCTTCTTCAATTGAATAGTTAGCAAAATTAGGCACAACGACAGCTTTTCCAACAGAGATAGAAACACTCATAGACTCCTGTTTAGCTATCTTAGTATCAGGATCTACTGTTTGAGAGACAACTAATCCAGCCTCAATTTTATCAGAGTCCACTTCTTTATAATCGACTTTAATATCGTTTTTCTTAGCCCAATCTTCTACATCACTTTTAGATTTCTTACTAAAATCTGGGACTGAAATATTTTTTTCAAACACTTCTTTTCCTTTAGAAAAATAAACGTTCGCGATATCTTGTCGTAAATAATTTTCCTTAGTGACTTCTTTGTCTGTAAATTCAAGCTTAATAAATTTACCTTTGTCAACTTTATCATTGTATTCATCAATAAGGGAAACATTATCCGCTTTATTTTTACTTATCCATTGTTCAACTTCTGATTTAGACATTTTTTCAAAATCAGGTAACGTGATTTTTTCTTTGGGATTAGCCCCTTCACTGACTTTAAAGGTGATATTAGACCCTTTTTTTAATTTCTTATTTGGTGCGACAGATTGACTAATCACACCATTTGTTTCGACTTTGGTAGAATACTCCTGTTCGATTTTTGGCTTCATTCTATTTTCTGATGCCCAGTTTTTAGCATCAACAACCGTTTTATCAGAAAAATTAGGAACACTTACACGTGTCACCTGGTAATAAATAATATAACCAATGAGTAGTAAACCAACAACCGAAGCCCCAATCACCGCTTTGCGTTTAGTTTGTTTGCTCTGATAATCTGGATCGATTTCAATATCATCTTCAAGTGATTCTTCCTCTATTGGAACAATAGATTGGTTAGGAATAGGTTGGCTCTTTCTTTTTCTCTTTTTTTTTCGTCTTATTTTTCCTTCATGTTCTGGAAGGACTGATTTGTTGCCATCGACGTCATCAGATAATAAATCGTCCTCTAATTCTGCATTCTCTTCTAATTGTTCCTCTTTTTTACTTTTTTTATCATTTAATATTTGTTTATAATTGTCATGTTCGAAATTTGATAGAAAGTCAGACATTCTCTTTTAAAACTCCTTTTCTAAGAAGATAGGAATGATCTGATTGCAATGCTATTTCCGGCGAGTGAGTAACTACAATCACGCATTTATTATGTTTGTGAGCAAGCATTTTAAATATTTCCACAATCTCTTGTTCCATCTCTTCGTCTAAATTACCAGTTGGTTCATCAGCTAAAATAACATCAACGTTTGTTGCCAACGCTCTAGCAATTGCCACACGCTGTTGTTCGCCACCTGACAATTGCGTCACCAATCGTTTAGCTTTATCGTTTGATATGCCCATATAATCTAATAGATTCATAGCTACTTTTTCCTCATTTTCTGGCAATTTATTATCCGTTATTGCCATTGGAACCAACACATTTTCAACGGCTGTTAAATAGGGAATTAAATTATAATGTTGGAAGATAATACTAATATAGTCACGACGATATTCATCATAACCTATTTTTTCTATATTTTTTTTCTCGTAAAAAATACGTCCTCCCTGTGGTTTATCCAATCCGGCTAAAAGAGATAAAAAGGTTGTCTTACCAGACCCAGATTGCCCTACAATGCTGTAAAATTGACCTTTTTCAAAGGAGACATTCATATTTTTTAAAATAAAGCGCCGTGTATCACCATCTTGATAATAGTAATTTAATTTACTTGCTTTTAAGATTGACATAGATTGGCTCCTTTACATCATCATTTTTTTCGGATTCAGCCTCATGATATAGACTAGAGGAACAATCGTTGATAATAATACGACAATCAACCCAATTAAATAAAATAATGCAATATATGATGGTGTTAACGCTATTTCATATGACCTCATGACGTCATCTTCTGTGATACCGACGTCAGCGACTGGACTGCCATACATCATCATATTATCGTCTATCGAATTATTTTGCTGTGTCCTCATCAATGAATCAGAAAAACCTTTCGCTAATAGATTACCAGAAAAAACAGATAATGTCATGGCAACTAACGCAACTAACACCACTTCAACGACAATTTGACCCACAATCTTTTGGCGTTTTTCCCCCAATGACAAGTAAATGCCCAATTCATGTTTTCTATCTCTTAAGAAAAGAATCGTCACCAAGGTAATAATAAATATAGAGGCTAATACAGAAGCCATTAAAACGATTTTAGAAATTTTTGCCATTCCTTTAATTGGTCCAGCAATTGAATCAAATTGGTCAGCACTCGCTTCGATTTTATAATAATCCAACCCATTGTCTTTTAGTATTTGATCTCCTAACAATCGGAAATCTTCAATTTCCTCAGGTTTATTAAGAACATAGGTTGCCACAATATTTTTATAAGAAAATTCTTTTAATACTGTCTCTTTATCCATTACTTTTTCATTTTCATCTAAAAAATTATCTGGAAAATTATCGTATGTAAATTCTAGCATTTCAGCTTGTGTTTTTTCAATGTAATGATTTGGTAAATAAATAGTGTTTAATTTATCATATAAATCAATTGTTTGGTTCATTTGCTTTTCACTATCTTTTTGTGAATTACCAGTTGATTTTTTTGCTTCTACTTCTTTTACATCAAATAACCCAATAATTTCAACAGGATAATCTTTAGATTTTGTTTCAACGTCATTGCTATCATCAGAACCACCTTGATTATACTGTTCAATTGTGCGATCAAAAACAGCTTTATCTCCCACATGAAGATTATTCTCTTTAGCTACTTTACTTGATATAATAGCAACAGATGATCCTTTTTTTATGTCCTCTTCATTAAAATTTCTACCATCAACTAACCTTATTTTCTTTGATTGTTCATCAATCAACTCAGGTCTACTTGCCCCTTTAATATCAAAATAATATAAGCCATTGTAACTGCGACTGTAACTTCCATCAGATGGTTCAACATTTTTTATTTTCTTTGTTTGCATCATATCTATAATGGAGTAATCATAAAACTTTACTTGCTTTAATGCTCCTATTTCTTGATAGACTTTAGCTGTTGGTTCTTTCATGTCTAGCGTTTGACTAGATGAGTCATCTAGATCTTGCAACTTGTCTTGATTAAATGATACAGTCGCATTTGCACCTAATTGTGTTTTTATCTTCGTTTCAACACCCTTTGTTGCCTGCTGAATCGCAATAGCCCCTGCCATTAAATTACCTAAAATAAATATAACCAAAAATAATATCAATGACTTTCCTTTTCGTCTTTGGATGCTCAACAAGGCTCTCTTAAAAAAGGTCACTTTCTCACTCCCTTTACATTGATTGTCTTACCTCCCATTTTATCACCCTTTATTATAAAATTCATTAAATTTTCATAGTTTAATCCAGAAACATTCAATTTATTTTAATCATCATACTTTAGATTAAAAAATGACTATAAAAAAATACCCCAAAAATATTTAGGGTATTTTATATGTACTTATTTAAGGTTGACCTTCCATAATCTTCCAAGTAATTTCGCCAGTATAACTACCAGTATGAATATCACCTGAAGATCCTAACTCTAATTTAATCCCATCAGATTTTGGCTTATCTCCCCAACCATTACTAATGTCATAAATGCCTGCTTTGTTTTCTTTATCACTAAAAATAGCTTGGGAATTTTCAGATAACACAGTATCTTTTCCATTAGACACATAATGAATAACATCTTCTAATACTTTTCCATCGGTGGTTTGAAGTGGCGAGCTCATTTGGGCATACATAATCCATCCATCTGTCGCATTGGCTCGTGTGTCACTAACAACTAATGGTTTATCATAGGTTGGTTTTTCAACCCGATTAGGACGCGCAATGTAATTGACTGTTCCAAAATCTAAGACCGTTGGAACCGATTGAATCATCACAGTCCCTTCTACATAATACACAAGGGTCATTTCCGTATCTGTTACCTTGAAGGCAGTTTCTTGATCTGGACCACGACCAAGTAAGTACCCATTTGATTTAAGTAACTCTTGTTGGGTCTTGATATGTGTGTCTTTAGTTAAATCAAGTGTATCACCAACTAGCGCTTTAACTGTCGTGGTATAATCATCTAACACTTTTCCTGCTTCATTGATGAAACTGATGGTTAAAACAGCATCAATATCGGTTACTTTTACCGTCATAGTACCAGTGATATCATCACTAACTCCTTCACCGGCATCTTTTGCTGAAACAACTAAAGAAATAGTATAAGGGGTTGATTTGATCTGTTCAATATCAGCTAAACCACCCAAATCTTTAACAGAAACAACTTGACTTAAATCAATTTTTTTACCATTTAACAATTTATACGCAGATATATTTCCTTTAGATAAGATGTACTCGTTCATTTGTTTTTCAGACATATTACGTAAATCCTTAAATGAAATAGATAACTCATCTCCAGAAACATAAGTACTTGACTCAACCACAGAAAGGGTGGTATCAATCGTTGCTGTATTACCTGCTTCATCCGATACATCAACCTTGACTTTGTGGTCTCCTATTTCACTCATATACGCATCAATCGTTTCTTTTGGATTAGCTTCATTATATTGATAAGTATAGTGTGTATTATTAGGATTTGTATCTGAGACATTAGTCACTAACACACTTGGATCTGGTGTTTCCCCATGAACAGGTAAATAATAGTGAGCGCCTTCCGCTGTTGGCGGTGTCTTATCTTGAACCGTATTGATGACATAATCATCTTTGGCATTTAAGAACCCATAAGCCTTAATTTTATCCCCTGCGACTAATTTTGTCGTCTCTGGAACAGGAAATTCATAGGTCCCATCATTACCTGCAATAACATGATATTTTTTATCTTCTCCTTCTACTGGAGACGGAATGGTTGCGTTCGGTAATAAAATGTCCTTGCTTGGATCGTTTTCATCAACCACTTTATAAAAGGCCACACTTGAGCCATTGTTGATGACACCTTTAAAGACTTGACTACTTGATAATTTAGGATTATCACTGAGCTCATCAAGTCCTATGTGCACATCTGGGATATAATCAAATAATACACGTGACATATTTTGTGTATTGTAATTTTTGATAAAATCATCACGCATTTTATAAGTGAGACTGTTAGCAGTAATTTTACTAGGAGAACTACCGTTATAGCGAACATCTACCCCATACATTGGGCTCCAATCATACGATGGATCATCATCTGATTGACTCGCATCCTCTTTTGTCCAAGCTTTTACGGCTTGAATATCTGCTAAAAAGTCACCAGTGGCCATACCAATTAGAGAAGCATTAGCATTGCCGCGGACATCTAAATCAATTCGTCGAGCATTGGCAAATTTGAAATTCGCCCCTGAAGCAAAATCTAACATGGTTCTTGTACCAGAACCGTTTTTTATTTGGGAAGTAAAGAGACCACGTTCACCAATAATAAAGGTAGATTTATTAGCACCGTATATCACGGAATCCGTCGAGGTTCCTTCACCATCTGAAACAAATTTTACATTTCCTTCATCAGATACATTAAACAATGAATCGGCACCTAAGTTTAAGATGTTCCCTCTACCGCCATCTTTGTTAATTAACATACTACCTGATTCTGCTACGTTAATTTTTGAATTAACTCCCATTGATATTACAGGAGCTCCAGTAGTCATATTTCTAGCAGATACATTTAGTTTAGCATTTTCACCAACATTGATTTGAGAATTTTGTTTTAACATAAAACCAGCATATTCTTCTGTACCATTTTGCCTCTTAGCAATAGGTCCATTTATATTCACATTAAATTGACTATTTTTTGATAAATTAACACTCGTAATCCAATCTCTGGTATAGGAATTGTCATAATACCCCAATCTTACCGGTACCCTAGTCGTTCCTTCAGCCGTTTCTGCCACTAATGTTGAATTTTCACCAACATCTATCCGACCATTTCTATTAATATTAATCACAGAATATAAATTAGGATCTCTATTGGAAACATAATAGTCATTATTTTCACCGATATTCCCTAATGTTTTCAACGTCACTTTAGCATTTTTTCCAATAACCATAGATGGTTGAATACTTCTCACAGGTTCTTGATCAGAATACCAACTACCTAAAATAACAGCATCGCCATTATCAGTAGTAAATGTATTTTCTGAGCCATCAGAAAAGCGTAAGGTATGAGCTTCAATACCAGCTTGATTATCTTGAGATAAACGAACAAAACTTCCATCAAAAGAAGTATAGCTACCTGTTTTAGTATATACACTATTTTTCCCTTCAAACGTTATAGTAGCCTGAAAAGCTGCCGTTACTTGAGATCCAATATACGAAACATTACGATATGTAATCGATGTTCCATAATTTGTCGTATCAAACATAGAAACAGGCCCGTAATAATTAGTGCCATAAAAATCTAAATTGTCAAGTATCGCATGTGGTGTCACCAAAGCTCCGTTTAGTCTTTGACCTCTAAAATTTCTCCAAGCATAACTAGCAAATAAAAAATCAATAGAATAACCATTACCAAGTAACACAAAATCTTTTCTGGCATTAGCTAATGAAACATTACCTACATTACTTGTATTTTTTAAAGAATTTTGTACGTCAATAACAGTGACATCGCGATCCCTAATAGCTGTATCAAATTCGTTCCAAGTAGTTGGCTTAGCCACTTTCCCTGTGTAAATAATCACATCAGTAGACAATGCTTTGCCAGTACCTGAATACTCAGCTGGGACCGTTAACGTGACATGATGTTCTGCCAAATCATTAAAAGATGTAGAAAATAAATCACCTAAGTCTCCTACTTCGATCTTGTCTGTCACATCACCCATCAAACCATAACCAGTAGCGCCACTCTCGTATAAAATCATCTCTTTAGCCGCTTGTTCATCACCATTTAGCGCTTTGATCTCTTCCATACTTTTACCAAAATTATAAGCAACAATTCCGTTCCCTTGTTTATCTAAACTAAACTGCTTAAGATTTTGTAAACCTCCAAATTGTTTCTTATTCGATACTACTTGATTTTGTCTTAATGATGAAGATACGTTAACAGAACTTTCTGCCTCAACGAGTCTTCCACTTATCATAACTAAAAAAAACAATAGGAAAGAACATAACAACCAAACTTTTTTCCTCATTTTTTATCCTCCTTATATTACAAATAACCTCCACTTCTTTTTTAGATTATTAACTCCAAAATAACATTTAATAAACTTAACAATCAGTTATTATGCTTAAATGTTATACTTACATTGTAATAGGGATTTTAAGAAAAAACAATGATACTTATATGACATATCACCACAATTCAATTTTATAAAAAATAAAAACGTTTAGTTTAACGAAAAAGACCTAGAAGATATCTCACTTCTAGGTCTTTTTCCTACTAATTAAACAAATTAATTTTTATCTATTATCTTTTTATAATACGTTACTTACCTTTACGTTTTTTAGACGAATTCTTTAAAAACGTTTTGGAATTCATTTTTACCATTCTTTTAAAAATAAAAAAGACGATTAATATGACCATACTGATAAAAAATAATAATAAATAAAGAAGGGTATGGCTTTTTTTCTTATGACGAGAAGAAGTTGAATTACTATCTCCCAACAGTTTTACTAAACCTTTATCAACCTCAAAATCCTCATGCCATTTTTCTTCTATACCATCCTGATTTTTTACAGAAATACTCGCAGTATAGATGCCAGAATCAAGATAATTATCTAAAATTTCCACTGGAATAGTAATATTAGAATTAGGTGCCATCTTCATATTGGATTGTTTCTTTTCGTACAATGCAGTGGTATAACCTTTTTTACTTATCTTGATGTCAGCATCCATATGATATAAATAGGTTGCTGCTACATTAGAATAACTCACATAAAGTTTATTATCTAAATACTCTATCCCTTTAAAAATTAATTTTGGTTCTACTTGTACCTCAGTCTCTTTTAACACCATTGTATAGATATATACATATTCATTAAAAATGACTGAGCCTTCTTTTCTATTGTTTGACCGATCTTTTCTATTTTGATTTCTTTCCATAAATTGGATACCACCAGATACTACGCCATCAAACTGTTTTTTAGGCATCTTAATCGTTAATTCTATCGTTTTTTTTTCTTGAGGATTTAATTCTACACTCGATGGACCACTGACAATATGAGTGAAATCATTTTTCAAAGAATCGTCCTTTTTTATTTTAGAATCACCATATTCTACGACGCCGTTGGAATTTGTTTTAGCGGAATGCAATGAGATATCTATTGTTTTTTTTTCGGAACTAGTATTGGTTAAATCTATTAATACTTTTTGCTGTTCATTTGGTTTTAATAATAAGTAGTAGTAATCAATATCCTTATTTATTTGATTCTTAGGAAATCTAGGTTCTACACTAAAACCTAATGGTAATGAATCAGATGTTTGTCCTAGAGATGTTAAAGGAATAACAAAAAACAAAATACTTAAACTTAATAATAATGTTAATTTTTTCAATAGCTATACCCCCTTACACTCATTTTTTACCTATTATGGCTGACCGGCTACTAAAGCCCATCTAATCTTCCCTTCATACTCAGAAGGTTTTGGAGAGGAGTTGGCATTAATCTTAAGTTGTAAACCATATTTTTTATTTTTCTCCCAAACACTCGTAACATCGACTCTTTTCTGTTCTTTTGACTGATCCTTATAAATTTCGACTGGATCCATGCCTAACTCACTTTCAAGATTATCGTGTAAATAAGTTAACTTACTATCTAACAAGACACCATCACTATCTTTAAGTGGTTCAATTAATTGGGCTGTTAATGTCCATCCAGTATTAGATGACATATCTCTTGTATCCATTACCACTAAAGGATTGTCAACTTTAGGATTTTTAATGACCGTGTCTTTTGCTTCATAAACAAATGTCCCAAAATCAACCTCTTTCGGTGCAGATATTAGACCCAGATTACCAATAATTTTATTAGTTAATTCTTTAGCCTCTTTTTTAATCGTAAAGGAGTTACCATACATCAAATAATTAGATGACATCGTAGCGTTTGTTAAGATAGTATCGCCTGTTTTAGCATCTAGACTGACCGTTCCTAAATAGTTTACTACAATGTCTTCTGTATTTGGTACATCTGATGTTAAACTAATATCTATTTTAGATGTCTCACTATTATATTGACCATTCCCTACTATTTCACCACGTTTGTTCAATACTTCAATATCACGTATATTTTCTAATTTGGGATCAATCTCTATTTGAATAGCCGTATTTACATAAGTCGTGCTAGTTAATTCTGAATTATCTTCAACACCACTCTTGATCGATAGTTGATACGCGACATCATGATGTTGTGTCACATCAGTTATGTTCGAAGTCAATAGTAGAGAAAAATGATTTGGTGTATAAATAAAATCTATTTCTACAGGACTGTTACTTAATGAAATAGTCACTCCATTTCGTTGAGTTAATTCATCTTCTTTACTATTAACCTTAACTGATTTAATCAGATAACCTGGAAGCTCTCTAGATTCTATGTTGTAGTCTTTATTTATATCTAGTTGTTTTTCTTCTTGTTTATATAATAGTTTTCCATCACTATCTTTATAATTAATGGTCACTCTTTGCTGATTTAATTCATAAACAAAGTTAATCGTTAATTCTTTATTAGTTGTTGGGAATGTCCCTGTTTCCTTGTCATATTTACTATCAATCTCAAGAAAATGATAGTTATCTATTTCCTTATTTTCAGAAGAAAAATCGTATTCTAAGCCTTCTAAACCTTTTTTTACTACTGTATCGGCTATCTTCTCACCTTTTGTATCAACATAGTTTAAATTAACGGTTCTCTCATCTAATACTTTTACTGGTACATCAATAGCTAGTTCAACACCTGATTCTTTTCCTTGCAACACAAAAGCCACTTTTTGACCAGATGCTTTTGTCGTAAATGTTTTTTCTTCAACAGACTTAATCTTCAAATCATCCGTATCAAAAGCCCCTACCATATCTGAAAAGAATGTCTCAATAGGTTGATTCACCCAATCCGATGTGTTGGAATGTGTTGCAACCAATTGCTCTTTTGCTTTTGCCTCAATAATGGCTCTCGTTTTAGCAGAAGATGATTTAGACACACTATTATATTTTTGCGTTTCATAAAATACAGTAGCGGGAATATTGTAATAATTATCTTTATATAAAGACTTATAATCTTTTCTATCCTTTAGCTTTCCAGAAATTGCAAAGAAATAAGCATTATCAACAAAGTTATCATTTGACATAGTAGCATCACTTGCTGATATAATAATTTGATTATTTTTTGCGTCTTTCTCATAGGTAAAATACGAATCAGCATTTCTATCATCTTGGTTTGTAGCCGTTATGTCTATACTGTCAATATCTATTCCTTTATTTAACTGAATAAACATTTTATAATCTTTTGGATACCATGTATCCTTCTCCTGTTTTGGAACATCTTGTACGACTTTATAATTTACTTTTGGATAAGTCTCGTTTACTTCCCCTACAATTTGCGGAGTTGGTAACTCGACTTCTGTAACAGGAGAACTATCATATCTTAAATAACCCACACCTGTATTCTTAATAAATATACCTTGGTTTAACATACCTTTAGGTGCGTCAAAAAGGATGGAAAAAGTTTGTTGTTCATTCTCACCACCGCTTTCTCCCACAATTCTATATAGTGGTAAATAATCTTTGTCGTAAATTAACTCTGTATCAGCATTGGTATACATAGAATGGATAGAATTTGGATTTAAATCAACTGTTTTCCTGTAATTAACTCGTCTATAATTCCACATCCCTTGATAAGGAATTTTTTCCTCCGTACCATGCCTTAAAAATTCGTATCTTATTTTAGCCTGAGTATTAAATGGTCGAGTATTCATTCTCATAAAATCAATGCCGCCTCTCACAGTATATATTTGAATATGTCTGGTAGCACTAGGACCGGTAAGAGACTCCACGTTGATACGTAAATCTATATACTCTCCGTTATATATAGCGATATTATTTAATTGAACATAATGCTTTTGACCATCTTTCTCTTCTGTTTGATTATCTCTATCGTAAAAACGATAGCTTCCCCCACCGACATATGAATGAACATCATTAGAATTTGACCCAACAACATCATACGTCACATCTGGTCTGTACCGAAAAATAGTGGCGTACTCTCCAGGTATTCTGGGAGGATCATACCCATCTCCTACTAAATTCATACCGGGGAGTTGCGTAATACTTTCCCAATCTTCAGCATGAGTCACTAAAGGGACACTAAAAAAACACATACTCATTAAAAATATTATCTTAATCATCATTGTTTCAAACTTTTTCATTTATATAACTCCTCTCAAAGACACTGATGGTTGCGTTAAGAATTTTGTGTAAATGGAAAATCCATCAGAAAATTGTTCTGTTCTCTTTGTATATTTTTTAATTGCTTATTAAATTAGTTGAGTAGATGGTCTTTCTGATTGAGGAAGGAAGGTTATAAAGAGTTAATACAGCAAGATTCATGAAGAATTTGACAACTCGTGAATACTGTTTTTTCCATTTATTTGTTATAAAAGTTACTTGTTCAATTGCTTTCTCTTTTGAAACAGCTTGATAGACGGCTTTAAAAGCATCTTAGATTTCCTTTCTATCTTTCACTATCACCCTAATAATATTTAATACAATGAACCTATTGTAACAACAAAGCGCATATTTATCAAATACACGCATAATAAATTTGTTTGCTAATTATTTTTTTAATCTTTTTTGTTGAGAGTTAGTTAGTATAAAAAATGGACAGCCTTTACTTCTATCTTATTTTGATATATTCCTTTGATTTATGTTATAAAAAAAGACAAAGTATTGATAGGTATCAATACTTTATCTATGCTCTAAATATTATTAAGAATACTTCATGTATAAACATTTAAGATTGATCTTCCAAGTGATTTTGCTGGTATAACGACCAAACGTTTTTATTTATTTTCCTTTTATCAAAACAGCTTTATCTACTTTATAATACTTGAAGACATCCCCTTCATAATCTTTTGCTCCCTGAATGTCTTTTAAAAATTGATTCACTAATTCACTATTACCATAAAAATTTTTCGTTTGGGTGCTGGCATTCATCCCCAACTGTTTCACTGAATTGTAATATCGATTTAATACTAATTGTCCATCTACTGAATTTAGGGTGTTTGCCTTTTTGGTACCATAACTTGCCATTGAGGTTGATAATTGACGAATATTTTGTTCTAATTTCGTTTGATCATCTTTTTTATCTTTTAATAAATTTAATTGATCTTCAAAATCTCGAATCAAATAATAAGAAGTGACAATTGATTTAGAATCTTCTGGCGTTAAATTCATTGCTTGATAGTATCTAATATAAGCTGAACTTCCAAAAAATATCAGTGAAGAGACTAGAGATACAATAAATAAAATAAGAATAGACTGTTTTTTTCTGCTTAAGGCTATCTTTTGTCGCTTTTTATTTCTTTTTGCTTTTTTACCTTTAGGTTTACTCTTATCTAACGTTTTTAAATTTTTACGCAATGAGATTAAACGAAAAATAAAATAGCATAACCCTATCACAGATAAGCTTCCAATCGATAACGTCCCTATATAAATCCATTCCAAATATTCTACCATATCTTTATACCCCTATAACTCATCTATTTTTTACTGCGTCGCTTATTCTTTCCTTTTTTACTTTTAGATTTTTTATCTTTGTTATTTTTTCTACGTATCAACAACACAATGATTATAATTAATAATAACAGACCTAGTACAATAATTGCTACTAATTTCCAATTAAATCCTTTTTCTTGGACCAATCCTACGTCTCTATTATTAAATTTATCTGCTTCTTCACTAGTAATTTCAAATTCTTTCTTCCAATGCCACGTTTGATTTCTCTCACCAGACGTCACTAAAATGTCTGCTTCATAATTTCCAGGACTCATCGGTTCACCATTCATACTAACTGGGTAGTTGATAAACGAATTAGGTGCCATTCTCATCGCCGTTTGTTTTTTCTCATAAAGAACGGTTTCACTACCTTTTTTCATGATTTTAACTTCTGTCGTCATGTCATTAACATAAGACGGCATAATATTTGAAAAATTAACAAAAATCGCATTACGATAGTTAGACTGGCCAGCTCCTACCTTATTTAGTTTTAATTCAGGTGGTACATCTTTATCATTTTCTTGTAATACCACTCCTACAACATAGGCATACTTATTAACAATCTTGGTGCCACCTTCATTAGATTCTGTCCCTGTTTGATTTTCTTTTTGTATTTCCATTCCACCGGATATGACACCATCAAATGATTCATCAGGCATTTTCACAGTATATTCTACTGTTTTAGTAGCATCTGCTGCTAACTCAACTTTTTCTGGGCCTTTTAAAAGATCCTTTAAATCATATTTTAATGAGGCATCTTTTTCTAAAGTTGAAACACCATACTCAATAACCCCATTTTGGTTGGTTTTCGCACTGTTTATTTTTACAGAAACAGATATTTTTTCTTTACTTGGATTATTAAAAGTAATAGATAATTTTTGTTCCTGTCCAGGCTCCATGTTTAATTTAAAATAACCTAAACTTTTATCAGTTTGATTATCCGGATAATTGATTTTATAATTAAAACCGGTTGGTGATTCTGCCTTTGCAGCAGAGGCTTCATGCGACCATCCTATCATCATGCATAACATAACACTTAATATCATCACTAATTTTTGACTGACTCGTAATTGTCCCCTCATAACAAACCCCACATCTACCATTATTTTATTTGTTTCTAAAAACACATAAAGTCAAAGCCAGTTTCGACACTGACTTTGACAGATTTTCTTTATTTGTATTTTAACATAATAATATTACTCAGCAGCGACAATTTTCCATGTTACTTCAGCTTCATAATCGCCTTTAACCATATCAGTTGCTGTTGCAGCTGGGACAGTTAACTTAACAGATTTGTCATCTGTCGCTGCTTCTTCGCCTTGAGTTTTGTAGTCTTTACTTTGACCAAATTCCATAGTAAGACGACCTTTACCTTCTTTTTCGTCTTTATCAGCTGTTACCACTGTTTGTGCTCCACTTGATTCAGATAGTGTAAAACTTGTTTGAACGTTTGATGGTACTACTTTACTTGCAGCGGTAGCGTCATTATCTTGTGTTTGTGATGCTATGAGACCATTTGAAAAATCAATAAGTGAACCTTTTAACACATTTTCACCTGAAGTAAATTGTTTAGTTAATTCGGCTGTTACTGTGTATCCGTAAGTCCCTCCTGCACGAACGTCAGCCCATTGTACGTAAGCCCCACGCGTTTTGGCTTTTTCATTAAATGTTACTGGTGCTGCAAAAGCTTCCACATCGTTTGCTGATGTTTTGATTGTTCCAAAGTTTAAATCGGTTGTTCTTTCAATAACAAGAGTTCCTGTATCAGGGTTTTTATTTTCCTTTGGTGAATCCGGATCTGGATCTGGTAAATTTTCACCAGGATTTTCTGGATCGACTGTTTGTGTGTCTTCCCCACCTGCAGTACCTTCTTCCACTTTTACTGAGCCTTTAGATGTTAAAGATGTTGCCTCAGCTGATGCCAATAATGGAGCGCCTAAAGTTGATACTCCCAATACTGCCAATAAAGTTGTTGAATAAATTTTTCTTGCTTTCATGATATTTCTCCTCCTAAATTTATATATACATATACATATACATATATATGTTAAGGTAATTTACCTAACACCCATGTTAATTCTGTTTCATAAGAAACAGGTTGAATCGTTGTCGAATCAGGGACAGTCAACGTCACAGCAGAATTTCTCATCAATGGTTTTTTTGTTTTTTCATCAATAAGTTGATTATTATGGTCATCCACTGCTGGTGACAACGTTGGCGACTGATTCTTAGTGTTCTTGTCAGATGCCCCAAATGAGATAACCCATGTACCACGTGCTTCATTTGGTTTGGCTGATGCCACTTCATATGTTACTCCCATTTCGTTAATTGCAATCGTTTCTCTTGTAACGACAGGAGGTCGACTATCACTCATTGAATTGGCCCACCCTTTATCCAAAGACAATACCGCTCCCTTTAATTCTTCAGCAAGACGAGTATCTTTTGTGACACTAGTAAACTGACGATTTTGTTTTACCTGAAGTGTCCATCCAGCTGTAGAATCTTGGTGATTTGTGATTTGGATATAGTTAGCACGGGCATCTACATTTCCATTAAATGATTGCGCTAATGCAGCATATTTACGGTTTGTTTTAGTAATCTTATTAGCTCCAAAATTCAATGGAGAAATAAAATCAAATCTCAAGCTACCATTTGTTGAATAATTATTATCATCTGGATTACTTGGTGTTCCAGGATTACCTGGATTTTCAGGATCAATAGGATCTGTTTTATCCGATACTTCAACACTGACTGACCCATTATTGGATAAATCACTATCAGCACTTACCAAAGTTCCCCAAAATAAACTAATCAAACAAACACCCACTAAACAACTTAGTAATTTCTGTTTTTTATGAATCATAATAGTCGTCCTTTCTACGTTTTCGTAAAAAGAATAACATAACAACAACTATCACAATAGCAACACCAATCAGACCATAATTTTTTATAGCCTCACCAGTCTGAGGTAATATCCCTTTATTGGTTGTCTTATCAGTTTGAGTTGTGTTATTTTTTGAAGTATTTTTTTGAATGGACGAGCTAGATGTTTGTTCATCTTTGGTCGATTCACTATTATCTTCATAAAAAGATATTTCACTAGGTACAACCACCTGACCATTAGTGGAATCCCCTAATACCATATAGGGTTTAGTTAAAATACTCATTAGCACAACCAACAAACAGATTAAAAAATGATTCCTTTTTTTTGTCATCCTTTCATCTCCTTAAGGTTGTCCCTCCATAATTTTACAGGTGATTTCTTCGGCATATTGCCTAGTATAGGCACCACCTGAAGAGCCTAGTTATACTTTACTATAGCACATGACCCTTTTTATTACTAAAAATATAGCGAACAGCCGTATCATCCCTATTGCGATTTAGCAATAATTATGACTTAATAATGACCAATATCACACACTATAACTTTTCCAATTCTTTCATAGGGGAACGAATAACCTATTATTGAAAAGCTTTAAACTTCAATAACGTACATAATAAAACGACGTATAAATGTTATACTTTACACGTAGGAATTACAAAACAGTTTATGAATCATAAATAAATGACACTATATATCCATATTATGACTAAACTGATTCCTATTTCTAGCGTATATTAATATACGTTACTTTTCAATGCTGATACTTTCTTAATGTTGACTTGCCAACCGATTGACATGCTTATTCAAACCAAAATAGCATGAATACAAAGAAGTAACAAATGGTTTATCCTTCCTATGATAAGTTAATCGCTAGTTTATCACCCTTTCCTCCAATTAATCAATCTTTTTTAACATAAAAAAGCATTAAATAGAACCTAGAGTTGTTTTAAAAATTAAATGAACGGCTTCATGCCCATTATAGTTAATATATGTTGAAAAAACAAATTTTTTATGAATTTTATTAGAAATTATTCTATAAAAAGATGGTTATTTACAATAGATATTATTGAATTATATCTATTATCTAACATAATACACATGATATAAAACCCCTTACACAGCAGAAGAATAAGAAATAACCAGTCTCTAATTAGAGACTGGTTATTTCTTATTCTTCTGCTGTGTTGTCATCGCTATAAGTCATTAATACTTTACGTGGTTTACTTCCTTCAGACGCACCAACGACTCCCTGTTCTTCTAATTCATCAATGAGTCGAGCGGCACGGTTATAACCAATTCTAAAACGTCGTTGAAGAAGTGAGATACTCGCTGTTTGCATTTCAATGATAAGAGCCTTAGCTTCATCAAAATACTCATCCAAATCAGCAGTAGAACCGTTTGTTGCAGTATTTTCTGATGGCATCATATTCTCTTGATAATCTGCTTCTTGTTGATTGGTCACAAATGCTACAAGATGTTCAACTTCTTCATCTGATATAAAGGCCCCTTGTACACGAATGGGTTTATTTTCACCCACGGGAACAAACAACATATCTCCTCGACCAAGTAATTTTTCCGCCCCATTACTATCAATAATGGTTCGCGAATCAATCCCACTTGATACAGCAAAGGCAATTCGTGAAGGGACGTTTGCTTTAATAATTCCTGTAATAACATCCACACTTGGTCGTTGAGTAGCTAAAATCATATGAATACCAGCCGCTCTTGCCATCTGTGCTAATCGAATAATGGCATCTTCCACTTCATTACTTGCAACCATCATCAAGTCAGCCAACTCGTCAACGATAACGACGATATAAGGTAAACTTGATTTGTTTTCTCCAGTCGTTTGATTATGTTTTTTCACCATATCATTGTAGCCATTCATGTTTCGCACGCCAAAGCCCGCAAACAATTCATAGCGTCTTTCCATCTCTTCCACCACTTTTTGCAGTGCTTGAGCGGCTTTTCTAGGATTTGTCACAACAGGTGTCAACAAATGCGGCACACCATTATAGACATTTAATTCCACCATTTTCGGATCAATCATCATCATTTTAACTTGATGGGGTTTAGCCTTCATTAAAATACTCGAAATGACTGTATTAATACAAACCGATTTTCCACTACCAGTAGATCCTGCTATCAATAGATGGGGCATTTTCGTTAAATCTGCCGTCATCACTTCACCAGAAATACTTCGCCCTAACGGCACTTCAAGTAATAACTCATCATGATTGTTTTCTGACTCAACCACATCACGAAATGAGACCATACTGGTTGTTTGATTTGGTACTTCAATTCCAATCAATGATTTCCCAGGAATTGGCGCTTCCATCCGAATATCTTTCGCTGCTAAAGCTAAGGCTAAATCATCGGTCAATCCAACGACTTTACTGACTTTCACCCCAACAGCTGGTTGAATTTCAAACCGAGTCACAGAGGGCCCAAGACTTGCGCGCACCACTTTGGCATCCACACCAAAACTATCAAATGTTTGTTCCAATACCTTAACATTTTTTTCAACTAATTTGTATTCTGCACTTTGATCAGTGAGCGGAATATCATTTAATAATTCAACTGGTGGTAATTCATAATCTTCGTTTTCTTCACCTTCTGGTAAATCAAAAAAGAGTGGCTGTTCTTTTTCGGGTTCACCTGTTTTATTTTCTGTTGATCCCTTTTTAGGTCTTGCAACGGTTTGTTGTTGATCACGCTTTTTATAATGATCTTGATAACTATCAATTTCTAAGGTCAATTGTTCTTTCTCACCTGCCTCATCATCACTCATTAAGGGCGCTTGTTGTTTTTTTTCTTTGCTTTTTGTCTCTTTGGGTTTATTTTCTGAAACTTTTAACTGATTTTTCTTATTCAGTTTTTTTTTTTCCTCTCGCTCTTGCTTTTTTTCTTTTAGTGAATGAAAAAACTGACCACCAAAATCAACTACTTTATCAGCGACTTGAGACACACCGATATTAGAAACAAGTAGCACACCTGCGACCATCGCTAGAAAGGCAACCACATAAGAGCCTGCCTTAGACACTAAAAAGTACGTTACGGTATAAAGAAGGGCTCCAATCATCCCTCCTCCAACTGATTGCGTGACACTATTTGCTTTTATGTCAGAAGAAATTTTTTGCCATGTCATGGCTAGGATGTTTGTATCACGACTAATCGTTTTAAATAAGCCAATTTCAATAAATAGCAATAATCCTAGAAAAAAGACTAATAGACCTATTACCAAACTTTTTCGTTTAAATTTAGGGTCTTTTCCCATTAACATCAAAAGTGCTCCATAAATAATTAAATAAAGAGCCATTACTAGATGCAAGTTTCCCACAAAAAAGCGAAAGACGTTTGTCATCAACATCCCTAAAAATCCTAATCGTAATCCCCCTAAAATACCAAATAAGATAAAGGACACACCAATTAGGAAATAAGTTGTTCGCTCTTGTTGTGCTTTTTGCTTCTTAGTAGGCGCTCGTTTTGTTTTCTTTTTCGCCATAATCTCTCTCCTTTAAGTCATCAGTGATATTATACTATATTTGTTTTAGTTTTTCTTGTTCTTTTATTTTTTTAAGCAAACACTCGTACCTATTTCTTTTTCTCATAGATCCTTAATAAATTAATTGATACATCTTTTCTTAACTAGTTTAACTCACAATAAACTAGCTTTTATTGTCATAGCAACATCAAGTAACCCAGTGTTAACCTATGCTGTTTTCAAATTAAAACTCTATACAATATAATAAAAAATGAAAAAAATGTGAATTAATTTCAAAACAAGTGTTTATTTTCATCGTATTTTACAGTATATTATATTAATATTACAAAAAGGAGAGAACAATATGAAAAAGATTAGAAAGTTATCATTAATCCAAAAAATCTGTATCGGGATTGTCGTCGGGGCAATTTTAGGGATGTTGGTACCTTCCTGGACTTGGATTAAACTACTAGGTGATCTCTTTATCGGGGCTTTGAAGGCAATTGCCCCTTTATTAGTCTTTTTCCTCATTATCGATTCATTATCTAAACAACAAAAAGGCATTAAAACGCATATGCGAACCGTCATTATTTTATATTTGAGTGCGACTTTTATTGCTGCCTTAGTTGCGGTGTTTGCCTCAGACTTATTCCCAGTAAAATTGGTTTTACCTGATGTAGCTGTCGAACAACAAGCACCAGATGATTTATGGAACATTTTATCTGATATTATCATTGGAGCTGTCATGAACCCAGTTCAAGCCATTATCGAGGGTAACTACCTGTCTCTACTATTTTGGGGAGCAGTTATTGGTGTGGGTATGAGAAGTGCAGCAGACGTCACAAAAAATGTCCTGTCAGATATTTCTGATACCATTTCTAAAGTCATTCAAATTATTATTCAACTAGCTCCCATTGGGATTGTGGGTTTAGTCTTTAATTCTATTTCTGAGATCGGAATTAAAGGACTAGCCGAGTATGGTAAATTAATTTTATTATTAGTAGGTACTATGTTATTTGTGTCATTTATTGTGTACCCATTTATGGTCTTTTTACTACTCAAACAAAATCCTTACCCATTAACGATGTTTTGTATGAAAGAAAGTGGGATTCCTGCCTTCTTTACGCGTAGTTCAGTTGTTAATATTCCAATTAATATGGAATTATGTGAGAAACTAGGATTAGATAAAGAGTCATACTCTATTTCTATTCCACTAGGAGCAACTGCTAATAGTGGTGGTGCGGCGATTACGATTTCAATCATGACGTTAGCAACGGCTCATACAATGGGAATGGATATTCCATTTCTTCTTGCTTTTCTACTCTGTTTATTAGCAGCCATTTCATCAACTGGTGTCTCTGGTATTGCTGGAGGAAGTTTACTTCTTATCCCACTAGCATGTAGCTTGTTTAATATTTCAAATGATATTGCCATGCAAGTTGTTGGAATTGGATTTATCATTGGGGTTGTCCAAGACTCTGTTGAAACAGCCCTTAACTCAGCTGCTGATTTGTTGTTTGCAGCAACAGCGGAATTTTATGATAAGCAAAAATCTGGTCAGACAATTGATTTAAATGCACGTGTCAGAGAAGCTAGAAAATTACTTTAATAAAAAAACTCCCTCAAAAGTTGGGGGAGTTTTTTTATAATTTAAATTTAGGCGCTAAAAACAAATAGACAATAATAATCTGCCTTTAACAAGGCGAATGATGCTACAATGCACACTAAGGAAAGTTTAATAACTTTTTTAAAGTATCCCAAATGGATGATACAAAAGTTGCACCATTTTTAACTGATCGAACTGAAAAAGTAATCTATGATGTTCATGACAAAGCTGTGTATATTTTAGACTGGTCTGAAAATGGTTTTATCACTACATTTAAACGCCTGTAGCCTTCCAATGATTGGAAGGTTTATTTTTTTGTTGTCATCACTCTTTATCTTTTCTTAAACTTGTTTATAAATTCTTCTTATCATTTTATGTTTCATTTAAGGTTTAGCTTGTATGATTAAGACAGGTCAAAGAGAGAGTCATTCAACACGTTGAATGTTTATTAGAGCAATAGAAACTCATTTATTTCTAGCTCTTGCTTATATGTGGGTGAACGTGGTGTTTTCACTCTAAGAGTCTAAACGTGTGTTTGTTCTCTATTTACCGAGGTGTAGGTTCGAATCCTACCGTCCACTTAGTCCCATCAGTTATTTGAAAGGATGATTTTTATGAAGAAAAAAACTGTTATCATTGCCACTATCGCGACTGCTATCCTTGCTTTTAAAAAGCATCAACAAAAAACACTTAATAAACAGACTGGCTTTTATAGTTAGTCTGTTTTTTTAACTCATTTGAAAGGCCAGTATTTTTTGCTTAATATCAACCATCTCTTCTTCACTTGCCGGGGTTTCTTTTATCGATTGATTGAACCAATCAGGCAATGTTTCTGTTTTTGATGTGGTTGTCTTACCTTTTTTACTTTCAACAACAAGTCGCTCAAATGTTTCTCTTAACTTTTTAGGATGCCTGATATGACGAGACCAAAAATCATTGGTTGTTAACCAGTTAATCATGTGAGCTATGTCCTCTATTCTCACGCCATCTTGCCTGTTTAACAAGTACATCTCACTTGCCCAAACATTTAAGTTAACTTTGCTCATCTCTTTTGGAAAATCTTTTGATAGATTTATGTGTAACATTTTTGCTAGTCTCATATGCTCTTTCGTATACGGATGCTTTTTATTCATTGTTTTATTCTTTTTAGTATTCACTGTCTTATTCTCTTTAAACTTTTCTTCAATAGGGGCAATCACATTCGTTGGTGAGGTGAACTCATTTTGTTTCATAGGCTCTTCAACAATTTTTATATGCCTCTTGTCTATTTCTTTACTGTCTTTTTTATAATGCAACTCCACTGTCACAAAGTCTTGCTCTTTCAATTGGTTAATCCATTTTGAAATAGACGTTTTACTCACATCATATAGTCTGGCAAAATAATCATTGCTTGCCCAGCAATACCCTTGTTGATGACATAAAGCAGAAATGTCTCCATATAACAGTTTGGCATTAGCACTGATCGTTTTAGCGTATCTCACATGAGCTGGAATAATCGCAAAATAAGTTGGTTGTGTTGTCATCGTCTCATCCTCCATCTTTTTCTCTACACTTATATAAACGTTTGAAAAATGGATTCTGTCACTCATATTTTTAACTTGCTAAGATTTACTTATGACTAGTTTTATCTTACGATGAACTAAATCACAAAAAGGAGGCATGTTTTATGCAACGTGGACTTGATCCGATTTTCAATGAAGACACAAGTATACTGATTTTAGGCAGTGCACCAAGTGAGATGTCATTAAAGAAACAACAATATTATGGTAACAATGGGAATCAGTTTTGGAAAATAATGTTTGCTTTTTTTTAATGTCCCCTTTGAAACAGACTATGACAAAAGAGTAGCGTTACTATTAAAT
Source organism: Vagococcus sp. CY52-2 (assembly GCF_022655055.1). Lineage (NCBI taxonomy): Bacteria > Bacillati > Bacillota > Bacilli > Lactobacillales > Enterococcaceae > Vagococcus > Vagococcus changpingensis. The sequence goes on along the minus strand of NZ_CP093384.1, from coordinate 870,808 downwards.
CATCATATCGGCTTGTGGGATGTGTATCATTTATTTGAGCGCAGAGGGAGTTTAGATACGTCTATCAAAACAGCGGAATTAAATGATTTTAGTGAAATTTTAGATACAGCGAATATTCAATTAATTATCACGAATGGTAAAAAAGCCTATGAGGAAGTGTTAGAAAATCAGTTATTTCCGGATATAACCATCATGCCTTGTATTTCAACGAGTGGCGCTGCGAATGGGTATATGAAAAAAAGAAGACAACAGTGGTATGAGGCGTTGGAGATGGTGAGATAAAGAATAAAAAATTCTTTACTTAACCATATTTTTTAACCATAGAAAATAAAGTCATTTTATGATAAGATAATTCAGCAATTGTTCAAACTTGCACAATTTATTTTGAGAGGGTTTTTTTATTTGAAAAATGTACTTGACTACCAACCATTAAATCTTTATACCAACTACAAAGAGGCGGCCGAAAAAACGCCGACGATTCCGATTATTTTTGATGAAACACTACCAGCTTTTGCCTCACTTAGCTTAGAAACAACATATAAAGACAGCCATAACAAAATATTAAAAAGAGCATATCAGTTAGCCCATTTAGGTGTTAAAAAAGGCGATAAAATCATCCTATATAAAAGTCCTAAGTTTGATACGTATTTACTTGCTGTCGCAGCCTCCTTCCTTGGTGCGATACCTGTCATGGTGTCTTATCATTTACCACCTGAAACCATTAGCGTGTTTGTTGAGCGTTTGGAAGATCCTTTTATTTTATTTGATGACGTGACGAAAGAAAACGTCCAATCTGTTCAAAATAGTTCAAGCGAGAAAAAAATTTCATTAGAGACATTATTAAACGCCTCAGCACAGCCTGTATCACAAGAAGAGCTGGGCAAAGACGACATAGCATACATGACTCACACGTCTGGCACAACAGGTATCCCAAAACTGATTTGTCATTCTTATCACTCAATGGGATGGCGAACTAAATGGCAACGAGAAATATTTACTCATATTTCTAAAAAAGAATTGGTTGCATTTCACATCTCACCTGTGCACTCTCGTTTTAATATTGGGGTTTCTTCATTGATGAGTATGGGATTTCCTATGATGCCGTTAGCAAGTGCAACACCTCAGCAAGTGGAAGACATGCTAACAACACACCAACCTATTGCATTGGAAACTCATCCAAATAATTTCGTCCAATGGGCAAGACTGGCAAAAGAAAAACCTCATGTGTTTTCTAGCATTAAGTTTTATCATTCGACATTTGATGCAATAAACAATGCCACTATGCTAGCCTTTTTAAACGCATCAAAAGAAAATGACCCTATCTTTTTACAAGTTTATGGTCAAAGTGAATGCGGTCCAATGATTTTACGTTCGCACACCATTAATTCACTAAAAGACTCTGATGCTCGTGATATGGGCGTTGGACTTGAAGGATTAACAAAAGCCAGAATTACCGATGAAAATGGCACACTGCTACCTGTCATGACAGATGGACACATTCAATTTTTATCAAAAGGCCGTGCATTAACTTATTATAAAGAAGACGCTCGTTTTGAAGAAAATGTTTATGGTAAATGGTGGGATAGTGGCGATTACGGCATGATGGACGAGCGTGGTCACTTATACTTAAAAGATCGCCAAGTCGATTTGATTGAAAACATTGATAGCACTCTTGCACTGGAAGATTATTTATTAGATGCCTTGGATTTCTTGGAAGAAGTCGTGATTGTGCGTGGAAAAGATAACTCTCCTCAACCTGTTTTAGCTGTTGTGCCTGGAAAAGAAATGGATTGGGACGCGTGGTGGCTGCAAGTAGCTGACCTCCCTCATTTAAATGAACCTATCATCAAAACATTTGACGAGATACCTCATACTGCCACAATGAAAGTTCAGAGATTATTGTTGGAGAGATGGTTGAAGGAAGGATAGAAAAAAACGTTAGAGATGTGAAAACATGTCTAATGTTTTTTATTTTTGATAATTTTCTAGCTATAGTCATTTCCCTCCTACTTGATGTGATATAATCATACAATCATATCTTTAGTAATATAGGAGGAGTTAACTATCGCTATTTTAGATATTTTTAAAATCAAAAAAATAAAACAAGAAAACGAACGATTAATAGATGAAAATAAAAAAATGCAAAAGAGATTAGATAATCGTTCAGAAGAATTAAGTCGCATCAAAAAGAAACAACTTTCCATTGAATCTATGTCGATTATAGAAAAGCAAACGATGATTGAAGATTTAACCATTGAAGTGAACAAACTTGATGACGCGGTATTAAAAGTAAAACGCACCGAAGTAGAATTAAATAATAAATTATTGCAGTTGGGTGCTGAAATTATGGACAAAAAGAACGAATTAAATACGTTGAATAATACAATTGACGCGCAAAATTGGGGATTGTATGAACCACAATATAATTTTGCTTCATCACTTTTGTATAAAGACAAACTAACTGAAGTTCGAGCAACACAAAAACAAATGATTAAAGATAAGACTGCTGTCAATTTTTTTGATGGATGGACAGTTAATGGAAGTGCTGCTGAAGGTAAAAAAATGACGAATAACAATATTAAACAAATTCTGCGTTCGTTCAATAATGAGTGTGAAACCATCATTATGAAAGTAAAATACAACAACTTAGATGCTTCTAAAAAAAGAATGGAAACGTCCTACCAACAGCTTAATAAAATGAATGAAAATAACCAATTGTCTATATCACCAGCCTATCTAGAAATCAAAAAACAAGAAATGTATCTAGCATATGAATACGAACGAAAGAAACAAGAAGAAAAAGAAGAATTAAAACTACAGCGTGAAAAAGAACGTGAAGAAAAAGCGTTACAAAAAGAGATTAACGCAAAAATGAAGATAATAGATAAAGACTTAACCCACTACAATAATATGATTTCAGATTTAGAATCAAAAATGAAAAAGAACGATGATCAAGCAGAAATTGACGCTTTAAAACAACAAATTGCTGAATTACAGAAACAAATTGAAAACAAAGAAGAAGAAAAAAATGAGTTAGATTATAGAAATGCACATGCTTATGCTGGTTACGTTTATATTATTAGTAACATCGGAGCTTTTGGTGAAGATGTCTTTAAAATTGGGGTAACTAGACGATTGGAGCCACTAGAGCGAATCAACGAATTAAGTAGTGCATCAGTCCCTTTCAAATTTGATGTTCATGCCCTTATATTTAGTTATGATGCCTTCAAACTTGAAGCCGAACTTCATGACTATTTCCATGATTATCGTATTAATAAAGTAAATAATCGAAAAGAATTTTTTAGATGCTCTATTGATTTAATTGAGCAAAAATTAAAAGAATACGAAACTTTAACAATTGATTTCACGAGATATCCTGAAGCAGAGGAATATATGCAGTCGAGGGATTCAATACAAGATAACCATTCTTATTAATAATGTACGTTTTTTACCCTTTTGAGTATTTATATGATAAAGTAATACATGTGTTGTGTATTTTTCAAGTACTCTCGTTGATCAAAATAAAGTCTTTGGTACTGATGTAATAGACAAAGGAACTTCTGCTGGTGGATATACTGTTGTTGGTACAGTTATTATTAGAACATCAGATGAAATGACTGCAACTAACCAAAAAGAATTAGAAAATGAAATTATTAATAAATTAACAACCGTGAATTAAAATAAACAGCAAAACATCAGTTAATAGTGTTTTGCTGTTTGAATTATTAGACTTAAAAAATATACATGTTACCAACTTATCTCTTTAACCTTAAGATTGTTCAAATAGCTTTTCACTTCAGTACTAATTCTTTCATGACAGTCTCTTAAGATGTTGATACTTTTCAAAATACTCTTTTGACATTCAACTATATCAATTCTTTCAATTGATTTTTCATTCATCATAATCTCCTCTATTAATTTTTTAGAAGTCTTATCAACACTAACACTAATCTCTAATAATTCATCTTTAATATTTACTATAAAAAATGGTGAGTATCTTATCTGAATTCTTCTAACATTTATAGAAGCTATATTTAGATTATTCATAGAACTATCTAATTTTTTGGTAATGATTAAACTTGATATTGATTCATAAGGTTTATTTAAATAGACTAATAATCCATACATTTCTTCCAAACTTCTATCCAAATTAGCTAGAGATTCGAATAATTCCAGATAGATTTCAAATTCCTTTTCATATTAGTGATTTTGAATAGCTTTTCCCAATAAAGTTAAGACGATGACCGTTTAACAGTTCCTGAATATTATTTTCTCGTAACTTTTCTTAAAGTTCATATAAATTAAATTCACACTCTTTAGTAAAAAATTCTGGTAGCTTTTCTTGTAAAGTCAATAAAAAGTCTGTATTCACACCCACTTGTTTATTATATTTTATATTTGATTTCACTAGTAAAACTTATGAGAGTAAGTATTAAGTATCTCTATCTCATTCTTAATTAATCCATCTCCTAGTTGCTGTTCTACAGTACTGCAAATTAAATCTGCTTCTTTTTTATTACATTGTCCAACGTCTACAGGAACTATTATTGCATGAGTAAAAAAATCGTTTAAATCATTGTTTAATTGATTTATCTTATTTACATCAATTCCTTTTTTCTCAGAAATTATTATTCTCATAATAATTTCTTGAGTGATACCACCAAATATATTATATTCATTGAATAAATCTCCAAAACTTGATCTTGCATTTTTTGAAAAAGATGTTCTTCCTACAACTACCACATTTCCTTCTGATAGACCTATCCAAACATAATAATATGATTCTAAGTCATTTTTTGACAACGATTTAAAATATTGTTTATATTTTAGCTTAAAATCTTTATTTGAACCTAACGTTATGACAAAGATACTTTTGGAAGTAACAAATTTATTTGGATGATTTTGTACTATTCTATATATTCTTTCAGTTTCCAATTTATAGTCCACTTCTAGACTATTAAATTTTTTTCTCGCTTCCAATCCTTCATTTACTCTTTTTTCTCTATCTATCATTAAAATAATCACCACTTTGACATATATTAAATTAAGACTCTATCTTCTCTAATTCTCCTGAATATTTCATAAAATCAAAAACACAGAGCAACCTTCTATAACTAGTTTCTTTTTTATTAGACCTAGTATATAAATGTTCTTCAAATTCTTTTAATCCTATTTGTTTATTAAAAACTGCATACATTATTGCATTATCTTTATTAGAATTTGATATGCAATCATCCTTAATTATATCATCTATCCTTGTATGAGAGTTCTCCTGATTATTTTTTAATTTTCTATATATCTCTTTTAATTTTTTTTCCTGCTGTACTTTTAACTCGCCAGCTTTTTCAATATCAGTATTAATTTCAGAAAAGGCAAAAATAGGGAAAAACTGGCCTTTATTTATATTTTGTTTATCAATTACTTTTAAAATTTGAAAATTATCTTCCTCAACAATTTTAAAGTAATTAGCAATCAATTCTCCTATAGATTGATAATCATAACTAATTCTATTAACATTACCAATTGCTAGAACTTTTTCGTTATTTTTCAAATCATTTAGGTCATCGACAATATTTACTAAAACATTTCCACCTTCATAAATTTCCTTAACAACATTTTGTACTTTTCTTATATCCATAGCTGAAACAGGTAATTCAATTGAAGCTAAAGAATTGTATATGTCTTCAAAATTGTCAGTTTTAATTTTGTTTATTCTGATGGTAACCAAGTCTTCAAGCACGATATCATGATCATGAACTTCTAAATTATTTGAATCTTTTTCATACTCCACAACTAAAAAGTTAGATTTAATTTTTTCAGCTATCTCTGTGTTAGCTTCTACATATGTAAAAACAGTTTTGAGAAGCTTTTTAATATTTTCATCACCAATACTATACCCAATAAAAATAATAGGATTATGAATAAATAATGATAAGAGTTGTGCCCTAATAAGTTCATATTTCTCTTCAAATAATTCATAGTCATTATCTGTAATAATTATCTTTTCTGGATTAGTAACACATCCATGTATTTTATAAACGGATCCGTACGGATTACTTAATAAAATATCATTACCTATTAAAGGATTAAAATCAAATAAAGTCTCTACCAGGTTATCATAATTTGTTGTAATGACCGAACCGATATTTTTCCGAACTCTTTTAAGAGCTGCTATTTCGTTTTCTGTATTCTCTTTTAAATTTTTTCCACCTAGAAGTTGTGCAATATAAATTTTAAAACGACTTAGCTTAATACCTTTTTCCATATTATTATAAAAAATATCATTAATTTCCTTAAATTTACCATTCCTATCCTGAGATAAAGTTTCATTAAATAGACTTTCCAACTTACCAGCTATTTCTTCATAAGAGTAAGACCCATCACTTCTGATTGATTCAGATTTAAAATCTAAATACACCTCTTTATTTCCTGTTAATTCTAAAGAAACATGTTTTAATAATTCTTCCCATGTAAATGAATTTTCAAGATATCTTAAACTAAATCCTGCACCTATAAAAAGAACAGGATGATTACTATATTGCTTTATAAAAGAATCTATTTTCAATTTAATACCTCCCTAATTATTAATATTTATATCCAATCTTTAATCATCTGAGCACTTTTATTCTAACATTTTACATGGAGATTTTGTTCTTATTAATAAAAAAGACTAGTAATTTGAGCGGGACTGAACCTCTAATCTGTTTTCTATTATAATCTAGTTTTATTGATACTTATACACTTTAGTAATACAGCTGAGTTAAAACAAATAAAAAAATAGGATACTTAAAAAATTCAATAATTAATTAAAGAGGATATTATCTTGTGAATAATCCATATAGTAAGCATGATTAAAAAAAAGTTGGCTTTTCGTTCTAATGATTATCGCAACAATCGTGCTAATTGTAATATCTACAGATATATTTTTTGATAACAGTGCATCTGATAAAGAAATTGATGAAGATGCATTATCAAAAAACGTGTATCCTACTTCTGAACAGGAGGAATTTAAGAACATTCTATTTAATATACAATGTTTATGTCTAAGTAAGAAAAAAGTATACTAACAACTTATATCTGATTACGCCGAACAGTTTTCGCAAGAGTCTGGAAATTATGCTATTGATCATTTATCAAAATGAGGCAAAAAAAGGTTATCAGATTAATAAGCATTAAGTCGTAATAACAGGGAGGCTAAGCCCTCTATTATTATTTATTATATACATAATCTCATTTACTCTTATACTACACAGGAAAAAAAGAGCCTAAAACATTGTCAATTCAATATTTTAGTACTCTTTAGTTTTATTATCCCACAGACCCTTCCAATGAAAAATTGGAAGGTAATAAACTAATAAAAGCAATAGTATCAGCACTTTCTGATTATAAAATACTGATACTATTGCTACATGATATTGCTTGATAGTAATCAAAACGTACCCAAAAACGAATCCAATTTTGCAGGTAGAGAAGTTGTTTGAAAAATTTATTCACTCATTATATTAATATCAAATATCATTTTATTCTCAAATCATCTTCAATAATTTTTATTTCATAAGGCTCTAAATTATATATAGAAAAAATCAGCTGATCAATTTGTTCTTCAAATATTTTTGTATCAGTATTATTTTGTATATTATAAAATATGCGGTCAACTAATATAACAATTTTATTGGTTATTTCTTCATTACTAACTTTTATTGGTATTTTAATGAGGGGGGCTTGATCAAGTTGATAATTATCTCCTTGCATTTTCCCTTTATACTTAAGCCAAAATTGAACTAATTTTGAATTTAATAAGGCTAATAAATACTTATTATTAAATCTATTGGTCTTAATCACATTAAACGTAGCTGATACATAGCAATCAAAGTCTGAATATGAAAATAGTGGTTTATTAACACATTTTCTTAATGCCAATATTTTTTCGCCATTGAAGAGAAATTCTTTTCTAGCTCTATGTAATCCATAAGGTTTATTGTCCGAAGTAATTACATTTTTAAAGACATCTAAATGTTTTTTTAAGTTTGGATATATATCCATAGATTTAGGAGATTTATATGTTGAATCTGTATATATTATCCATAATTTATTAGCACTCTGGGTTAAATATCTTTTTGTTTCATTTGATGTATAAAATGGCTTTATCAATAAAGCTTCATTATCGTTTATATTTAAATTTTCTAATTCACTATCGCTTAATACAAATATACCAGTTCCAACTGGCATATTATGTAATTTAGCTAATTTCTTGTCAATAATATCATAATGCGAATGGATTCCATTATTAACTTCTGTTTTATTCAAATAATCTGAATCTGAGTTAATTTTGTTTAGAATATTTTCATATTTACTGAACGTAAAAAAAGAATCTTTATAATTTTCTCGTTTTATTTGAGGAGTAACGTATGTACCTTTTATATTATTTTTGTTTAAAAATTTATTAATATCATTATTTGTTAATTCTTTATTACTACCGTTTAATTTTCTGTAATCAAATTCATAATTATCCGTTAATTTATCTTTTTCAAACATCATAATCATAGTTTGTTGCTTAGCACTTTGAAAAACAAATAAATTACCAAAATCTATTAATTTAATTATTTTGGTATCATTTATTACCTTGTTTCTTAATATGCTTGCACCTGAATTAGTTACCCAATTATTTTTGGCAATAAAAGAAAGATGTCCTTTTTCCTTAAGCATATCTATACTTAAACAAGTAAAACTATACCACAAGTCCATTTTACCTTGATAATACGGAATACCTTCAAACTTCTTTTTATTGGTTTTTCCTTCTAGAAGATACGGTGGATTTCCTATAATTGCATCAAATCCGTCACTTATTCCGAACATTACATGTGGATCAAAAAATTCTGCGGCAGTTCTATTCTTAAACGGGTCGAATGATTTTAATTGAATAGTTCTTTCATCATCGAAAACATTCCCTTGACCAAGCGTCAATCTATAGTATCTTTCTTGATGTTCCTTTTTCCTTCTAGGAGATCTAGCATTAAAGTATTTATTTCTTAAATCTTGAAGCTTAATATCTAATTCTGGATCAGCAAATAAATCTGTTTGGCCATCTTCTAACTGAACTAATGAATTAGCTGCAATAAATTTAAAATCTAGATTAGGCAATGGCTTAATGTTAGAAATATCTTTTTCATCAACAATTACTGATAACCATACACGAAGCCTTGCTATTTCCACAGCCATAGGTTGAATATCAACACCAAAAATATTATTTTCAATAATAGATAGTTTTAACTTGTAAGGGTCAAAGCGTTTTTCAATTCTTTCATAAGTTTTTAGTAGTTGCTGAAGCATCCCCATAGGAAATGCTCCTGAACCTGCCGCAGGATCTAGTACTTTGAAATTGTCGAGAGCTATTTTAATTTCAGAAATAACTTTCTTGCTATTAACTCCCCAGACATCTGCGCTAGATGTGCTTTTTCTATTCAACCACTGAGAATCAGATAAATCTAATAATTCATCAATTCCTTTATGAGTTGTTTCGTCAATCTTAGAATATAAATATTGTCTAAGAGTTTCTTTAACCATATACCCAACAATTTCACGTGGGGTATAAAACGAACCTGTATTATTACGCTCATTATTATCTTCATTATCTGTTTGAGAAGCTAATAATGATTCAAAAACTTGTCCCAACATTTCAGGATCTACCGCTATTAATTCAAAATCAGCACTAGATTCATCTGTTGTAAAATTAAATTCATCAAAATGATTATATAAGCGTGTGAAATAACCTTCTGGAAATTCTATTGTTTCATCGACAAAGTCGTTTTCCTTCGCTTCAAATAGACCCCCATTTAAATAAGGAGTAAGCAAATCGCCGCTAGTTCTAGACTCTACATCAGTATTTAATGTTTCAAAAAATAATTGTTTCAGTCTTTGATCATAATATTCAGTTGCTGTTAAATCATCTGTTTCAAAGTATCCAACACTTTCATTAATAACATTCATTTTCCTTAAAAACCAAATAAATAATAATCTACCCAATAATCTTGAAGAAAATTGTTTTGCATCATCTGATTTTTTCCCATTTTTTTCTAAATACGTTACAACTTCTGCGTAATGACTAGCCACATAGCCATAAAATTGTTTATTTACTTCTTTAAGTTGTAAGGCATTCCAAAGTGTCGTATGAATTGTACGTTGTGGTTCGAATTCTAATCGCTCTCCATTTTCAATTCCAGTATACGCTGCAGCTCCATTCAGTTTATCTTTCAAAATCAATTTTTGCGTATTACTCAACTGTCCATGTAATTCTAATACACGTAATTTTTGATGATTAGAAATAACAACCATCAAACTATTAGTATCTGGTGTTAAAAAGAAATCTATTCCTACTTTATACTCTGGCTTACGAGTAAGGTCTGAATCCTCCCAATTTTGTGAATACTCTGTGGCAGCAGCAATTTTTTGCTTAGTTGCTGATTCACTAAACCAAAAAAAGTTACTCTCCAATGCACAATCTTCTGAATAAAATAGTTTAAATGCACTTCTTGCTGAAGTTGATTCAGGATGAATATTAAACCATGATACCTGTTTTTGATTTTTAAAAGTGTCTAAAGGGAGTGGATCCGGCAATTTCCCAGTATTACTAGAGTCTCTATTTAATTGATTTTCCCAATCATTATTATCAGGAAGTATTACCTTTAATACTTCATCTGCTAAATCAATTGCAATTGCAAGGGACATCCATTTATCATCTTCATTTGAAAGATTTTTAACCAAATCATCTATGATACTAAGCCTTTTCGCTGTTAGCATAAAATAATACTCCTTCAATTTTATCTATTTTTTGTTCCTGATTTTCTTTATCTAAAAGTTTTTTAATAAAAACTTCAAATTTTCGAATAGTTGTAGAATATGGAGTACCTGATTCTTTTACTTCCTTATTTAACTTTCTTACAAGTTGTTCAAATTCACGCTTCTCATTTGATCTTTGAATACCTTTTCTAACTATACCCAATACATCCAATGTAAAGTATGTCCCTACAATTTCTAAAGCTTTTATATGAGAAGGTGACTTTAAATCAAAAGCAGTTTTATTTGAATCAAAATGCACTTTTACTTCTACTTTTCCTTTAGATATATATTCTTCCCTATTCACCTTAATTGTATCCATGCTGATACCATTATCATCAGGCGTTGTTTTTATTCGTCTTAAAGCTTCTTGTTCTTCCATATATTCTGTTCTAATGGATTGGAAAGGACCTCTACTTTGACCAGAAAATGCAATTTTTACAAAACTTACATCTTTAATTTTTTCACCAGTTCCTGTGATTTTTCCATTAGTTGTATATAATCCTATCACTTCTGAAGGATCAATAATTGTTTTTTTAGTTTGAGGAAGATAGTTCCATTTTCCTTTAGGAATTGCTTTTATTCTCTCCATCTCTCCATCTTCTTTATGCTCTTCTAAAAAAGACCTCAATTCTAGTGAATAATCATCAGTCCAATCAAGGGGATCCCCTTGATTTTCTAATCTAGAAGCTGCTTCACTAGCTATTACTTCATTTTCGTTATAATAATCAAGCATATCATTAAATTCAATCGGATTCGCTTCTTCACCTAATATACTTTGATCGTTACCTACTGTTGAATTGATGGTATCAATTTTACGTTCAATTCTTTTAACTAGTTTTAAATATGTCTCTAAATCATCGCTTGGAGTTGCATTGGCAATTAGAACTTCATCAAAACATGATCCCAAACGATTAATACGCCCATTTCTTTGTATCATTCTCACTGGGTTCCAATGTAAATCATAATTCACTAAAATCCCTGCATCTTGAAGATTTTGTCCTTCTGACAAGACATCTGTTGCAAATAAAAAATTCAACTCTACTTCATCAGATTTCAACTGATATTTTTTACTATTAGGAGAGAATCTCTTAGCAATATCTTCTACTTCTTTACTATTACCTGAAACGAATGCTGATTGCTTGTTAAATCCTGGTATTCTATTTTCTAATAATCGAGGCAATGTATCTCTCAAATAATCCACTGTATCAGAAAAGAAACTAAAAACTAGCACTTTTCCACCATGTTTGCCTTCATTGATTTGCTCACATAGGCGTGATACAAAAGCATTTAGTTTTTCATCAGAACCTTCTTGTGTTAGTAAGTCTAGTAAACTTAATAATAGATTAATAATTGATTTATCACGATCTATGTCTTTTCGTAGTTGCACCAAATTATAAATATCTTCATCTGCTTCTTTACGCTCTATACCACGTTTCTTAATATACTCATCATCGCCATCCATTGCCTCTTCTAATTCGGAAAGATATTGTTCATAGTCCTCAAAGGCTCTATCAATATCTTCCCCATACTCATTTTCCAACAACGATGCATCAGATAAATTTATGATATAGCCTTTTTCTAACCAAGTTTCGAAAAATTCAATTCTATGTTTATAATTGGAAATAGATTTTTTTAAAGCCATCATTGATGACTCCAAGCGTTTTAACCAAGTTACATGCAGCATGTTATGAATAGCTAACTGCGTTCTTATTTTAGAAGAGATACTCATAGAACGGACTTCTGGAATAGATTTACCATATATTTCATTACGATAAGAGTCAGGCTTATAGGGTGTAAATCCTAGAAAATTAATTAATTGAAAAAGAAGCGATATTACCGTTTCCGACATGTTACTATTTAATATTTTAATATCTAAGTAATTTTCTGAAATATCATTATCTTCAAATATTTGTTCGTTCTGATTATCCTCTTGAAGTCTATGTATATTAGAATACAAATCAATCGGATGAATCGTTCTCTGTGTAATTTCACTTACAAAATCTAGATTTAACAACCTTGGATCTAGACCTTCAAAAACATTGCTAATCTGTGCCTCAATCGTTGCTTTTACCAATTTTGAATTATCTTTCCCGTAACTATATGAAAATTGTTCAACTTTTGTATCAGGGAATAGTTTTTGTCCCTCAACATTGCTTTTCATTGCATTTCTTTTTATTACACCTTGTCTTGTAGAACGAACTAAATAATGCCTAATACCAGAAGTCAATGATTTTCGATAGATGTTCCAATCTAATTTTTCACCATTTTTTTCTGCCCTACTTATCTGTGATTGAATTCTTTTTAATGCTTCAAAGAAATCAATGTATTCTAATTGGGAGTTTCCTGTTGCGTAAGGAACATTTACAGAAACTAAATCACCCTTTGAACCAAGTTGAATTTGATTAGCGAAATCCATAAGTGAATTATTTATTGGTGTTGCCGTAAGAAGTAAAACTTTAGCATTTGGATTTTCCTGAAATAATTCTAATATTTGTTGATGTCGTGTAGAGCCTGAATTTCTTAAGTTATGAGCTTCGTCTATCACAAATAAATCTATTTCACCCCTTGTATTTCTACGACTTTTTGATTTCTCAATTAAGTCTTCAATTTTGTTACTATCCTGCTGAGTGTATATTTCAAAATCTCTATGTTCTACTAAATTCCATCTATCACTTTCTAATTCATCTACCCATTGTTGCTTTAGTGACGCAGGTGGAATAATAGCTATATTCACCTTATCATCATAAATATATTGTTTAATTATAGCTGCAGCTGTTATGGTTTTACCTAGTCCTACAGAATCGGAAAGCATAGCAACGCCCATAGTATCTAATTTCCTACGTAGACTAAGTGCATTTTGATTTTGGAATTCATGCAAAACTCTTTCGATATCAGTATCGAATGGAGATATATCAATCAGCTCATCTGGAAAAACTTCCATCAATGTCTTTATATATACGTCGTATGGACCATAAGTTTTATCACCCACTGGACTGTTACTAATTATTTGTGTAAAATCACCAGTCCAATCCTCCGCCCCATCATCGTTCCATAACTCATCAAACCAAGTGATATGACCGTTCTCTTGATTGTCCGTTTTTGGTTCAAACTCTACTATTTTATAATCATCGGTTAAAAAGTTTAGTTCCTGACTAGTAGTAAGACCCGCTTTTGTAAAGTTAGATGATCCAATTATCCCAACAGATTTTCCATCGCCTAATTCTCCGAATATGTATGCTTTGGCGTGTAATCTAGGTTGCCTAAATACTTTTACTTCTAAACAGCCTTCTTTAATTAGACTTACAATTTTACGTGCTGTCTCACGTAATTCATTAATTTGATTAGTTGTACCATACTCCTCTAAATCAGATTGAACATAACTATCTGGAAATAAATCATTTTCATTAATTGAAATATTAAATTTTTTTTGAAGATGGTTTGCTAAAGGTTCTTGTCCAATTAATAATTGAATTTTAGTATAATCTTTAATTTCATCTATTAGTTCCAGTGTTCCTGATAGATCCCAATAACCCGTAGCTATACGAAGAACATTATAATTGGGTGCGATTGTACGTAACGTTTCTGCTAAAGTCTTTCTCTTATTATCAATAAATTGTGGATATTGACTCATAAAACTCGCCTCTTTCGTTTCATTAATAAAGCCCATAATATGTACTTTTTCTATAAACATATTTATTCAATATTTTTAATATCACTAGAAACTATTATTATAAGCATACAAGGTGTTTTACTCTTTTTCCATCTTTTTAATTGCTATTTCTATCTATTTTTTCCATTTTCATATATCATTATTTTCGGTTCTTAATCCTAATATAGACTATTAAATCTACTCAGTAAACAATCTTAAACTTATTTCAAGAAACCTAATTTTTTGCTTTATATATTTAAGTATTATTGCTATATGAATTTGATATTCATTTTTCTTTAGGTACATCATCCTTATTAGTATTAGAGTTTTGCTGATGAACTTTTTATATAAAAAAGAAAAGATTCTACTAAAATGAGTTTCAAAAAAACTCTGAAAAACTATTGCCTATTTTATATAACTAAATTTTCCACATTATATTACTAGACAAAAAAAGCTCTAAACGTTTATTTCATAGCGCTTAGAGCTTTTTCAATTACCCCACAGACCCTTCCATTTAAGATACGGTTATTTTTTTATTACTAAATGTTGACTTATTAACGTTTATAGATAGTTTTAAACATAAGAATATACTATCTAATAGCAAGTATTTAAACTTATAGATAGTATAAAGATAGTATTTTTTAGTTGGGGGTAATTATACTTGCGATAATTTTTTAACAAATACTAGCATATCTTTTTCAGATTCATAACCTTCCAATAAACTAAATCCATTCCCATTATAAAAATTTCTTAGTTTTACATTATTATCACATTCAAGATATAAAACTTTGCCACCAAACAAAGTATAAATATCTCTTATTTTTTCATAAGAGGCTTTTAAAATATCTTTACCCTCAACTTTCTGTGAATCTTCTATATCTTGAGGATAATTACAATTTTTTCCAAGTTGTCCTAATAGAACAGATGGACAAACATAATTATTTTTATCAGTCTTATGACCACTGCCTAAAAGCATTTTTTTCTTAGATTGAGATAGTTTTCCAAAATTTTTACCTGTCATACTTAGTGGCTTATTCGCTAATGAAAAATAACCAGCTAAATAACTAATTTTTTCATCACTATAAATAACTAAAAACGTTCTCGAAATTGCAGCATTCTCAAAATTTATCGCTTTTTTGTGTAAAAAATCTTGTACATCTTTCCCAAAGTTTGTTTCAGAATCTTTTACACAAAAAAAAGTATGGAGGAGCGTTTCAACATCCTCCATACTCTCTGAATTTTCTAACAGCTCTTTTAAACTAACAGTAATTAATGCCAAAAAATCCCCTCTATTTCCCTAAAGCCTTAGCCAGTAAATTATTAATTTCTTTTTTACCATGAGCATTTTTAATCTCATGTTTACTTGTAATATCAACTCTCTGTGAACGATCCATAGCATCTAGGAATTTCTCAGCTGTTTTTGCACTAAAGCTAATTTCTTTTGTAAACGTTTTAGTTGCCATAGTAATTCCTCCTTTATATGTACTATATACACTTAAAGTGTAGTACATGTACTATGAAAAAGCAAGGTTTTTCTTCTATATACTTCTAAATGATTCTAAAAAAACACCCCGTTGAGAGTACGCTAATCATTATTTCACTAGCAATTAAAATCGTCTATTCCTTATATCTATAATCATAATTTATAGCATGTATGTTAAATAGCGTTCCTCTCCACGTGAGTAAAAGTCAAATTTTCCCCACTGTGTTGTGACTTGGTTACTTCTTTGCCACAAATACCGCTTGTTTTAAATCACCCATAATCAAAGGGAAGGCTTTTCCTGTGTTTGCTAGTAGTTTATCACTAAGCACTTGTAAAGGAGCACCAAACAACGCATAGCCACTTGGAGCTGTCACATCGGGTTGTAAGATATAGCGACATTGACTATCTTTCATTGTATCTAAATGGTTAAACCCTGTTTCGTTCGTTATTATTGTTTTAATTAATTTAACAAAATAAACTAATTGTATGTTACATTCTATTTTGATAATATTATTTTAAAAGGGCTGATTTTATAATGACTTATAATGACCTAAATTTACTGTTTACTGACTTAGATAATACTTTACAAAATTGTTCTAATCAAAGTCCACAACAAAGAGTGGAAACCTTTTATGCAACTTGCTTTACAATAGATATGCTTACTGATTCTCCTATAAAAAACCTTGCCTCAAACAGTACAATGTTTGCTTTAAACCTTCAAAATTATTTGAAAAATAATAATATGACTTACAAAAACTTTATTGAAAATCTTGATTTATCAAATGAACAAGCTGAGTTATTACTACAATTCGAGTATGACTTTAATACTCTTAAACCTATTGGAGGACCATCTAAATTATCTGATAAACCAGTCAACAAATCGATAATTAATTTATACTCAAAAACCATTTTAACCATATGTACTGCTCTAGGTGCAGTAGGAACCTTCGTACAGCCTTTTGTTGATATACAAACTAGTATTATAGAAAATAAACAAAAGGAAATAGAAAATAACATTGAAATTCAAAAATTATATCAGAAGAATAGAGAGTTAGATCAAAAAGATAGAGAACTGGATTTATATGAAAAAAATTTAAAGCTAGAAGAGAAGAAATAAAATTAAAGATATTTCAATCTACTCATTATAAAAATTTCATAAAATATAAAAAAGCTAGAAACATTATTATATCAACGTTTCTAGCTTAAATATTATGATTAACCTACACTGCCTTCCATCTCATATGAAATCAGTCTATTTAATTCAACGGCATATTCCATTGGCAATTCTTTCGTAAATGGTTCCACAAATCCCATGACAATCATCTCTGTCGCTTCTTCTTCTGACAAACCACGACTCATCAAGTAGTAAAGTTGTTCTTCAGAGATTTTTGATACTTTGGCTTCATGTTCCAATGCCACGTGACTATTGTGGATTTCGTTAAATGGAATCGTATCACTCTTCGATAATTCATCCATAATAATCGTGTCACACTCAATATGTGAGATTGACCCTTCACTTTGTTTAGAGAAAGTTACTTGTCCACGATAGTTCACTTCTCCACCATCTTTAGCGATTGATTTAGAAACAATTGAGCTTGATGTGTTTGGTGCGTTGTGAATCATTTTTGCCCCAGTATCTTGAATTTGATTCGCTCCAGCAAACGCAACAGATAACATCGTTCCACGCGCGCCTTCTCCTTCAAGATAAACACTAGGGTATTTCATTGTTGTTTTAGCCCCTAAGTTTCCATCAATCCATTCCACTGTTGCTCCTTGATCTGCACGAGCACGTTTTGTTACTAAGTTATACACGTTGTCAGACCAGTTTTGGATGGTTGTGTAACGGCAATACGCATCTTTTAAGGTAAAAATCTCAACAATCGCCGCATGCAAACTATTGCTTGAATAAGTTGGTGCCGTACATCCTTCCACATAATGCACGCTTGCCCCTTCATCAACAATGATCAACGTACGCTCAAACTGTCCAGTATTTTCAGCGTTAATACGGAAGTATGTTTGTAGTGGCACATCTACTCGCACGCCTTTTGGTACATAGATAAAGGTTCCACCAGACCATACTGCTGAGTTTAATGCTGCTAATTTATTATCGGTTGGTGGCACTAAAGAGGCAAAATATTGTTTAAATAAATCCGGGTACTCTTTTAATGCGGTGTCTGTATCAGTAAAGACGATTCCCAATTTTTGGAATTCTTCTTTCATGTTGTGATACACCACTTCTGATTCATACTGCGCACTTGCTCCAGCTAGATATTTACGTTCTGCTTCTGGAATCCCGATACGTTCAAAAGTTTCTTTGATTTTATCTGGCACATCATCCCAATCACGGGCTGGTTTATCACTTGGTTTTTGATAATAGTTAATCTTATCAAAGTCCATGTCAGATAAATCTGGTCCCCATGTTTGCATTGGCATTTTGTGGAATGCTTCCAGTGATTTCAAACGAAACTCAAGCATCCATTCTGGTTCTTCTTTTTTAGCCGAAATCGCGCGAACAATCTCTTCT
This sequence comes from Vagococcus sp. CY52-2, assembly GCF_022655055.1. NCBI lineage: Bacteria > Bacillati > Bacillota > Bacilli > Lactobacillales > Enterococcaceae > Vagococcus > Vagococcus changpingensis. The sequence goes on along the minus strand of NZ_CP093384.1, from coordinate 852,316 downwards.
GTTAATCCTTCACCTGTTGTATAGATCGGTTGCACATCGTCGTGAAAACCAAATTTATACTCTTCTAATTGTGGTACCTCACTCACTTGGGTCACACTCCTTATTCTTCACTATGTAATTCTTCGGTTACAACCGTTTGATTGTCTTCAATAATCCCACGCTCTAATGCTTTCCACGCTAGTGTTGCACATTTTATCCTCGCAGGAAATTTTGCCACGCCCCCTAGCATTTGAGCATCTTTCAAGACTTTTTTCTTCTCACCAATGTTCTCACCTTGCACCAACTCTAAAAAGTCGGCAATGATTTCAATGGCTTCTTTTTCGGTTTTTCCTTTTACCGCGTCAGTCATCATACTGGCACTTGCCATACTGATTGAACAGCCATGACCGTCAAAGGCAATCTCATCAATTACCCCATCTTTCATCGCAAGTTGTAATTGAATCACATCCCCACACGTTGGGTTATTCAATTCAATTTGGCTAGTCGCTTCATCCAATACCCCTTTGTTGTGTGGGTGATTGGTATGATCTAAAATAACTTGTCGATAAAGATTGTCTAATCTAGATAAAGCCATCTGAGAAAAACTCCTTTGCAGCGATGATTGATTCAACTAATGAATCAGCATCTTCTTTGGTATTGTAAAAATAAAAACTTGCTCTTGCTGTTGAATGAACAGCCAAATAGCGAAGCAATGGCTGAGCACAATGATGTCCCGCTCGAATCGCCACGCCTTGCATGTCTAATGCGGTTGCCAAGTCATGTGGATGTACGCCTTTAATGTTAAAGGCAATCACACCAGTATGTTTTCTCGCTTCTCTTGGTCCATATAACTCAAACCCATCAATCGCTAGTAATTTTGGCAACACATACTCGACTAGTTCCTGTTCATGTTTTGTGATGGTATCTAAACCAATTTCTTCCAAATACTTGATCGCACTTGCTAATCCAATCGCCCCAGAAATATTCGGTGTGCCGGCTTCAAACTTATATGGCAACTCTGCCCATGTGCTGTAATCATCATAGACAAAATCTATCATCTCACCACCAAACTCAACGGGTGACATTTTTTCAAGCCACGTTTGTTTGCCATACAACACACCAATCCCAGTTGGCGCACACATTTTATGACCACTAAAGGCATAAAAGTCACAATCCAATTCTTGTACTGAAATCTTCATGTGTGGCGTTGATTGCGCGCCATCAACGACCATTACAGCACCGACTTCATGAGCCAGTTTCGCTAAGTCTTTGACAGGATTCACCACACCTAAGACATTCGATGCATGGGCAATCGACACAATTTTCACACCTGATACGATTTTTTCTTTCGCATCAGCCATATCCAACTCACCGTCTTCAGTCAAATCAATGTAGATGAGTTCAGCTTGTTTGCGTTTGGCTAATTCTTGCCACGGTACAATGTTTGAATGATGTTCCATGCGACTAATCACAATTTTATCACCTGGCTCAACAACTAACTCACCAAGTGAACGTGCCACCCAGTTTAGTCCTGTTGTCGTCCCTCGTGTAAACAACACTTCTTTCACACTACTCGCATCAATAAATGCTCGCACGGTTTCTCGTGCTGCTTCATATTGACTTGTCGCACGTTCTGCCAATGTATGCACGCCACGATGCACATTCGCATGACTGGTTTGCATATACGTCACCAAATCATTGATCACAGGTGTTGGCACATGTGTTGACGCAGCGTTGTCTAAATAGACAAGTGGCTCATCATTTACTTGTTGAAAAAGAATTGGAAAATCTTGTTTGCGTTTAGATACAGTCATTTAATCAGCCAGCTTTCTATCAATTACTTGAACAAACTCCTCTTGAACAGATTTAACCGGGATTGACGTAATCACAGACCCTAAGAATCCACGTGTTACCAATCTTTCTGCTTCTTTTTGAGGAAGTCCTCTACTCATTAAATAATATAATTCTTCTGGGTCAAGACGACCAGCACTTGCTGCGTGTCCTGCTGTTACTTCAAATTCATCAATTAATAAAATCGGGTTCGCGTCACCACGCGCTTTATCAGATAACATTAACACACGACTTTCTTGTTGTGCGTCTGCACCTTTTGCCCCTTTGATAATGTGACCAATTCCGTTAAAGGTTAACGTACTTTTCTCACGAATCACACCATGTTGTAAGATGTGACCAATTGAATGTGACGCTCTGTTTGTTACACGTGTGTCGATTCCTTGTATTTGACGACCTGTTGCAATGGCGACAACTTTCACTTCCGCATGAGAGCCTTCGCCCACAAGTTCTGAGTCAAAATCAGCGACAACATTTCCGTCACTCATTAACCCTAACGCCCAGTCCACACTCGCATCACGCATAATGTAGCCTCGACGATTTAAGTACGTGTTGACTTCTTTTCCTAGACGGTCAATAGCAGCAAATTTTACTTTTGCTCCTGGTCTAGCAATCACTTCAACCACGATATTTGCTGCTAATTTTTCAGCTGTTTCGCCAACTGATTGGAATCTTTCCAAGTAAGTTAACTCACTGTTGTCATCCGCTACGATTAAGACATGTTTTACCATGGCACTGCTGTCGTTTAATTGGTGATAAAATAATGACTCAAATGCGTCTTTCACGACCACATTTTTGGGCACGTATAAAAATACCCCGCCGTTTAAAAAGGCTGTATGGAACGCAGTTAATTTATCTTCGTCACTTGGCACAGCTTTTGTCATGAAATATTTTTCAACTAAGTCGCTGTGCTCTTTCATTGCGGTAAAAATATCAGTAAAAATCACGCCTTGTTCAGCTAATTCGACTGGCATTTGTTCAAAATAAGTCGTTGTGCGACCTTGAATGATTAATGGGTTATCTTCTAGTTCTGTAAAAGAAGGCAAGATTTCTTCATTTATCACTTCATTGTTTAACTCGCCAACATTCATTAAAGGCCAACGATGGTATTTGACTCGTTCGATTGCTGGTAATTCTAAGTCATCGATTTTATTTAACGCCTCTTTACGACGTTCTAACATCCATTGTGGTTCTTCCTGACTAGCTGAAAATAATGTCACGTCGTCAAGATAATCAGTTACATTTGTAGATTTCATTTATCTTGTCTCCTTCATTATTCTTCGTTTTCTTCGTAATCAATTCCTAATTCTTCACTGATTCCTTTGTATCCTTCTTCTTCAAGACGTTTCGCTAAATCAGCGCCACCAGTCATAACCACACGGCCATCCATCATAATATGAACCACATCTGGCACGATATAATTTAATAGTCGTTGGTAGTGAGTGATGATAAGTGACCCAAAGTTATCGCCACGCATTTCATTGATTCCTTTTGATACAACTTGTAAGGCATCAATATCAAGACCTGAGTCGATTTCATCTAAAATCGCAAACGTTGGTTCTAACATTAATAATTGAAGAATTTCATTACGTTTTTTCTCTCCGCCTGAGAATCCTTCGTTTAAGTAACGTTCAGCCATTTCTTCTGGCATATCTAATAACGCCATTTTGTCATCTAATTTATCTAAAAAGTCCATGACTGAAATTTTGTCATCATCAGCACGTTTTGCGTTCATTGCCGCGCGCATAAATTCAGCATTTGTAATCCCTGGAATTTCACTCGGGTATTGAACCGCCAAAAATAGACCAGCACGTGCACGCTCGTCAACTTCCATTTCTAATACATCTTCACCGTCTAAAAGAATTTCACCTTTAGTGACCGTATAATTTGGATTTCCCATAATCGCAGCAGATAAAGTTGATTTACCTGTTCCGTTTGGGCCCATGATGGCATGAATTTCACCCGTTTTCATGGTTAAATTAACACCTTTTAGTATTTCTTTTTCTTCGATTGATACATGCAAATCCTTTATTTCTAAAACGGACATGTTTTTCCCTCCAAATTATTACTTTAATAAAAATTAACTCTCTTTCAATTCTAACCTAATTGAGAATGGACTTCAATTTAAAAGTGCTTCAATTACGTCTTATCTGGAAAAAAGGCAGATAATAATCACTCTCATTTAATATTTCTATCAAATAACAAAAAAATGCAGACAATATTGTCTACATTTCTTTTTTTAAGATTCATGCACTGGGTCGTCTAATTCTGCTTTTGATTTATCTCCCAGCGCAATCGCCCATTTCAACAATATTGGGGCAACCACTGTGGTAAAGATAATGACTAAAACTAAAGACGCATACATTCCTTGATCGATAAAGCCTTTTTCAAGTCCTAACGCAATCAAGATTAATGCCATCTCGCCACGTGAAATCAGACTCGCACCAATAATAGCACTACTATTGTTATCAAATTTCTCGATTTTCCCTCCAAGGAACCCACCGATAAATTTAGTAAAGATAGCTAGTACGCTAAAGACAATGATTAATAACATGTTTTCGCCTAAACCATCTAAAACAAGTTTTAATCCAATGCTTACAAAGAATACTGGGGCAAATAATGCAGAAGTAATACTGGTTACTTTTCTTTCAACATATTCGGCAAATGGTGTTTGTGAGATTAAAATACCAGCAAAGAAAGCACCGATAATATCTGACATACCAATCCAATCAGCTAAAAAACTGAGTAAGAACACCATGATTAAAGAAAAGGCAACGTCTCGTTCTGGAACGATAAAGTATGACAACCCTTTAAGAATAATAGGTAAAATAAATTTTCCGAAGATATAAATAAATAAGAAGAATAATACATTTTTAAAAAGAAATGGTAATACATCTGCAGTAGTTGTATTGGGGTTGACTAGATTTAAGACTAAGTTCAACAAGATAACGACGATGATATCGTCTAAAATAGATGATCCGATAATAATGGATCCTTCTTTTGTTTGTATGAAATTTAACTCTTTGAGTACCTGAATGGCGATGCTTAGAGAAGTTGCTCCGAAGATTAGACCAATAAATAGTGAAGTGTCTTGCGAATAATTAAACGACCTTGAAGCAAAGAAAAATACGGCGAATGGGATTAATACCCCTAGAAGACCTGTGATGAGAGAAGGTTTAAAATACTTTTTTAATATCTTTAAATCACTTTCCACACCAGCAATAAACATTAGAAGAATAACTCCCAAGTGGGATAACAACTCAATTGAGGCATTGTTTTGTATGATGTTAAAAACAGATGGTCCTACTAATATCCCAACAATCAAACTCCCGACGACTGATGGAAGTCCAAATTTCATTGCAATGCTATCTGCTATTTTTGTCAATAAAATAATTAACCCTAAAGTTAACAAAATATCCATAATCTACCTCTTTTCATGTTTTATTTCGTTATACGAACGATTCCATAATGTTAATAATGACATTTTCCCTCTACACCTCACTTTGATTTTTTCTAACACTACTTCTATAAATTAATCGTATAATAAATGGAAACTGATTTCAAGTTTGAACTCTATCTTGCAATAACTACCTCAAAATAAAAAAGTACAAGTTGAAATGTTTCATTCAACTCGTACTTTTTTTATTTCTTATTGATTCACAATCGTAACGGTACCTTTCCACTTGTTATTAACAAAATCAACTATTTTTTGATCATGTAATGCTTCAACAAGGGCTTTTGTTTTGTCAGAATCTTTGTCTTCAGATCTTACGGCAATGATATTAGCATATGGTGAATTATTATCTTCAACTAAAACACCATCTTTTTCAGGATTTAAGCCAATGCTTTCAGCAAAATTGGCATTAATCGCCACTAAATCGCCCTCTTTGTTTTGGTATGTTGTTGCCATCATCGCTGGATCGATGTCATATTTGAAAACTAATTTTTTCGGATTTTCTGAAATATCATCAAATGTTGCAGTGGTTAAATCAACACCATCTTTCACTTTCACAAGTCCTGCTTCTTGAAGCATCCCAATCACACGACCCCAGTCAGTTTGAGAGTTACTAACTAAAATTGTCGCACCATCTTCTAAGTCTTTGATGTCTTTAATTTTTTGTGAGTATAGTCCCATTTTTTCTAAATGGATTGCTCCTGCATTAGTAAAATCATACCCTTTTTCTTTTACTTCTTTATTAAAATATGGAATATGTTGGAAATAGTTGGCATCAATTTCTTTTTCAGCCAATGCTTTGTTCGGCAAGATATAATCTTGGAATGTCACGATTTCTAAGTCGTACCCTTTTTCTTTTAATAATGGTTTTGCTTCTTCTAAAATTTCCGCGTGTGGTGTTGGAGACGCACCGACTTTAATCACCTTATCATCTTTACTTCCGCTGCCTGACGCACTATCTTTTGTGCTTCCACTATTGCCACATCCAACCAACGTTAAAACAGCTAATGCTGCCACGCCTAATTTAATCCATGTTTTTTTCATTTACTTTTCCCCCTAAATGTTAATTTCGTTTATCTGTTAATTTTACTAATAAATCGCCTAACCATTGTAAAATAAACACAATAATTAGAATTAATACTGTTGCGACCATGATAATCGTATGCTTATTTCCCATAAAGCCTCCTTGATAAGCAAGAGAGCCTAAACCACCTGCCCCGATTGCCCCTGCCATAGCCGTAAAGCCAATCATCGTAATGGTGGTCACTGTGATACCAGAGATTAATGCTGGCACACTTTCAGGAATTAAGACTTTAAAAATAATTTGCAATTGTGTGGCACCCATTGCTTCACTAGCTTCAAGTACGCCTGGATCTACTTCACGAAACGCAATATCAACCAACCTTGCATAAAACGGTGCGGCTGAAATGACTAAAGCTGGTAATGCCGCTGTTGGCCCTAACATTGTGCCTATCAATGCTTTTGTGATAGGGAACAATAAGATAATCAAAATAATAAATGGTATCGAACGGAATGTGTTACTGATGATTGAGACAATTCCGTAAAGTGTCTTACCAAGTGGTTTGTTGCTTTTTCCGAAATAGTAAAGCATTAGACCAATTATAAGGCCGATAATTACCACAAAAAATGTTGAGACAAACGTCATATACAATGTTTCTTTTGTGGCTTTGATAAAATCATCGACATTAATTTCACTAAAATTAAAATACGTTTCTATTAATCCTTTTTCCATGTTAAATCACCTCAACTCCTACGCCATGTTGTTCAAAATAAATTAAACTCTCAGACACCGTTGCCTCGTCGCCTGTCAATTGCACAAGCATTGTTCCAAAAGATGAATGATTTGCTTGTCTAAGACTGGCTTGTAAAATATTGACGTTGATGTTGTATTCATGAATGACTTGCGAGATAACCGTTTCTTTTGCTTTATCTCCCTCAAAAATCAAGCGAACTAATAGCCCCTCAGGATAATGTTTCACCAAGTATTGAATCGCTTCTTCGTTTTCTTCACTATCTTCTTGAATGTCTTGTTTGATAAATCTTGCGGTCACTTCATGCTCTGGGTGTCTAAAGACTGATAAAGTATCTCCTGTTTCAATCACACTTCCTGTTTCCATGACAGCGACTTTGTTACAAATCTTTCGAATCACATTCATCTCATGCGTGATTAACACGATGGTTAAGCCAAGTTGTTTGTTGATGTCTAACAATAAATCGAGTACTTCTTCGGTTGTTTGTGGGTCAAGAGCACTTGTTGCCTCATCACATAATAAAATCTCTGGGTCGTTTGTTAGTGCTCTAGCGATGCCGACACGCTGTTTTTGTCCACCTGAAAGTTGACTTGGATAAGCATTTTCACGGCCTTCAAGGCCAACTAGTTTAATCAACTCACGTGCTCTTGCTTCTCTTTCAGCTTTTGGCACATGACTAAATTCTAAAGGTAGTAACACATTGTCTAAAACCGTTCTCGACCATAATAGGTTAAAATGTTGGAAAATCATCCCAACTTTTTTTCGGTAATCTCGTAAACTTTTTCCTTTTAATTTCGTGATGTCCTCACCATCCACTTCGATGATGCCACTTGTTGGTTGTTCTAATAAATTCAATAAACGAATTAATGTACTCTTACCTGCTCCTGAAAAACCGATTACCCCAAAAATGTCGCCACTTTTAATGGATAAATTGACATCTTTAACTGCTTCAACTGTTTGTTTCTTCGTTTTATATGTTTTACAGACATCAATTAACTCTATATTACTCATGATGTTGCCTCCTATATCTTGATAACAAAAAAAGCTTCCGTCCTTTATCTACTTTACATAAGTAAACAAAGGACGAAAGCGTTGTTTCGTGTTACCACCTTTTTTCATTATTACCTCACGATAATAATCTTACCCAGTACGCAAGCCAGTCGCTTTAAATACTGTTGTCCGGTAACGGGAACTCCCGAAAAATACTAGCGGTAGACGCTCATACTTTTATGCTCAAAGACCATCTTCTATTTCCTTCTTGTTCCTCTTTCTCACCATCCGAGGTCTCTTTATACAATCCAAAAATATACTCTTCTTTTCAAAGCAATGATTTATAAGGCATATAATAACAAATGAAAAAATGCCTGTCAACAACTTTATTCGTCATTTTTTATAATTATGACTACTTAGTTTACGTTGCTATTCTACCATAATCATTGTAAAATATAGTAGTAGTAATACAGTAGCGTTTACAAATATTATTTGAAGGAGCTAATTTTATGAATTTAGCAAAATATGTCGATCACACGTTATTAAAACCAGATGCCACAAGAGAGCAAATCGAAACATTGTGCGAGGAAGCCGCAGAATATGATTTCGCCTCAGTTTGTGTCAATCCTTTCTGGGTAAGCTATGCAGCAGAAATTTTAGCTGATGCCAAAGCAAAAGTGTGTACAGTTATTGGGTTCCCTCTAGGAGCAAACACAACAGAAACCAAAGTATTTGAAACAACAAATGCTATTGAAAATGGTGCAGAAGAAATTGATATGGTGATTAATATCGGTGCACTAAAAAATAAAGAATACGATATCGTAGAACAAGATATTGCAGCAGTTGTTAAAGCAAGTCATCCAAAAGCGATTGTAAAAGTCATTATCGAAACATGTCTTTTAACTGACGAAGAAATCGTTAAAGCATGTGAATTATCTGTAGCAGCAAATGCTGACTTTGTTAAAACATCAACAGGATTTTCAACTGGTGGTGCAACACCTAAAGACGTGAAACTAATGAAAGACACGGTTAAAGACAATGCCTTTGTTAAAGCATCAGGTGGCGTCCGCTCTAAAGAAGATGCCTTCACCATGATTGAAATGGGTGCTGACAGACTTGGAACAAGTTCTGGAATCCTTTTAGTAAAAGAAGACTAACATAAAAAACGACGAGGGATTTTCTCGTCGTTTTTTTGTTGATTAAAAATCTTGTTTTCTTGCTTTGCGTTTGCTTCTATTTGATTGACGTTGCTCAATTTTACGTTTTTGTTTTTGATCATCAGCAATTGCGTAACGAATTTTTTTCTTGTAACCCGGTTTGACTTTTTTCTTCTGTTTTTTCACCATACCAATCATCGTTGGGTCTAATTGTTTTTGCGTACGTGAACGTTGCTCACGACGATTGCGATCATAATGATCCACAATTTCCCCTTTTTTGATGGTTTTTGGTTCAAATCGAATACCAAGTTTTTCTAATTCAGCCAATGCCGATTCATCTTTTGGCTCATATAACGTGATGGCAATACCTGGAAGTCCATTACGACCAGTACGGCCCACACGATGAATAAAGAATTCTAGATCTTTTGGAATTTCCGCATTAATCACATGAGAAACGCCCTCAATATCAATCCCTCTAGCAGCTAAATCTGTCGCTACCACAAATTGATAATCTAAGTTTTGAATGCTTTTCATCACACGTTTACGTTCACGTGGTGGAATATCCCCATGAATTTTCGCCACTTTTAAGCCTTTTTCTTTTAAGAAATCAGTGATTTCATCGACTTTTTGTTTCGTGTTCGCAAACACCATTGCTAAAAACGGGTGGCCAATCGTTAATAAATCATACACGACTTGCTCCACGTCTTTACTTTTTGTCGAGATAACCCAGTTGTCAATCGTATCAGAAATAACAGACGTTGGTTTGATATGTTCCACAACAGGATTGTCCATGTATTTTTTCAAGAATGGTTTTAATTTCACTGGTATTGTCGCTGAGAAGACTAACATTTGTAAGTTACCAGGTAATGTTGCGGCAATTTTATCGACATCTTCTAAAAATCCCATGTCAAGTGTCATATCCGCTTCATCCACGACAAAAGCAAATGCTGTATGTGTTTTTAGTGCACCACTTTCGATTAAATCTAAAATACGACCAGGCGTTCCAATCACAACATGAGGTTGTTGGTTTGCTAACTTGTCCATTTGGCGTTTTTTATCTGTTCCACCAACATAGTTGCTCACACGTAGCTCATCATCATAGTGACCAGCCAATTGATTGGCTGCTTGATAGATTTGTTCTGCTAACTCACGACTTGGTGCTGTGATAATGACTTGAACTTCTTCTTTTTTGGTATCTATTTTATTCATCAGTGGTAATAAAAACGTGTGTGTCTTTCCTGAACCTGTCTGTGATTGTCCAACAACACTTTTTCCTTTATTTATCACTGGAATCAATGTCTCTTGCACTTCTGTTGCTTCTTTAAATCCTATTTCGTCTAATGCTTGGATTAAGTTATCGTTTAATCCGAATTGGTTAAATTTTGTCATTGTATTCACCTTCCTTTACGTTCCTTTGGCATTATAGCACAGTTTCAACTAAAAAAATAATGTTAAAATGACGAATATAAAGGCAGTATATAAAATGATGGAATAAGTTAATGATGTTGTCGCAAATTCTGCATCTGCTCCGTAACCTTTTGCTAAAATGGGTAACGCATTTTGAACTGGCATGGCAGATTGTAAAATAAAGACTTTTAACATCAAACTAGGTACAGGAATAATAAAAGATAACCCATATACCACAAGCGGTGAAATAATATAGCGACCAAGCATCACACCCGCGACATCTTTATCCATTTTTAAATTTTTAAATCCTGTTTGATAAATGATAATGCCAATCACAAAAAGAGACAGAGCGGTTGTCATCCCACCAACATAAGAAGAAAAATCAATCATCGGTTTTGGCACGGCCATATCAGTCAACATCCATAAAATTCCAACAAAAAACCCTAAAATAGCCGGTGACAATAATTGCTTCAATAATTTTTCAAAACTAAAATTGGCTTTTTCTAAATGGTTATCTGGGTTATCTCGACTAATCAACATAATACCAACTGTAAAGAAAAACGTGGTATTACAAATATAGTAAAGCAATGCATAAGGAATGGCTTTTTCACCAAAAATAGCCATATTGACAGGTAATCCCATGAAAATAGTATTAGCCGCCGTAAACATGGTACGAAACGATCCCTTACGCGTATCTGGTACACGCGTAATACGAGAATACACCATACTAATCAAAAACGTCACAATAATCGAGACAAATGGTAATGCTAATCCTGTGAATAGTTCTAAAAATTCTGCTCGAGTAAATTTTTGGGTCATATTTAAAAACATACTTAAAGGCAACGTGATATTTAACACTAATTTTGAAAATACATTGGCGATATGATTATCAAACCATTGTTTTTTAGTCAGCATATAGCCTAAAAAGATCATCGCAAATACCACTAAAATATTTAAATACGCCGTAATCATCTAATTGTTTATCCTTTCATTTAGATAATAACGTGGCAATCGATCCGTTAAGCCACACACGATTTCATAATTAATCGTGTCAATAAATTCAGCAGCGTCATCTAATGTGTTTTCTAGCTCACCATTTTTTCCAAAAATAGTCACCGGTGTCCCAACAGCGTATCTTTTTGACAAACGAATCATACATTGATCCATACACACTCGTCCCACTATTTCAGCATATTCTCCATCAATAATCACCTTATAACCTTGGAATTTACGAATCAATCCATCCGCATAACCAATGGGAAGTGTACCAATCCATTCTTCCTTTTCAGCAGTATATGTCGCACCATACCCAATTTTTTCTCCGGCAGATACTTGTTTAACATGGATTAGCTCGGTTGTAAGAGACAACGCTGGTTTTAACTCATAAGGCAGATCAAGGGCTTTCCCTGAAGGATTTAAGCCATATAACGCATCACCCAAACGAATCAAATTACTATTCCACGCATCATGCCATAAAGCTGTCGCCGAGTTTGATGTGTGAATGTAGCGAATCTCTAAATCAGAGAAAATATCCATTGCACGAGTAAATCGTTGTTGTTGCAATTCAAAATACGTCGTGTCTTTCGTATCTGCACAAGAAAAATGCGTGAAAATACCATCTAACGTCATGTGATTGGATAAAACAAATAATTCTTTTGCTTGAACCATTTCATCTTCATCTCTTAATCCAATGCGTCCCATCCCTGTATCAATTTTTAAATGCACACTTAATGGATTCATCATAGGTTTTTCTGCTAGAGTCTCTTCAACTTGTTTTAGCCATTCAAGTGAAGGAGCAGTTAAAGAAATGCTTTGTGAGATAGCTAAATCGATATAGTTTGGCGACACATAACTCAATACTAAAATCGGTAACGTGATGCCGGCTTCTCTTAATTCCAGCGCTTCATCCAAATTTGACACGCAAAAACCTGTTGCGCCGGCTTTTTCGGCCGCTTGTGCGACTTTGATTGCACCATGACCGTATGCATTGGCTTTAACGACTGCAAATAAGACTTGCTCATCATTTAATCTAGCTAATTCTTGTTTAATATTGTATTCAATGGCAGATAAATCCACCACAACTTGACTTGGTCTATGTGTACTTTCTATCATTATTCTTCACTCTTTTCCATTAAATTTATTAAAAAAGAAGGATAATTTAAATTATCCTCCTACCATGTCACTATTTTTTAGGAATAACACCTATCCCGATTGATTTTTCCCCCAGATGGGTCCCAATAACTGGACCGAAATCACATAAAATGACTTCTAATTGGCTATCTCTTTTTAGCATGTCTTCTTTTACGTGTTCTGCTACCTCTATGTTATTGCAATGGATCACATAAAACATACTGTCATGTGGTTTACTTGGCACTTCCTCAAGCACAATATCAATCACGCGAGACAAGGCTTTTTTCTGAGAACGAATTTTTTCTGATAAAATAATGTCACCGTCTTGGAAACGTAAAATAGGTTTGATTTTTAATAAGGTTCCAATAATTGCTGCCCCATTTTTTAACCGTCCACCACGAACTAAGTGATTTAAATCATCCACGACAATATACCCTTCTGCAAATCGTCTCATTTCTTCTAAATGTTGAATCATCTCTTTAGGGTTTGCTTCCTTATGTTCAGTCATCTCCAAAGCGACTTCAACCATTCGACCCATTGGACCACTTGTAATATAAGAATCAAATGGATAAATATCGATGTCAGAAAAATCTTTTGAAATACCATTTAATGTCGTAATAAACCCAGATATCCCAGTTGATAGATGAATACTAATTACTGCATCATATCCTGACTTAGCTAATGTTTCGTAAAGTTCATAAACTTCACCCAGTGCAGGTTGGCTAGTTTTAGGAAATTCTTTGGCTACTTTTAATTTTTCATAAAATGCTTCGTCTGTAATATCAATTCCTTCTTGATAAACCACATCATCAATGATTAATGGAACAGATAAGACAAATAAATTTTTATGATTTTGGTACTGCTCTTGTATATAAGCGGTGCTATCCGTCACTATTGCAATCTTCATTGTATTTCCTCAATTCTATTTACTACGCTAAGTTCACAACTTACATTATAGGTTTCTTAGAGTTTAAAGTAAAGTCTGAAAACTATTTTATTTACTGAAAAATTTCTGTATGGCTTGCTTATTCATTTCTTCATTGATTTCCAAGACACTTCCGGCGTAGTCATAGTAGCCATTGTTCCATGAACCTTCGACTGGAACTGTTAAGATTTCAAGTGATTTATGTGAACTGAATAAATAACTACTTCCAACCGACAGATAAGTAGACATTGGTACGTCCGTTTGCGTGTAGCCAACAACCGCTCCTAACATCTCTGGTAACTTCCATGCATGAAGTGGATTTGTTGCTTGTTTCGTGATAGCACTCATGACTTGTTGCTGACGTCTCACGCGACCAAAGTCTCCTTCAGCATCTTTTCTAAAACGAGCATATTGCAAGGCTTCATGACCACTTAAATTAGTCTGCCCTTTTTTAATCACTGTTCCTTCAACTTCTAAATCTTTTTCAGCTGTAATTGGCAAGCCACGTGGTGCTAACACGTCAATCATTTTAGGAAACGAATCAAAATTAACGACCGCATAATATTGAATCGGGATACCAAAATTAGTTTCAATCGTTTGTCTCACCATCTCTGGTCCACCATATGAATACGCTGCATTGATTTTATTGTATTCAAGTCCATCATGTGTCGGTATCCCAACAAACGTATCTCTCATAATTGATACAATTTGAGGTTGCTTCGTTTTTCGATTATAATGGGCAATCATAATCGAATCCGAACGACCTTGGTCTTCTCCACGCGAGTCACTACCTAGTAATAAAATATTGATGCTATCGTCGTGACTTTTTTGACCATTAAAAGCTGTCATGTTAAACTCTTTATTATCTTTATCTACCTTAGCTGTAAAATACCCTTTAGCATACCCCACACCAGATAACCCAATTAATGCAACGAGTACGATTAATACCTTGAAAAGAAACGATTTTTTCTTCTTTGGTTTCTTTTTCGGCGTAACGTCTTGGCTCGTGGGTCGTTGTGTGTCACTAGGTTGTCGTCTGTCACTTTTTTTATCTTTTGGTGCATATTTTTTGGCTTCCTCTTGTCTTCTTTTATCCATCCGAGACATTCCAGGCATAAGACTCTCCCCTTATCATAAAGAAAAGATACCCTCTATCTAGTTGATAGGATATCTTTTCACGTTTCTTTCTTATCCTTCTATTTGATTTTCTTCTAAATCTTGAAAACCAAAGAAATCATTCATTTCAATTGTAATTACTTTATCTAAACCCATCGTGATGGATTCGACAAAATGAGGTTGGTTCATTAATTTCGTTGTGACGTCGGTTAACTCAAACATAATAGGCGAAAATTCACCAAACTGTGTCTTTAAACAAATAATTGAAACGTATTGGTCATTTGTCATTAAGGTAAAATAATCCGCATACTTATTATCAAATACAATGTTCCAATCGTGCATTGTGTGCCATTTTATACTGAATTACCTCCACTTTTTCATCTATTATAGCACATATAGCACAAAAAAAATCAACAGTCTGTTAGATTACAGACTGTTGATTCATTGATTATTTCGCACGTTTCATGTAGTTTCCTTCAGACGTGTTAATTTCTAATTTATCGCCTACTTCGATAAAATCAGGAACGTTGACTACTAAGCCTGTTTCCATTGTCGCTGGTTTACCAGAACCTGAAACAGTTGCCCCTTTAATAGAAGGTTGAGTTTCTGCTACTGTTAACACAACAGATGATGGTAAAGATACCCCAACAACTTCTGTATCGTAAAATTGGATTGATACCTCCATGTTGTCTAACAAGTAGTTTAATTCATGTTCAATCACTGATACGGGAATTTCATATTGTTCATATGTTTCTAAATCCATAAACACTGCCATATCATCTTGGATATATAAGTATTGTACAGCTTTTGTATCAATATGTGCTTTTTTTACTTTTTCATCAGGACGCATCGTTGTTTCAACGGTTGAACCTGAACGTAAATCTTTTAGTTTCATACGCATAACCGTATTACCTTTACCAGGTTTATGATGGCTTGCTTCTAAAACTTTGATTAATTTACCATCTTTTTCAAATGTGTTTCCTGCTCTTAAATCAACTGCTGATATCATTTTTCAATCTCCCTTAATAGTTACTAATCGTATCATAGCATAAAATGAGCCATAATAAAATATTCTTGTGGTAAAAACGACTAAAAAACACGTCCTAGACACGTTTATAAACTGACTATAAACCAAACTTAGATTATTCATGAACCAAATATACGATTATAAAACAAGATGCCTTCTGTCATATCTGGCTTTAATTTTTTCATCAGCAAGTACTCACTTGGCACATCAAGTGGAATCCTCACATGAGAATTCTTCGCTGATACATAACCAAATCGACTATAAAAGGATGGATCACCTAAAATCGTAATAAAGGTATGTTCCGTTTCTTTTGTTCGTTTTATGGTACCACTGACAGAGGTGCTAGCACTAAACCTTTTAAGTCATTTATCTCATGTTTTACCACTGCCTCACTTAATACACCATGTCCCACGATATCATTATCTATAAGAGCCACGATTTCCAATTCTTGATTGTCACTTGGTAGGTCTCTCATTCTTTCGACTGATATTACTTCACCATTATGACCATGATCACTTTGCTCAAAAGCCTTAATAATCACTTCTTTAACGTGTTTATCATCTTCAGTTTGGATTGTTCTTAACTTCATTGGTTTAACACCTTGATTTAAAAACAAATCTTTTTTGAAATGATGCCATTCATTTTATTTGCTGACGAATTTGACCACAAAAATACAACTTTAGTTGGATATCCTCACATAAATTTAAGTATAAAATAGATAATGTAAGAACAATATAACCAAAGGAGATTGATCACATGCTTATTACAACAACAGAAAATATCCCTGGAAAAAACTATGAAATCATTGGCGAAGTATTTGGTTTAACAACAAATTCTAAAAACGTGGTTCGCAATATCGGTGCCGGCCTTAAAAATATTGTCGGTGGAGAAATCAAAGCCTACACTGAAATGCAAGAAGAATCTCGTGAATTAGCAATTCAACGATTAAAAGAGAACGCAAAAAATATGGGAGCTGATGCGATTGTGATGATGCGTTTTGATTCAGGCTCTATTGGAACTGATATGCAATCAGTTGCTGCTTATGGTACAGCGGTCAAATTTATATAACCATTCCCACTATGACAATAAACACAAAAAAACTTGCAACCAGTTTGGCTGCAAGTTTTCTTTTTTTAATACATTTCTAAATATTGCTCGCGTTCCCATTCAGAAACTGATTGACGGTAAGCATCCCACTCCATACGTTTTGCTTCAATAAAGTTATTGAAGATATGACTTCCTAATGCTTCTTTAACCATTTCATCGTCTTTCATTGCCTTAATAGCATTATGTAAAGTAGATGGTAAGTCAGTGATATGTGCGGCTTCGCGTTCTTCTTCCGTCATCACATAAATATTACGATCCACAGCTTTAGGTGGATTAAGTTTACGTTTAATCCCATCTAAACCAGCTTGTAATAACACTGCCATTGCTAAATAGGGATTAGCCGTTGGATCAACTGAACGTAATTCTAAACGGGTTGATAAGCCACGAGAACTTGGGACACGTACTAATGGCGAACGGTTTTTACCACTCCATGCCACATAAACAGGTGCTTCATAACCAGGTACGAGACGTTTGTATGAGTTAACAATTGGGTTACATACGGCTGTATACCCTCTAGCATGTTCTAACAAACCACCTAAGAAATGATAAGCAGTTTCACTTAATTGATCGTCACCATTTTCGTCAAAGAAGGCATTTCCTTGCTCGTTAAATAAAGACATGTTGATGTGCATGCCACTACCAGCAATGCCATGCAATGGTTTTGGCATAAATGTAGCGTGTAAGCCATGTTTTCTAGCAATGGTGCGAACAACTAATTCAAATGTTTGGATATTGTCACACGCTTCCACTGCATCAGCGTATTTAAAATCAATTTCATGTTGTCCTGGTCCACATTCATGGTGAGACGCTTCTACTTCAAATCCTAAACTTTCTAATTCTAATACAATATCACGACGACAATTTTCACCTAAGTCAACTGGCGCATAGTCAAAGTAGCCACCTTGGTCATTTAATTTTTTCGTCGGGTTGCCATTTTCATCTAATTTAAATAAGAAAAATTCAGGTTCAGGTCCAATATTAAATCCAGTAAAACCTAATTCTTTCATTTCTTTCATAATACGTTTTAAGTTACTACGAGGATCTCCAGCAAAAGGTTTGCCGTCTGTTCCATAAACATCACAAATCACACGGGCTACTTTTCCTTTTTCACTTTCCCATGGAAAAACCATCCATGTGGCAAGATCAGGATATAAATACATGTCACTTTCTTCGATACGCACAAATCCTTCGATGGAAGATCCGTCAAACATCATTTTGTTGTCTAAAACTTTATCTAATTGGCTAATTGGAACTTCTACGTTTTTAATTCTACCTAAAATGTCAGTAAACATTAGTCTTAAGAATCGAACATTTTCTTTTTCTACAACTGCTTTGATTTCTTCTTTTGTTGAATAATTTGCCATTGTTTTCCACCCTTTTAATTAAAGTTTTAACACCTAGTATCTGTTAAAGCGACTTTCTTTCATTAAATCATTGTATAAAGCAATCCGGATTTTTTCTTCTGATAATTTTTCCTGTTTTCTTTTTTCCTTATCAAAAGATGCTTTAATGTCTTTAATGGTATACCCATCGTCTAACATGTCTTTTATGTCCAGTAGAAGATCAATATCATTGAGAGAAAATAATCGATTGTTTCCTTCATTTCTTTCAGGATGAATTAATTGTTGTTCTTCATAGTAACGAATTTGCCTTGCAGTCAGTTCTGTTAGTAACATCACCGAGCCAATCGGAAACACAGATTTACTACGTTTTAAGTCTCTTTTATTCATTTTTCTTCTCCTTTCATAAAAGGTTAAAAACAGGATAACAATAAAAAAAAAGAAAGTCAATTAATCATGTGAGATTATCTCACACAATTAACTAACTTTCTAAAAACTTTAGAAATAGATACTATTGACTGCTTCACAGACGGCAATTTTAACATGTTCATACGTTAATCCACCTTGAACATACAATTGGTATGGTTCTCTTATTGGCCCATCAGCTGTTAGTTCCAAGCTACCACCTTGCACAAATGTTCCAGCAGCCATAATCACATCATCCTCGTATCCCGGCATATATGAAGGGATTGGCAAAACATGTGCGTCAATTGGTGAACATGTTTGAATGGATTGACAAAAGGCAATCATTTTTTCCTTATCATTTAATTCAATCATTTGAATTAAATCCGTGCGTTTATCGTTCCATTTTGGTGTTGACTCTACATCAAACTTTTCTAATAATCGCGCGGTAAAAATCGCCCCCTGAATGGCTTGACTGACGGCATGTGGTGCTAAGAAAAATCCTTGTAGCATCTCATGTGTGCTATAAATCATCGCACCACCCTCACCACCAACTCCAGGCGTGGTTAAACGATACGATACCTTATCAACTAAGTCTTCTTTTCCGACAATGTATCCACCCGTTTTGGCAATACCACCACCAGGATTTTTTATTAGAGAACCTGCCATAATATCTGCCCCAACATCAGTTGGCTCGATTTCTTCAGCAAATTCGCCGTAACAATTATCAACAAATACCACCAAATTCTCATCAATTTGCTTAACAAATCGAATCATCTCACCAATTTGTTCGACAGTAAATGATGGACGAGAATCATAACCACGTGAGCGTTGAATGGCGATAACTTTTGTTTTATCAGAAATAGCTTCTTTTATTTTTTCAAAGTCCACCAAGCCATTTTCTTTTAATGCCACTTCTTTATACTCAATGTTGTATTCTTTTAACGACCCAATGCCATCTCCAGCGACCCCTATCACTTCAAGCAATGTGTCATAAGGTGTGCCAGTAATGTAAATCAATTCATCATTTGGACGAAGCAAACCAAATAGAGTCATCGAAATCGCGTGCGTGCCTGAGACGATATGTGGTCTCACTAACGCTTTTTCTGCATGAAATACTGACGCGTAAACTGCTTCTAATGCATCTCTTCCAATATCATCATATCCATACCCCGTTGATGGGACAAAATGACTTTCTGATACGTGATGTTCTCTAAACGCATCTAACACTTTTGCTTGATTAGCTAATGCAACATCTTGCATTTTTTGACGTTCTTCTAATATATCTTTATCCACCTCTTCGATGGTTTCTACTAACTCTGGATGTAACTTACCACTCCAACTCATCTTCACTATCCCCTTTTCTCCAACGTGCCACATTTTTTGCGTACCCGATTAATTCATATTCATTCAAAGATTCATCATATTCATAACTTTCCAATAACGTCGCATCTTTTAATTGATTAAAATCTTTCATTTCTGCTGGTGAATAAAATAAATGGTACTTGGTTAAGTTTTCTTTTAAAAATGTCATAATATCTTGTGTTAATTTCTCTTTATCCTCTAAGCGTCTAGCTGATACTAAACAATTTGGAAAGAGTGTTGGCACAAATTCTGTTTCCAATAAATCCGCCTTATTGTAGACAGTCAGCACTGGAATATGGTCCATATCCAACTCATGCAACAATTTTAGTACGGTTTTTTCTTGCTGGTCACGATTAGTTGACGTCACATCGACTACATGAAGTAAAAAGTCCATGGCTTTACTTTCTTCAAGAGTTGATTGAAAAGCTTCAATTAATTGTGTCGGTAAATCTTGAATAAACCCAACTGTATCAGTCAATGTCACCTGTGTTCCTGTTGGCAATTCCCATTTTTTCGTCAACGGATCCAGTGTCGCAAATAATTGATCTTCTGAATACGTATTTGCTTTCGTCAACAAATTCATAATAGTAGATTTCCCGGCATTGGTGTAGCCAATCAAGCCCACTTGCATGGTGTCAGATTCTTGACGTTTTTTACGACTTCTTTCGCGATGTTTTTCAATTTCTTTTAACTCTTGTTTAATCTGTGTCATTTTAAATCGGATGTGACGTCGATCTGTTTCAAGTTTTGTCTCCCCTGGTCCACGTGTCCCAATACCCCCACCAAGACGTGACATACTGGCTCCTTGTCCACTTAATCTTGGTAAAAGATATGACAACTGCGCCAGTTCAACTTGCAACTGACCTTCTTTTGATTTTGCTCTTAAGGCAAAAATATCTAAAATTAATTGCACACGGTCAATCACTTTTACTTTCACGGCTTCTTCAATCACAGCTGTCTGTCTAGCAGTTAACTCATGATTAAAAATCACCATGTCCGCATCAGTTGATGCCACAAGTGCTTCAAGTTCAACTAATTTTCCTTTTCCAATAATCGTCCGGCGATCAATCGTTGGTCTTTTTTGTGTCATTGTCCCAACGACTTCACCTTGTGCCGTCTGTGTTAGATTTTCTAATTCCTTCATTGATTCGTCAAAATAATAAAAATTTTCTTGGGTTTCAACCCCCACGGTTACAACGCGTTCTATCATGTCATTCCTTCTTTCTTATCCAACCACTTAGAAACATCCTCTTCTAGTTTACTCATATTGGTCTCCTCTAAAACAATATCCCACCACTCAACAGGCATTCGATTTCTAAACCAAGTCAATTGGCGTTTAGCATACTGTCTTGAATGTTGTTTCACTTCCTCCACTGATTTTTCCAGTGAACACTTTCCTTCAAAATAAGGAAAAAATTCTTTGTAGCCAATGCCTTGACTTGCTTGTGGGCAATCTAACTCGTAGACCATCTTGGCTTCATCTAACAAGCCTTCATCCATCATGATGTCAACTCGCTGATTGATTCTATTATACAAAACTTCTCGATCAGTGGTTAACCCAATCAGTTTCACATCAAACGAACTTTTTGACAGATCCATTAAATCAATCTGTTGTTGCTCACTGATACTTTTTCCCGTTAAATCAAACACTTCCAACGCACGTATCACCCGTTTTCGGTTATTCGGGTGAATAGTATCTGCCCCTTTTTTATCCATTTTTTCTAATTCTTGCCATAATTCTTCATTAGATAAGTTTTCAGCAAACTCTTCCCACTTTTTACGGCTTTTCTTTTCCTCATCGCTTACCTCTGATGAGCCTAAATGAAAATCATAAAGGAGCGACTGAATGTAAAGACCTGTGCCACCTACTATAATAGGCAATTTATTTTGTAAGGCTAATTCATTTATACACTCTGTTGCATGACGTTTAAATTCATGAGCGGAATAGGTTTCTGTTGGTTCCTTAATGTCAATTAAATGATGTGGCACACCTTGCATCTCTTCTGTCGTTACTTTCGCTGTGCCAATATCTAATTGTTTGTAAACTTGTAGTGAATCCCCACTAATAACCTCGCCATTAAAGCGTTGACTTAGTTTGACTCCTAGAGCCGTTTTTCCAACTGCAGTCGGCCCAACGATAACAAGAACTTTTTGTTTATCCATTATCTCTTACCTCTAATGCTTTTTTAGGAAAATCTGTGAACATCCCTGCCAAATGGTGCTTCATACAAAATTGCATATCGGCTTCTTTATTCACTGTCCACGGTCTAATCGTTTCAATGTCTGTCGTTTGATCCATATGTCGTTTCAACCATCGAATATCTGGATGAAAACTATTTATCCCTCGTTGTTTATCTAACCATGCAACATCTCTTTGATTTCCAAATGAAATAAAGGCTGTTTCATAAGTATCATCCAGTGCTTTAAGTCGTCTCACTGTATCACGATTAAAACTAGATAACACAACTGTACAAGACAAGTCAGCTTGTTCCAAAGCTCGCAACACTTTTTGTTCGATACCTAAGTATTCTACTCTATCTGTTTTTAATTCGATATTCAACAACCCACTAAACCGATTATGTTTTAATAAATTTAAAACTTCTTCTAATGTTGGGATTCTTGTATCTTTGTATTCTTCAGCAAACCAAGATCCTGCATCTAGTTCTTTAATTTCTGCTAAAGTTAAATCCTTTACCCACCCTTTTGCATTCGTGGTTCGGTTTAATTTTTCATCATGAATCACAACCAACTTACCATCACATGTTAACTGAACATCTAATTCGATTCCATCTGCCTTTACATCAATGGCTTCTTGAAACGCCGGTAGTGTGTTTTCTGGATGCGTTCCTTTACTTCCTCTATGTGCGATTACTTTTATCATTTTATCACTTCCATTCACATACAATTTTACCATTTTAAAATGAAATTAATAGATGTTGTATGCCTTATCACTAGATTTTTATTATAAAATGCGTATAATAAAGGTATAAATTCAGATAAGGACGTGAGGTACTATGAAGAAATTTTCAAAAGGATTTTTAGTAGGAACTGCAACCACTTTAGCCGCTTTAACAGGTGTGGCTTTAGGCGTTAAAAAAGTTCTAATTGAACCAATCGAAGAAAAAGAAGAATTAATTGAAGATAACCGTAAAAAAGCAATGAGAAAAAGTAGAGCAAGATAGTATTATTTGACCAAAAAATAGCTAATGTTATTTTTTGGTTTTTTTATTACCACCGAAAGGAGTTTTTTACATGACTATTGAAGAAATCAAACAAGAAATCATCTCAGACCCAGAGAATAAAGAATTTACCGATAAAGGATGGCAACCCATCTTTATGGCTTATCCTGAAGCAAAAATTTTAATAATTGGACAAGCGCCTGGTATTAGAACGCAAGAAAAAGGACAAGTCTTTCGCGATAAAAGTGGTGCAAAACTACGTGAATGGATGGGTGTAACAGACGACATATTTTATAATTCAAAACAAATTGCCGTATTGCCACTTGATTTTTATTTTCCAGGAAAAGCAACTCATGGTGACTTACCACCTAGAAAGAATTTTACTGCAAAATGGCACCCAGCTTTAATTGACTGCATGCCAAACATTGAGTTAACTATTTTGATGGGGACATATGCTCAAAAGTATTATTTAAAAGATAAAGCGAAAAAAACATTAACCGAAACAGTTTTTGCTTATGAAGAATACTTACCAACCTATTTCCCTATTGTCCACTCATCTCCACTAAATTTTCGTTGGTTTGCCAAACATCCAGAATTTCAATCAGATATTGTTCCCGTTTTTAAAGAACACGTCCAACAATTAATAAAATAGTTAATAAATCTTCATAAAAAATTCATTGTTATAAATATTTTTAGCATTATACTCATAGTATATTTTATTTAGGAGATGACAATATGTGTACATCAGTTAGTTTTAATGGAAACCATCATTATTTTGGACGAAACCTTGATTTAGATTACACATTTAATCAAGAAGTCGTCATTACACCTAGAAATGTCGTGTTTGAATTAAGAAACGGGCAAACTTTATCCTCTCATTTTGCGATGATTGGCATGGCTGTAATTTCAGATAACTACCCACTTTATTTTGATGCGACCAATGAAAAAGGCTTGAGTATCGCTGGATTGAACTATCCTAAAAATGCTTTTTATCAACCAGACGAAAAGACAGAAAAAAGTATCGCATCTTTTGAGTTGATTCCTTATGTGTTGTCTCAATGTACCACCATTGATGAGGTTAAATCACTTTTAGATGATCTCATTATCACTGATGTGGCTTTCAGTCCTGAGTTTCCAAACTCTCCACTGCATTGGATCATTGCTGATAAACATGCTGCTATAACAGTTGAGTCTGATAGAGATGGTTTACATGTCTATGACAATCCTGTCGGTGTTTTGACAAACAATCCACCATTTCCCACTCAACTATTTAATTTAAACAACTACAGACATTTATCTTCTAAAACAAGTGCGAACTTATTTGCACCAGAACTAGATTTAGATATCTACAGTAATGGTATGGGAGCAATTGGTTTACCAGGAGATTTATCCTCTATGTCACGTTTTGTTCGTGCAACCTTCACTAAAGAACACAGCCTAAAATTTCAAACTGTGGAAGAAGATATCAATCAGTTTTTCCATATTTTATCTTCTGTGTGGCAAACAAAAGGGTTATGCGACGTTGGCGAGGAACACTATGAATATACTATCTATTCTTCTTGTTGTGATACAGATACAGGCATTTATTACTATAAAACCTATAATAATAGCCAAATTAGTGCCGTTTACTTGCATCATGAAGACCTTGACGCCTCAGATTTAATCCATTATCCATTAGTAACCAAAACAAGTATTCATTCAGTCAATTAAAAAAGATGTCGGACCTTTCCGACATCTTTTTTTAATTATTTTTTCTTTGTCTTACCTGTCCAATTCATATAGCCACCTTTTAAGATATAGATATCTTTGTATCCTTCTTTTTTTAGTAAACCAGCCATATAAATTGCCATACTAGTACGATTGTCATATAAATACACAGGAGCGTCTTTACGAATAGCCAATAAATATTCTTTATGAGCTCTAGCAATTGTATAAGGAACACTTCTTGCTCCTAAAATATGCCCACGATTGTAATCTTCTTTTTCTCTGACGTCAATCACTTGAGCTGTTCTCATCGTTTCTTGAAACTTGTCTTGTTCAATCCACTCAGCTGCTCTCTTTCGTTTAATAAAAAAGAATAATTTATATAAACCATAACCAATAATAACAATAAGTAATATAATATTTAACGTTGCAAAAAAACTCACAGGGCATTTACCTTTCTTTAATTAATTATTTTTCTTCTTTAAATTTTAACGCAAGAGATGCTGCACCAATCACACCAGCTGAGTTTCCTAACTCTGCTAATTTTATTGAAGTACTTTTTGTGACTTGTGGGAATGTAAACTCTTCAAAATAATCTTGAACTTTTTCTAATAAGAAATCTCCAGCTGCGGATACACCACCACCAATGACAATCTCTTGTGGGTTAAGCATATTTCCAATATTACCACAGGCTAAACCTAGATAGAAGCACACTTTATCCACAACTAATAAAGCAAAGTGATCATTGTCTTTAGCTAAGTCAAATACATCTTTACTTGTCACTTCTTGTCCATCATCAATCATTGTTTTTAATTTTGAATCACCAGAGTATTCTTCACTTAACTCTCTGGCTAAACGAACCACACCTGTAGCTGATGCCACAGTTTCAAGGCATCCTTTTTTTCCACATGTGCAATCAAATCCTGTTGGATCTACTGTTAAATGACCAATTTCTCCAGCTGCCCCTGCTACGCCATGTAATAATTGCCCTTCTGCGATAATCCCGCCACCTACACCTGTTCCAAGCGTAATGAATGTCACATCAGGTGCATTGTTTCCAGCACCTTTCCATCGTTCACCAAGTGCTGCAACGTTTGCATCATTGTCTAAATCAAACGGAATACCAAATGTTTCTTCCATTGGTTTTTTTATTTCTTGAAGCGTTGACCAGTTTAAATTATAGGCGCCAATCACCGTTCCTTTTTCTTTATCGACTGTTCCTGGTGTTCCCATACCAATTCCGATAAAATCAGATGCTGTCATGTTATATAAATCTAGTCTGTGTTTGATGGACTCAATAATATTTGGAACAATATGAGCTCCATCATCTTCAATATTTGTTTCCACACTCCATCGTTGTTGGATGTCACCATCTTCAGTTAAAATCGCTAATTTTGCTGTTGTTCCACCCAAATCAATTCCAATTAATTTATTTTTCATTATTGTCCCTCCTGATAATCTTCTTCAAGATGATGTTCATGTTTTAAAACAAGCATCGCCTTTACGTATTCCTGTTTATCAATTAATCCGGCTTCTTCAAGTTGTTTTAATTCAATCATCATTAATTCAATATCCCATAATCTATTTCCAACATAAATAAAGATACCAAATCGTTTAAATAACTGTTGTACATCATACATTGTTCTCAATTTTCACTACCGACCTTATTATACAGATAAGTACCAGATATTCCTAGTCTCGTCTGAATTTATTTTTATTTTATCTACTAAATCCTTTATAAAAACATCCTACGAACAATACGACGAAGAAAACAAGTGCTATCACACGCTTTTTCCAATCAATGTTTTCATTAAAACCTAATCGACTAGACGGTACGCCAACGACCATCATCACAAGTAATCCACCTAATGCACCACCAAAATGCCCCATAATATCCACACCTGAATCAAATAAATTCATAACTAAATTCATGAGTATAAGAAGAGTCATATTGCGTGACATGTATTTAATACCAGGATGATGTTTATAAATCTGACCTAGAATAATAAATGCCGCAAAAATTCCAAAAAGTGACGTACTCGCTCCTGCTGAAATAGAATTAGATGAACCAAAGGCAAAACTCCATAAATTACCAAAAATTCCACTTAACATATAAACAAGGAAAAATCGAGTGTGACCAATTAAAGGCTCTAAAATACGGCCTACAAAATATAGTCCCAACGAATTTAATAATAAATGGAAAAAACCAATGTGGACAAAAATAGGCGTCACAAGTCGCCAAAACTCGCCATCTAAAATAATGGCTGCATGGGTCATAGCACCAAATTGATATAATATTCCCACATCTTCTGATCCAGAATAAATCCCTTGTTTTATACCAACAAGTTCCATCAAAATAAACACCACTATTTGAATGGCTAAAAACGTATACGTAAAGTATGGGCCTCTTTTGAAATGCATCCAATAACTTGTATTATATTCCCTCATAAAGTTCCCCCTTATGTGCACAAATTAATGCATCAACTAACTTATCATGTTCTTCTATTTCTAATTCTTCTAATAACTGTTCATCAAAAACCAAACTAATGGTATGACCTTTAAAATCAGTTAAATATCGGTCATAAAATCCGCCGCCATAACCTATACGTTTGCCTTCTTGTGTAAATCCCACCCCTGGAACAATCATCAAATCAATTGATTTTTTATCATAGAGTTGACTGCCCACTGGCTCATACACGCCAAATGGTGTTAATTCTAACGCAACGTCATCATGATAGGCATAAAAATCCATCTCACCACGCTTTTTTGTTTTCGGAATAACAATCGTTTTTCCTTCTAAAAAAGCTTGATTCATCAATTTTATTGTATTAAATTCATGCGTCATTGGGTAAGTCGTGGCAATCACATTTGCTTGTCTCCACTGGTCAGTTTCATATAAACGAGACAGCATATCCTCTTCTAAGGCATGTTTTTTATCTTCTTGTGTTGCTAGATGCTTTAATTTAGCCAATATACCTTGTCTAATCGCTTGTTTCATCTCAACACCCCCTTAAACAATATACCAAAATATTATAACACAAGTTATTTGTAAACTTTATCTAAATAGTCTATTAAAAATATTTTGATGCAAACATTATAATTTTTTAAAAATTTTTAGTAAGACATCAAGACTCTCATTAAATTCTTTCATATCTTTTTGAGTTAAACGACGAGACAAGTCCTCTTTTAAATCTGTGGTATCGAATGGATTTTTTTGCAAATACATTCTACCGTTTTCTGTAATTGAAACATGCGTAACACGCTTATCTTGTTGGCTCACTACTTTTTCAACAAATCCGTGTTCGAGTAATTGATTAATAATGCGCGTGGTTTGTTGTTTCCCAAAATAAAAATCCGTCGCTATTTCTTTCATCGTAAGAGAGTTGACTTTTGTGAGTCCTAATAAACAATAATAACTTTCATACGTAATATTCAGTTCATTTTTTTGTTTGATTCGTCTTTCGACATTAAAATGCCAATATGGTAATAGTTTTAGTAATTTATTTGAAATATCATCCATTTTTCATCCTCCTAAATTGACTTTTTTATCCTCTTCATGATACCTTATTAGTACATATTTGTGTACTAATAAAATGGAGATGACTGATTCATGCTAACTAAACTAACCACACATATACAAAAAAATTTTCATAACAATTTGATTGATTATACGAGTAATTTACTTTTTATCTTACTATTTACACTGATTTTCGGTCAAGAAAATCTTCTTCCCATTGTTGCGTTAAGTGTTGGATTTTTAATGTTTCCAAAAATTAATTTTGGTGTAAAAGATAGCGTTCTGACACTCACCAACTTATTACTCTTTCCTTTAGGTGGGATCGTATCCCAATTGCCACATGATAGGCCACTTGGTTTATGTGTTATTTACGCTGGGTTTACGTTTCTGATTTTATTATTAACTGCTGAACCCATTGTTTTTCAGTATTCAATCCCTTATTTAATAAATTTTTTATTCTGTCAGGCAACACCTGTAGAGTCATCAAATGCACTAAACCGAATCATTTGTTTGCTTGTAGGAAGTATTGTACTAAGTGTATTAGCTACTAAATCAACTAAAAAACAACCTTTAAGCAACTCACAACTTACACTAAAAGAACAAATCACTCGCTCACTAACACATCCTTTTTATTTGTTCAAGATGACGTTAAGTGTCTCAATAGCGATGACAATTGCGATTTTACTCCATGCACCTAAGCCACTTTGGATTAGTATTGTGGCGATGTCATTGACTGAAATTCATTTCAGTGAAACGGTCAAAAAAACACGCGAACGCATTATTGGAACAACGTTTGGCGTGATTGTCTTTTATTTGTTTTTAGTTAAACTAATTCCAACACCTTATGCCATTGTCTTTATTTTAACAGTAGGATTCATCAGTTACTTTTTAGTTGACTATCAACACAAAACGGTTGTTAATTCGATTGCTGCCATGAATGCAGCACTCGTTATTTTCCCAAGTGGTATCTCGATTGCTAACCGATTTATCGGATTATTTATTGGAATCGTAATTGCTATGATAGTCGCAATGATAGGTCACGTGCTTCAAAAACTAATCATAAGATAGAGAAAAGCTACAGTCATTATCAAAATGGCGTAGCTTTTTTAGTTTATTTACTCTTCTCTTTTCTCATTTGCTTACTTCTAAGTTGACCACATGCTGCATCAATATCAGAGCCAAATTCTTGTCTGACCACACAATTAATGCCATTTTTCTTTAAGATATCATAAAAAGCCAATGTATCTTTTTTTGTACTTCGTTGATACAAGTCATGTTCTTCCACTGTATTATAAGGAATCAAGTTGACATAAGTGAGTTTTTTCTTATCTTTCAATAAGTCTGCCAATTGTTGGGCATGCTCTGGTGTGTCATTAACCCCTTGAAGCATAATGTATTCAAACGTGATACGACGATTGGTTTCTTTTAAGTAATAATCCACTGCATCCATTAAACGCTCTAATGGATACGCTCGATTAATTTGCATGATAGATGTGCGTGTGTCATTATTTGGCGCATGAAGTGAGATAGCCAAATTAACTTGTAAGCCATTTGTCGCAAACTCCTTGATTTTTGGTACAAGACCACTCGTTGAAACGGTCATATGTCTTGCTCCTATTTGTAACCCTTTTGGATCATTCATAATGTGTAAGAAGTTCATAACATTGTTATAATTATCAAACGGCTCACCAATTCCCATGACCACAATATGACTCACCCTCTCGCCTTGCCCTTGTTTGTCTAGGTAGTGCTGCACTTTCATAATTTGAGCAACAATTTCGCCTGTTGTTAAGTTACGTTGTTTTTTTAGTAACCCACTCGCACAAAACGTACAACCAATGTTGCACCCAATTTGTGTCGTCACACAGACAGACAAACCATACGCTTGACGCATCAACACTGTTTCAATCATATGATGGTCTGGTAACTCAAATAAATATTTTATCGTTCCATCTTGACCTTCTTGAACGACTACTTCTTTTAAAGGATCTAATACAAAATGTTCTTTTAATAATTCAATTGTTTGTTTTGATAGATTACTCATCTCTGAAAAATCAGTCACTCGTTTTTCATATAACCATTGCCACACTTGGGCTGCTCTAAATTTCTTTTCACCATTTTTCACAAACCAGTCAACAAGTTGAGGTTGTGTAAAATCATAGATTGATGGTTTCATTATTTATTCCTCTTTTCTACTTTGTACACTTAATCACTATATAGGATTTAAGTCTAATTTGCAATGACAAACTCACTATCCATGCACAACAAAAAAAGCAAAAGAACGAATTGTTCTCTTGCTTTTACTTTATTGATTTATAGCATGTAATGCTTGTTTACTTAATTGTTCTAATCTCTCTGATAATGCTTGAGCCGTTTCTTGTGAATACACAATCGTTTCAACTGGTGTTGAAACAAAATCAAGTAATTTCACAGCTTGCCATGTATCTCCTTGCTTTTCGATTGTGATCTGTGGGTGTACACTTGTTGCCCCACACGCATCCGCAACTAAAAAAGCAACCTCATAAGTAGTCTCATCTAATTTTCTTAAACGATAATACCCATCATGAATAAACTGTTTGTCTGCTGATAAATGTTGTGTCAACACATCCATTTCTTCTTGTGTCATATTCACACGCCTCCTTTATTAGCCTTGATTAGTTAGTAAAGTTATCAAAGTAGCCTTGAATAAAGACAATCGGTGTTCCTTTGTCTCCACTACCTGACGTTAAATCTGATAATGAACCGATTAAGTCAGTTAATTTTCTAGGTGTTGTTCCTTGTGCTTCCATTAATCCTGTTAAGTCATCTGCTTTTGAATCAATGTGTTTTTTGATGGCTTCTTCTAATGCTGCTCCACGTAAGTCAGAGAAGTTGTTGTCCGCAAGATATTTTAACTTCACTTCATTTGGTGTGCCTTCTAAACCTGATGTGTATGCAGGAGACACAACTGGGTCAGCTAATTCCCAAATTTTTCCAACTGGATCTTTAAACGCGCCATCACCATAAACCATGACTTCCACTTGTTTACCAGTCAACTCTTTTAGTTTACGTTGGATATTATCCACTGTTTCTTGCGAGTTTCTTGGAAATAATTTCACACCATCGTCTGTTGATTTGTTTGAACCAAGTAAGCCATATTGCTCGTTAAAGCCACTTCCATCAACCGATTCAGATAAGACATCGTCCAATGTGTACACTTTTTCCGCACCATTTTGTTCTAAGATGCGTTTTGTACGGTAACGTGTGTGAATATCACATGTTAAGATATTTTTTGTATAAGATAAAATCGTTTTAGGCTTTTGAGAGAAAATGACTTCACACTCAGCACCTTCTGCTGCGATTAATTCTTTATAGTATTCAATATAGTCAACACCTGTAAAGGTATGTTTTTGATAACCAAATAGCTCTCTAAATTCTGTTTCAGTTAACGTATCTGTCCAAGGATTCACTCCTTTTTCATCTAATGCGTCAAGTGAAATCAAATGATTTCCCACTTCATCTGATGGATAACTTAACATTAAGACAATTTTTTTGCTTCCTCTAGCAATACCACGTAAACAGTTTGAAAAACGATTACGGCTAAAGATTGGGAAGATAACCCCAACTGTCTCATCATTAAATTTTTGACGAATATCTTCTGCAATTTGATCAATCGATGCATAATTTCCTTGAGCTCTAGCAACAATCGATTCTGTTACAGCCACAATATCTTTGTCTTGAATTGAGAAGTTTCCTTCTTTAGATGCTTCAATGACACTGTCAATAACGATTGATTCTAAATCATCACCTTCATTAATAATTGGACAACGTAATCCCCTTGATACAGTTCCAATGATTCTTGACATAATTTTACTCTCCCTCATGAATACAACTCATTTTTAATTTAGTTCCATAAGTACTATACAGTGTTTTAAGCGACAAGTAAAATTTAGACGCTAGAAAAAATAAAAAAAGATGATTAAACGGGTATTTAATCATCTTTTTTACTTTTAATTGATTAAGTCTTTAGCCAATACAAAAGTATAATCTTGGCTTTTTAAAAACTTAATGACATTTTCCAAACTATCTGCTGAGTCTTGATGGATGTCATGCATCAACACAATACTATGAGGCTGTAATTCTTTTTTAACTTCCCCTAGAATAGCTGTAGGATTATGTGTTTTCCAATCTAATGTATCGATATTCCACAACGCAATGGACATATTTGGCTCAACTTTTGTCACACGCTCATTATATGCCCCATATGGTGGACGAAGAAGCGTTGGTTTTTCACCTGTTAGTTTTTCTATTTTTTGATTGGTTGAATCAATTTCTTGCTTGATACTTGCTTCATCTAATTTCGTTAAATCCTTATGATCATAAGTATGGTTCCCAATATCATGTCCTGCTTCATGAATTTTTTTGACAACATCTGGGTAAGTGTCAACCATTGAACCCAACATAAAGAACGTAGCCTTAATATTGTATTTTTTTAACGTATCTAATATTTGCAATGAACTGGTATTGTTTGGTCCATCATCAAACGTTAACGCCACTTTTTTATCATCGTTTAAAAGAGTTGGATCATTTTTAATAACCTCTTGCTCTAGAAGTGATAACTGACTAGCATACGTTTTTTTGAGTTTATCATTTTTTAACTCGCTAACTGCTTTATCTAACTTTTTATATTCATCAGATGACGGAACAGTTTTAATCTTATCTTTTTGAATATAAGTTGCCATCTCTTTATCAAGGGTTGCTAACGCTTGATTTTGAGTCGTCACTTCTTTCAGTCCTTCTTCAAGAGCTGACTTTTGCTCATCTTTTGGTAAAGCACTTACCTGTGATGTTAAATCATCCTGTAAAGTAGAAGAAACACTTTTTGTCATGGCTAGATTTTTAACCAACGTATTTTTTCTAAAGGGTGTTGTACCAAAGATATCCCTCATCTCTTGAGAGACTTTTATTTTATGTTGAACCAATTGAATCGCTTTTGAATCTTTTTGCAATTCAGTTAACAACTGACTTTTTTGATGCTTTACTTTTCCAGAGATATTAGAAATCTCATCCACTTTTTTGATACTTGTTTCAACCTGTTCTTGCGCTTTATTGGATGTGGTTAATAAATCTTTGCTAGTAACATAGTTTTCTAACGTATTATGAGCAAGCGAATTTAGTGACTCATCAATCATCTTTTTTTCACTTGTCACACTAGCCAATGTTTGTGATGCTTTTTTATCTAACGTCATACGTCGAACTAAAAAAACGACCTCTACAACCAAAATAAGTAATAAAAAAATTAATATGAATTGCTTTTTTCTCTTTTCAGCCAATTTTAAAATCTACACCTTTCTAAATATACCAGTTCTATTCTAACAGTAATTCTAAAAATTGTTTATTATTTTCCCGACTTTCTTACAACAAAATACGTAGGTTTACTTTATTTTATCAAAATTACATAACATTTTATTACTTTTTGTTCATTTATTTAAATATTATCACTTTTCATTTTTTAATATTAACAATCAAGTGACCAGTTAAACAGTTATGTTTCTGGTTAAGATAACATGAATTATCCAACTATCAATACAAATAACGGCACTTTTTTTAAATAACTATGATAGAATAGTGAGGCATAAACTATCATGAGTAGGAGGAATTTATAATGGACATTCAAGATTATATGAAAGAATTTATTGATACTTTTTATGACAATATACATACCATCCAACAAGGAAAACCAATCGATATTATTCCAGAAAAAACAATCAAACAATTACAAACTTTAAACTTTACTGAAGAAGGACGAGACCTATCTAGTTTACTCACAACTTTAGAAGAAAGTGTCTATCCTTTTAGAAATGTTAGTGAACATAAACGAAATTTTGCTTTTATTCCTGCACCCGTTGTTGATATTTCAAAATTAGGTGACTTATTTGAATCATTTTATAACCCAAATGCTGCAGGATTTTATTCTAGCTCTGGAACAGCTGTCATCGAAGAAGAAATGATGGCTTATTTATGTGAAAAAGCTGGATATAATCCCAAAAAAGCAAGTGGCACATTTTTATCAGGTGGTTCAATGGCCAATCTAAATGCCACTATAGCTGCCAGAGATAAATATTTATCGTTAGATGACATCACAAGAGGTGTGGTTTATATTTCTGATCAGGCACATCATAGTGTCCATAAAGCACTTCACGTGATTGGTATTCCAGATGAAAGAATTCGTCGTGTAAAAACAGATGACCAATTAAAAATTGACCCAACAGTACTACAAGAAACAATCAAAGCTGATAAAAAGAATGCATTACATCCATTTATCGTCATTGCGACAGCTGGAACAACAAATGCGGGGGTGATTGATCCATTACCTGAATTGGCTAAAATTTGTAAAGAAGAAGATATATGGCTGCACGTGGACGGAGCATTTGGCGCATCGGTTTTATTATCAACAAGTCACACTCACTTACTTAAAGGGATTGAACAGGCTGATAGTATCACGTGGGACGCGCATAAATGGCTCTTCCAAAGTTACTCTTGTGCGATGTTATTAGTAAAAGATAAAACCGATTTATTGCGAAGTTTTAGTGAAACGCCTGAGTATTTAGAAGATGCTTCTGAAAACGAGCACATCAATACATGGGATTTAGGACTTGATTTATCTCGTCCAGCTCGTGGCGTGAAGCTATGGTTATCTATACAAGCACTTGGAACGAAAAAATTAGGTGACACGATTGATTACGGAATCAAACTAGCTGAATACACTGAGTCTGTCGTGCGAAACACACCAAAACTAGAGATTATCACACCAGCTCAAACAGCGATTCTGAACTTTAGATATCACCGTGAAGGCTTAAGTGAAGAAGAATTAAATTCATTCAATACAGCCCTTTCAAATATGATTGCTAATCAAGGTTTTGCTCAAATTTTGACAACAAAACTTCAAGGGAAAACGGTATTACGTATGTGTACCATATCGCCTGAAACGACACAAGAAGACATTGATAAAACAATCGAACACATTTCTTCTTGTATAGAAAAATTAGAAACTAACTAAAAAATAAGCCGAACACGATAACTTAAAACGTCGTGTCCGGCTTTTATTATTCAATTGATAAGAGTTGTAGATGATTGACTCCTGTTAATTTTTCTAGTTCTGCTAAGAGTTCATTCACTGACACTGATAGTTCTTTAATATCAATCCCCATCACAACGGTTGCTGTATCTTGAATGGGAATATTTTGATTAATAGTTAACACATTTCCACCTAACTCTGACAGACGGTTTAATACAGAAGACAACAAGCCTTTTTTATCGGTTAAGTTAAATGAAATGAGTGTTTTTCTGATTTGTGCCGTTTTATCAGCGACAAACACATGGTCTTTGTACTTGTAAAACGCACTTCGAGATAGGCCAACTTCATTGACAACCTCACTCACATGTTTAAAATCTCCTGAATTTAATAATTTTTTTGCTTCGATTACCTTTGAGAAAACCTCAGGTAATACGTCTTGATTGACGATTAAATAGTTCTGTGACATACTTCTGCTCCTTTATAGTCCACTGATAAATCAAGAGCCTTCCATTTATGTTTCAACGTGCTGAGTGATATGTTTAATCCTTTCAAGTCAACTTGTGACGTGAAAACGCCCATTAATGTTGAGCCACTACCAGAAATATAAAACCCTTTTGCTCCTGATTCTTTTGCGATATTTTCTACTATATCATATTCGTCAATTAATGTTTTGCGGTATGGCTGATGAATGCCATCATCTAAAAATTTATCCAAATTAGCCGCATCTCCTGTTTTTAATGCGTCTAATAAAAACAATAATTTTGCTTGATTGGCTACCACTGTTTTTAGTGGATAACTTTCAGGTAACGCTCCTCGTGCGACTGATGTTTCCAACGTAAAATCGGGAACAAAAGCTACAAATTGATACGACTCATCAACTGGATAATGTTGGAAAAAAATATCGTCATTCATTTGATAAGAGGCACTTAATCCCCCTAATAAAGCAGGTACCACATTATCAGGGTGCCCTTCAATTTGAGTACAATACTTCACCAACTCATCTTGGCTTAAATGAAGCTGATGCAACTCATTGGCTGCTAACACACCTGACACGATACACACTGCACTACTACCCAAACCGCGTGCAAATGGAATATCACTATCTATCTGTAATTTAATTGGTGTCACAGGTCGTTTTAAGTCATCTAGCACGTATTTGTATGACTGATAAATTAAATTATCTTCTGTCTGAAACGCCACAGGACACCCTGTAATCTCCAACTTGTCTGATAATTCAACCTCGCACTCACCATAAAACGTCACAGCTAGCCCTAATGTGTCAAACCCGACACCGACATTGGCAGATGTTGCCGGAACTTTAATACGAACCATTAGGACTCACCTACCTGTTTAATAATAATATCCTTCATCTCATCAATATCAATGACTTGATTATGTAAAATTGGCGCATTTTTTAAGTCTTTCAACTGACGTGGCGCATAGACGTTTGTTTTTTCTTCTAATTCATCAATTAGTTTGAATTCATCTTGCGCGCTATCAATCGCAAGTTCTGGAATGTCTTTACTCACTTCTTGGACAAATTTGTACGGAGAAGCTGTTGATAAAATCACGGTTTTTTCTTTCTTCTCATGACTATTTTCCAATACATAGGAAGC
This sequence comes from Vagococcus sp. CY52-2, assembly GCF_022655055.1. NCBI lineage: Bacteria > Bacillati > Bacillota > Bacilli > Lactobacillales > Enterococcaceae > Vagococcus > Vagococcus changpingensis. The sequence continues at coordinate 815,224 of NZ_CP093384.1, read as the reverse complement.
CACTGCTGTATGCGGATCAAGTAAATACCCTTTTTCGTTATACACTTTGTCAATTTGCTCAGCCACTTGTTTATCCGTTGCATATCCCGTTCCAAATGTTTCTTGGATCGTGTGTAATAAATCATCAGAAATTTTGAATTTCCCTGTCTTTTTTAATTGATTCATCAAGTCAGCAACGTAATTTGCATCCCCTCCACTTAAATGAAACAGCATTCTTTCTAAGTTTGATGAAATTAAAATATCCATACTTGGTGAGCTAGTCTTTTTAAACTCACGATTGGTGTCATATTCACCTGTTTTTAAGAAATCATATAACACGTTGTTTTCGTTTGAGGCACAAATGAGTTTATTGATTGGTAGCCCCATTTGTTGTGCGTAATATCCGGCTAAAATATTACCAAAGTTTCCTGTCGGCACAATGTAGTCGATCTTTTCACCTAGTTTAATCTCACCTATATTAACAAGTTCTACGTATGACGCAAAATAGTAAACCACTTGTGGAATCAAACGACCAATGTTTACTGAGTTCGCACTAGAGAATTCAATGTGATGCTCTTTTAGTAACGCCACTAATTCTTCATCATGAAATAAACGTTTCACATTACTTTGCGCATCATCAAAGTTTCCGTTAATTGACACAACTGACACGTTTCCTCCATCTTGTGTTTGCATTTGTTTTTCTTGAATGGTTGATACCCCGTTATTGGGGTAATACACAATCATATCCACCAATGGATCATTTTTAAACCCTTCTAAAGCCGCTTTACCAGTATCACCACTTGTAGCGGTTAAAATTAATCGTTTGTTGGTATTATGTTGTGTTTTCGCTGACAAATTTACTAATTTTGGCAACAGTGATAAGGCAACATCCTTAAATGAACATGTTGGCCCGTGGAATAATTCTAAAACATAATCATCGCCTACTTTTTTTAGTGGCGTGATTTTGTCATCGCTAAACGTGTTTGTATAAGCCTCTTTCACACATTTCTTAATGTCATTTTCTGAAAACTCATTGAAAAACTGAGTGATAACTAGTGAAGCAATCTCTTGATAATCTTTATCTAAAACAGTCGATACGTCTAAATTCACCTCATCTAAGTTAGGCAAAACAAACAACCCTCCATCAGGACTTAACCCTGCTAAAATCGCTTGACTAGCGGAAAATTGAATCGTTTTATTTCGTGTACTTTGATATTTTTTTTCCATCATAACACTCCTTGTCTTTCATTTTAGTCTATGATACAATGTTCACCATATAAAAACAAGTGTATTTTACAGGAGGACTTATTATGAAAATTGCCATACTTGGTTATGGGACTGTTGGTTCAGGTGTTTATGAAATTTTACAGAAAAAAAATTTAGCAAAATCAATTAGTGTAAAAAAGATATGGTCACGACCCAAAAAAAATATCAATATTCCTAATTTTTGTCCAGATATCGACGACATTATAAACGATAAAGAAATCGAATTAGTCGTTGAAGTTTTAGGTGGCATTGATGTGCCGTTTGATTTAATCTCTCGCATGTTAAAAAGTAAAAAACATGTGGTCACTGCAAATAAAGCCGTTATCGCAAGACATTATGACGCATTAACGGATTTAGCAAAAGAAAATGGTGTGTCACTTAACTTTGAAGCAAGTGTTGGTGGTGGAATTCCATGGATTAAAAACGTGGAATTAGCTTCAAGAATCGATTCTATTTCAAAATGCTATGGTGTTTTAAATGGCACATCAAACTTTATCTTAGATACCATGTTAAAAGAAGACCAAGATTTTGGTGATGTATTAAAAGAAGCCCAAGATTTAGGTTACGCAGAATCTGACCCAAGTGCAGATATTGATGGCTTTGATGTGTTAAATAAATTAATTATTTCTGCTAGAAAAGCATTCAATAAAAAACTCGATCCAAATGATTTCTTTGTTCACCCAATGAAACACATTACAAAAGACGATATTCATTACTTCAAACAAAAAGGCCATATTCTAAAATACATCGGTGAAATTACGCATGACGAGGGTATTATCTCGTTACATGCTGTACCAGAAACATTTGTTGAAGCAACCATTCCAAGTAACAATAATATCGCTAGTCTTGAAGGAAAAACAATTGGAACATTAAAATTCTACGGACAAGGTGCAGGTAAATTACCAACCGCTAATGCCGTTGTTCAAGATATTTTAGATATTTCAAAAAATATGTCGTATCTAGGTACTGATAATGACGGAAATAGTGTTATAATTGATACCAAACAAAATCACTATACATTCGTTATCCGAACAAACGAATCAGTTGATGCTAATTTAATTAAAGAAACAGATGGCGACTACCTTATCACTCATCCAATCACTTTATCTGATATCAAAAAGCAAACACAATTAAAAGACGCTCTTATTGTGAGAGTGATTACTCAGGAGGACTGGCATGATTAAAGTAACAAAATTCGGCGGAAGTAGTGTTGCGAATGCCACTCAGTTTAAAAAAGTTAAAAACATTATTGATAGTGATCCAACAAGAACAGTTGTGGTCACAAGCGCTAGTGGAAAAGAACAATCAGATGATCATAAAATAACTGACTTATTATATTTATGCTATGAACATAAACGATATGGGATGCCATTTGATGATTTATTTCAAATGATTCGTGATAAATTAACTAGAATTGAGAGCGAACTTGATTTAACCTCTAATATCTCTGAAGATTTAGACTTTTTATATGCTAAAATGCAAGATTCTATTGATATAGACTATTTAGTCAGTCGTGGTGAATATTTAACAGCTAAATTATTAAGCAATTATTTAGGATTTAAGTTTATTGATGCAAAAGACATTATCATCTTTAAACCAAATGGCCAAATTGATGAAAAACGCTCATGCAAAGCCATTCAAAATCATTCTGATAAAATCGTCGTACCTGGTTTTTATGGGGCTTATCCTGATAAGTCCATTCACTTGATGTCTCGTGGTGGCAGTGATATTACGGGAAGCTTTTTAGCTAGCGCAATGGATGCTGTCTGTTATGAAAACTGGACAGATGTGTCTGGTATTTTAAAAGCCGATCCAAGAATCGTGAACAATCCAAAACAAATTGAAACCATTACCTATGAAGAATTACGTGAATTAGCCTACATGGGAGCTAATGTTATCCATGAAGAAGCGGTTAATCCTGTTAGAGAAAAAGGGATTCCTATTCATATTTTAAATACAAATGATCCTGATAATCATGGGACAGTAATTACAGCTAAAGACGAACAAGAAAAGCGTCAAGCAATCACTGGTATTACAGGTAAAAAGGATTTTTCCATTATCACAGTAGTGAAATCCCATATGTCCAATGACTTTGGTACCATCAGAAAAGCATTAGAATGCATGGAAAAATACCGTATCATTGTTGAACATATTCCAACTGGTGTGGATTCATTTTCTTTAGTGGTTGAAACAGCAAAATTAAAACCATTTTATTATGAAGTTATCTCTGATTTAAAAGCGAGTACACAAGCAGATAAAGTCAGTGTCATTCACGATTTCGCCCTTATTGCGATTGTGTCTCGTTTTATGAAAAACAAAACAGGTATGAGTGGTCGTTTATTTAGCTCTCTTGGAGAGCAACACATCAATATCTCACTGATTTCTCAAACAAGTGATGAGTTGACCATTATTATTGGTGTTAAAAACGAAGATTATAATACGACCATTCAAACTATTTATTATGAATTTGAAGGAGACGATAGTTTATGAGCGAGTTAACTGTAGCAATTTTAGGAGCCACTGGCGAAGTTGGAAAAGAGATGTTAAATTCTCTGTTAGAACACCAGATTCCCATTAAAGAATTAAGATTATTTGCCTCTAAACGAAGTACTGGACAAAAAGTTGCGTTTGGTGACAAAGAATTAGTAATCGAAACATTAACAACAGACTGTTTTGAAGGAATTGATGTTGTCTTATGTGCGTTAGATGACGATATTGCTCGTATCTACCTGCCTGAAGCCAAAAAACAAGGTTGTTTAATTATTGATAATTCAAGTATTTATCGACTAGATGAAGACGTACCTTTAGTTGTACCAGAAGTGAACCCTGATGATATTTTTACCAATCAAGGGATCATTGCAAATCCTAACTGTTCAACAATTATTGCACTTGTTGCCATTGCCCAACTACACAAAAAAGCCACTATCAATTCAATGATTGTGTCAACTTACCAAGCTGTTTCAGGTGCTGGTAAACAAGGGATTGAAGAACTTGAAACTCAAGTCGTTGATATTTCTGAAGGAAAAAGTGTGACTCCTCATGTCTTCCCTTATCAGATTGCCTATAATTTAATTCCGCAAATTGGTGGATTTAATGCTGAAGGGCATTCAAGCGAAGAAATGAAATTACAAAATGAAGGACGTAAAATCCTCCATCATCCAACACTTGATGTAACATGTACATGTGTGCGTGTTCCTGTCGTTCGTTCGCACTCAGAAGCGATCACTCTTTTCTTAGATAATGATTTGAGCGTTGAAGAAGCCCGTCAAATCATTAGCGAAACTGATGGCGTGAAGTTAGTCGATGACTTAGACAACCAAGGTTACCCAATGCCACTTGATACATCTAACCAAGATTTAGTTTATGTTGGGCGTATCAGAAAAAGTAAAGTCGGTAATCAATCAGTCATAACTCTGTGGTGTTGTGGGGACCAAGTAAGAAAAGGTGCTGCAACAAATGCCGTACAAATTTTAGAACACTACATAAAGCATTCTAACTAAACATACTGGCTTGTGTTTGTAAAGATAAAGAGATTTGACTAATTCATGATTTTATTTTGCCGAGTTTGTACTATCATAATAAAAGAGGCTGTACACTAAATCGTGTTGATAGATTAAATTCTATCAATGCGTTTTTTTATTTGAGGCATAGAAAAGAGGCATTCTTATTGGTAAAATTAAGTCGTCTATAACTAACATTACAAAGGAGAATACTCCTATGGATAATAGTACAAGAAAACTACTCAATTTAACAGATGATTCTCTTATTTTTAATGAGGATTGGTTGTCTCGCGAAGCGAGAAACAACCGCTCTGTTAACATGATGACAGGAAGATGAGTGAATAAAGATAAGCAATGCCAGAAATGTGGATGTTATCAATCCGTTAAAAACGGAACGTATCAAACCATCAGTCAATTGCCTGAAGTTGAACGTCGCCCAACTTATCTGAAACTTCACAGAGAACGTTACCTTGCTTCTACTTCTCTAGTAGATGACTATTGTCACATTTCTAAACAGCTTAAATACCAAATTGCTTTTGACTTAAAAGAGAATCAATCATGTAAAAAAATCGCAGCATGCCACAGTGTCTCTGAAGATACTGTTAAACGTGTGTTAGTCTCATTTACGAACAATCAGCAACCGAATGTTAATTTCTTGCCCACGGCTCTTTGTGTAGATGAGTTTAGCTCTACTTTTGATTGTCATGCTGGAATGAGCTTTATTTGTGCTGATGCGACACCTAAAAAAATAATCGATATCTTACCTGATAAAAGATGACATAAATTGGTTTCTTACTTTATGAAGTATTCCAAAAAATCACGTTTAAAAGTAAGATTTTTGGTCATGGATATGAATGCAAGTTACGGTCAACTATTAAAAACAGTCTTTCCAAACGCCGCAATCGTCACAGATCAATTTCATATCATTCAACAGATTAACCGCTCTTTCAACACCTTAAGAATAAAAGAAATGAATCAACTAAAACACCACAATCAAGAGGAAGGAAAGCAGTATCGAAGATTAAAGCGTTATTGGAAACTCCTTTTAAAGGACAGCTCTGAATTAAACTATAAACACTTTTATTATCGTCCTTTATTCAAGAGAAATGTGTCATCTACCGAATTGGTAGATGAGTTACTTTCTTATAGTTCTCTATAAAAAAAGCGTATCATTTTATCCAAGAATTGAAGTATGCTTATAGAATCAACGATTATGTCTTATTTTTTTAGCGATGTTCAAAGATATCTGTTGAATTACCAAAGCATGTTAAAGATAAATTCAAGATATTTGGTAAGTTCTCCCAAGGGGTCATGAATGCCTTCAAATACTCCTATTCAAATGGTTTCTTAGAAGGCATTAACAATAAAATTAACGTGATTAAACGTGTGACCTATGGCTATCGAAACTTTCTACTATTCAAACGACGTATCTTTTTGATTCAAAATAAAGTTTTTCAGGTTAATTAAAAAAGCGAGAGAATTTCTTCCCTCACTTCAATTAATTCTATTTCATTTTTGAGACTTTTTCATCAATATTATTGTCCATCAACACGATTTGACATAGAGCCGCAAAAACCACAATCTTAATTGATTGTGGTTTTCTCTTTAAAAGAAAGTTGAAACAAGTGCTAGAATGGCTAAACCACCTTGTGTTAAAATAATCTTTTTATCACTTGTTAAACTACCATATAAAGCAACTAAAATTATATAAACTAATAATACTCGACTAATTTCAAGTGAAGCCTTTGATAAAAATACACTATACAACAATCCTACACCAATTAGACCATTATATACCCCTTGATTTTTAAATAAGGTACTTACAGAATTTCTTTTCAATTCTTCTTTTGTCATATTAAAAACTCTACTCGTTACACCTGATGTAGTTGCAAAAGTCTCTAGATACATGATATAGAAAAATTCCAAAGCAACAAATACGATTAAAACAGTTGAAATTATAGACATCTCTATTCCTCATTTTCTGTGATAATTAATTCTGTTTTCTTCTCAGCATATTCTGACATTTTTCCAAATAAGTTTATTAATAGTGGATTTTGGTTATGTTTATCAATTGATTCTTGGTTTTTCCAATGTTCAATCATCACAAATTGATTTTTCTTTTCCACTGATTCATATAAATCATATAGCAAGCAGCCTTCTTCCAATCGTGTAGAAGCAATTAAAGGTACTATATCCGCTAAAAAATCTTCTCTTTTATCATTTTTTACATAAAAATTTGCTTGTATAATTTTCATTTTTCTCCCTCCTCTCATTTAAATTCAGTGATTTTTTCAGCAGCCAATCGAACAGAAGTATATCCAGCTTCTTTCTCTTTTCCGATAGATAAAATCATTACTGGTACATATCTCTCTTTATCTAACCCAAAAGCTTCTGCTAACTGGTCAGACTCGAATCCTCCAATTGGATTCGTTTCATATCCATGTGCCCGAGCAATGAGCATGAATTGCATCGCAACTAAACTTGAATCAATTTTTACTACATCATTCATTTGTTCTTTAGTAAAACTTTTGTAATATGGAATAATTGCAGCCAATTGTTGGTCTCTTACTTCAGCTGGCATTTTACCTTCTTCAACTGCTTGGTTGTAAATATCTTCCCCTAATTCATAGCATTGCATGTCACCAAAAATCAAAACCATTGCTGAAGAAGTATCATTTTGCTTTGTATTGAAACGAATTAATGGTTTTAGTTTAGATTTTTGTTCATCACTCTCAACAACGACAAAACGCCAAGGTTGCATATTCACTGATGATGGTGCAGTCGTTGCTTCTTGAATCATTTCAAGCATTTCTTCATGAGATATTTTTACTGTTTCATCATATCCACGAACAGACTTTCTTCCAAATATAATTTCTGAAAAATCATTGTTTACCAAATTTTTTGACATATTCTTTCCTCTTCCATTTCATATTTACAATTTTTAAAAACCAATTTATGCTATTACGCTTTTTATGAGTCTTCATTCTACTCATTTCTCTCTTTATTCGTAAAATCAACTACAATTTTCCTTTTCACACGTCCGCTGCTTATTTCTTTCATAGCAGTATTAATCTCTGAAATAGGGTAAATCTTTTGAATTGAAATAATCAATTTTTCCGATTCAACAAAAGAACGATTTTTTGATGCTTTTGCTATATCATTTTCACCAACAACAACGTATTCTTGGAAAGCCCCTGTCATCGGTGTTCTTCCGTATACAGAATCACCTACTCTAAATTGTGTAATTTTTGAATCCACAGCTTCTATATCGCCTGAAAAATCATGCCCCAGTGTCAAGCGCATTGAATAACGCAAAACAAATTTTGCATCACCATTGCGAATTCTGTAATCAACTGGATTCAAACTTGCTGAATGAACTTTGATTATTATACTATTCTTAGACAGTACAGGTTTTTGTATTTCATTCAAAAAAAGTTATTCTTGCTTTCCGTATTGCTTTATTTGATACGCAAACATCTGTCCTCTCCTTCATTCGCCAATCTAATTTCCTATATTTATTTCACTAATTTTGTTAATAAATTTAGTAGAGTATTTTCTTCTTCCTCATTCAATGGCGACATCATCGTTTTATTTGGATGACTAAATTCTCTTTCACAATGTTCCAGTTCTTTTGTTGCCTTCTCTGTAATTCTAACAACAACTTCTCGATTATTATTTTTGTTTCTTTCACGTATAACATAATTTTTTTCTTCTAAAATCTTTAAATGTCTAGTGACCGCAGCACTATCTATTTTCAACTCATTTTGCAAATTTGTTTGCGAACACTGTCCATTCTCTTTCAGAAACAACATTAATTCATAACGTGTAATACTAAATCCTGTTTCTTTTTCAAATTTAGTAGTCATTTCTTGATTGGCAAGTTTAAGTTGATATAATAGTTTGCTAAATTTTCTTAAATTCATCTATTACTCCTTTCATGTGTGATTAATCAATAGTTGACCAGTCAAATGTAACTCATTTTTAATACTTTGAAAAGTAGTTTGCTTAAATTAACTCTAAAATTTATTCATTATTATCAAATCAAAACCTCCAGTGTGAACTGGAGGTTTGTTCTTCGGCTGAAAGCCTCTTTTCCCGGCCTAAGCCTAAAAGGCTTACCGAAGGGTTTCCCCTCGTGCACCACGTTTACTCGCTAATCCTAAAAAGATTAGCTATTATTTCTTTTTATTTTTTTCTCCAGTAAATGGATCACATTCTTCAAATAATGTAAGCTGATCTGCTACATAATCTTCTTGAATTTGATTTCTTATGTATTCTTCAATTTGCCTTTTATTTCTTCCAACCGTATCTACATAATAACCTCGACACCAAAATTTTCTGTTTCCATCACGATATTTTAGCTCTGCATGTCTATCAAAAATCATTAAACTACTTTTTCCTTTTAAATAACCTATAAAACCAAAAACACTAAGTTTAGGTGGAATGCTTACTAACATATGTATGTAATCCTTACAGGCATTAGCTTCTATGATTTCAACACTTTTATTATATTCTCCATAAATTATTTGGCGTCTATACTTTTGTGCAAAAACTATGTGATACTTACATTTCCATGTTGTGTGTGATAAACTTTGAGTGTCCTTTTTCATAAGGAACCTCCTTGTGATTTGATAGTTTGTGGTCGGGAAAACAAGCCTATCTTATCATTTTAAGAGGATTTTTTAATGCCGCGCTGGAAGCTTTTTAGAACCACCCGCATAGCAGGTGGTTTTCAATACATATAAAAAAGATGATAAATCTGAGATTACCCTCAAATTCATCATCTTATAGATTTAACTCATCAGTCCTATTTGACAAAGAGCCGAAAAAACTGGTTGTCACGTCAAAAATAACAACCAGTTAAATAATTATTTATGTTCTTTAATCCATGATTCTACTGAATCAATTGCTGATTGTAACCCTTCTGGATTTTTACCACCCGCTTGAGCCATGTCAGGACGACCACCACCGCCACCGCCAACAAGTGGCGCGATTGCTTTGATTAAATCACCTGATTTTAATCCTTGATCATTCATCTCTTTTGTCATACTGACAAGTAAGTTAACTTTCTCGCCTTGTACTAATCCTAAGACTAAAATATCAGATAGTGATTTTTGTTTCCATTGGTCAGCTAATTGACGTAATTGGTTCATGTCTTTGACAGCGACTTTTGACGCAATATAAGTCACGCCATCTACTTCTTTGATGTCCTTAAACACATCTTCTGCTTCAGCGTTAGCTAATTTTGCACTTAATTGTTCTACTTCTTTTTGTGCTTGTTTTAATTGTTCTTGTAATTGTTCCACACGTTGAACAGTATCTTTTAGTTGAGGTGCTTTAACACATTTAGCTACTTGACGGAGTAATCCTTCTTCTTCTCTAAAGGCTTCATAGGCTTCTTTACTTGTCACAGCTTCGATACGTCGAACACCTGCACCAATTCCTGATTCAGAAACAATTTTGAAAACCCCAATATCAGAAGTGTTGCTTACATGAACCCCACCACATAATTCGATAGAGTAACCATCAACATTTACCACACGAACATTTTTACCATATTTTTCACCGAATAGTGCCATCGCGCCCATCTCTTTTGCTGAATCAATATCTGTTTCAACTGTGACAACTGGTAAGTGTGCCCAAATTTTTTCGTTCACGATTTCTTCCATTTGTTTTAACTCGTCAGGAGTCACTTGTTCAAAATGAGTAAAGTCAAAACGTAAATAACCTGGTGCAACAAGTGACCCTGCTTGATTAGCATGCTCTCCCAATACATCTTTTAACGCACGATGTAATAAGTGAGTCGCTGTATGATTTTTTGTGATGCGTTGACGTAATTCTTTATCAATCACTAATTGATATGTGTCGTCTGTTTTTAATTCACCAAACACTTCCACTTGATGTAATGATTGGCCATTTGGTGCTTTTTTAACGTTTACCACATTGGCAACCAAATCACCTGCTGCATTATAAATTGACCCTTTATCAGCCACTTGTCCACCCATCTCAGCATAGAAAGGTGTTTGACCAAAAATTAATTGCGCATTACCTTCAGTTGTCGCCTCTTTAATCTCATCATCTTGGATAATCACCATTAATTTAGCATCCACTGTGTCTTCCGTATAGCCCACAAATTCACTCACTACTTTAATATCAGTTAATAGAGAAGATTGAACAGACATTGACTCTTCTTTCGAACGAGCCGCACGAGCACGATCTCTTTGAGCCGTCATTTCGACTTCAAATCCTTCGTGATCCACACTTAATCCTTCGTCTTGAGCCATCTCTTCGGTCAATTCTACTGGGAAGCCATAGGTATCATATAATTTAAAGATATCTTTACCGGATAAAACAGTTTGATTAGCTGCTTTCATGTCTTTGATTAAGTCGCTGATAATGGATAAACCATCATTAATTGTTTCGTGGAATCTTTCTTCCTCTGTTTTGATGACTTTTTGAATAAAGTCTTGTTTTTCGACAATTTCTGGGTAATAACTTTCCATAATTTGTCCAACAACAGGCACTAAATCAACTAAAAAGGCTTTATCAATTCCTAGTTTTTTACCATGCATCACCGCACGACGAATCAATCGACGTAAGACATAACCACGCCCTTCATTTGATGGCAACGCCCCATCGCCAATTGCAAATGATACCGCACGAATATGATCAGCAATGACTTTGAAAGACGTATCTGTTGCGCTATCTTTACCATATTCTTTGCCATCAGACATTTTTTGAGTTGCTTCAATGATTGGAATAAATAAATCTGTTTCAAAGTTTGTTTTAGCATCTTGGAAAATAGACACCATACGTTCTAATCCCATCCCCGTATCAATGTTTTTATGTGGCAATGGTAAATACTCATTGTTTTCAGTATGATTAAATTCTGAGAATACTAAGTTCCAAATTTCTAAATAGCGTTCATTTTCGCCACCTGGGTAATTTTCTGGGTCATCTTCTGCCACATCATTGTATTCTTGTCCTCTATCAAAAAATATTTCAGAGTTTGGACCACATGGACCAGCCCCAATATCCCAGAAGTTTTCTTCTAATTTAACAATAGACTCTTTTGGTAAGCCGACTTCTTCATGCCAAATACGAAATGCTTCTTCATCATCAGGATGAACCGTCACATATAATTTATCTTTATCCAAACCAAACCATTTTTCACCTGTTAATAATTCCCAAGCCCAATGGATCGCTTCGTTTTTAAAGTAGTCTCCTACTGAGAAGTTTCCTAACATTTCAAACATCGTATGATGACGCGCTGTTTTCCCAACATTTTCAATATCATTAGTACGAATACTTTTTTGAGCGTTAGTAATTCTTGGATTTTCAGGTACAACAGACCCATCAAAATATTTTTTTAATGTCGCCACACCAGAGTTAATCCATAACAAGGTTGGATCATCAATTGGGACAAGAGAGGCACTTGGTTCAATTTTATGCCCTTTTGTTTCAAAAAAATCTAAAAATAATTGTCTAACCTGACTACTTGATAATTGTTTCATTCATATTCCTCCTAAAAATAATAAAAAAGCACCCATGCAGTCAAGGACGTTTACCGCGGTACCACCTTGATTGCAATGATGCTTTGACAGTCATTACCTCTTTTACTTTCTTAACGCGAAAACACGTGATAGGTTACTATCAAAGTCATAAGGGAGCATTTTTAAATTAGTTGCACTCTCTCACCAAACAAGCGCTCTCTGATTCATTTAATCATTTAAAAATATGTCCTTAAGTTGCATATAAATTATAATGAAAAAACCTCTACCTGTCAATGCGTCTTACCTATTTTGGCAGATACTTCGCTAAAAAAGTTTCGATTGTTTTTTTGTATTCTTCCGGGTGTTTTTTTAACGAATCTGCATGTTTTGCTCCTTCGAAAATAACTAATTCTTTCGGTCCTTTTGTGGCATTATATACCTCATAAACCATTTCTTTGGGAACAAAATCATCTTGATCTCCATGGATAAATAACATTGGTAATCTATTTTTTTCTAATTGTTTGACAGCACTCGCTTCACTAAATGAATACCCAGCACGAAGTTTCGTGTAACCAGAAGCTAGTGGAATCATTGGAAAAGATGGCAGATGAAACATATCGTTTAACTGAAAAGCCAACTCATTGTTTACTGAATCATACCCACAATCTTCAATGATGACCTTCACTTGCTCTGGTAACTTCTCACCACTTGTCATCATAACAGTTGCTGCTCCCATGCTTAAACCATACAGAACAATGTCAACCTGTTCACCATATTCTTTTATCACTGTGTTAATCCACTTCACATAATCGTTTCGATCTAACCAGCCAAATCCCACATATTTTCCTTCACTCTTCCCATGAGCACGATTATCTGGCACCAATACATCAAACCCATCATCATAAAACAGTTGAGCATATTGCCCCATAAGATCACTTTTCCCCATATAGCCATGAGCTACAATCGCAACTTTTTTACTTGGTGTATCATGTGTGACTTTTTTAGCGACTAACTTTAATCCATCATCACTGTTTATTGTCCATTCACTTAAATGATTTGCTGAAAACTGCCAATCTTTGTCAATTTTTTCTTGTTTTACGTCATTAATAAAATCTTTTTTCCCTGCTACAACTGCATAGTTAAATAAATAATTAACTCCTGCACCTAGCCCTATAATAATTACAATAACTAGAATCACTAGTCCATAAATTAATACCTTTTTCATACTTACCTCCAACATTCAGATAGTAGTATGATACACTGAAACTATCTATTTGAAAAGGAGAGAATCATATGATTCAAATTGTCTTTAATAACGCCCCTTGGAACAAAGCTGCTGCATTTTATTTAAGAACACTGGTCTTCGTCCAGGAACAAGGCATATCCTTAAAATCTGAATTTGATGACCTCGATATCGATAGCACCTTTTATCTAGTCATCTATCATGATAAAAGTCCTGTTGGAACGATTAGATACCAACAAGATGACGAGACTACTTTACGTCCAGATAGGTTATGTGTCCACAAAATGATGCGTAACCAAGGACTTGGTAGGCGACTCATTTTAGAGCTAGAACAAATTGGTAAAAAACAACACTGTACGCTGTCTCGGGTTCATGGTGAAAAGCAAGCCATTGGTTTTTATCAAAAATTAGGTTACCAAGTGGTCTCTGATGAATTCATCGAAGATGGTATTATCTGTGTGTTACTAGAAAAAGAACTCAACTAAACACCCCTTCAGTTACTAAATAGCTGAGGACGTCGTATTATTCTTTTACTCTATGTTACTTCACATACCAGATAACTATCGCACTAATCATAAGGATAACTAATTCACTTATAAATAGTAGAATATCATTCTTTTCACCAGTGTTTGGTAGACTATTATGGGACTTATTATTTAAAGTATTGGTAATAATGATGTGACCAATATTCGTGTCATTCACACTTTTTGTATAACCTGGTACTTTCCTTATTTCTTTCACTGTATAATCAATTGTTTTTCCATTTTCTTTTTTGACGAATTTGTTCCATGTACATGTCCAACGATTGCCCTCATTCAATTCAACAGCTTCATCACTTTTCTTACCATCTGCATAGAGTTGAACTTTAATGCTCGTTGGGCGTGTATTGTGTTTATCTTGATTATCTTTCCAATATTTTGTCACACTAATATCAATATAATAAAGGTATTTGCGTGTTTTTTAATTATTTTTGCATGCATTTTTTTAGAGTTCCTTGTGAATTTAAAAACATAAAAAAGAGTTATGTCAAAGTGACATAACTCTTTAACTAAACATAATTTAATTTTATAAAAATTCTCCATAAACCTCATCAACTGATTTTTTTTCATCAATAACAATATATAAATGACCATTTTTAGATATTTTTGTTGTTTGATGAACATTATCTAATCCTTCTTGACCAGGTGTCTCTTTATCTTTATATGGGAAGTAAATTAAATCACTTGTTCCATCATCAAAAACAATATCCATTTTTTCAATATCTTGATATTTTGTCGCACGTTCAAACATACCTGACTCTAATCCACCTAAGTTAATGTCATCTGTTTGGACATGATCTGCTTCACTTAAAATCTCAATTTTAAACCCTTCACATGGTCTAATTTTTTGAAAATCACTTCCATTGATACGTCCATAACTTGTTGATACTTTACTAATCCATAAATCGCCAATGCATTCACGGTCTATTGTCCATGTTTCACCATTTCTGAAATAAAATTTAAAACCTGTCATTGTTTTTGCCATAAATGATCTCCTCTTTCCAATTAGAAACTTATCATCTTTCTTACACATTTATTGTAACATGATTAATAAAAAAAATAAACAACTTTATTAATCTTTTCACAAATTATATCTATTACTATTTAATACGTTCCATAAATGTCATGGTATTTACTTTAACACGAGTATGCTTTCCTGTAGCTATCAATCTATCTTGGTCATATGCTTTATAAGTAAAATGAAAAGATTTTTCATCAGATTCTTTCAATGTCGCAATGATTTTAATTAATGCCCCTGTTATGGAAGGTCGCATATGATTAATGTCAATTGAAGAGCCCACAGAGGTATATCCTGTTTCTAAATCTTTTTCAATAGCATTCATGCAAACATTCTCAACCATTGCAATAAGACCAGGGGTGCCTAATACATTCAATGTTCCTGATCCTAATTCTTTTGCTGTGTATCGTTTTGTGACTTCAAATATCATGTCATAATCCATCTAATCCACCACCATTTCGTTGATATTTTTTAATAACGTGGCTTTATCATTTTCCCAATGGCCATTCAACACTTGTTTTTCACTAAATGATAAAACATTTCCTAACCAAGGTCCTGGCTTTTTATTAGTAAATGATAAAATATCACGACCTGAAATACTCAAATCAGTCATTGATTTAATAGGTAATTGATCATATGTTTCTAAATACAATGTTTCATCATTTGACAAGCTAAAGAAGGCTCTTGCTTGTTCAACTAAAGAAATAACTTCTACCCCTGCATCATATAAAGATTGAGCATCCCAGTCTTTTTCCAAACGATGATTATAATACGTGACTACTTGACTAACCACGTTAGATAAGTGTTTTGATGCTTTCCATTTTGTAAAAAATGATTTAATCTTTGTCTCTTTTAATGCAATTAATAGGCAACTCCAAGCTAATTCTTCACTTGTTAACAACATCGTAGGGGTAACATCTGAAAAACTCATCAACTCATCTTTTTTATTCGATAATTCTGGGCAACATTTATAACAATTTGTTTCAACGAAAGGACGTAATCCTTTTTTCCGATGGGACCCCATTAACAATTTAACCCATTCAATATAAATGCGTTCAATGGCAATTTTTTCGAGTAATAAATGATTTTTGGCTATCGCCTCTTCTGTTTTCACTTCAATATTAAAATCTAATTGACTAGCAAATCTCAAGGCGCGCATCATTCGAAGAGCATCTTCACTAAACCGTTCATCAGGATTCCCGACTGCTTTAATCTCTTTTTCATGAATGGATTCGATGCCTTCAAATAAATCGACAATCTCTCCATCAAGTGTCATAGCTAAGGCATTCATGGTGAAATCACGTCGTTTTAAATCTTCTTCAAGAGTTCTAACAAACGTCACCTTATCGGGTCGTCGATAATCCTGATAGGTTGACTCCGTACGAAATGTGGTAATTTCATATTGATCTTGATGATATAAAACAAGGACTGTACCATGTTCAATACCAACATCAATTGTTCGTGGAAATATCTCTTTAATTTCTTCTGGAAACGCACTGGTTGCAATATCGACATCATGAATGGTCTGATGTAGAATCACATCTCTGACACTTCCACCAACAAAATAGGCTTCATAACCATGACGATTAAGTTCTTTTAAAACCGGTAAAGCATGTTTAAATTCGATTGGTAACTCATTTATTTTCATTTTTATCAACTTTCTACTTCATACTTTTTCCCTCATCCACTCGTTCAAAGCGATGACTATCTCTAGCATAAAACTTTTTCATGTTATCTTCAAATACTTTTGTTAAATCAATGTCTAAAGAATTCGCCATGATTAACAGAACAATGAAAACATCGCCTAATTCTTCTTCTACTGTTTTTGGCTTCTCAGTTAATTTTTTTGATTTTTCTCCGTAGTAATGATTAATCTCTCTAGCTAATTCTCCCATTTCTTCGGTTAATCTTGCCATTTGAGCAAGAGGGGAAAAATAGCCTGTTTTAAATTGTTGGATGTAATCATCCACTTCTTTTTGCATTTGAGTTAACTTCTCTATTTTTTCCATGACAAACTCCTTTTAAAAATATTCCAAAATACACCTAGTTTTTATTATCTGTTGCCCTTGTTGCCCTCCTTAGACAATAATGATAAGATGAAACTAAATGATGTAAATATGGTTTTTGGGGGCAAACTATGCGTATAAACAGGCAATTTTTTATTAATTGTATCATGATTTTTATTGGAGCGAGTATTTTTAGCTTTGGTTTGGTTAATTTTAATATAGCAAACAAGTTAGCTGAAGGCGGGATGACGGGAATTGCATTGATTATCTATAATCTTTTTCATGTTGACCCTGCACTGACTACCCTTATTTTAAATATTCCGCTTATTTTGGTTGGACTAAAGTTACTCGGATTAGAACCACTTATTTTAACATTAGTCGGTTCCTTATCCTTGTCATTAAACTTGTGGGTTTGGCAAAAAATACCTTTAAACATTTCTGTTGATAACGATATTTTAATTGCCGCACTTCTTGCAGGGATTTGCGGTGGAATTGGTAGTGGAATCGTGTATAAATATGGTGGGACGACTGGTGGAACAGACATTATTGCTCGTATCATCGAGAGACGTTTAGGTATGACGATTGGACGGTCGTTGTTTACATTAGATATATGTGTCTTACTGTTGTCTCTAAGCTATTTATCACTTAAAGAAATGATGTACACGCTGATTGCTGTCTTTGTATTCAGCCGAGTGGTGGATTTTGTACAAGATGCGTCCTATGGTGCTAAGGCCGTTTTTATTGTCTCAGACCATGATAGACAAATAGGCGATACCATTATGAAAGAATTAGATCGCGGTGTAACCTATATTAATAGCGAAGGTGGCTTTTCAAAAGAAAGTAGACAAATGGTTTATTGTGTTGCAAGCATTATTGAGATGAGTCGTATCAAAGAAATTTGTTATGAGATTGATCCGCGTGCCTTTATGACTTTTTTCAACATCAATGAAGTCTCAGGAGAAGGCTTTACTTATAAAGAATTGCAAGAGTTACATGAACAAGCAAAAAAACAAAAGTGAGGGAGATTATCCACCACTTTTGTTTTTTCTTTTTTGGTATTCATCTGACCAATAAATAAACTCTTGTTGATTGTTTGAGTCAATCGCATCATTTATTTTGGTTAATAAATATTCCTCTTCTTTTTCGGATTGTTTTTGTTTAAAATCGTTTTCTATACGATGAAACATCTCTGTTGGAATCAAATCAAACGCACTAAGAAACGGATTATCTTCTGTGACTGTTTGATACAATTGATTGAATTCACGATGTTCGAAATAAACTTCGATGTATAAGGTATCTTTATAATTCATTCTAATCTCATGAAATATTTGTTGGGCATCAGTAAAAGGCTGGGTTTCTTTAAATAAAACGAGTCCATCCTGATTTTCCCTTGTAGCGGCTATCACAAGACCTCTAGGCGTTTTATCTGCTTGTTCAACAAACACGACGCGATTAAGTATGGCATCATGATTAAGTAAATAATTTAAAATCCAATAAGCTTCTTTTTCTTTTAGCGTAATAGTTTCCACTAGCCAGGTGATAAAGGCTCGTTTGTCCTCTAAATTAATCATATTCTTCACTACTCTTCCAACATTGTAACAATCATCAAATCATCTGGAACCATTGTCAAATAGGCTTGTAATACCTCTTTTGATTTGTCTAATTGTCCTTCTTCTCGTAAAAAGATACCATAATCTTTTAAGAAATCAGCGTCAATATCCATATATGGATGAGCTAACTCATAATATTTTTTCGCATCTGCATACTCTTCTAAACCATTATAAGCTTGTGCTAAGTACCAATAGGCTTCACCTTGATCTAAAATATCTAATGTCGAAACTAAATGGATGGCTTCTTCATATTCTTCCTCTTTCAATAACAGTTCAGCTAGTTTTAGTTTTGAAATATCACTATCTAATTCCAATGAGATAACTTCCTCTAAATACATTTTTGCCTGGTCTTTTTGATTTAGTTGATAAGATGCTTCTGACGCTAAATGATAGACAGACACATCATAAGGATTAACATGAATTCCTTTTTCAGCTACTTCTAATGCGTCATCATATCGTCCTTCATCAAACAGGATTTGTGCCAATGGGTAATAAACTTGATTAAATTCAGGATTCATCTCGCTAACTTTTGTTAAAAGTTGAATACTGCGTTCATTTTCTCTAATTTGATAGTAACAAAGAGCCAACTGAAACAATCGCTCCACTGTTTCAGATTGTTTAATAGCAGATTCTAAAAAGGTCACTGCTTCTTCATACTCCCCAATTCTTGACAAAGATACTCCTATACGCTCATCTAAATCAATTGGCGACTCAAAGGTTGAGTACGTTTCTTTTATCATCTCATACGTTATAATAGCATTTTGATAGCTTTCAGTTGAGAAATATAATTCTCCTAGTGCTAAATCAATCAATGGCTCATTTGGCAGTATCGTTTTAGCTTCTTTTAATTTTTGTTCGCTCACTTCAGGAATGTCCATCATTTGATAAATATCGGCTAACGTCAATAAGCTTTGTGCATATAATTCGCTGCTTGGCTTAATTTGTTCTAACCATTCAAACGCTTCTTCTAGCTTATCTTCTTCAATCGCAATTTCTCCTAAAGATATTTTCAAACTATCCTCATCAGGATAAAGACTCAACAAATCTTTAAACAACGTGCTCGCTTCTTCAAGAAAGCCTAGTTGATACAAATTATCTGCTAATTGTAATTTTTCTTCTGGTAAATCCTGTGACAAAGCTTCATTAAAATAAACCGTCGCTTGAGCTAAGTCTCCAGATGATAATGCTTCTAACATTTGTTTACTATATGACATATTTTTTCTCCTTCATCTGTGATGTTCTATTTTTTTTGGAAAATAGAAGCAATGGCAACAATAATAATGGCTCCTAAAATAGAAGGAACCAACGCCATACCAGCTAATTGTCCTCCCCAATCATCACCAAACATTTTTTGTCCGATTGCAGAGCCTAATAACCCTGCTACAAGGTTAAATAAGCAACCTTGTGAGTCTTTTTTTCCTGTTATTAATGTTGCAACTGCACCAATAATACTTCCTACGATTAATACTGAAATCCAATGCATCATAATCACCCTCATTCTATTTGTCTAATCCATTCTATCTGATTTCTATGTTTTTTCCTAGAAATTCGTTTAACTTTATAAAAAAAAGCAAGTATCAAAAATTCGATACTTGCTTTAACAGTTTTATTTAACTGCATCTTTTAACGCTTTACCTGGTTTAAATGCAGGTACTTTACTTGCAGCGATTTGAATTTCTTCACCTGTTTGTGGGTTACGTCCTTTACGGGCAGCTCTTTCACGTACTTCGAAGTTTCCGAATCCGATTAATTGAACTTTTTCACCTTCAGATAAAAATTCTTGAATTGAAGTAAATACAGCGTCTACTGATGCTGTCGCATCTTTTTTAGTTAATCCAGTTGCTTCTGCAACTTTTTCGATTAATTCTGCTTTATTTGCCATTATTAATTTCACCTCCTCGAAAAAGATTCGATGTTTTATGTGACATCATGTTTTCTAAATCATGCTTTTGAATCACTCAATAGGCATGAGTAGAAATATTCGATTACAATATTTCTTAAACAAAGATACCATAAGAACATTGATTTAGCAAGGTTAATCAAAGAAATGATTGATATTTTAGCTTTTTTAATTTTTTTTTGCAAAAATAAAAATAGTATGTTAAAATAACCTATTTTCTTCGTCTTGTAAGGATTCGAATAGGCGTTCCTTCAAACTCGAAAGCACGTCTTATTTGATTTTCTAAAAATCTTGAGTAAGAGAAATGCATTAATTCTTCTTCATTAACAAACACAACAAAGGTGGGTGGTTTGATGGCAACTTGTGTCGCATAAAATATCTTCAAACGTTTCCCTTTGTCAGTCGGTGTTGGGTTGATTGCCACTGCATCCATAATCACATCATTTAAAATAGATGATGGAATACGTAATGTTTGATTTTGACTCACGGTCTCAATGATTTCAGGTAATTGATGCAAACGTTGTTTTGTCTTAGCTGATACATAGACTATTGGGGCATAATCAAGGTATCTGAATTCAGAGCGAATGTCTTCTTCAAATTCTTTCATCGTATGATTGTCTTTATCTAATGTATCCCATTTATTGACAACAATCACAATACCCTTCCCTGCATCATGAGCAAATCCAGCAATCCGTTTATCGTACTCGCGGATTCCTTCTTCTGCGTTCAATACAACTAATACTACATCAGAGCGGTCGATCGCACGCATTGCACGCATCGCACTATATTTTTCTGTGTTTTCATAGACTTTACCTTTTTTTCTCATACCAGCAGTATCAATCATGATAAACTCTTGGCCTGTATTTGATACAAAAGACGTATCAATCGCATCACGTGTCGTTCCAGCAACGTTAGAAACGATTACTCTATCTTCACCTAGTATGGCATTAATAAGAGATGATTTTCCAACATTTGGTCGACCAATCAAACTAAAACGAATAATATCGTCTTCTTCCTCAGCTTCAACTGGTTTAAAATGTTTAATGGCTTCATCTAATACGTCCCCTAAGCCAATACCGTGACTTCCTGAAACAGGGATTGGTTCGCCTAATCCAAGTGAATAGAATTCATAAATATCACTACGCATTTCAGGATTATCTACTTTATTTACTGCTAAAATGACTGGTTTATCACTTTTATATAATATCTTAGCCACATATTCATCCGCATCAGTGACTCCTTCACGACCACTTGTCACTAAAATAATCACATCTGCTTCTTCAATAGCTATTTGAGCTTGGTGTTTAATTTGATCCATAAAAGGCTCATCACTCATCTCGATTCCACCAGTATCAATAATGCTAAATTCACGTCCCAACCATTCAGAATGGGCATAAATTCTATCACGAGTGACACCAGGAACATCTTCCACGATAGAAATTCTCTCTCCAGCCATACGATTGAACAGGGTTGATTTTCCAACGTTTGGACGTCCAACAATCGCTAGTGTAGGGATTGACATAGTCATTCCTCCTTTATCCTTTTACTTTTTTATCCTTATGTAGTTTAACCCGAAGCCACGGTTGGTGCAAGGTAAATGTCAAATAATTCATAAAAAAAGTCAGCTCGTAAGCTGACGTTTTTTTATTTACCTGTTAAATCTTCACCTAACACATCACCTAATGTAAAGCCTGTTGACTCTTCTGGCATAACATAATCGTCTTCTTCTACGACTACTTCGTCTTCTTTTTCTTGTAGGGCTTTAATACTTAGTCCAATACGTCTATTTTCTTCAGACACATCAAGTACTTTCACTTGGACTACGTCACCTTCATTTAATTCTTCATGAGGTGTTGCAATATGTTTGTGTGAGATTTGAGAAATATGAACCAATCCTTCAACGCCTGGTAATACCTCAACGAATGCCCCAAACGTTGTCAATCGTTTCACTGTTCCTTCCAAGACTGAACCAACACTTGCTTTTGATTCAATATCATCCCATGGTCCAGGCAATGTTTCTTTAATTGACAATGACACACGTTCTTTTTCTGGGTCAACGCTTAATACTTTTACGGTCACTTCTTCACCAGAAGTTAAAACATCGGATGGTTTTGACACATGAGCATGTGAAATTTCAGACACATGAACTAATCCGTCCACTCCACCTAAATCAACAAAAGCTCCAAAGTCTGTTAAACGAGCCACTTTACCAGTCACCACGTCACCGGCAACTAATTTACCAAAAACCTCTTCTTTTGCGTTTGCTTTTTCTGCTTCTAACACGGCTCTATGAGAAAGGATTAGACGGTTTTCTGATGGTTCAATTTCAACAATTTTAAACGTTAAGGTTTGACCTTTGTATTCAGAAAAATCTGATACGAAGTGATCAGATACCATTGATGCAGGAACAAATCCTCTCACACCAACATCAACAACTAACCCACCTTTAACAACATCTGTTACAGGTCCTTCGATTAGTTCACCATCTTTAAATTTATCTTCAATTTCTTGCCATATTTTACGTGCATCTAAGCGACGTTTAGACAATAGATAGCTACCATTTTCTTTATCTTTTCCGATTTCAGAAATAACAACTAAATCCATAATATCACCAATTGAAACAACGTCTGTGACGTTTTCCACTGGAATCGTTGATAATTCTTTTAAAGGAATGACACCTTCAACTCCAGCACCGATAATGCCAACAACAGCTTGCTTATTATCATCAACGGCTAAAATTTCACCTTGTACTAAATCACCAACTCTTACATCTTGAACACTTTCAATTGCATCTAACATTGTTTCATCTGCCATAATATCCTTATCCTCCTAAGCAACACTTACTTGATTTTTACTACTTACTTATATTCTACATAAAATAAAAAGACTTTACTAGTATTATCTATTATTTTGAGATGAAATTACCTTTTTAAGTTCATTTTCTATAACTTTTACAACTTCTTCTATAGATAATCCTGTTGTATCCACTTTTATTGCGTCGTTTGCTTGAACTAAAGGAGACTCTTTCCGATGTGAGTCATAATAATCCCTATCTTCTATTTCTTTTTGTAGTTCGTCTAGGCTTGTCATAATGCCTTTTGTTCTATTTTCTTTATAGCGACGTTCCGCTCTTTCTTTAACACTTGCAACTAAAAATATTTTTAAATCCGCATCCGGTAATACAACCGTTCCAATATCTCGACCATCCATCACAATATTTTGCGAAGCTGATATATTTTTTTGACGATTAACTAATTCGTGTCTGACTTCTTTAATAGCCGCCACTTCAGACACATGGTTTGTTACGTCTGGCATACGAATCGCATCTGTTACATCCACTCCATTAGCATAAACATGTTGAATGCCTTCAACATAATCAAAAGAAATGTTTAGATGAGATAAAGCATTCATTAATTCGTCAGTGTTTTTTAAATTAATTTTATGTTCTAAAGCATGATACGTCACAACGCGATACATTGCGCCTGTATCACAATAAATATATCCCATTTTTTTGGCTAAAATTTTTGCTACCGTACTTTTTCCAGCAGATGCTGGTCCATCAATTGCCACTTGAATCTGTTTACTCATCGACGTCTTTCCTCTTCCTTTTTACACTAATCAAAAAGCCGCCCTAAGACGACTTAAATGATTATTATTTCACTCTAATTGCTTGCCCTGGTTGGACATTTTCAGCTGTCACACCTGGATTTAATTGATAAAGTTGGTCTAAAGTAATACCAGCTTCTTGAGAAATTTTCCATAATGATCTTGTGCTATCTCCTTGACCATATGACACAGTTCCACCACCAGGGGTTTGAGATGCTGGTTGACCTTGATTTTGTGTATTAGTTTGATCATTTTGATTTTGCTCTGTTTCATTTTGAGTAACTTGACCTCTTGTTGATGGGTCATTTTTAGGTACTTCCACATCACTAAATGTTTCAGAAGTGCTTTCTACAGTAGTAGATGAAGATTCTGTCATTTCAGTACTAGATTTTGCTGACTCGGTTGATTTTGTTTCAGATTCTTTTGTAGTACTACTACTAACAACACTCGTTGAACTAGTTGGTGATGCCGTTTTCCCACTATTTAAGTTTCCACTCATTTGAGAATAAATAATGGCACCAGTAGGAATTAAGACAATCAAAAATAATATCACAATAATACTGACTACAAACCAGGTTCTTTTTTCAGATTTAGAACGTCTATTAGTTCTTGAACCATCATCTTCATATATTTCTTGATCCCAAGATTCTTGCTCGTTTAATTCTTCTTTTTTATCTTCTGTTAAATTACTCTTATCCTTACTCAAAAATACTACCTCCTCAAAATATCTGAAACCATTTTATCATAATTAGCACAATATGTCGCTCTAAAACCTTAAAAAAAACATTTTTTCTAATTTATCTTGTGAATTTATGAATGTTCCTACTTTTTTTTCTTCTGTTCTAAACACATTGATATCAGGTTGTTCATGTTGGCAATTATCACAACAATTCTGCTGTCCATTATCTTGGTATTCACCAAAATAATGTTGTATTAACTCACGCCTACAATGGTTGCTCTGACAATATTCTATCATGTTATAAAGGTTTAATTCATGTTGTCTCTTCTTTCTCATTAAGTTTTCTTTATAAAAAAGCCACCCTTGATGGGTCATGTCAATTTGATTCAACCATTTTTTTTGTCCTTCAGTCATAGCTAACTCAAATAGTTTTCGTTCTTCAACAGATTTATTTTCTAAAAATAATAAATCCTCTTTTTCTTGATATGTTTGCTCCTGCAAGAAAAAATGAATCTGTTCATCACCAGGTTGGTATAAAATTAAAGATAAACTTTGGTGACCGTCTCGACCCGCACGACCTGATTCCTGAACAAAATTTTCTAAGCTATTTGGTAAATGATAATGAATCACAAATCGAATATTCACCTTATTAATTCCCATGCCAAATGCACTCGTTGCACACAATACACGTACCTCGTCATAAATAAATTGCTCCTGAATTCGAATACGATCATCATTAGACAAATCAGCATGGTAGCTTTGTACGGTATAGGGAATCCTTTGGTTGAGCCATTCAGCCACTCTATCTGCTTCTTTTTTACTAGAAAAATAAATGATTCCCGGTACTTGTTTATCCGCCAAAAAAGACTCTAAGTAAAGAAGTTTATCATCTGTTTCAACTACTTGGTAGTAAATATTTTCACGATTCACCGACTCACAAATCTCGACATACTGATTTTCTTCAAATAGTTGCTCACAAATATCTTTTTTCACTTCAGCAGTCGCCGTAGCAGTCAATGCTAAAATCAAAGGATTTCCCAATTGATTTTTAATCGTTTTTAACGCCAAATAACTTGGTCTAAAATCATGACCCCATTGGGAAATACAATGTGCTTCATCAACAACAAGTAAACTGATATGTAATAATTTAAAATACGCGAGTATATCAGGTTGGCTTAAGGATTCTGGACTGATAAAAATAAAACGATAGTGATTGAGATGAGTTAATACATATTTTTTTGACCGTTTTTCTAATAAACTATTTATTGCTATAACTGATTTTTCACCTTGTTTTCTTAAAAGGGATACCTGATCTTCCATTAAAGAAATTAGAGGAGACACAACAATCGTTTGTCCATTATTTTGATAGTAACTTGGAAATTGATAACACAAAGATTTTCCAGCCCCTGTTGGCAAAATAGATAGAGTTGATTGTCCATTTAAGATAGACTCAATAGTTTCTTTTTGTCCCTGATGAAACAGGTCAAATCCAAATCTTTGTTTTAAAAATTTATCTAATACCACTACTTACCCCCCCTTTTTTTTCCCACAAATAAAATTGATAAAACTTAAACTCATAAAATGTTAAGGTCGGTATCTTTGAGACGACTTGCGAATACTTCCAACTCTTATAATTGGGGTATTCTTTAAGATAATCTTCTAAGTGTTGACACACTTCTTTTGGTATGTAAGACATGTATTCATCAGACGGCTTACTCATATTTATTTCAATAAAATGATCCATAATAGTGCTTTCCTTCAGACGTCTCATATGTGCCACTTGTTTAATAGTATGCCCTTTTGATAGTAAATAATCCGTTAAATCAACTGTATCTTGCTCTTTTTCTTTTTCTACCATATCAACTAGCGAGTTCATCAATATATAATAATCACAAGAGTCATTTATCTGTATCAACATTTTATGAAGTGCACTTTTATAAAGTAGATACGCATATACTTTATCATAATTTTTTTGTAAAGCTAACTGGGACAGCGTATAACCAACCACCTCATGGCCAACTAATTGTCCTACCAACATATCTTGCTCCTCTTCAGTTAAGTGTTTGATTAATTGCTCCCATTCGCTAAAAAATTCTTTTACTAGCTGATCACTATTATGTTGAAATAACCATTGTTTGACTTGTAACTGGTGTATAGGATCATTATCAATTGGTAAATAATCTGCGTTCTGATAGCTTTTATAAGAAATAACCTGTGACACGAACAATAAACGTTGCCAAAAGACGTCATCATATTTATAAAAATGAAATCCTTTGATAGAAAGTTGAGACAATACGTTATATTTTAATATGTCTTTACCCTGATTCGTTATCTTAGCCAATTGACTATCCATTTGCTGTAGATGACCCTTTTGAATCAGCGAATGAATACTTGAATTAAATTGCGGCTTAGATAATTTAGGAAACAAACAAAAATAATCTAGTAGAGTGTATAATTTTCCGTAACTCAAAACAGAGGTTGTTTTCTTACCTTTTAAAAGATGGTACAATGTAGAGTAGCGCATCACCTCACCTGATTTAAAACAATATAATATCACATCTTCTATGAACAAAAACTATCACCTCAAAGGAGTTTTTTTATGCTATGTAAAATTATACCAGAAAAATGCATTGCTTGTGGCTTGTGTCAATTAAAAGCACCAGATGTTTTTGATTACTATGACAATGGCATCGTACGATTCAAAGACAGCGATCAATTAGACATTAATTTTAAAGATCCATTACCTGAAGAAATATTATCTGCTTATCAAAAGTGCCCTACTCGTGCTATTGAATTAAAAAAATAAACCTACCAGCTTTCTGAAATGAAAGCTGTAGGTTTTTTTAATTCGGTAATACTTTTAATACTTCTGTTGCTACTAGTTCACTAAAATATTCCCCACCATTTGGAACCAAATGAATACCATCTTCATCAAACCACTCTCTATGACCTTCTGCATAAGATTTCCAATCAATCAAATGGGCATTATCATATTTAGCAGCAGCCTTAGCTAACGTATCATTTACAGATGCTTGCCAAGGTCTATCAACTAACGTATTGACAAAAAAGACTGGCCTATTACCAATTTGCTGCATCATTTTATCAATATCACTTTCTTTAAAACTACCATTTGTACCTAAAACGACTAATACCACGTCACCAAGCTGTTTATTTTTATTTAACTTTTCAAAAATCTCTTGACTATCAACTAATTGACGACCAACTTCTGCGTCAATATGACTCTTTGGAAAATAAGTTTGTAACTCTGGTGCAGCGCTTAGTAACACAGAATCTCCTACAGCCCCCAGAGAAACTTTAGCAATTTTCTCTTTTTGAACGGAACTAAGACCTGAAGGTGAGTTTGTTTCTGAACTATCAGACGTTTCTGTTGTACTTGTTTGTTCACTACTCGATGTATTGGTCTTTGACGCGGATTTTTTTTCACTCGATTGAGATAATTCTTTGTTATGTTGCTCAACAGCCTGTTTATTTTGCTCTAATTTCCTTTGAAGCGCAACAGCAGAATCCATTTTACCTGATGGCGAAACAGCGACGCCATATACAAAGGTTCCTAAAAATAATACTAGTACCACTAAAACAGGAACATTTTTTTTGAAAAGTGATTCAATTAACCCAATCAACTCTTTCATACTACCAATCCGTCTTAAACGACTAACTAAACGATACGTTAACTCAGATAAGATACCAATGATCACTAACTGAATCACGCCATGCATGAGAGCATTTGTTCCATCCCATTTTAGTTGATCTGTATACACAACCATAACAGGTAATTGCCATAAATAAATTTCATAACTTCTAGAGCCTATCCAACGAATGATTGGATTAGTTAACGCGTTACTAAATCCTTCTATTTCGACAATTAATCCTAAAACAATCATTGCAATCACACTAAATAACAACATACCACCACGATAAACAAAAGCATTATTATCAGAAAAAAGAACAAACGACCCTATTATTAAAATAAGTCCAGTGATAAAAACTAATAGTTTTTTTCCAAAATGAAGTGAGGTTATTCTTTCTTCTTGCGTTCTTAATAAAAAAGCTAAGGATGACCCTAACATGACCGAAAAAAGTCGCGTATCTGTTCCATAATAAATGCGATTAATGGATTCTGGTGTATAAAATGCCATCATCAACACAGCCGATAACCCAGTGATAAATAAAATAAATTGATTTATTTTTTTATAATCTTTTACTTTATACAATAAAATCGCTAAAATAATTGGCCAAAATAAATAAAACTGCCCCTCAATCGATAGAGACCACAAATGTGTAAAAGGTGACTCATTCGAAAAACGATCGAAATAAGAAAAACCATTCGCTATCTGCCAAAAATTATTAACATTAAATAAACTCGAGGCAATAATTGCTTTAAAATTTAATAAGTATTTGCGAGAAATAAATGCAAATACGCTTCCTGTTACAATAAAGAGAACAATTAGGGAAGGATAAATTCGCTTGACTCGTCTAAAATAAAAATCGCTAATTTTAATTTTTTGTCTACTTTCCCACTCAAATAGGAGTATGTCTGTCATTAAATAGCCTGAAATGACAAAAAATAAAGGAACTCCTAAAAAACCTCCTGATACCGATTGGGGCATCAAATGGTATAGGATGACCCCGATGACTGCGATTGCCCTTAAGCCATCAATCCCTTTGATATATTTTCTTTTGCGCATGTTCATACTCCTCTATAAAAAAACGATATATAACATATATTAAATTAAGTTTACAAATATTTCAAACATATTTGTCTAATTTTTATATTTTCTTATAAACTATTTTAGCGATAACAAAAAAACAACCATCATCTGGTTGTTTAATAACTTAATTTCTAACTTTTTTTGCGAGTCTTTTTTCAAGTACTGGTATGACTTTTTTGTAAACAACAAAGAATGCGACTCCAACGGCTGTTCCTTTAATAAGGTTAAAAGGAATAATCCCGTAAAGAATCATGGTTGCAATAGACATACCAAAATCCATTCCCAATACATTTAGATAAAATGGTGTAATAACAAAATAGTTTGCTACACTCATGAAAATTGTCATTAAAACTGTGGCATACATAATACCTTGAATTAAATTTTTGTTTGAATGTTTTTTCTTCATCATGCTATAAATTGGCAACAAGTAGCATACTGTTGCTAAAAATCCAGCTCCGTTACCGATTAAAGCTCCTAGATTTCCACCACTTGTGATGAAATTTAGCGTTGAACGAATAAATGCTACTAAAATACCACTAACTGGACCATATAAAAATGTGCCAATTAAAATTGGAATGTCACTAAAATCTAATTTTAGCCACCCAAATACTGGTAAAATTGGTATCTCAAGAAACATCAAAAGATACGCAATCCCCGCCAATAATGACAGTGTCACCATTTTTTCTGTCTTACCTGTGTTCATAAGAAAATCCCCCTATTCAGGACCATCCCCGGAAAAGACTTGGATCAAGTACACAAAAAAACTGCTTTCTTGCCGTTTACGCGCGCAAAAAAACAGTGGTTTACTTGATTGTATACTCAAATAAGCCCTATCTTCTTTACTCCAGACTCTAACTGTCGGTATTGGAATTTCACCAAATCGGCCATTCATCATAAGATAAATGGTTCGTGGACTTTAACCACCGGTCGGGAATTACACCCTGCCCGTGAAGACGACCTTTAATATTTTTATAAGTTTATTATATCTTAATTATTTAAAAAATCAATAAAAACTTACTCTTTATTAGCCAAAACATATAACTGACTCACTTCTTTTCTAGTTAACTCTCTGTAATCACCAGGATTTAACCCAACTAAATCAAGCGTTCCAACTTTTTCACGTTTTAATTTCATAACAGGTAAATTAACTGCAGCTAACATATTTTTTACCTGATGATTACGACCTTCATGAATAATCAATTCCACAACTGACGTTCCTTTTCTATGATCAGTTGATAGCACTTTAAATCTAGCTGGCGCCGTTTTTCGCCCTTCAATACGAATACCATTGCGTAATGGTTTTAATGCCTCTTTTGTTGCAATACCTTTTACTTTTGCTACGTAAACTTTATCAATCTCATGTTTTGGATGCGTCAATAAATTAGCAAACTCGCCATCATTAGTCATTAATAATAAACCAGATGTATCATAATCTAAACGACCTACTGGGAAAATACGTTCAGGTACTCTTGTAAAGTAGTCATTAACAACTGGGCGATCTTTATCATCTGAAACAGCTGAAATGACATTTTTTGGTTTGTAAAATAAATAATAAACTGGCTGTTCTTGATAAATTGGGACTCCATCAACTTCAATTTTATCAGATGGGGTCACTTTAATACCTAATTCTGTTACTTTCTTTCCATTAACTGTTACACGCCCTGCTTGGATTAATTCTTCTGATTTCCTTCTTGACGCCACACCACAATGTGCCATCACTTTTTGTAATCGTTCCATTCTTTTCACTCTTCTTTCTTCTCATCAAATTGCTCTTTAAATCGGTCAAAAAATAAATTGGTTGACTCATTATCTTCATCTAATTCTTCACCCAACTCATGAATATCTGGTAAATCATCCATACTTTTTAATCCAAAATAATCAAAAAAGTAAGCCGTTGTTCCGTATAAAATTGCTCGTCCAGGACCTTCTACTCGTCCCTTTTCTTCAATCAACTGTTTATGTACTAATCGTTGGATTGATCCAGAACTTTGAACCCCTCTAATCTGTTCAATTTCTGAACGAGTAATGGGTTGCTTATAAGCAATAATAGCTAACGTTTCTAAAGCTATTCTTGATAATTTTTGATTAACAGATGACTGTGCGTAATGTTTTAATAATTCTGCCATTTTCTTTTTAGTTGTCATCATAAATCGGTCGCCGACTTCTAAAATAGTCAACGCACTGCTAGTATCTATATCATATTTTTCTTTTAATTCTTCTACAGCTTGATAAACGTTTGCCGTTGTTTCTTGTGTTAGATGACTTAATTCGTTCATACGAATGCCTTCTTCACCTGAAACAAATAATAGTGCTTCAATTTTCTGAACTAACATCTGTTGTACCTTCTTTTTTATAAATCTTAATCATATCATCGCTACTTGATTGTTTCACAACCAATTCTCTATTTTTTATTAACTCTAATATAGCTAAAAATGTCATGACAATTTCTGAGCGTATATAATGAGTAAATAAATCTGTAAATAACACAGACTCTCCACTAGATAACTTCTCTATCTTAGACATCACAAAACCAATGCGATCATCAATTGTATAATCTTCCATGACTATATTTGTCTCAAGTGGTTCCATCTCTTTAGCTCGCCTCATCACATCATGTATCGCTAAAAATAAATCAATGGTTGTTATTTCATTTGGTTCAAGTGGCACTGCTTCTTTTTGATACATGGATAAATCAGTGACTTCTTTCGTAAAATAATCCCCACGTTCTGTTTCCATTTCTTTAAGCACGGTGGCAACATACTTAAATTTTTTATAATCAAGTAATTGCTGAACCAACGCTTCTCTTGGATCAACTGCTTCGAATTCATTATCTTCGTCCATCTCTATGACTTCTTGCGGTAATAACATCTTACTTTTTATCGACATCAAAGTAGCTGCCATTACTAAAAATTCCCCTGCAATCTCCAAATCAAGCGTACGCATCGTTTGAATGTATGTCATATATTGCTCTGTAATCTCAGCAATTGGAATATCATAAATATCTATTTCCAAAGTTTTAATCAAATGAAGCAGCAAATCAAGTGGCCCTTCAAAAATATCCAATTTTACCTGTAATTCTTCCATTTTGTCCCCTCACGCTCTTGGAAAGTGCTCTTTATACACGTCTGCCAAACGTTGTTTGCTAATATGTGTATAAATTTGTGTGGTTGAAATATCTGCATGTCCCAACAATTCCTGAACAATACGTAAATCAGCTCCATTTTCTAATAAATGAGTGGCAAAACTATGACGTAACGTGTGTGGTGTTACATCTTTAGTAATACCTGCCTGACTCACGTAGACTTTTAAATTCTTCCAAATACCTTGTCTGGAAAAACCTTTCCCTTGATAATTTAAAAATAAAAAATCATTTGAAAGATCTGTTTTATTTTTAATTGACAGCTCAGGTCTAGATTCCTCTAAATACCTATTAATCCAATGAATTGCTTGATCCCCTAAAGGAACAATTCGCTCTTTATCCCCTTTTCCTAACGTTTTTAACAACCCGATAGATAAATGCAAATCACTCAATGTTAATGTAATCAACTCTGTTACACGAAGCCCAGTCGCATACATCACTTCTAAAATTGCTCTGTCTCTTATGCCTAATACCGTTGTCGTATCAGGGGATTCTATAATTTTTTCGACTTCTTCTATGGATAATGTTTTAGGCAACGTTTGTCTTTTTTTCGGCGTATCAATATATTGCATAGGATCTGATTCAGTGTAGCGTTCTTGACGAAGAAATTGATGAAATTTTCTCAAACTTGAAACCATGCGAATGATTGTCGTAGATGACTTTCCAGACTCTTTTAAATAAGTCAAAAAATCCATAATCACAAACCGATCAACCTCATCTATTGAAGAAATATTTTTTTCAATTAAGTATGCTTGATACTGGTTTAAATCCCGTTGATAACTCACAATGGTATTTTGTGACAAGCCACGTTCAATTTTTAAAAAATATAAATAGTCTTCAATGTATGTTTTCATAACGAGCCTCCAGTCAATAGTAATTATTTTAACAGTTTTTAATGGCAAATACTATCTTTAAAATATCATGCAAATTTTTTTATTTTACATAGACATTTCAATCGTTAAATTATACAATAAACATATTGGTCAAATGGAAGGAGGATCAGAGGTGTTTCCAAAGAAAGAAACATATAAAAACATTGAACTATTAGATTTTTTAAACATAAATAGTCAAAATTATACAGATGAATTTGAACTTATTTATCAACATAAAAAAACATACTTTTATCTGTCATTAATTTTTGTCATACCTGTTTCTCTCATTCTCACAATATTTGTTATGGTTGACTTCCCATTTCCTTGGTGGTCTGCTCCGATATTCCTAATCCTTTTTTCTATTATGGGATTTTTCTTTATATCAATGCCTATCTACCAATCATTTATAAAAGAATGTCAAGAGGCAGAAAAATACGTTGGTCAAAAAGTTGATGAACATTTATCTGAACTTGCTAAACAAGAATTTTTCAGTAAAGACGCTAAGGTAAAACGTTTATTAAATCAAGAGTTTGAACTTATTGCGTTAACAAGTGCCACAAGAGATGATCTCAATATCATCTTAGAAAACCAATCGCTTACTACAGCAACCTGCCCAATCATCAACAAAAACAATCCAGAATACAAACAATCTAAACGAATTTTCTATGAAAAAAGGCCATTAAATCCTGTTATTATGGTGAAACTTAATCTAATAAACAGAACAACCAAAAAACTAACAAAACAAATTATTTTACCAATAGAGTTTGAGTTAGTCAGAGGATTGGTCAGTGAGCAAATTATTTTTTTTGAAAAAGAAAATTACCTAGTTAACCCATCGATTCATATTGATGCTGACAATTTTAAATTTCTCTATGTTCCTAATAGAGAGGATTTTTTAAGAAGGGAGCATCCGCCACTTTATATAGAATAAAAAAAACAAGTGATCTATTTATTAGAATCACTTGTTTTTTTTTTGGCAAGCCTGACAGATACCATGAAAGGTTAGGCGATGATCTGTTACTTTAAAAAAGTAACGATTTTCGACTATCTTTTCAACCTCACCTAATAAATCCTCTTCAATTTCATCGATATTTCCACATTCTAAACAAAGAAGATGATGATGAAAATGTTTGGCACCTTCTTTTCGCATATCATACCTTGCTAGACCATCATTAAAATTCACTTTATCTAAAATACTTAATTCTGTCAACATTTCAAGCGTACGGTAAACAGTCGCTAAACCAATATCAGGTGTTTTTAATTTCACGAGCATATAGATTTCTTCAGCCGATAAATGATCTTTCTCATTTTCTAACAACACTTGTACTGTGGCTTCACGTTGTGGTGTTAGTTTATAGTTTGCTTCATACAATTGATCTTTTATCCGTTGTAACGCAAGGCTTTGCTGTTCCATAGTAGCTTGCACATCCTTATTTATAATTATTATCATTTAAAAACCAAATGACCTTATATAGATTATAATTTATCTAATGTACAAAATCAACCTATTCTCAATTAGATGTTTCATCTTTTATTAGGTATGTCTTACCATCTTTTTGAGTAATTCTTTTTTCTTTCATCAATGAGCCTAACGCTCGTTTAAATTGACCTTTACTGATAGCAAAAGTTTGTTTGATTTCCTCTGGTGTTGATTTATCACTAAATGGAATCATGCCATCTTTAGAACGTTCTAAAAATGTTAAAATCATTTGTGCATCATCAGAAATAACTTCATACGCTCTTGGTTTTAAAGACATATTTAGCATGCCATCTGGACGAACACCAATCACTCGGCCTTCAACAATTTGTCCAAGTCTAGGTTCTTCGTATCTCTCAGATGGATGAATAAAGGCCACATAATGGTCATCTGTCAAGACAAACGTTCCCACCATTTTTAAGCGATACACCACCCCCGTAATATTTTTATTTTTCATTGTTTCTTCATCCGCTGCTTTTGACATAGCTAAAAATGTCATATCATCTGCTAAATTAGCCCAAAGTCTTGCTTTTTCATCAACTGATAATCTCACTAATAATTTATCGCCTTTTTTAGGCCATAATGGTTTCATCTCTGGTAATTCATCAAGCGACACCACGACTTCTTTATCTGGCAATCCAATATCAACAAACACGCCTAAGTCACGTCTTGAATCAACTACTTCAGCAAATCCAAATTTATGTTGTTGAATCTCTGGAATATTAGTTGTAAAAATACGATCGTGTTTTTGATTTTCATAACCAAATCCTTCTACAATATCTCCTATTTTAAACTCACCTTCAGATTTATTTAAATGAAACGTCACACCATTTTTTTGAACAAAAAATAACTGGTCGTTTTCATCAATAATTAATCCGCTCCACACGCTACCTATTAAATCTTTCATGTATTCTGCCCATCCTTTCGTTGTTCTCACATTATATCATAATTTATTCATTAGTTTATTAAAAATTCCAATCAAACTTTTTCTCCAATCAATTTAACCAGTTTGTCCATACTATAATAGAGTAAATAATCCCTACCATGAGCTATTTGATTTCATCATATGTTATAACGTACATAACAAAAGAGATAACTGAGTCACTGCTCAATTATCTCTTATTTTTCTGGTAATTCTTTTTTCCACATTAATGATAAAAAACTAGTTATTAATAAAACAATTGCTGACACATAATATGGATAAAAATGATTGATATCAAATAACATCCCTGAAGCCATTGGTCCTAATATATTTCCAAAACTTGTAAAGGTTGAATTTAATCCATTCACTGTCCCTTGTCTATCTCCTGCATGTTTAGATAGGTACGTTGTAATACCTGGTCGCAATAAATCAAACGCTAAAAACACAACAAAAGTTGATAATACAACAACCCATTTACTATCGGTGAAAGCTATAACACCAACGAATATAGCGCTCGCAAAAAATGACACTCGAATTAATCCGACCTCACCAATTTTCTTGATAATGCCATCAAAGAAAACGACCTGACAAATTAAGGCTAATACCCCACTAACTGTAATAATCGCAGCAATTTCTGATGTACTAAAATTAAAATTGATTGTTGCCATAATACTATAGATGGACTCAAATGATTGTAAACCAAATGATGAAATTAAAATCACGATGAACGGAAATGTAAAAATAGGATCTTTTAAAATATCCATAACAGAACCTTTTTCTGCAACTTGACCATGTACTAATTGCTTCTTAGGCTCTTTTAAAATTAACATTGTCATAATAAACCCGATAAAAGATAAGAGAGCTGCCGCAAAAAAAGGCACTCGCATTCCAAAATGAGCTAAAAATCCACCAACTCCGGGTCCAATAATAAATCCACCACTAATGGCGGCAGACACTAACCCCATAGCTTTTGGACGTTCTTCAAATGTTGTGACGTCTGCTACATACGCGGTAACAGATGGCATGATTAGTGCCGCAGCAATCCCACCAAGTCCACGAGAGATGTACAACCAACTAACGACTTGGCCTAAACCAAAAATTAATTCAGATACTGCAAAGATTAACATACCAGCTGCAATGATTAATTTTCGACCGACTTTATCTGATAAACTACCCGCGATAGGCGACACAATTAACTGTAAAACAGCAAAAACAGAAATCATCAATCCCATTGTTGAGCCAGATAAATGCATATCTTCTTTTAACATTGGCATAACCGGAATAACTAAGCCAGCTCCTAAAAACACTAAAAATAGATTGGAAATGGCTAAATACATCATATTTTTTTTATTTGTCATATGTTTTCTCCCTTCTAAAAGTCTAATCTAAACCATTCTACACACCACTAAAAAAAAAAGCCATAGTTATTTAAAATATTTTTTTAACCCGCTTTTTATACACGTAGACAAATAAAGAGCAGGAGCTAACCACTCCCACTCTTATTGTGTCAAACACTCATCATTTACTCATTAAATAGTTGTTTCGCCTGCATAGATAAATCCTTGGCGTGAATCAACTGTTAACACAGTACCACTTGAGATAAGTGATGTTGCATTTTCAACTCCAACAACAACTGGAATATTTTCCGCAATTGCCACAACCGCTGCATGGCTTGTTAATCCACCTTCTTCAACAACAAGAGCTGAAGCTTTTTTAATTGCTGGCATATACTCTTTATCGGTTGTTTTTACAACTAAGATTGCATCTTCTTCCATAGCATCATTTGCTTCTTGAGCTGAAGTTGCTACAACTGCTTTAGCAGAAACGGCTGTGTCGCCAATTCCTTGTCCATCACATAATTTAGAACCAATTAACTGAATTTTCATTAAGTTAGTTGTTCCTTTTTCACCAATAGGCGCACCAGCAGTAATGATAATCAACTCTCCTTCTTTAGAGAATCCAGTTTCTTTAGCAATTTTAGTTGCTAAACTAAACATCTCATCAGTTGAATCTGGTTTAGTTGTAACAGTTGGGAATACGCCCCAGTTTAATGCTAAACTTCTAGCCACACGGTCAGTAAATGTTGCGGCTACAATATGAGCTTTTGGACGATATTTAGAAATCATACGTGCAGTATGTCCAGATTGAGTTGCCGCTACAATTGTTTGGATATCTAGGTTTTTCGCTGTATGTCCAACTGCTTGACCAATTGATTCAGTCATATCAGTTTTTTTATGTAATTTAAGAGCATAAGCATCACGATCCGTTAAATCAGCTTCTGTACGTACTGCAATATTTCTCATTGTTTTAACTGCTTCAATTGGGTATTCCCCAGCAGCTGTTTCACCAGATAACATAACAGCGTCAGTTCCATCATAAATTGCATTCGCCACATCACTTGCTTCTGCACGTGTTGGACGAGGATTTTTTTGCATAGAGTCTAACATTTGTGTTGCTGTAACAACTGGTTTACCTAAAGCATTACATTTTCTAATCATTTCTTTTTGTACAACTGGTACATTTTCAGTTGGAATTTCAACACCCATGTCACCACGTGCAACCATTAAACCACTAGATACTTTTAAGATATCATCTAAGTTATCAATACCTTCTTGGTTTTCGATTTTAGAAATAATTTGAATATGTGTCGCATTTTCTTGTTCTAAGATTTCAGTAATTTCTAATACGTCACTTGGGCGACGAACGAAACTTGCTGCGATGAAGTCAACATCGTTTTCAATACCGAAACGAATATCAGCCGCATCTTTTTCAGTGATACCAGGTAAGTTAATACTTACATTTGGTACGTTAACACCTTTTTTATTTTTCAATACACCTTCGTTTAATACTTTTGTGACGATTTCTTTGTTAACTAAATCAATTTCGATTACTTCTAAGTCAATTAATCCATCATCTAAAAGGATGTGGCTTCCTACATGAACATCATCAATTAAACCTGGATATGTAATTGAGAATTTTTCTTTTGTTCCTTCCACTTCGCTCATTGCAATACGAACAATATCCCCAGTAGTTAATTCAACAATGCCATCTTTCATATTATGCGTACGAATTTCTGGACCTTTTGTATCTAGTAAAATTGCAATTGTTTTACCAGTAATTTTTGCTGCTTCACGAATGTTTTTAATACGTGCTCCATGTTCTTCAAAGTCTCCATGTGAGAAGTTTAAACGAGCAACGTTCATCCCTGAGTTCATTAATTCAACTAATGTGTCTACAGATTCACTTGCTGGACCGATTGTACAAACAATTTTTGTTTTTTTCATGTAAAAAACGCTCCTTAGTATTTTTTATTTGTATTAGAAAGAGATTTGATGATTTAGATCATACAAACTCAAATCTGGCTGATGTTTCTTTTGTTCTAATGTTTCAATGATATCATTTGCTACAACTTCATTGTTTACAGAACCAATACATAATCCACCTTGACCATTTTTTAGTAAGTCAACCGCAAATCCACCGAATTTACTTGCTAAAACACGATCACGTGCTGATGGAGATCCTCCACGAACAACATGTCCCAACACCGAAACACGTGCATGAAAATCACCATACTCTGCTAATTGATCAGCGAATTTATGACCAGACATCACACCTTCAGCTAAAACAATTAAACAATGTTTTTTACCGCGGTCACGACCTTCACGAATTTTTTTAGCAACTTGTGCCATATCAAAATCATGTTCTGGGATAATGATATCATCTGCTCCACCGGCAACTCCTGCCCATAAAGCGATATCGCCAGCATCACGTCCCATTACTTCAATAATAAATGTACGTACGTGAGATGTTGCAGTATCACGGATTTTATCCATTGCATCTAATACTGTATTAATTGCTGTATCAAATCCAATAGTGTAATCAGTCATTGGAATATCGTTGTCAATTGTTCCTGGAATACCAACAGCTGGGAATCCACGTTTTGTTAATGCTAACGCACCATGATAACTACCGTCACCACCGATAACAACTAAACCTTCGATACCGAATTTGTTGAGTTGTTCAATTCCTTTAAGTTGTCCTTCTTCTGTTGCAAACTCTGGGTAACGTGCTGAATACAACACAGTTCCTCCACGTTGGATGATATCCCCCACATCTGGAACATCTAATTTACGAATATCACCAGCGACTAAACCAGCAAATCCATAGTTTATACCATAAACTTCCATACCTTCATGAATCGCTTTACGTGTTACCGCACGAATAGCTGCATTCATACCAGGTGCATCTCCACCACTCGTCAAAATAGCGATGCGTTTCATAGTCATAACCACCTTTACTAAGTTGTACTTACTTTTGTATTTTTTATTATGTAAAAAATACTTAAATCCAAAGACTATTCTACCATTATTTTTATGAAATGTCTTCGCCTATCCTGTAAAAATTGAAAAAAAATTGAAAATACATTTTTTCTTCTAATGTTTTTTTAAGAAATAAATTACTTAAATATGATCATTCCTTCACCTAATAAAGAATGGACTTCTTTCATTAAGTTTGGTGTGTTCTCTACCCAATATGCTTGATTTAGCAAGGTGTTTTGCCCTTTATGACGGAATACTAAAATAACAGGATTTTCACCATGATGTGATAATAACACATTTTGTAAATCTACTAACAATTGGTTTTTGTCATTTTCGGGTGTTATATTTATAAAACATTTCATCCTGTCTCTCATATCCTTAGCTAATTCAACGGTGTTCGCTATAATTTGCCATTCTTGATTATACTTACTTTTTTCTACCTTACCACGAACAACATACACCTCATGTTCACTAAGTATAGATTGTACACTTCGATAAATAGTCGGAAACAATGTAACAGATAATTTTCCAGTTTGATCAGTTCCTTCTAAAAATGCCATGGATTCACCTTTTTTGGTACGTAT
This sequence comes from Vagococcus sp. CY52-2, assembly GCF_022655055.1. NCBI lineage: Bacteria > Bacillati > Bacillota > Bacilli > Lactobacillales > Enterococcaceae > Vagococcus > Vagococcus changpingensis. Next base: position 774,342 of record NZ_CP093384.1, on the reverse strand, counting down.
CTTTTTAATACTAGATGAATAAAGTAATACTGTCACTTCTTGATTTGCCAACAAATCTTTAGCTTTTACTATAGGAAGATTAACTAATTTACTTGTATAAAAATCAACCGGATGAGCAGACACATAGGTACCTAAATAGTCAACTTCTTGCTCTAATTTTTCTTCCACAGTAAAATCTTCACATATTTCCTTCTTCAAGGTTAACACATCTAATAAATCTGCGCTACCACCACTGTATTCAATATTTTGTATCATACTATCTAGGTCAATCATTAATTGTTTACGATTTTGATGCAATCTGTCAAATGCCCCAATATAGATTAATGGTAAAATATTCGCTTTCTTTAACCACTTGCCATTCAAACGCATTAAAAAATTTTCTAATGATTTAAACGGGCCATCTTCTTTTCTGACTGTCAACATGTGTTGAATGAAATCTTTACGAATCCCTTTAACTGAAGAAAAACCATAGATGATTGACCCTTTATAAAAGGTAAAACTGTATTCACTTTTATTAATATCTGGAGGAATAATGATTAAACCAGCCTCTTTTGCTTCTACGATGTATTCAGTCATTTTTGCTGGATTATTTTTTACTGAGTGCAAAATAGCTTGGAAAAATGCGGTTGGGTAATGCACTTTTAAATAAGCCATCTGATAGGCAATAACTGAATAAACTACCGCATGAGACCGATTAAACCCATAATTAGCAAAACGTTCAATGTAATCGTACACTTGCATTGCGACGTCTTTTGTATAGCCTTGTCCCACTGCCCCACTGACAAAATGCTCTCGCTCAGTATCAAGTACGTCTTTACTCTTTTTACTAATCGCTCGGCGTAGAATGTCTGCCTCTCCCAAACTAAATCCTGCCATTTTTGAAGCTACTTGCATCACCTGTTCTTGGTAAACAATCACGCCATATGTATAGCCTAATATGTCTTTCAAGCTATCATGTGGGTAATGAATTGCTTCAATACCTTTTTTTCTCTTAACAAACGTCTCAATGTTTTCCATTGGTCCAGGACGATAGAGGGCATTCACTGACGCGATATCTTCAATAGATGTCGGTCCTAATTTACGCAGGACATTCTTAATTCCTTTTGATTCAAATTGAAACACACCAACAGTATTTCCTTGTCTAAATAGTTCCAACGTTTTGTCATCGTCTAAAGGGATATCTTCTAAAGACAAGGGCCTACCTGTCTGATATTCGATAGATGACAAGGCGTTTCCAATAATAGATAAATTTCTCAATCCTAGAAAATCCATTTTTAATAAACCAATTTCTTCTACTTCTCCCATAGCAAATTGCGTTAATGGAATACCATTGTTTCCTTCTTGTAATGGAATTAAGTTTGTTAAATCTTGATCACTAATCACGACTCCTGCCGCATGAGTCGATACATGCCTAGGTAACCCTTCAATCCGTTTTGCCGTATCAAATAATAATTTGTTTTTGTAGGAATGCCCTACTAATTCGCGTAACGTCTTTGATTTATCATATGCTTCACTTAATGTAATCTTCAAATCTTTTGGAATAGCATTTGCCCATTTGTTCGCTTCATTTTGTGACAAACCAAAAACTCGACTCACATCTCTAACAGCCATTTTTGCTGCTAAAGTACCAAACGTAGCGATTTGCGCAACACGGTTTTTACCGTATTTATGATTAACATATTGAAGTAATTCTTCCCGTCTATTATCAGGTATGTCCATATCAATGTCAGGCATGGTGTAACGTTCTTTGTTTAAAAATCGTTCGAATAATAACTGATACTGAATCGGATCAACATTGGTTATTTGTAATACATAAGACACAAGAGATCCTGCAGCTGATCCACGACAGGCAGTCACGATATGATGATCTCTAGCATATTTCATCACGTCCCACACAATTAAAAAATAATCATCGTATCCCATCTCATGAATGACGTCTAACTCCATATTCAAACGTGCTTGATACGTTTCATTCACTTGACCATTTAAGCGACATGATAACCCCTCTTGGCATAATCTACGTAAATAGGTATCAGCTTTTTCATTATTTGGAACTGGAAAACTTGGCAATAATTTCTGTTGTAGTGGGATCTGTAAATCAATGGATGACACAATCGTTTCAATATTTGACAAAGCCTCATCTAAATTTTTTTCATGATACCATTTAGTAAAATCTGTTGCTTGAGGTAAATAATAATCACCAGATAATTGTTCAAAATCAAGCGATATCAGCTCTCCACTTTCAATGTGTTCTAACACTGCGACAGAGAAATCATCACTAGGATTTAAATACCGAACATCTTGTAAAGCAACTGGCGGTAGATTATATTTTTTATAATAATAACCCCAAAAATCTCGTTCTTCCTCTTTCAATCGCGAAACATTTATACCACCATAAACATCACAGTGCTTTAATAGTTCTAGTAATTCTATGGTTCTTTTCTCCATTTGCTCACTGCTTGTCGCTTGTTGCAATTGATATAACTCATTCTTTTGCCAAGGTAGAATAGCAATCAAGTCATTTAAATCATGAAATGCATCCCTTAACGAAAAGGATTCTCGCCTTTCAGTCATCGACTTTTTTGTTGCAATTTTCATTAAATGATGATATCCAGACAGATTTTTAGCTAGAAGTATGATCTCTGCTTCCGTTTCTTCTGTTGTTTTATAGGTTAACGTCATTCCAATAATAGGTTTGATGTGTTGTTTTAAACATTCTTGATAAAAAATAACGACACCATGAAGGGTATCAATATCTGTTATTGCTAAACTTGTATAGCCACGATTTTTAGCTTCATACACAAGTTCTTCAATGCGATTGGTACTAGATAATAATGAATACTCTGTTCTAACTTGTAACTGTCCCAAATTCATGAAACCCCTCCATTAATTTTCTTATTTTAGTATACCATAATAATCCGTTCCCTCTTTATAAACTAATCTAGGAATCCTTTACTTTTAAAGTAAAGATTGGTAAACTAATTCTTGAAAAGAGGTGCATTAAACATGGGAAGAATTGTTGTTTTTATCTGGGCAATTTTATTAGGACAAGTGGTTAGTTATATTGGTGGCGCACTTCATGGTGTGACTGATTATAACTTCACTGGAACTGTGATTGTATCTTTAATTGCTTGTGCCATTGTTATGCTTATTGGTGAAGTGGCAGCACCAAGCAATACAAAAAAATCTAAAAAATAAAAACATGTAGGAGAATTTTTCTCTTACATGTTTTTTATTTAACGCTTAAATTCATTAATCAACTCACGTATTGATAATTGATGCTTAAAATTAAAAAAACTAATTGTAATATTCATTAAAATCAATAAACTTGTTGCAATGAAGACCGAACGATAACCAAATCCATTAGCAACAAAGGAACCAACCATTGGTCCTGCAACTTGTCCCATACTGGTAAACATTTGGTTAAAACTAAAGATACGTCCAACTCCATTCATCGGTGTAATTTTACTAATTAAGGTATTCACAGACGGCATCAATGCACCTGTTGAAAAACCTAACAGAAAACGACATACCCCTAACTGAAAGGGCGACTGAACAAATGACATAGGAAAAATAAATAAAAATGATAAGATCAATCCACCTAACAAGACATATTGACTCCCAATTCTATCTCCTAATTTCCCTAAAAATGGTGCCGAGAAAAATTCAGATACACCTGCTACAGACACTATTAAACCACTAACGAACAAAATATTACCTGTCTTTCCACCAAGTTCTCTGACATATAGTGTTAAAATAGGACTGATACTTGTCATCCCTATTTGAATAATGGCAGTTGTAATAAATAAACCAATTAATACTTTAGGATGCTTAATGCTTTTAAAAACTTCTTTGGTAGATACCATGTCTTTTTTTTCAACTGGCTCAAAGTCTTCATGGATAAAAAAGATAGTTAATAAAGTCGTCATAAATAAAATACTTCCTGTTACTAAGAAAACATTTTTTATCCCCACTGTTTGTGCTAATAAGCCACCAAGTGATGGGCCAATCAAACTACCTGCTACAGCACCAGTAGCAAGAGTTCCCAAAGCCATACCATTTTTGTCCTTTGGTGCTTGGGAGGCAATCATTGCCGTAGCATTTGGAACATAACCAGATAATAAGCCATTACAAAACCTCATAAATAACAACCAAAAAACATTTGGAACAAACGCCAATGAGCCCATAGTAACGGTCATTCCTGCTGCAGCTCTTATCATCATTAACTTACGCCCTTTTCTATCTGCTAGACTCCCCCACAGTGGAGAAACCATTGCAGCCGATAACGCCGTTAAACTAATAGATAATCCTGCATAAAATTCCACTTTATTACTAGGTGCACCTAATTGTTCAATGTATATTGAAATAAATGGCATCACCAAACTATAACTTGCGCCTGTAAAGAAACAACCAATCCATGCAATATACATGTTTCGCTTCCAGTCAACTTTCATCGAAATTATATTCACCCTTTCATTTATGCATATACATTATACTCCAATGTTCTCTAAATGAAAGTACATCGTTCATTTATTATTTATTTTATCAAAAAAAATTTACTATTTAAACATAACTTAAATAATGATTAATTTATCCTATTTTTTATCTATCATATCAAGTTGAATAGATTGTATTGATTTCTCAATTTCTTTTAATTCTTTTTTTATTTTTTTCAGGTGATCCATTTTCATTTGTTGTTTGTATTGATCATACAATTTAGCTTCTGTTTTTGTCATGTCATTATAAAATTTTTTTCTTGTTAAAGCCATTTTTCTCATCACCTCACCCATATCATACGATACTCACTATAGTTAATCTATATAATAAACTCACATTTTATATTAAATATTGGTTAAAAAAACCTCTAAAAATTATTAGAGGTTTTGTTTATTTTTAAATGTCTTAATAACAAAGAAACTACTGACAAGTAACAAAACAAATAGAGAAATTAATGCTACTTTCGATCCAGTACTTGTTCCTTGAATAAAATTGCTTTTTCCTGATTGGAATAACCCAACCACAATAGCCACAAATGAGGTTGAAATAGCCCCCATAAATTGTTGTAATGTACTAAAAACAGCATTCCCATCATCTTGTAAGTCTTCTTTTATAGAAGATAATCCAACTGTCATGACATTACTATAAGACAACCCAACACCAATCATAAAAGTGACATGAGATAAAATAATTAAGGCAATGTTTCCTGTTTGAATGACCATAATTAACATTAACCAACCTAAAATTGCAAATAATACTCCCACACCTATTGGCTTTTTAAAGCCTAATTTATCTAATATTTTTCCTGAAATCGGTGCAAATAACGCACCGACTAACGCACCTGGAAACATCATCATTCCCGCCTTAGATGCTGGAACCCCTTGAACGATTTGAATAAAGTTTGGTAAAACAAACGATACACCGAGTAACAGAATTTGATAAACCAAAAATGACATCAAATAAATAGTGAACCGTGCATTTTTAAAGACAACTAAATTAAGCAATGTTTTTTGTTTATTTGTTTTATAGAATAACCATGCACTAATTAATCCAACCACTAATGCTACCCATCCTAATGGTTGTTCTAAATAACTAAAGAACATCAATAATCCAGTAAACATCACAGATAAATAAAGAACGGCTTTAGCATTAATTGAATCACTCACTGATGTGTCTTCTTCTGGAATAGCATATAAACCAACCAATGTAGATACAATTAAAACCGGGATCAACAACTTATAAATATAAGTCCAATCTAGCGTTGTTGTTAGGACTCCACCATATGTGGGTCCCATCGCTGGGGCAATTGATGTTGTTAAATTACCAATTCCTATCATCATTCCTCTTTTTTCCATTGGAACTTTTGTTAAAATGATATTAAACATTAATGGCAATGCAATCCCTGTGGCAATCCCTTGAAGTACTCGCCCAACAAGTAGCGTGATAAACCCACCAGCAAAAGCATCAACCACAACACCAACTAAAAATAATATACTTGAAACCGTAAACAACTTACGACGACTGATATTTTTAATTAAATAAGATGATAGTGGTACAACGATTGAGATCATCAACAGATAAATGGTTGTCACCCATTGTACTTGTGATGTTGAAATACTAAAATCTTCCATTAACGTTGGAAACGTCACGTTCATTGCTGTTTCAATTAACACTCCCGAAAAAGCCATCATACCAGTTGCTAGAACAGCTAAATTAACATGAAATTTCTTTTCTGACATAAAAATTCCCTCCATTTTTCCATAAAAAAAGCGAAACTTATCCTTAAAGATAAATTTCGCCTCTCTATCGACACAAGTTAACCTTGTGTTATCTGTACGATTTATTCCGTTATCAGTTTAAAAAAAAAAACGTCACTTGTCAACTAATAAAAGTAAAATAAACTTAAAATGAATTGACAATAAAATCAAATACACCTTTTTCTTTATCATTTACATTATATGAAAAATCTGGATGCCACTGTACACCTAGTATTTTATGATTATCGGAAGATGATTCGATTGATTCTACCACACCATCTTCGCTGACTGCTGTTATTTTCAAATCATTGCCAATTTTGTTGATACTTTGAAAATGAAACGAATTAACTGTGGCTTTTGCACCATAAATGGGGGTTAAAACACTATCCTTCTCAAAGAAGATATCATGTGTAGCAATCCATCGTTCAATAGGGGCTTGCATATGGCGGATTGGTTCTGGTTGACGCAAACTTAAATCTTGATGCAAAGTTCCGCCTAAGTAGACATTCAATAACTGCATGCCACGGCACACACCAAAAATAGGTTTTTTCTGCTTAATCGCTTCTTCTATAAGAGCTATTTCAAATAAATCTCTTTCTAATAAAGAAAAGGCCTCACTCGATTGATTAGAGGAATAAAGCGATGGTGAGACATTTTGTCCTCCAGTCAAAATTAATTTATCAACCAAATCAATATAAGTTTTAGCTTCTTTAGGTTGACTAATTGGTAAAACAAGGGGAGTTCCTCCGACCTCTTGAACTGCACGAACATAGCCGGCCGGTAAATACGAAATTGGTAAATGATGCAATGTTTCTCCTGCATCAACCACTTCATTAGCTGAAATCCCTATAATCTTTTTCATAATATTCCCCCATTTATGTGTATTTCTGTTATTTTAGGGAATTTAATGGACATTGTCAATTAAAATTGTTTTGACTATAGATTGGTGTGAAAGATTCCAAGTCTTGTGGCAAAATAGTTTCATCAATTTTTGTCACAATTTTTTTCTTTTTAACACTATAATAAAAGAACTCATCATTAGAATCTAACTTAATCACTCCAACATAACGACCTTTTATATTATAAATAGCCAAAGGTAAGTCATCGAGTGATTTTTTATCTAAACCGTATTCCTCTTTCACTTCTTTTTTCTTCTCATCATCATATGAATCTATTTTACTAGTTAAGGCACTTTTAACTTCACCATATAATGCTTTATCTCCTGTTGCTTTATGACCACATCCTGCTAAAAGAAATAACCCAAATAACACAATCATTAAATAATATTTTTTCATAATTACATCCAATAATGAACATTTTATTAAATCATAACACAAAATCGATTAAGCAAAAAGATATCGTTTTATTTTATTAAAATAATGACTAAAGTTTAGCTATTTATAACATATTGATTAAATAAGTCAGTGAGCTATAATAAATGGTGGAATTAAAAAGGAAAAAGTTTAGTATATTGGAGGACAAAAAGATCAAAGAACAAATTATCAAAAAAATTAGCCAAATTTAATTTTGAAAAAGATTGGAGGCCGACAATTTTAAATTCATTTTTATTTTCTCCTATGCTTACATTCAAAATAACTTGAACATTGTATTTTTTAACGATTCACTACTATTTTAATGATAACATTTTCCATTTTTTAAATGAGTAATATTTCTATTTAAATAAAAAAGAAGAAAGTCCAGCTCTTAAACATTCTGTTAAAACAAATCCTACTTTCAAAACTTTTCAAACAAACCGTATTCAAAACCATATTCACTCGATAAAATTAAGCATAAAAAATAGCTAGAACCCTTACTACAAAAGGTTTCTAGCTCATAATTCAAAAAATTATTTTGTTTCACGGTGTAACGTCACTTTACGTTCACGTGGACAATATTTTTTAACTTCTAAACGTTCAGGATTGTTACGTTTGTTTTTGTTTGAAAGATAATTTCTTTCTTTACATTCTGTACATTCTAAAGTAATATTTACGCGCATTATGTTTCCCTCCGAAATAAATTAGATATTCAAGTATCACACTTGACACTTGAATATCATATCATGTTTTATTTAAAATTTCTAGTCTTTTTCACAAATTTGTTAAGGATTTCTCCTTTACAGTTTTAAATACATAAAATTCATTTATTGTTTATTATACTCTTCATTATAGGCATTTATCACTTCTTTTAATATCAAACGATTAGTTGCCATGTTATCATCACTAATTTGGGGAATCATCACACTAACCGCCACTTTTGGATCATTATAAGGTGCGTAACCCACAATCGTACTATTTATAACGGATACTGCTTGATTTGTTTTCGGATCAACTGCAAATGTTTCAGCTGTCCCTGTTTTTGCTGCAATTGGAAGACTCGCTCCTTGTAGTTCATTCCCAGTTCCCATTGATCCATTGACAACTTGATACATTCCTTCTTGAATAATATCAAATTCCTCTTCTCTACCTTCAATTTTACTCATTACTTTTGGTTGAATCAATTCTTTCTCTTTTCCCAATTCACCATTCTCACTATTACCATAAATTCCTTTTACTACATGAGGCGCGTATCGTGTTCCACCATTAGCGACTGTTGACACATATTGTGCCAATTGAATAGGTGTATATGCTTCATAGTTACCAAAAGATAAATCCAATGCACTGGCCATAATACCAGGAATATACTTCCCATCTTTATCTTTATAATTTTTATTCAACACACCCACAGATTCTTGGGGAATATCGATCCCTGTTTTTGTTCCTAAACCAAATTCTTCGTAGGTTTTTCGTAATTTATCAAAAATACTAGTATCGACAGGTAAAGACATCCCTGGAACGTACTCAACTCCCATCATACCTAATGCAATTTTCATCATATAGACATTCGAAGAGACTTCAAGTGCTTGTTGTGTTGTTAACGCAATAGATGAATACTGATTGAAAAGAGACGTTTTTCTCGTTCCATCACTAAAAACTAATGGTTCATCAATAAAGGTTTGATTGCCTTTAATGACCCCATTTTCATAACCAGCCATTACAGTAGCCGCCTTGATAGAAGAACCTGGCACAAAAGCTTTATTGATGGTTCCTAATGTATCATCTACCAATTCCCCAGTTTCTGGATCTTTACTAAGACCTACCATTGATAACACTTCACCATTGTTTGGATTAGTAACTACCACATATACTCCGGGAGAATACTGAGTTTTTCCTGCCTGTTGAAGTGATTCAAAGTGACGTTTAGCAATTTCTTCTACCTTATGTTGAAAATCAAGGTTAATTGTCAGCATTAAATTATCGCCTTTTTCACTTGCTTTCACTTCTTTTTTCGACACAATTTTTTGATCTTTATCAGTCACAACTTCGGCTTGCCCTTTTTTACCTTTTAACGTGTCTTCATATGATTTTTCAAGATAACTTAACCCTACACGATCATTTCGTTGATAGCCTTTTTTCAAATATTCATCAATCTCATCTTCAGGTAACCCTTGTTTCTCAGTTGATACCGTTCCAAGAATGGAACGAATTTGATCTTTTTCAGGATAGTCTCTCTCCCAATCTGTTCCAGCAGATAGTCCAGAAATAGCCGCTGTATTTTCCCCAACTTTTGCAATTTCTTCAGGTGTCACATTATCATTTTTTATTGTGACAGGTTCCAAGGCTGCCGCACCATTGATTCGTTTGAAAATAGAGGCTTCTTTCATTTCTTCTTGATTAAACTTAATCTCACTATCTTTCACCTTATCAACGGTTTTCGTATATAAATCACTATTAGACAACTCTTGCCCATTTGCGTTTACTTTGTCAGAAACAGTCAATCGTTTTTGTGCCTCAACTAGATTTTCTGGCTTAGATAACCAATAATCTTTTTTATCTCTATCCGTTAACTTATCTGGTTCGATATCAATTAATTTGACAATATCTTGACTCACTTTACGAATGTCATTTGCATTCATTCCTGCTGATCGAGTAAACAGAATTGCTTGTGTGGCTTTATTTCCAACTAAAACATTTCCTTTTGAATCATATATATACCCTCTAGGTGCTTTTTCTTCAATAATTTTCTTTTGACCATTTGAGACAATTGCTTTATATTTTTCTTGATTTTTAATTTGTAAATCAGATAATTTCACAATTAACATAGTGAATAATATAAACACAATAAAAAACAAAATATCTAGTCTGATGGGGACATGAGATTTCGTTTTTTTTCCTCGTTTGTTTTTACTGAATAAAAAATTCCCTTTATTTCTTTGGCTCATTGATTGATTCTCCTCATTAATGGTCGCGTAAAATACCCCCATTATTATACTATCAAAATAAAGTATCTCACTGTTAATTATTTTTTTCAATGAAAAAAAGACGCTTTGTAAAATTTTTAATATTTCTTTTTTGTTCTAAAGAAAAAGACTGGTGAACAAGATCATTCATCAGTCCCTTTGGTGGTGTTACGATTGATGGCGTTGGTATGTCTCAAAATCATGTGGGTATGGATTATCATCGTTAACAGTGCCTTCGCTGGTACTAACAATATTCCACTCTCCCCAATCAATATAAGGAAAATAAGTATCTCCTTCAAATGTTGATTGAATCAACGTACGATATAATACATCAGTGTAAGGCAAGAATGTTTTATAAATCTCACCACCACCAGTGATAAAAGTAATCCCATCAAATTCTTCGGCATATTTCAATACATCATCTACCGAATGCATGACAATCGCACCATTCCCATCATAAGATTGGTCTGATGTTAACACAATGGTTTGACGATTAGGCAATAGATTTTTACCCATTCCTTCAAACGTTTTCCTTCCCATCACAATCGTATTATTTTCCGTCATTTGTTTGAAAAATTGTAAGTCATCTGGTAAATACCACGGTAATTTATCATCTTTCCCAATTAAACCATTTTCATCTTGAGCCCATATTGCTGCTATCATATTTCTTTATTTCCTCCCAAATTTCCCCTACACCGCAATTGGTGCCTTAATACTCGGATGTGGCTGGTATCCTTCAATCTTGATGTCATCCATATCAAAATCAAACACTGATTGTTTTTCTTTATTTAACCAAAGTGTTGGTAACTCTCGTTGTTGTCTTGAAAGTTGTTCTGTCATTTGCTCGATATGATTACTGTACAGATGAGCATCCCCTAATGTATGAACAAACTCTCCCACTTCAAGATTCGTTTCATGTGCAATTAAATGTGTTAATAAAGCATAACTTGCAATATTAAACGGAACACCTAAAAAGACGTCTGCACTACGTTGATACAATTGGCAACTTAATTTTCCATCTGCTACATAAAATTGAAATAACGTGTGACATGGTGGTAAAGCCATCGATGGCACATCTTCTGGATTCCATGCTGACACGATTAACCGTCTAGAGTCTGGAGTGTGTCGAATCATATCAATCACATCTTGTAATTGGTCGATGGTGTCTCCTGTTGACGTTTTCCAACGACGCCACTGAGAACCATAAATATTTCCTAATTCGCCATATTTTTCAGCAAATTCATCATCCATTAACATTTTTTCTCTAAAAGAAGTCATCTCTTTTTGATACGCTTGATTGAATTCTTCATCTACTAAACATCGACGACCAAAGTCGGTCATGTCAGGTCCTTTGTAGTCTTCACTTTTGACATATCTCTCAAAAGCCCATTCATCCCAAATATGGTTGTTATTTTCTAACAAATATTTAATGTTTGTATCACCTTTAAGGAACCATAACAATTCACTTTTCACTAAAGAAAATGGAATACGTTTGGTTGTCAACAGAGGAAATCCTTGACTTAAATCAAAACGCATCTGGTAACCAAAAAGACTTTTTGTCCCAGTACCTGTACGATCAGTCTTTTCATGACCTTTATTTAATATCTCTCGGCCTAATTCTAAATATGCTTCTTCCATAATTACCCCTCAAACAATGATTTATTAATCAGCAAATTCACTAAGATATTCCCATCTCTCAAGTTTGTCTTCAAGAGTTTGTTCGGTAGTTGTTAGTGTCGCTTGCAAATCTTGTAATTTTATAGCATCACTACTATTGTCTAACATTTGTTCGTTCAATGACTCAATATTCTCTTCTAATTGGGCAATTTCTTCTTCAATTGTATCCCATTCAATTTTTTCTTTATAAGTCAATTTCTTTTTCTCACCATCATTAGAGACTACTTTATCAACTTTTTTAGTTGTAGTTGATTTAGTAGTTTTCTCAACTGACTCTTGCTCACCTGTCTGCTCAACATAATCACTCATTGAGCCATAAAAAGTTGTCATGTCACCTTGTCCTTTAAAAATGAGTAACTTGTCCATTGTTTTATCTAAAAAATAACGATCATGACTAACAGCAATAACTGCACCCGGAAAATCAGACAGATAATCTTCCAAAATAGTTAATGTTTCGACATCTAGATCATTCGTTGGCTCATCTAATAGTAACACATTTGGTTGTTGGATTAAAATGCTAAGTAAGTACAGACGGCGTTTCTCGCCACCTGACAATTTACTAATCAATGTCCCGTGCACATTTCTTGGAAATAAAAATCGCTCTAACATCTCTGTGACACTAATCACTGTACCATCTTGTTGTTTTACTTCTTCAGCAATTTCTTGTAAATAAGAAATAATGCGTTTGCTTTCATCTAATGTATCATTCGTTTGGGTATAATACCCGATATTGACTGTTTCTCCTAACTCAATCACACCACTATCCAACGTTAAATTCCCAGCAATAAGATTTAGCAAGGTTGATTTTCCAGAACCATTTTCTCCTGTAATGCCTAATCGTTCATTAGCTTGGACTAACAACTCAAAGTCTTTTAAAATAACTTGATTAGCTATTTTAAAATTAGCATGTTCTATTTCAATGACTTTTTTACCTAATCGTTTTGTACCAACTGAAAATTCTAAGTTTCCCTTATCACTTGAACCACTTACTTTATCTTTCAAATCATTAAAGCGATTAATTCTAGCTTGTTGTTTCGTGCCACGAGCTTTTACACCAGCTCGCATCCAAGCAAGTTCTTGCTTAAATAGCTGTTTATTTTTGTGTAAGCTTTTCTTTTCTTGTTCTTCACGTTCTGCTCGTTGCACTAAATAAGCTTGATAATTTCCTGTGTATTCGTGTAATGTTCCGTTAGCTAATTCAAATATTCGATTCGTCACACGATCTAAAAAGTAGCGATCATGCGTTATCACGATGAGTGACCCTTGATAATGATTCAGATAATCTTCTAGCCATTGAATGGTTTCATAATCTAAATGGTTGGTTGGTTCATCTAAAAGAAGTAAATCAGGTGATTGGATTAAGACTTGTGCCAATCCTAGTCTTTTTTGTTGGCCTCCAGATAGCTCTGATACTTTTTTATCTAAAAATAAAATGCCTAATTTATTTAAAATGGTTTTAGCACTTGTCTCAGCTAACCAAGCATCTTCTTTATTCATTGCTTCTTCAGCTTTTTCGTAAGCTTTTTGTACTGCTGGATTTTCTCCATCTTGTGCCAAATCAACCAATGCTTTCTCATACGAACGAATAGCTTTCATAACAGGTGTATCATCATCAAAGACAGCATCTAATACTGAAATATCTTCAGAAAAGATGGTATCTTGCGAAAGATAACCAATTTTATAATCATTTGGGTAATCAATCGATCCCTTTTCTGCATGATCTTTTCCTGATAAAATCTTAATCAACGTTGATTTACCTGTTCCATTAATTCCGATTAACCCAATACGATCTTTTTCTTTTATTAAAAAAGAAACATTATCTAATAATTGCTTTGTTCCATAATTTTTATCTAAATTATCTGCTCGTAAAAGCTTCATCTGATCACCCGTCTCTATTTAATCCTAATCAGTTTATCAGATTTATCTTCCCTTCACAAGTTGATATCGTATGGGGTACTTGATAATATAAATGATAAAAACACTTCGTAGAAAGTATTTTATGACTTTCTACGAAGTGTTTTTATTTATTAATTTGTTTCAATTAAACCATATTTACCATCTTTACGTTTGTAAACAATGCTTGTTCCATTTGTTTCTGCATCTTCAAAAATAAAGAAGTTATGACCTAACATGTTCATTTGTAAGACTGCTTCTTCACTATCCATAGGTTTTAATGATAAACGTTTTGTTCGAACAATTTCTAAATCTGGTTCGTCATGTTGTTCTGTAGAATTATTGGGAGAAAATACCATTTCTTTGGTTACATCTAAGGCAGTCTCTCTTGATTTACGATTAATTTTTGTTTTGTACTTTCTAATTTGTCGCTCCAACTTGTCGACCACTAAGTCAATGCTTCCGTATAAATCTGGAGAAGTTTCTTCAGCTCTAAGTACTAAGTATGGTAATGGAATGGTTACTTCCACTTTAGCATTTTTATCAGAATACACTTTTAAATTAACATGTGCTGTTGATTCCGGCACATTTGTAAAATATTTTTCTAATTTGCCAATTTTTTTCTCTACATATTCTCTTATGGCTTGAGTAACTTCAATGTTCTCGCCTCTTACATTGTATCTAAACATAACTATTACCCCTTTCATCTATCACTAAAACTAAAAAGATAAGAACGTTTAAGACTTAATTTAATCCCCTTATCTTCCCACCTTTATTATATCGAACTTATCATAAAATGACAAACACTTTGATAGAAAACGCTTCATTATTTTCACCTTGCTAAGGAAAACGTTATGACTTTTTTAGCATGTTTACTCAAAAGATAACGTTTTGCCTGCAATATCGTACTTCCTGTTGTGTAAACATCATCAACTAAAATAATCGTTTTTTGATAGATAATATCTTGGTCAGATTGATTTAAGTAAAATGGATGAATCGTTTTAAGACGTTCTTCTTTTGTTTTGCCTGATTGTTTTCTCGTGTGTCTTCTTTTTTTTAATATCGACTCATAATCAACATATGCATCTTCTAACAGTGTTTCCACTTGATGAAACCCACGATCAGCTAATCGTTTTTTAGATAAAGGAATAGGGATAACCATATCATAAGTCAACTGTTTAAACACTTGATTAATATCAGAACTAAAAGCTTTTGCTAGTGTACGATTTCCTTGAAATTTATAACTGGTCATAAATTCACTCATAGACTCATTGTACTCATATAAGGCATGATGTGGCTCTAAGATTATTTGGTTTTTTTCCCAATATAAACAATCTTCGCATACAGTTTCTCGTGACACTTTCCGACAATAGATACATCTCTTTTCAAGCAACGGATTAATTGGCTGAAATTGACTATGGCATTTATCGCAACAATGATTTTTAATCTGACTACCTAATAACAGTTCTCGAAATGTTACTTGGTTCTTTAATACCCCGTGACACAACACACACTTCATCTCTTAGCCTCTTTATTCATTTGTTTTATTTCTTTTATAGCTGATACCATGGCCTGATTTTTTCCTTCATGCAAAAAGATGACGTGTCCGGTCGGATAATTCACACTTCGGCCCACTCGTCCTGCAATTTGAACTAAACTCGCACGATTAAATACTCGGTGATCCGCACATACTACCATGACGGAAATATTTTTAAATGTAACCCCTCGTTCTAAAATCGTTGTACTTAGTAACAGATCAATCTTCCCTTCTCTCATTTGTTTCACCACTTGTTCCCTAGTATCAGATGATGCATGTACCATTGCGACCTTTTTTTTCTGCCATGTTTTCTTAACAACAGGATAAACCATAGACATTAAAGCAATATCCGGAAAGAAAAGAATATAAGATTGATCACTTGCTTCTATTTCCATCCTCATTTTTTTAGGCAATTTTCCTTTTCGTAAATTTATGGCTAAATTCCGACAATAGATTGTTTTAGGAACAGGTAAGTCTTGTCCATGAAACCGTTTAGCTAGCATACTTTTTTCCGTATTAGAATAATGTTCTAGTCTTGGATTACTCGTAGCAGTTAGAAAAACAAAACATCCCTTTTTTTCTAATGACTGTTTTGCTACATACTGTAATTCATCAGAATGAACATAAGGAAACGCATCGGCTTCATCTATAACCAATACATCAAAATAACGATAAAAACGCATAAGTTGATGTGTCGTACAAATAATGAAAGATGCGCCATTATATGTTTGAGAAGAATGGCCATATAACAAATTGATTGTCGTATCTTGAAATGCCTCTTTCATTCTGGGATACAATTCTAAACACACATCAATGCGTGGAGTGGCTATTCCAATAACTTTTCCATCTGTCAACACTTGTTCTATTAAAGGAAATAGCATCTCTGTTTTACCAGCCCCTGTCACTGCATGAACAAAATGATGTCGTGTACGACGGTAAGAATCTAATATTTCTTGAGAGATGCATGCTTGCTGTTTAGTTAGTTCTCCTTGCCAAAAACAATGTGTTTTTTGTGACGTTTTTCGAGGGCTTTTTGGGATACGATATAAAACATCTTCACTTGTCACCCTTCCCATATTAAGACAATAATCACAATAAAAGCCACCATTTATCTGACAAGAATCTTGATTATTGACATGTCCACAACGACGACAGGTAATATCTTTTTTACTATACGTCATCGCTTTAACTTTTTTTATGCTGTTATCCTTTTTTAAGTATTTTCTTAATGGATGAGGTATTTCTTGTTTTAACAACTGACGTCCCTGCAATGTTTTATACAATATTATCTCCTCCTATAAATAATCTACGCATTATACTAGTGACTCACTTTTAAATAGACTATAATAAGGATAAATTGGATTATAGAAAGGGTATAATTATGAAGAAAAAATTTGTTATTGAATCTTTAGATGGTAATACAGATTTAAATGGTATTATCTGGTATAATTCCACTAAAAAACCAAAAGCAATCTTACAAGTCGTACACGGTATGGCAGAGTACGTCGAACGATATGACCCATTAGCGCGCTATTTATCTGCTCATGACATCCTAGTCATTGGACACGATCACCTAGGTCATGGTGAATCAGTGGATATGGATAATCCTCTACATGGTTTTTTCTGTGAAGGTGATAGTGCCTCTATTGTAGTGGAGGATACTTTTCAAATTACCCAATATGCAAAAAGTCGTTATCCGGATACTCCTTTGTTTATTTTAGGTCATAGTATGGGATCTTTTGTGGTGAGAAACTATTTAAAGAAATACTCACATCTTGTTAAAGGCGCTATTTTAATGGGATCAACTAACCGACGCAAAGAGATAAGTTTTGGGGTTAAAATGGCGAAAGGATTGAATATAGTCTCTCCTAAGACAAAAAATCCTGCCATGGATAAATTATTGTTTGGTTCATTTAATCAAAAGTTTAAACCAGCTCATTCTCCTTTTAGTTGGCTCTCTAAAAACCCTGATAACGTCGAATCTTACGAACAAGATGAACAGTGTGGGTTTATTTTTACAAATAATGGATTCTATACACTTCTTTCTCTTATGGATGACGCCACAAAAAAACATTGGTTTATCACCATCCAACGTGATTTGCCAGTGTTAATTATTAGCGGCGAAAAAGATCCTGTTGGAAACTATGGAAAAGGCCCTAGAAAATTAGCTCTAGAATTGAGTGACAATTACTTTAAGGATGTCACGCTTCGCTTATATAATGATTTAAGACATGAAATATTAAATGAAAAAGAATCGTTAGATGTCACATTAGATATTTATGATTGGATACGTCACCGACTATAGAAAAAAGCATGACTTTTCTATTATTGAAAAGTCATGCTTTTATTCTAATCTTTTTCTTTAAAGGTTGATAAAATATCATCTAGACCTTGAATAGTTGCTTCTTTTGGATTCTCTTCACTTGTCCATGCACCAAGGTTAATAAAATAATCAGGTGTTTCTACCAAATAAATTCGATAGGTTAAGACACGATTTTTATTATCTTTCATTTCAACACCAAGATAATAGGCATCCCACCCATTTAGTTCTTTTTTTTCTGGTTCAATCACAACAGTCGCGTTAGCATCATTTAATTTTTTTAAATAGTCTGTTTTATAATCCTCTAACGTCTTATTTCCTTTTTCTTCAAATCCCGCAGACATAAATGACTTAGAATCTTTGTTTCCCAATAAAAAAGCAATCGACTTATCACTGTTTGGAAATTTACGCCAACCATCAAGCATGTTAAACTGATATTGATGATGATCATATTCTAAGGTATAAACAAGTTTATCTTTTTTATTAATGTCACTTGTCATATCTGTACTTGAATCATGTGTGGTGTCATTCTTTGTAGATGTACAGGCACTTAAGACGAATACCATGACTAACACTAACAACCCTATTCGTTTTTTTTGCATAATCATTCTCCTTTTAAAACATTTTACTAAATTAATTTTTTGGGGGTTACCTATATGCTATTAAATTACTATACCATAAAACAAGATGGCGATTATGAAATCGTCATAAAAAAATCGTCTTTTATCTGCCACTTAAGGCGAATAGAAACAGAAGATGAAGCAAAAGAAATCATTCAACAAATCAAAAAAAAACATTGGAAAGCTAATCATAATTGTGTCGCTTACGTTCTTGGAGATAAACAAGAAATCCAACGTTCAAGCGATGACGGTGAACCAAGTGGAACAGCAGGTGTCCCGATGCTTGAAGTGTTAAAGGTAAAAAAACTACGAAATGTTTTAGCTGTTGTGACAAGATACTTTGGTGGTACAAAACTTGGTGCTGGTGGCTTGATTCGTGCTTATAGTTCATCTGTTTCTGAAGCCATTGAGCACATCGGGTTAGTCGAAGGAAAATTGCAACAAGAGATGATTGTGACAGTGGACTATTCCATCCATGGTAAGTTAGAACATTTTCTAACTAATCACCCCGAATACACCCTTAGCGACACTGAATTTAGCGATACAGTTACCTTACACATTATGGTAGATGAAGTCAGTGTGACAACTTTTGAAGAAAGTATTACAAACCTACTGAATGCTCAATTTTCATTAAAAAAAGGGGCGTTAGACTACTGTGAGGTTCCAATAAATAAATCCTAGAGCACTACTGCTCCAGGATTTATTTTTTATTTTTCTAAGTAAAACTCAAAACGCTCACCTGCGTATTGACTTCTAACGTATTCAAACGGTGTGCCATTATCAAAATAAGATACTTGTCGTAAACGTAAGACTGCATCGCCTTTTTTCAATTCTAAATAATGTGCGATTTTTTCAGACGCATTTAGCGCAGATATCGTTTGAGAAGATTTTCCAATCACTCCATGTCCTTGACTAACCATTACGTTATATAAAGAACGTGTGATTTCCTCTTTACTAAAATCTTCAATCAAATGATGAGGAATGCTTGCTACTTCAAAACAAATTGGTATATCATCTGAATAACGTATTCGTTCCATTTTTAAAATCTTTTGATCTTTTGTCAATCGTAGTTTTTCCATTTCACTGGAGCTTGGTGCAGTCACAAAGTAAGACAATGTTTTACTAGAAGGTTGGCTTCCCTGAGAACGAATAATATCTGAAAAACTAGTCGTTCCTATCATCGTCTCTTGTACTTTTTGCCTTGCAATATATGTACCGGAACCAATTTTTCTCTCCAGTATTCCCTCATCTGCTAACGTTTGAATAGCCTGTCTTAGTGTCATACGACTCACGCCAAATACTTCAGACAATTCCCTTTCAGAAGGTAACCTGTCACCAATCTTCCAGATACCATCTTCTATTTCTTGTTTTATCTTATCATGTATCTGAATATAAACAGGTAACTTTGGAGTCATTTATTCACGTCCTTTTAAATGTCATTATCTATATTATAGCTATTTTTATAATCAATGACAACATTATATATCATAACGAAATAAAATAGAAAAAAGGAGTAGTTCCCTACTCCTAATAACTTAATGACTAATTAATAATGATTTTTTGCACGCCATTTACGTTGATTTTGCTTCAATTTTTTAGTTTTAGTTGGTGCATCGTATTCTTTTGTTGGAAATACCATTTGAGCTTTGTCTTTGATAGTTTCCATTACTTCATTGCTCGATAAAATGTCACGATATTCTAGAATTTGAGATACTAATTTTTCAGATAATTCGCCCATGTGATTAAATCTCCTTTATAGTTAAGTTAATACACCTCTATCATACCACAAAAGAAAATAAAAAAAAATCTAACACCGATTTCAGTGTTAGATAATACTGGGCTAGCTGGATTCGAACCAACGAGTGACGGAGTCAAAGTCCGTTGCCTTACCGCTTGGCTATAGCCCAATAAGAAATGGAGGGGGGCAGATTCGAACTGCCGAACCCGAAGGAGCGGATTTACAGTCCGCCGCGTTTAGCCACTTCGCTACCCCTCCGTATCAATCAAGTTTATCAACCCGACTTCCATATAATAACTAATTTCAAAAAAAAAATCAAGTACTTTTTTAAATTTTTTTAATTATTTAAATTCCAATATTTTAATGCTTCTTCGTAGGCATCGTCTTGTGTTTTGTATACACCTAAAATACCATCTGTTGTTTCAACTTCAAATTTTTTATCTGACAATTTTGTTACTTTTCCAATGACTTTTTTTCCAATTAACAATTCATCATGAGTTGATAATTCTTTAATTTCAACTTCAACTGGTTTATTTTTTTTCATCTGTAATATTTCAGTCCTTTCATGCATCGAACTCATATAGGATACCATATATTTTTGCCTTTGTTAAGAGAAAAAGAAGCTTTTTAGCTTCTTTCAGTCTCTAAACACATAATAACATCATACTGATTGTCAATTAGTGATTTTTCTAATTTAGTGGCATTTTTTTCGACAACTTGTATCACGATAATAACATTCTTTGTTTGACGATACACAATAATCTGAACGATATTAAATTTATCTTGAGCTAATACTTTCGTTAAATCAGCCAACACACCAGGATGATCGTCTTTAATTGAAATCGCAACACGCGTCCCATTCTCTCCATAACCAGTAATAGCTAAAAAGGCACCAAATGCATCTGTACTAGTGATAATACCTTGAATAGTCCTGTTAACATCCACAACAGGCAACACACCAATATTATACTCACGCATAATCTTGATGGCTTCTTCAATAAATTCATCGGCCTTGATAGTATGAACGTCTTTAATCATCACATCGGCTACAGTCATTTTATTTAACAAATAATTCACTTCATACACGCTTAAGCTGGTTGCTTTTGACGGCATCGCTTCTTGAATTGTTCCTTCAGTGACCAATCCAACTAATTGATCGTCTTTTACAACTGGCAAACGGTGAATATTTTTTTGTTTCATTAAGTCCATTGCTTGAAAAACAGGTGTTTCAGGGGAAGTCGTAATCACTTCTGTTGACATATAGTCTTTTACTAACATAACTCTATCCTCCTAAATAAGCTTTCTGTACTTCTTCACTTTCTAATAACTCTTTACCGCTTCCTTTAAGCACCACTTGACCTGTTTCTAATACATATCCTCTATCAGAAAGTTTCAACGCCATATTGGCATTTTGTTCGATTAAAAGAATGGTTGTTCCTTGTTTGTTAATCCGTTCGATAATATGAAAAATCTCACGAATAAAGATAGGTGCAAGTCCCATTGATGGTTCATCCAGTAATAATAAATCTGGTTTGGTCATCAACGCTCGCCCCATAGCAAGCATTTGTTGTTCTCCACCTGAAAGTGTTGCGGCATCTTGTTTTAATCTTTCTTTCAACACAGGGAATGTTTCAAAAATATAATCTAAAATTTCTTTTTTCTCATCATGATTATTATGAATAAAGCCACCAAGTTCCAAGTTCTCCATAACCGTCATTCCTGCAAAAATATGACGACCTTCTGGCACTTGAACTAAACCGCTTTTTACAATAGTCGGAGCTGATTTTTTTGTTAGATCTTCATTATTAAATGTCATCGAACCACCTGAAGACTTTACTAAGCCTGATAAACTTTTTAAAATAGTCGTTTTACCAGCTCCGTTAGCCCCAATTAAACTGACAATTTCTCCCTTATTTACTTCAAAAGACACATCTTTTACTGCCTGAATCATGCCATAATGCACAGATAAATTTTCAACTTTTAACATTACTCTTCACCACCTAAATACGCCTGAATAACGCGTTTATCTTGCTTAATTTCTTCTGGTGTCCCTGAGGCAATTAACGCCCCATACTCTAATACATAAAGTCTCTCACAGACTTCCATAACTAACGACATATCATGTTCAATTAGGACAATCGTCAACCCAAATTCTTTTTGAATTCGTTTGATTAATTGGGTTAATTCTTCTGTTTCCTGTGGGTTCATCCCAGCTGCCGGTTCATCTAAAAATAAAATGCTCGGTTTTGTTGCTAAAGCTCGAACAATTTCTAAACGGCGTTGCTCCCCGTAAGGCAAATTTTTCGCTAAATTATCTTTTTTGTCCTCTAATTCAAATAGACCTAATAATTTCGTTGCTTCTTCTCTCATTTTATCTTCTTTTTTATAAAAAGAAGGTAACCGCAACATGCCAGATAACACACTTTCTTTAGCATTGGCGGTCATTGCAATCAAAACATTATCCAAAACACTCAACTCTTTAAACAAGCGAATATTTTGAAACGTTCGACTAATACCTAATTGCGCAATTTTAAACGGAGAAATACCATTTAACGTTATTGTCTTACTATCATGTGTTAATTCAATACTTCCAGAACTTGGCTCATATACACCTGTAATCAAGTTAAAAAGCGTCGTTTTTCCCGCTCCATTTGGGCCGATTAAACCAATCAACTCATTATCACCAAAATGTAAATTTAAATCCTGAATAGCAGCTAATCCACCAAAATTCTTTGTCAAATGACTAATGTTTAACTCAGACATGTTGTTTACCTCCTTTACTCAATAATTTTTTCACTGAAAATTCTTTTGTTCCTAATAAGCCAGAAGGTTTGAAAATCATGATGATAACTAGAGCAAACGCATAAATTATCATACGAATGGCACCAAAATCTTGTAAATACATATTCAATACACCAAGTAAAACGGCCGCTACAACAGTTCCTGTCATGCTTCCAACTCCACCAAATACTACGATGATTAGAATATCAATTGATTTCATAAAATCAAAGTTCCCTGGCACAATCGTTTGAACATAGCTTGAATACATTCCCCCAGCAACGGCTGCGGTCATGGCACCAATCACAAAAGCAACCACTTTATACTTTGTCACATTCACACCCATAGATTCTGCTGCGATTAGATTCTCTCGAACAGATAACGTCGCACGTCCTGCTGCGCTATGAATATAATTTGTCATCAAAATCAATGTGATACAAACAAATAAATAAACCATTGACCAGGTTACAAAAGGAGGAATACCAAATAATCCGGCTGGACCATTAGTGATTTGATCCATATTCATAATCAATGAGCGAATAATTTCAGATACACCTAATGTTGCAATGGCTAAATAGTCACCAGAAAGACGCAGAGTTGGAATACCAACTAAAAGTGCCACAATTCCTGAAAGAATACAACCTAAAACTAATCCAATTAAAAACCCAACAATTGACGGCATCTTTATTGTCATAATTGCCGTTGTATAAGCTCCAATCGCCATAAATCCTGCATGTCCCAAAGAAAATTGACCAGAAATACCAATAACCAAGTTAAGTCCAGCTGCTAGAATAATGTTGATACCAATCATTACTAATGTTGTTTCGACAACAGGTGACATCAATCCAGTCGAGTAAGTGATTGCCAGCATCGCAAAAATAACGACCATTATCGCTAACCAAATCCCATTTATTTTCAATCGTTCTTTCATTGTTATCACCTACACTTTTTCCTTAATATTTTTACCTAATAATCCAGATGGTTTAACAAGTAATACAATAATTAAAATCAAGTAAACGGCTGCATCTCGATAAGCTGTAAAACCTAAAGCACTCACGACCGTTTCGATGATACCGATCGCAAACCCACCAAGTGCGGCACCTGGAATAATCCCTATTCCACCAAACACGGCAGCGATAAACGCTTTAAGACCAGGAGCAACACCCATCATTGGGTCTATACTATTATAGTAAAGACCAATTAATACACCACCTGCAGCGGCTAATGACGAGCCAAGTGCAAAAGTAAATGAAATGGTATAATTTACATTTATCCCCATTAATTGAGCTGCTTCGGGATCAACACTTGCTGCACGCATGGCACGCCCCATTTTTGTTTGTTGTACGATAAATTGTAATAACAGCATTAAGAAAATTGACGTTGCGATAATCACGAGTTGAATTTTACTAATTTGGCATATGCCTAAATCATAAGTTATATTTTTCATTAATTGAGGATAAGGTTTTGTATCTGCTCCCACGAAATAGATCATTAATGATTGTAGTAAGAATGATACCCCTATCGCTGTAATAAGCGCTGCAATACGTGTTGAATTTCTAAGTGGACGATAAGCTAAAAATTCAATCAACATCCCTAAAATCGCACAGATAATCATAGATGTTAAAAGTGTTAAAACTAAGCCAAAACCAAAGTTATTAGCCACATAGTACCCAATAAAAGCACCAATCATATATATTTCACCATGAGCAAAATTGATTAACTTTATAATTCCATACACCATTGTATACCCTAGGGCTAATAGTGCGTAAATACTTCCTAATGAGAGTCCATTGACTAATTGTTGAAGGACATTCATTGTTTCTCCTCCTTTTGAAAAACCAAGGAACTCTTGTCCAGTCCCTTGGTTTTCATGATTTTTTACGGATTTACCACTTCTGCTGTGTTTTCTTCGCCTTTTTCAAGTCCGATTACAACAGCTGGTTTTTTCGGATTATGATTTTTATCCATTGTCATGGTACCTGTCACACCTTCAAAGTCTGTTAATGTTGCTAAACCTTTTGTTAATGCTTCACTTGTATTTTCTTTTTCAGCTTCTAAAGCAGCTTTAACCATGTAAACAGAATCATATGCTAACGCATTAAATGAGCTTGGTGTTTTACCATACTCTTTTTTAAATGTCTCAATAAATGTTTTTACTTTATCTGAAGCAGGTGCTTTTTCAGAAAAATGAGCCGTATAGTAGATATTACTCATATTTTCATCACCAGCAATATCAATTAATTTAGAATCTGAGAATCCATCAGCCCCGATAATTGGCTGTTCAATTCCCATTTCACGTGCCTGTTTGATGATTAAACCAGCTTCTTCGTAATAGCCTGGTAAGTAAATAAAATCAAAATCTTTGTCTTTTATTTTTGTTAGAATGGCTTTAAAATCTTTATCTTTCGCATTAAATTTTTCATCAGCCACAATGTCACCTTTAAATGTCTCTTTAAATGATTTAGTTAATCCTTTTGCATAATCACTTGATACGTCTCCAATGATCACTGCTTTTTTCGCTTTCAAATTATCAGTTGCATAGTTAGCTAAGATAACCCCTTGGAAAGAATCTTGAAAGCATGTTCTAAAAATATATTCTTGAACTGTTCCATTATTTACTGTAATAGAATCATCGGTCCCAGATGGTGTGATAATTGGGACTTTGGCTTTTGTTGCGTTTGGACTAGCTGCTTTTGTCGCACCGGATGTTGCTGGACCGATCATTCCAATGACATTGTCGCTTGTTGTTAAACTCGTTGCAATTGTTGCTGCTTCGGCCGTATCACTTTTATTATCTTTGACAACTAAATCAATTTTCTTACCGTTAATCCCACCGGCTTTATTGATTTCTTTCACTGCAAGTTCGGCACCTTCTTTTTCTTGGTTACCATACCCAGCAGCTGCACCAGATAATTCCATGTTTAAACCAATTTTGACTGTATCAGCATCTTTTTGTGATTTCGTATTTTGAGCAGTTCCTCCACCCGGTGTTCCACAAGCAGATAACAATAACGTTGCACCCATAAGCATTCCTAGAATTTTTTTCATTTTACTTTCCTCACTTCTTTATTAGAATTAAATAAGTTATTTATTAATATAAGTTAATATTAAATATAAGTCAACAGAATTTTCAGACAATTCTAAAATAAAAAAATAGACCGTTAATAAAAAAGGTCTAAGTTAACTTTTAAGTCATTTATTTTTTTTCTCTTTTATATGGTCCACGATATGTCTCATCTGGATTTTTCCTGATGCTAAATGTTGGTGGTACATAGTCAATGCCACCTTTAACAAAAGGGTGACATCTTAAAATACGAGCCGTACCCATGATAAATCCTTTAATCGCTCCATGATAATTTACCGCATCAATCATATACTGAGAACACGTTGGATGATAACGACAACTTTTAGGAAATAAAGGAGAAATAAATTTTTGATAAAAACGAACAGGTAAAATGATAATTTTTTTCATCATATCTTCCTAACAATTTAAAAAATAACCACCAACATAAGAGTTGATGGTCATTAGTTATTTTACAAAATCTAGTATATGGTGCCATGTCGATGGATTAAAGGCATCACTTGATTGCCCTTTTCCAACATAGACATACCCTATAAAAATACCTAGGAAAAATAATCCAATCAATAATAGAATCACAAAAATAACTAGCATCAATTGTATGACTACTCTTTTAGTTATTGAACTCAATTAAATTTCCTCCTTCATTATAGAGCTTAACTTACTACTTCTGCCATTGATTCATGAGCAACATCTTCATCAACTCTTTCGATTGTTGCACCAAGGTTGGCTAATTTTTCATGGAATTTATAGTATCCACGGTCTAAATGCTCTAATCTAGTCACTCGTGTTTCATCTGTTGCAACTAATCCAGCAATAATCAGAGCTGCTGCTGCACGTAAATCTGTTGCACTAACTTGTGCTCCTTGAAGCTTTGGAACACCACTAATATAAGCCACACTATTGGAAATACGGTATTTAGCACCCATACGTTGTAATTCGTCTAAATGTTGGAATCGATTTTCAAAAACAGTTTCTGTTAACACACTATCCCCTGAGGCTAATACCATCAAGACACTCATTTGTGCTTGCATATCTGTTGGAAACCCAGGATGTGGTAGTGTTTTAATATCCGTTGGTTTCAAATATTTTGGTCCAATGACACGAATCCCATTTTGTTCATTAATAATATCTACACCCATTTCCACTAATTTAGAAATCAGCGGACTATTATGTTCTGCCACAGCATCTTCAATAAAAACATTTCCTTGCGTTGCAGCTGCTGCTACCATAAAGGTCCCGGCTTCAATACGATCCTGCACCACGCTATGCTCTGTCCCGTATAAATCAGTTACCCCTTCAATGCGAATCGTTTCTGTCCCAGCACCAACGATTTTAGCTCCCATTTTATTTAAATAGATGGCTAAATCGACGATTTCAGGTTCTCTTGCAACATTCTCAATCACTGTTGTCCCTTTTGCACGGACAGCAGCCATCATAATATTTTGAGTGGCACCCACACTTGGAAAGTCTAAATAAATTCTGGCACCAACTAATTCATCAGCAACAGCTTCAATGTATCCATTTTGTTGCGTAATTTTAGCTCCTAATGCTTGAAACCCTTTCAAATGTAAATCAATTGGTCGTGTTCCAATTGCACAACCACCAGGCATGGCAACTTTAGCTCGACCAGTACGAGCTAAAAGTGGTCCCATCACAACAATAGAGGCTCTCATTTGGCTAACATATTCAAATGGGGCTTCTGTTTCTAATTCTTTTGTTGCATCGATTTTAATCGTGTTTTCTTCTTCAATAAATTCGATATCTGTATTTAAATACTTAATGACATTATTCATTGTAAATACATCAGACAAAATTGGCGCATTGGTAATAGTTGTTTTTCCTTTATTAGCAAGTAATGCTCCCGCTAAAATAGGCAATACAGCATTTTTTGCTCCTTCGATTTTAACGCTTCCTTCTAGGCGATTTCCACCGCGAACTGCTATATATTCCATTAATTTTTCCCTCCATAAATATAAGGAACTTATTACAAATCCTAATCAGTATACCATGATTTTATGGAAAAAGAAATTCATTCATATTTTCCTAATAATTTTCTTAGAGAACCATTCCCTCAAAAAAATTTCGCACTAGAAAAATTACTTCTAAAAAGAAGTTACTCACTTGAAACCCAATTGCTACAGATAAAAAAACATATGCTAAACGGATTTGTCTATCATACTGTACTCCTTTTTTAAATAGAACATCAAGTCGCAACGAATTTAACGTCCAAAAGGTTAAGTAAATAAAAATAAAATGGCTCAAGATCCTAACTAACGCATCAATTCCAAAAACTGACATATCCTCACCTCCACTTTCATTATAAAAGAGAAGAAGGTAAAGAAACAAATGTTTCTTTACCTTCTTTTATTCGCCACATTAAGCCGATTTAACGCTCGATAGAGTGCTATTTCAGCCCTAGCCATATCAATCGATTGATTTTGCTCGTTTTTAGCAGCTTCAATTTTTTGTTCTGCACGCTTCTTAGCTTGTTCAGCTCGTGAGATATCAATATTTTCTCCTGTTTCAGCACTGTTAGCAACAATTGAAACCACGTTGTCACGCACTTCAATAACGCCACCATTTACTGCAACCCAGTCGTTAACATTTTCTTCTCTATCAATCCGTACAGCATCAATTTTTAAAGGGGCAATCAACGGGCAATGTTTGGGCAAAATACCAAGCGAACCTGCTTGAGTATTTGCAACCAAAAATTTTGCTTCGTGCTCATAAATCAATCCATCTGGCGTAACAATATTAACCATAAAGGTACTCATAATGACTTTCCCTCCTTGTTAGTAGCCCATTTTTTCTGCTTTTTCAACTGCTTCTTCAATGCGCCCAACACTTCTGAAGGCTTCTTCAGGTAAGTGGTCATATTCGCCGTCTAAGATTGCTCTAAATCCTTTAATTGTTTCATTCAATGGTACATAGCTACCAGGTTGTCCTGTAAATTGCTCAGCCACGTGGAAATTTTGTGATAAGAAGAATTGGACACGTCTAGCACGTCCTACTACTACTTTTTCTTCATCACTTAACTCATCCATACCAAGTATCGCAATAATGTCTTGCAATTCTTTATAGCGTTGTAATAAACGTTGCACTTCTGTGGCCACTTTATAATGTTCTTCACCAACAATATCTGGCTCTAAGGCACTTGAAGATGATGCCAACGGATCTACCGCTGGATAAATCCCTTGTTCTGTCAAACGACGTTCCAAGTTAGTTGTTGCATCCAAATGCGCAAAGGCTGTTGCTGGAGCCGGGTCAGTATAGTCATCGGCAGGAACATAAATCGCTTGAATTGATGTGATTGATCCATCTTTTGTCGAAGTGATACGTTCTTGTAACTGTCCCATTTCAGTTGCTAACGTTGGTTGGTAACCAACGGCTGAAGGCATACGTCCTAAAAGAGCTGACACTTCAGAACCTGCTTGAGTAAAACGGAAAATGTTATCAATAAATAGTAACACATCTTGTTTTTCTTCATCACGGAAATATTCTGCCATAGTCAAACCAGTTAAAGCTACACGCATTCTGGCACCAGGTGGCTCGTTCATTTGTCCAAACACCATGGCTGTTTTCTTGATAACACCAGATTCCTTCATTTCAAAGTAAAGGTCGTTACCTTCACGCGTACGTTCACCAACACCGGCAAACACTGATAATCCACCTAATTCTTGAGCGATATTGTTAATCAACTCTTGAATTAACACTGTTTTGCCTACTCCGGCACCACCGAACAGTCCAATTTTACCACCTTTTAAGTAAGGCGCTAGTAAATCGATAACTTTAATTCCTGTTTCTAATATTTCAGAGTTTGTACTTAATTCATCAAAAGCAGGTGCTTTTGCATGAATACTATCTCTTTCAATTTCGTCTCCAATAGGTTCACCTAAGTCAATAGTTTCACCTAATACGTTAAAGACTCTACCCAATGTTTCAGGACCAACTGGAACACTGATAGGACCTCCTGTATGAAGAACTTCCATTCCTCTTTGTAGTCCGTCTGTAGATTCCATTGCAATTGTTCGAACGATTCCATCACCAATTTCAAGAGTTGTTTCTAACACAACTTTATCTTTACTTCCAGCTTTATAAACGATTAACGCATCATTTATATCAGGTAATGCTTGGTCTAATGGAAAAGCCACGTCAACAACGGGACCAATGACTTGGGCTATTTTTCCTACTTTCATCTCAACAATTCCTCCCCGTCATTATTCTAAAGCAGCTGCTCCACCAACAATTTCTGTGATTTCTTCTGTAATGGCTGCTTGACGTGCTCGGTTATAAGAAATGGTCAAATCATCAATGATATTTGTCGCATTTTCTGTGGCACTCTTCATAGCAGTCATGCGGGCAGCGTGCTCTGCAGTTTTAGAATCTAAAACTGCTCCATATATTAAACTTTCAGCGTAAAGGGGCAGTAACGTATTTAAAATAGCGTCTGCTGAAGGTTCAAGAGTATACTCTTGTTCGTACGTTTCAGCTTCTTTAGCATCTAAGTCAACGATTGGTAAGATTTTTTCTGCTCTAAACGATGAGGATAGTGTATTAACATGATGGTTATAACATACATACAATTCATCAAACATCTCACTATTATACATTTGTAAAGCAGAGTTTACGATACGTCTTACCTCACTATAACTTGGGTAGTCGCTTAATCCTCTTAATTCATAAGCGACTGGTAAATCACGATGCTTGAAGAAATCTGAACCTGTTCCTCCAATAGCCATTAACACCACATTCATGCCGTCTTCTTCGTCTTTTTTGATGATTTCTAACATGTTTTTTAAAATTGAACTGTTATAACCACCTGCTAAACCTTTATCAGAAGTTACTACAATATATCCAACTGTTTTAACTGGTCGAGCAATAAGCATTTGCTGATACATTTCCATCTCTTGCTCAAAACCAGAAAAATCAGAATTATCTATCGCAGTTAACTGTGAAGAAGCCAAATGAGTTGTCATACTTCTTACTTTAGAAGCATACTCTTGAAAGCGTCTTGATGATTGTTCAGATTTCGTCAATTTAGAAGCTGCGACCATTTGCATGGCACTTGTAATTTGACTGGTCTTTTTTGTTGAAGCTATTCTCTTCTTAATATCAATAAGTGAGCCGCCCATGTTCAATCACCACTTTCTAAGATTGTTTTACTTCGTCTGCAACAGAGAATTCACTAGAACTAAAAATTCCTTTAAATTCATCAATTGCTTTATCCATATCTTCTGGATTTGGTAATCCTTTTGTTGTACGGATCGTATCAAAGATTGCTGGATAGTTATTATCCACGTATTCAAATAATTCACGTTCAAAACGTAAAATATCTACTACAGGAATAGTATCCAAAAATCCATGAGTCAAGGCATAAAGAATTAAGACTTGTTTTTCAACAGCCAATGGTTCATGCACATTTTGTTTTAGTACTTCAACAGTTCGTTTACCACGGTTTAATTTAGATTGAGTTGCCTCATCCAAATCAGAACCAAATTGAGTAAAGGCTTCTAACTCACGGTAACTTGCCAAATCAAGACGAAGTGTACCTGCAACTTTTTTCATTGCTTTGATTTGAGCAGATCCCCCAACACGTGATACTGATAACCCAGCATCAATCGCAGGACGAACACCTGAGTAGAACAAATCACTTTCTAAGAAGATTTGTCCATCCGTGATAGAAATAACGTTTGTTGGAATATAGGCAGAGATATCTCCCGCTTGTGTTTCAACAAATGGTAAGGCAGTCATTGATCCGCCACCTAATTCATCACTCAATTTCGCTGCTCTTTCAAGTAAACGAGAATGTAAGTAGAAGACATCCCCAGGGAACGCTTCACGACCTGGTGGACGACGTAATAGTAATGAAATTTCACGATAAGCTGCTGCTTGTTTTGATAAATCATCATATACGACTAATACGTGTTTTCCATTATACATAAATTCTTCACCCATACTTGCTCCAGCATAAGGTGCTAAATAAAGTAATGGGGCTGGTTGTGATGCACTGGCAGACACAACAATTGTGTAGTCCATTGCACCATATTTTTTTAAGATTTCAACTTGATTACGTACAGTTGATTCTTTTTGACCAATCGCAACGTAAATACAAATCATATCTTGATCTTTTTGATTTAAAATTGTGTCAATCGCAATGGTGGTTTTACCAGTTTTACGGTCACCAATGATTAACTCACGTTGTCCACGTCCAATTGGTACTAATGCATCAATTGCTTTCCATCCTGTTTGTAGTGGTTCTGATACTGATTTACGAGCCATAACACCAGGAGCTGCTGCTTCAATTGGTCGTGTTTTGGTTGTAGTGATTTCGCCCATACCATCAATAGGTTGTCCTAAGGGATTAACCACGCGTCCAATTAATGCTTCACCAACAGGTACTTCCATAATACGTCGTGTACGTTTTACTTTGTCGCCTTCACGTATTTGTTCAAAATCCCCTAAAATGATAATACCGACACTATCATTTTCTAAGTTTTGAGCCATACCATAAACACCATTATCAAACTCCAATAATTCTCCCGACATGGCATTTTCTAATCCGTAAGCACGAGCAATACCGTCACCAACATAGGAAACTGTTCCAACTTCATCTACTGTTAACGATTCTTCGTATTTAGCAAGTTGTTGTTTAATATGCGAACTAATTTCTTCCGCTTTTATACTCATGTATCTCACCTCTCACCTTGTCGTTAAACATAAACATCAAGCCAATAATTTAGCATGAATATTATTTAATTCTGTTCTCACACTTTGATCAATGATTCGATGTTCTGATTCGACAATCATTCCACCCATTATGCTTGGGTCTAATTTTGGTCGTAAAACAACTTTATTTGCATGAAATTGTTTTGCCAAACGTTTTTCTAAGTCATGTCTTTGTTCAAGTGATAATGCAACAGCTGTGGTTACATTTACTACAATGATACCAAATTGATCATAATAAAGATGCTCATACTCATCAATAATATCAAGCATTTCATTCATACGACCATAATCATAAACCGTATGAATAAATTTGGCCAATGTATCACTAAAACTATTTTCTAAATCTTTTACAA
The DNA here is from genome assembly GCF_022655055.1 of Vagococcus sp. CY52-2. NCBI lineage: Bacteria > Bacillati > Bacillota > Bacilli > Lactobacillales > Enterococcaceae > Vagococcus > Vagococcus changpingensis. The sequence goes on along the minus strand of NZ_CP093384.1, from coordinate 741,088 downwards.
TATTCACTTTTTCAAAAATGGATAAACGATCATCTGATAGTATATCGCCTAAATCTGGTACTTCATGATAAACTTCTCTAAGTTGTAATAACTCTTGGTAGATTTCATTTATCATATTTAATTGAGTTGCTTCGGTAAATAACGCTTTACCATAAGTTCTTGCGACACTAAATTTCTTATTCATTGTCATCAACTCCTAGCTTATCAATACTTGATTGAACCAACTCTTGATGAGCACTAGCTGACAATTCCTTTTTAAGTATTTTAGAAGCAATTTCAACAGATAAGTCTGCGACTTCTTTTTTAGCATCCGCCAATAAACGTTCTCTTTCAAGACGTAAATCTTCTTTGGCTTGTTTTTTCATTCTTGTTGCATGTTCTTGAGCTTCTACAATAATCGCATGAGCATTATTCTCAGCAACATCTTTTGCTTGAGCAATAATACTTTGTGCTTCAGTACGAGCTTCTTTTAATTCCACTTCTCTTTGTTTGGCTAAATTAGCAGCGTCTATTTTTGATTGTTCTGCACTATCAATATCGCCAGCTATTTTGTTTTCTCGTTCGTCTAACATCTTTGTTAGAGGTCCCCAAGCAAATTTCTTTAACGCTAATAACAATACAAGAAATGAAACAGAGACAAATAAAATGGTACTAAACGTTGTTTGTCCAGAACTTGCAATCACTAATTGATTCATCATGTGATTACGACACATCCTTCCCTGACTTTCATTTAATTACAACTTTTTAACCCTTGCTTGTATATGTTATTTAAATAATAATAATAAGGCAATAACGACACCAATGATAGGAATCGCTTCAATTAAGGCAACCCCAATAAACATAGTACTTCTTAATTGACCTGATAATTCTGGTTGACGTGCCATTGATTCTAATGTTTTAGAGATAACTTTACCATTACCATAACCTGCTCCGATAGAAGCTCCTAAAACTGCGATAGCTGCTGCAATATATTGCATAACAATTCTCCTCCTAAAAATGTTTTTATACGTTTACTTATACTTCTTCTACTTCTACTTTATGTGAGATATAAACCATCAATAAAGTAGCGAAAATAAATGCTTGAATTCCACCAATGAAAAGCGAGAAGGCTTGCCATATCACTTCAAGTGGCAGAGCCAAAATAAATTTCGTTGGACTACTTGATCCTAACCCTGCAATTAACGATAGTAACACTTCACCTGCAAAAATATTACCGTAAAGACGTAAACCAAGTGTTAATACATTAGTAAATTCTTCTATTAACTTGATTGGTAATAAAAAGCCGACTGGTTTCATATAACTATTAACAAAGTAACCTTTAACACCTTGTTTTTTGACCCCATAATAATTAGCCAAAATAATCGCAATAAATGCGAGTGTCAAAGTTACGGTTGGATCAGCGGTTGGGCTCTTCCATAATGATACATCACTTGGGAATAAAGTCACTTTTGTAATGAGTCCTAAAGTATTTGATACTAGCACAAACATGAAAAAAGTAAATGCCAATAAATGGTACTCTTTTACTTCGTTCTTCTCAACGTTATCACCTACGATACCACGAACAAAGTCAACAAGTGCTTCCATGACATTTTGTTTACCAGTAGGTTTAAGCTTTAAGTTTCGTGTACAAAAATACACTAATCCAAAGACAATCAAACAAGTTAATATAGTCATACTTACGACCGTTCCATCAAATGTTAAACCTCCAATGGTAAACAACCAGGATTTTTCTTCCACCACATTTCACCCCTTTTCTTCTCAATATTAAAACAAATTCAGAAGTTTTTTAGCTTCTGTAACAGTGTATGAAAAAATGTTTTTTGATACATACATTTTTCCACATAGGAATACATCGATAGACTGTTACTATCGAAACTATAATACCACCAAATGATAAATAACACAAAGTAAATCAGTAGAATTCTCACAACTTTCATACAAAAAAATTGACAAATGAAAACTTGGTTAAAACATACTCAAAATAATGAAATTTAACCTCTTTGTTAATCCAGTTGTTTTTAAAAAGTCTTACTTTACCCCCCCTAATTAGTCACCTCCATAAAAAAAGTATAAAGACACCTTCCAAAATGATTATCTTTACACAAAGAATTAAACTTTGATCGTTTGATAATCCACTTTAGCAAGTGTCATCAGCTCAGAAATACCGAGCCTGTATAAGGAACAACATCCTTATGTCTCCCCATGCTAACATGCTTAGTAAAAAAAAGACAAACAACGACTAAAATGTACGTTGTTTGTCTCTCAAAGCTCGGTTAATTTCACGGTTCATATCTTTTCGTTTTAAATCTTCTCGTTTATCATATTGCTTTTTCCCTTTTGCTAACCCTAGTAACACTTTAGCAAAACCATCTTTAATGTATAGCTTCAACGGAATCAACGTCACACCGGGATTTTTCATTTCTGTTTCAATTTTGATGATTTGTTTTTTATGAAGTAATAATTTCCGTGTTCTTAATGGGTCATGATTAAAAATATTCCCTTGTTCATAAGGACTGATATGAACATTCATTAAATAGGCTTCACCATTACGAACTCTAGCAAAACCATCTTTTAAGTTAACACGGCGTTGTCTAATGGATTTTATTTCGGTTCCTTGAAGCACAATACCAGCCTCAAAAGTCTCAAATACTGCATAATCATGACGAGCCTTACGATTTTGAGCAATTAAATTTCCTTCACCTTTAGGCATGAGTCATCCCTCACTTTTTCTTTTTCTTCGGTTTTTTATTCACAGATTTATAAAAAGGTTTTTTACCATTCTTGCCTTTTTTTCCTTTTTTAGAATCATCTGATTTGCCAAATGATTTTTTTGGATCTTTGCGTCGATTTGATGAAGATGACTTTTTATTTTTTTTCGGTAATTCAATTTTTTCGGTCAATGGTTCAGCTGATAACAAGTCAAAATCAATTTCTCGTGTGTCAACATCCGCTTTAGTTAATTTCACACGAACTTTTTGACCGATTTTATATACTTTACCTGTTCGCTCACCAACAAACGCCATATGAGTTTCAATAAAATGATAATAATCATCTTTCAACTGATTAACATGAACTAATCCTTCTATTGTATTAGGTAATTCTATGAACATACCAAATTTAGTAATAGATGTGATAATACCATCAAATTCTTCATCAACTTTATCTTGCATAAATTCTGTTTTCTTCAGTTTATCGGTTTCACGCTCAGCTTCAACTGCTCGTCGCTCCATTTTAGAACTATGATCCGCAATATCTGGAATTAACTCATCCCATTTTTGCTTGATTTTATCTGTTACTTTTTCTTTTTCATATGACTTAATTAATCGATGAACAATTAAATCAGGGTAACGTCTAATTGGTGAAGTAAAATGGGTATAGTCATCTGCGGCTAATCCGTAATGACCCACTGGATCTTCCGAATATTTTGCTTGTTGCATACTGCGAAGTAACATCATACTCACAACCGGTTCTTCTGGTCGTCCATTCACTTGGTCTAACACTCGTTGCAGCTCTTTTGGTGATACCGCATCTTTTTTCCCTTTTACCATGATACCAAAATTTGTCATAAACTCTAAGAAACGCTGAACTTTTTCTTCTTTTGGATGCTCATGAATACGATAAATAAATGGCAATTGTTTATCCGTATAAGTCTTCGCGACTGTTTCATTTGCAGCTAACATAAAGGACTCAATTAGTCTTTCAGCTGCTTTTCTTGTACGTAATTTTATATCTACCGGATGACCTTCTGCATCTACCACAATATAGGCTTCTCTATCTTCAAACGAGATTGCCCCACGATTTGCTCGTTTGCTCTCTAGAATTTCGTGTAACTCATTCATCAAATGAAACATTGGAACAAGTTTACTATATTGTTTGATTGTGTCATCATTCGTTCCTTCAATAATATCATTCACTTCATCATAGGTCATTCTAGCCGTTGAATGAATCACTGTTTCAAAAATATCATGTGAGACAACATCCCCATCACCATTTATTTCCATTTCACATGCCATGGCTAAGCGGTCTACATTTGGATTAAGTGAACAAATACCATTTGATAATTTTCTAGGTAACATTGGAATCACACGATCAGTCAAATACACACTCGTTGCGCGGTCACCTGCCTCAGCATCTAACGGGCTATTTTCTGTCACATAGTGTGACACGTCTGCAATATACACACCTAAAAAGTAATTGCCATTGTCTAATTTCTCAACCCGAACGGCGTCATCTAAATCTTTTGCTTCCGCTCCATCAATTGTCACAACTACTTCTTTTCTTAAATCCACCCGATGCTGTAACTCACTTTCTAATACTTCATCTGGTAATTCTTCTGCTTGTTTTAATGTGGCTTCATCAAAGTCAGTAGGAATTCCTAGCTGTAACACAATCGACAAAATATCCATTCCTGGATCATTTTTGTGGCCAACCACTTGTTTTACTAATCCTTCAAAACTATTAGTATAGCCAACTTCAGGATAGTGCGTCACTTCGACAGCCACGACACTCCCATCTTCAGGTAAAATCCCTTCCGAAGCAATAAACACTTTGTAACGACTTAGTTTTTTATCTTTTGGTGTTACCACACCATAAAGACCCGTTTCTTGCTGCTCACTTTCTGTAAAGAGTGTAAAAATACCTACTATTTGGCTGATGCCTCGCTCAATAATTTTAACTACTTTTCCTTCTGGTGCTTGGTCTTCCAATGGATTACCTGCTTTTAATATCTCGATTTCAACTTTATCTCCTTCAAGAGCATAACCAGTCTCATCTCGACTAATAAAGACATCTGAATCCTCGCCCTCAACCGTAACAAAGCCAAATCCTCGTTCATTTGAACGAAACACGCCTTCAAGAACCGTTTCTTTTGTGACTAATTTTATTTTTCCTTTTTGATTAAACGTCACAAGTTGCTCTCTTTCCATCTGAGCGATAACTTGAACTAATTCTTTAAAATCATTGCTTTTTTGTAAATCCAGCATTTCTGCTAATTGTTCGACTGAAAATGACTTTTTTTTACTAGAGGTCATTGTCTCTAAAATTGTTTCTTTTAATGTTTTTCTCATACTTCCTCCTATTCCCATGATAGTTTTTGAATAAATTGAACCACATCTTGTTCAAATTGAATTTTATCATGGCTCACTGTGATGACATGAGTGCTATTTGGATACCAATGGACTTCAACAAACGCCTTTTTCATACCTCTTGCTGCATCATAAACGCCTTCTGCACGCACCATTTCATCTTTGGCTGATTGTGCGAGAAAAATTGGTTTTTCTACATCAGATAATCCGTCATAAACGGTTTGGACTGTTCCACTGATATCCTTTAGTTGAGTATCTAAAGGCTCTTTTATCGTATCAATTTTTTGTGTTTTTTCTTCTACTGAAAGATTTAATTGATCATAACGGTATTCACAATATTTCAAAAAATTAGGGTAAATATTGGTTGTATCCGTTGGGTCAAGTGGAGAAGAAAATGCTCCTCCACCAACAAATAAATCAGGATAAGTTTCAAGCAACTTCATTGCAAATAATCCACCCATTGATAAACCAAATACAGCAAATTGTGTATGTCCTTCTTCTTTTAAAAAGTCTATCGCACGCTTAGTATCTTGCCACCATACATCAGACGTTTGTTCTAAAATATCCATTGGATCATTTGTCCCATGACCTGTAAACATTGGAGCATAAACAGAATAACCTGCTCTTTCAACTCTTCTAGCTAATGCTCTGACATCATTTGAACTCCCTGTATAAGCATGGAATAATAACACAGCTTTATTGCTTACTTTTGAATAAAATGGTTCTATTTTCATTTATTTAACTCCCTTCAAACATATCTGCTAAGTTATTATAACAATAAAAAAATCTCCTGTCATAACAGGAGATACATTAACATTATTTTGATGACAAATACGCAAGCGCAATAGCCACTGCAACCCATGCAATACCCATAACCGTTGTTGCACGTTTCATAAATGCTTCAAACCCACGAGCTTTTGTTTTACCAAATAATTCAGTTGCACCACCTGAAAACGCACTAGCAGCACTATTTTGCTTACTTGGTTGCATCATCACAGCAATAATAATTAAAATGGATAAAACTAACATTAGGGTTAATAGAAATTGATACATATTAACTCTCCTTATCTTGATCTCTAATCATCTGTTCAATTTTATCATACCTTTTTCAATAATACCAGTGCGAAACAAACAGAAGATTATGCCATCTTACCGCCTACCGCATAGTTTCCTTTTGTCATATCAGAAATAACAATATGCACATTTTCAGTTTTGGCTCCAGTATTTTTAACAATGGCTTCAGTCACATCTTTTACTAATGCTTCTTTTTGTTCTAGTGATCTTCCTTCTAATAATTCAATATGGACAAGTGGCATATTAAAACACTCCTCTTATTCTTTTACCCTATTATAACAAATTTCCTTATGATAAGTCTAAAATTTCAAAAGAACAATATTGTTTCTATATTCGACCTATTAACCTTATTTTTAACTAAAAGTAATGATAGTAAGCCAAACAAATAGATTTTAACGTTAACTCTCACTATACTCATACGTGCATTAAATATCAAAAGGAGAGACACCATGAAAAAAACATTACTTATTTTATCTACATCTTTATTACTTATTTTAGGTGGTTGTACAAGCGAAAAGAAAGCAACTGAATCAAACAAGAAACAATCAGATGAATTAGTGGTTGCCACATCTGGCACACTATTTCCAAGTTCATACTACAATGATAAAAATGAACTCACTGGTTATGACATAGAAGTAACAAAAGAAATTGGGAAACGACTAAATAAAAAAGTAACCTTTAAAGAATTTAACGTTGATGGGATGCTGTCAGCTGTTCAAACCAATAAAGCTGATGTGGCAGCAAATGATTTTTCAATCAATAAAAAACGTGAAGAAAAATTTAGCTTATCAGAACCCATCAAGTATTCATTCGGTAGCATGGTTGTTAGAAAAGAAGATAATTCAGGTATTGCCTCGTTAGACGACATAAAAGGAAAAAAAGCAGCCGGCGAAGCGTCTACTACCTACATGAAAGTTGCTGAGTCTTTAGGTGCTACCTTAGTGAATTACGACAACGCAACAAATGATCAATACATGACTGACTTAGTTAAAGGGCGTACAGATGTCATCTTAAACGATTATTATTTACAAAAAATGGCTGTTGCTGCCCTACCTGATATGCCTGTCAAAATTTTAGAAGATGTTTATTTTAATCCGTCATCTTCAGGACTTGTTATAAACAAAGACAATGCAGCATTAAAAAAAGACATTGATTCAGCAATTTCTGACATGAAAAAAGATGGAACTTTAGCAAAAATTGCCACATCTTTTTATGGTGAAGATATTTCTAAAAAGCCATCTGTCACCATTTCAAAAACAATTGAGGTTGAATAACCATGATAATTGATACAAAATTAATGGTTGAGTCTATCCCCTTTGTATTAAAAGGATTACCTTATACTTTATTAATCAGTATCGCCTCATTTTTTCTAGGGAATATTCTAGCGAGTGTGATTTATTTATTACGATTACTCAATCACAAAGTAATCAACCAATTTCTAATTATTTACTCGTCATTTTTTAGGGGTATTCCTGCTATTGTCTTACTTTTTGCCTTATATTTCGGTTTACCTATGCAACTAAATCCTATTATAGCAAGTATTCTGTGTTTTGGTTTGACGAGTAGCGCTTTTTTATCTGAAATTTTTCGTAGTGCCATGAGTAGTGTCAATCAAGGGCAATGGGAAGCATCAAAAGCTCTAGGTATGAAAAAATTGTTAATCATTCGAGAAATCATTATGCCTCAAGCCATCAGAATTGCCATTGGTCCTATGAGCAACGTCGCGATTGATTTAGTGAAAGGCTCTTCTCTAGCAGCAATGATTACGGTATCTGAAATTTTTCAGCAAGCAAAAATCATTGGTGGAAGAGAGTTCAATTTCTTATCCATGTACTTTTTAGTCGCCTGTATTTATTGGCTACTTTGTATATTAATTGAAAAAATACAATATGCTTTAGAAAAAAGATTTCCTATACTTTCTTAATTCTCTTAGCTATCGTAAAAAGCATGTCCTAAAAACTAGGGCATGCTTTTTATTTATTTTAATTTTAATCTTAACCCTAACATTGACAATAACATTCCTAAACTCATGATAAACAGATTTGATTTTTTATCAGATGTTTGTGGGAGACTTTTTTGTGTCTTCGTTTTTGTCTCAACTTGTTTTTCATCCACTGTATGATGACTGATAGATGTTTTTATCTGATTATTTATAGAAGTACCCTGTTGAATTTGTTCGTTTTGGCTTGATGATTTTACTTCTCTTGGTGTTTCCACTTCACTTGGTGTCTCCACTTCTCTTGGTGTTTCTACTTCACTTGGTGTTTCTACTTCACTTGGTGTCTCCACTTCTCTTGGTGTTTCTACTTCACTTGGTGTTTCCACTTCACTTGGTGTTTCCACTTCACTTGGTGTTTCTACTTCACTTGGTGTTTCTACTTCACTTGGTGTTTCTACTTCACTTGGTGTTTCTACTTCACTTGGTGTTTCTACTTCACTTGGTGTTTCTACTTCACTTGGTGTTTCTACTTCACTTGGGTGTTCTACTTCACTTGGTGTTTCTACTTCACTTGGTGTTCTACTTCACTTGGTGTTTCTACTTCACTTGGTGTTTCTACTTCACTTGGTGTTTCTACTTCACTTGGTGTTTCTACTTCACTTGGTGTTTCTACTTCACTTGGTGTTTCTACTTCACTTGGTGTTTCTACTTCACTTGGTGTTTCTACTTCACTTGGTGTTTCTACTTCACTTGGTGTTTCTACTTCACTTGGTGTTTCTACTTCACTTGGTGTTTCTACTTCACTTGGTGTTTCTACTTCACTTGGTGTTTCTACTTCACTTGGTGTTTCTACTTCACTTGGTGTTTCTACTTCACTTGGTGTTTCTACTTCACTTGGTGTTTCTACTTCACTTGGTGTTTCTACTTCACTTGGTGTTTCTACTTCACTTGGTGTTTCTACTTCACTTGGTGTTTCTACTTCACTTGGTGTTTCTACTTCACTTGGTGTTTCTACTTCACTTGGTGTTTCCACTAAAACATTATTCTCATCAAGTTTCAAAGCATTCGTTAATTTTACTTTATCATTATCTGTTGCTACCACAAATTGAATATTATTAATATCTGTATAAGACGAAAAATTTAATGCCTCTTCAGAAACCGATAAATTTGGTGCAGAAAATGCGACTGATACTAAACTAGCAAAATCTCCACCCATAAATCCATTAGGAATCTCTTGTGTTCGGTTACCAAATGTAATGTCGGTTAATCCACTTAATTCATAAAAAGGATTTTTTCCATATGACACAACAGAATCAGGAATGGTTAAGCTTTTCAAATTAGGAATACTATAAAATGCTAAACGACCAATATGCTCGATTTTATTACCCAGAGATACTTCTTCTAATTTCAACATGTTTTTGAATGCCAAATTATCTATTTTTTCCAAGTTATTATTTAAGGCAATCTTTTTTAACCCAGTATTGTATTCAAATGCATTCTCACTAATCAACGTCACTGTATCCGGAACAACGTATTCCTTTGCATATTTATCAGCAGGATACGTGATTAATTCTGTTTGATTTTTATTAAATAATACGCCTTCATTTGATGAATACACTTGATTCTCATCATCAACTGAAATATCTTCTAGAGCAATTGCACCTGAAAAAGGAAATGCACCAATAGTGGTCACATTTTTCGGCAGATAGAATGAACGTAATTTTTTATTTGTTCTAAAAGCTCCCTCACCAATAGATGTCAATTTAGACGCTTTCGAAATATCAAAGGAAGATAAACTGTGATTAAATGTAAAAGCATTCTTTCCAATAGTTGTTACTGAGTCTGGTAAAGAAAATTGATTTAACCCTGAAAACGCAAAGGCATTATCTCCGATTGACTCCAATTGGCTTTCTTTTGGAATTGAAACAGACATTAAATTAATAGCACTATAAAACGCTTTTTCTTCTATTTTTCTAATGCTACTTGGCAACGAGAGAGTTTCAACATTTGAACCTGCTTCAGAAATCTGACCTGCCTCATCCTCATACGTTGTAAACGCAAAACTCCCTACACGAGTCACCGCATATTCTTTTCCATCAAACTCAACATATGAGGGAATGATGACATTAGTTGATAAATTAGGAATCGGCTGTTCACCATCCCCCACCTGAACTTCTAATTGACTTTCTTTATCATTAATGATTTTGTATATGACTCCTTGACTATCTTTAAAAAGTGTTGCCTGTTCCGTATCCAACATAACGACTTCATCTCTTATATCTGATGCCTCTACAACACTGCTATCTATATGACATCCAACCAAAATTAATGTACTCAATAATAAAACTTTTTTCATTCTATTCTCCTTTTTTAGGTATACCTAATTTTTTATTTTTGTTAATCTAAATTATAACGTTAGAAAGAATCAAGTCAAGTCCCTAAAGATGGATATTAAAATAAACCCTTGTATATAATAAAAAAACTTGTTATCAGGCAACCTTAGTAAGCCCAATAACAAGTATTTCTTAAATTATTCAGTTGGTTGTGTCACAACTAATAAATCTTCTTTAGCTGCTACTTCTTTTTTATTTAATGCTTCAATATTACTAAAAGCATTTGTATTAGTAACAATCATCATCACAGTAGGATCATAGCCTTTTTCTTTTAACAAGTCTAAATCAACTGTTCCTAATAAATCACCTTTTTTAACTATGTCACCACTTGTTTTTTCAGTTGTAAATCCTTCACCATTTAATTGCACTGTATCAATACCGATATGAATCAATACCTCAGCCTTTTTATCTGTCATAATACCGTACGCATGTTTTGAATCATACACAACAGTTAATTCACCATCAGCAGGGGCATACACGTTGCCATCAGTCGGAGAAATCGCAATCCCTTTCCCCATCATCTCTTGAGAAAATACCGGATCATTGACCTCTTTTAATTGAACAACTTCACCAGCAATTGGTGATTCTAACACATCATCTTGTACAGTTTTAATACTTTCCTCAGGATCTTCATTTATTTCTACTGCTGTATTAGTTGCAGCTCCAGATACAGTAGCTTCTGCAAACAGATGACCATTTTTCTTACCATATAAATAAGTTGTGATAAACGCTACAACAATGCTAATGACAATTCCTATCATGTAATAAGGAATTGATTTTGGTGCAATTGAAATGAAGCCAATCACACTAGCAGGTCCCATTGCAACAGCTAAAACATGAAAGAATCCAATAAATGTTGTTGCAACGGCTGAAGCTATCATTGCACAGATAAATGGAAACTTAAGTTTTAAGTTAACCCCAAAAATGGCTGGTTCTGTAATACCAAGTAAGGCTGAGATACTTGCTGAAGTTGCTAAGCTTTTTTGTTTCTCATTTTTTGTTAAAAACATCACGGCTAAAGCCGCCCCACCTTGAGCCACATTGGCCATAGAAGCCACTGGGAAGATAAATGAACCGCCTGTTTTAGCTACTTCTGCTAAAAGAGTCGTTTCAATAGCTGGAAAACTTTGGTGTAAACCAGTAATCACGATCGGTGAATAAAATAAACCGAATACTCCTAACCCAATTGCTCCTGTTGTATCATATAACCATACTAAACCATCAGTCAATCCATCAGATACACCACGCATGACAGGTCCTACGAACATAAACGTTAAGAACCCTGTAATAATCAATGCTAGCATCGGTGTAAACGTAAAATCAAAAGCATTTGAAATACGTTTATGGAAAAATTTTTCTAAAGTAGCTAAAATCCACGATACTGCTAAAACTGGTAAAACAGATCCTTGATAGCCAGCTTGTGCAACATCCATACCAAAAATATGCCAATAATTCATTGTACCATCTGCGATAGCATTTGCTACACCATACCCATTGACTAAATCTGGCATAACCATCGCCATCCCCATGGCCGCTCCTAGATACGGGTTACCACCAAAACGTTTGGTTGCAGAAAACCCAACTAGTATTGGTAAAAAAGCAAACGGTGCTGAAGCTAATAAATTAATAATTCCTGCATAATCTTGTAACACCGGGTACATTTGAACCACTGATTGAGGGCCAAATAACTGTTCAGCTGTTAAGACATTATTTAACGCCATCAACAAACCACCAGCAACTAACGCTGGAACAATTGGAACAAAAATATCAGATAATACTTTAATAAAGTCCATGATTGGATTTTGTTTTTTTCCAGTTGCTGCTTCTTCTTTAACTTCTGAAGTTGATACTTCTTTGACATTGGTTAAAGCAACTAATTCTTTATAGACTTTATTCACCTCACCTGCCCCAATAATAATCTGAAATTGCCCATTTACTTCAAACGTTCCTTTAACTGCATCAATATTATCTAAAGCAGCTTGATTCACTTTACCAGAATCTTTTAACACTAACCTTAAACGGGTGGCACAATGAGCGGCTGCTTGTAAGTTATCTTGCCCTAAAGCATTGTTTATCTCTTGTGCGACTTTTTTGTAATCCATTGTTTCTCCTCCTACAACATGTTTATAATGTAATCGCTTTTCTCGATTTAGATTATGTCATCTTTTCCCATAAATGTCAAACGTTTATCAAAAATATTCATGATATCTTTTTTTAATGACATTTCCTTATAAATAAAGTGCTTTTTAAATTGATATACGTTTGACAAAAAAGAATAAATACCTTACTATTTATGTGTCGAATACGCTTACTAGGAGGAACATTATGGTTTTAAAAAAAGAATGGACAACACCTGATAGATACAAAAAATATAATGATTGGGACACTGACTATATAAAAGAATTGATTACAACTGTTACTCATTCGCCATGGCGATTAGGTTATCATATCCAACCTAAAACAGGTTTATTAAATGACCCAAATGGTTTTTCTTTCTTTAATGGAAAATGGCAACTGTTTTATCAGGCCTATCCAATCGGACCTGTTCATGGGGTTAAATCGTGGGCGCATTTAACCTCTGATAACTTAATCGATTGGACGTATGAGGGTTTAGCATTAGAACCTGATACGTTTTTTGATAGTCACGGGGTTTATTCCGGATCAGCCTTACCAGTTAATGATAAATTATTACTAGCTTACACTGGAAATGTGCGTGATGATAATTGGCAACGTCGTTCTTACCAACTCGGTGCATGGATGGATACAACTAATCATATTACAAAAATCGATGAACCCTTAATTGATCATCCACCTGTTGGTTTTTCTCATGATTTTAGAGACCCACAAATTATTCCATTCAATGATGGCTATCTATTGATTATCGGTGCTCAGACAACTGATAATAAAGGAAAAGCACTAACTTATACTAGTAAAGACTTACAAAATTGGACTTTAAATGGTGAGTTAAATTTTACTAATGAACCAATGGGATACATGGTTGAATGCCCAAACCTTGTTTTTTCTAATGACAAAGCGTTGCTTATTTTCTGTCCACAAGGTTTAGATAAATCCATTTGTCATTATGATAATATCTATCCAAATATGTATATTATTGGCGATAGTTATGATTTAGAAACTAACGCCATTACTAATCCAACAGCATTAAAAAATTTAGATGAAGGGTTTGACGTATATGCCACACAAGCATTTAATAGTCCTGATGGTCGTGTCTTAGCAGTAAGTTGGATTGGTTTACCTGAAGTGAATTATCCGACAGATGACTATGGTTGGGCTCATTGCTTAAGCATAATTAAAGAGCTAATTATTAAAGATGATAAACTATATCAACTACCCGCAAAAGAAACAAAAACTTTGCGTCTAAATAGCATAAAATTACCTGAGAGCCAAACAATACATTACGATGCAAAAACAAATTGTTATGAATTAGAGATTGATTGCCATGACTCTGAAAAGGGTCAAATTAAATTAATGACTCAAGAAAATGGAGAGAACGGATTAAGTATCTCCTTTGATACAACTTGTGGTAAAATAATTATCGATCGTAGTCATATAGGGAATGGTTTTGCAAGAGAATACGGAGAAACAAGAGAGTTTTCTATTAGCCAAAAACCATTAACTCTCCAAATATTTGTAGATGAATCATTAGTGGAAGTCTTTATTAATGATGGTGAACAAGTAGCAACTGCTCGTGTCTTTCCAGAAGCTGAAGCAAATCATACATATATCACTGTTAATACCAATGTTCCTTCTTCTATCACTTATTACGAACTACGACAAACAAATAGATAAAGGAAGATAAGCATCAATGGCAATTAAATTAACAGATGTTGCAAAAAAAGCTGGCGTATCGCCAACAACTGTATCTCGTGTCATTAATAACTATGGCTCTTTAAGTCAAAAAACAATTAACAAAGTCAATCAAGCGATGAAGGAGCTAAACTATCAACCAAATAGTTTAGCCAGATCCCTTCAAGGTAAACAAACACAATTAATTGGATTAATTTTTCCAACTGTTTCTAATCCTTTTTATGGTGAATTAATTGATAAAATTGAAACGCGATTATTCGAGAAAGGTTACAAATGTATTATTTGCGACAGTGCGAATAATAAAGAAAAAGAAAGAAACTACATCAATATGCTAGCAGCAAATAAAGTAGATGGGATTATCGCTGGGGCTCACAATCTTGGTATCAAAGAATACGAGAACATTGATTTACCCATCGTCTCATTTGATCGATATTTGGCAGATGGCATTCCAATTGTTGGTAGTGACAATTTTCAAGGGGGATATTTAGCAACAGAGACCCTGTTTCTAAAAGGGGCAAGAAATATCGCTATTTTAACTGGCTCCCAACGCTCAAACTCACCAACTAATAGACGACTGAATGGGTACCTTTCGTTCATTGAAGAGCATCAATTAACGCCTAAAGTATTTAAGTTTGACCAAAGCTATCAATCAGCTGCCTTAAAAAACATCGAAATCAAACGAATTTTAGAAAACGAAGACATTGATGGGTTGTTTTGCACGGATGATTTAACAGCTATCTTAGTTTACAACCAGTGCCAACAACTAGGTATTTCGATTCCTGAAGATATGAAATTGATTGGCTACGATGGAACAAAGTTTGTCAGAACTTACTTCCCTCAACTAACCACTCTCGCGCAACCACTGACTGATTATGCCGATATCTTAATTGACTTGTTAATGCAACGAATTGATGACGTGGAGAAAAAATTAGAAGACCATTATTTTTTACCAGTTACTTTTGTACAGGGACAAACAGTTTAAAAAAAGCATGTAGAAAAATCTCTACATGCTTTTTGCTTGTCTATAAATCATTTAATACAACATAATACATTTTTAACGGGCCATGAAGTCCGACAACTAATTGCATCTCAATGTCACCAGAGTTTGATGGACCTGAAATAAAATGAATGGCAGAACCAACAGATTCACCTTTTTCAATTTTTTCAGCAAAGTAGTTGGCTGCTTGTGTTGAACGAGCCACAATGCTACTTTTTTTAATCAGTGAAATATAGTGTGTTGGTAAAAAGTGTAGTGAACGCCCTTGACCTGGTGTTGTTTCTACCACAATCGAGCCAGATTCCGCTAGCATAAAATCAGCATTAGCAATCACGACATTGGCTTCTTCTGCTTTTTTTATGTTACTATCACGAAACTCTTCTCCCTCATCCCAATAAGAAATATCAGAGCTATATTCTGTTTCTAGAAAATCTAATAACTCTTTAGAAAAACGATCATCTTTAGGTAATAAAATATTTCCATTTCCTGATTGTTCAATCAATTTTTTCAATGTATTATGTAACTCACTTGATGGAATATCTAACAACTCAGTATGAATATCTTTGACTTTTTCTTTACAAATGCCAAGTAGTTCGTCTACATTCTTATCTGATAAGTGTGTTTGTGGCAAATCATTCACGGGAATATAAGGATGTTCTGCAACATTTAAAGGCGTTGTCCCTAATTTTTCATGTAAGTTAGCTAAAAACTTATCACGATTATAAATATTAGTCATTGTCTGCACCTGCCTTATGATCTTTAAACCATTTTCTAAAGCTATCTTTGTATTTAGGTGGTCTTGGTAAATCTCTCACATCTGTCCAACCTTTTACAAGTCCAGGACCTTTATTGATAAAGCCACCAAACTGGTACATATTTGTAACGGAGGTTGGTGATTTTTTACTTAATACACCCATTCCACCATGTGCCATGTGAATCGCTGAATTGAATAAAAATGGTGAAGCAGTCCCACTACCAATAACTTTCATTTGGAAATCTTCAAATCCGTGTTTCATTTTCAAGTCATCTGTCATCACTTTACGGTGTTCAATTAATAATTCATGTAACGGAATCTTAACAGGGCAGGTTTCTGTACAAGCACCACACAAACTTGATGCATAAGGTAATTCACCAAACTGTTTGTATCCACCTAATACTGGAGATAAGACAGCACCAATTGGACCTGGATAAATAGACCCATAACCATGTCCACCGATATGACGATAAACAGGACACACATTCAAACATGACCCGCAACGAATGCATTGTAGGACTGGTTGGAAAGCTGTTCCTAACGCATTTGAACGACCATTATCCACGATGATCACGTGGAAGTCTTCTGGTCCATCTGATTCATCTGCTCGTTTTTGTCCAGCAAACGTCACATAAGTCGTTAAACTTTGACCAACCGCACTTCGAGCCAATAAGTTATCCAACACTTCTGCTTCTTTCATCGTTGGAACAATTCGTTCCATTCCCATTAAGACAATTTGTGTTTTCGGAATACTAATCGTCAAATCAGCATTTCCTTCATTTGTATCCAAATTAATCATACCACTATCAGCAATTGCAAAGTTACAACCTGTAATCCCAACTTCTGCTTCAAGGAAAAATTTTCTCATGACTTCACGAGCACACCTAGCTAAATTTACTGGATCATTATCCCCTTTGTAGCCAAGTTTTTTCTCAAAGACCGCACGAATTTGTTCTCTATTTTTATGAATACTTGGAAACACAATATGTGATGGTTCATCCCAATCATCCATTTGTAAAATAAATTCTGCTAAGTCAGTTTCCATGACACTCACGCCATCAAGTGTTAACAGCATAGGATCAACATCGACTTCTGTTGTGACCATTGATTTTGATTTAACAATTTTTTTTGCTTTTTTATCTAAGACGATTTGTTTAACGTACTCATTAGCTTCTTCTGCTGTTTGAGCAAAATAAACGTGCCCACCTTGTTTGGCAACATTATCACTAAATTGCTCCAAATAGTCTGGCAAATAAGCAATCGTATGTTGTCTGATACTCTCACCTAACTCGCGCCACTCTTGCCAATTACCTAATTTGTCACGAGCACCTTCACGTTTTACCCATTGAGCATCCTGAGCTTTAGCTACGGCCTGTTGCATGAAGACATCTTTTTTACTATCTTCTAATCGCTCTTTAAATGGTTTTGTACTTGTTGTTAATCCCATTAGTTTGCCACCCCGCTAGATAATTGAATTCGACTAGTATCGACATTTGAATTTAATATTTCTGCGATGTGCATGATTTTAATCGGATTACCATCTCGGTTAAACTTACCACCAATATTCATCAAGCATCCCATATCAGCACTAATTAAAGTATCAGCACCTGTATTAATGACATCGTTCATTTTTTCTGTCACCATTTGCTCAGATATCTCTGGCATCTTGACGGAGAAAGTTCCACCAAAACCACAACAATTTTCAATATGGCCTAATGGAATCATTTCTAACCCTTCAACATTATCCAATAATACAAATGGTGCTTCCCTTTCACCTAACAGACGTGTCATGTGACAAGAACGATGATAGGTTGCTTTACCTTCATAACACGCACCTACATCTGTTAGTCCTAATACCCGGTAAATAAACTGACTAAATTCGTATGTTTTCTCTGCTAATTCAACTGCTTTAGGATAATACACCTCATCATCCTTCAACAACTCTGGATACTCACGTAACATCCCCACGCAAGACCCTGCTCCACCTACTACGTAATCTGAGTTTTCAAATGCTTCTAATTGATTAATGAGTGTTGCTTTGCTCTTCTTTTCATAACCACTATTAAACGTTGGTTGACCACAGCAAATTTGTTTTTCTGGAAAATCGACCTCACATCCTAATCGTTCTAGTACCTCTACCATGGCTATTCCAACATTTGGAAACATTAAATCGACGACACAGCTGGTAAATATGCTTACTCTCATTCTGATTCCTCCAAACAACAACTTATTTTTTTAATACAACTTTATTTTACTACTTTCAGACTAATTCAAACACTTTCACAAACAATTTTTTACTGTTTCTGTACTATTTTTATAAGTAATTCATCATTTTTCCTATACCAACAACAACGAGGCATAAAACGATTGTGTATAAAAGACAATAAAACATCGCTTTTTTAAGGCTAATTCATAACGCCTCCCAGACCATCTGTGATACTATGCACAAAAGAGAACCCAAAACCCACTATGCTCAAAATAATCGTGCCGACAAATCCAATCATACAAGCTAAATCTCCTCGTATATGAAAAACACCCAATGATAACATCAGCCATACTATCGGAATAATAGCGACAAAATGTTTCAATAAATCCATGTTATACCTTCCATTTTCAATTTAGAATACACAAAAACTAAATAAAAGACACCTACTATCCTAATAATAGGTATAAAAGAATAAAAATAACCTAATAAACAAGATAAAAAATAAATAATATAACTATTTAAACTTTAACATATTAAAAAGTTAAATAAATACATCTTTTTTATTTTTATAAATTTAACTAATTAATACATCATTATATAAAACACTTTAATGCCTATATAATAGTTAAAAACTTAATCATAATATAAGCCAAAAGAGTATATTATTGACAAATCTTTCCAAAAATAAGACAATATCATAATAGAAATGGGGAATATTGATGAAGAATTTTAATTTTCACGCACAAACCAACATTTTATTTGGAAAAAATCAAATTAACCAATTACCAACTGTATTAAAGCAATATGGAAAAACTGTATTATTGACTTATGGTGGTGGTAGTATTAAGCGAAATGGATTATACGATGATATTTACCGCTTAATTGGAACGGACACTAAAATCATCGAATTAGGTGGCATCGAGCCAAATCCTAGACTTAGTACTGTTATAAAAGGTGTTGACCTTTGTAAAGAAAATAATGTTGATGTTATTTTATCTGTTGGAGGAGGTTCAACAATTGATTGCTCCAAAGCAATTGCTGCAGGTGTATTCTACGATGGAAACCCTTGGGACTTCGTTGTTAACAATGAGATTAAGTTGACAAACGCTTTACCCATTGTGACAATATTAACGATCGCCGCAACAGGTTCAGAAATGAATGGGGGAGCAGTTATCACAAATGAAGAAACAAAAGAAAAATTAGGTTTCCATACACGCCTGGTCACACCCAAAGTATCAATTTTAGATCCCACTTACACATTCTCTGTTCCAACCTATCAAACAATGGCTGGTTCAGCAGATATTTTTAGTCATTTAATTGAAAATTATTTTAATCAAACACCAGATACCATGGTTCAAGACGGCATTGCTGAAGGCTTAATGAGAACAGTGTTGCATTACACGCCAACAGCTTTAACCGATCCAACAAACTATGAAGCTCGCGCTAATTTAATGTGGGCAAGCTCTTTAGCACTTAATGGTTTAACTGGAAATGGAAAAACTGGCGTTTGGTCATGTCACCCAATGGAACATGAATTAAGTGCCTATTACGATATTACTCATGGTATTGGTTTAGCTATCTTAACACCAAGATGGATGGAACACGTCTTAAATGATGACACAGTCGAACGTTTCGCTTTATACGGACACCGTGTGTTTGATTTAGAGCTAAATGACGACCTATACATCATAGCAAAAGAAGCCATTAAACAAACTTATGACACTTTTGTTAAGTGGGGCGTTCCAATGACCTTACCAGAAGTCGGTATAGATGACTCGCTCTTAAATGAAATGGCTGAACAATCAGTGAAGCATTCAAATATCAGCACAAAAGCCTATGTACCACTTAGCGCTGATGATGTATTAGCTATCTATACTGACTCATTAACACCTATGACATTTTAAATAAAAAAGCATTTCTCGAGAAAAAGAGAAATGCTTTTTATAATTCAGCTTCTTTTAAATACTGCTTTGCTTCTTTATTGATGTTTTTTAAATCTATCCCTTGCTGTTTAGCAGCAAAAACACACCCACAATAACATTGACGATAAACATCGTATTCTCTACATAATTCAATTGATCTTTGATAGCCACCTCTTTTTTTAAAATCACTTGGCAAATAATTGACGTCATAAATCTTTTGAATGTCTAATCCAATTTCATTAATCAGTTGAGCATTTTTCTTTGGAGAAATCGTTAAGGCACTACCGAAATAATCAAATCCTCTTTTTTGCGCTTCTTCAGCCACTAGGTCTAATCTCATCTGAAAACAACTCGTACACCTTTTTCCACCTTCTGGCTCAGATGTTAATCCCTGTTTAGTCATTATTTTAATGAATTCATTTGGTTCGTAATCAGCTTCGATAAACGCCACTTCTTTATGATACTCACGATTAAATGTTTCTACAAACTCCTGTTGAACCATCGCTCGCCTTTTATATTCACTCTCAGGATAAATATTGGAGTTGGCAAAGTATATCGTGACATCTGCGTAATCCGTTAAAAACTCTAATGTGTAGGTACTGCATGGTGCACAACAACTGTGTAGCAATATCGTTGGACGTGTTTCCTCTTTTTGCCATGTTTGAATTAACTTTAACAACACACTATCATAATTGATTGTTTGATTTTTCAAGTTACTTATAATATCCATCGAATCCATCACTAATACTCCTCTATTGTATCTATTTTATTTTATTATAGCAAAGTTACATGTTTTGTTGCTATATGAGTAATGTGTTGAAAGTCATACCCATTCTTTTTGTCAGAAAAAACTCATTATCGGATAGTTGACAACTAACTATTCATTAATCTTTATAAATAAGAATAGTTTTCTCAAAGCCTTCTTCTATACACGAGTTGGTTCAATAACTTTTTCTACTAAAACTATTTTTAATATTTCACTATCTTCATAAAAAAGAAACCCTACAAATAAGATTTCTTTTTTAATTTTGAGGTAGACCTTTTCAGAGTCATAATGTTGTCGTCTGTAATACATGGTAAGTCTACAGCACGACATAACGTCATTTATGTTTACCTAATGATAAAACAACTAATTATTAGGTTAACTATTTAAAAGCCCAAAGAAATTTTTTTCAATAAGAGAGTTGAAATTTTTAAGAGAAAACTCTTCATTATCACTAATTTTATCTAAAATATTTTCTTTACTTTTAATATAAAAATAGAATTTTTTTTCATGTTCAAAGCTAAGGCAGTATTCATTAAATGGTGTTAAAATTTCAATATCAAAATTTTTAATCTCTCTCAATGTATTTTCTTTAAATCCTAATTTTATATTAAAAGACCAGTAATTCCTCCTAATGTATTAGTTATCATGTCAGTAATATCTGTCGCTCCTAAACCAAAAATAATTGGTAACACTTCTATTCCAAGTGAGAATAAAAAATAAGCATTCTTTTTTATTATTAATCCCTAACAGTCCACCAAAAGGGATGAAAATAATGACCTTGTTAATGATTTCTGATAAATCTGTTCTTTGGTTAACTATGACTGATTATTGAATTGAATCATTAAGTCATCAAATGATAATGAAAACTTAAATAATAATACCCAAATTAAACTAATGATATATCCTATAAATAAAACTTTTTCCTTTTTACTATCTCTCATATTTCCACCTCTAATCATCTATCTAACCTTATTAGAAAACGAATCATCCCAAAGTCTTAATGAATGTTAACTGATAAACATGAAAAAAGACCTTCACGAAGAAGGCCTTAAAACTAATTATACAATAACTGTTAATGTTGCCGCTAATAAAATGAGGATAAGCCCAACAATGGTTATTTTCATTTCTTTTGGTGTTTTCTTTTGTCCTAAGAACCAAATACCTGTTAAAGTCGCTAATACAACAGATGTTTGGGATAATATGAATCCTGTTGCTAATCCATTCATACTAGGTTGAGCTGATATTAAATATGTTAAAGCTGCAAAAGCAAAGAAAAATCCTGAAATAATTTGTTTATAAGATACTACTTGAGTCAATGCATTTTCTTTTTCTTTTATAGCGATAACTAAACTATAAACAACCGCCACAATCACCATTCCAATGGCTTGTGGTAAGAATGCATTCATTCCTGTAATGCTTGTTTCTTGCGGTGCTGCTGAGTATAACCAATAACCAATTTCACCAACTGCTAAAATAATCACAGCTTTCTTAATGTTACTAGAATTAGCACTGTCTTTTTTTTCAGACCACACTGTAAACCTTGCACCAATGATAATTAATACAAGAGCTAAAGCACCTATCAATTTATCCGTTATTGTTGGCCAGTTTCCTAAATGAACCACTCCCCATAAAGAAGCAACAATTAATTGAAATGCTGTTGTGATAGGCATCGCTCTTGATGAACCAACTAATTCAAATGATTTAAATGTTAAAATTTGTGCACTTGCCCAACCAATCCCTGATACGATACCTAATGTTAAATCCATGCCAGTAGGCAATGTTAAATCATTAACAAAAAATAAAATAATGGCAAAAATTAATGTTCCAAGCGTTGATCCAACAATTTGATTAACTGGTTTGCCACCAATTTTTGAGGCAATAGTTGGGTACAATCCCCAACCTAGTAATGGTCCTAACCCTATTAGTAAAGCTGTCATATTTACAAAATCCTCCTGGTAAAATTTCTAATTAAAATGTTACGCCACTTTCAAGTAAGATATTCGCATAAGGTGTCATTTCACCAGTTCGAATAAACGCATGTGTCTCGTTCAATTTTTGTTTCATGTTACTATGTGGGATAAATTCAATCGGCGTGTCAGTAAAACGTTCTTCAATACGTTTTAAAATAGCTGGATTAGCCTCTTTTATCTCCTCTGCCAAATAAATCTTTTGAACTTCTAATTCTTCTAATACATTATCCAAAACGTCAAGAAAACTAGGGATACCATTTGTAACAGCTAAATCAATTTTTTCTGTTCCAAATGGGACTGGCATACCAGCATCTCCAATACTTAATAAATCGAAATGACCCATTTTCGAAATAACTCTTGATATATCACTATTAATAACCGCTGACTTTTTCATTATTTTATCTCCTTTATTTCATTTTCAAAAGGTATTGATGGCTGTGCTCCATAGCGTTGCACGGTTAGGGATGATGCTTTATTTCCATAATCAATGGCTTCTTCAATATTAGAAAAATCTTTTTCTAATCGACTAGCAAATGCTCCTATAAAAGTATCCCCTGCTGCTGTTGTGTCAACTGCTTTTACCTTATAGGCAGACACAAAACCTGATTGATCACCAAAATTATAGTAGGCACCACGACTTCCTAACGTGATAATTACTAACTCAACACCTAGTTCTTGTAATTTTTTTGCAGCTAATTCAATTGATTGATCATCATCTAGAGAGATTCCAGTAATTAATTCTGTTTCTGTTTCATTTGGAATAATGATATCTGTTAACTTAAGAAGTTCGTCAGAAATATTTTTGACTGCTGGTGCTGGATTTAAAATCGTTTTAACCCCTGCTTCTTTTGCCAGTTGAAAAGCTCTGATTGTCCCACTGATAGCACTTTCAAACTGTGCAATTAAAAAATCGCTGGTCTCAATTACTTGTTTGTAATCTTCCACTAAATTTTCAGTAACATGATTATTTGCACCTGCATAAATCATAATACTATTTTCTCCAGATTCGTCAACCGTTATAAATGCTTGACCTGTTGATTCATTATCAATTGTTTTAATACCTGATACATTTATTTCTTCACCTTCAAGCAATTCAAACATGACTTTGCCTGCTGCATCATTACCAATGGCACCAATAAAACTAGTGTTAGCTCCAGATCGTTTACTAGCTACTCCTTGGTTGGCTCCTTTACCACCACCTGCAGTAAAATGCTCAATGGCATGAATGGTTTCACCAGGTTTAGGCATTTCTTTAACTCTTAACGTTGTATCTAGATTAATACTTCCAATAACAGTAACATGATTCATTATACGTTCCTCCTATTTTTATTAAAACGTTTTAGTAAAACGTTTTAATTTTGCTTTCGAAAAAAATATAGCACACTTTGAAATAGTTTTCAAGTGTGTGCTACCGATAATCTTTGAATTAACTGAACGGGTAAAACTATTTCAGTCTCATCCATTTCAGGATGCTCTATACGTTGAATTAATGTATTGGCTGTCTTTTGACCAAGTTCAAAAATAGGCTGTGACACTGTTGTCAATGACGGAGAAATATACGAACTCATTTCTATATCATCATAACCTACTACGCTATAATCATCTGGTATTTTTTTGCCACAATCACTTAATCCCGCATAGACACCAAAGGCTATTTCATCATTTGCCGCAAAAATAGCCGTTGCCTCCGTAAGTAAAATATCTGATACTCGTTTTTTTCCACTTGATTTTGTTAAATCCGTCGCAAAATAAATAACATCGCCCAAAAAATTAGCTGAAAATCCTTCTAATCGTTTTAAAATATTTTGGCTAGATGATTCTGGAAATAGTACAGCAACAATACGGTGCTCTAAATCATTTAAAAGATTAGCTACCAATTTTCCACCTAAATAATCATCTGTCTTTATAGAATCTTTTATCTGACTCGTTGATTGCCTATCTAGCTCAATAACTGGGATATTTTTTAAAGCTTCTTGTTTAACTAGTTCACCCATAGATACCCCAGAACTTGCGACAATCAGACCATCTACTCCTCGGTGGTTTAACGCTTCCAATGCTTTAATGCCCTTCTCATCATCTGTATCAACATTACATAGAATAGTCATAAAATCAGATTTAAATAACACCTCTTCTATTCCTTTTACTAAAGTAGCGAAAAAAGGATTGGTGATATCTGGTACAATAATTCCAATTGTCTGACTTTTTTTCATCACCATTCGTCTAGCAAAATAATCTGGCGCATACCCCAGATCATCTCTTGCTTTAAAAACTTTTTTCACCGTATCAGGATGAAATTGACGATACTTTCCATTTAAAATTTGAGACACTGTCGTGATGGATACTCCTGATTGTTTTGCTACATCTTTTATTGTAATCTTCTTTTTGGTCATGCTATTCTTCCTTTATCTTTAAGCTAATTAATCAATACAATTATTATTATACCTTAAAACATGATACCCTTTGTAGTATATAAATTTAAGGAGATTTTTTAATGGGATGTCATTGTAAAAAAAGTTTACCCTCAAAAATATTAATTGCTACTTCACTAATCATTATGACACTATTTAATAATACGTCATACAGTCAAATGGCTTTTAAAATTGGTGGTATGATCCAAATCATTGGTATCATATGGTTTATTATTGTGTATGTTTTAAATAGAACAACTACATGTAAAGTTAAACAGTAGATAGTAGCATTTACTCATTAGTAAATGCTTTTTTGTCAAACTATTTTTTAGGATGACTCATGTTAATATATTCTTCATATGTCATCCCGTATTTGACACTCTCCACTAAAGGTTCTTCTTTAAAGTGAAAATAATAATCTTTTCCCCATAGTTTCATCCCAATTTTTTGCGTAACTTTCCCTGAGCTACTATTATCCTTATGATGTGTAGCATAAACAACTTTTCACTTCAAATCTTCAAAGGCTATTTTGTGATTTTTCCATATACTTCACTCCCATCACACTTTTAGCAAGATTGGTCAAATTTTTTTCATTTACCTATGATACACTTTTACTAGAAAAGGAGGTCATCTTAATGAATTACTCCCACTACATCAAACGAGCGATTTCCTATATTCAACAACACTTAAATAAAGACTTAACACTTACTATAATTTCTGACTACATTGGGTACTCAAGTTATCGTTTTCATCGGTTATTTAAAAAAGAAACAGGGCTATCTCTGTATGACTATATCCAACAACAACGTTTAATACAAGCTTCTATGCTCTTAAAATACACCAATCTATCTATCAATCATATTTTTCCTATAACAACTTTTTCACTTCATGAATAATTTGATTAGTTTTTCTCATCGATTATTTCATAGATTATAATTTCCTTTAGCTACTTAATATAAATATATCATATTTTATAAATAGTAAGTATTTTTTTACAGAGGCTGTATATACGGAGTTTCAGTTAAATAAAAATTGTGAGGTGATTTTGATCACCTCACAATTTTTATTTATAAGTAACTTATTAACTCATCTACATTTTTTTCTAATGTGCCCCAACTTGTTGCAAATCTAACAACCATACGATCATTATCATATTTTTCCCATATTGCAAAAGACACATGCTGTTTTAATTTGTCTACTTGATCATTTGTCATAATAATAAATTGTTGATTCGTAGGAGAATCAAAAAATAACTCGTAACCTCTGTCTAAAAAAGCTTGCTTTATTTTTAAAGACATAGCAACAGCATGTTGACTAATATCAAAATATAAATTATTTGTAAATAGTTCCAAAAACTGAACCCCTAATAATCGTCCTTTTGCAAGCAGTGCACCATGTTGTTTTACAGTAGAAATAAAGTGTTTTGGTTCATTATTTTTAGTAAACACAACTGCTTCACCACATAACGCACCAATTTTTGTTCCACCGATATAAAACACATCCGAAAATCGAGCGATATCTTGAATTGTTACCTCTGATTCTTCACTAACCAAACCATATCCTAGTCGTGCCCCATCAATGAATAATGGCAACTGGTTGTCATGACAAACTCTTGATAAATCTTCTAACTCTTCATATGTATAAAGAGTCCCATATTCTGTTGGAAAAGAAATATAGACCATACCAGGTAAAACCATATGTTCTTTAGTCTCATCTGCATTAAAGACTTCTAGATACTCTTTAACAGAATGAGCAGATATCTTTCCATTTACTGATGATAACGTCAATACCTTATGACCACTATATTCAATGGCACCAGCTTCTCTTACATTAATATGACCAGTCTCAGGTGCTATAACACCCTCAAACTTATTCAACAATGCATCAATCACTATTTGGTTTGTCTGTGTTCCACCAACTAAAAAATGAACGGAAGCATCTTGACACTCTATCACTTCTTTTATATTTTCAATTGCTTGTTTTGTGAAGGAGTCAGAGCCATAACCGTATTCCTGTTCCATATTTGTTTCTATTAAACGTTGTAATACTTTTTCATGAGCTCCCTCAAGATAATCATTCGCAAATGATATCATCCAAATACCTCCAATCGTTTTTTATCAAACTTTTTTATTTTTTATATTTAATAATATACGGTTTTTTTATCCATTTTTTATCAAAATAGTTATTTTATTGTTTTTTTATTTATAAAAAAACAAACATAAGAAAAATTCTAATAAATATTAATAGTATATTAAGTTATTTAACACATTAAGTCAAATAATTTTCTAAAAAAATTCTAAAAAAAGAAGATAAATATTAGATATAGACACATTATACTATCTTTTTTTATAAAAAATGATGTTTTATGAGTTTTAAACAACTGTTTAGTATTTACAACGCCAACAATATATGATAAATAAATATATATTTCATTATATGTTTATTATTATGTTATATAATATAATGACATAATAAAGGAGAATTGAAAATGATTAGCACACAACGTTCAACAAAACAAATAGCTTACTTAACAATAGCTATTGCTGCAAATACGGTACTAGGTTCTATTATCACCTTTTCAGGGGTTCCTTTTTTATTTCTAGATTCCATTGGAACAATTTTTATTTCAACACATTTCAAATTAAAATATGGTCTACTCACCGCTGTTAGTACTCACTGTTTATTATCTGTCATCCATGGACCACTTGCCTTGCCTTTTATGTTAGTTAGTCTATCCATTGCAATCGTTTCACACTGTTTCAAATCATTTATTCATTCTTATAAAAAAGCTATCCTAGCTGGAATTATTATTGCTATTGTGGGTGCTCTTTTTAGCACGCCTATTCGAATTCTTTTGTATGGTGGATTTAAAGGAATGCAAAAATCTGTTAGTGATTTATTTTTTATCATGTTTAATCACTCAGGTTTTACTTATTTTTCATCTGTGTACTTTAGTACTTTTATTGATTTAGTTGGTGATAAAGTCATTTCATGTTTACTCATTACATATTTAATCAACCTAGCTCCGTTAAAAAAATATATAAGAAAAATTAACTGGTGAGGTGAAGAGTTATATGTCTAGTCAGGAAAGAATCTTAATAATTTTTATTCGACTCCTACAAGGAAATAGGCTATCTAAAGCTGATTTGATGGCAGAATTTCAAAAAAATGGGAGCACTATTCAACGAGATATGGCCATCATAGATGAGTTATTACATACAATAAATACTAGTTTACCAGCATCGAAATTGTCACCTTTTAGACAAATTGGAGAATTAGATCGTAAAAAACGTGGCTTCTATCAACTAACTGCTTTTAAAGAGAGATCTTATATGACGGATCAAGAACTGTTTATGGTTTTTAAAGTATTATTTGCTAGCAGGGGGTTTCACGAAAATGACTTAAAAACGATCTACTATAAATTATTTAATAACGTTGAAAATAAGCACACCATGGATAAATTATTGGCTAATGAACGATTTTATTATGAAGGCGTTCCAGAATCAACTATTTATCCATCCCTAACCTTATTATTAAAAGCCATGTTAAATCAACAAAAAGTCAAATTTTCTTATACTAAAAATGGTGAAACAAAAATTTTCACACGAGTACCTATGGATATTTACTTTTCTGATCTTTATTTTTTCATGGTTTCTGCTAAACATACCGCAAAAGATGATACTGATTTTGAAGCATTAAATAAATTTCGTATTAATAATATGAAACAAATAAACGTTCTAAATGAGCATAAACCAGTTGAATACGCAAATCGTTTTCAAGGAGGTATTTTAAGAAATCAAACCGCCCTTCCTTTTTTTGGTGATCCAATTACGTTAATTATCGACTTTTATTACGAGCCTGCTTATGTTCTAGATAGATTCCCCCATTCTGTCATAAAACAAGTCAATAAAGATGGGAGTCACCGTATTGAAATACCTGCTAATAATGGTTATGGTGTTAAAATGTGGTTATTAGAACAAGGTGCCCATGTTAAAGTAATTTCACCAAAATATATCCAAAAATATTTAATTGATAACATGAAGCAAACACTTTCTTATTATGATATTTCAACCACTAAATAAAAGACAAATCTATCATTATCATAGATTTGTCTTTTTTGTTTATCGTTTTAATTTATTCCAAACCGTTAACGCATCACTCATTCCTTTGACATTATGGACTCTAACCACCTCTACTCCTTTTTCCAATGAGAAAAGAGAAGCTGCTACTGTTCCAAAATCTCGTTCTTTTGGTTTATCTTCATTAATTAAATGGGCGATTGTCCGTTTTCTGGATACCCCGTAAAGTAATGGATAATCCTCATAACGACATTTTTCTGGGTAAGATAAAATGAGTTCATTATCTTCCATTGATTTATGAAATCCAATCCCTGGATCAAAACAAATGTTTTCTTTTGGAATATTATATGATTGGCATTGTTCCATTTTTTCTTGATAAAACTGAGCTAAGTCATCAAAAATGGATACCCCTTCTTGTCTAGGGCGTGAATGCATGATAATGACTGGTACATTATAGGACACCACTACTTCTGCCATACCATCCATATCCATCCCTTTAATATCATTGACAATATTTGCTCCAGCTTCGATTGCTGCTTTTGCTACTTCTGGGAAATAGGTATCAATTGAGATTGGAACGTCGCTAAACGTGCGAATAGCCTGAATGACAGGTATCACACGTTTCATCTCTTCATCAAAACCAATCTCCATATAACCTGGTCGAGTCGATTGTCCACCAATGTCGATAATATCAACACCCTCAGCAATCATCTCTTTTGCATGTTCCACGGCTATTTCAGCATCTGTATAGTCACCACCATCTGAAAAAGAATCTGGTGTCACATTTAATATGCCCATAATTGGTTTATCTTTAAACATGTTAACGCCTCCGTATTAATTCATTAAACGCCTGATTTCTTGGGCTAAGTTCATCACGTTGCTCCATATTGAGTAACGAAAGAGTCTGAGTATATCCAGTTGGAATTAAAATCGAATCAAACCCATATCCGCCACCTTCACAGATGGTCTCTGATACCCGTCCTGTTAATACTTTTTCGACAATGATTGGTTTATCTTCAAGGTTATATAAAACTAAACAAGCGTGCAATTTAAATCGTCTGTCACTCTCGTATTCTAATAAATTCAATAATTGCTCATTCATTTGCCTGTCTGTTAATCCCTTTTCAAAAAAACGTGCTGTATGAATCCCCAACTTATCAGGAAACGCACACAATTCTAATCCCCCATCATCTCCTATGACCGGTTTTTGAATAATCATCGCAATTTCCTTAGCTTTAATCAACGCATTTTCTACATAGGTTTTACCGTTTTCCACGATATCGATTGGTTCACTATATGTTGTATAGGATTCTATCGTTTCACTTGGAAATGCCAGTTGTAATTCGCGTATTTTATTTTTATTATTACTAGCTAAAATTAACTGCATGACTAATCTAACGCTCGTAAAAAATCGTCTTTAACATCCTTATCTTCTTTAAAAACACCTTGATAATGGAATGTTTTCGTCACACTACCGCGAGCTTTTACGCCACGCATTGCCATACACATGTGTTCTGCTTCAATCGATACGGCAACGCCTTTTGTTCTAACTTTTTCATTGATTAAATTGGCAATTTGGATTGTTAAATCTTCTTGAACATTTGGTCGTTTCGCACAAAATTCAACCATTCGAGCCACTTTACTTAGACCCAATACTTTATGATCACTTGGAATATAGGCAACGTGTGCTTTTCCAAAAAAGGGAAGTAAATGGTGCTCACACATTGAATAAAACTCAATATCTTTAACCAAGACCATGTCATCTTCATTCAAACTTGGAAAGACTTTGTAATTAGTAAATTCCTTTTCTCGTACGGAAGAAAAGACTTCTGCATACATTTTTGCTACACGTTTTGGTGTTTCTTTCAATCCATCGCGATCAACGTCTTCTCCAATCGCTGTCAAAATCGTCTTCACTGCTTCTTCAATCTGCCATTGTTTGTCTTGTTCCATCCTAATCCCAACTTTCATTTGTCTGTCTGACCTCACCAGCATTTCCTGATAACTCTATCCATTCATCAAGTGATTTTCCTTTAAGCATTTCTTTAGTGTAAACATCTTTTAAAGGAATCAACACAAAAGAGCGTTTCGTGATTTCTTTATGTGGAATGATTAAATCAGGTGTTTCAATTTCTAACTCTCCCATTAACACAATGTCAATATCTATCGTTCTTGGTCCCCATCTCACCAAACGTTCTCTATCTAAATTGGCTTCGATGTCATTCACCGTTTTTAATAACTCATTCGGAGACAATGTTGTCTCAATTTTTATGACAGCATTTAAATAATCATCCTGTGGCACATCACCATACGGATCTGTTTCATATATATCTGACTTACTTAAAACACTAATCTCACTATGTTGATTCAACTGTTCCACTGCTTGTTTTAGATAATGACGTGAATCCCCCATATTACTTCCAAGTGCCAAATAGGTTTCCATATTAATAATCTCTTTCCATTTCTATTTCGACATTATCAAAAAAACCGGCAATTGGGACATGATATTTTCTCGTTCTAACTAGAGCATGTTCAAGCATATCACCATATTTTTCACCTAATATATCTAGCACATAATAAGTAACAGCTTCAATCAAATCAAATGATTTAGATTCCAAAGCTGTTTTTACATCCGTGTACACATCAGCATAACTAATTGTTTGATGTAAATCATCTGTTTTACCTGCTTTTTCTAATGGTAATGTCAATTCTATATCTAATTCTAGTTTTTGTCCTAGTACTTTTTCTTCTCCCATCACACCGTTATAAGTATAAACTAGCATGTTATTAATTCTTACTTTTCCCATCACTATCTCCTTAAAAATATAGTATCGTCTATCCTTAGTGCTATTATACATAAAACTGTCAAAAAAGAGTCATTTTTATTAAATAAACATAAAAAAACACATCAAGACACCACTCACCTTAATGTGTTTTCTATTATTTCGATAAATCTAATTGCAACATATAATTATCAATAATTTCAGCTAAATCTGAAACGGATTGCTCGCTATATGAATTATCATATCCACTTGTCATGATAGTAATAAAATAGGGTTGTTTTTTATCTTTCACTAAGGCAATATCATTGCTGACTGTATACATTGGCATCCAACTTATTTTATGTACCACATCAACTCTCAGCTAACGTTATCAGGTATCCAACAAGTAGTAAAAAACCAACTATCCGTCAAGACAAATAGCTGGTTCAAACTTTTATTTTTTTATCACTAAATCAATGGCTTCTTTGATTTTTTCATCACGGTCTTCTTGAGTGATTGATTCTTCCTCTATGCAATCAATTAAATTTTCTGCTACAACTACACCAATAGCACGATCGATACTTGAGCGGATAGCCGATAGCTGAACCACAATGTCACGACAACTCTTGTCCTCATCTAACATTTTAAGAACTCCCCTAATTTGTCCTTCCGAACGTTTCAAACGATTACTAACTTTTCTTTTTGTGTCTTCCATTGTGACCACTCCTTATTATTTATGAAATTCCATTAATCGCCTTATACAGCAGATATGATCCATCTAAGTTTTTCACGTCATAACCCATTTGTGCAAGCATACGTTGTGCGATGTAACTTCTTTGTCCACTTTGACAGCTTAAAATAATTTCTTTGTCTTTTGGTAATTCGTTTGCACGTTGACGAATATCATTAAGCGGAATATTAATAAACCCATCAATCGTTCCTTGCGCAAACTCTTCTGGTGTTCTGACATCGACTAACATTGCTCCTGATGCTTTCACTTGTTCTAATTCAGTTAATTGAATATTTTCGGCTAAATGTTCAATAATGTTTAATGCGGCATACCCAACCATATTCACAATATCTTTTGCCGAACCAAATGGTGGCGCGTAAGTTAATTCTAATTCTGGTAAATCTTCAACAGTCAAACCACCTTTAATAGCTGTTGCTAAAACGTCAATACGTTTATCGGCTCCATCTTTTCCAACAGCCTGTGCACCATAAATTTTACCTGTTGTTGGATTAAATATCAACTTTAAGAAAATCATACTAGCACCAGGGTAATATCCTGCGTGGTTTTTTCCATCAACATGAACCACATGATACTCATAACCTAAATCTTTTACTTGTTTTTCTGTTAAACCAGTTGACGCTATTGTTTGCTCAAATACTCGAACAATGGCTGTTCCAATACTGCCTCTATTTTTACGTGGCATACCAGCAATCACATCTGCCACTTGACGACCTTGACGATTGGCAGGTGAAGCTAGTGCAATCATGGCGTCTTCATCATTAATTTGATTTTTAACGATAATCGCATCACCTACTGCATAAATATCTTTAACATTTGTTTCATAAGAATCATTAACTAAGATACCCCCACGCATACCCAACTCAATACCAGCAGATTCAGCTAATCCATTTTCAGGGCGAACGCCAACTGACATCAAGACTAAATCAGTGCCTATTTTTTCACCAGTATTTAATACAAGCGTTTGTCCGTTATTTTCCATTGCTACAACACCTTGGCTAGTTAGAACTTTCACCCCTTTATCACGCAACTCGTTCGTAATAAACGAAGCCATTTCAGCATCAACTGTTGGTAAAACGTGTGGTGCCATCTCAATAATGGTCACGTCTAATCCACGATGAACTAAATTTTCTGCCATCTCTAAGCCAATAAACCCTGCTCCAATAACCACAGCCTTTGCAGGTTTGTGATTGTTTAAATAAGTCATTACTTGATCAACGTCAGGGACATTTCTTAATGTAAATAAGTTTGTTGCGTCATTAATGCCGTCTAATGGTGGGATAAATGGTTTAGCTCCTGGTGAGAGAACTAATTTATCATAGCTCATTACTTCCTCTTGACCATTATGTAACAGTGTCACTTCTTTTTTATCTGCATCAACTGAAATCACTTCTGTTTTAACTTTGACATCCAAATTAAATCTAGCTTTTAATGTTTCAGGAGTTTGAACTAATAAATCCTTACGATTGCTAATTTCACCAGAAACATAGTATGGCAATCCACAATTAGCAAATGATACATAAGGTCCTTTTTCAATAATCACAATGTCCATCTCTTCATCTAAACGTCTTAATCTTGTTGCTGCGGACATTCCTCCTGCAACGCCACCGACAATAATTGTTCTCATATTACTTATATCCCCCTTTCAATGTTCCATTCCACATCATCATGCCACCTTCAATATTGTAGGCATCATATTTTTGACTAACTAGGTATTGTGTGGCACGTTTACTTCTAGGACCTGATGCACAAACCACATAAACCGTTTTTCCTTTTGGTTTATATTGTTGAAGCGTATCCAATGGAACATTTTTTGCTTTAGGTATATGCCCTTGAGCAAATTCTTCTGGACTTCTCACATCTATTAATTCAATCGGTTTTTTCAACTTTTCTTGTAATTCTTGTGCTGAAATACTTGGCACTTTCTTAAATAAAAACATATATTCCTCCTAGATATTTGCGTCTTACACAACTAATATACCCCCTACCCTATAAAAAGAAAAGTAATCTGCTCACTTTTTTAATGTATTTTTTACCTATTTCAATGTAAATAGCTTTCAAATTGATTTGAATCTGATAAAATAGAAACAGATTAGTAAGTATATAAAGAGAGGTAATTAGATTATGTCGACTTTCGACAAAAAAACAACAGAACAGCACTACTATGAAACACAAGTTAGTGAAGAAGAATATTTAAAATGGTACAAAAAACAACATTTCCCTACACAAGATATGCCATCTGTTACCGTGGACAATGTTTTATTTTGTTATAACAAAGAACAAGATGCACTAAAAGTATTGCTAATAAAACGTAATACACATCCTTTTAAAGACTCATGGGCTTTACCTGGTGGATTTGTTACACCAGGAGAAGCAACTGCTGATAGTTGCATTAGAGAAACGAAAGAAGAAACAAACGTTGAAATAACTCGGGAACATGTAGAACAACTTCACACCTTTAGTACTCCTGGACGCGATCCACGTGGATGGGTGATTACAGTCAGTTATCTAGCTTTTATTGGAGAAGAACCTCTTGTTGCAGGAGATGAAGCGGCAAAAGCATCTTGGTTCGATTTAACACGTGAGGGAAATTTGTTATACCTTACCAATCATCTTGATGCAAACATCTGTGTTAATTTAGATACTGGTGAATCAATTGGAGAGAATTCACTAGCCTTTGACCATGCCAAAATTATTATTAAAGCCTTTAACCGTGTGTGCAATAAAATGTATCACGAGCCTCAAGTTTTGCGTGTTTTAGGAAAAGATTTTACAATTAGTGAGGCAAGAAAAGTCTATGCTAAATTTTTAGGTGTCAACTTTAAAGATATTGATCATTCAAACTTTAAAAAAGCAATGTTACCTTACTTTACTGAAATTGGAGAACGTGCAACTGGTGTTGGTCGTCCTTCAAAAATTTATGAATTAAAAGCTTAATTGATTGTGGAGGAATCTCTTATGGAAAAAATTGTTTCATCTACTGATGGTAGCCATATTTTTTACAAAATTTTAGGTCATGGCTCACCAATCTTTTTCATTCATGGAAACAGTGGCTCTCATCATGCCTTTCAAAAACAAGTTGATGCCTTTCAAAAAGACCATCAACTCATTTTAATGGACACTAGAGACCATGGAAAATCGACAAATGAAAGTAATCAACTTGATTTTCCTTCTATTTTTTCAGATATTCTAGCCATATTGGATAATGAACAAATTGAAAAGACGACAATGATTGGTTTTAGTGATGGGGCCAATATTGCATTATCTTTTGCTAACTATTATCCTGAACGTGTTTCAAAGATGGTACTGATTTCTCCAAATATAAGATTTGATCAATTAAAAAAGAGTAAGCAACTCCTTTATCGCTCCCTATATGCAGTTAGCGAACAATTATTACGTTTAAAAAAAGGAGCTAGGGTATTACGTTTAGCCATGAAAAATCTTCCTCTGACAACTAATTATCGTGAAAAATTAAAAATGCCGATTTTATTTATTTTTGGTGATAAAGATATTATCGATTTAAACAAAATGGCTCCCTTCATTGACTCATTAAAACAAGCTAAAATGGTTGTATTAGATAAAACTGGACATTCTATTTTAAAAACTAGACCTCTTTTAGTGAATAAAGAAATTAGCTCGTTTATATAAAAATTCGTGATACGCTAGCAACTGCGTATCACGAATTTTTTAATTATGTTTATATGCTTCTTCAATTAACTGAGCAGATTCTTCAATTGATCGATTTTCAACATTTATGATTATGGCACCTAATGATTCGTACAATTCGTGTGCAAAATTTAACTCTTCTTTGATTCTATCAAGTGCCACATAAGATGAGCTACCATTTAGTCCAAGTGAATCTAAACGTGATTGTCTCACACGCATAATATACTCTGGACTAGCTGTTAAGCCTATGACTGGCACCTTGTTCAATTGGAATAATTCTTTTGGAATTGGGACTTCTGGTATCAATGGTAAGTTTGCGACTTTGACCGAACGATTAGCTAAATACATGCTTAGTGGTGTTTTAGATGTACGTGAAATCCCTAAAATCACTAAATCTGCTTTTCTAAACCCTTTTGGATCTTTCCCATCATCATATCTCACAGCAAATTCAATCGCTTCAATTCGTTTAAAATACTCCTGATCCATTAAATAAAGTGAGCCACTTTCATGACTTGGTTCCATATGTGTTCTATGTGATACTTTTGTCATTAATTCTGTCATGTAATCAACATATTCAAGACCCGTACTTTTAGCAAAATCGGCACAAACTTTATTTAATTCACTATCAACTAGTGTTGTCACCACAATCGCTTTTTCATTTAAAGCATCAGCTAATATTTGCATTAATACTTCTTTTGAATCCACAAAGGGAAATT
The DNA here is from genome assembly GCF_022655055.1 of Vagococcus sp. CY52-2. Lineage (NCBI taxonomy): Bacteria > Bacillati > Bacillota > Bacilli > Lactobacillales > Enterococcaceae > Vagococcus > Vagococcus changpingensis. The sequence continues at coordinate 703,776 of NZ_CP093384.1, read as the reverse complement.
TTTTAATATCATAGTTTTCAAGTTTTGGAAACTGTGCTAATACGGCATTTATAATGCGCTGGGCTGTTTCTCCAATTGAATCTGATATAACAAATAGTTGTAATTGCTTAAATTTACTCTCTCTAAAGTTGTTCATGTTTTAGTTCTCTCCCTAACTTAATAAAGTGCTGTACCACTTTTGTTTTTGATAATTTACCAACGACTTGATTGGTTTCTCGGCTTAATACGGGTAGTGAATCAATTTCATGGGCGCTCAATAAACTACCTGCCTCTAAAATGGTCATATCTGGGTAAGTAACCACGAGATTAGGCATACGAGTCATAATAATCGCAATCGCTAAATCTAAATCTTGATTATTTAACAAGCTTCGTAATAAATCTTTTCGTGATACCAAACCGATTAAGTCCTTTGATTCTTCATCAATGACATAAAGTGACCCACAATCATACATAAATAGGGATGTGGTAGCATCTTTAATTGTTGTATGAGGATAGATAATGACAGGATTTGACATGACCTCATCCACTTGGACATCAAATAAATGTTCTTGTAATAATGGATCAAATGGTAATCCTGAATAGATATAGCCTACTTTTGGTCTGGCATCAAGAATTCCTGTCATCGTTAACACAGCTAAATCACTTCTTAATGTTGGTTTAGTTAATCCTAATTGTTCTGCGATTTTATCTCCACTAATTGGCTCATTCGTTTTGACAATCTCGATAATCTTTTTTTGTCGCTCACTTAGTTCCACAAAGACACCTCTTTTATTCGTTATTAGACGCACGGCAGATGGTACTTTGAGCTGCTGCAATATAAGCAATCGGAATTCTGTATGGTGAACATGACACATAATCTAAGTTAATGTCATCAAAGAATTCGATTGATGTTGGGTCGCCACCTAATTCCCCGCAAACACCAATTTTTATATTTGGTGTTGTTGAACGACCTTTTTCAACGGCTGTCTTAATTAATTCTCCCACCCCACCTTTATCAATTGTTTGGAATGGATCAACTGGTAACACGCCTTTTGAAACATATTCGTTAATATATTTTGCTGCATCATCTCTTGAAAAACCAAACGTCATTTGCGTTAAGTCATTTGTTCCAAAACTAAAGAAATCCGCAGTTGTAGCAAGTTGATCGGCAATTAAACAGGCTCTAGGTAGTTCAATCATTGTCCCTATACGGTAAAAGACATTGATATCTTCTTCTTCCATCAAAGCATCTAGATACAATTCAATTTTTTCTTTTAGTTCACTTAACTCTTTTGTTGTTCCTACTAATGGTATCATAATTTCAGGTGTTACGTCTAAACCAGTTTCACGTTTCATCGCAATGGCACTTCGAATAATCGCTTCACTTTGCATAATGTAAAGTTCGGGATACGTCATACCTAAACGACAGCCACGGTGTCCAAGCATTGGGTTCACTTCATGTAATTCTTTCAAACGACGTTCAATTTCATTTTTACTCACATTCATCTCTTGAGCTAAAAGAACAATATCTTCTTCTTTCGTTGGCATAAACTCATGCAATGGTGGGTCTAATAAACGTATAACCCCTGGCAAGTCATTTAATGTCTCAAATATTTCTTTAAAATCATCCATTTGATAATCTAAAATAACTTTTAACGCTTTTTCACGTTCAATATAGCTATTTGATAAAATGAAACGTCTCATTTGAATCAAACGTTCTGCACCAAAAAACATATGCTCTGTACGAATCAGTCCGATACCATCTGCACCAAAGTACAGTCCTGTTTTGATATCACTGACTGTTTCAGCATTCATTCGCACATCAAGTCGAGCATACTTTTTAGCCCAAGCCATAACTGTATCGAAATAGTGAGAGGTCCCTGTTACTTCCACTTCTAATTCTCCAAGGTAGATAACACCATTAGAGCCATCGACTGAAATCACGTCACCTTCGTTTAATTGACCTCCCGGATACACCACACGTTTTAAAAAGTCATCAATTTCTAACTCGCTACATCCAGCGACACAACATGTTCCCATTCCACGAGCAACAACTGCTGCGTGAGATGTCATACCACCACGACTTGTGACAATGGCCTCACTTGCTACCATTCCTTCGATATCCTCAGGAGACGTTTCTTGACGCATTAGAATGACCTTCTCACCTTGTGCTGCCCATTCTTTTGCTGTTGCTGCATCAAAACAAACTTTCCCAACAGCCGATCCAGGACTAGCTGGTAACCCAACGTCAGATACCTTTACTGCTTCTTCTAAGGCTACTTTTGAAAACTCTGGATGAAGTAAATGACTAATCATATCAGGATTTAATGTCAGTAAAGCATCTTCTTCTTGAATTAATCCTTCTTCGACCAAATCAACGGCAATTTTCACACTGGCTTGTGCAGTCCGTTTTCCATTTCGTGTTTGTAAAATATACAATTTCCCTTTTTCCACAGTAAACTCGATATCTTGCATGTCACGATAATGTTGTTCTAACAAATGAGCTAGACGAGCAAATTCCTCATAAACTTTAGGTAGATCATTTTTTAATTTTTCGATTTGTTCTGGCGTACGAATACCTGCTACAACATCTTCACCTTGTGCATTGATTAAGTACTCACCAAATAATTTATTTTCACCAGTCGCTGGATTTCTTGTAAAGGCAACACCTGTTCCACTGGTATCTCCACTATTTCCAAAGACCATTAATTGAATATTAACAGCTGTTCCAATATCGTCTGGAATATGGTTTAACTCGCGATAAATATGAGCTCTCTCATTGTTCCAAGAATGAAAGACTGCTTCAATCGCTAAATATAATTGTTCTTTCGCAGATTGCGGAAACGGTTTCTTTTTAATTTCCAAAATAATACGTTTAAATTCAGTTACAATGCTCTTTAAATCATCACCAGTCAACTCACTATCTAATTTTACCCCGTGTTTTTGTTTGTAAAATGTTAAATAGTTTTCAAAATACTGCATATCAATCCCAAAGACAACGTTTCCAAACATTTGTAACAAACGTCGATAACAATCGTAGGCAAATGCTTCGTCCTCTGTTAATGAAGCAAGTTGTTCTACTGTTTCATCATTTAACCCCAAGTTTAAAATCGTATCCATCATACCCGGCATTGAGAATTTTGCTCCACTGCGAACAGAAACAAGTAATAAATCGTTATCGCCTTCAAATGATTTATTGGTTTTCTTTTCTAACAAACTCAAATGCTCATCTATTTCTTTTTTTAATTCATCTGATAATTCTTTTGTTGTATTTAAAAATGACATACATGCTTCAGTCGTAATAGTAAACCCTGGTGGGACTGGTAAGCCTAAGCGTGTCATTTCAGCCAAGTTTGCTCCCTTACCACCTAATAGGTCTTTCATATCTGCATTGCCTTCATCAAACTGATATACTTGTTTTAACACACTAATACCTCCAATTAACTTTTATTAATACATATTATTTATTATATAGTACGTCATATATAAAATCAATAGATAATTAATAGGTTTTATTAGAATGTTCATTCACAAATTAATGTAAAACTACTTTAAAAAATTTCTGAAATAAGTTACGATATATTTTCAAGGAGGAGTCAATATGGTACAAACTTTACAAAAAAAGATGGGGACACGCTTTAGTGATACCTTATTTATTGTCATTGGAACACTTTTTGTTGCATTTGGTTTCAATGCTTTTTTATTGCCCAATCGAATTGTGTCTGGAGGAATCAATGGATTAACTATTATTTTATACGAGACACTTCATTTAACACCCAGTATTGTGTTATTTTCAGTTAACTTTGTGTTGCTGACACTATCTTTCTTTTTATTAGGGAAAGAAATTTTTTTCAAAAGTATTTTAGGCAGTTTTCTTGTGCCATTATTTGTGTCATTACTACACGGTGTGGCTCTAAGTCATATTGAGCCTATTTTAGCTGCTATTTTTGGTGGGATTACAGTTGGTCTTGGTGTTGGTTTGGTCTTTTTAGGAAAAGGCTCAACTGGAGGAACTGCCTTAATTGCATTGATTGTCCAAAAATATATTCCAATTAAATTAGGAATTATTTTAGGAATTTGTGATGGTTTAGTTATTTTAAGTGCTCTTTTTGTGTTTGATGTGCAGGCGGTTTTGTTTGCTCTTATTGCATTATATTTAACTAGTCGTATGGTTGACACTGTCCAAGTTGGTCCTGAATCATCTAAAAATGTCATGATTATTTCTAATAACTATAAAAAAATTCGAGAACAGATTATTTCTGATTTAGACTTAGGGGCTACTCTTATTTCTATTGAAGGTGGCTTAAATCTTGAAGAGAAGAAAATGATTATGGTCGTTATTCAGGAAAATCAATTTATCGCACTAAAACAAGCAATACTAGATATCGACGATGAAGCCTTTGTCGTGGTTACAAGTGCTCATGAGGTTGTTGGTAAAGGATTTACTGCTTATAGATGACAAAAAAGCAAGCGTTAGATTAACTCTAACACTTGCTTTTTAATTGTTGTCATCTAGAATGTTTAAACGAATTCTCTTAGAATGATCCGTACGAACACTGTAAACAATTGTACGAATTGCTTTCGCCACACGACCTTGTTTTCCAATGATACGACCGATATCTTCTGAAGCTACTGTTAAATTGTACTCCATAAATTCCTCAGATTCTTCTACATCTAGGTGAACTAAATCGGGTTGACTAACTAACGGACGGACAATGGTTAATACCAAATCTTTTACATCAGTCATTCATAAGCCCACCTTATTTTTTAGTATATTTAGCTTCGTGATGTTTTTTCATGATTCCTTCACGAGATAAAATGTTACGTACTGTATCAGAAGGTTGAGCTCCTTTTGATAACCAGTCTAAGATTAAGTCTTCTTCAACTTTTACTTGAGCTGGATCTGTTAATGGGTTGTAAGTTCCCACTACTTCGATGTAACGTCCATCACGAGGTGAACGAGAATCTGCTACTACCATACGATAAAAAGGTTTCTTTTTAGAACCCATACGTTTTAAACGAATTTTAACTGCCATTATTAAGGCACCTCCAAAAATTTTTTGATTTGTTTTAATCACAAAGCATAGTTTAACAGTTTTAATTACTCTTGTAAAGTGTTTTTTCTTTACAGGTTAATCTTTTTTATTTAACCCAAATTTTATGTCGTAGGCTTCCTTTAAAGAGAGCCTTGAAACCGTCACACTACTCATTTCTTCTAAAGGTAGATTAAGGAATAATTCTTTCTCATCACCATTATCTAATGGTAGTAAAAATAATCCTTCCGCTAATAATTGACCTCTTTCTATGATCTCTTCTGATAAAAAACGACAATCCGCTTGATTTATTTTTAGATACCTTGTTTGATCTTTCGTTCCAGTCTTTCGGTCAAAAAATAATTCTAATTGACCATTTGATAGGAAGAAAATACGATCTGCATACTACTCCAAGTTATCCAACAAATGGGAAGTGATTATAATCAGTTTTCTTTCATCTCTTTTTTTATCATAATGATTGAAATAAGTGTCACGTTTGTTGGATCTAGTCCATCCATCACCTCATCCATCGACATAATCGTTGTCTCATATCAAGTGACTAATTACCTATTAAATCATTAATATAATATGACATATTCAATTCATTAATTAACTCTTTAATGGATATATTTAATTTCCCAATCTTTTTATACATCATTAAATGCTCTAAATCAATTTTATGATTATAAAAACCTTGCCGGTCTAACATCTTTATTTTTTTATAAAGTTTAATTTGCTTCAATTTTGTCATATTTCATTATTTAATTATATCATAATATAAAATAAAACAGCCTCGTATAAAAAATCGAGACTGTTTGTTTATCATGTTTTAGTATTATCTATTTTTTGTTGTTTCTTTTTTTCTAATGTTAACCAAGCTTCAATGATTTCTAAATCTTCCTTATTAAACGATTTTTGTTTTAGTAATTCTTCAATGACATCATCTGCTTTTTTATGATTGGGCTTCTTAGAATGACTAATAATCCGCGTTAAGTTACTAGTAAAAGTTGAAATAATTCCAACACCTAAGACCATTAATATCCCACCGACAAGTCTTCCTAACCCAGTTTGAATCATAATATCCCCATAACCAACAGTTGTGACAGTCTGCATCTCCCACCAAATCAAATCCTCATAATTTGTAATATTAGGCTCGATCCATAGTAACGGTAACGGTAAAAAAATAAAAATAATCAAAAAAGTATTAAAAAGTTTTCCTGTACCTGTTTCTCTTAATTTCAAAAATACAGGTAATAAATACCGTTGTCCAAGCGAAGTGATTTGTATACTCTGCATGATAAGCGGAAAAAATTTTACCAAACGAAATGCATGATGAAATGGGATAATCGCAATAAAATCTAAAAAATGATGTTTTAAATAATCCCTTTTATTATCGGTTTTCCATAATGTATAAAAACTATCTAAAGCAAAAATAAGCAATATTATGATATCTATTATTTCTTTGTATTGAAAATTAATAACATTGATAACTATTGAAATAATAATCAATAGAAACATCATGAGTAAATAAATTTTTTTTAATTTTTGTTGGTTCATTACTCTCTCCCACATGATTAATCTTTAACATTAAACAACTGTTCTTAGAAATTGAAAAGGATGATCATCTCATCTACTGATAAATTAAACAGGTTCATACTCTCCTCTATTTACAATAGTTCTAGCCTATCTCATATACACTGATAGAAAAATAATAAAATAACTTTATAGTAAAAATCAAGTTTTGTTTTTACTTTAGATTATCTATAAAATTTAACAGTTGGTTACATATTTTTCTTAGCGGTTGCTAACATCAATCGAATACGATTCAATCGATGATTGCACATCTATTTTAGCAAATACCCCACATCTGGAAGCGATTGGGTAAATGGTATGTTTTTTGCCAACCCATTGACACCATTACCATCAGTTTTTAAAAGAGTTTCCATCTGACTTTCTTTATCTGTTCTTATAGTTCATTTTCAAATTTTTTTCATAAATACCAGTTTAAATCAAAAGACATAAAAAATCTAGCAAAGAGATAAACTAACGGATAATCATATAAATAAACAAAAAAGCATACAGTGTTAACACACTATATGCTTCACTATCATACAATTTTAATATCTATCGACATGTCTATTAATCACAATGGAATTAATCAATGAAAGAAGTAGCGAAATAAATACTGCTGCTCCTAAACTAGAGAAAGCAAAGTTTTGTTCACCGACAATCACAGATGTGAATTTTAACATCATCCCATTTATCACGAAACTAAACAAACCAAATGTTATGAGTGTAATAGGTAGTGACAAGATATGTAATATGGGTTTTACTAATACATTTAATGCCGATAAAACAACACTTGCCACAATGGCTATCATAAAACTATTAACATAAAACATGGAAGGAAATAATACAGATAATGAGATGAACGCCAACGTATTAATAATTAGACGTTGAAAGTATGTCACTAAAAGTCACTCCAGTCATCTTCTTCTACTTTTTGTGCTTCTTTTCTTGGTCGTTTTGCTTTATATTGTTTAGATGATTCTTCATAATTATAACCGCCATATCCTTCATATGGAGAACGTGGTCTACTTTGTTTATTTGAACCTGGAACAATTAAGGCTAGCAAAATATATAAAATAATTGGTGAACCTAGTGTAAACATTGATAAAATCACATAAATGATTCTTACCAAGGTTGGATCGATATTAAAATATTCTGCAATACCTGCTAATGTTCCTGTTAAAACAATATTATTACTTGATTTTGTTAGTTTTCTTCCCATTTTTTTTCACTCCATCTATTAGTCATTATCTTTCAAGTAAATACTTCCTGTTGTCGTATTTAAAGATAATTGAACCATATTATCATCTTGTCGAACAAATTCAACCATTTGATTCATTCGCTCTTTCTTTTCTTTTAAAATATCAATGTTACTAAAACGATTTTTAATTGAGCCAAAATTCGTTTGGCAATCTGCTTGAATACCTGCTTGTTTTGCAAGGGAAACTTTGATGTCTCCATTTACCACAGTTGCTTTAATTTTTTTTGTTTTTAAATCATTTGAAGTAACTTTTACTGCGCCATTAATTAATGATACATTAGTATGCTCAATAACGGATTTACTGATTAATTCACCGTTAACAGTTTGACCAATAAAATCTACAATGTCACTATCTTCTACTTGAATATCACCATTAACACCTTCAACTTCAAGCATAGTTGCTTTAATATTTTTTACCTTCATTTTACCATTTGTTGATTTGAGGAAAATATCACCCAGTAACATATCTTCAACTTTAATATCGCCATTTAACATTTTCACTGACACATGATCAAATAAATGTTGTGGTAAATAAAAATCTAATTCACAACTTAGTCGTTTGTTTGGTACTTGAAATGAAATGTTTTCTTCATCTACAACAATTTCACTACGCTCAATGAATGCTTCAAATGGTGTGTTATTGTTTAATTTACCATAAAACTTAATGTTTGCAACGATCTTAACATCTGGTTGGTTCCATGTTTTAAATTTAACTTTACCATTTGCTACTTTGACATCAATCAACGTAGCTGTACTATTTGGATAAAGAAATTCATGTGTAAAACTATGAGAACTTACACCAGGTACTTTGATATTCACGTCTTTCCATTCCACATTATCAGAAACGGTAGAACTAACCGCATCCACTGTTTTTTTCAAAAAATCACCAAAGTATTTACCTGCTTCTTCTACTTTACCAGACGCATGGTTTATTTTTTGATTGGTTTGTTCTTTCCAATCTTTTGGAATATCAAACCCTAATATTTTTTCTGTTTCTTGTGCATCACGACGCTCTTTTTTTATCGATTTTAATTCTTCATTTAATTCTGCTTTGTCATTAGATAATTGAATATCTGTTTCTTTTAAATAAGCTAAATCTTTTTTTAGTTGCTCTCGCTCAGCTTCTTTTTCAGGAGTCAATGTATCTAAATCTTCCATTGTATCAAAGACTGTCAGTTGTTCTTCAATTTCTCGAATATCTTGTCTTAATCCTTGAATTTCAACTGTTAATTCATCATATTCTACAGATTTTCTATTTTCTTCTTCTGCTAATTTTTCTAACACTCTTTCTAATACTTTACTATCATTGTATCCTGTTTTGGATTGGCTTTCTGCTGATTTATAATTTACTTGCTTGGCTTCATTATCAATTAATTTTTCATCTTTTTCTGTGGCAATATTTTCTAATAATACTAATGCCTCATCAGTTGTTAAAATACCTTTTTTAACTAAGTCTAAAATTCGTTCACGTTCGTTCATTATATATCCTCCTCTTAACTTCTTTATCTATCACATTACTAACCTACACTCATATTATGTCTTATTTTTAAAGAAATGTCATAGGACTTGAGTTGGATTTATTCCTGTATACCAAGACTTATTCGTTTATCATTCTAAAAAATAAAAACCTTAAAATAAATTTTAAGGTTTTTATAGCTTACTGACTAAAAGGATAAGATAGACGTTGGATTAATAAATCCACTCCATAAACTAGAACTAATACCAAAATGTAAATGGGCTCCTGTTGAATTTCCTGTTGATCCGACTGTCCCAATTGTGTCTCCTGCGTCAACTACTGAGCCAACACTTGTACCGATATTTGTCATATGCATATAGTATGTATACAATCCATTGTCATGTAAAATAATCACGTGATTACCAGCACTTGGATGATAACTTGCTTCCACTACTTGACCAGCTCTAGATGCCAATATTGGCGTTCCTGCTCCAGTAGCTAAATCAATTCCATCATGATGATCTCCTGAGTAACCAGTTGGATCCGTTCTGGAACCAAACCCACTCGTTATCGTATACCCTCCAGAAAGTGGCAATGAGAAGCCATCTTGACTTGGTAGTGAGATTGTTTCATTTTTGTCTTCATCTGTTTTGGTATTATTATTACTCTTTCCAATCGCACTAGATTGCTTAGAAATGGAAAGGCTCGATTGAGCTTCTAATTGTTTAGCTTCTGCTTCTTTTTGTTCTTTTTCACGTTGTTCTTGTAACGCTTTTTTAGCTGCTGCTTGTTTATCCGATAATTCTTTCAAACGTTTTTTATTTTCTTCAGAAATACGTTTAGCTTCTGCTTTTTGTGATTCATATGCAGATTTATTATCTGTTTCTTTTGATAACTCTTTTAAAATTTTATCTGCCAAAGCAACTTGCTCTGCTTTACTTTTTTCTAATTTTTCTTGTTTTGTTTTTAACTCTTTAGCAGTCTTGTTAACATCAACAACTTTTTTATTTAATGTTTCTTTTTTCTTAGCTAAGGTAGCTTGATCTTTTTTTTGTTCATCCATAATATCTTTATTAGCTGAGACTAATTTAGAATAGGCTACTGTTCGACTAAGTGCATCAGATATTGATTCTGACTCTAAGATAACATTGACCAAATCTTGATCTTCCCTATTTAACTGCATAGAACGAGCTTGACTTTCTATTTGTTTGTTCCGCTTATTAATAATGATTGTTAAATCATCTATTTCTTTTGTTAATGAATTAATTTCTTTTTCTAATGATGCCTTTTCTTCTAACACCTTATTGATATCTTTATCCAATTTAGCAATAGTTGAATCTAAATCAGATAGCGTTTTATCTGATGCCTGTTTCTTTGCATTTAACTCATCTATTTTTTTTTGAGAGTCCTCTATTTTTTTATCAACACTCTCAGCATGAATAACAGCCGGACAAACAAATCCAGATAGAGTTGTTGTTAATAAAGTAAAGGCAATCATTTTTTTAAATCTCATGTATAGTCTAACTCCAATTCTATTTCTATTTATTATTTTCATTGTAAACTATAACATAAATTCATCATAAAAAGGTTACAAAAAAATGACATTTTTAATCATATTGTCTTCACCCGCCAACTATTATATGAACGCTTTACTCACTTGATAGCGTTGATTTTGCCAGAGAAATTTGATTCTTTACTTGTTCAAAGCCAGTTCCACCAAGACTATTCCTTCGTTTCACAGCCGTTTGGGACTGTAACACGTCATATATATCCTTATCTATTAAAAGAGATAATTCTTGGTAACGAGTTAGAGGAACATCTTGTAAATAACAACCAGCAGTAGCACATTCTAGAACAAGTAACCCTAAGATTTCATGAGCTTGTCTAGATGGTACTCACTTAGAAGCTAAATAATCTGCCAATGCGGTTACATGAGAACAATCTTTTTCAGCTAAATAAAGCATTTTTTCTTTATTGAGTGTCATGGTTTCCAACATATCTGTCAAAATAACCATTGACACACCCATTGTCTCAATAGTATCAAACATGCCTTCTTTGTCTTCTTAACAGTGGCTCTCCTCTTGTATAATTTCACTTTTGCGGTTCCATTAACTACTTTTTGTGTTTCTTTAATGTATGCTAAAATCGCTTGTATCGCTGGATTAAATCATAATGCATTGTCTATTAAATTAGACAATGTGTTTTCTAAAATTGGTTTAAAATGCGATACTTCGCGTACGAGTGTTCAATCTTCACTTTCTTTATGATCCGGTAAGAGTGTCATCGCCCCTAGACACTCATATGCCATCACTGTTGCATCAACTTGATGCGCTAATTCTACTAATTTTTTTAAAATTAATAGACGACTTAAAGCCGATACTAATGGGTATTTTTGCTCATAGTAAGCATGTGTTGGTAAGGCTGGTAAGACAACATCAGTCACAAACTCTTCACGAACATCAATCACATAAGATTCAATAGCGCCAACTGTCAAGGCTTTTTCTTTAATAAATCTAAATCTTTCCCTTCACCTACATCCAAGTAAACAGCAACCACATCATACTCTTTTTTAACCAACTAATTGCTACTGATGTATCCAATCTATCTGAATAAGCTAAACCTACTTTTTCTTTTGTCATATTATATTCCTCTAATTTCTACAAATTAAATTATGTTCAATATTATCTATTTCAAGGTACCTCCTCAACATATTTATTCATAAAATAACGTAAAAATTAATATTTATTCTTAAAAGGCCATTTAAAGTGAATATAAAATCTTTAAAATATATAAAAAACACTTAGATAATAAATCTAAGTGTTTTAATTGATTATTCATCTTCATGCATTGTTGCTGCTAATTCGGATATTTTACCTGTTCTTAAGTAGATAATCCACTCACAGATATTGCAGACATAATCCCCGATACGTTCTAAATATCCAGCAACCTGTAAATAATCAGCTCCAACAATAACTGTTTCAGTATCTTGTTCCATAGCTTTAATTGAATGACGATAAATCGATTTAAAATAATCATTTGTTACTCTATCACTTTGAGCGATTTTGATTGCTTTGTCGCTATCTGTATGAATATAAGCATCCAATACAGAACTAACCATTCCCATTACATGTGTCGCCATATCAGATATTTCCTCTTCAATCGATAAAACACGTTTGTTTCCTTTTAATCGAATCGTTGCTTTTGCAATTGAAACAGCATGATCTCCCATACGTTCTAAGTCGGAACTTGCTTTCATAATTGTTACAATGCGTCTTAAATCTGTTGTAACAGGTTGTTGTAGAGCAATCATTTCAAAACTCTTCTTTTCCAGACCTAATTCCTGTGCGTTGATTTCGCTATCAGATTCAATCACATTTTTTGCTAGTGATTTATCATGGTCAATAAATGCACGTACAGAATTACTAATCGCTGTATTTACATCATTACCCATGTTTTCAAATTTATCATGTAGATTTTGTAAATCTTCTTCAAATTGACTTCTAAGCATGTCCTTCATCTCCTTCATCTTGCCTTATCTTTTTTTGTTAACCAAACTTACCAGTGATATAATCTTCCGTTTCTTTTTGTCCAGGATTTAAAAATATTTTTTTCGTTTTATCATATTCAATTAAATCACCATTTAGAAAAAACGCTGTTTTATCTGATATACGTGAGGCTTGTTGCATATTATGTGTTACCATAATCATTGTATAGTCATCTTTTAATTCTAACAACATATTTTCTATTTTTCCACTAGAAACTGGATCAAGAGCACTAGTTGGTTCATCCAATAAGATAACTTCAGGTTGAACAGCTAGTACTCGAGCGATACATACCCGCTGTTGTTGGCCACCAGACAAAGAAAGTGCGCTTTTATTTAATTTATCTTTTACATCATCCCAAACCGCTGCAGCTTTTAGACTTTCTTCCACTATACGATCTAGTTCTTCTTTAGAATGCTTTCCTTCCAATCGTAAACCATAAATAACATTTTCATAAATACTAAATGGAAAAGGATTAGGTTGTTGGAACACCATTCCAATTTGTTTACGTAGCGTGACAATATCTGTTTTTGGACTATAGATATCATTATTTTTATACGTCACTTTCCCTGTAATCGTTACAGATGGAATTAAATCATTCATTCGATTTAACGTTCTTAAAAAAGTTGACTTTCCACATCCTGATGGGCCAATCAAAGCCGTAATGCCACCTTGATCAAAATCCATCGTAATTCCCTTTAAGGCTTCATTATTACCATAATATAAGTGCAAGTCGTTTGATTCAATTATTGACATAACGTTCCTCCTTAACCAAAGTGACCTGAAACATAATCTTCGGTTGCTTGTATTTTTGGACGAGTGAAGATTTTTTTCGTTTGATCATATTCTAACACCTTACCCATGTAAAAGAACGCAGTATAATCACTAATACGAGACGCTTGTTGCATATTATGTGTTACGATGACAATCGTGTAATCTTCTTTTAAATTAATTAATGTTTCTTCCACCTTACTAGTAGAAATTGGATCTAGTGCGCTAGCTGGTTCATCCAGCAATAAAATATCTGGTTTCATCGCAATAGCACGAGCGATACAAAGTCGTTGTTGTTGTCCACCTGATAATGCTAATGCACTTTTATGTAAATCGTCTTTTACTTGATCCCATAAAGCTGCCTGTTTCAAACTTGTTTCGACTGCTTCATCCAAAGTTTGTTTATCTTTTTGTCCATGACGTTTTAAGGCAAATGTAATGTTTTCATAAATAGATTTACTGAATGGATTAGGTCTTTGAAATACCATTCCAATATGTTTTCTCATCTCATAAACATCAACTTTTGACGAATTAATGTCAATGTTTTTATAAATAATTTCTCCTGTCACTTTTGTCCCGTCGATTTGATCATTCATTCGATTTAAAGAACGTAAATAAGTTGATTTTCCACATCCTGACGGACCAATAAGAGACGTAATTTTATTTTTTTCAAATTCTAGTGATACCCCTTTAATCGCCTCATTATCACCATACCAAACATGTATATCTTTTGTTTCTAACGCCAAATTCTGTTCATCTTTATTCATTGTTATGATATGCGTATCATCGGTATTATAAGTTTTCATTTAAATCCCCAATCTAAGCTGATGTAATTTTTTTATGGAGTTTCTTACCTAAGAAACGTGCTAAAAAGTTAAATAGTAATACAGCAATGATCAACACAGCAGAAGCTCCTGCTGATACTTGAGCGCCATCTGGCATGTTACCTTCACTATTAATTTTCCAAATGTGAACAGCTAGTGTTTCTGCCTGTCTAAAGATATTTAATGGACTAGAAATGCTTAATGGGTTCCAATTAGTAAAATCAAGTGCTGGAGCACTTTGTCCAGCAGTATAAATTAATGCTGCGGCTTCACCAAAAATACGACCTGCTCCTAAAATAACGCCTGTTAAAATACCTGGTAGTGCTTCAGGAACCACAACACGTGTGACAGTTTCCCATCTTGATAAGCCAAGAGCTAAGCCTGCTTCACGTTGTGTATAATGCACAGCTTTTAATGATTCTTCAACATTTCTTGTTAAGAGGGGTAAGTTGAAAAACGTTAAAGCTAATGCACCAGAAATAATAGAAAAGCCTAAACCAGCTTGAATAACAAACACTAAGAATCCAAATAAACCAACAACCACTGAAGGAAGTGAACTTAATACTTCAATCGCTGTACGAATAACGTTAGTAAAAAAGTTTTTCTTGGCATATTCTGATAAATAAATACCAGCTCCTAAAGAAATTGGAATACTAATTAGCATCGTAATAATTAATAAGTAAAATGAGTTAAACAACTGAATACCAATCCCTCCACCAGCTTGAAAACTCTTAGATGGTGTCGTTAAGAAACTCCAACTGATATGAGGTAATCCACGACCTAAAATATACAAAATTAAACTAGCCAGGATTAATGTAATAATACCTGCAACGGCGTATAATACGCCTGTTGCTATCTTATCCGCTTTTTTTGCATTCATTATTTCAGCTCTCCTTTTTTACCAATTAATCGTGTCACAACATTAAAGAATAGAGACATTAATAGCAATAGTAAAGCTAATGACCAAAGTGCATTGTTTTCAAGTGTTCCCATAACAGTATTTCCTATTCCCATAGTTAACACACTTGTTAAAGTTGAGGCTGGTGTAATTAAGTTATGTGGCATCAGTGAAGCATTACCAATAACCATTTGAATGGCTAAAGCTTCCCCAAAGGCTCTTGCCATACCAAATACAACAGCAGTTAAAATACCTGGAATTGCCGCCCTTAGCACTACCTTATAGATTGTTTGCCAACGTGTTGCGCCAAGTGCTAATGATGCTTCACGATAATGTCTTGGTACAGATTTTAATGCATCAATTGTCATTGATGTTACTGTTGGTAAAATCATAACAAATAAAACAAAAGTTCCAGCCAAAATACCAAATCCAGACCCTCCAAATACATTACGTACAGCAGGAACAACAACAGATAGCCCAATAAATCCATAAACAACTGAAGGAATACCAACCAATAATTCAATAACTGGTTGTAATATTTTTGTTCCTAATTTTGGTGAAATCTCTGTCATAAAAACCGCTGCACCAATCGCAAAAGGCGTTGCAATAATGGCGGATAATAGTGTCACAATAAACGAGCCTGTAATCATTGGCAATGCTCCAACCAATGGTTTTCCAGAGTCACTCACAGATCCTGGGTTCCATTCTTTTCCAAAAAGAAAATCGAATAGATTTACTTTATCTTTAAAGAAGGTAGCTAAACCTTTACTCGCTACAAAATAAAAGATGGCAACGACAACGACAACAATAAATAAAATGGCAATAAAACTAATAGTCTTACCAAATTGTTCTAATTTTGCTTTTTTTGACTTTTTTAGCAATTTGCTTTGAATATCTTCCAAAATATATCCTCCTATTGAAACAACAATTTTTATTTGGAAATTTCTTTTATATTACCTTCAACATCACGCTCAACTTGCATTTGTGATACTGGTATATAACCAAGTTGAGGAACAATATCTTCTTGTACTTCATCAGTCAACATATATTCTAAGAACTCTTTTGTTAATCCTTTTGGTTCTCCTTTTGTATACATATGTTCATATGACCAAATAACCCATTTATTATTTTTAACGTTATTTTCTGTAGGTTTTACACCATCAATACTTAATGTTGCCACATCTTTTGTAACATAAGAGAAAGCTACGTAACTGATTGCGCCAGGTGTGGTACTAACGATTTGTCTAACCATCCCAGTAGAGTCTTGTTCTTGTGACCCTTTTGCTTTTTGTCCATCCAATACCCATTGTTCAAACGTGTGACGACTACCACTTCCTGTAGCTCGATTAATCAAAACGACATCTTGATCTTTTCCGCCAACTTCTTTCCAATTGGTAATTTCACCTGTAAATATTTTCCTTAAATTTTCCATTGTGATGTTTGACACACCAACTTCTTTATTAATGATTGGTGTCAATCCAACAACAGCTACTTTATGATCAACTAATAGTTTACTGTCAATTCCTTCTTTTTCTTCTGCAAACAAATCGGAATCACCTATCTGTACGGCACCGGATTGAACTTGACTTAAACCAGTTCCACTACCTCCACCTTGTACATTAATAAATTTACCTAAATGATTACTACTATATTGTTCACCAGCTGCCTCAACAAGTGGTTGCATGGCAGATGACCCAACAGCATTAATAGATTCTCCATTGTCAACTGCGCCACATCCTGTAACAGTCAATAAAAACCCTACTGATGCGATCATTTTTAACACTCTTTTCACGAATGTCCCCCCTAAATTTTTACAAAAAATTTACATATTGAAATAGTTTCTGACTTATCTCATGATAAACATATAATTTAGTAACATAAATTGCAAGTCTTTTTACATTTAATTTACAATGTAACCGCTTTACAAAAAATCTAATAAATTTATACAATTTCTTTACTTAAAATAACAAAAAACGACAAAAATTAATCTGTCGTTTTCATCATAATATATACCTCATTTTAACGTTCCATCACTTCTTTTAAATAATAGCCTGTATAACTTTCTTCTACTTTAATAATGTCTTCTGGTGTTCCAGTTGCGATAATGGTTCCACCACCATCTCCACCTTCTGGTCCTAAATCAATCACATAATCAGCCGTTTTAATGACATCAAGATTGTGCTCAATAACCAGGACAGTGTTTCCACTATCCACTAAACGATTTAGTACTTCAAGTAAGCGACTAATATCTTCAGTATGAAGACCTGTTGTTGGTTCATCCAATATGTAGAAATTTTTACCTGATGAACGTTTATGTAATTCACTGGCTAACTTCATACGTTGTGCTTCCCCACCAGATAAGGTAGTTGCTGATTGACCTAACTTCACGTAACCAAGTCCGACATCCACAATCGTTTGAAGCTTACGATGTATTTTAGGAATCGCTTGGAAAAAGTCAACAGATTCTTCCACTGTCATCTCTAATATTTCTGCAATATTTTTTCCTTTATATCTCACTTCTAATGTTTCAGAATTATATCGTTGACCATGACACACTTCACAAGGAACATACACATCTGGTAAAAAGTGCATCTCGATTTTGATGATACCGTCACCACGACATGCTTCACATCGGCCACCTTTCACATTAAAACTAAAACGCCCCTTTTTATAACCACGTGTTTTGGCTTCATTGGTTTTAGCAAACAAATCACGTATATCATCAAACACACTCGTATAAGTTGCCGGATTACTTCTTGGTGTTCGTCCAATCGGACTTTGATCAATATCAATTATTTTTTCAATCGATTCATAGCCTGTAATCTTATCAAACTTACCAGGTTTAGCTGAATTACGATTAATTTTTTGAGCCAGAGCTTTCTTTAAAATCGTATTAACCAATGTACTTTTACCAGAACCAGAGACACCAGTAACCGCAACAAATTTCCCCATCGGAAATTCAACTGATAGATTCTTCAAGTTATTTTCTTTGGCACCAGTAATTTTAACACATTCACCATTGCCTTCACGTCGTTCTGTAGGGACATCGATTTTCCTTTTACCAGATAAATATTGACCAGTTAATGAATGTGGATCTTTTTCCACTTCTTCTGGCGTTCCAGCTGATATAATTTCTCCACCTTGTTCACCAGCACCTGGACCAATATCGATTAGATAATCTGCCGCTCGCATTGTATCTTCATCATGTTCCACAACAACTAGTGTATTACCTAAATCACGCATCTTTTTAAGCGAATCAATTAAGCGATTATTGTCTCGCTGATGCAATCCAATAGATGGCTCATCTAAAATGTATAGTACACCTGATAGATTTGACCCAATTTGAGTAGCGAGACGAATACGTTGGGCTTCTCCACCCGATAATGTTCCAGCAGAACGGCTTAGCGTTAAATACCCCAAACCGACATTTTCTAAGAAACTTAATCTATCTTTTATTTCTTTTAAAATTGGCTGTGAAATTATGGTATCTTGTTCACCAAACGTTAACTTGGACATATAATTTAATGATTTATTTACTGATAAATCACTGATTTCTCCAATATGTTTCCCATCAATTTTTACCGATAAGGCTTCTTTGTTTAGTCGATAACCATGACACGTTTCACATGTTAATTCTGTCATGTATAGCTTCATTTGTTCTCTTGTATAATCACTATTTGTTTCGTGATAACGACGATTAATATTTGTTAAAATCCCTTCAAAAGGAATATCAACATCACGCACGCCACCAAACTCATTTTTATAGTGGAAATGGAACGTCTTTTCTCCAGACCCTCTGAACAATAAATCTTTTTGTTCTTTTGTTAATTCTTTAAATGGTGTATCAAAATCAATACCAAATTGTTCGCAGGCTTGTTCTAACATATTTGGGTAGTAATTTGAGCTGATTGGATTCCACGGTACAATCGCTCCTTCACGTAACGTTTTCATCTCATCTGGAACAACTAAGTCTGCATCTACTTCCAACTTAACACTTAATCCATCACACTCTGGACACGCACCAAATGGCGTATTAAATGAAAACAATCGAGGTTCAATATTGCCTACTGTAAATCCACAGTAAGGGCAAGCGTAATGCTCACTAAACAACATCTCTTCTTGTCCCATCACATCTACTAATACATAACCATCTGCCAAACGCAACGCCAATTCAAGTGAGTCAAACAATCTTGAGCGAACGCCATCTTTTATCACAATACGGTCAACGATAATTTCAACATCATGCTTTTTATTTTTTTCTAACTCTGGCACTTCAGAATTATCATAGGTTTCCCCATCAACTCTCACTCGGACAAACCCATCTTTTTTGATTTTTTCAAATACTTTTTTATGTTGTCCTTTTTTCCCACGAATGAGTGGTGCTAGAATCTGAATTCTCGTTCTTTCTTCTAACTCTAACAATTTGTCTGTCATCTGCTCTGGAGACTGACTACTAATTTTCGTACCATCATTTGGACAAATAGGCTCACCTACTCGAGCGAATAATAGCCTTAAATAGTCATTTATCTCCGTGACGGTCCCAACTGTTGAACGAGGATTTTTACTGGTTGTCTTTTGGTCAATTGAAATGGCTGGACTCAACCCATCAATACTATCAACATCTGGCTTATCCATTTGCCCTAAAAATTGTCGTGCGTATGACGACAAACTTTCGACATAACGACGTTGCCCTTCAGCGTATAACGTATCAAATGCTAAGGAACTTTTTCCTGAACCAGAAAGTCCTGTAATCACGACGAGTTTATCTCTTGGAATAGTTACATCTATATTTTTTAAATTATGTGCTCTTGCACCACGAATCACTATTTTATCATTTGCCATATACCTTATCTCCTATTTACTTGCTTTTAGTTCTAGCAACGTATCTCTCAATGTGGCAGCTTTTTCAAAATCAAGTGCCTTGGCAGCATCTTTCATTTGTAACTCAATATCAAGTAAAACAGCTTCTTTTCCATCTCTATCCATTGCATTGTATTGTTCTTTAATAGACACTGAATCAGCTGATTCATCTTCGCTTTCTTTTGTAATGCGAATCAAATCACGAATATCTTTCTTAATTGTTTTCGGTACAATACCATGTTCGGCATTATATTCTTCCTGAATAGTCCGACGACGACTTGTTTCTGACATCGCTCGCTCCATTGAGTCAGTAATCTTATCAGCATACATAATAACTTTACCGTCGGCGTTTCTTGCCGCTCGTCCGATGGTTTGGATAAGTGAGCGTTCACTACGTAAGAACCCTTCTTTATCAGCATCAAGTATGGCAACAAGTGACACTTCAGGAACATCTAATCCCTCACGCAATAAGTTAATCCCTATTAAAACATCAAACTCACCTAATCGTAAATCGCGAATAATTTCTGTTCTCTCAAGTGTTTTTATGTCACTATGTAAATATTTTACTTTAATTCCTAATTCTTTAAAGTAATCCGTTAAGTCCTCTGACATTTTTTTCGTTAACGTCGTAATAAAGACACGCTCATTTCGTTCAACATGTTCATATATTTCACCGACTAAATCATCAATTTGCCCCATGATTGGTCTTACTTCAATTACTGGATCAAGTAAGCCAGTTGGTCTAATAATTTGTTCCACAATGTCATCTGTTTGTTCCATTTCATACGGTCCAGGAGTAGCAGACACATACATAATTTGGTCCACTTTTTCTTCAAATTCTTCCAATCTAAGTGGTCGGTTATCTAACGCACTAGGTAATCTGAAACCATAATCCACTAACATTTGTTTTCTTGCTCTGTCCCCATTATACATGCCCCTAATTTGAGGCATCGTAACATGGGATTCATCTACCATTATCAAAAAATCATCAGGAAAAAAATCGAGTAAAGTGTAAGGTGCTTCTCCTTCTCGTCTTCCATCCATATGCCGAGAGTAATTTTCAATCCCTGAGCAATACCCCATCTCACGCATCATTTCAATATCATAATTAGTTCGCTGTTCTAATCGTTGGGCTTCTAATAATTTTTCTTCACTTCTAAGTTCTTTTAAGCGCCAATCTAATTCTTTTTGAATTTTAGCGATGGCTTCTTCTAAATGCTCTTCATTCGTCACAAAGTGAGTCGCGGGGAAAATCGCCACATGCTCTCTATCTCCAATAATTTCACCTGTTAAGGCATTAAACTCTCTAATGCGGTCAATCTCATCACCAAAAAATTCAATTCTTAAAGCAAAGTCATCTTTTGACGCTAGAAATATTTCCACAACATCACCGCGTACACGGAAACGTCCACGCTGAAAGTCAATGTCATTTCGTTCAAACTGAATATCAACTAAATGTCTAAGAAGTTGATCCCGTTCCATTTCCATCCCTTCACGTAATGACAAAACTTGATTTTGATATTCTCTAGGATCACCTAAGCCATAAATACAAGACACAGATGCCACAACAATCACGTCATTTCGCTCTAATAGGGAACTAGTCGCTGAATGGCGTAATTTATCTATCTCATCATTGACACTCGAGTCTTTTTCAATATATGTATCACTTGAAGGAACATAGGCTTCTGGTTGGTAGTAATCATAATAGCTCACAAAATACTCCACTGCATTATTTGGAAAAAACTCTTTAAACTCACTGTATAGTTGTCCAGCAAGTGTTTTGTTGTGTGCAATAATCAGGGTAGGTTTATTAACTTGCTGTATTACATTAGACATGGTGAACGTTTTACCAGATCCTGTTACCCCCATTAATATTTGAGCTTTTTCATTATTTTCTATATTCTTTACTAATTGCTTAATCGCTTCCGGTTGATCCCCAGCCGGTTCATATTTTGACACTAAATCAAAGGTATTGTTTGTTTGTCTATCAATCATGCTGAAACTCCTTTAGATTTACTTATTTCCTCAATTTTATCATACCGAACATACTTTCGCAAAACAGTTCGCTTTATAAAAAAATAATCGATTTAGTGTTATTTTAAAGAATGTTGGAGTAGAATAGAAACAAAAGAAAGGTGTGGTTACATGGTTAAATCTATTTCAAATGAACAAATCAAACATATGGAGCAAAAATACGTGGCTAATCGTGAGCATTTATTAAGCCAACGTGCAGTGATGAAAAATGGTATTTTAGCCTCATCAGAAAATCAAAAAGCAGTTGTTGAAAACAATCCCGTTTTCTCTATCGACTTAGATACAGGAAACGTGACAAATCAAAAACAAAGTGGTCGTTGTTGGATGTTTGCAGCCCTTAATACATTCAGACATGATGTCTTAAACAATCATCACATCAAAGACTTCGAATTATCTCAAAACTATACGTTTTTCTGGGATAAATTTGAAAAAGCAAATTACTTCTATGAAAATATTATCAAAACAAGCAACCAAGAATTAACAAGTCGTGAAGTAGCATTTTTACTAGCAACCCCTCAACAAGATGGTGGCCAATGGGATATGTTAGTAGCGATTATCCAAAAATATGGGATTGTGCCAAAAACAATCATGCCTGAAACAAAAAGTAGTTCAAGCAGTCGTGAGTTAAATACTTACTTAAATAAAAAATTAAGAAAAGATGCCTTAACATTAAGAACATTAATTGCTAATGGCGCCTCTGAATCAGAAGTTGAAACTCGTAAAATTGAGTTACTACAAGAAATCTATAATTTATTAAGTACCTCTCTAGGTACACCACCAACTGAATTTGATTATTCTTACTATGATAATGATGGTAACTATCACTTAGAACAAGGGCTAACTCCTACTTCTTTCTATGATAAATATATTGGAACTGATTTAAATGATTATGTCAGCATTATCAATGCCCCAACAAAAGACAAACCTTACAATCAAGTTTATACAGTTGATATGTTAGGAAACGTCGTTGGTGGTAAAGAAGTTCGTCACTTAAACGTTGATATTGAAACATTCAAAAACTTAGCTATCGCGCAATTAAAAGATGGCGAAAGTGTTTGGTTTGGTTGTGATGTTGGCCAATCGTCAACAAGAGATACTGGTATTATGGCAACTGATATTTATAGTGTACAAGATACATTAGATATTAATTATGATATGAGTAAAGCAGAACGTTTAGATTATGGTGAAAGTTTAATGACTCACGCAATGGTCTTAACAGGCGTAAACTTAATCAATGATAAACCAACTAAATGGAAAGTTGAAAATAGTTGGGGGGATAAAGTTGGAACAAAAGGTTATTTTGTCATGAGTGATGATTGGATGAGTGAATACACTTATCAAGTCGTTGTAAACAAAAAATACCTTTCTGATGACTTAAAAGAAGTCATTGAAAAAGATGATGTCACTGTTTTAGCTCCTTGGGATCCAATGGGAGCTCTTGCATAAAATAGAAAAAAGAGTTGACCACTTTTAAGCGGCTAACTCTTTTTTATTATTGTAATTGTGATTTAATTAAATTTTGTACACGAGCCAGTTCTGTTTCAGGAATTTCCTGATAAGAAATCCCATCAATCATCACTCCCTCACCTTGCAAGGTATCACTTTCGATGTGTTTAAAACTATCACGATATGTCATCGCAATCTCAAACATTTCATCCGGTTCTAAATCTGTTTTCATATTATTTTCTATTGCCGTTAATATTTCCTTATAACGTTTTACACCTGTAAAACCTAATGCCTTGTCAGCAATAGCTTCAATAACCTGTTGTTGTCGCACTTGTCTACCATAATCTCCATTTGGATCCTCATATCTCATCCGTGTATAAGCGAGTGCTTCTTTACCATTTAATTTGATTGGTCCTTTTTTAAAGGTCATACCATCTTGTTCAAATTCAAATTTGTTTGTTACCTCTACTCCATCAACTGCATTGACCAATTCTTCAAATCCCATCATGTTAATCCAAACATAATGATTTAAGTGCATATCTAATAAATGGTCGACAGTATCCATCGCCATTTTAGCTTGTCCATAAGCATAAGCATGAGCTATTTTTTCTACTGAATTATGTCCAACAATTTCAGCCCGTGTATCTCGTGGAATACTAATTAAAGTTGTTTTCTTTTCTTTAGGATTTACTGTTGCGACAAGCATCGTATCTGAACGTCCCACATCATTTCGTCCAAAATCACCAGTATCTAGTCCTAATAATAAAACAGAAAAAGGCTCTCCCTCTTGAATATTTTTATCATCGGATCTTCCTTCAACTGGTTCGCTTACCTTATTCGCCACGCCTTTTATATCAAAATAGGTTTTGGCCAATAAAATTCCTGATCCTACTATAACTAATAACAAAATTGTCACCAATACTATTATGGATTTTTTTAATTTACTTGACTTCTTTTTAACATTTTTTTTACGTCTACTTTGTTGATTACCCATCACACATCTCCTAAAAAACCAATTTTATAGCACTAATTTTACCATAATGATTATTAATCCTATCATTTTTTTAGGTTAACCTTAAATAATTTTTAAAGTCTATGAATTTTTTATTACTTTTTCTAGATTTTTTATAGCTAACTCAATATTTTTAGGATGTGTGGCTAAATTGATACGAATAAACGTCCCACTGTGTTTACCAAACCATTCACCGTAATCTATCGCTAATTTAGCTTTATCTTGGACAATTTCTTTCATTTTATCTTGTGTAACATAACAAGATAAATCAACCCATGATAAATATGTCCCCTGTTTTTCATATACAATCGCTTCTGGTAATAATTTCTTAAATAATTGAGTCATTAAATCAAAATTATCATCTATGGTTTGATTCAATTCATCTAGCCACTGTTCTCCAAAATCATAACTTGCTTGCGTAGCAATAACCCCCATCAAACTAGTTGGATTACTAATTCTCGTCTTGATAAATTCATCATATCTTACTCTTAAATCAGGTGATGGAATAAAAATATGCGAATGAAGTAAACTTGCTAAGTTAAATGATTTTGATGCAGCATTCACCACAATTAATTTATCAAAATCGACACCCTCTACCCCTAAATAACTAATAAATGTATGACCTTTTGCTACAAAATCTTGATGAATCTCATCAGAAATCAATAAGACTTCATATTTTTGACAAATATCAGATATTTTCTTTAATTCCTCAAGTGTCCACACACGTCCAACAGGATTATGCGGCGAACAAAAAATCAGTGCTTTGACGTTTTCTTTTTTTATCTTTTCTTCCATCTCTTCATAATTAATCTCATATCTACCCTGATTAATCACTAAGTCAGATACAACTAACTTGCGTTTATTATCCTTTACCACATCATAAAACGGGTAATATACTGGTGAACAAATCATGACAGCCTCTTGTTCTTTTGTAAAACATTGAATTAAGTAATGCAGTGAATTCACGACACCTGTCGTAAAACGTAACCACTCTTTTTTAACTTCAACATTGTGTTGGTTTTTTTGCCAAGATTTCACTGCTTGGTAATATGAATCAGGTACTACAGAATAACCAAAAACACCATGATTGATTCTTTCAATCATTTTATTTTGAACCTCTTCAGGAATTTTAAAATCCATATCTGCTACCCACAAAGGAAGTAATCCTTCACTTCCAAAGTGTTCTGTAACCCCGTCCCATTTTAATGAGTCTGTTTGATGACGATCCACATAATACTTATCATAAAAATTTGTCATGTCTTTTTTGCACTCCTTTTTTAATTAATATCTCATTCTATCATATATGACAATTAGTAAAAAAGGGGTTATTTTTACACAATGACAGAAAGGGTTGATTAAACTATAAATTAGGTTTAAAATAAAGATAAATTAGGCAAACCTAAAAAAGGAAGCGAAATGATGAAAACTTTATTAAATTTAAACCTTAATGACCAAGCTACTATCTCTCACATCTCTCACCCAGATGCAGATATGAAACAACGACTATATGACTTAGGTTTCTATCCTGGAACAACTGTCAAAAAAACACTTATCAGTCCAAAAAGTGATCCAATTGCTTACCGCTTGAGAGGAACAACTATTGCATTAAGAAATTCTGATGCACAATATGTGGAGGTGTCTAACGATGACAACTGAAGAAAAAGAGACCTTTGTTATTGAACGTAAAAAAGAATCGGATGTTGTGATTACATTAGCTGGAAACCCTAACGTGGGTAAGAGCTCAGTTTTTAACGAACTAACTGGACTAAGACAACACACTGGTAATTGGCCTGGAAAAACGGTTGATTTAGCCCAAGGACGAACTGAATTTGAGGGACAAGGATTCATATTAGTCGATTTACCCGGTACCTATTCCCTATCAGCTCACTCAGTAGAAGAAGAAGTCGCACGAGATTTCATTCAATCAAATGAGTCTCAAGCTACTATCGTCGTCTGTGATGCAACAAGTCTAGAGCGAAATCTAAATCTAGTATTGCAAATCATGCAGCTGACACCAAACGTTATTGTGTGTGTCAATTTACTAGATGAAGCCAAAAAGAAAAAAATCCATATTAATTTAGAAAAATTACAAGAATTACTTGGTGTACCAGTCGTGGGAACATCTGCTGTAAAAAAACAAGGTCTTGATACCTTAATGGAAAAAACAAAAGGTGTGATCAATGGAGACATTACATCAAATCCATTTATGATGGAAGCTTTGCGACAAATCCATGTTGATAAAGAAACTGAAACACTAGCCATTATGGATAGAGCAAGTGTTATTGCAAAAGAAGTCACAATATTTGAAGATAAAAATTTCGATCTAAAAGACCAAAAATTAGATAAACTTCTCACACAAAAAAGTACTGGTATTCCTATTATGATTTTATTATTAATGCTTATCTTTTGGTTTACGATTGAAGGAGCGGATGGTCCTTCAGATTTTCTAGCCGATAATTTTGACAAAGTTGGCAATTGGCTTATGGCTATTACAACGAGTTGGGGTGTCCCACATATTATTCGTGATGTGTTGATTAATGGCGTGTATAAAGTTCTATCAACCGTTGTTGCAGTAATGTTGCCACCTATGGCTATTTTCTTTCCATTGTTCACGTTATTAGAAGATTTTGGTTACTTACCTCGTGTTGCATTTAATTTAGACAAACATTTCCAAAAAGCCGGAGCCTGTGGGAAACAAGCATTAACCATGTGTATGGGATTTGGTTGTAACGCAGCTGGGGTTGTTGGGGCTAGAATCATTGATTCTCCTAGAGAAAGACTTATTGCCATTATTACGAATAACTTTGTACCATGTAACGGCAGGTTTCCTATTTTGATTACAGTTATCACCGTCTTCTTTACTGGAGGAGCAGTTGGACTCCTTGGATCAATTAAATCAGCAGCGTTTTTAACTGGGGTTATTTTACTTGGTGTGTTTACCACTATTTTTGTCTCACGTTTATTATCAAAAACTGTTTTAGAGGGGATTCCATCATCTTTTACATTGGAACTCCCCCCATATCGAAAACCACAAGTGGGGCAAGTGATTGTGCGTTCGATTTTTGACAGAACACTCTTTGTATTGTGGCGTGCCATTATTGTCGCTGCCCCAGCAGGGCTAGTGATTTGGGTATTAGCTAATGTTTCAATTGGTGATCAATCCATTTTACAGAGTGTGACCGGATTTATCGATCCATTTGCTCGACTTATGGGATTAGATGGTACTATTTTAATGGCTTTTATATTAGGACTACCTGCTAATGAAATTGTTATTCCTATTATGATTATGGGTTACATGGCAACTGGTACCATTACAGACTTTAGCTCACTGGATCAATTCAGACAACTATTATTAAGTAATGGGTGGACTTGGTTAACAGCTATGAATGTCATTTTATTTACTCTTTATCATTGGCCGTGTTCTACCACCCTACTGACAATTTATAAAGAAACAAAAAGTAAAAAATGGACGTTCGCTTCATTTATTATTCCAACCATCATCGGTGTTGGTATTACGATGTTGACAACCGCTATTGCACATCTCTTTCACTTAGTTTAAAAAACAAAAAATTCGACTGATTATTCAGCCGAATTTTTTTATTTAAAAGTTTGGTATGTAACCTAAATCTTCAATTTTATCTGCTATATCTTTAATAGCTATTTTTGATTCATCATAGACTACGTCTGCTTCTTTATTTTCTAAAGACACATCAACATCATTTACACCATCAAGTTCTGACAAGCCTTTTTCAATACGAGCAGAACAATGACCACAGTTCATACCTTCAATTGCTATTTTCTGTTTCATGTTACTCACCTCTTCTAATTAGTTAATGTAAGAGTATGTCTTTTTTTATCTGTTGTCAAACAAAAAAGCCCCTTTAAAAAGGGACTTTTTACTCTCTATGGGTAAATACGGTGTAATAAACGTGGGAATGGACTTGCTTCACGAACGTGATCAATACCACATATCCAAGTAACAGTTCTTTCTAATCCTAGACCAAAGCCAGAATGAGGAACTGCACCATATTTTTGTAAGTCTAAATACCATTCATAATCTTTACGATCTAAACCATCTTTTTCAATTTCCGCTAGTAAGTAGTCGTAACCGATGGCACGTTCACTACCACCAATAATTTCTCCATAACCTTCTGGCGCGATTAAATCGGCACGAATCACCACGTCATCTCTTGTTGGATGTGGTTTCATATAGAATGGACTCATTGATTTTGGATAGTTTAAAATGAAGACTGGTTTTTCAAAATAGTTGGCGATAAATGTTTCATGTGGAGAACCAAAGTCATCTCCCCAAGTAATATCTTCAAATCCATTTTGTTGTAATAATTCCACTGCTTCATCATAAGAAATACGTGGGAATGGTAATTCTGTGTATTTTCTTAATAAGTCTTTATCACGTTCTAACACGTCTAAAGCATAGTCACAGTTTTCTAATACTTTTTCAATCATGAATGCGACATACTGCTCTTGAATTTCTAAACTTCCTTCTTGATCAACAAATGCCATTTCAGGTTCCATCATCCAGAACTCAGTTAAATGACGACGAGTTTTTGATTTTTCAGCACGGAATGTTGGTCCAAAAGAAAATACTTTTCCAAAAGCCATTGCAGCAGCTTCAAGATATAACTGACCTGTTTGTGATAAGTACGCTGGAGAACCAAAATAATCTGTTTCAAATAATTCAGTCGTACCTTCTGGTGCACTACTTGTTAAAATAGGTGGATCAATTTTGATAAATCCACGGTCATTAAAGAATTCGTATGTTGCACGAATCAATTCATTTCTCACTTGCATAATGGCATGTTGTTTTGATGAACGTAACCATAAATGACGATGATCCATTAAAAAGTCAGTTCCGTGTTCTTTTGGTGTAATTGGGTAATCATGGCTCTCACCAACCACTTCAATTGTTTGAACCCCAATTTCATAACCAAATTTTGAACGAGTATCTTCTCTGATTTCACCAGTGATGATGACAGATGTTTCTTGATTTAAGCTTTTTGCTAATTCAAATGTTTCGTCGCCTACTTCATTTTTTACTACAACACCTTGAAAATAAGCTGAACCATCTCTAAGTTGTAGGAAGGCAATTTTACCACTTGAGCGTTTATTGGCTACCCAAGCACCTATTTTAACAACTTCCCCAACATGTTTTTTCGAATCAATAATGTTTATTGTTTCCACTTTAGCACCCCACTAATGATATTAAATTCGTTTACTATCAATGAATTTGTTTATTTGACTGATTGCTTGTGTCAAAGTATCCATATCTGTTGCATAACTAATGCGCACATGATGACTTGTGCCAAATGCTTCACCTGTTACAACGGCGACATGCTTTTCTTCTAGTAAGTCATTTACCCATGTTGTCACATTATCATACCCACACATAGCCATTGTATCTTTGATATTAAGATATAAATAAAATGCGCCTTGTGGTTTTTCCACCTTCACACCTGGTATTGCCTGAATTAATGGAAAAATATCGTTTAATCGTTGTTCAAACGTTTGACGCATTGATTCCACAATATCTTGGCTGCCACTCAACGCTTCAATGGCAGCATATTGGCTCACAGTTGCAGGATTGCCTGTTGATTGTGACATCACTTTAGACACTTGAGACACAATCTCTGGTTGACATAGAGCGTATCCAATACGCCAACCTGTCATAGAATAGGTTTTAGATACCCCATTAACCACAATTGTTTGTTGTTTAATCGCATCAGACAAACTCACTATTGATGTAAATACATTACCATTATAAACTAATTTAGCATAAATATCATCGGCAATTATATAAATGTTATTTGAAACTGCCCAATTACCAATTTCAAACAGCTCTTTAGCTGTATAGACAGTACCTGTTGGATTAGAAGGTGTATTTAAAATTAGCACACGGGATTTATCTGTTCGTGCTCTTTCTAATTCTTCCACTGTTACACGGTAGTGGTTTTCCTCTGTTGTTTCAACAAATACATTTTTTCCATCTGCTAGTTCTACTTGCGCACTATAACTTACCCAATAAGGTGTTGGAATAATAACCTCGTCACCTGGGTTTAATAAGGTTTGAAATAGGGCATATAAAACATATTTTGCCCCATTTCCAATGAATACCTCATTTGTCTGATATTCCACGCCATAATCAATACGAGTCCGTTCAATAATAGCTTTTTTTAATTCAATTAAACCAGTTGCAGGTGTATAAAAACTTGATGAACCATCTTCAATTGACTTTATGGCTGCTTGTTGAACCGACTTAGGCGTAGAAAAATCTGGCTCCCCAATAGTCAAATTTAATACATCTACACCCTTATCTTTTAACGCTTTTGCTTTTGCTGCTGCTTGTAATGTTGCTGATTCTTTCAAATTTTTTACTTTTTTAGAGAACCCCATTTTTTTCATCTCCTTAAATTTTTAGTGTATCTTCTTTAATTTCTCCTGAGTAAAAATCAACTAAATAATACACTAAATGGCCGTTTTTACTAGTCGCTGTTATTTCCCATACAGGTTTATCATCAACTAACCCCAGTGATACTTTTTTGATTTTTTTTGTTTCATTCTTTTTCAAAACAGCCTTGATGGCATCATCTTGTGTGACTCCTTTGTTAGCATATATCACAAATGCTTCCTTTCCATTTTCAGGTATCATCACAATTTTTTCTTCATTATTGTTGTCTCTTCCCACAATGCTAAAGGTATTTTCTTGTCTTGTAAACCAATAAAACTCATCAATCTTATCAATATGGCCTAAATTTTTGGCAATCGTCACTGCTTGTTTTTTGGTTGAACGATAAGTTGACGTTGAACGATAAAGAATCGCACTTATTATTACAGTAATCGCAATAAGAGTTATCGTCAAATGTTTTAACAATTTATTTTCACGCATATACTCTCTCCTTTAGGTTATTTTACTAACTTTTATTTTTTAAAAACTGCTTACTATTATCAACTAGTTCAGGTAATGTTACCGGTAAAATATCTAATTCTTTTGGTAAATAGGAGCACAAAATGTTACTATATCTACTATTTATTAATCGATCATCAAGTAATACTAAAATTCCTTTATCTGTTGGACTTCTTAACAATCTTCCTACTCCTTGACGTAACTTAATCCCAGCTTGCGGAATAGCATCCTCATAAAAAGGATTAACTCCTTGTTGTTCTAAGTAATGATATCTAGCTTGAACAATCGGTCTATTAGGTGGTTCAAACGGTAGTTTGGTCATGACCACAATATCTATTGACTGTTTACTAAAATCCATGCCTTCCCAAAAGCTATTAGCACCTAAAATAATGCACTTATTTCCTTGGTTAATCTTCTTTAAAATTTTTTCTTTCGTACCAGAAATTCCCTGAGCCAGAATTAATACTTCACCTTGATTAAAATAATCTATTAAATATTGATAGGTTTTTTCAAGTAAGTTGTGCGAGGTAAATAAAACTAACATCGTTTGTTCATGTGTGTTATACAACTTTTTAACAACTTTATAAATTTGTTTAGAAAACTCTTTTGTTGAAGATAAATTAGAATAATTAACCTCTTTTATCAAGTACAACCTAGCTTGATTTTTATAATCAAAAATAGTTGGTAATGTCTTCTTAGCTACATTATTTAATCCTAATTTATTTTCTAAAAATGATGACTCATTATCTAACTGTAGGCTACCACTTGTATAAATAATTTTTTTAGCTTGATGATACCAGTTATATTGTTGAATGGATAAATTTTCAAAGTTAACCATCGATAAAACTAAATGCGATTTTTTACGATATGCCCACTTCACAAAATCATCATCATAATCATAAAAAAATTGGTTAAACCATTCAGATATTTCAATGACTCTATTTAAAGTATTAAAAAAATCTTTTTCAATTAGAGTAGAACCCACTTGACTCTTTTCTAATATATCTTTTTTCAAATGTGATAACTCTCTCAATAATACTTTAATCTGTTGAATACTTCGTTTAACCATTGGCACTTGTTGAAGAAATGTCAATAACTCAACCATCACTTCTTCTCTCACCTGATGTAATCTATAGTAATTAAAAAAACATTCCTCTAACCAATCTAGAGATTCCCTCAATTCTTGACTAATATTTCCAATCATAAGCCCTTGTCTTTCCCATAAAACATTAAACTTAGACAAATCACTAGATAGTTCAATTAGATGATTTAATTCATAACCAAATTGAGAAAATGATAATTTTTTAGTAGACAAATTTTCTATTAAAGCAGGTAATTGATGTGCTTCATCTACCACAACTAATTCAAATTCAGGTAAAAATGGCTCTTTTTTTTGGCTATCTGCAAATAAAAAAGCATGATTAACAATGATAAAATCAGCAAATCGACATCTATCATTTAAATAATTAAAAAAGTCTTCCTCATAAAATAAAGAGGAATCCAATAATTCCATTTTACCTGTATGTTGAACATGTTGATAAAATATATTATTTTTACTAACATTTACTTCATCCAAATCACCAGTCGTTGTTTCAAGAAGCCAAACTAATACAGCCATTTGACAGATAGCATATGTTTTTTGAGGTACTGGATTATCTAATGTTTGCTTAAATGACTCTAAACTAATATAGTGTGAAGCACTTTTCACAACAACGCCGTATTTAGACATACCTGTTAACTTATTTAACAGTGGGATATCTTGATAAACTATTTGATTTTGTAACATAATAGTAGATGTTGAAATTAAGACTTGTTTAGAGCTATTAACAAAAGATAAAGGATATAGGTAACCCATTGTCTTGCCTGTTCCAGTTTCAGCTTCTATAAAGAAATCCTTTTCTTGGCTTTCTTTTGCTAAAAATTGATAAATATCCTCGGACATCTCTTTTTGATTTGCTCTCAAAACATCTAATGCACTACCAAATGTTTCATTTGTACAACGAACATTATAACGATAATCATAATTTTTTTTCTTTAAAACAAGACCATCTATCATCATAAGATGATTCTCTTTTTTTGATTCTTTTTTTCGTGTCTCATCCAATATCATTTGAAATAGATCATGATTATTAACACCTAGTTCTTTAGATAACTGAGTTAATTTTTCTAATGTCATTTCAGGTAGCCCTCTTAATTTATCAATCATTTTGATAAATCCTTGAGCTGTTACATAAGCATCACTTAGTGCTTGATGAGGATTAGCATGATCTAATGCCATTTCAGATGCCATGTCACTTACCCTAAAACCATTAGAGGTTGGATATAATACTTGAAATATCTCAACAGTATCTAAACAAGGGCTTTTTAAAGGTTCAATATCAGCCCTCACTAATTCACTATTTAAAAAATTAAAATCAAAAAACACATTGTGCGCTACAAACACGCAGCCATCAAGAAGTTGTCTTATTGTATAAGCCACATCTTCAAAATAAGGCTCGTTTGCCACATCTTTATTTGAAATACCAGTTAATTCAGTGATATGTTTTGGTATTGAGCGTAGTGGATTAATATCAATCGACATTTGATTTACAATTTTCTGATTTTCAACAATTACACAGGCAAATTGAATAATTTTATCCATTTCTTGATTGGTACCAGTTGTTTCAATATCTACAACGGCAAATAAACTTGATGCTTCCATTACCCCAATCCTCTCTGTTTTTACTCACCATTGTATTATACTATATTCTAATAATAAGTCATTAGATAAAAACATTATCTAAATCTAGGTATGTGTTTGTTTTAACCTTCAAACTATGGTTAAATATATTTAGACGCAACTTTATATTTTGACATAGAAAGGTATCGTAAGCTTATGAAGTCCTTGAAGACAGTTGGATTAATCATCATTATTTTTTGGATATTTGCTCTTTTCTTAACCTACACACCAAGTTTATTTTGGTATGCATATCTTTTTATTTCATCCCTTGCGCTTTTTTTAGCTATTACTTTAATCATCTATTTAAATCCAGAAATATACTATAATATAAATGATTTTTTTACTCAGTATTTCAAATGCCATGATGAGATAACTCTAAATGATGAAGATGATTATTATACTATTCCTCATAAAAAGAAGAAACAGAAAAGAAAAAAGAAGAAACATTATGATATTACTTCATTTCGTCAAAGAAAAGATACCCATTCTGATCATATGATTATTAATACTTCTTCTTCAAATATCAGACATAAAGAATATTTGCATACATCTATACCGCAGATAAAAACACAAGAAAAGCAACAACTACTATTTGAAATCATCTTAACTTTAAAAGAAGAGCATTTTTTCTCAAGTTTATATGCCGGAATATCAGATAATGAATTAACTGAAAATTACGAAGAATACCATGACCGCAAAATTTTTGAACTATATGATAACGTCATTCCAAATGCTTATGCTAAAATGTTATATGATCCAAAATCGACTAATAATCGACTAAGTATTTTTATACCAAATAAAAAAAATCATGATGCCGACTTTAATTTAGGGTTTATTGCCATTGAAGACAGTTATAAAGCCGATACCTTGATTAATAAGTATACTAATATACAAGTAATTCCAACCATTCTTGGTGGTACTTATAAAGAAGTAAAAAAAAATGATAACAATAAAATTCGTATCAAAACGGATTTTATTCCTTACGATTTAACAATCTCTTTAGCTTTTTATAATATCTAACAACAATCAAAAAACTAGAAATGAGTTCAATATCATGTTAGTATAAAATTAGTTTAATACGAGGGGATGGATAATAAATATGAAAATGGCTCATACATGCGTCAGAGTAAAAGATTTAGATGCTTCTCTTGATTTCTATAAGAAAGCATTTAACTTTGAAGAATCTCGTCGACGAGATTTTCCAGAAAACAAATTTACACTTGTCTATTTAACATTGCCAGGTGATGATTATGAATTAGAATTAACTTATAATTATGACTCAGAAGGATACGATTTAGGGAATGGTTATGGTCATATTGCTATATCTACAAATGATTTAGAAGGACTTCATTCTAAACATAAAGAGGAAGGTTTTAACATAACTGAATTAAAACATTTACCGAATGTACCACCTTCTTACTACTTTATTATTGATCCAGATGGCTACAAAATCGAAGTTATTCGCGAAAAATAGTCCTAGATATTAAAAAAATAAATAGTATTGATTAAATGGACATTTAATCAATACTATTTTTATTTATGCTACAAACATGTAATACCATGCTTGTAAGAAATAGCTTTATTATGAAAAAACTCCTTTTAATTAATACATACAAGCAAGATGACATTCAAGATGACATTTATCACGATAAGATTGAATCAAAAGACAATACAAAAATATATTCAAGAACAAGAAACAAATAACAGAATAAGAGGTAGTAAGCAAATAAGAGTATACGATTATCAATTTAATAAAAAAAACCTAGAACAAACTAGGCTTTTGATAGCTCCGGCAGTAGGACTCGAACCTACGACATCATGATTAACAGTCATGCGCTACTACCAACTGAGCTATGCCGGATAATTATTAATTTTTTTACTACTGTACTCCGGCAGTAGGACTCGAACCTACGACATCATGATTAACAGTCATGCGCTACTACCAACTGAGCTATGCCGGATAATAATATAAGCACGGCAACGTCCTACTCTCACAAAGGGAAACCCTTCACTACCCTCGGCGCTAAGAAGCTTAACTTCTGTGTTCGGCATGGTTACAGGTGTATCTTTCTTGCCATCGTCACCGCACTTATATGTTTTTTATTGAGTGATGATTCACTCAAAACTGGATGTTAAGTTAGTATCAATATAATGGTCCACCGCTATCTTGGTTAAGTCCTCGACCGATTAGTACTAGTCCGCTCCATACATCACTGTACTTCCACTTCTAGCCTATCTACCTGATCATCTTTCAGGGGTCTTACTTCCTTAAAGGAATGGGAAATCTCATCTTGAGGGGGGCTTCACGCTTAGATGCTTTCAGCGTTTATCCCGTCCATACATAGCTACCCAGCAATGCCCTTGGCAGAACAACTGGTACACCAGAGGTATGTCCATCCCGGTCCTCTCGTACTAAGGACAGCTCCTCTCAAATTTCCAACGCCCGCGACGGATAGGGACCGAACTGTCTCACGACGTTCTGAACCCAGCTCGCGTGCCGCTTTAATGGGCGAACAGCCCAACCCTTGGGACCGACTACAGCCCCAGGATGCGACGAGCCGACATCGAGGTGCCAAACCTCCCCGTCGATGTGAACTCTTGGGGGAGATAAGCCTGTTATCCCCAGGGTAGCTTTTATCCGTTGAGCGATGGCCCTTCCATGCGGAACCACCGGATCACTAAGCCCGACTTTCGTCCCTGCTCGAGTTGTAACTCTCGCAGTCAAGCTCCCTTCTGCCTTTGCACTCTACGAATGATTTCCAACCATTCTGAGGGAACCTTTGGGCGCCTCCGTTACCTTTTGGGAGGCGACCGCCCCAGTCAAACTGTCCATCTGACACTGTCTCCCACCACGATAAGTGGTGCGGGTTAGAATGGTCATAACACAAGGGTAGTATCCCACCAGCGCCTCCATCGAAACTAGCGTTCCGATTTCTACGGCTCCTACCTATCCTGTACATGTGTTACAAACATTCAATATCAAACTACAGTAAAGCTCCATGGGGTCTTTCCGTCCTGTCGCGGGTAACCTGCATCTTCACAGGTACTAAAATTTCACCGAGTCTCTCGTTGAGACAGTGCCCAAATCGTTACGCCTTTCGTGCGGGTCGGAACTTACCCGACAAGGAATTTCGCTACCTTAGGACCGTTATAGTTACGGCCGCCGTTTACTGGGGCTTCAATTTTGAGCTTCGCTATTGCTAACCCATCCTCTTAACCTTCCAGCACCGGGCAGGCGTCAGCCCCTATACGTCATCTTTCGATTTTGCAGAGACCTGTGTTTTTGATAAACAGTCGCTTGGGCC
The DNA here is from genome assembly GCF_022655055.1 of Vagococcus sp. CY52-2. Taxonomy (NCBI): domain Bacteria; kingdom Bacillati; phylum Bacillota; class Bacilli; order Lactobacillales; family Enterococcaceae; genus Vagococcus; species Vagococcus changpingensis. Next base: position 666,145 of record NZ_CP093384.1, on the reverse strand, counting down.
TATTCACTGCGGCTGAACTTGCGTTCAGCACCCCTTCTCCCGAAGTTACGGGGTCATTTTGCCGAGTTCCTTAACGAGAGTTCTCTCGCTCACCTTAGGATTCTCTCCTCGACTACCTGTGTCGGTTTGCGGTACGGGTCATTTGTTTCTAACTAGAAGCTTTTCTTGACAGTGTGACATTGAGACTTCGGTACTCTATTTCCCTACTCATCACAACTTGTTCTTAAAGATAAAAGCATTTGACTCTTATCAAAACTTGTTGCTTGAACGTGCACTTCCAGTCGCACGATCTCATAGCCTCCTGTGTCCCTCCATTGTTCAAACAAAACAAACGAGTACAGGAATCTCAACCTGTTGTCCATCGCCTACGCCTATCGGCCTCAGCTTAGGTCCCGACTAACCCTGGGAGGACGAGCCTTCCCCAGGAAACCTTAGTCATTCGGTGGACAGGATTCTCACCTGTCTTTCGCTACTCATACCGGCATTCTCACTTCTAAGCGCTCCACCAGTCCTTACGATCCAGCTTCAACGCCCTTAGAACGCTCTCCTACCATAGAACCAAAGGTTCTATCCACAGCTTCGGTAACATGTTTAGCCCCGGTACATTTTCGGCGCAAGGGCACTCGACTAGTGAGCTATTACGCACTCTTTAAATGGTGGCTGCTTCTGAGCCAACATCCTAGTTGTTTGTGCACCCTCACATCCTTTTCCACTTAACATGTATTTTGGGACCTTAGCTGGTGGTCTGGGCTGTTTCCCTTTCGACAATGGATCTTATCACTCACTGTCTGACTCCCGGATATAAATGAATGGCATTCGGAGTTTATCTGAATTCGGTAACCCAAGACGGGCCCCTAGTCCAAACAGTGCTCTACCTCCATCATTCTCAAATCCGAGGCTAGCCCTAAAGCTATTTCGGAGAGAACCAGCTATCTCCAAGTTCGTTTGGAATTTCTCCGCTACCCACACCTCATCCCCGCACTTTTCAACGTACGTGGGTTCGGTCCTCCAGTGCGTTTTACCACACCTTCAACCTGGACATGGGTAGGTCACATGGTTTCGGGTCTACGACAACATACTCATTCGCCCTATTCAGACTCGCTTTCGCTACGGCTCCGCTTCTTCAGCTTAACCTCGCATGCTATCGTAACTCGCCGGTTCATTCTGCAAAAGGCACGCTATCACCCATTAACGGGCTCTAACTTCTTGTAAGCACACGGTTTCAGGTTCTATTTCACTCCCCTTCCGGGGTGCTTTTCACCTTTCCCTCACGGTACTGGTTCACTATCGGTCACTAGAGAGTATTTAGCCTTGGGAGATGGTCCTCCCGGATTCCGACGGAATTTCTCGTGTTCCGCCGTACTCAGGATACTCATAGGTGTGTTGTCAATTTCATCTACGGGGCTTTTACCCGCTACGGCTGACCTTTCCAGATCGATTCGACTATCCACAACAGCTACCACAATTGAGTCCTACAACCCCAATAAGCAAGCTTATTGGTTTGGGCTGTTTCCGTTTCGCTCGCCGCTACTAAGGAAATCGATTTTTCTTTCTCTTCCTGCAGGTACTTAGATGTTTCAGTTCTCTGCGTCTACCTTCTAATAGCTATGTATTCACTACTAGATAATATCCTATAAAAGATACTGGGTTCCCCCATTCGGAAATCTCCGGATCATAGCTTACTTACAGCTCCCCGAAGCATATCGGTGTTAGTCCCGTCCTTCATCGGCTTCTAGTGCCAAGGCATCCACCGTGCGCCCTTATTCACTTAACCTTTTCTAACCTTACGGTTAGCTTTTTTTCATTAACTATTAACTAGCGATAGATAATAGTTAATACATTTCACAGTTCTTTAAAAGAAACTGTTCAACGCGGTGTTCTCGGTTTATGTTGATGTCTAACTTCAACTATCCAGTTTTCAATGAACAATCTATATGATGATTTCTCATCAATGGAGCCTAGCGGGATCGAACCGCTGACCTCCTGCGTGCAAGGCAGGCGCTCTCCCAGCTGAGCTAAGGCCCCTATTTAAGAGTAGACCTCTCAAAACTGAACAAAGTAAAACGTAATGTGTTTTCCGTAATTATCCTTAGAAAGGAGGTGATCCAGCCGCACCTTCCGATACGGCTACCTTGTTACGACTTCACCCCAATCATCTATCCCACCTTAGGCGGCTGGCTCCAAAAGGTTACCTCACCGACTTTGGGTGTTACAAACTCTCGTGGTGTGACGGGCGGTGTGTACAAGGCCCGGGAACGTATTCACCGTGGCATGCTGATCCACGATTACTAGCGATTCCGGCTTCATGTAGGCGAGTTGCAGCCTACAATCCGAACTGAGAACAGCTTTAAGAGATTAGCTAAACCTCGCGGTCTCGCAACTCATTGTACTGTCCATTGTAGCACGTGTGTAGCCCAGGTCATAAGGGGCATGATGATTTGACGTCATCCCCACCTTCCTCCGGTTTGTCACCGGCAGTCTCGCTAGAGTGCCCAACTAAATGATGGCAACTAACAATAAGGGTTGCGCTCGTTGCGGGACTTAACCCAACATCTCACGACACGAGCTGACGACAACCATGCACCACCTGTCACTTTGTCCCCGAAGGGAAAGCTCTATCTCTAGAGTGGTCAAAGGATGTCAAGACCTGGTAAGGTTCTTCGCGTTGCTTCGAATTAAACCACATGCTCCACCGCTTGTGCGGGCCCCCGTCAATTCCTTTGAGTTTCAGCCTTGCGGCCGTACTCCCCAGGCGGAGTGCTTAATGCGTTAACTGCAGCACTGAAGGGCGGAAACCCTCCAACACTTAGCACTCATCGTTTACGGCGTGGACTACCAGGGTATCTAATCCTGTTTGCTCCCCACGCTTTCGAGCCTCAGCGTCAGTTACAGACCAGAGAGTCGCCTTCGCCACTGGTGTTCCTCCATATATCTACGCATTTCACCGCTACACATGGAATTCCACTCTCCTCTTCTGCACTCAAGTCCTCCAGTTTCCAATGACCTTCCTCGGTTGAGCCGAGGGCTTTCACATCAGACTTAAAAGACCGCCTGCGCTCGCTTTACGCCCAATAAATCCGGACAACGCTTGCCACCTACGTATTACCGCGGCTGCTGGCACGTAGTTAGCCGTGGCTTTCTGGTTAGATACCGTCAAGGTGATAACAGTTACTCTATCACTTGTTCTTCTCTAACAACAGAGTTTTACGATCCGAAAACCTTCTTCACTCACGCGGCGTTGCTCGGTCAGACTTTCGTCCATTGCCGAAGATTCCCTACTGCTGCCTCCCGTAGGAGTCTGGGCCGTGTCTCAGTCCCAGTGTGGCCGATCACCCTCTCAGGTCGGCTATGCATCATGGTCTTGGTAGGCCGTTACCCCACCAACTAACTAATGCACCGCGGGCCCATCCACCAGTGACACCGAAGCGTCTTTCATACTTTCGCCATGCGGCAAAAGCAATTATGCGGTATTAGCACCTGTTTCCAAGTGTTATCCCCCTCTGGTGGGCAGGTTGCCCACGTGTTACTCACCCGTCCGCCACTCACTTCTTTTCGGTGGAGCAAGCTCCGGTGAAAAGAAGTGCGTTCGACTTGCATGTATTAGGCACGCCGCCAGCGTTCGTCCTGAGCCAGGATCAAACTCTCAATAAAAATTTGATAACATCTTGCGATGTTTAGCTCATTTGTTTTAAAACTTGCTAGCGAATTGTATTCACTAAATATGGTTTGTTTCTACATAATAGAAACGCCCTACACATTTGGTTCGTCTTACTTTGTTCAGTTTTCAAAGGTCTAAACTTTGTTGCCGTAACAACTTTTATATCATAACAAGTTGTTTGTTTTTTGTCAACATTATTTTTAAAAAATATTTTTTATTAAATAACGTTATTGTGACAACTTCTATATATTACATCCTGTAAATACTTTTGTCAACAACTAATTTAAAAAAGGCACACCACTTACATTAAAATGTTGTAATACCATACGCAAAGTAGAAGGCTCTTCCCACAAAAACTCTGAATTCAATGCCCTGGTTTCAATATTCTCTTCATCTAAACTAAATACAAAAAGTGGTAATTTTTCATCTTCAATATTGATATTAGTCAATTCGACTAAGTCCATAGCATCAGAATTCAAGCCAACTGATTGAGTCAACTTATCTAATATGCAAGCTAAACTTGTATAATTGGTATCAATAGTTGTTTGAATAAAACTAACTGTTTCTTGATCTTTTTGCACTAAAAATTTTTTATGACCATCTTGTTGATTAAGAATGACTGTCCCAGCTACTCTAGACTGTTCCAATATTACACACCTCTTATTTAATAGTTATAATAAATCGACAAATGCAATTATAACATATTTTCAGAAATATATCAGTTATTTTCCGTAATATCATCTAAAAACTCATCAACCCAATGTGATAAATTCTTATCAATGCTTTCAAAACCTATATTCTTATATCTATTTGTAAAATATTTTTTCTTTTTATATAAAACAGGTGGTGCATCTTGAAATACTCTTATCGATAAACTAATTTTCTTTGTGTACTCATCAATATCAATAATTTGAACTTTCACTTTTTGCTTAACTGTCAATTCTTCTTCTATATTTTTAATAAATCCATGCTTCACTTCTGATACGTGAATCAAACCTTGTTGATTATCTCCAAGAGACACAAATGCTCCATAAGGCTGAATCCCTGTTATTTCACCTATCAATATGTCTCCAATTTTTAATGTCATGTCCTTAATTCTCCTAAAATAAATTTTCTTATAATCATCATTTTAACATAAACATCTTAGACTATTCACTACTCTTTACAATATAAAAAGAAAAAGCCACTTACCCAACTAGGCAAGTGACAAAATATCTTATTCTTCTATTAAAACCTCATCGATTGTTACATCATGCATTGGTCTATCTTGTGAATCACGACTGACACTAGCAATTTCATCCACAACATCCATACCTTCAATGACATGACCAAAGACTGTATGTCTAAAGTCTAACCATGGTGTTCCACCACTATGATATGCTTCAATAATTTCTTCTGGGAATCCAGCACCTTCTAATTGAGATAGCATGTTAGATGGAACATTTTTATTTTGAACAATAAAGAATTGGCTACCATTTGTATTTGGTCCAGCATTGGCCATAGATAAAGCACCTCTTAAATTGAATACCTCTTTAGAGAACTCATCTTCAAATTTTTCACCATAAATACTTTCTCCACCCATACCTGTTCCAGTTGGATCTCCTCCTTGAACCATGAAATCAGGAATAACACGATGGAAAATTACACCATTATAATATCCTTTTTTACTTAATTCAATAAAGTTCTTAACTGTTTTAGGGGCTTGTTCTGGGAATAAAGCAACTTTAATGTCACCTCGATTTGTTTTAATTGTTGCTGTTACTTTAGCATTTTCTAAATCTAATTGTGGAAATGTTGTCATTTATAATTCCTCCTCATTTATTATTTCTCAAGTATACTTCTTACTTTAGTTGTTAACAAGTCTATTGCAACTTGGTTTTCCCCACCTTCAGGAATGATAATATCCGCATATTTTTTTGTCGGCTCGATAAATTGTTGATGCATTGGTTTAACTACGCTTAAATATTGACCAATGACAGAATCCAAAGAACGTCCTCGATCATGCATATCTCTTTTAATACGGCGGATAATTCTTATATCATCCTCAGTGTCTACATAAACTTTAATATCCATCAAATCTCTTAACCGTTCGTCTTCTAATATTAAAATACCTTCTAATATGATAACCTCTTTTGGTTCTTGATAAATGACCTCTTTACTTCGCGTATGTGCTTCATAATCATAGACAGGTTTCTCAATCGCTTTATATCCCATTAAATCTTGTAAATGCTCAATCAATAAATCAGTATCAAATGCAAATGGATGATCATAATTTGTGTTTAATCTTTCTTCAAATGATAGATGACTTTGATCTTTATAATAAGAATCTTGTTCAAACAATAAAATTGAGTGATTTGGTAATGCTTTTAATATCGCGCGACTTACACTGGTTTTACCACTTCCAGACCCACCAGTCACACCTATGACAATCGGTCTACTTTCTGCTGCCGTCATTAATATCCCCCGCTCGTTTTTTATTCCTTCTTTGATATCCTACTCTATAAACCACATGATTTCAATATAAAGTAAATGAATCACGACTAAACAAAATAATTATCAGTTAAGCATTAACATTAAATAATAATTATTATAATGATATACTATAGATATATTAATAGAAAAAAGGAGATTACTTATGCATTCATTATTTAATTTAGAAAACATTTTTTTTAAACCACAAAATCAAACGATTCTAAACGACATTAACTTATCAATCAACTCAGGAGATTTCATCACTATTAGCGGTCCATCTGGAAGTGGTAAGAGCACCTTACTAAAAGTGCTAGCATCAATGATTACACCTACCTCTGGAAAATTACTTTATAAAAATAGAGAAATTGACAAAGAAAATATTACTGATTATAGGAAAGAAGTCTCTTATTTTTTCCAACAACCTACTCTATTTGGTGAGACTGTTATGGATAATCTGATATTTCCATTTGATATTCGACATCAAGAATTCGACAAATCTAGAGTAACAAAACTGTTAGAAACATTCAAACTTAATGAATCTTACTTAAATAAAAAGATTATAGATTTATCTGGTGGAGAAAAACAACGTGTTGCGTTTGTTAGAAATCTCATTTTTGAACCAGATGTATTGTTATTAGATGAAGTCACTAGTGCTTTAGATGATGAAAATAAAAATATTATCCAACAATTTATTTTAAATGAGTTAAAAGGAAAAACGATTCTTTGGGTGACACATGATAGTAATGAATTTAGCTTAGGGACACGTCAAATTACCATTATTGACGGAAAAATGGAGGAAAAATAATATGACTGATTTAAATATTTCAAATACATCGCTATTATTAGCAAGCTTGTTAATTGTGATAGCTTTAATTATTGATTACAAAGAAAAACTAGGATTAGGAAAAGATATTTTCGTTTCTGCCATTCGAACAGTGGTTCAATTATTCATCATTGGATATGTTTTAGGGTTTGTTTTCCAACTGGATAATATGATTTTAACCTTAGTCATGGTTGCTTTTATTATTTTAAATGCTGCACATCATGCCGGAAAACGTGCAAACCATTTAGATAAAGCCTTTCAAATTTCTCTGATTTCAATTGGTTTTGGTACAATTTTATCACTGTTTATTCTATTTATATCTGGAACTTTAAAATGGACACCTTCACAAATTGTTCCAATAACCGGAATGATTGCCAGTAATGCGATGACTGCCGTTGGGGTTGGCTATCGTACAATGTCAACTAAATTTGAAGATCAACGTCAACAAGTACAAGAAAAACTTGCATTAGGAGCAACAAAAAAACAGTCCACCTTACCTATCGTAAGAGAAAGCATTAAATCTGCGATGTCACCAAGTGTCGATCGTGCAAAAACGGTTGGTTTAGTCAGTTTACCTGGTATGATGTCTGGTCTTATGTTTGCTGGTATTGATCCAACAACTGCCATTAGATATCAAATCGTTGTGATGTTTATGCTAATTGCGACTACTGGATTTTCAACCATGATTGCCAGTTACTTATCCTACAAACAATACTTCAATGACTTCTCTCAATTAAAATAAACAAAGAAAGACTAGTAAATGTTTTAAATGTCATTTACTAGTCTTTTTGTTTTATCTTTCTTGTACGTATTTATAAGCTGTTCCCAAAGAAATGTTACATTCCTCTGCAATTTGTCTTAATGTATATCTATTGTTATTATATAAAAATCTAATTTGGTCGATTGTTTCTTGAGAGATTTTTGGACGTCCGCCTACACGACCCTTACGACGTGCTTCTTGTAATCCTTTAGTAGTTCGTTCTCTAATAATCATTTTTTCCATTTCAGCAATTTTTAAAACCATTTCTAAGTATGCTGCATCATCAATGTCACTGTATGCTTCACCTTTTTTAACTACTACTAATCCAATGCCTTTTTCTTTTAATTGACCTAAAAATTCTGCTAATTGAATAACTGATTTCCCTAAACATCTTAATTCATATACAACCAATTGATCGCCTGATTCTAAACTAGCCACGATATCAGTCAATACTGTGTCACTTTGTGAAATTTCCTCATTCGTTTCCTTTTCAATGGATACAGTTTCGATATTTAAACTATTTAACCCATCGATTTGTTCTCTCACATAATTTTCCTCACTAGAAGCATAAACATATCCTATTTTTTTCATAGCTCCTACCCCCTATTATCTTGTTATTAAATTTTTGGTGCATTTCATTTCTTGGCTATGTTCATACTATATCGTTTTTTTAAAAAACCCGCCATATCAAACTTTACCTAACAATACGTAAAAAATGACAATTAATCATCTTTAAATGAAAATTCATAAAAATAGCATATTTTGTTATTTAAATTTCTCTAAAAATTCATATGCATATGTAATTTTTAGTTTAAAAAACATGTTTTTATAAATAAAAGTAACATTATGAATAAAAAAATTTCATTTAACGCATTTTATATTAATTGATAAAATGAACAAGAATAGAATCGATACATACCAAAATAAAAACTATTTTTTATTTTAGTATGAATTCATCCACTGTTTTTAGTAAAGGTGAATTAGAAATAGGCATTGTGTCATTTCCTATTAAAGAAGAAAATTTAGAAATTGAACGAAATATTTTTCATACTACGAAATAGGATGCGTCAATTTTAATGATGGATGATCATCCGTTAGCATCAAAAAAACCTCTCAATTTAAAAGATTTAAAAGACGATACCTTCTCATCTATGAGCAAAGACTATGTGTTATGACATGTGCTTCAAGGTATGACACGAGATGTTGGCTTTATACCAAAAATTGATATTATGAGTAATAATCATGAAGTATTAGTCAATAATATTATGAAAAATAATACGTTAGCTCTGTTACCCATTCAGTTAAAAGATTTTTATGACAATTATCCACTAACTTGGGTACCTATTAAAGATAAAATTAAACCATTTGATATTGTCGTGATCCATAAGAAGAACACGCCACTTAGTCCTGCAGCGGCATTATGCTTAGAATTCCTTACCAGTCAAAAAATAATAAATGATTAACTAAATCTATAGGTCTATCAATTATAGTAATTAGAACAATAATCCTCTTCATCTTATACTGTACTTATAAAGATATAAGGAGGAAAAAATGAAAAAGATTATGATGATAGGCGCTAGGGAAGATGAAAAACAGTTTGCTGATAAATGGGCTAAAGAAAATAATGTTGAAGTTGGTTTAACTAATGAGGTACTTAATGAAGAACTTATCACTTGTTAAAAACTTTTGATGGTTTAAGTCTCCAACAAACAATGGGGATTTCAAATGATATTTATATCCAACTGAGCAAAGATGGCTTTAGACAAATTGCTCAACGGTCAGCCGGTATTGATATGTATAACTTAGATATTGCAAAAGAAAATAATATTTTAATTACGAATGTACCTGCTTACTCCCCAAACTCTGTCGCTGAGTTTGCAGTTGGAAGCGTTCTAAATTGTTTAAGACATACAAAATTAATTAATAAACGAGTGACAAATCATAATTTTAGTTGGGATAAATCAATCTTGTCTAAAGAAGTCAGAGAATTAACGATTGGAATATTAGGGACTGGTCGTATTGGTCAGTTGACAGTTGAGATGCTCAAAGGCTTTGGTGCAACGTTGATTGGTTATGATCTTTATAAAAATAAATCATTGGAAGCTATTCTAACATATGAAGATAATTTTAATACGTTTTTAGCATCATGTGATGTCATTTCTATTCATATGCCTCTAACAGAAGAAAATTATCATTTATTTAATGAAGAAACCTTTACAAAAATGAAGCCTGGTTCTATTTTAATTAACGCTTCTCGCGGTGCAATTGTTAACACAAACGATTTAATTAAGGCTCTGGACTCAAATCAATTAGCATCTTGTGCACTTGATACTTACGAAAATGAAATGCCTTTTGTGACAAAAGATTTTAATAATAAACCGATTAATGACCCAGTGTTAGAAGAATTAATACAACGAGATGATGTTATTTATACTCCCCATATTGCTTTTTACACTGAAACAGCTGTCACAAATTTAGTGTCAGGTGCACTTGATTCATGTTTAGCCATATTAAATGGTGAAAGACCGCAAACAATTGTTAATCTATAAATAAAAAAAGCCATCCGTTTCCGCTGATGGCTTTTTAATATCTCTAGAAAAATTATTTCTGTATGTACCGTAAAGACTATCGATTAAAAAACTGATAACTAAAACATAAAACTTTTGCCCAATTTAATAAATTTATTATACGTTGTTCACTTACATTTCTATCATCAGTTTATTGTTTTCTAATACTTTTTCAATTATTTTCTAAATATAAATAACAAATAATGACATAGTATCCTTTTAAATACCAAATTCCATTATCCTATTTAAATTTTCAAGTCACTAATTTCTCTTAATAATAAATCTGTAGCAATTGTTTTTTCAGGTTTGTAAGTAGTCCTTACTCTATGACGTTCATACTCAGGGTCAGGTAATGGAATGGCGGATAATAAGCTTTCTGTGTAAGGATGTAATCCATACTTATAAATCTCCTCTGCACTTCCAATTTCTACCAATTTTCCATAATACATCACCCCTATACAATTGCTGATATATTTAACCATTGATAAATCATGGGCAATAAACAAATAAGTCAGTTGTTGTTTTTCTTGCAACTCTTGTAATAAATTGACAACCTGTGCTTGAATAGAAACATCCAAAGCAGAAACTAGTTCATCACAAATAATAAATTTAGGGTCAATCGCAAGAGTTCGTGCGATTCCAATACGTTGACGTTGACCTCCTGAAAATTCATGTGGATAACGTGTCCCATGACTTGGGTCAAGACCAACAAGTTTTAATAATTCATCTATTCGTTTATTTCGTTCACCTACATTTTTGGCTAACTTATGAATATCAATGTCTTCTGCTATAATATCTCGTACTTTCAAAGGATATTGAAGATTGTAAAAAATCTCATCAGATGCTCCAATTCCAACAATTCTACCACCATACATTACAGCTACTCTATCAACGCCATTTACTACAACACCCAAATCATGTGCACTAAAAACAATAGAGGCTTTAATTTCTTGTTGAATATCTTTCATTAATTCAATAATTTGTGCTTAAATCGTTATATCAAAAGCCGCTGTAGGTTCATCTGCTAATTCCTCTTTCCCACTTGTGCTATCTTTAGTTTTTACTACATCGCTTTCACAAGCCGCTTACGTTAAAACTGTTACAAACATTGATAAATACTTCATTTTATTTTTCACCTAGTGCTCCCCCCTTTTTTTAAAATTAAATTAGAAAAATATAATAAAAAAATGAATATAATATATGTTTTTGATGGTAAAATCAATAATATTTCAAATTTAATTTATAAGAGATTTATTTTACTATATTGAAAGACTTTTAAATAACCATTTGGCACAGCTTTTCATTTCATAAATAATAAACCTTTCGGCAAAATGAGTTTATATTCATTTTGCCGAAAGGTTTATTATTTATTCTTACCAAATTTTGCTCTAATCCCCCGTTTAACAACATCTAAAAATCCAAGCGATTGAACCATTCTTTCTGGATTAACATACTCTCTTATAGCACGTAAGACCACTTTGGGTTTTTTAGAAGAAAAAGTATAGGTTCCATTTTTTTTAGTCTGAATAGCATATCTTGGAATCCATTTCCCTTTAAACATGACAGAAGCAATAACATAATCAACTTCTTCCCAAGGTATTTGAATAAATTTTCTTGGATCACGCCCATGATAAAATTCAAATCCTTTATCACCTATCATAATTTCCCCATAATCTGTCAAACCAGTAAACGCTGTTGCATCTATTACTAGATCAATTTTTGTATTAAGAGACTGAACCATCAAGTCACTTCCTTTACTTTTCTTTTAACACTATATCAAAAAATAGCTGCTATTTAAAAAAAGAGGCCTATATAAGACCTCTTAAAATTTATTTTTTTTACAGTAAGCCAATCACATGACCTAAGATACCAACAACGAACAAACCGATGATGATAACAATTGGGCTTACTTTTTTCTTAAGTAGCCACATACAGAAGAATGTTAATAATAATGGTGCTAAACCTGGGATTAGTTGATCTAAGTTATTTTGTAATGTTGTCACTTTAACATCACTTAACGCACGACCAGAAGCAACTTCTTCAAACGCTTGTTTCACACCAGCCATACCATTTGGAAGATTTGCCCAGTCAACATAGGCTCCTTTATCAAGAGGTACTTTTGACACAATTGGTTTGAAATCAATGGATACCCATCTTTCAACCAATGCTGCCAGAACAAACATCCCTAAAATAGAAGCACCTTTTGTAACATCTTGCAATAAACCACCCGATAAGTCATCTGTAATTTTTGATCCAGCACGGTAACCAAATTCTTGTGTATACCACATAAATCCCCAACGAATTAAGTTCCAAGCCACGAAGAAAATAATTGGACCAAGAATGCTACCACCTAGTGCAAGAGATGCACCAAGAGCTCCAAGCATTGGACGTAATGTAAACCAGAAAACTGGGTCTCCAACACCAGCTAATGGTCCCATCATCCCAACTTTAACCCCTTGAATTGCTACATCATCAATTTCAGATCCATTAGCTCGTTCTTCTTCTAACGCCAATGTTACACCTAAAATAGGAGAAGCAATATATGGATGTGTGTTAAAGAATTCTAAGTGACGTTTTAATGCATCTGATTGTTCTTCTTTTGTTTTGTATAATTTTTTGATTGCTGGAATCATTGAGAATGCCCAACCACCATTTTGCATACGTTCATAGTTCCAAGAACCTTGGATAAATGTTGAACGCCACGCAACGGTCATACGATCTTTTTTCGATAATTCTATCTTTTCTGCCATTTTTTCTTTCCTCCTAAATTAGTAATCGTTTAAAATATCGCCTAGTGGATCACCTGTATTGCTTCCACCACCAGAATTTGATGAACCACCCATTTTAGACAAGTTAATGTAGATTAATGCAAAGGCCACACCTAATGCACCTAAGCCCATTAATGTAATATCAAAAACTGCGGCAATAACAAATCCCATTGCAAAGAATGGCCATACTTCTTTTGTTGCCATCATGTTAATAACCATAGCGTAACCTACCGCTACAACCATTCCACCACCAATTGCCATACCTTCAGTTAACCAAGCTGGCATTGATTCTAAAAAGTGTTGTACAGTTTCAGCTGGAATAAATAACAGTGCTGCTGCTGGAATGGCAATACGAATTCCTTGCATACATACAGCCATAATGTGTAAACGTTCAATTTTACCCATATTTCCTTCTTCGGCTGCTTTATCCATCATATGAACGATTGGTACAGCTAATGTTCGGACAATCATTGTTAAGAATAATCCAGCGACTGCTAATGGAATAGCCACTGCGATTGATGATGACACTGCATCTTTAACAGAAATTGATTGAGCTCCTAATGCTTTAACTAAAATAATAGCAGATGCTACTGAAGCAAGTGCTGCATCTGGTGCCACTGCTGCTCCAATATTTGCCCAACCTAGAGCGATCATTTGAAGTGACCCCCCTAAAAGAATCCCTGCTTCCAAGTGACCTGTAACTAATCCAATTAATGTACATGCAATCAATGGTTGATGAAATTGAAACTCATCTAAAATACCTTCCATACCTGCGAAAAAGGCAACAATAATAACTAAAATGACTGATATAACAGACATGATATCCCTCCTATAAATGGTTTATTTTCCTAAATCAGTTTTTGCTTTTTTAACCAACTCATCCATATTAGCTCGTGAATCATTTGGTACTTTACGTACGTCAAACTTCACACCATCAGCTTTTAATTGCTCAAAAGCTTTAACGTCATCTTGTCCCATAGAAAGGACTTTATTTACTACCACTTTTCCAACAGAGTGGGCAAGTGATCCAACATTTACTTCGTCAATCTTCACGCCACCATCAATAACGCGAACAACATCTGCCGGATTTTCAAACAACAGTAACGCACGCGTTCCACCAAAACGTGGATCTTTTGCAATTTCTATCATTTTTTTCACGGGAATAACATTTGCTTTTACTCCTGGTGGTGCTGCTTGTTCGATTAATTTCTTACGTAGATCATCTTTTGCAACTGAATCCGATACCACAATGATACGTGTTGGATTGGTTGCTTTTGTCCAAGCTGTTGCCACCTGACCATGTAATAATCGTGAATCAATACGTGCCAACACAAATTTGATTTTTCCATCACCAATGACTGTTCCTGGCGGGATAGAACCCATTTGTACTTCTGGTTGAGCAACTTCATTTTTCTCTTCTTCTGGTTCAAGAGCTTCTGGACGAACTTTAATCCCATCTTTTCCTGTTGTTACAATTTGAGACGCGATTTTATGAGCGCTTGTTTCTGATAATCTCATCGCATATGCTTCAATTAACATTGGTAAGTTTAATCCACTGACAATTGCCCAATGGTCCTTATGTTCTTCAAATAGTGTATTTGCTTGATTAAATGGTGTACCTCCCCATAAATCAACTAAAAAAAGGACTTCCTCTTGCTGATCAAATGTGTCAATTGCTTCGATAATTTTTCTTTTAACATCATCTGGACCTTCACTAGGCATCAATGTAACGGCTTTAACATTTTCTTGTTCACCAAAAATCATTGAACCAGATTGCAAGATTCCTTTAGCAAACTCACCATGACTTGCTAAAATAATTCCAACCATATTTGTGACCTCCTATTTTATATCATTTTCTTTTTGTCAGTTTTTAATTGATTCTTTTTTAATAAATGAATCAAATCAACAGGACTATCCGAAACAACTTTTCTGACATCAATAGTTATTCCTTGATTACTTAAAAAAACAAAAGCTTCCTCATCTTTGTCATCTATTGCCACAGCGTTTGTTATCATATGTTTACCAGTTTGATAACTCATTCCACCAACATTGAGTGTTTCAATTTTCACACCAGCTTCTACCACTTTTTTAACGTCTGAAGGATTCGTAAATAATAGCATTGCTTGAATAGAATCATTAAATCGTGGATCATGATAGATTCCTATCATTTTTTTCACTGGAATCACATTAACAATAATATTAGGTGGCGCTGCTTGAATAAGTAATGTTTTTCTAAGGGCATCCTGTGCCACATCATCACTAACAACAAGAATACGATTTATTTTTGAATGTTTTGTCCAGACTGTAGCAACCTGTCCATGAATCAATCTGTCATCAATACGAACTAATCGAATATCCATATGATGCCTCCTTTTCTTCATTTTAAACATTCTATAAATATATAAGCAAAATTCATGCCAACTTTCAAAAATACTATTAAACCAATTAATAAAATAAGAAAAAGATACACTTGGCACAGTGTATCTTTAGTGTATATACACTATAAGCTTAATTGATTCTCTATAATATTGACAACATACACTAACTCATCATTTGGTATTTCTAGCTGAAACAATTGTTCTAATAAACTTAGGCTTGATTTTAGTGAATCAATGTAGTTCTTGTTCTCTAATTGATTTAATTCTGAGGTAGTTGCTGATAGCGTATCATTTCTTAATATGCGTTCAACCATTCCAGATAAGTGCATGGTTAAAGAGATATAAAAAGAATACTCTTTTTTATTTGATAAAATATCTCGATCAACTTTCTGACAAATTGTCCACAATGGATCAATTAATTTAGTGGCATTGATAAAGGTATAATAATCATTAATATAATCTACACATGTTTTTTTAGCCTTATCTTCAGTTAACGTAAATTCTTCGTCAGATGTAAATGTATTCGATACGATATTTCCAATAAACGATGGGCCTTCTTTAGAAAATAGTTGGTCCATTGTAATAAACGGAACGGATAAATTAGGATTCTTAATTCCTGTGCTTGCTAATAAATGGTATTTTTCCTGTACCAATGGTAATGTCGTTTCTAAATCTACTATTGACATGGTAATTACCTCAATATCTTCTTCCATATATAAAGTAAGGTAATCATTGATTAATTCCTTCATTCGCTGTGCTGTCCCTTGCCCCGATGCACAAATAGCCAATATTGCTTGTGGTTTGTTCTTTTCAACGCTTACTTCAGATGTATCCTTTGCATGGTATCCGTGAAAATAACTTAGAGATTGATATAAATCTGTTAAATCGCCTTCAAGTAAACTCGCTTTTCTACCAGCTTCCAAAACTAATGCTGTTGTCACCATGTCAATAATTTTAACATTAATAGCAGTTTTTTCTTTTATATCCTCTGTAAAAGTTGTCAAAGATCCCATATCTACTAGCAACAATACTCCGCTTCCTTCATCTACTTCACTTACTTCATGTATGACTTTATCTAATGCTTCAGTAGGAGACATATCAAGAGGCATATCTACGGCACGAATATTATTTACTTTTAACAGCTGACTAACAACTTCCACCATGCTTGAAGCAGTACTTCTACCATGAGCTGCAACGACAATCCCTATTCTCCCATCCTTCACTGATTCATTTAAAGAAATCAACAAAACAGTTAAATAATTGATTTCTGATTGAGGCAATATAACCTGATGTTCCTCTTCAATAATTTGCTTAAATACTTTTGCCACATGATGTTCTTTCGGGTATGTTTCGATCATTTTAATGATATTTTCATCATTTCCAGTTTCTATTTGGATACCTTCTTTATAACGATTTAAAAAAGAGCTAATGTGAAGGCCGATTGCATATAAAAAGTTTTGTTCAAATTTGTAACCTACTTGTTCCACAGCGTATTGATACAACATACGCGTTGTTTTAATAACTTTACTATCAATGATTTCTCCTAATTTATTTTCTGAATCAAAATTAAAGCCATGATTACGGTAAAATGATTTCAAGTGAACGTTAATATCTGTTGTAATAAAATGATTGATGGCTTCTTGGTTAAACCCATCTTCTTTTAATAATGCTGCTTTGTCACCAATGATTTCATATAAATTGTAGGGTAGCTCATAACTATCCCCTTCATAAGTCTCAAATGATTCATTAGGCGAAATTATCATTTTTGATTCTAATAACTGTGTCAACTCAGCCATTGTATGTCGATCGCTGGCCAAATGAACGAGCCCTTCTTTTATCCCATCATTTAACTCATCCATCGTAATCGTGACATCCTGTTGATCCATGTGTTTTAAAAATGACTGTGCCGTGACAAGTTGAACATTCGATTTCAATTGCCCTACATTTCCATATGACACACTTCCAATTAATGCTTTTATCACGTCTTCCGTTAAAATAATTCGCCGATTAATACGTTGTGCTTCAATAATCATCATATTTTTTACTAATTCGACTTTTTCTTTTGCACTTCTTTCCTTAAAGTTTGGAAGTTTAATTGTAATAGGAATCCGCCTAACAAATGTATTCAACAGAGCTGAGTTAGGATCTTCTGTTGTGGCACAGATGATACGGACATTTGCTTCTCTTGTTTTAGTCGACTCTCCTAATTTTGAATATTTTCCATTATCCATAAAATAAAAAATCATCTCTTGTCCCTCTGGTGGCAATCGATGAATTTCATCTAAAAATAAATACCCATCATTTGCTAAAGTCATCAAACCATCTTTTTCTTCATCTGCTCCTGTAAAAGCTCCCTTTATATGACCAAATAAATGACTCATTAATAATTCTGGATTACTAGCATAGTCTGCACAATTAAATACTACTAACTCTTTATTCTCATCTATTATCTGTTGCTGTTTAGCATATTGAAACATAGTATGTGCAAAGTAGGTTTTTCCAGACCCAGTTGGACCTGTAATCAAACAATTTAATCCATTTGGTGGATATAAAATAGCCGCTTTTGCTTGCATAATAGCATTCTTCATACTACCCTTAATACCAATAATTCGTTTAAAAATATCATCGGAATAAATTAAATTAGATTTAGAAAGTGTTGTCGCATCAGTTTCTTCTTGATAACTTGGAACATACTTTGATAAGGGTTCATTTTGAAAAATCGATTTGACGACATATCTGACTGGCCTACCATCTAATTTTTCTACAATTCCTTCTCTTACTAATGTATTTAGATCTTTACTAGCATTACTACGCTGAATTTTTAAAAATTCAGCAACTTCTTTTGTTGTAACTCCAGATTCGCTAGCTAGATTAGTAGGGGAAAGATTCTTTGTTTGGTTAACGACATAATTATAAACCTGATCAATTCGTTTCATTTGTTTCCTCCTATAAATGATACACTACTATCATTGTATACTAGTGTATTATTACAGTAAAATTAAAACCACTTTTTATGTTTCTTTTATATAAAACAATTGTTAAAAAAACTAATCTCTAAAAAAAGAGACTCGATTATCGAGACTCTTAAAATACTAATTATTTAACAAATTTCGCTGATTGTTCTCCAGCTTGACGACCAAATACAATGATATCACCGACTGAATTTCCACCAATACGATTACTTCCATGTAATCCACCAGTCACTTCTCCTGCAGCATACAATCCAGTAATTGGTTGATTGTCTTTATTCAGCACTTCTGTTTTATCATTAATTTTTACACCACCCATTGTGTAATGGATACCTGGTGCGATCTTAATCGCATAATAAGGACCTTTATTTAATGCATGATCCATACCAGTTTCACGAGAAAATTCTGTATCGGATTTCGCTTCAACTGCTTTGTTCCAATCAGTCACAGTTGTATCAAGTGTTTTACCATCCATATCAATTTCTTTAGCTAATGCTTCAATTGAATCAGCAGATTTTACAAATCCTTGTTTTTCATAAAAGTTAATTGCTTTGACTCTTTCTTTCACTCCAGCATCAAAAATTAAGTAAGCGGATTTTTCAGGTAAAGCAGTAATAGCAGCAGATACATTATCACGTGTGCCCATTTCATTTGTGAATCGTTTACCTTCTTGACTAACTAAGATACCACCTTCACCACGAACAGCTTCACCAATTAATACCCCTTTGTCTTGTTGAACAGTTGGATGAATTTGGATTTGATCCATATCAACCGTTTGTCCGCCAAGTTTTTCAATCATGCGAATACCATCACCGGTACTACCTTCTTGGTTTGTTGTGACATACCCTTTAAGTTCAGGTTTTTCTTTTTCTAGCATTTCTGGATTAGCTCCATATCCACCAGTTGTCACAACAACAGCTTTACCATGCACTTCCTTTTCTTTGCCTTCAACCGTTACTTTAACACCATCAACTGCTGCATCATTTTTTAAAATCTCCGTTACATCAGCATTAACAAAAATTGGAATGTCTTTTTCATGAATATTATTTAATAATCCATGAACTAAGTATTCACCAACTGCTGAGCCATCTTCAGGTCTATGAGTTCTTTTTTCACTCATCCCACCAGTGATAGTCAAGTTGTTTAATTTAATTCCCATTGAGTCTAACCAATCAATAGCACTTGCTGAATGATCAACATAGTAACGTAATAATTCTTTATCATTTGTTCCGTGTCCACCTTTAAGTGTTTCTTCATAGAATTTATCATTTGAATCTTTAATGCCAGCTTCTTTTTGATATTTTGTTTCTGAAGCATTCATCCCACTTGAAGCTTTCATTGTGTTCCCACCAGCTACTGGCATTTTTTCTAAAATAACTGGATTTTTACCTTCTTCTTTCGCTTGCAAAGCAGCTGACATCCCTGCTCCACCAGCACCAACAATAATAATATCGTACTCATCTTTTAACTCTTTTGGGTCAGTATATTTTTGTTCTGACGCACCAGAAGTTACATCTGATGTACTTGCTTTTGTCGATGAACTTTGAGATGTCTTCTCTGCAGTTTTTTGTCCCCCACAACCAGATAGCATCATTAAAGTGGCAAAACTAATGGTTAATGATTTGAATAGTTTACTTTTCATAAATCTAATCCCCTTTTTTAATTGTTAAATTACTAACATACTTAGAAAATAATACCCTAAATATGCTATTTTAACAAGAAAAAAATTAATAATTATTTCACAACTTATTTTTTTAATGAAAACAAGACTTTTTTCATTTATTATTTAAAAAGATGTTTTATTTAAACTATCATGGCGTATTTACATTGATATATGCTCTTAACTAATTTATCCAATTCTTCGTAATCTCTTAAAGTTAATGGAAAATCAAAATATCGGATCGTTGAAGTCATACAACTATTACAATCAAAAATATTTGAAACATTTGTCAATATAACATCTGCTTCTTTAACATCATATGTATCCATAAATTCAATATGGTATTTTCCAGAATAATGATATGCAATATCTCTTTCTAATAACGCTTTCGTTAAATATGGCAAATCACTTTCTAATAAAATACATATGGTTGGCTCAAAATAGGTCAATGGTTTAATCATAGAAAATAATAGCATGTATTTTTGAACTAAAAAACGCTTTTGTAAAAAAATCGAATCATTAGTTTGATTATAAACCTTATCCACTAAACGATGTAACTCTGAATATAGTACTGTGTATTTTTCCTGTGTATCATCCAACATATAACGACCATCCATTGTCAAAGATACGTGATGAAATAATTTACAAAATAAATGGGTACAAAATGTTGTTAGAAAAAAAGACTCATAATAGTTTTTGGGAATAGGCAATAGTTCTTGATGGAATGTTTTAACTAGTGAGTCGGTTACAACAAATACATCCGAGTTATTTTTTTTATGATAAGACAACACTTGTCTTGTTAAATTATCACATTGATAGATATTCATTCTAAGTTGAATTAGTAGTAGATAAAAATAAATTTCAGCTGTTAATTTTTGCTGTCTTTTTAAAAAAAGAAGTTCTAAAAAGGGGGCTTGATTTAAAATTTGCTTAATATTGACATAGTCTTTCCATTCAGCTTCAAATGTAACCACGTGATTTTTGCCTAATCTGAACAAATTAATAGCTAACATGTAAGCAAGTTGTTTCCTTTGTGTTTGAGTCAAACGCATCTCTAACGCTTGATTCAAACCATCGACTACTTCATAAACCTTTAATTGACTAACCTGTTTAAAGGGCCAGACATTTCCTTTAACACCATACCATATTAAATAATAAGTCAACAATCGAATTTGTTTTTCTTCTCCCACTATCCTAAAACTAATATTGGATAAAGACAAATGATATCTTTTTAAATAATGGCGTATTTTTTTAAGTCCTTTTCTGACCTTACTCTCACTGATAAAATGATCCATTGAATACTTGGTCACTGATTGGAACTCTTCAAAAAATATTTGTTTTAACATCATAAAGGTTTCATCTTGTTCTATGACTAATTGCTTAAATCGATTCAATCCTTGACCTTTAGGGGTTTCTAGGTAGACACCTCTATATTTTTCATAACTTAAATACAATCTGTCCTCTTCTTTTTCATCTTTATTAAACTGTTCAATACAATCTTTTAATTGAATCACATAGCGTTGAATAGTTCTTTCCACCACATTCAATTTTTCACTAATCTCATGCATGCTATACCATTCATTTTTTTCTGATATGATTGAAAAAATAGATAAAATATTTCGACTATTTGCATTTAATAACATAAATAAATCTGTTTCCATATTTCAGTAGCTCCTATACCTTATGACAGTAAAAAAAGTAACAGACCAAGCAAAAGGTACAAATCAAGCGGAATAATTTTCATTACTCCGCTTGGTTAAAAGGTATGTTCAAAAGAAATGTCGACTAAACTGTCATTTATTTTTTAGTCCCATTCATCGACAAGATTGTCTAATTCTTTTTCGTTATAATTATCATATTTATCAATTTCGTGTAAAATCTTTTTAATTTCATGAATGGCTTTCTTTTCTTCAAACCAGCATTTCACTGATTTCTCATGACCTTTTTCCATTTCATCGTCAATTTTAGCTAATGTTTCATCTAAATTTGTTAAAATATTAGAGATTTGATTGATTACTTTTTCTTCTTTTTTGTCATAGTCTGTCATTTTTAACACGTCCTATTCCTTATTTTTGTAGTTCTAGAGGTAATTTCACATCATAAGTGTGTTCAACTTTTTCGCTGTCATCACCTTTTTTGTGTCCATCGAAGGTTAATTTGATTTCTTTGACTTGGTCAGCTTGTTCTAACTTATCAAAGGTAAAATAAACATGGCCGTCTTTTTGTTTATCTTTAGCAAAAATATCTTCCCAGTAATCTCTAAAATGTTTACCTGTGATTTCTGTACCATCTTTTAAGACTAAGACAGCATCACTTGGGTGAATGCTTACATCTTCTTTTCCATCATTTTTTAATGTAAAGTCCATAGACATTAAACCTTTGTATTCGTTATTTTCTTTGTCTTTGTATTTATCTACTTCAACGATTTTTACTTTACCGATTTTAAAATCAACATTTTCCCAGCTTTTATCTTGCCAGTCAGTATCATATTTTGCTTCTAATTTTACTTTTGGATCATTTTCACCTTTGATGATTTCTTTAAATGACCCATCATCTTTAAGGCTCACGCTTTCTACATCAACTTTTTCACCGTCTTTTAGTGTTTCTGTTGTAGAAGCAACTGTTCCAGCTTCAACTGTTCCTTTCACTTCTTCTTTTGATCCACAGCCACCTAAAAGTAATAATAATGTTGCTCCGACAGTGACACTTAATAGTGTAGTTTTTTTCATAATTGTTCCTCCTGATTTTAACTAATGTCTAATAATAATTAGTTATTTAATTGATTCAATACAAGTATTATATTTTTTAATTTTATCTAATTTATGAATAATGTTTTCTATTTTTTCGATACATGATGAGATACATTTTCACAATTTATTCAATATCTTTTTTAGTGTTCTGGTTTAACTGTTGTTTTTTTTGGTTCTTCGTGACATAAAATTCTTGCATGATTCAATTCTTTTATCGCCGCATTAAAATCCTTTGCAAAAGCGTTTGCCATATTTTGACCCATATCTGCACGACACACAAATCGTTGAACAATCGTGCCTTGCATATCCTTAGGAAATGGATAAGATGGAACTTGCCATCCTCTCATTTGTAAACGATCAGACAAGTCATACAGTGACCATTCTACATTAGCATCCTCTTTTAACGTGAAACAAACGATTGGTAAATTTTCTCCTGTATTAAACATTTTAAAAAGTCCAGTTTCTTCAACTGTTTTAGCTAAAGACATGGCTACTTTTTTTGTTCGCTCATGAATTTCTTTGTATCCATTAAACCCAAAGCGGTAAAAATTATAATATTGCCCAATAATTTGGCTAGCACTTCTAGAAAAATTAATCGCCATTGTTGGCATAACACTACCTAAATAACTCACTTCAAAAACCAATTCTTTTGGTAGATACTCTTCGTCTTTCCATAACACCCATCCAACTCCAGGATAAACTAAGCCGTATTTATGGCCAGATGAATTGATAGACACCACATTTTTCAATCTAAAATCCCACAATAAATCTGGTTCGATAAATGGTACAAATAAACCACCGCTTGCTCCATCCACGTGAATCACTAAGTCTTGATTGTGTGTTTGATTGTATTCTTCAACCAGCTCATCTAATTTTTTAATGTCGTCAAATTTTCCAGTATAAGTAATACCTAAAATACCGACAATCCCAATCGTATACTCATCAACATAGTCCATGACAGTATCTGTGTTGATACTTAAATGCTCACTATCAACTGGGACTTCACGCATTTCAATATCCCAGTATACACAGAATTTTTCCCAACATACTTGATAAGCTGATGAAATAACTAAGTTTGGTCGTTTTGCATTGATATCTAATCCATTTTTCTTAGCACGATCTCGCCATCTAAATTTCATCGCCATCCCACCGAGCATACAAGCTTCACTTGAACCAACAGTTGAAGTCCCCATCACACGATCTCGGTTTGGTGCATGCCATAAATCAGCAATCATTCTCACGCATTTTTGTTCCATAGCGGCCGTTTGGGGATACTCGGATTTATCAATAGCATTTTTTTCCATTGTTTCTGCCATAATAGCAGTCACTTCTGGTTCCATATAAGTTTGACAAAATGTCGCCAAATTTTGTCGAGCATTTCCTTCATTGATTAATTCGTCTTTTATTAAACGATAAGCAATAGATGGATTAATTGGGTCCATTCTCATTTTATCTAACATTACTGCTTCTTCTGATGCATTTGATCCAAAGATTGGTACGACTGATTGATTTTTTTCGCTAGTCATAACTAGACCTCCTAAAAATTTTAAATTATATAAAATGGGATAAGTATCTCATTTAAAAAACATTATTTTTCTAAAGCTTGTAGTTTTTGATTATCATTTAAAGCAGATATATTTTCCAAGTGTTTTCTTTGTAAGTAATCCATTGAAAATCTTAAAAGAATAACAAAGAATATAAAGATACATAATAAGGTGATAATACTTCTATTAAACATTGGTGCACCAATCCCTCTAGAGATTGCTTCCCTAAATCCATAAATGGAATAGGTCATTGGTAAATAAGGGTGAATGGCATTAAAGAAACTGTTTTGCAATGGTAATGGGAATGTTCCTCCAGCTCCTCCTAGTTGTAACACCAATAAAATCATCGCAACAAATCGACCTGGATTATCAAATGTCATAGCTAAAAACATAATCAAGAACATATAACTCCACGCAGTCACAATTCCCACTAGATAAAGTTTTCCAACTTGATCGACGGGTAATTTTAATAACAACATGATAGTCGCTTCGATAATTGCCATAATCGTTGATACGACAAATCCCATTGCAACTTTACTTAACCACCAATCACGACTGGATTGCCCGTCCATTGAAACACGTCTGATTGGGAAGATAAAGTTGAATACAATACAGCCAACAAATAACGCAAGTGACATAATGTATGGTGCTAAAGCTTGTCCATAATTTTTTACTTTACTGTATTCAATATTTTGTAACCCTGTTGGTGCTGCGAACATTTTGACGTTTTTATTATTAAATTTCAAACGACTAACTAATTTATCTGCTTGTGTTAAAGCACTTGCCATTGTTGTTGCACCTACTGTTAGTTGATTGGCTCCACTCATTAATTTCGGTGTGTTATCGGTTAATTTTGTGAGTCCTTGACTTAATTCATTGGCTCCACCATCTAAACGTGTAACGCCTGATATTAGTTCTGGCATTTTACCTGACATAGTATTTAATCCATTTGTTAAAGTATTACTTCCAGCTGACAAACGATTAATACCATTTAACGCAACAGGTGCTTCATTCACTAGGTTATCCACTTGAGATAATCCTGTTTCTAATTCATGTAACACATTTTGTGTGTTGGCTAAGTTGACATTGTTACCAAAGCTTTCCAATAAATCGGTGGTTCCTGCTTTAATATTTACAATAGATTCTTTCATTTCTCCTGTATTTTCTGACAATCCTTTGGCTAATTGACTCATCATCGTTGCTTGTTGTGATAATGATTTTGCTTGCTGGCTTGCACCATTTAGTCCTGTTTGAACTTGACTAACGATACCATCAATGTCAGCTGAAGAGCTTTTAATATCTGTCACTAATTGTGTTGAGAAGCTAGTAACTTGCTGTGATAGTTGTGCAATCAACTCTTGTTTAATATCATCACTTATTCGGCTATTTTGTTGAATGATACCTTCTAACACTTGCTGAAATTGTTGTGTGTCCCGAGAGACTATCTGGTTGATTTTTCCAATCACTTGGCTAAACCCTGATAATTGATTACTTAATCCAATTAGATCTGTTGACAAAGCAGTTGATACACTAGAAACTTCACTCAACTCTTTTGAATCATTTAAAACTGATTCAACTTGTTGATTAATCTTTTCGATATCTTGTTTTAACAAATTAGCTGAAGATCCTGATAAACTGGCTTCCACATTTCTTAAACTGGCTTCTAACTCTTTTGTACCATTTAATAAATCTGTCACACCACTTCCAACTTCATTTAATTTCCCTGAGAGTGGTTGAAGTTTGTCATTGACTTCGTTTAGTCCATTAGATAATTGTGTCGCACCATTTTGTAATTCCGTTACCCCTTGTTTTAACGGAGAAACATTAGACGCTAACTCATTTACACCATTTGCTAATGTATTTGAGCCATTAGCTGCAGTAGACACACCATTCGTGTATTCACCCAAACCGTTATCGAGTTTTTTACTGCCTGTTGCAAGTTCTTTTGAGCCATTGGTTAATTTTATTAAATCTTGTTTACCCTTTTGACCAAGTGCTAACGCTGTTTTAACATAAGCTGCGGTGACACTTTCTCGCACTTTCGCTTCCAACTCTTTGGCTCCAATTTGAGCCATATCCAATCCAATATAATTTAGCGAACCATTTGTTGTGTACTGAATTTCCATTTGATTAGGAGAAGGATTTAAAAGACTCGTCGCATTTTTTGAAAAATCTTTTGGAATCGTGACAATCATGTAATATTTCAAGTCCTTCATGCCATCCATTGCTTGCTTTTCATCAACAAATTCCCATTTAAGTTGTTTGTTATGTTTTAATTCATCAATGACACTCTTCCCAACATCAACTTTTTGGCCTAACATCTCAACTGGTTGATCTTCATTTACCACGGCTACAGGCAAATGACTCGAACGGTTATATGGATCCCAAACAGATTTATCAAATACACTCGAATATAATATCGGAATAAAACAGATAGCTATCACAGAAATTAGTAGTATTTTATTATGAAATAACTGTTTAAATTCCTGTTTAATCATTTGCACGTTAATCACTTTCTTTCTTCATTATTTAAATTAATCGAATGTTTTTTCCCATATATGTGATAAAACACAAATGGTAACAATACGGTTATAACAGAACTAAAAGCTAATGTTATTAAGTAGGTTTTCGCTTCATTTGCTTTTAATTCACTTGGCGCAATAAAGGAAGAAACTAATGCTAATAAAGACATCCCCATACCCAAACTTGCTAACAACGCTTTTACTTTTCTTCCTCCTGGTACTTCGTAAGCTCTTTTTAATGCTTGATTTGATTTCTTAAAAATTAAAACGAAATACCCAATAAAAAATAATAAATAGCCACATAAATAAATCACAACGGTTAATGAAATGGCGGTTAAAAATGACACAGCATTTCCTCCTCCACCAAAAGTTAAAACGGCAGCCCAAATGGTCACGATAACACCTTGTATGATTAGTAAAGAAGTTGGCACTCCATTTTTATTAATTTTTTGACAGCTTTTAGGGAGCAATCCTTGATCGGCAACATAACGCAAGCCTTCTGTTGGACTGACAATCCATGAACTAACTTGAGCTAGCACACCAAATGCCAACATAATCGCAAGGATTTCGACTAACCATGATAGATGAGGATTACCTTTCAAAATCAATGTTTCAAATGCTTGAATCACCCCACTATTTAACGACAGATGTTTCGCTGGTACGACCATTGAAACAGTCGTGCCACCAATAGTACTTAATACGATTCCTATAATAACTAAGTAAACCATCATTAACGGATAATTCTTTTGTGGATTATCCAGTGATTTAATATGGGATGCTGAAGCTTCCACCCCAACATAGGCTAAAATAAAAGTCACCAATGATGAGAAGGTTTGCTTATTCGGGAAAAATGATTTATCTAAAAATGAATGTGTTACAGCATGACCTGTAGCAACATATTTAATAGTAAAAATTAATAAGACAGTTACAGGAATAATAATGCCTATCACAAAACCTGCTTTCGCAATTTGAGATGTGGTTTTTGTCCCTTTAAATTGTAAAAATGTTAATAACCAAAAAATTAAAACTACCACTAAAAATTTAATGAGCTTATTGTCATTCATCTCTGGAAATTTTAACGCATATGATAACGCACCAATGATAAAATAACTCATTGTGACAAATCCCACTGTGATTTGAAACCACTGGAAGAAAATGGCAGCAAAACCAAATTTTTCTCCTAACGTTTTACCTACCCATCCAAAAATCCCCCCTCCATCAAACGCCTCTACAGTACCAATCTCTGCTGCACATAAGGCAACTGGTAAAAACCAGAATAGACCACATACTAATAAAAAGAAAATAAGTGTCTTCCCCGATTCAGCAAACGTTGGGTACTCATAGACCGTGATAAATAACGAAGCCGTCATGGCAAAAAAACTGAATAAAGATAATTTTTTTGTATTCTGCATGATTTAAATCCTCTCTACTAAACATTAGAAATAACTGATTTGTTAAATTTCTTTACAATACATCAAATATTAAATAGCATTGTAAGTATTCATGTTATTAATCTATCTTCTATCTCTATAGCAACGATAAGTATATCGCTTAATTCATACTTAACTTAGAACATCCAATGAAAAGAAAACTAAAAAAATTTGATTTTATTGACCTAAAATCAATTTTTATGCGAATTGTCTTTTTTTATAAAACAGATTATACTTGTTTCACTAGTATGTCTGATTTATTTTCTTGAAAGGAATGACATCATTGATTGATTTATTACTTGAACCAAAAATAAAAACGACTATCTCTGTCATTAGTATCATTTACAATCATTACGATTGGACACAAACCTCCTACCTATCTAAAGAATTAGCGATTTCTGAAAGGACAGTCCAACATTACATAAAAGACATTTTAGAAAGAAAAAAAGAGTATGATTTAATAACAGATAATCAACTTTCTATTGATTATCTAAAAATGAAAGGAATAAAAATTACTGACTATTCAAATGACTTTGAAGATTTTAAAAAATTCGTTGTTCAAAGTAGTCAAACTATGATTCTATTAAATGACATCATTAATCAACAAATCGTCTCCGTAACAAACTATTGCCAAATGCATTTTTTAAGTGAAACAACAGTTAGAAAAAATCTCAAACGAATTAGAGAAGCCTGTCACGTTTATGGAATTGATTTAGTTCATTTAAAATTAGTTGGTGATGAACGTAAAATAAGATATTTCATTGCTTTATTTGATACAATGGCTAGTCGAAATGCTTATTTTTTACTCGACGGTATAAATTACGAGGATCTAAAACAGAACTTTGATGATTTTTTTAAGAAAGCAAATTTTCAAATATCTGATGTTAAAAAGCAAAAAACGATCAATATTTTTTTAATTCATTTACAGCGGATTAGTTTTAATCAACTTATTATCATTAGTGATAAATTCAATCGCTTTCTAGCTTCTCATCCTATCTATCCTTATGTTGAAGAATTATTCCATCATTATTACGTTTTTAATCAAAAAGAAATTGCTTATTTTTTCTATATTATGACACTTGATGAAGAGCTAAATAGAAAACAGAACACCAATCTTGTTTACAATTTTTTTAATGAAAATCAATTAGAACTAATGACGATAACTGATTTAATTTTTTGCGATTTATTTCCATTATTTCGCCCCTTATCAGATGAGGATATTTACTTAATAAAGAGAGATATTTTCTATACTAGTTTTATTACAATGGTATTTAATCAATTAGTATTCGAATATAAATATGGTGTCACTGTTCACTATAATTTAGAACAATACCCTTTTACCACTGCAAAATTTACAACGGTTATCAAAAAACATTTGATTGAAACAGGCTTTATTCCGAATAGTCAACTAACGATTCTTTTACAACAATATTTTTTTCGTTTTCTTTATTTTGTTGATTCAGAACACCTATATAAAGTCGTATCGATTCATATGGAACCAGCGTTTGACTATCTGCACCAAAAGCAAATGAAAGACTATTTGGATTTATATTTTAATCATCAAATAAACTATCAAGACTCTTACTCAAAAGAGCAGACAGATATTGTCTTAACGCCATTTCATGAAACGAGTAAACATTCACTCTACAAAGATACACCCATTATTATGGTAAAATTTCCACTTAACCTAACCTTTCTTCAAAAAGTAGAGACCATCATTAAAGAAAAACAAAAAAAAGACGAAGAATGATTTCATTCTCCGCCTTTTTCTTTTGCGTACTGTTCAATGACTGCTTCAATTTCTAAAAACGTGGGATGTGTCAAATAATCTTTTTTTAAAAAATAAAATAAACGTTTATAATTCATACCCAATTCTTGATAGAACATATGTTTAGGGACTGACACACGTGAAATAATACTTTTTCCAATACCTTTTTCAAGTAATCTCACAATCATTTCATTATTTTTTACACATAAACGCTTTGGTTGAATGTTTTCTTGTAAAAAATATCGCTTGGTATAATGATATACACCTGAAATATCTTCCCGACACAACCACAGATCACTATCAAGATTACCAGCAATCACCAACTCATCTGTTAAAAACTCTTTTCGGCATACAGGACCTGTTTCCAATGGTTTTTCAATAAATCCAAAATGCGCTCGATGCTGTAAGACATTTTCCAGAACTTCTTCGGAATTATGCATATCAAGTTCAAAATATACCTCAGGAAATCTCTTAACTAACCAACTCATTAAATCAGGTAAGTAATAGATAGAAAAAGTATTTGATGCACTAATAACACATTTTACTGGATTATTTCCAACCTGTTTAATCAACCTCTTGGTTTCTAACCAGTCATCTTCTAAATTTAATAGCCTTGTATACAGGATAGTTGCTTCTTTTGTTGGAGACATCTCTTGTTTCGTTTTTCTAATAAACAATTTACAATTTAGTTCTTCTTCTAATTGTTTCATTTGACTAGAAACAGCCGGTTGTGAAATGAATAAATTTTCAGCCGCTTTTGTAAAGTTTCTCGTCTCATATGCTTCTTTAAATGTTAAAAATAATTTAAACATCTTTACACCTACTATTTGTTTTCGTAATAGTTAATATTCTAACTATTTATTTTTAAAATGTAAACTAAACCAGTATAATCAAATTATGTTAACTTTGGAGGAATGAATATGAAACAATTGAAACAAACTATCTACCCTGGTCTTCTCTTATCCCTAGCGATTGCTAGCTTATCAAAAATACTCGCCATATGGTTACCGTCACTCGGAGCTGGAACCATTGCTATTTTATTAGGTATTTTTTTAGGAAATCTTTTTTTTAATCAATCAGTTTGGCAAAAGGGAACTAAATTTTCAGAAAAAACACTATTGGAATTATCCATTGTTCTACTTGGAACTACCGTAACCTTTCAAACTATTGTACAAATTGGGGGTTCTGGTATTCTATTTATTATGTGTCAAATGACACTAACGATTCTATCAGCTTACTTTATTGGGAAAAAATTAAAATTTAACCAGACGATGTCATTACTGATGGCAGGAGGAAATGCTGTATGTGGTTCATCAGCTATTGGTGCAATCGCACCAGAAATTGGGGCTAAAGATAAAGAAAAGGGACAAATTATTACCTTAGTCAATTTATTAGGAACTGTGATGATGCTGACTCTTCCTATTATTGGTGGTACAGTTTTTACAGATAATGTGATGGCTAAAAGTGCCTTAATCGGTGGAACGCTTCAATCAGTCGGTCAAGTTATTGCCAGTGCCAATATGGTTAGTTCACAAGTTGTAGAAATGGCAACTTTATTTAAAATTTTACGGATCATGTTCTTAGTGGTCGTTGTATTTGCTTTTGGAAAAATTGCTAACCAATCAACAGACAACAACCTAACAATACAAGAAAAGGCTAAGAAAAAATTTCCGCTTCCTTGGTATATCATTGGCTTTATCATTTGTTGTGTCTTAAATAGTGTCATTCATTTTCCAACTATATTAAGCCAAACAACGCACTCAATTAGTGGCTGGTTTGAAATTACTGCTTTAGCAGCTATTGGATTACGTATTAACGCAAAAGAATTTTTTAAAGAAGGCCCTCGATTTTTAGCGTATGCTGGAAGTGTAGGAATTGTTCAAACGATTGTTGCCATTACTTTAATAAAATTATTATCCATTTAATAAATAAAAAGCAAGCCCTAAAATCATAGGAGCTTGCTTTTTGATTTAAACAATTGTCGCACCAAGCGTATTTTTAAAATGGCCTAAAGCCCATTTATGGCCAACTTGATCAAAGCTTTGGACAGCTTTTTCGTGAATTACAATATTGTATCCTAAATTATAAGCATCGATAGCGGTATGTAACACACAAATATCTGTACACACTCCTACTAAATGAACTGTATCGATTTTTCTTTCTCTTAATCGAATATCTAAATCTGTGCCACTAAAAGCTGAATAGTGACGCTTATCTATCCAATACATCGTATCTTTTTCCTTATTTTTTTGATACACATCATTTAATCCTTGATACAATTCTCTTCCTTTTGTTCCAATAATATTATGAGGAGGAAATAAAGTGTTCTCTGGATGATACTTATCTGTGTCATCATGACAATCAATAGCAAAAACAACGTAATTTCCATCGTCAATAAATTGGTTAGTTAAACGGACCATCTCTGTTTCAATGGCTTGACCGAATTCACCAGTCGTTAATTTTCCATCACTTGCAACAAAATCATTTGTATAATCTATTGATATCAAAGCTTTCATGTCTTCTCTCCTTAGTTTAATTGTTTCACTAATTCAACGACCATTTCAGCAGATTTTTTTCCTGCTTCAATAATAAACTCATCAAAATTTACACTAGCATTTTCATCGCCTACATCACTAATGGCACGGATCACAACAAATGGACACTTATATTGATGCGCCACTTGAGCAATCGCCGCGCCTTCCATCTCATTAGCTAAAACGTCAGGAAAATGTTTTTTTATGTGGGCTATTTGTTCTTGACTATGGACAAAGGTATCTCCTGAAACAATCAACCCAATGTGTGTTGCTAATTGCTTATCCTCAGCTGCTTTTATCGCTACACTCATGAGTTGATTACTTGCTTCATAAAATAATGGCATCTGTGGCATTTGCCCATATTCATAACCAAATGCTGTAACGTCCGAATCAAAATAAGCTAATTTATCAGAAATGACAATATCTCCAATCGATAAACCTTTACCAATACCACCAGCAGATCCTGAATTAATTAAACAATCAACATGATAATGACTAATTAGTAACGTCGCTGTTAACCCAGCTAAAACTTTGCCTATACCTGATTGTGTTACTACAATTTCATGTGTTCCAATACTTCCTGAATAAAATGACACACCTGCTTCATGCCATTCTTTTTTATTTTCTAGTTGATTTTTTAATAACACAACTTCTTGTTCCATTGCCCCAATGATTCCAATTTTCATACATAAACTCCCTTACAGTTTAAAAATAGCATACAACATAATGACTAATAAGATGACGATAATCACAATCGCTCGGTTTAACCATGCATTACGTTGTTCGTTTTTATTATGTTCTCTTACACGACTTCTTGTTAAAATTTGTTTTGACGTTGTTTCTACTTTCTTTTGTTTTTCTTTCGACATGATAAACTCCTTATTTCATTTGCATTTCCCATAATAGAATAGCATATAATGTCTTAGCATCACAAATTGTACCAAGACGAATGTACTCTTTCACTTCCTCTAAAGATAACTCCACGATATCTAAAAATTCATCCTCATCTCTTGGTAAAGGATTATCGGCTTTTTTGATACCATTAGCTTGAAATAAGACCATTCTTTCATTACAAAAACCTGGAGATGTAACAAAATCGGCCACTTCAACCATTGAATCACATTGATAAAAGGTTTCTTCCTCTAGTTCACGCTTAGCTGTTTCTAACGGGTTATCTTCATATGCTTCAATTTTTCCTGCTGGTATTTCTAAAATACTTTTTTCTATTGCTTTACGAAATTGTTTGACTAACACAATGCGATTCATCGGTGTAATGGCTAAAATACCAACTGCTCCTTTATGAAAAACCAATTCACGTTTTGATGTTTTCCCATTAGGTAATTCAACCGTATCAACACACACATCAATCACTGATCCTTTGAATACCTCTTTTCTTTCGAGCGTTTCTTCATTAAATTTATCTTTCATTCATGCCTGCTCCTTGTCAATTCACTTATTTATGTTTATGATACCTTTAAAGAGTCGTTATTTCAACAAAACTCGCTGTATCCTTAATACTTATTTATAAATCAAACTTAGGACTGATAATGTTTTTACTTCCTTATGCTAAACTAATACTATACAAAAAATACTTGAAAAGAGGAGTGACAAAATGAAGAGAATGAAATACACAATCGTCGGTGTTATTGGTTTTTTAATAGGAATGTGCGTTTTAACGGATATTAATGAAAATCTTGGTACCGTATTTATCTTAATTGCTATCAGTTGGATAATTTATCGAAAGATTTCTAAACGAAAAAACAAAGAAGTCGTTCCTGAACTGACTAGAGAAAAACAAGAACATTATTATGAAGCTGGCATGTCTGACAAAGAGATTGTTTTTTTTAGAACAACGCTATCAGAAACAAAAGGACAAATTGATCAATTAGAAAAAAACTTCTATAATATTCCGAAGCTAAATGCCATTAACTTGAGATATGACACATTGAAAGTAGCAAAAGCGATGTTCAAAGAAATTGTTAAAGAACCTAAAAAACTTCATTTGGCAGATAAATTTTTGTATACTCATTTGCCTAATCTAGTTGAAATGACGAATAAATATGCAGACATTTCTAATCATGAAATCAAAAGTAAAGAGACATATGATACACTAAATAATAGTATTGGTGCAATCGAAAATGTCTCTCGTCTTATCATAGAAGATTATGAAAATTTTGTTTCAGATGACATCGAAGATTTAGAAGTAGAAATTTCAATTGCCAAACAAAATGCTAATAAAGAAGCCTTTAAACACAATATATCTGATGATCAGGAGGAATTGTAATGTCGGATGAATTAAAAAAAGCTGAACCCATTGATAATACTTTAGATGATTTACTAAGTAATCCATTTTCAGAATTGGAACAATCTGACTTATTAAATCAGGCTGAAAAAAAACAACAAGTAACAAAAGCCCAAACGTCAACAAAAGTCATTGATAGACTATCAGATGAACGAAAACAACAAGCACAAGAATTAGCCAATCAAATCGATACAAATGATAGCCAATCCATTTTAAGCTATGGTGTTGCGGCACAACAAAAATTAAGTGAATTTTCACATACCATGTTGAATCATGTTCAAACACAAGATATTGGTCCAATGGGAGATTCTCTAACTGAATTAATGTATCGTTTAAATGAAGCAAGTCCTAGTGAACTTGAAGCAAAAGATGGAAATCTATTTAAACGCATGTTTGGAAAGGTAAAGCAATCCATTTATGAAACAACAGCAAAATATCAAAAAATTGGTGCTCAGATTGATAAAATAGCTGTTAAACTAGATCATGAAAAAAATGGATTACTTGAAGATAATAGCATGTTAGAACAACTTTATCATAAAAATAAGGACTACTTTGATGCCTTGAATATCTATATTGCAGCTGGGGAATTAAAAATTGAAGAACTTCAAACAAAAACGATTCCAGAAGCAATGGCTTTAGCTGAAAAAACTGGTGACCAAATGGATACACAAATTGTGAATGACTTAAACCAATTTGTTGATCGTCTTGAAAAAAGAACATACGACTTAAAACTAGCGAGACAGATTACGATTCAACAAGCACCACAAATTCGTTTGATTCAAAATACAAATCAAGCACTAGCTGAGAAAATACAAGCTTCTATTAATACAGCCATTCCTTTATGGAAAAATCAAGTGGCGATTGCTTTAACTCTTTTAAGGCAAAAAGATGCGGTTACAGCTCAGCGTCAAGTATCTGAAACAACAAATGATTTGTTAGCTAAAAATTCTGAAATGCTAAAAATTTCAGCTATTGAAACAGCAAAAGAAAACGAACGTGGCATTGTTGATATTGAGACACTACAAAAGACACAAAATGATTTAATTGAAACCATCCAAGAAACACTTAAAATTCAACAAGAAGGCAAAGAAAAACGCCGTAATGCTGAATTAGAATTAGCGATGATGGAAGAAGATTTAAAAAATAAATTACTTGATATGTCAGGTAATAACTAATAAAAAAGTCCATACTTCTCATAAAGAGAAATATGGACTTTTTTATATAACCTCTTCTTCTAATTTTTGACAATCTGGACAAATACCATACATTTCTAAACGATGATCATTTATCTTAAAACCAGTTAATTTTTCAGTAGCCGCTTCAACATCACCCAAGCCAGGATAATTAACATCTACTACTTTTTTACACTTTTCACAAATGGCATGATAATGTTTCTCCGTTGTAAAATCAAACCGACTTGAAGAATCACCATATGTCATTTCGATAACAAAACCAATCTCAGTAAACAATCTTAAATTGTTATAAACAGTCGCCACACTCATGTTTGGAAAACGATGTTCCAACTCTTTATAGATATCATCTGCCGTAGGGTGTGTGTGACTTTCGATTAGATATTCCAAAATAGCGTATCTCTGTGGCGTTATTCTTATATCAGCTGCTTTTAACTTTTCAATCGCTTCGTCAACTAAGTGATCCTTTGACATATAGCATCATCCTCACAAATTATATTAATTCCATTCTACTACTCTTTATTGATTTTCGCAAGATACTCATCTATGAGACTTTTCTTCATCATAAAGTAGAATATAAATAAAGATGCACAAAACACCAATAACTAAAAAAATATCTGCTACATTAAAAATTGGAAATCTAATAAACTCTGTTTGAAACATATCCACCACATACCCTTGTCTAAATCGGTCAATGAAATTACCAATAGTTCCACCAATGACAAAACTTAGCCCCACTGTTAACCATTTATTTTTATATCTATGTTTATATAGTAGGTAAGAAAAAATACCTAAAGCAATCACTCCAACTAATAAAAAAAACCACATATGGCCTTCAAATATACTCCAGGCTCCTCCTTCATTTCTGATATGGGTAATGGATAAAATAGGATTAGTCATCGTTGTATCATACAAATCTAAATGTTGTACCACCATCAATTTAGTTAATTGATCTAAAATAATACTCCCTATAATAATAAAAATATAAAGAAACATTGGTTCATCTCCCTCATCGATAAATAATATCTTGTAATCTAGTTAAACAATAAGTACAGTATATAACATTTTTTTGAAAGAACAAACTTTATTTCTAGATGCTTTTGTATAAATTTTTGTTATTTGACGAATATTCGTTCTAAACGTATAATAATCAGTATGAGACAAGAAAAAACCTGGAGGAATGTGAAATGAAACAAGGTTTAGTGAAATGGTTTGATGTAAAAAAGGGATATGGATTCATTATTTACGATCAAGATGAGGAAATCTTTGTTCATTTTACTGCAATAGAACAGGATGGGTTTAAAACACTTTTTGAAGGACAACAAGTTAATTTTGATATTAAAGAAGGAGCTCGCGGCTTACAAGCATCGAACGTTTCTGTTATAGATGAAAAAAAATGAGTTGATTAATCGTCAACTCATTTTTTATACCCATTTACCATGCAAGATAACTGGGCTGACTCTTCTAAATGATGAATAAAATTCGTTTTAGATGATGGTAGCATTAAATAAGAACGTTCATGTTGATTTGTGACTAGTGTAAAGCCATATTTCCCCACTAACACTTTTTTTATTTTACTAATATCTATCGTGTATTCATTTTTTTTTAATACCGCATTCACTTTAATCTGCTCTTGAGTTAAGATTAATTTTCTCCTTGTTCCTAAATAGAAAAAAAATAAAAAAATAAAAAATGTCACAATACTAAATAGATTGATCCGCCCTTGTTCTTCTAATAAACCGATCATACTGGCAAAAAATAATACAAAGGTCAACGACCAATAAATCACTGTATCAGCTAGTATTGGTTGGTATCTATATATGTGAATTTTATTCTCACTCATCACTAACCTCCGTTACAATCACTTTACTCTAGGATATAATCTTAACACAATATATACGAATAAAAAAATGAAATGAGGAATTTTATGATAAAAATTAATACTGATGCTTCAACACATCCTAAATACCAAGTAAGTGCTGGTTGTTTTATTATAAAAAAAGAAAATCAGACAATCGTAGAAACATTTCCTTTAGATGCGACAGATAACCATATAGCAGAATTTCAGACCATGATTCTATCTTTAGAATACTGTCTACAAAATAATTGGCAAAAAGACTTAATTTTTATTTATTCTGACAGTAGGATTGTGGTTGAATCATTTCATAAACGTTATGTAAAAAATGATCGCTTTCTACCTTTATTATCAAAATTACTTGTTTTAAGTCAGGAATTTAGCGATTTAATGATTGAATGGATTCCACAAGAATCAAATAAAATGGCTGACCATCATGCTAAACAAGCACTAAAAAAAGAATTAAAACGTCAAAAAAAGAGTCCTAAATAATTAGCTAGGTATATCGCTATTTTTTTGCTAAAATAAGGTATCAAAGAAAGGGGTATATTCATGAGTGTCCTGTTAATCATTTTATATTTAATCAACTTACTATTTGCTCTGTTTTTAATATTTTATAGAGAGCGTGATACTAGTGTTACTTGGGCGTGGTTATTAGTCTTTATGTTTATCCCATTTTTAGGATTTATTTTATATTTATTTTTTGGTCTTGGGCTAAGTAAAAAGGAACGATATGAAATTAAAAATCAAATTACAATGGATTTTAGCTCGCTAGATGATATTTACGATCCAACATTGCAATTATATGATGATACACCTTCAGATAATAAATATGCTCAGCTTGCCTACTTCATGTCTAATTTAAATCATACACCTTTAACGCATCATAACAACGTCACCATATTTACCGATGGAGAGAAAAAATTAGAAGCATTATTAAATGATATTAAACATGCTAAAACGTTTATCCATATTGAATATTATGCTTTTGTGACAGACAAAACGGGTATGAGAGTAGTTGATCTATTAACTGAAAAGGTAAAAGAAGGGGTAGAAGTTTGCCTATTATATGATGAATTAGGCTCTAAAGGAGTTAAGAAAACAAAGTTTTCTAAATTAATTGAAGCTGGTGGACGAATCCAAACTTTTGTTACCAGTGAGAAGGCTATTTTAAAATTTCGTGTCAACTATCATGACCATCGAAAAATCGCTGTGATCGATGGAAAAATTAGTTATGTTGGTGGATTTAATATCGCAGATCAGTACGTTGAAACAACTAAAAAATTTGGCTACTGGCGTGACACCCATCTTAGAATTGACGGCCCTGCTACCTCTATCTTAGAATTACGCTTTTTATCCGATTGGAATGTTTCCGTCCCTGATGATAAAAAACTTATTGGAAAGCTTGATTATTTATATCATGAAAAACCAAATGAGAAAGCCATAACTGATATTCAAATTATTGCTAGTGGACCACATGATGAGAAGCAACAAATTAAATTAGCTTTTACAAAACTTATCACCAGTGCTAAAAAACGGATTTGGATTCAAACACCATACTTTATACCAGATGATACAATTCTTGATGCTTTAAAAATTGCTAAACAGTCCGGTGTAGATGTACGAATTATGATTCCAAATAAACCAGATCATCCTTTTATCTATAGGGCAACACAATATTTTGCTCAAGTGATTATGAAACATGATGTTGATGTCTTTATTTATGAAGGTGGATTTCTTCATTCTAAAGTTCTTATTATGGATGATGAAGTAAGCATCGTGGGTTCAGCTAATCAAGATATTCGCAGTTATAAACTGAATTTTGAAGCGAGTGCTGTTATGTATGATAAATCTATCAATAGTGCTTTATCTCATTATTTTACAGAAGACTTAAAGCAATCCAAAGAATTAACACAGCAAATGATTGATGACATGTCTATTTGGTTGAAATTCAAACAAAAAACAGCACGATTATTTTCACCAATTATGTAATAAAAAATAAGTGATAACAATTATTTTTTTAATTGTTATCACTTATTTTTTATTACTAAGAGTCATAAATAGAAGCACCCAAATTTAGAGTCTTTTTTGTTAAGACTAGTTTAATCAGACATAAGTTGTTATACTAGTTGAGATATTACCAGACAAGGAGGAAATACTATGCCTCGTTTAGAGTTTTCGTATATGAAATTAAAGCACCTAAGCACTCGGTACATTAACCAACACCTTTCGAGTATCCAAATTATTTTTCTATATTATGTGTTAATTACAACTGTCGCTTACTTTTTACTTAATTTAACATTTTTCCATCAAGATAATGCTAATTATTCAACCTTTGATATGATTTTTATGGCTATTAGTACGGTTAGTGTGACAGGCTTAAGTACTTTCAATATTAATGAAGTATTTAACCAACGTGGGATTATTTTACTTGAAATTCTCTTTCAAATAGGTGGCTTTGGTATTATGATGGTGTCAACTTTTTTCTTCATTTTATCAAAGAAGAAAATTTCTCTAAAGCGTCGACAATTAATCATGACTGATATGAACTCTCCAAAGCTTAGCGGAAGTATTCGATTAATCAAAAATACTATGCTGACTGTATTAGTCATACAATTGCTATTTGGTCTTGTTTTTTCTACCCATTTTTATTTTGCCGAACATCATCTTGATTTAGTTGATTCGTTGTTCCATGGATTTTATCAATCCATCTCAGCAGTAACAAACTCTGGGTTTGATGTAACAGGTGAGTCGGTCACCCCTTATAAAAACGACTTT
This sequence comes from Vagococcus sp. CY52-2, assembly GCF_022655055.1. Lineage (NCBI taxonomy): Bacteria > Bacillati > Bacillota > Bacilli > Lactobacillales > Enterococcaceae > Vagococcus > Vagococcus changpingensis. The sequence goes on along the minus strand of NZ_CP093384.1, from coordinate 625,417 downwards.
TTCTTTTTACCTATTTTGATGCTACTTATTATGATTGGCGGGATTGGGTTTCCAGTCTTAATGGAAGTAAAAGAGTGGTTATTTTATAGAAGAGACAATCATAAGTTACCTTTTCGTTTTTCCCTATTCAGTCGATTAGCGATTAGTATCTATATTGTATTATTTATCGTTGGAACAATTTTAATCTATTTATTAGAAAAAAACCATTTATTTATTGATATGAGCGAACAACAAAAATGGCTGACGTCTATGTTCTATTCTACTACCACACGAAATGCTGGTTTACAATTAAATAATCTAAATGATTTTCAAACACCTACCCTATTACTTTTTTCAATGCTAATGTTCATTGGTTGTAGCCCCAGTTCTGTTGGTGGTGGTGTTCGAACAACAACCGTTGCGATATTAGGATTATATATGTATAGCTTTATAAAAGGACAAGAAAATGTCACTATATTTAATAGAAGAATTGATCGAACAGACATAAAAAAAGCCATCGTTGTGTTTAATTTATCTGTCTTTATGTGTTTTTTGTCTATTATGATACTAACGATTACAGAAAATGAAACAATGATTGCGTTAATTGTAGAAGTCGCTTCTGCCTTTGGAACAACAGGATTATCACTAGGCATTACCTCTTCTCTTTCCCCAATTGGTAAAATTGTTATTGCCATTTTAATGTTTGTTGGACGTATTGGCATGCTTTACACCTTAATGATTTTTATTCCAAAAGAAAAACATGACCGTGGCTATATTTATCCAACTGAAAAAATTATTATTGGCTAATGTCACTACTTAGAACATATTTTTTCATGTTCTAAGTAGTTTTTGTTATCTTATCATAGAATCTTATGTATTTTTTTAATCTTTCAATTCTTATTTTATGGTATCATGATTTAGTTAATGTATACACAGGAGGAATGTATATGAGTTTTAAAAGTGGATTAGCGACAACTGTTGGTAAATCTTCACAATGGCTATTAAAAACGTTTTTCAAAGGTGGCAGTAGCTTACCTGGAAAATTGGCTTTAAAAATAGATCCAACAATTCTTTCAAGTTTAGCAAAAGACTATGATGTGATTGTTGTGACAGGAACAAACGGTAAAACATTAACTACTGCTTTAACCGTTAATATATTAAAAGAGGAATTCGATTCTGTTGTTACGAACACAACAGGAGCAAATATGTTACAAGGTATTGTATCAACCTTCCTTCAAGGAAAGAAAAATAAGCATGGCAAAAACGTCGCTGTTTTAGAAATCGACGAAGCCAGTTTAAATAAAGTGACAGAATTTTTAACACCTGAGTTATTCTTATTTACCAATATTTTTCGCGATCAGATGGATCGCTATGGGGAAATTTACACGACTTATCAATTAATCGTTGATGGGGCGAAAAAAGCACCAAATGCACCTATTTTAATGAATGGTGATTTACCGATATTTAACTCTATCGACACTATCAACCCAAGAGAATATTATGGATTTAGTCATGCTGATGATGAAGAACAGATGGCTCATTATAATACTGATGGTGTTCTGTGTCCTCATTGCCATCACATTCTTCACTATAAAATGATTACTTACAGTAACTTGGGTGATTATTATTGCCCTAATTGTGATTTCAAACGTCCTGAACTTAATGTTGCTTTAACTGACATTAAACATATGACTAATGTCTCTTCTACCTTTACGATTGATGAACATGACTACCAAATTGAAGTAGGTGGTATGTACAATATTTACAATGCACTAGCAGCAACAGCTGTAGCGAAACATTATAATATTTCATCAGAAAAAATCAGAAAAGGTTTAGCGTACGACGAAAAAGTATTTGGCCGTCAAGAAGTCATTGAGATTGGGGATAAAAAATGCACCCTTGTTTTAGTTAAAAATCCAGTTGGGCTAAATCAAGTGATTGATACGATGAAATTATCTCCTTATCCGTTTTCACTGACTGCACTACTTAATGCAAACTATGCTGATGGAATTGATGTCAGTTGGATTTGGGATAGTCAATTAGAAGCGTTAGGTGAATTAAATATTCCTAAAGTCATCTCAGGTGGAGAACGTCAGAGTGATATGTCACTTCGATTAAAAGTAGCCGGTATTAACGAAGAAAAATTAGTTGAAACATCGTCACTTACACAAGTCATCGAAGAAATAAAATCAGCACCAACTGAACATGTTTATATTTTAGCCACATACACTGCAGTATTAGGCTTAAGAAAAGAATTAATCCAACAAGGGTTTATCAAGGAGGAAGCCTAGTATGACAAACTATCATTTAACATTTTGTCACCTGTATGGAAATTTATTGAATACATATGGTGACAATGGTAACCTACTTTTACTAAATTACTACGCAAAAAAATTAGGTATTACAATTGATACTGAAATCATCAGTGTGTTTGAAGACTTCGATGAGACGAAATATGATTTTGTCTTTTTCGGTGGAGGGCAAGATTATGAACAAAAAATCGTTTCTGAAGACATTCAAACAAAAAAAGACGCTATCACTCGTTACATTGAAAATGATGGTGTCATGCTTGCTATTTGTGGAGGTTTCCAATTATTAGGTGAGTATTACATCGGCGCTCAAGGTGAAAAAATTGAAGGAATCTCCGCTCTTCCCCACTATACTCTTAGCCAGGATAATAACCGTTTTATCGGTGATATTGAGATTTATAATAAAGAATTTGATGAAACATATTACGGCTTTGAAAACCATAATGGTATGACTTTTTTAGGAGAAGGTGAAAAACCTCTTGGAGAAGTTGTAAAAGGATATGGAAATAATGGGAAAGACAAAACTGAAGGGGTTGTTTATAAAAATGTCATGGGGTCCTATTTTCATGGTCCCTTGTTAGCAAAAAATAAGCAATTAGCACTGAGATTAATCAATATGGCTATGAAAAAAAAATATCATGTCACGTTTTCTTTGGATGATTTGAATTAGAACACAAGATAAAACTTGTGTTCTTTTTTCTTAAAAATAGTATATTATTAGCATTATTCTTACATTTTATGTATAATGATACCATCGTAATCTTAACAGGTTATGACAGAATAGGAGTGAAAAAAATTGAAAATAGGCGTACCAAAAGAAATTAAGAACAATGAAAACCGTGTTGCTTTGACTCCACCATTTGTCAAAATTTTAGTGGAAAAGTCGCATGAAGTATTCGTACAAACTCAAGCAGGAGTAGGTGCTGGCTTTGAAGACAGTGCATATGAAGAAATGGGTGCAACCATCGTTCAAAATCAAGAAGACGCGTGGGATGTTGATATGGTCCTAAAAGTTAAAGAACCATTAGCATCTGAATATCATTTATTCAAACCTAATCAAATTTTATTTACATATCTTCATTTAGCCCCTAATAAAGAATTAACTGATGCTTTACTAGAAAATAAGATTACAGCAATTGCTTATGAATCCGTTCGTTTACCCGATGGATCATTGCCTTTATTAACACCAATGTCGGAGATTGCTGGTCGTATGGCGCCACAAACTGGTGCATACTTCTTACAATCTATTAACCAAGGTTCAGGTGTTTTATTGTCTTCTGTTCCTGGTGTTGAAAAAGGACAAGTCGTTATTATTGGTGGTGGTGTTGCTGGTATGAATGCTGCTAGAATTGCCATTGGTTTAGGTGCCAAAGTAAGAATTTTAGACATTAATCCACAACGATTAGCACAACTAGAAGATATTTTTGGAAATGACATTGAAACTGTTATTTCTAATTCTCATAACATTGAAAAATCAGTTAAAATAGCTGATTTAGTTATTGGTGCCGTTTTAATACCTGGACGTAAAGCACCAAAACTTGTTACTGAAAATATGATTAAACAAATGAAACCTGGTTCTGTTGTCATTGATATTGCAATTGACCAAGGTGGTATTTTTGAAACGACTGACCACGTAACAAGCCATGATAATCCAACTTATATTAGACATGACGTTGTTCATTATGCAGTTGCAAACATGCCTGGTGCAGTAGCTCGCACATCAACTCTTGCTTTAACAAATAATACGTTACCATATATTGTTAAGTTGGCTAATCAATCTTTAAAAGAAATTGTTGCAACTGACGAAGCTCTAAGAAATGGATTTAATACATACAATGGTAGTTTAAATTCAAACGTAATTGCTGAAGATCAAAATCGTTTAGATGACTATAAACCAATCACAGAATTATTATAATGAAACTAAAGACATCATGTTGATTTTGCAACATGATGTCTTTTTTATTATCTATTCTTTTTTCCAGGCTCTGATGCGATGATATCCATATCACCTTCTAATACCCATGTGTCAATACCATTGGGAATAATGAAATGCATTCCTTTTGAGAGTTCATACGTTTGATTAGCACCGATTTTTAAATAACCAAACCCTTCAATAACACTCGCTAATGTGTATGGTGCATGAGATTTGATATCTAATATGCCATCGACATTCCACTCAAATACATCAAAATAATCTGATTCAATAAAGGTTGTTACACTTGATTGATTCTCATTTAATTGCGTTATTTCTAATTTAGGGTCAATATGAGGAATAGTCGTCACATCTAGTGATTGTTGAATATGTAATTCACGCGTGTTTCCATTGTCATCTGCTCTATCATAATCATATACGCGATAAGTTGTGTCACTGCTTTGTTGCGTTTCTAAAATCATAATCCCACTACCAATGGCATGAATGGTCCCACTAGGAACATAGAAAAAATCACCTTTTTTAACAGGTATACGTCTCAATAATTGATTCCACTCACCTGAGTCTATCATTTTTTTTAATTCTTCTTTTGATTTAGCATGATGACCATAAATAATTTCCGCTCCAGGTTCTGCACTAATGATATACCAACATTCCGTTTTTCCTAATTCTCCCTCATGACTTAACCCATAAAAATCATCAGGATGGACTTGAACAGATAAGTCATCTTCAGCATCTAAAATTTTAGTCAGTAATGGAAATACGTCTTCTTTTGGATTACCAAAAAGTTCCGGATGTTTTTTCCATAAATCATCTAACTTTTCTCCCTTGAAATCCCCATTTTTAACCGTACAAACACCATGAGGATGCGCACTAATTGCCCAACATTCCCCTATCATTTTACTAGTTAATTCATAACCAAACTCAGTCGATAATTTTTCTCCACCCCAAATTTTTTCTTGGAATACTGGTTTTAAAAATAATGGTTCTGCCATCTTTTTCCCCTCACCTCATCTATATTGATAAAAATAGTATATCATTTCTTGTTTAATTCGTCTGTTCTTTTTGATAAACTTCAATTAATTCATCACGTTTTCTTAAATAATCTTGTCTATTATCATAAGGATGGACTCGATTTGATAAAAAAATAAAAGCCTCTTGTTCAATAATATCTATCAACATAAAAGTACCAGTATAACCAGTATGATATAATATCGGATGTTTTTTTTCTAAATGATACTTTAAATCCCAACCTAGTGAACGAGATAAATCGTTATTCGGTGTAAAATCATTTAATAATAACATCACTGTTTCTTCTTCTAAAAATACTTCTCCATTTGGTAGCCTTCCTTTATTTAACATCATTTGAACAAATTTAAAACTATCGTCAATATTACTAAATAACCCCGCACTGCCACAGTGTTCCTTTAATTGATATGCTTTTGGATCATGTACTTCTCCTTTAATTAAATCTCTATTTTTCGTTAACTCTGTTGGTGCACATAAAGAAGTGTTTATTTTACTAAAACCACTATGCACCATATTTAAGGGGATTAAAACTTCCTTTTCAAATATATTATGAACATTCTGTCTATAAATCTCTTCAAGCATAAATCCTATTAATAACGTTCCCGTATCTGTATATTTTTTTTCTCTGCCCATTTTTTTATAATCTACTGGTAACGTCAACAACGCCTCTTTTAATTCTTCAGCTGATAGCTCATCTCTATTGTCAATGTACCCTGAAATAGCTGAGGTATGTGTTAACAGATGTCTTAATGTCACCTTGTCTTCATGCCATATGGGTAAATACGTGTTAAAAGGCACATCAATATTTAGTTGATTTTGTTCAATTAATTTTAATACGACAGTATTAGTCATCATAACTTTCGTAAGTGATGCCATATCATATAAGACATTAGAGGTTGCTTTTTCTTTAACAGGTAAAAATTGTTTATACCCCGTACTTCCCCTTACAACATTATCTTGACTAAAAAACAAATAATTAGCACCTGGAATGATGCTTTCTTTACACAATGACTCAATAAATTGAATGGTTTTAGAATACATTCTATCTCCTTCTTATCCACAAAAAAGCTGATAATTCTAACTAGTCTTACCAGTAGAGATTATCAGCCTTATTGCTATTTTTTGTTCTCTTTTTTAAATACAATAAACCACAAATGAATACCACTTGGATCATATAATCCAATAATTCTCTTGCCTTTATTATAGTAGAAGTCACTACCAAGTGTCTCAAGATTCTCCTTTAATGAAAGTAAATCCTCCATTGTTGGGACATCAAACGTTACATGGTCTACTCCTAAGTCAGTATCACGAATAACAGGTGACATGTCATTTGATTGTGATTCATTAATGGCTAGCTGGTGATGATAATCGTTAACTGACAATAAATGAGTTGAACTAAAATCATCATCTTTTATTTTGAATCCTAATGTCTCAGCATAAAAATTATAAACCATTTCTAAATCCGATACTGATAAATGAACATGTCCCACTTTTGTTTCATCTGGAACTGATGTGTATTCACCTTTCACATTGTTTAAACATTGTTGAATGTTTAATTCTTTTGTTACACCATCTATTTTACCATCTACCATTGGCCACTCATCTTTTGGCTTATCCCAACTAAATTCTAAACGATTATTTTCAGGATCACTGATATAAACTGACTCACAAAAACCATGATCACTTTCGCCTTCAATTGGATAATTTAATAACATGAGATGCTTAATAAAACGAGCAAGATCGTCTCGAGTTGGAAAAACAAACGATGTATGGTTTAATCCTGTCTGAATATTTGACCCTTCCACGCCATCTGGTGTCGAAATCAATCCCAGCAATTTTCTTTTCTGGCTACCAATACCTAAAATCGCCATATCATTTTCTTCATTAATCAAATCAAACCCAACAACTTGTTGGTAGAAACTTAACATTCTGTCAAAATCTTTTACCTTAATGGCAACAGAAGTTAATTTGGTGTTTGGATTTAATGAAAAGTTAACCATAATATTCATTTCCCCCTAAATTTTCGAATCAATGTCTTTTCCCTCAATATCACTTTACATTGTAACACCTTTTATCCAAGAAATTCCATTATTATATTCAGAAAATTAGATGAATATCATTTTCTTTATTAAATACTTACCCCTGTTGAAAATTGACTATTATACAATTCAGCATAGAAACCGGCTTTTTCAAGTAATTGATCATGATTTCCTGTTTCAACGATGTCCCCTTGATCCATCACAATAATATTATCTGCATCGCGAATCGTTGATAATCTGTGAGCCACAACAAAACTTGTACGACCTTCTAATAATCTATCCATTGCTTCTTGTATCAATATTTCAGTTCTTGTATCAACACTTGAAGTGGCTTCATCTAAAATTAAGACATCTGGATTAACTAAAAAAGCCCGAGCGATGGTGATTAACTGTCTTTGTCCTTGAGAAATATTTGATGCGTCTTCGTTTAACACGGTATCATATCCTTCTGGTAAACGACGAACAAATTCATCTACACGTGCTGCTTTTGCTGCACGAATAACATCTTCTTCACTAGCATCCATTTTTCCATAGCGAATGTTATCAACAATTGAACCAGTGAATAACCAAGTATCTTGTAAAACCATTGAAAAATGAGAACGTAGTTTTTCACGTTTAATATTACGAGTGTCTTTTCCTTGATACAAAATCGATCCACCTGAAACGTCATAAAAACGCTCAAGTAAATTGATGATCGTTGTTTTACCAGCACCTGTTGGTCCTACAATGGCAACTTTTTGTCCCTTAAATACATCTAAGTTAAAGTCTTTCATCAATAATTCACTATCATCATACCCAAATGCCATATGTTGGAATGACACAACTGCATCTGTTGGTTTAGCAAGTGAATCATCAACTATTGCATCACTCATTTCCATTTCATCTAATACATCAAAAATACGTTCAGCCGAAGCAATTGTTGATTGGATTGTATTTAACAGATTCGCCATTTGACTTAGAGGTTGAGCAAATTGGTTAGTGTATTGCATAAAAGCTTGTACGTCCCCTAAAGGCATGTATCCATTTGCTACTTGAATCCCACCTAATACAGCAATAAAGACATAACTAATATTTTTTACAAAGTTCATCAATGGCATAATAATCGCTGAAATAAATTGCGATTTCCAACCAGATTCATATAACTGTTGATTTTGAATTTCAAATACATCTATATTATCTTTTTCATGATTAAAACTTTTAACAACTGCATGTCCACTATAGCTTTCTTCAATCTGATTGTTTAATAAACCTAAACTCGCTTGTTGTTTGCCAAAATAACGTTGAGATTTTGGTGCAATAATCATTGTGATGATTAAACTTAGTGGCACTGTCAACGCTGCAACAATTGTTAACTTCCAGCTGATTGTTAACATCATCCACAGTACCCCGAAAAACATTAAAATACTTGTTACAAACTGAGTTAACGTTTGTTGGAGGGTTGTAGCAATATTATCCATGTCGTTAATCGCACGAGACATAATATCACCATTTGAATGCGTGTCATAGTAAGAAACAGGGACACGTCCCATTTTTTCTTTAAATTCTTTTCTTAATTGATACACTGTTCGTTGAGAAATTCGTGTCATAATAAACTGTTGTAGAAAACTAAAAACAGCAGAAGCAATATACATCGCTAGAACAATCATTAAAATACTAGCAATTTTATCAAAATCGATATCGATTTTCCCTACTTTTCCACCACTCATCATCGTTTGTTTGGCTTTCATTAACCCAGAAAAAATTTCAGTTGTTGCTTCCCCTAATATTTTAGGGGTACGGATTTGAAATATTGTTGAGGCGGTAGCTAACACAAACACTAATGCTATTAAATACCATCGTTTTAACATATATGACATCAATCGTTTGGTTGTTTTCCAAAAATTCTTTGGTTTGGCTTTTTTTCCTTTTACTCCACCAGGTCCGTGCTGTCTCATGCTATTTCCTCCTTACTCAACTGTGATGAAATAATTTCTTGATAGGTATCATTTGTTGCTTTTAGCGTTTGGTGATCGCCACGACCTACCATGACACCATCATCTAATACGAGAATCGTATCAGCATCCACCACGGTACTAATTCTTTGCGCTACTATGACGACTACTGCTTCAGTAATCGACTCTTTCAATGCTTTTCTAAGAGCAGCATCTGTTTTAAAATCAAGTGCTGAGAAGGAATCATCAAATACATAAACTGACGCGTCTTTTATAAGTGCTCTAGCTATACATAGACGTTGACGCTGTCCACCTGAGAAGTTTGTTCCACCTTGCTCAACTTTACTATCCAAACCATCTGGTAATTCAGAAACAAATGATTTTGCTTGTGCTGTTTCTAAAGCTTTCCAAATCTCGTCGTCTGTTGCATTTTCTTTCCCATATTGCATATTTGATCGGATTGTTCCGGTAAATAGCACTGCTTTTTGTGGTACAAAACTGACTTTTTCTCTTAGTTCATGTTGCAAGACATCTTTTACATTGCATTCATCCACTAATATCTCACCTTCTGTTGTATCAAAGAAACGTGGAATTAAATTGACCAACGTCGATTTACCTGAACCAGTCCCTCCGATAATCGCAACCGTATCACCTTTTTTTGCGGTAAAATCAACATCAGATAAAGCAGGTTTTTCGGCACCACTGTAGCTATAACTAACTTCTTTAAATGTTAATGAACTATCTGAATTAAATGCTTTTGGTGAATCTGGATTTTTAATATCGTCTTTCATATCAAGTACTTCATTAATACGAACAGCTGATGCTTGAGCACGGGGTACAAATACAAAAATCATCGCCATCATCACAAAACTCATTAAAATTTGCATAGCATACGTCATAAACGCCATCATGTTCCCTACTTCAAGCGTTCCTTCCGCGATATTATGACCACCAAACCAAATAATAGATACATTTGTCACACTAATAATGAACGTAATCACAGGTAATAAGAATGACATCAGTGTATTTACCTTTATGGCAGTATTCGTGTAGTCTTTATTAGCATCATCAAAACGATGCTCTTCAAATTTTGTTTGATTAAATGCACGGATAACCCGTACACCTGTTAGTCCTTCACGAAATACTAAGTTCAGTCTATCTGTTTTTTGTTGTAAACTTTTAAATAATGGAATCGCAAAATACATTGTGACGCCCACAACTAATATAATCATTGGAATGACATATAAAAATATTTTTGTCAGTTCTCTGTCACGATAAAAAGCCAAAACACTTGCACCTATTAATGTGATCGGTGCATTAATCATGATTCTTAAGAACATTTGACTAACCATTTGAATTTGATTAACATCATTGGTTGTTCTGGTAATTAAAGACGCTGTTCCAATCTTGTCAAATTCACGTTGAGATGAATATTCTACTTTTTCATAAATCTCAGAACGCAATTTTTTTCCTAGTTTTTGCGCTTGTCTTGTGGCAATAAAGGTATTAGCAATAGATGCTAATATGCCGATAAATGAGATACCTATCATCACAAAACCAACGCGCCAGATGTATGAGATATCTCCCTTAGTAACACCATTATCAATAATATTTGACGTGAGCGTTGGTAAATACAAATCGCTCGTAATTTGAATTACGATGAATAAAATAGCCCCTAAAACTGCTGGTAGAGACATTCGTTTTATGATTCTTAACATGCTTCTATCCTCCTATTTATCTTCAATTACCCCGTAAGCTATCCAATCTAACTTCATATTAAACTCCGCTTTCGCTTTTTCAATATTTACTTTTTTTCCCATTTGTTCTGAACGATAAATTTCATTAATTGATGCGTGCATCGTATAAAACAATAATCTTAATAATACTTTTAATTCTTTTGCATTAGATATTTTTAAGTATGAATAATCAATATTTCCAATTAATTCTTCATATTGGTGATAACGTTGCTTTTTTCGACCTCTCAAATGTTTTTCTGTTTTTCGATCAATATTTAATTCATCAAAAATTTCACTTGAACGTTTGTAATCCATATACATAAAGATATTTTTTAATAACTTTGCATGATCACTTCTCAAAATCAAATAAATAAAATAATCAAAAAATTCTTGCATGGTTAAAAATAAGTTTCCTTTGTTTTCTTTAAATAATGCCATGAATGTTGTTTCAGGTTCTTTTACTAAATTATCACAAATGTAGTAAAAGACATCATCTTTATCTTCAAAATATTGATAAAAACTTCCTCTTGGTATACCAGCATACTTTACAATATTAGCGATTGATGCTTGATGGATTGGAACATCAGAAAATTCTTTTTCACATGCTGCAATAATTTTTTGCTGCTTTTCTTCTTCTAAACGAAAAAATGTGGGACTTGGCATAAATCTACCTCCTAACTGTTTTATGACACAGTGTCATTGTATATGACACTGTGTCATAAAACAATTAAAAACACTTCAAAATTCAAAATAGTTTCTTTATCTAAAAATGTCATTTATACTTTGTGTATTGATTTAGTAAAGGAGTTTCACATGACAAAAGAAATATACGATATTACAATTATTGGTGGTGGACCTGCTGGGATTTTCGCTGCTTTTTACGCTGGAATGAGACAAGCTAAAACTAAAATTATTGAATCTCTACCACAACTTGGAGGACAACTTAGTTTACTTTATCCGGAAAAGCTCATTTACGATGTAGCAGGGTTTCCAAATATAAAAGCACAACAATTAGTCGATCAATTAGTTGAACAAATTAAACCGTTTAATCAAACGATTTGTTTAGATGAAGAAGTGTTACAAATTGAAAAAGAAGATGACATGTTTAAACTTATTACAAAAAAAAGCACACATTATTCCAAAACGGTAATCATCGCTGCCGGTAATGGTGCGTTTCAACCAAAACGATTAACAACTGAGGGTCATGAGTATTATGAAGGAAAAGGACTACACTATTTTGTGACTGATATGGAACAATTTAGAGGAAAAGATATCATGATTTGTGGTGGTGGTGATTCTGCGGTTGATTGGGCATTGATGCTTGAAAATGTTGCTAAATCTGTCAAACTGGTACATCGTCGTCCAACGTTTAGAGCACATGAACATAGTATCAGCTTATTAGAACAATCCAGTGTCGAAATCGAAACGCCTTTTGTTATTCAAGAATTACATGGAGATGGAGAACACTTAACAGGTGTTACCCTATTTAATCCAAAAGAAGATGAATCAAAAACGATTGACGTATCTGATTTACTCGTTAATTACGGTTTTTCTTCTTCACTAGGGCCAATAAAGAATTGGCCAATTGAATTAACACGTCAATCAATTGTAACGGATTCTGCTACTAGAACGTCTGTTGATGGTATTTTTGCGATTGGGGATATTTCGACGTATGATGGGAAAGTTGAACTTATCGCAACTGGATTTGGTGAAGCACCGATTGCCGTTAACCACGCAGTAAACCACATAAATCCTAAAGAACGTATTCAACCAATGCATAGTACTAGTTTATTTGACCAATAGTTCATGCTTGTTACAACTCTGACACTAGGTTATACTAGTTAACAATACAAATTAAGAAGGTGACATAATGACAATAAAAAAAGAAACGCTAAAAAAAATGTCTCGACAATTATTATTAGATCGTGGTGTAACAATTAAAGACATCGCAGAGCTAGTTTACTTTCTACAAGAAAAATACGTACAAGATTTAACTCTTGATATGTGTTTAGAAAACGTTGAGGCTGTTTTAAATAAACGAGAAGTTCAAAATGCTATTTTAACAGGGATTCAACTTGATATCGCCACAGAAAATCATCAAGTGCTAGAACCTTTACAAGAAATTCTTGAAACTGATGAAGGTTTATATGGAATTGATGAAATATTAGCATTATCTATTGTTAATATATATGGTTCCATTGGTTTTACTAACTATGGTTACATAGATAAAGTCAAACCAGGTATTTTAGAAAAATTGAATTCACATGAAGGAAATCAAGTTCATACCTTTTTAGATGATATTGTCGGAGCTATCGCAGCTGCTGCAGCAAGTCGTCTAGCTCACTCTGAACCCGATCGACTAAACGAAAACCAGTGATACTTTACGCATCACTGGTTTTTTTTTAATTCTTTTTTTCCTTTAATAAGTAATATCATTAAAAAGAAAATAAATAAAACAAAAAACAAAATAAAACAATGGAAAAAATAGTCCTGAGGCAAAACTAAAATAATAGGATCTATCTCAGGGTAAAAAATCCAGGCATCGTTATTAAAGAAAACTTCATGAAATAAGACAAAAAATTGATTGAAAGCAACAACCATAAAAAAAGCCAATGCTCCTAAACTTAGTAAAATACCCTGTATCATTGTAGTAAGAGTCCAAACCATCTTATCTTTAAATAAATGGTATAAATATTTTAGGCTTGGCACTAACGTAATCAACAATATAGCATAGTTCATTTGAAATAACCGTTTAACCTCAAAAAAATGAAATGCCCCTTCAGATGAAGTTGGAAAATCTTTCATCGATAGTGTTTTTACCCAAAAGAAGTTTAAATATCGCATCAAATCATCATAGTTAGATAAAATAGTTTGTTTACTATATTCTGTGTACTCTGTAATGCCTAAATAATGAATATCAAATACGTATAACCATCTAGCATTAATCGTCAACATAATCGCTAGACTTAATAAAAATAGAATTAAGACAACCCTGTTTACTATCTCCTTTGATTTTACCACTAACTATACCTGCCATTCATCTAAAGAATCAATGACCTTTGTAGGAGCAATAGGAAGTGTTACCACATCTTCTTTTTTTGTAAATCCTGTTAAAACTAATAATGTATCTATATCATTATCAATTCCTGCTCGGATATCCGTTTCATAATTATCGCCCACCATCATGACTTCATTCGCAGCTAATTTTAACCGCTCTAAAGCTTTTTCCATCATAATGGCTTCTGGTTTCCCGATATAAGTTGCACTTTTTTGCGTTGCTGTCTCAATTCCTGCAATCAAACTTCCAGCTCCTGGCATCAGACCACGATGAGTTGGAATATTCTTGTCAGGGTTTGTGCCAATAAAGTGTGCCCCTTTTTGAATAGCTAGTGTCGCAACTGCTAATTTTTCATAGGTTAAATCTGTATCAAGAGCCACAACCACATAATCAGGATGTTCCTCATCTAACACAAAACCTGAAGAAAAGATGGCCTCTTTTAATCCCTCTTCACCAATCACATACACTTTTTTTCCTAAGCCCTTATCTTTCATATAATCAACTGTAGCTAGACTTGCTGTATATATGGTATCAGTAGAAACATCAATGTCAAAAGAGTCTTGTAATCTTTTTTTTACTACATGAGGTGTCTTAGTTGTATTGTTGGTTACAAATAAAAAAGGAATATTCTTTTCTTTTAGCCGATCAACAAATCGCTTACCAGCCTTAATTGGCTTGTCTCCTAAATAAATGGTACCATCTAAATCGATTAAATAGCCTTTATAAGTCATTTTTTCTCTCCTAATCTTCTTTTTTCTTTATTTTAAAGTGACGTTCTTTAGTGCCTTCTTTACTTTTAGGTGGTTTATTATTTTTTTTATTAGTCGATTGACTGTTTCTTGATTGATTGCTTCCTTTAGGTTTTGATTTTTTATTATTTTTAGTGTCATACTTTTTTTCACTAGTATGTGCTTGATTTTTATTTTTAGACGATTTAAAGGTGGAAGAACGCCCCTTTCGTTTAAAATCTCCAATTTGCTCAATAACAAAATAGGCACATCCAAAATTACAAAATTCATATAAGTAATCATTTAATGTATTAATTTTAGCATCAAGCGGTGCGCTCTTAAAATCATCTTTAAAAAAACCACGCAATCTTAATTGATCATAACCCCAATCACCAACAATATAATCATATTTTGATAAAACTTCATTATATCGTTTAATAACTGTTTCATAATCAAATCCATCTCGATATTCTTTTACCAATCGATATGTCCCATCAGCTAATGGGAAAGAATCTGGATGATAATTTTCTAACATCTCCAAAAGAACTTCATCTACTTCCTCTGGTTGAACGTCGATATCTTCTGCTTCTTCTATTTTTTTATTTTTTTTCGCCATCATTCTTACCTCTATCTTTTAATCATCATTTTGTTTATTTAAGTACATTGCCACACTATTTCTTAAAAAACTAGGTCCTAATATTTCAATTTCGCCTGCTATTTCGATGGTAGGAAAAAATGGTATAAATGCTAAATGGTCAACTGTCACAAAACTATAAAATCTATCCATTTCAATTGGCTTTCCTAACCAAAATCCTTCATGTGTTTTTTCATTATAATTAAAGCCATCATACCATATTTCACCAAAATATTTGCCTCTAAATTTCATGCCGATAATAGGAAATTTAAGTAAAAAGTCACGATTTTTCACAACCTCTTTAGCCAATCTAATTAAGTCTTTTCCTTGTAGTGTTACCTTTATTAAATTCATTGGGTGAGGTAAACAATCATGTAGGTCTTTTTCATCTATCTCTCCTGGTCCTAAATCTGTCAGAAATAATCCAGAATTAACCATCGCCACGTCACATCCACTGCTTTTTTCCATGGCCTTTAAGGCTATTTTTATTAAAGAATCTCGTTTATTTAGCTTACCCGTCACGTTGCCCACATGCCTACTTTCTAATAACTGATCCCCCTGATTCTTGTAACTAGTAATTTCATTTATATCCGAAATCTCTTGTGATAATAGATTTATATCAATCGTTTTAGCTGTTTTTTTCATAATTTTTCCATTATGACATTCAATCGATACATCTCCTACATATTCTCCAAACTTACCTGCGGCACATAATAATACACCATTTTCGATTAATCCCTTTGGTAATAGATGATGCGTATGTGCTCCTAAAATAATATCAATTTGTGGATATTCATTTGCCATTTTCTTATCATCCATAATACCTAAATGGGATAATAAAATGATAATGTCTACTTTTTCGGAAAGCTCATCAATCATCTGTTTTGCGGCTACAAATGGATCAACCACATCCCAACCAAATGGACTATAACTCAGTACCATTGGTGCCGTTAAACCAAACACTCCTATTTTTACCTTTTGAGTAGTTTCCACAATAGTGTAAGGTTTTGCCCAAGTTGGATAATCATGAGTTAATTTATCTTTTAAATTACTTAAAACAATAGGAAAATTTGCTTGTTTATATAGATGATTTAATACTCTCTTACTATTTGTAATACCTTCATTATTTCCAATTGTGACAGCATCATAGTAAACTTGATTCATCAAATTTACATTTGCTATGCCATCTGTTGCTTCAGTTAAAGGGTGTACTCTATCCAGAAAATCTCCCACATCAAATCTAAAAACATTGCTTCCTTGATTTTCATAATTTTTAGTTTCCTCATTTAGCCAACGACGAATTTTAGGCCATCTTTCTAAATGTGAATGTATATCATTTGTATGTAATAAATGAATAATCTCTTTCATGACTAGCATCCCTTCTCATATCTTTTATACTATCATATCTCACTAAAATTGGGTATTATGATAACTAAAGGAGTCGATTATATGGCTTATAAAATTAATAACTGTTTTTTAGATATTGAACAAAAAAATCAAAAAATATCACGTATCCATTTTATCCATCCTACAGACGTATCAAATATTAATAAACCTACTGATTCCATAATAATTCAATGTTTAATTGAACTACATGAATTTTTATCATACAATAGAAAACAATTTACTGTACCACTAGACTTAAATACAGGAACAGCTTTTCAACAAAAAGTTTGGTCGACACTGTTAGATATTCCTTATGGTCAAACATGTACCTACAAAGATATCGCCATAAAAATAAATCAACCAAGATCCTATCAAGCTGTCGGCCAAGCTTGTAAAAAAAATCCTATTCCAATAATTATTCCCTGTCATCGAGTCATCAGTCAATCAGGACAATTAACAGGCTACTTTGGAACATCTGAATTTGGCTTAACGATTAAACAATCACTTATTACATTAGAAAAAGGAAATCACGAATGATTTCCTTTTTCTAGATTGTATATAATGTTTGCATATCTTTAGAAAATGTTGTTGGAAGTTTTAAAATATCTGTAAAATAATTTTCTACGCTACCAAAATGTTGGTTAATTAATTCAAAGGCATAATCAAGGTAATCTTTATTAACGGTTAACATCACTAACATATTAGCCAATTGTTTAGTTGAGGCTCCTTTTTCTTTCAATTCATTTAAAATGGCATCATTTGCCGCTTTTCTAGAATCATTTGTTTTTAAATAATCTTCATCTATTGCCTCTTTGGATACATTTAGACTAGATAATATCAAAGCAGCTGCAAATCCTGTTCGGTCTTTTCCAGCAAAACAATGAAATAATGTTGCTTCATTTGGCTTAGTCAAAAAATCACTTAAAAATTTAGAGTAACCTTTTTGTGCATCTTTTGATAAAACAAGCTCTTCATAAATCGTCATCATCGCTTGTTGAGGATTATATTTAGGATTTAATAATTCTTCCAGACCAGCTCCTTGATTAGCTGTTTGACCTAAAATATCAATATGCTCATAAGATACACCGCTTATAGTATCATCAGGACTTTGACTAACCTCAGTATCCCCTCTAAAATCAACAATTTTTTTTAAACTGTATATCTTAACTAATTCTTTTTTATCTTCTGCTGAAATATGGACTATTTCACCACTTCTTAAAAATTGATGATTGACTACTTTTTTATTATCTAAGGTTACAATACCGCCTAAATCTCTAAAATTAACTAATGTATCCATTCTATTCCTCCTAAAAAAATCATTTAATATGCTGCATCTTACAGTCTACCAAATTTACGTTTTTTTTAGTAAGGTTAATTTCGAATTTTTTTCAAAAAAATATAAAAAAGTGATGAAGTTATTCACCACTTACAGTTGTCATTTGATCTGCTACATACTCAACTTTAATACTTTTAGCTATTTCTTTTAAATCTAGTATTTCCTTATTAGTTAATTTATCTTTTCCAAACATCGTTACTGAAAAAATAACATCTCCTGTTCTCCCCTTATACATCAGAGCTTTTTTATCTTTAGATGGCTGAAGAACTTCTTCCATCACTCCTAAATATTGAACAGGTTCTTCTTCTCCCCACTTAACACCATCTAATACATAACCTGAGATATCACCATACATTTTTTGAGTATTGTCAAACGCATCTATTTGAATATAAGTATTTCGATTATTTTCCTGTTGAAAAGTTCCCCATAATGTTTGTTGACTAAATTTTCCTTCAGATAATACGTCATATTTTTCATTATTAAAACTAATTTTAGAGTGACCTACAAGCATATTATTAACAACTGTACTGCGCTTACTTTTTTTATCTTTAATTACCATACCAACCGTACTCTCAGTTGTTTCTTTTGTATTGCTTTTTTTATTTCCACAACCACTTAGACCAACTAAAAATAGAAGTAGTATTAAGTATTTTATATTTTTCATTGGTTCTCCTATTAAATATGTTTTTCTTTACTATAACAAATTTAGTCTAAAAAATAAATACTACCACTCCTTTGGACTCCATAATAAGCCATCTATCTCAGCTTTTGCTTGTTCAATTCTCTTATATTGCTCACTCAAAATCGCTTCTAATTCATCTAAAAAGGCGCTCACTTCATATGTTTGAGTTTCCCCTTTTAATAGAGATAATTCATTTAGCAACCATTCTTTCTCATTCACTACTCATCCCTCATTTCTTCAAGAGACATTAATAGACTATCCAATTCTAGACGGTTATCTTCTAATGCATCCCGTATTGACGTTAATCTATTTTCTTCATCTTTAATAACTCGCTTCTTTTCTAATTCAATTAGACGTTCAATAGCCCAATTCTCTCTAATTAAAAATCGACTATCATTTTCTTTGGTCACATAATGTTGGTAGTTAATTAACAATTTTTTTTTATCTTTTTCGTTTAAGTAAGAAAATAACGGAATCGAAAAAGGTGGCAGATATGTCATTTGACACTTATAAGCTATTGCCTGAAAAGGTCTTAATAGTTCAGAAATAGTGAAATGTTCAGATGCTCCTGCTTGAAAAGACGATAATTTCTGTCCCATATTAATAACAATTCCTAGCTCTTTTCCCTTTAAAGAATCTTTATACAATGATTTTGTTAATACTTTTTCCAACCATTTATACAAAATATCGGGAGCGGCATACCAATACATTGGAAATTGAAAAATAATTCTATCTTGTTTTTTTAATAGTTTTTGTACCTCAACTAAATTAAATGTTTTTAAATCTTCCTGTATATCGTATATTTTTACTTTTTCTAAAGAAGAACAGCTCTCTTTTAAAAATGATTGCAACCCCGATTCATGTGAATTTGGGTGGGCAATAACTACTAAAGTTTTCATATATTTCTCCTAATCTAAAACATTCTCGTAAAAAGACCATCTGTTTATTTCAGATGGTCTGTCAATTGACTATGTATTTGATGCATCAAAAATTGCATGTAGCGTTTGTCTTAAATGAAAATCAAACTCCATGTCACTTTCTTGATAACTCAATCCTTCTGTTAGTGCTCTTGAAAAACTAGCAATCATATCATGATTTTCACTTAATTTTTTGTCCGCTTCTGTTTGTCTTAAACCACTGGAAGAAGCCAACATTCTTACAATATTTGGATAATCTAATAAATCATGATAAAAATCTGCTTCTGTCGGTAACGTCAATTTCAACATGATTTTCACGTCATTATCTAATTGACTTAATTCCTCGTTTAATGCATTTTTCAAATAAATTTCTGCTTGCTTTTTGTCTGGAATATGTAACTCAATATCAGGCTCTAACATTGGTAAATAACCTAGTGCATACACTTTTTTTGCTAAATCAAATTGTTGTTTGACCAGTTGCTTTATGCCCTCTTCATTAGCTGAACAAATTAATGAACGGTATTTAAATCCAATAAAAGGGAAGTTTTTTGCTTTTTCCACAAGCACATCAAATTCTGTTAACTCATCCATCAATTGGACGCCCTCTCTAAGAGGAGCTAAACCTTGATCAATTTTCAAAAACGGCAACATACCTTTCTTATGCCACAAATAGTTTGGTACAGGTTCTGAAAAAATAGTTCTTTCTAATGCATCTTTGTATAAAATAACACCTAATACATATTTTGACGAAAACTCATCACTAATAATCATACGTGTGCGCATATCATGAATAATGTTATGCATCTCTTCAGATGTTTGATACGTTTCATCTGGCACACCATACTGTCTTAAAGCACCTGGAGTACTCAAATCACCCTGATCCATCGCTGCAATAAATCCTGGATGTGTCTTTACAATAGTTAATGTTTTTTCATCTAGCATGTCACATTCTCCTTTAATTTTAATATGCTCATTATAATACATAACACACAAAAATTTAAATTAAAATTTGAAAATTTTCAAAAATACTTTTCTTAAAAAAGAGGTATCTTAACCTATCAAAACAGTTTCTTTTGGATAATTAAACTTATTACCTAGTTCATTTAATTCTTTTCTTAATAAAGCATACATGACTGTATAGAGTCCTACTCGACCAATAAACATCAAACACATAATAAGTAGTTTACCAAATAGAGTCAAATGAGGTGTTAATCCCATTGTTAAACCAACTGTTGCAAATGCTGAAACTACTTCAAACAAGACATACTCTATCCCAGAATGTTGTGGACTATATTCTGTCATAGATAATACCAACGCACTTAGTAAACATAATAAACTCGCAAAGAAAAATAAGACAAAAGATTTCATCACAATATTTCGTGGAATAGAACGCTCTTGCCATTCTGCTTCATCTCGGCCTTTTAATGTACTGACTAATTGAATCAAAAGAACCCCTAATGTTGTTGTTTTGATTCCTCCAGCTGTTGAACCGGATGTTCCGCCAATAAACATTAAAACTATTGTTAAAATGAGACCTGCATAACTCATTGAACCATAGTCAATTGAAGCAAATCCTGCTGTACGAGGTGTCACACTTAAGAAAAATGAATTAGTAAGCTGTTTTACAAACGACATCTCATAAAATCTATCCGTAATAGAAAATAGAACTGTTCCACCAATCAACAAACTTAACGTAACCATCAAAGCAATTTTGGTATGTAGAGAAAAGCGACGATGATCTTGCCAATGAATTAAGTCGTACCATACAATAAATCCAAATCCACCCGAAATAATAAGTCCAGAAATAACTAATAACACATAAGGATTCTGTTGATAACCCAATAAACTATCACCAAATAAATCAAATCCTGCATTACAAAAGGCAGAAACAGCATGAAATATACTATAAAATATCCCACGTTTCACTCCATATTCAGGTATAAACTGAAATCCTAATAAAATGACACCTAATAACTGAACACTAACAGAAAATTTCACCACAAATTTAAGTAATTTTACTACGCCACCATGGTTATTTAAATTAAGCATCTCTTTAATAACTAAACGCGACTGCAATGACACTCTTTTTCGAAACATCATGGCCACGATTAATGCAATCGACATAAATCCTAAACCACCAATTTCAATCAAAATCATCATAACAATATGCCCAAAAGGACTAAGTACTTGTGAAATATTAATAGGAGTTAATCCGGTGACGCACACAGATGATGTCGCAACAAATAGTGCATCAATATAAGTCAACTGCTTCCCTGTTTGATGACTTATCGGTAAAAATAATAGAAAAGATCCAATAAAAATAATAATTAAAAACATCAGGGTGATAAATTGGACCGTATTGATTCTTCTTAATCCTTTTTTATGACTTTCCATGTAATATGTTCTCCTCTAAACTAATCATATTGACTTATTGTACCCTTTGCCCTACACTTTCTCAACAAAAAAAGTTACAGAATCATCTGTAACTTTTAAAAATTTATGCTTCAATTTCATAAACGTTGAAATATAAATCACGCATATAATCAATCAAGTATTGTGGATTTAAATTTTCTCCAGTGGCTTCAACTATTAGTTCAGTTGGTTTTTTTGAGCTTCCATATTGATGGATATGTTCAGTTAACCACTCTCTAATGGATGAATAATCATCACTTGATAAAACGTTTTCTACATCAATATCTTTGTTCATCGCATGATAAAGTTGCGCCGCATACATATAACCTAGAGCATAAGATGGGAAGTAACCAAAACTTCCACCTGCCCAATGAACATCTTGTAAGACACCTTCTGTATCATTTCCAGGACGAATACCTAAGTATTCTTCATATTTATCATTCCAAACTTTTGGCAAATCTTTCACTTCTAAGTCGCCATTGAAAAGCATTTTTTCAATTTCATAACGAATAATAATATGAAGTGGGTAAGTGAGTGAATCTGACTCAATTCTCACTAAACTTGGTTGCGTTAATTTCAATCCTTTGTAGAAATCTTCAGTCGAAACATCTGCAAAGGTATCACCAGTTAATTGTTTTAATAAATCAAATTGTTTGTACCAAAAGGCTTGGCTTCCCCCAATGATGATTTCATTAAACAATGATTGTGACTCATGAATTCCCATCGACGTTCCACCTGCAAGTGGTGTGTAGTCAAATTTGGCATCAACATTTTGTTCATACATCCCATGACCTGCTTCATGTATCACACCTAAAGTTGCCATAATAAAGTCATTATCATCCCAACGTGTTGTAATACGCGCATCATTACGATTCAGATTTAACATAAATGGATGAACCGTATCATCTAAACGACCTCTAGAAAAATCATAGCCTAATTGTTCCACAACTTGTGTCACAAAGTTTTTTTGGATTTCTTTTGGCACTGTGCGGTTAATAAAATCCGTGTTAGGTGCTGTCCCTTTTTCTTCTAATTCTTTGCGAATCGACATAATTCCTTCTTTTACTTGGTCAAATACATTATCTAATACTTCAACTGTAATACCAGGTTCGTATTGATTTAGTAAGACATCGTAGTCTGTGGCTTCATTTTTACGCCACAATGGAATGAATTCTTTCGTCATTGCTACAATGTCGGTTAAAATTGGCTCGAAAATTGAAAAATCTTGTTTCTCACGAGCTGTTACCCATACACTATGAGCATTTGATAGTAAACGAGAAAACTCTTGAAAACGATCAGCTGGAATATTATTGTTTAAATCATAGTTCTCTTTTGTTTTTTCAAATACTTGTTTCCCAAAATCCGATAATTCTTCTGGATGATCTGAAAAATACTCCATGTATTTTCTCATTGTCTCATTTGTTGATTTATCAAAAGCCATACCTGCTAAATAACTAGACATTTCAGCACGATAAGACGCACCTTTTTCTGGCATACCTGTTTGACTATCCCATTCAGCTAGACCAACCGCTTCATTTAATAAAGCAATTTCTTTCAAATAAGCTAAAAATTCTTGTTCTTGACTCATATTAGTTTGCTCCTTCATTTTTTGGCTTTCTTGGTGGGCGAGTTCCCCAGTATTGGAATAAATCTGTTCGTAACGCGCCATTGTATAGTTTACGTTTTTTCGTGGCTTTTGCCCCGTAAAAACTTTCAAACTGTAAATCACTTGTTAAGATATATTTACTCCACGTTTTAAGTGGACGATAAACGTCTCCCATTTGTTTATATAATTCTCTTACCGCATCTTCTTCTCCTAGACGTTCACCATACGGAGGATTAGCAACGATTACACCATACTCTTTATCTGTGGTAAAATCACGCAATTGCATTTGTTTAAAGGTAATATCTTCACCCAAACCAATTTCTTCCGCATTTTTCTTAGCAATGTCAATCATTTTTGGATCAATATCTGTCCCTAAAATATCTAATTCTGTTTCATAATCAACTTGTGCATCCGCTTCAGCTCGTAATGTTTCCATGACAGATTCATCTACCCATGGCCATGTTTCAAATAAAAATTCACGGTTAAATCCAGGCGCCATATTTCGACCGATTAGAGCTGCCTCAATACAAAACGTTCCAGACCCACAAACTGGATCATAAAATGGTCTATCTTTTCGCCAAGTTGTTAAAGAAATAATGGCCGCTGCCATATTTTCTTTTAATGGTGCGCCACCTTTTTCTAGACGATAACCACGCTTAAACAAACTTGGCCCCGTTGTATCAATTGTTAACGTCACTTTATCTTTTAAAAGTGCCACCTCAATTGGAAATTGTGCCCCTGTTTCTGGTAAGCGACCATATCTTGAGTAATAGTCACTCAAACGATTAACAATTGCTTTTTTAGTCAAAGCTTGGCAATCTGACACACTAAATAACGTTGATTTGATTGATTTTCCTGATACTGGAAAATTAGCATCCATTGGTAAAAAATCTTCCCAAGGCAAGGCTTTAACTTGATCGAATAATGATTCAAATGTTTTAGCTTCAAACTCACCGATAACAATTTTAATTCTATCTGCTGTTCTTAACCATAAATTTGCTCGACCAATGGTTTCAATATCTCCATAAAAAATGGCTCTACCATTTTCTACCTCACATTCAATTCCCATATCTCTTAGTTCTCGTCCAACAAGTGCCTCAATACCACTAGCTGCTGTTGCTATTAATTTATATTCTGTCATATTTGTAACTCCAATTAACTTTATTTTAGAAAAAAAGCCTTCCATCAAACTGGAAGGCACCCTGATGTTGTAATTTTCTATAAGCCATGTTCTGTATTGATTACTGCCAGGTAACACTAATCAACGATAATCATCTGTCTACAGAAATTTTTCTGTCCCATCCCTAAGTTCATTTCCTTGGGATAGGTGCCCCTACCATTGTTTGGGTTGCTCGCTCGAGGGGTTTACCCGTTCCACTGATTTTATTTCTAAAATCACTTCGTCACTGTGGCACTTTCAAGGATACTCTAGCATAGCATAAACCTTAGCTATTTTTCCTGCCGTTACCTCTTTAAAAAGAAGTACCTTAATTTATGGTTTCATTAAGCACGAACACTACAGACATCTCAGTCTGTGCGAGCATGGACTTTCCTCACCTTACTTAAAGTAAACTGCGATTATCCGAAAATTACAATTTATTATATTTTAATACCGACGTGTTGCTCCTAAGTCTTCATTGTCTAAAAATTTTTGAGCAACTGAAGATAAAGACTCACGAGCTTGCTCATTCATACTAACAGAAGATGAACTAGAAGGTTGTTCTAATTTTTTACCAAAAACTTCTTTTTCCAAATTAGATAATCGTTTTAATATATCAAAATTTGTCACAGAAGATGGATTTGGCACTTCTTGTTTCATACGAGATAACGTTGCCTGACTTTGTGTTAATTGGTCTACTTTGTTAACCAAACGATGATTTTCTTCTTTTAATGCTAATAATTCTTGATTGTATGTTTCATAATCTTTAATAATGGTATCCAAAAATTCGTCAACTTCAACTGGATCGTAACCACGAACTTTTGATTTAAATTCTTTTTGCAAAATATCTTTTGCTGATAAATTTAATTTAGTCACTTATTACACCTCATCTACATATCATTTTTAAATACTTTCTAAATCACTGAGTGTTATAAAAAATTTATCTGATGAAAAAGATTAGATAAATATTTCCCTCCATATTATACTATAATCAGTTTTATATTGTAACACAACTGTTTTAATAAAAATATTAAAATTTTAACTAATTTGTTGAACATTCTAATAAGATTCTTCGTTTTTCTTTTCATTGTATTTCAAGGTTTGATATAATAAACAAAGGAGTGTGGTATTTTGACTATTAATTACCCTAACGGTATCCCAAAGCGTTACCAAAAAGAAGAAAAAATAAAAAAAAAGCAAAAACCATCTTTTTCTAATCGTGGCATGTCTTTTGAAGAATTCATCAATCAAAGCAATTTATACTATTTATCCAAAGAAATGGCAGTTGTTCACAAAAAACCGACCCCTATCCAAATTGTTCATGTTAATTATCCCAACAGAAGTGCTGCTGTTATTACTGAAGCTTATTTTAGAGAAGCTTCTACAACAGATTATAATGGTGTTTACAAAGGTAGGTATCTTGATTTTGAGGCAAAAGAAACAAAAAATAAAACATCTTTTCCACTTCATAATTTTCATGCACATCAGATTAAGCATATGAAACAATGTATTAACCATCATGGTATCGTTTTTGTCCTTATTTGGTTTTCTTCGTTGCAACGATGTTTTTTTCTTTCTGCCAACCACGTCATTGATTATTGGGAAAATAGTGACACGCAACGAAAGTCTTTACCATTAAAAATGATAGAAAATTATGGGTATGAAATACAATTAGGTGTTGCGCCAATTGTTCCTTATCTTTCAATTATTGATCACTATATATTAAAAGGAGATTCTATTTATGAAAAATAGTTTTAACGGAAAAAAAGAGCCACAAAAAAGACAAAAAAGGAATGTTAAAAAAGGGATACTTATTTTCCTAGCTGTCTTACTTGCTCTAATCGTTATACCCGTCATCGGCGGAGCTGGATTATTCTTTTATTACGCGAAGGATGCACCTACCCTCGACTATAAAAAATTAGAGGATACACGTTCTTCAAAAATTTATGCGATGAACGGAGATATGATTTTAGAAATTGGGGAGAAAAAACGTGAAATTATTGAACCAAATCAAATTCCTCCAATGTTAAAAGAAGCCATTATTTCTATCGAAGATAAACGTTTCGAAAAACATAAAGGAGTTGACCCTATTCGGATTGCTGGAGCTGCTATTTCAAACATAAAAGGAACTAGCCGACAAGGTGGTAGTACTTTAACACAACAGTTAATTAAACTGTCTTTCTTCTCAACTAAAAAGGAAGATCAAACAATTAAGCGAAAAGCCCAAGAAGCATGGCTATCAGTTAAATTAGAACAAAAAAAATCAAAAGATGAAATACTAACTTACTATATTAACAGAGTTTATATGGCAAATGGTATATACGGAATGCAGACAGCCGCAAAAAACTATTTCAATAAAAATCTAGATGAACTATCATTAGCCCAGTATGCTCTTTTAGCTGGTATGCCACAAGCTCCAATTGATTATGACCCATACACTCATCCAGATATGGCAAAAAAAAGACGTGATTTAGTTTTAAGTGAGATGTTAAAAGATAAAATTATTTCTCAAAAAGAATATGAAGAAGCTAAAGGAACAAAAGTAGAAGATGGTCTAATGCCATTAAAGAAAGATTCTACCACGCAAGTTGTGACAGATAACTACGTTAAACAAGTCATTGATGAAGTACAATCAAAAACAAATAAAAATGTGTATACTGATGGATTAGATATCTATACAAATATGGATTTAGATGCACAAACTTATTTATATAATCTCGTAAATAGTGATGAATCTGCTATTAATTTTCCTGATGATGAATTTCAAGCAACTGCTACTTTAATTGATGTAAAAAATGGTGATGTCCGCGCACAAATTGGTGGACGAAAATTAGGTGATGGTGCTCTAAATGATAATAAAGCAGTCACAGCTAAACGAAATATTGGGTCAACAGCTAAACCCCTGGTAGCTTATGCTCCAACCATCGAAGATTTAAATTATGGATCTGGTCAAATTTATGCCGATATGCCCTATCAATATTCTGACGGAACTGAGGTATACGATTATGATCGTTCATATCGTGGAAACTTAACTATGAGAGAATCTCTCGTTGATTCTAGAAATATTCCTGCTTTAAAAGCGTTGAAAGAAGTAGGCGATGATAAGTCAAAAGACTTTATTTCAAGTTTAGGTTTAACAAATAAAGTTTATGAAGGAACTGCTATTGGATTCGAATCTTCTTCTGAAAAACTTGCAGCAGCATACGCTGCGTTTGCTAATGGTGGAATCTATTATGAACCAAGCTATGTTAACAAAGTTGTATATTCTGATGGAACTGAAGAATCTTTTGATTCCAAAGGAAAACGTGCAATGAAGGAATCAACTGCTTTTATCATTACTGATATGTTAAAAGATGTCATTAACCGTGGTACTGGTACTCAGGCACAAATAAATGGTGTGGTTCAAGCTGGGAAGACTGGAACGAGTAATTATGATGACGATGTGCTTTACAAAGTAAAGGGTGAGGGAAGTCCGGATATTACATTTGTCGGATATACACCAAAATATTCCCTAGCTGTTTGGACAGGATATGACGATTATTTCCAACCCATCACTTTATATAATCAACAATTAGCTATGGATATTTACAGGGAATTTATGTCTTATCTTTACCAAAATATTGAACCAACAGACTGGAAGCAACCTTCTAACGTAGTAAGAATTGGAAATGAGGTTTATGTTAAAGGTTACACACAACAAACTCAACCAAGTTACAATTACTATAAACAATCAGAAGGAGTAACTAATTATAACTACTATCAACAAGAAGAATCTAAAGCAACAAAACCTTCAGCTAGCAAAGAAGAGACTAAATCTGAAAAAAAAGAGGAAACGCCTGAAGCAACTAAAGAAAAACCAACAACTAATGACAACAACCAAAATAACGGTAATCAGAATAACAATGATGGTCAAAATAATGAGACGAATAATAGCGAAGAAAACAATGCATCCTCCCCTACAACCTCTCAATCTCATAATAATAATTAATAAATACCTTATAATGATTTTACAAGTAAAATCATTATAAGGTATTTTTATTTTTTCATATTTTTTTGTCCTTCAGCACATAAATCTAATAACAAACATCCTTCACATTTTGGTTTTCTAGCTGTACAGTGGTAACGACCAAATAGAATCATCGTATGATGAGTATCTATCCAACGTTCTTCGGGTACTTTTTTCATCAATGTTTCTTCCACTTCATCAACTGTGGCAGACTGCTTACAAATTCTTAACCGTTTACTAACTCGTTCGACATGCGTGTCAACTGCTATAGAAGGAACATTAAATATATCTCCAGCCACCACATTGGCTGTCTTTCTCCCTACTCCGGGTAAACTCATTAATTCCTTCTTTGTACGAGGAACTTCTCCATCAAATTTATCAACTAACATCTGAGATGTTTTAATAATATTTTTAGCTTTTGTCTTATAAAGTCCAATTGTTCTAATACGCCTCATCACATCTTCTAGTGGTGCTTTAGCTAAATCTTTTGCTGTTGGGTATGCCTCAAATAAAAAAGGTGTCGCTTTATTTACTGACACATCTGTTGCTTGAGCACTTAATATCACTGCAATCAAGTACTGAAATGGGGTATCATGATTTAATTCCCCTTTAGCATTTGGATAGAGTTCTTTCATCAAATCAATGGCTTCTATCGTTCTTTTTTTAGATAACATATCTTCTCCTATTTATCATGTGGATTTAGCCAATTATACATCGGTATTTCTGGCAGTTTCTCATCAGTCGTTGTCAGTTTTTTTTCATCTATTTCTTTTAAACGCTGTTTTTGATCCTTTTGTATTGCTTGTTTAGAATGCAAATTTTTTCTTTCCCAATTTAATAAAATTCGGTCCATATACTTTAAACTAT
Source organism: Vagococcus sp. CY52-2 (assembly GCF_022655055.1). NCBI lineage: Bacteria > Bacillati > Bacillota > Bacilli > Lactobacillales > Enterococcaceae > Vagococcus > Vagococcus changpingensis. Next base: position 595,673 of record NZ_CP093384.1, on the reverse strand, counting down.
AAGCTTGATTTAGTATGGCTTCACGAAGAGCTAATTCAATTAACTCAACGGAATATTTATCCTCATTTAGCCACTGTTGGATAGTCTCCATTTCAATTGGTGATAAAGATCTACCAAATTCTTGTTCAAACTTATTAAATAAATTTACTTTTTTATCTTCTTGAATTTTTTCTGTTGTCTGAACTGCTTCTTGATTCATAACATTTTCTATCTTTTCATAGACTAACGTTAAATCATAGCGATCTTCTGTTTTGCCAAATTCATTACGACTCGTTTCAATAGATAAAACGCCTTTTGTCATTAATTGTTGAACCATTTGATAGCCTATTTCATTTGTTATGCCCATATATTGTGACATGATATCCATTGTTGGAAAATCATTTCCTTTTTGACTACATTGTAATAATTGTAAATAAAACACCAATTCAGAGTCCGTCATACCAATTTTTTTATAATATTTAAACAATAAATTTGAAACAGTTGTTGTCCCTGAATTTAAGTAATAATCTAGTGATAACATTTGCCCACCCCTTCTTTTAAAGTATAACAAATAAAAAATAAAAAAACAGAACACTGCCTTAAAAAAGAAGTTCAACCTATCAGTTAACTATTAAAACAATACGCATCATGTGTTTTTTTACTTTTCTGAATATTTATGATTATTGGAACGATTTTATGACGTAACAATTATTTTGGTTTCTCCCTACATTAACATAAAGAAAGATACATCATTTGTTTAAATTCGATTCATAATTTACATCAAAATAATACCACCATTTTAAAACCTTTATTATTAGTCACTCAATAGGTGCTAATCTACTTTCTAATATCTGTACTTTCAATTATTATTTAAAATACCTTTTGACCATTTATTATACACAAAACAAAAAAGACGACTCACGTAAGTCGTCCTTTCTATCTATATTTTAGGCAGTGATACTTTTCTATACTGCTCTAGAATGTCATCATGTAATTCTTGAACTGTTTTTATTGTCGAAATTGTCCCAATAATTTGTCCAGCCATCACCGAACCATTCACCATATCCCCTTCTTTAACAGCTTTATACAAGGAGCCTATGGTTAAAGCTTCTAATTCATCTCTTGATACTTCCTTATCCTCTAATTCTAAATAGTGACTTGTCATCTCGTTGCGGATGTTTCTTACAGGGGCCCCATTTTTTCGACCTGTCACAACGGTTGATGCTTCATTAGATAAAAGGATTTGTTCTTTATACGCATCTGAGACTGGGCACTCTTTTGTTGCTAGATAAACTGTTCCCATTTGGACTCCCTTTGCACCTAATGCTAACGCTGCAGCTAATGACTGGCCATTCGATAATCCTCCTGCAGCCACAACTGGAATACTCAACGCTTGTGTTGCCGCAGACACTAGTGGAAATGTACAAACTTCTCCAATATGTCCTCCTGCTTCCATCCCTTCGACAATCACAGCATCCGCTCCTAATTTTTCCATCTTTAAGGCAATGTCAACATTTGGAACAACAGGTATGACAATAACGCCTGCTTCTTTTAAACGTTTCATATATGGTTTTGGTGTTCCTGCACCTGAGGTAATAATTTTAACCCCTTCTTCAATCACTACATCAATAATGTCATCTCGGTTTTCCATCATCAACATCACATTAACCGCAAATGGCTTATCTGTTAGTTTTTGCGTTTTTCGGACTTCTTCTCTTACTTGTTCCGTTGTCATACCACCAGAAGCAATAACACCAAGTCCTCCTGCTTCTGATACGGCACTAACTAATTCTGATGTCGATATTTTGGCCATTGCTCCTTGAATAATTGGGTATTTTATTCCTAATAACTCATTAATTAACATCGCAATATTCCTCTTTCCTTCATATTACTTTTAATAAAGTTAATAGTACCTGTTATTGTTAACGATTTCAAATCACTTTTTCTTAAGGACTCTATTATTAAAAATAATACATGATAAATTGTTTGTTTATAGCACAAATAAAAAAACTTTGCTATTTCTCAAAAAATACTATATATTTATATTTACTGATAAATAATAAGTAAAATATAAATAAATTGAGGAAATTATATGTCACATGTATTAGTTATTAAAGCACACCCCTTAACAACAGATGATTCTCGTACCCTTAAAGTATTAGATGCCTTTTTGACATCTTACAAAGAAAGTCACCCAACAGATATGGTTGAATTTGTTGATGTTTATGATGATTTCATACCAGAAATTGATAAAGATATCTTAACTGGTTGGACTAATTTAAGAGAAGGAAAAGAAATTACGGAAGAACAAGCCAAAAAAATTGAACGTTTTTCTGAATTGACAGAACAATTTCTGAATTCAGATAAAATTATCGTAGCTAATCCTTTATGGAATTTAAATATTCCAACTAAATTAAAAGCATGGATTGATACCATCGTTGTTGCAGGCAAGACGTTTAAATACACTGAAACTGGTAAAATCCCCTTGGTTCCAGGGAAAAAGATGTTGCATATTCAAGCAAGTGGGGGCATTCACTCTGGTGAAGATACTTCCTCTAAATATGTCAAAGAAATCTTTAACTTTGTTGGCGTAGAAGAAACAGATTCTATTATCATTGAGGGATTAGACTATCAACCAGACAAATCTGATGACATCTTGGCATCTATTATTGAAAACACAAAAGAATTAGCTAAAGCCTTCTAAAAAAATGGTTACATCATAACTAATTGATGTAACCATTTTTTAAATTTTACTCAAAGAAAAAAACCTTCTGTCTGACGGTTTTAAACTATTATTTCTCTTTATAATACGACATTGGCCATTTATCAAAGAAAGTATTCATAAATAGCATTGGCATCATATAAACGAATTGACCACCTAGAATACCTAGCATAGGATGCTCTAATCCTAAATGATTTCCTCCAAAAGGCCATAAATGAAGTGTTTTAAGCTAAAGTATTCCTAATACTGAGCCAATAGTTATCACAATGATTAATTGAATAACAATACGTTGATAATAGTTAAGTTAATACAAATATTTTCCATAACCTTCTCTCTTATATTTATTTTATTATATTCTCGCAAAATATAAGTTTAATTTATAATGATTGGTAACCGATTATAAATTACAGAATATTATGGAATATTATGGAATCTAATAGTTATTTTAATAGGTTTGTCCTATTGACAATTGGAAAAAGAGATTTTTTCACAAAAAAAAGACCAGAATATGTAGTCTGATCTCTTTTAAATCTTATTATTTTGTACCAAATAAACGGTCACCAGCATCCCCTAAACCAGGAACAATGTAACCTTCTTCATTTAATTTTTCATCTAAACCGGCAGTATAGATATCAACATCTGGATGAGCTTCTTGAAGAGCTTTGACACCTTCAGGAGCAGCTACTAAACAAACAAATTTAATATTTGTTGCGCCACGACGTTTTAATAAATCAATTGCCATAATAGCTGAGCCACCTGTTGCTAACATTGGGTCTACAACAAATAATTGTCTTTCAGCAATATCTGCTGGTAATTTAACAAAATATTCAACTGGTTCTAAAGTATCATGGTCACGATACAAACCCACATGTCCAACTTTAGCTGCTGGTATTAATTCTAACATACCATCAACCATTCCAATACCTGCTCTTAAGATTGGGATAATCGCTACTTTCTTACCAGTTAACGTTTTTTGTACTGACGTTCCCATTGGTGTTTCAATTTCAATGTCTTCTAATGGCATATCACGAGATACCTCATAAGCCATTAACATAGCAATCTCATCAACAACTTCTCTGAAAACCTTTGTTCCACAATTTTTTTCTCTGATAATTGTTAACTTGTGTTGGATTAACGGATGATCTATCACTTGAAATTTTCCCATAATGCGATTCTCCTTTTAAATTTTATTCTTATCTATTGTAGCCGAAAAAAAGGGAATTGACTAGTCAATTCCCTAAAAATTTTATTTATAAAGTGGGTGGCTCTTTAATAATTCTGCTACTTCTTTTCTTACTTTCTCTAACACACTTTCTTCTCCATGATAAGTTAGTGCTTCAACAATTAATTCAGCTACTTTTTTAGCATCTTCTTCTTTAAATCCACGTGTTGTAATTGCGGGTGTCCCAATACGGATACCACTTGTTACAAATGGACTTTGGCTCTCAAATGGAATGGTATTTTTATTAACTGTAATATGTACACTATCTAAAATAGCTTCTGCTTCTTTACCAGTTAACTCAAACCCTGTCACATCTATTAATAATAAATGATTATCTGTATCTCCACTAATTAAACGAGCTCCTGGTGTTTGATTGATTACACGAGCCATAGCCTTAGCATTTGCTAATACTTGTTTACTATAATCTTTAAATTCTGGTAATAGCGCTTCTCTAAATGCCGCAGCTTTTCCTGCTATAACATGCTCTAATGGACCCCCTTGAATACCTGGGAAAATAGCACTATTTATCTTTTTAGCTAATTCTGGAGAGTTAGTTAAAATAAGGCCACCTCTAGGACCTCTTAATGTTTTATGAGTCGTTGATGTCACAATATCTGCATACGGAACTGGATTTTGATGGAGACCTGTTGCAACAAGTCCAGCAATATGAGCCATATCAACCATTAATTTAGCTCCAACACTATCTGCTATTTCTCTAAATTTCTTGAAATCAATGTCTCTAGAGTATGCACTTGCTCCAGCTACAATCAGTTTTGGTTGATGTTTTCTTGCTAAAATTCTCACCACTTCATAGTCGATAACTTCTGTCACTGGATCTACACCATATGACACAAAGTTATATGTTTTACCACTAAAGTTTACTGGAGAGCCATGCGTTAAATGCCCTCCTGCTGTTAGGTCCATTCCCATAATAGTATCCCCATCTTCAACTAAAGACAAGTAGGCTGCAGTGTTAGCTTGTGAACCTGAATGAGCCTGAACATTAGCAAAATCAGCTTGAAATAAATCTTTCGCACGATCAATCGCTAAATTTTCTACCACATCAATAAATTCGCATCCACCATAATATCTGCGTCCAGGATATCCTTCTGCATATTTATTTGTTAATACACTTCCTTGGGCTGCCATAACAGCCTCAGATACAAAATTTTCTGAAGCAATTAGCTCTATTGTTTCTTGTTGTCTTTGTTTTTCATTCGCTATAGCATCCCACAAAACAGCATCTTCTTTTTTATAATCCATATGCAAACACACTCCCGATTTTTTATACTATTGTACCATATTTCTTTATGATTACTATTATTTTCTAAAAAATGTTTGATTTGCTGCTTTTTTTAGTCGATTCATATAACCCATATTTTGGCTTACTTCAGGATACCCTTCTGCTAAAATTACACCATTATATCCTAATAATTCAGCATCGAGGGCCCTTAATCCACCAAACAAATGATGCATAGCAGATTTAACATCTTTTTTGTCTGATAGTATATAATGAGCAAATACCGAATAATCCACTAAACGACTCACTATTTCTTTATTAGATAAAATAGCAACTGTTTTATTTAATTGTTGGTAATATTCAACCGCTTCTTCCCAATTATCTAATTCACTATCTATCATTACCACTGGTGTGTCAGGAGAATAATGTTTGTATTTCATACCTGGCGATTTTGGGGCGTTGTGTTCATCAATTAAGTGTGTATCTATCGCTATTTCACCAATAACTTCTTCAATCTCTTCTTTTGTAATCGCTCCTGGTCTTAAAATAGTCGGCATGTTAGGATTGCTCATATCTAACACAGTCGATTCTATCCCAACCTCACATTCACCGTCATCTAGTATCCCTTCAATCTTTCCGCTTAAATCATTCAATACGTGAATGGCAGTAGTTGGACTTGGTTTACCTGATGTATTAGCACTTGGACCAACTAGTGGTGTAGCTGACTGACGAATCAATTCCAGTGTGACAAAGTTATTAGGCATTCTAAAAGCAGCTGTATTTAAATTAGCTGTTACACTGGTTGATAAATTATTGTTCTGTGCTAAATTAAAAATAAGCGTTAATGGTCCTGGCCAGAATATCTTCATCAACTGTAAAGCTTTATCAGGAATAGTATCAACATATTCTTCTACCATCTCTTTTGAATTCACATGAACAATCAAAGGGTTATCACTGGGACGTCCCTTAGCTAGATAGACTTTTTTCACCGCTTCTGTATTGGTTGCGTCTGCTCCCAATCCATAAACGGTTTCAGTTGGAAATGAGATGAGTCCCCCTTGCTTAATAATTTTTGCTGCTTCTTTTATTTCATCATGATGATATACTGTTGTACCCATCTTTACACTTCCTTTTAGTAAACTTTAACGATTCGGTCATGTCCTGACATATCTTTTACAATTTCTACTATTTTATTAGGGAAATACTCTTGAAATATCTGTGCTACGCTACTTCCTTGTTTATATCCTATCTCTAAATAAATCTTTCCATCACTTGTTAATAATTGCGTTGCTTCTTTTGCTAGTTTTTCATAAATAGCCAACCCGTTATCGTTAGCAAATAACGCTAATTTTGGTTCATAATTTCTTACTGATTCATCCATTTCTTCCCATTCATCAACACTAATATAAGGTGGATTAGATAATATAATATCAAACATCTGATTTGCTACTGGTTCAAGGGTATTTCCTTCATAAAACTCAATGTCAGTTTCTAAATATTTGGCATTTTTTTGTGCTATTTCCAATGCTTCGGGTGATAAATCAATCGCCCTAACCGTCCAATTAGGTCTGTTCTTTTTCAAACTAATGGCAATAATACCTGTTCCTGTTCCAACATCCACCACAACTTTGTTTTGAAAATCATTTTCTGTTAAACAACATTCTACCAGTTCTTCTGTTTCTGGTCTTGGAATTAAGGTGTCTTCTGACACTAAAAAGCGTTCACCATAAAATTCACATGAGCCAATCAAATATTGGGGTGGGTAATCTTGACTGACCTTTTCTAAATCATTTGATAATCTGTCCAATAAATCTTGGGGAACATCTTTTTTAAAATGTAACAACAAGTCTGTTTTTGTCCATTGATTATACTCAAGTAATAAATATTCAGCAATTGAAGCGTCTTTATCATGTGCTTCTAAAAAAGAAGAAGCCCATTTCAGGACTTCAAAATATGTAATAGGCTTATCCATTTAATTTCTCCAATTGAGCTGTTTGATCATAAATAATTAAAGCATCTACAATTTCGTCTAATTTTCCTGCTAAGATTTGATCTAATTTTTGAATCGTTAAGCCAATTCGGTGATCAGTGACACGATTTTGTGGAAAATTATAAGTGCGAATACGTTCAGAGCGATCCCCTGTACCAACAGCCGATTTACGATTTGCATCATACTCACTACGACTTTCTTGTTGTAATTGGTCATACACTCTAGCACGTAATACCTTCATTGCTTTTTCTCTGTTTTTTAACTGAGAACGCTCATCCTGCATCGCAACAACAATGCCTGTTGGGATATGTGTCAAACGCACAGCAGAGGCAGTCTTATTAACGTGCTGTCCACCAGCTCCACTTGCATGATAAATATCCACACGAATGTCTTTATCTTCTAAATCTAATTCAACTTCTTCTGCTTCTGGTAACACAACAACTGTTGCCGTTGATGTATGCACTCGACCTTGTGATTCAGTTGATGGGACACGTTGTACACGATGTGCACCACTTTCGTATTTTAACTTAGAAAAAACACTATTACCAGTAATCATCACAGTCACTTCTTTGTAACCACCAATATCAGTGATATTAGCGTCCATCACCTCAAATGTCCAACCTTGATTTTGAGAGTAACTTTGATACATTTCAAACAAATCACCTGCAAATAATGCCGCTTCATCTCCACCAGCAGCGCCACGAATTTCTAAAATGATATTTTTATCATCATTAGGGTCTTTTGGTAATAAAAGAATCTTAATCCGTTCTTCTAATTCTTCTTTTTCTGTTTTTAACTCTGACAACTCTTCTTTTGCCATTTCTTGCATCTCATCATCAAGTTTCTCACCTAATAATTCTTCTGTATCCGAAATTCCTTCTATCACTTCTTTATAACGACGGTAAACTTCTACTGTTTCACGTGTTCCTGCTTCTTCTTTAGATAGCTCCATGAAGCGTTTCGTGTCACTGACGACATCTGGGTCACTTAATAACTCCGCTAATTCTTCATAACGGTCTTCGATTGATTGTAATTGATCAAACATTTTCTTCATCCTTTCGATTTGACAACGGCGGATTCACATAATGCTTACGACAAACTGGGTAATAAGCTTCATTGCCACCTATTTGAATTTGTTCACCTGTATAAACAGGTTTATTGTTATCCATTCTTAGATTCATTGTGGCTTTTTTATGACAAAACCAACAAATTGTTTTTAATTCTTCTATTTTATCTGCGTATAATAATAAATACTTAGAGCCCTCAAACAACTCATTTTTAAAATCATTTTTAAGTCCAAATGCCATTACTGGAATATCTAATTCATCCACAATTTTAGCAAATTGAACCACATGAGCTTGTTCTAAAAATTGAGACTCATCTACTAGGATACAGTATGGTTTATCAGTCATCTTTTTTACTATATCATAAACATTGGTTTCATGGAAAATCGGAATAGCCTCTCGTCGTAATCCAATGCGACTGGATATAACACCAATCTCATCTCTTGTATCCAATCCACTGGTCATCAAAACGACTGGTTTATTTTGTTCTTCATAGTTGTGAGCAACCTTTAAAATTTCAATCGTTTTCCCACTATTCATCGCACCATATTTAAAAAATAATTGAGCCATTTATTTTACTCTCCTTAGTTTATCCTATGATAGTATACTGTAAATTTAGAAAAAAATCATCCAATCAAATACTTTTTTACTATTTATAATAGATTTTTTCATAGAGAGTTTTTTTAATAATCTGTCTGATTCAACCTTGATAGTAAGATAAACCAAACTAGACAGAATAAAACACCTTGTAATGTGTTTACCTCTAAACTATATAATAACATAAATAAAAGACCTGAAAATAATTCCCACAATGTACTAGCATGACCAATATGATTAAAGCAATATAAACAGCGACCTTTCAAGAAACAATAAGAAAACACTGGAACTAATTCAGACCACCTTAACTCATGTTGGCAATAAGAACAATGAGACCTAGGTAGGACAATGGATTCCTGTTTAGATACTCTCTCACCCACTAATACAAAAAAAGAAGCCAAAGATGCCCCTAAGAAAAACAATAAGCTTGATAAAACCATTCAATCATCACACCCTTCTTTCTATAAACATTCGAAAAAAGAAAAGAGCTCTCTTAAAAGAACTCTTTTTTAGCGTTGATATTTTTGTAAATCTTGCTCATACTTTGTAACGTTTGATTTGTTTACTTTTCTCAAACGTCCTTTAATTGGTTTTGTTTGAAGTGTTTTTAATACCAAATCACCTTTACCATTTAAAATGTCGACAAAAGTTGAAATATCTAATAAATCGATCACACCAATATCATCTGCAGTCATACCATCAATTTGACATAAGGCTCCAACAATATCACCGGCACGCATTTTTTGCTTTTTCCCTGCATTAATATGAATTTTCATAATGTCTTCATTAAAAGACAACCCTTTTTCTTTACGTAATTTTGGAGATTCTAATTGTCTATCTAAAAATGGACGTTTCATCTCTTTTACTAACTCTTGATTGGGACAACGCATTTCTTCAAGACTATCGCCTTGTTTAGCCAAAATCGCTTTAAAAGAGGATTTATCTTTCGAATTGACAAATGATATAGCTTTCCCACTTTTTTCAAAACGAGCTGTACGGCCGATTCGATGCGTATAGGTTTCAACTTTATCAGGAATATCATAATTCACAACTAGCTTAATGTCTGATACGTCAATCCCTCTAGCTGCGACATCTGTTGCGACTAAACAATGAATGTATCCACGTTTATAATCTTTTATCACACGTGTTCGATCTCGTTGCTCCATCCCACCATGTAACATCTCACAATTAACACCTAGATTTTTTAGTTGCTTCGTTAACTCTTCAACCATAACCTTTGTATTACAAAAAATAATACTTGTCTCAGGATTCTCAACAATCAATGTATCTTTAAACTGCGCATTTTTTTCATCATCAGCTGTCCATTGATAGTATTGTGAAATACGTTTCTTCTGGTCATCCGTTTTTTTTATTTCAACATATACTGGATTATGTAGGTACTTTTTAGATAATCGTTTCACCGCATCTGGCATTGTAGCAGAGAATAGCGCCGTATTTCTTTTTTTAGGTAATCTCGGCATGATTTGATCTAATTGCTCGATAAATCCCATCGCAAACATTTCATCTGCTTCATCTATAATCACTTGATTGATTTTACTTAGGTTGATTGTTTTTTGCATGATATGGTCATACAACCGACCAGGTGTTGCAACTACAATATGTGTTCGTTGTTTCAATTGTTTAACCTGCATTTGAAAAGAACTTTTTCCAAATAAACTCACGACTTTTAATCGCTTATAACGACCTATATTAAATAATTCCTCTTGAATTTGTGTCGCCAATTCTCTAGTTGGCGTTAGAATTAACACTTGAGGGTATCGTTCTTCCCACTCTACTGTATCACAAACAGGAATACCAAAAGCGGCTGTCTTCCCACTACCTGTTTGAGATTGTACCACCATATCTTTTTTTTCAAGAAGTAATGGTACCACTTCTTTCTGAACTTCTGTGGGGGTTGTATAACCTAAAACATCTAATGCCTCAATTATCGACTCATCAATACCAAATAGATTAAATTTATTTTTTACCATGTTAACATCCTTCATAAATAAGCCACTCGCCTATTTTCTTTATTTTAGCTTTATCAGTGTAACATGTTTTATCTAAATTACTAGCACTATTAGTTTATTTTCACCATTTTAAAAACATCTAGCAATAAATAACAATGAATAGCTACAGAAATTGGTTTTAATAATATAATCGTTTTAATATAATCTTTTAAAGATATCTTTGTAAACCCAGAAGCTAGACACGCTAAATCATCTGGACCAAATGGCATCAGAAACACAATAATTAACATCCAAATAGTGTGTTTATTTCCGACATCAACTAGCCTTTCTAAACGGGGCATATTTTTATCTGATGTGATTGATAAAACAAATTTTCTACCATATTTACGCACAAGTAAGAATAATATGATTTCTCCTATTACTAATCCAGCTGAAGCATACAATACACCAAGAACAGGACCAAAAGATAAAATCCCAGCAACATCACTTACCCCACCAGGAATAATCGGCACAATTGGTTGAATGATTTGAATTAAAATAAAGATAACTGGACCAAAAAAGCCAAATCGATGAACAAATTTTTTCAAGATGACCGGATTTTGAAATAAATTATATTTAAAAGCAAAAAAATGGCAACAATCACTATTACTAATCCTACAATAAATATGGCTTTGCTTAGTTTTTTCATTTAATCACCTCTACTTATTTATTCTTTTCATTTAAACATTTAAATAATAAATAAATATGATTGTTTTATAACTATTTTTGTCTAATAAAAAAATCAACCACATAAGTGATTGATTTTTTATTCTTATACAGTTAAACCAATATTTTTTTCTTTCGCTTGTTCAACCATCTTTTGCGCCACGTATACATCTAGTACAGCTGAACCAACTGTTTTGAAAATAGTAATGTCTTCATCATGTTCTCTACCAGTTAATTTACCTAAACCAAGCTCTCCTAATTCACCAGCATATTTATCTTTTGATAGATAGCCATCTTCTAGTGGTTGCATAAAGTCGCCTGCTTCTTGTAACACACCGTCCATTGTATCAAAGATAATTAAGTCAGATTCTTTAATGATTTCTCGTGGAATTTCGCACATATCATGTGTGTATGCTCCCACTCCATTTATATGAGCTCCTTTTTTCACCCACTCACTAGAGAATGTCGGACGTTTAGATGTTGTTACGCTTGTAATGATGTCAGCACCCTCAACGCATTCTTGTGCTGTTTGAGTTGGAATCATTGTAACCTTAAATTTTTCTGCCATTTCTTTTGCAAATACAGAGGCTCTTTCAAAATCAATATCAAAGATACGTACTTCTGTTAAGTCTCTTGCTGTCAACATCGCCCATAATTGACTTTCAGCTTGTCCACCTGTTCCAATCAGTGCCCCTATTTTTGCATCTTTTCTCGCCAAAAGTTCTGTTGCAGCTCCTTGCACAGCCCCTGTTCTTAATTGTGTTAAATAAGTGCCATCAAGCATCGCATTCACAATCCCTGTTTCCGCATCAAGAACGACCATTGTCGCTGGAACACTTGGGATATTTTTTTCAATATTTTTTGGGTAAACCGACACAATTTTAACACCTAATGCATCTTTTCCACTGTCACATTCAACATAACCAGGCATATAAAGACTTTGTCCCTCTGCTTTTGGTACTGGAATATTTGTTCGTAACGGAATACTTGCCCGACCTTCTGAATAAATTTTTAATGCCTCTAGTGATGCATCCATTGCCGCTCTCATATCAAAACATTTTTCAATATCTTCTTTTTTCAAAAATAACATACTCTTTTCCCCCTTAAGCTGTTTGTGATCCTTTTTTAAGTTGTGCTGCTAACATTGAATATGAGCTATATAAAAGAACAAAGATAACAACCCATTTCAACATATAAGTATTTAGTGATTTCACTAAAAAGACTGCTACCAATACCCCTAGAACACCAAATATTGACGTAAATAATGTGATTTTACGGCTATATTCACCAAATTTAATGAATTGAACACTTCCGATTGGCACTGAGAAGGTACACGCTCCCATCATAATTGGGAAAGCGGCAATTGGATCCATTCCTAATAAGTAAACTGTAACCATTGTCAAAGCATATGACCCAATCCCAATATTATTTAATGCCCCATATACAAATAATAAAAACGCTGCTAGGACTAGTTTACCACCATATAACTCTGTTGCTGTCCCATTTGATTGAATCCAATTAACTTGTCCCGCAAAAATTAAGAATGCGGCAATAATTAACCCAACACCAACGAATTTTTTTATGGTATCTTCAGGTAATTTTACAACAAATTTTGGTCCAATATAAGCACCAATAACTTGTGCCACAATACAAATGGCTAATGTTTTAATCCCAACATTTACCCCTGAAATATATGATAATGCCATTGCTGCTACAGGTATAACACATTGTGTGTTTAATGTTCCTGGTAATTTTTTCATATTTACCCAACCTAATTTTGGATAAAGAACGGTTCCTATTGCAAAATCTGAAATACCAAATGTTGATAGGAAAAACATGATAAATGATGTAAAAGGCAACCATTTTACATTCGCTTTTTCTTCTTTAAATTCTTCTTTATGACTCATTAAATCTTTCACAAAAGTAAAAGCGAAAAATCCATTGACTAATATAATTAATGTTAATAAAACTGTTCTGACCATAACTATTCCCCCTTAAATATTGAACGCACTTTTTCAAACTCGTGACCATATTTACTACGCAATTCTTGAGGCAATTCTTCAATAATTTTCAATGTATAAGCATCATGTTTAATGTATTCTTTTGATAAACTAACCATCGCATTATTTTTTGTCCACGTGACGTCTGTTTGACTTGTTTCTTCTGATAATGTACCAAACACCACTTCTTTTTCATCTCGAACAATGTTAATCCACCTAGATCCAAAGTCTTTTAATTTTTCTTCTTCAAACCCATGTTGATAATAATGATTTAATGGCAGATTATAATGATGTTCTGTATCAAATAGAATCACCACACACTCGTCTAATCGTTTCTCAGCTTCTTGTAATAAAAATAATAGCTCGTTACTGATATCTTGTTTCCATATTTGAACCAACAAACTTTTTTTAGAGTGCTTGATTAAATGCTCAACTTTTTCCAAAACATGAGAATACCCTTCAATTTTCCATAATAACTCTTCTTCTTCAGCTTCTTTTATCTCGCCTAATTGCTTATCCAAAACAGCTAAATCCTGTTTGACATCCTTTTCTAAGCGTTCAATAAATTCATCTGAAGATATCGCTCGATACAACTTTGGTTCTGATTTATTCACAATAACTAAATTTTTTTTCAATAACTTTTCTAAAATGTTATACACTTTTGAGCGTGGTACACCAGATTGTTTACTTATTTCATAACCTGTTAGCTTATCTTGTTCCAACAGTGTGGTGTACACTAATGTCTCCATCTCAGAAAAATGATATTTTTTCATTATTTGTATTATTGTTTCCATAATTTTTTCAACCTCTTTTTTAGTAGCTACCTTAGTAACTACTATATCATAAAATAACGTTTACACAATCTATTTGTGATGTTTTTAACATTAAATAAACCCTTTTTATAATGTTTTCACAAGATTAAATTTGATTAAAATGCTTATAAAAGAACTTTAATCACAAATATTAAAATAAAAATTTCACGAACAAAAAAACTCAAATCAATTTGATTTGAGTTTTTTAAATAAGACATTAAGATAATATCAGTGCATCATCTGTCAATGATTTTCCACTATTTTTTTGAAATAAATCCATTAAGTCTTGGACCTTCAACCCTTCTCTTTCTTTTTGATTGATATCCACGACAATTTTCCCTTCATGTAACATGACTAAGCGATTTCCATATTTTATAGCATCTTCCATGTTATGTGTAATCATTAATGTTATAACATTTTTATCTATACTAATGTTTGAAGAGAGGGGGATTTATCATGACCTACTACAAAAAAATAATATTAGCACTTATTTTAATCGCCTGTATTGCAACACCAATGTCTCTTTACCACAAGTACCAAGGTGGTACATACTATTATACAAAAGTTACGAAAGAACCTTCTAAGACTAAAGAGGCACTAGATGATAGAGAGATTAAACAGGGTTCAATCTATGCTTATAATCTTGCTAGTTTTGACGATAAAGGAACGGAAAAAGAACTTGAATTTGATGCTTACAAAGATAAACCATTAAAAGAACATGCTTATTTAAAAATAAAAGTAAATGATATTAAAGGCGTTCTTACTTGGGAATAAACTCAAAAAGATAATATTTCAACTAAAGCAAAAGAAAAATTAAATAAAAAAAAGAATAACCATACACCTTATAATTGAAGTTTAATGGTTACTCTTTTTTTATTATATTTATTTTCTTCTTAACATAATGTACTGTTAATCAATTAAGATACCACTCAATATTTACTTAGTAGAAAAACAAAAAATTTATTTACTTACTTGTGTTTTCTTTATAAATGAACGTGGTATTTTAGATTTAAACACCATTTTTTTTCCAGTAGTGGGATGACTAAATACTAATGTCGTAGCATGCAATCCTAACCGTTTCAATGGATTACTCGTTGCGCCATATTTTTTATCGCCAACAATAGGATGACCAATACTTTCCATATGAACTCGAATTTGATTTTTCCGTCCAGTTTCAAGTGACACTTCCAACAAACTATAATCATTATTTTGTCGCGTTACTTTATAATGGGTAATCGCTTTTTTCCCGCCATTGTCATTCGGACTTGAATAAACTTTAAAGGTTTTACTTTCAGTTAACCAAGAAGTAATCGTGTCATTTTCTTTTTTTACTTTGCCTTCAACTAATGCCGTGTACAATCTTTCTTGAACAGACTCTTTCCAACTATCTTGTAAGGCATGTTTCACAGATTCTTTTTTAGCAAATAACATGACACCAGATGTATCCTTATCTAATCTATGTACAATGAACACTCGATTTTTAGGATGGTCTCTTTTCACATAACCCATTAGTTGATTATGTGCTGTGGGTTCATTTCCTTTATCAGTGGCAACTGATAATAACCCTGCTTCCTTATCAATCACAATAATATCATCATCTTCATAAACAACTGATAAGCCTATTAACGCTTTTTCTTTCATTAAAGATTCATTACTTTGAATACTAACAACATCACCACTTGTTAATTTATAATTGTGTTTTGTTGTCGGAGTATTATTTACCTCAACTTGCCCTCTAGTTAAAATAGATTTTACCGCATTACGACTTTTATTAATGTGTGTCAATAGAAATGGTAATAACTCATCCTCTTGTTCGACAGTAAAACGAGTGCTTTGAAAACTTTTAGGTTTTATGTGTTGTGATTTTGTCTTTTTTTTCATTATCTACCTTACTCTTTCCTTATTACATAATATCCTTCATTCATCATCTTACTACAATCAGTAACCAATAAACAAGGTTGACCGTCTTTTTTCATCCTCTCTTCTGTATGGGAATTTCACTAATTTTATCATCATAACAATAGATTCCTAGTATTATCTAATAAACAAAAGAATATTTCATTTCATATTTTATCTCAAAAGTGCGTATAATTTATTCTAATGCTATAATAAACGCATCAACGCGAAAGGAATGAGTGACGTGGAAAAATTTTTATTAGGCTCATATACAAGAAGAATCAGTCAAGGGATTTATGAAATCTCATTAGATACAAAAAAGAAAGAGCTTGTTCACTTAAATCACTTAATAAACGAAGACAACCCAACTTATCTAGATGTATCAAACAAAGGGATTTTATATTCAGTAGCAAAAGAAGGCAATCTAGGTGGAGTCGCTAGCTACAAAACAGAAGAAAATGGAGAGTATACTTTAATCAATCGTGTCATGGTAGAAGGAGCTCCTCCTTGCTATGTCGCTGTTGATAATAAGCGACAAGTGGTCTACGGAGCAAACTATCATCAAGGAATTTTATATTCTTATACTATTGATGAAAACGGGGCTGTCTCACTTGCTGATAAAATCCAAGATACTGGTAACGGTCCCCATGAAAATCAAGACGGCCCTCATGTCCATTATGCCGATTTAACACCTGATAACCGATTAGTAGTCTGCGATTTAGGAAATGACACAGTCTATACCTATGATGTCGACAATAATGGTAAATTAACCGAAGTAGCTAAATTTATAGCTACTCCTGGCACTGGACCTCGTCATCTTGTATTTCATCCAACAAAACCAATCGCTTATTTATTCGGTGAATTATCAAGCAACGTGATTGCTTTAGATTACGATGTTGCAACTGGTAGCTTTAAAGCACTTCAAACCATTTCAACTTTACCTGAAACTCATACTGAATTTAACGGTGGGGCTGCTATTCGTATTTCAAAAAATGGTAAATTCTTATATGCATCTAATAGGGGACATAATTCACTTGTGGTTTATGAAGTATCAGAAGATGGTAAAACACTAAACACATTACAGTGGATTTCAGTGGAGGGAGATTTCCCTCGTGACTTTAACCTATCAAAAAATGAAGACTTTATTGTTGTAGCAAATCAAAATTCAGATAACTTAACTCTGTTTGAAAGAAACAAAGAAACTGGCTTATTGACTCTTTTACAAAAAGATGTCTTTGCTCCTGAAGTGGTGTGTGTAAAAAATAAATAAATAAATAAATAAAAGATTAGGTTATTCAGTTTATTGGATAACCTAATCTTTTTTATTCTTTGATTAATTTCAATTTTCCTTTACCAATTACATACACTGATCCACCAAATAGTATACTTGCAATAAATCACACACATACATTAAACCATTTTAATTCAATGGGCTCATTTAGTATAAGTGGAAATAAAAATTCCATCCAAGCGAACATGGAAATCCCCCAGTTAATGCCTGATAAAATGGCACTTTTTTTAATTTTACCCAATTCTTTTTTATAGCTATCTTCATCAAATACTTCTGTTTTAAGAACATCAAATTTCTTTGTTTTTACTAAAATATAATAAGAATTCAATTGCTGAATTAAAAATAAAAAGATTGTTCCTAATGACACTGTATGATGCCAAGCATCCCAGATAAAACTAATCATCATACAAACCGTTAGTAAAATAAAGGTCATCATATTAGCATCTGCCAATATTTTAATAATCATTTTTTGTTGGTATTCATCTCTATCATCAATGTAACCAACAAAATGTTTAAGTAATGTTTGTTCTATATTCTTCATTTTTATTCCTCACCTTCTACGTTCCAAAATAGTGTATTCAAGTCTGTTTGAAGTTCTTTGGCTATATTTATACATAATTCTAATGATGGATTATACGTTGTATTTTCAATTAAGTTAATCGTCTGACGTGCCACTCCGACACGTTTTGCCAGTTCAGCTTGTGATAATCCTTGTTGCTTACGATATTCTTTTATGCGATTCATAATTTCCTCTCTAAAAAATGACATATATATATGACTAAATTAACTATAATTCTCTAAACACTTTTTATCAAAAATATATGACATATCCTACAAAGCATTATCAAAAGCCCCTTATAAAAATAAGAGGCTACCTGCTTATAATTAAGTTAATACCCTAAATTTAAATCCACAACATTTTTTAACTCTTCATGATTCATAAATTTAATTAAATTATCCGTTAAAATAGTAAATGCACGGTCATTATATTTATCCGTTGCACCGGATATGTGGGGGGGAATTAAAACATTTTGTAAATTCCACAACTCACTGTCTTTAGGTAAAGGTTCTTCTTCAAAAACATCCAGTGCTACAAATCCTATTTTTTCTGTCTTAATATGAGAAATTAAATCACTTGTACTAACTGAAGTACCACGTCCCATATTGATAAAGACCACACCATCTTTCATATTAGAAAATAGATCGTCATTAAAATAATGATACGTCTCCTTTGTCCCAGGCAGTAAGTTAATTACAATATCCATTGTATTTAACTTACTTTTCCCCTCTTGATAATTAAACGTTTGTGTAAAATGATCCACCTGTCTTCCACTTCGATTAATTCCAAAGACATCACAACCAAATACTTGTAACGTTTTTGCTAATTGTTGTGCGATACTTCCTGTCCCAAAAATTAACACCCGTTTATCAACTAAATCAGTTCCGGTATTTACTATCCCCCATTCATGTTTTTCTTGTTTTAAAATAGATTCGCGAATATTTCTAGTATAGCTAAACAGCATTCCTAGAACACTCTCAGTCATTTGATGACCATGAATACCACTTGTTGTTGTCACCAGAATATCTCGTTTAGCCAATTCTTCTAATGGTAAATAATTCACTCCAGCTGAAAGAGTTTGTAACCATTTTAAAGAAGGAAAATGAGTCAATGAAGGAAGCTTATCAGACCATCCATAGATAATAGTCACTTTTTCGTAATCTGATACAGCTAACAAGTCAATTGAAACAACCCTAATTGTTGGAAAATTATCCTGAAGGTAAATCTTTTGTTCTTCTTTTAAATCGACACATGTTAATAACCATTAAGTCATAAATTGTTCCTCCTTTTAATCACTTAATTTAACAATTTCTATCAATAATTTTGCAACAGTTTCCATCGATTCTAATGTAATAAATTCATATTGCCCATGAAAATTTTCTCCACCTGTAAAAATATTTGGTGTAGGCACACCCATAAATGATATTTTTGAACCATCTGTTCCACCTCTAAAAGGGGTAATAATTGGGTCAATACTTAACTGTTTCATTGCTTTAACAGCAACATCAACACTTCTCATATCTTGTTCTATGATGTCTTTCATATTATAGTATTGATCAACTAATTGAAGAGAAATTCTTGGACGATCAAACGTCTTATTCATTTCATCAACAAGTCGTGTCATATAGTCTTTTCTCTCAGCAAAGCGAGCTTTATCATGATCTCGAATAATATAAGTCATTGTCGCTGAGTCAATGCTTCCCTCTAAATCATGAAGTAGATAAAATCCTTCGTAACCTCGTGTTTTTTCTGGTACATCCAATTGAGGAAGTTGTGCATCTATATTTATTGCCACTTTTAATGCATTAACCATCATGCCATATGCTGTCCCTGGATGAACGCTTGTCCCATCTATCGTTAACGTGGCTTGAGCAGCATTAAACGTTTCATACTCAAAGTGTCCGATACGTCCACTATCAATAGTATAAGCATAGTCCACTGGAAAATATGATACATCAAAATGGTCTGCCCCTGTTCCAATTTCTTCATCAGGACCAAAAGCAACATAAATATCTCCATGCTCAATCGCTGGATGACTAATGAAATAGTCCAACAGTTCTAATATTTCCACAATTCCTGCCTTATCATCTGCACCTAAGAGAGTTGTTCCATCAGTTGTAATTAATGTTTCTCCTACATAGTCCTTCAAGTTAGGAAACTCATCCACCTTCATGATGATGTTCGTTTCTTTATTCAATACCACATCACCACCATCATAATTAGAAAAGACGTGTGGTGTGATATTATCAGCATTGTAATCAGCTGTATCTAAATGTGCAATAAATCCAACTGACGTCACCTTTTCATCACTATTTTTAGGTAATTTGGCTGTCAAAAAACCATTTTTTTCATTATAAAAAATACTATCTAATCCCATTTCTTCTAATTCTTTTTTTAATATTAAGGCAAATTCCACTTGAGAATAAGTCGTTGGGATGGTGCTACTACTTGCATCTGAACGTGTATTTAGTTTGACATATGTAATAAAACGCTCTAGTAGTTTTGACATATTATCTCTCCTTTTCTTTATAGCAAAAAAACACCTAAAAAGGTGCTTCTTGTGTTATGGTTCATTTTGTTCTTCATCGTCATTAGATTTTTTTTTCTTAAACAATAAAAAAGCTACAACGACAACAAGTGCAATGCCTATATATGGCAGCCAATTCATAATAACTTCTCCTGTTTGTGGTAACATACAAATACGCCTCCTTTAGACATCTAGACATTCAGTAACTATTGTCTAATTATAACAAAAATCATTTTAATTTGATACTCAAAACAAATTTAAAAATAAAAAACACCTCCGTTCAGCTTCACTCTTACATGAATTCAACGGGGTACTTTGTTACATTTTATTGATTAATTATATAAAAACTATTCTAAGTAAAATCTCTATACTCAAATTTATGATTACTCTACTGACATATATTTATAATCATAGGGAGCTCCAGCAACATGACGACCATATCCTTTGTTTTAGGATTAATTAAATGTCCTTCAACTACTTGATATAGTCGAATGACAGCATAACCTTCACCCAACAATACTTTTTCAGCATCCAAATGATTTTGCCATCTCGCTTCTAAATTAGTTGCATGCGTTGTTCTAGATCCTTCGATTAATTTATCGTATTTAGGATTAGAATATTTCCCTTTGTTGTAACTATTTCCTGTCACAAATAAATTTAAGAATGAACTCACATCGTTATAATTTGCTCCCCAACCAGTCACGACCATCTCCCCCCCTTTTGCAGTCGTACAGTCAGGACGAATGGGTTTTGTGGTAATTGCTACGTTTGTTTCAATTCCTAATACATCTTTATAAGCACTTTGAATGTACTCAGCAATGTTTTCGTTGAGTCATGATCATCTGTTAAAATCTCGAAACGATGCGTATCAATAATCAACTCTTTTTTAGCTTTTTCAAAATATTCTTTTTCTTTTTTCATCAAACTCTTTGTACTTCTATGAATCTGCAACAAAATCTTTTACTGTTTTGGGATTTGACGAAAGCCCTTTAGATACAATCCCGCATACAATCTTAGATCCATCTCCTAGTACATGGTTGATAATGGCTTCTCCATCTATTGCATATGATAGAGCTTTACGTAAGTTTAAATTGTCAAAATATTTATCTTTTTTCTTGATTCGTCTCTCAATAAATGGTTCTACCATCAGGCACCCCAACAAGATTTGCATCTTCTCGGTACTGTTGCACCAAATAGCGCTAACCCAATTTTTATTTTTTATTCATCCTACTCCTCCTCTTCCATCTAATGAGGTTTATTCAACCTGCTTGATTATAACAAACTCAATCTATTTTTAATTTTTATCATTATAAAAATATAATTATCCTTAAAATGTATAAACAGTCTTAAAAAATTGAATATAAGTCATTTTTATACATTTATCCAAAAAATATTGAATAATAATTATATTTATTCTATAATGAAAAACATGATAAAAAGAAAGGAGTTTTGTAATGAAACGCTCACTAAGAAAAAAGTTAATGCTATTATTTACACTTATTATTGGTGTACTAACTACTATAGTGCCATTACATACATTTGCAGAAGAAGAGACTATTTTGAAAAATATTAAAGATAAAGGGGTATTGACAGTTGGTTTGTCTGCTGATTATGCTCCATATGAGTTCCACGCAACAATGGATGGAAAAGATCAAGTCGTTGGGACTGATATTTTAATCGCTCAAAAAATTGCAGATGATATGGGCGTTAAATTAAAAGTCGAAGAGTATGGATTTGATGCGTTAATTGGGGCGCTTAAAACTGGAAAAATTGATTTAATTATCTCTGGTATGTCTCCCTCTCCAGAACGATTAAAAGAAGTTAATTTTTCTGATCCTTATATGACAGTCGAACAAAAAATAGTTATTAGAAAAGAAGACAAAGATAAATTTAAAACAGTTGATGATTTTAACGGTATAAAAGTTGGAGCACAAGTTCAATCCATGCAAGAAGAACTTTCTAACGATGAATTACATGCCAATACAGTCTCTCTCCAACAAGTACCTGATATTATTTTACAACTCCAAAAAAAGAAAATTGATGCTGCTGTCATTGAAGAGCCAGTCGCTGAAGCTTACCTAACACAAGACAACTCATTAATGTTTGCTGATATTAGACTTGATAATGCAAATAAAGGAACGGCAGTGGCTATACAAAAAAATGCACCTGATTTTTTAAATTTAGTTAATGCTTCTATAAAGGAAATTAATGATAAAGATTTAATGACTGAGTACAAAAAAGAAGTCATTCCTTATATGTTCCAAGATGAGTCTTTTATGAAAAAATATGCTCCCTACTACATTAAAGGGACTGGCTACACGATTTTCCTAGCCATTATTGGGGTACTGTTTGGTAGTATTTTAGGAACACTGCTTGCGTTAATGAAACAATCGAAAAATAAATTATTTAAGTGGATTTCAGTCATCTACATCGAATACGTGCGTGGGACTCCCCTACTGGTTCAAATCTTTTTAGTGTTCTTTGGACTAAATGTTTTAGGAATTAACCTAAGTGCTCTTGCATCAAGTTGTGTGGCCTTATCACTAAACAGTGGGGCTTATGTAGCTGAAATCATTCGTGCTGGGTTAAACGCCGTTGATAAAGGACAAGCTGAAGCGGCACGATCTCTAGGTATGAGTCAGAAAAAAGCGATGCGATATATTATCATGCCACAAGCGATTAAAAATATTTTACCTGCTTTAGGAAATGAGTTTGTGACTGTCATTAAAGAATCATCTGTGGTATCTGTTATCGGGGTATCTGAATTAATGTTCCAAGCAGGCGTAGTACGTGGTGCAAGTTTCAAACCATTCTTACCAATTTTAATTGCATCATTGATTTATTTTGTATTAACCTTCACCTTATCTCGTGCATTAGGTGTAGCTGAAAGGAGAATTGGTACCAATGATTAAGATACACGATTTAAAAAAATCCTTTGGTGATAATGACGTCTTAAAAGGAATTAATCTAGATATAAAAGCAGGTGAAGTGGTTGTAGTGATTGGCCCTTCTGGTAGCGGAAAAAGTACGTTTCTACGTTGTTTAAATTTACTCGAAACACCGACTAGTGGTATGATTGAATTTGAGGGAACCAACCTACTTGATCCAAAAGTAGACATCAATCAACTCCGTCAAAAAATGGGGATGGTGTTCCAAAACTTTAACCTCTTCCCACATAAAACAGTGTTAGAAAATTTGACTATTAGCCCAGTAAAAGTAAAAAATGAGTCACAAGACATAGCTGACAGAGAAGGACTTGCTCTATTAGAACGAGTTGGACTAAAAGATAAAGCCAATCAATACCCAAAAAGTTTATCTGGTGGTCAACAACAACGTGTCGCGATCGCGCGTGCCCTAGCGATGCATCCAGATGTCATGTTATTTGACGAACCAACGAGTGCGCTAGATCCTGAGATGGTTGGTGAAGTTCTAGCCGTTATGAATGCGTTAGCCGAAGAAGGCATGACCATGGTCGTCGTGACTCATGAGATGGGATTTGCCCGAGAAGTAGCCGATCGAGTGATTTTTATGGATAAAGGGGTAATTCAAGAAGAAGGAGCCCCTGATGATATCTTTTTACACCCAAAAAATGACAGAACACAAGGCTTTTTAGAAAAAGTACTATAAAAAAGTCAAAGGAGAAACCTTTGACTTTTTTTATTATTAAGGAGGATATCAATGAATAAAACAATGTTAAATACTTTTTACCAAATACCAAGCGAAAATTTATTAATGGAATTTACTGATTTAGCCAGTAAAACCCCTAACCTATTAAATCTATCTATTGGCGATCCCGACATCACAACTCCTAAAGAAATTATTGACTCGGCATTTAAAGACACTTATAACGGACACACGCATTACACTGCTTCTGATGGAAGTGACGACTTTTTAACAAGCGTTATCAATTTTTATAAAAAACAATATGATTTATCTTTTGAAAAAAATCAAGTACGCGCTACTGTGGGTGCTTTACAAGGTATGTATCTTACTCTTCAAGTTTTATTAAATGAAGGAGATGAAGTCATTATACATGAACCTTACTTTTCTCCTTATAAAACACAAGTTATTGAGGCTGGTGGAACACCTATTATCATTCCAACTTATGAGAAAGATGACTTTCAAATTGATCCAATTATTTTAGAAAAAGCTATTACGACAAAAACAAAAGCCATTATCATTAACTCTCCAAATAATCCAACTGGTGCCGTTTTTTCTAAAGGTACCTTAACTAAAATAGCGGAACTCGCAATAACACATAATTTATTTATCTTATCAGATGAAGTTTATGAAGCATTCACTTTTGGCGAACCTTTTACTCCTATGGCTTCATTAGCGCCAGATAATACGATTACCTTTAGTAGTTTTTCAAAAACATTTGCTATGACTGGTTGGAGAATAGGCTATATGATTGCACCAAAATATATTAACGATGCCTGTCATTTATTATCTGAAGATGTGACTTACTCTGCTCCTACTCCTTCTCAGCGGGCTGGTATTTATGCTTTAGACCACTATCAAGATGTATCAAAAGAAGTGGTTCATTTATTTAAAGAACGTTTAGAATATATTGAAAAACGTATCCAAGACATTCCATTTTTAAGTGTTCACTCACTAAAAGGAAGTATTTATGCCTTCATTAACATTAGTCGGACAGGTTTGGACTCTGTCGCCTTTTCTAAGAAATTATTAACAGAAAAACAAATTCTTGTTATCCCAGGTCAAGCCTTTGGAGAAAGTGGTTCAAACTTTATTCGATTAGCAGCGACACAAGATATTCCTGTTTTAGAAGAAGCTTTTGATCGTTTAGAAACTCTAACGTTTGAATAATTTCTAATTATTTTATCAACTCTGTTATTTATGATACACTACATACAAAAGGAGAGATAATTATGCCAAGAAAACATTCACTTATTGAGTTAAAAAATAAAGTATTATTATCAAATTTATATATTACAAAAGGACGAATTGTCGTTATCTATAATAATTCTGAACGTTTTATCTATGATGATATCGACTTTTTTGAATTAGTTTATAACGGGGATGACCTATACTTTAATTTTTCTAAAAAAGGAACAGATGAAAAATATGATGAACGTATTAATTTAACAACAGTCCATAATATTAACGGGGTATTAATTAATCCTGCAGCTTAGTCTCAATTAATTTTGGGGCTTTTTATTTTATTTTTTAGGTTGCCTTAATATTTTTTTCTATCTGTTCTAAATGGTCATTTGTCTGTTATACTAACTCTCGTATCATTTAAGGAGTGAGTTTATTGACAAAAAGGATTAATGAAATTA
Source organism: Vagococcus sp. CY52-2 (assembly GCF_022655055.1). Classification (NCBI taxonomy): domain Bacteria; kingdom Bacillati; phylum Bacillota; class Bacilli; order Lactobacillales; family Enterococcaceae; genus Vagococcus; species Vagococcus changpingensis. Next base: position 569,796 of record NZ_CP093384.1, on the reverse strand, counting down.
AACAAGCAGAAAAAGGCGCCCTTATTAGTATTTTTACGTACATTTTTTTAGCTTTTATCAAATTAGCTGCTGGTTATTATGGTAAATCTCAAGCTTTATCTGCTGATGGGTTGAATAACTTCACAGATATGATTGCTTCTATTGCTGTTTTAATTGGACTAAAAGTTTCTCGTAAACCTGCTGATAATGAGCATCGATATGGGCATTGGAAAGCAGAAAACGTCGCCTCTTTATTAACTTCTTTAATTATGTTTGCTGTGGGGGTTCAAGTGGTGATGGATGGTATCCGTTCTATTGTAGATAGGCAACTGGAACAACCAAGTCAATTAGCTGCCTATGTTGGTCTATTTTCTGCTTCAATTATGTATGGGGTTTACTTGATTAATAAAAAAATTGCAGAAAAAAATAACAGTCAAGCTTTACATGCCGTCGCCAAAGACAATTTTAGTGACATGCTAACAAGTATTGGGACTTCTATTGCTGTTTTTGCTGCTTCATTTAAATTAGGTTGGCTTGATACATTAACTGCGATTATTATTGGCTGTATCATTTTGAAAACAGCTTATGAAATTTTCAAAGAAAGTACATTTTATTTATCTGATGGTTTTGATAAAGATTTGTTAACAGTATATAAAAATGATATCCTGAATATGGATGGTATTATGGATGTCGTTAGCATTCGTGCTAGAAGTTTAGGGGCTAATGTATTCTTAGACGTTGTTGTCTCAATGAATCCAACTCTAACTGTTGAAAATAGTCATCAATTAGTCGATCAATTAGAAACTGAGCTAAAAGAAAAATATGATATTTTTGACATTGATGTCCATGTCGAGCCTTTTTATCCAAGTAAATAAAGCTAAAAGGATATGATAATATGTCATTAAAACATAAAGTAGGAATTATAGGTGGTGGTATTGTTGGTTCAACTGCCGCCTTTTATTTATCTCAGGAACCAACTATTGATGTCACCTTGTTTGATGATGGAACTGGTCAAGCCAGCTCAGCTGCTGCCGGTATCATTTCACCTTGGTTATCACAAAGAAGAAATAAGGAGTGGTACTTTCTAGCTAAAGAAGGGGCTAAGTTTTACACTCGGTACATGTCAGATTTATCAGATTTTTTAGATACAACAAAAATCTATCATAAAACTGGAACGTTACTTTATAAAAAAACGCCTAAACTTCTTGATAAATTAGAATCAATGGCTCACAAACGTTTAGTAGATGCTCCAGAAATTGGCGATATCTCTCATCTATCAGACAAAGAAATCAACCAATTGTACCCATTTATCACATCAACAGATGATGCCTTATTTATTACAGGTGGTGCTAAAATTGATGGAGAACAACTAATCAATGGGATTCATTCTATTTTAAAAGAAAGTGATCAGTTAATAAAAACGAGCGTATCCAAGATAGAATATATGAATCATCAATGGAACGTCCATACTAAACATGACATTTTGATGTTTGATTCATTAATTTTAAGTGTTGGAGCATGGTTACCTCAGTTGTTAGAACCACTTCACTATCATGTTGATATTAGACCACAAAAAGGACAACTCATTGAAGTACAATCTAATCTTTCTACAGCAGATTTACCTGTTATCATGCCTGTTGGAGAATCTGATATCATCCCTTTTTATGATGGAAACATATTAATTGGTGCTACTCATGAAAATGATGAAGGATTTGACTTAACACCCGATTATACACAATTAGAGCATCTAAAACTGGTGGCAAGTGATACTATTAATTCTTTAGTTGAATTACCTATCACACGACACAGAGTGGGAACTCGTGCTTACACATCAGATTTTTTACCATTTTTTGGCGAAGTAAAAGGCCTTAAAAACTTGTGGGTTGCCAGTGGCTTAGGGTCTTCTGGTTTGACAACTGGACCAATAATTGGTAAAACATTGGTAGACTGGTTATTAAAGAAAGAAACAAATTTTGACAGGTATAAAGCTCAACCCAATCACTATATCAAACCTATAACCTGGGAGGAATTATAAATGGGATTAACATTTAAACGAAAAGACTCACTTGAAAAGATGTTTGAAGAATTTGCAATAGAACCAAAAGAGGATAAAAAAGATAAACCTGAAAAAGAAAAAACAACCGTTAATTTTTCAGTCAAGCCATCCCCTACTGATAAGGACAGAAAATAAAAAAGAATCCACACATTATGTGGGTTCTTTTCTATTTAATAATACATAGCCAAGCATCTTTTTCATCAAGTAACTTAGGATTTTTTTCAGCTTCTTCGTTAATGGATACAATAGTACCTGAAACAGGTGAATCATATTCAACAACTGCTTTTTCAGCTTCTAATTCAACGATAGGATCGCCTATTTTTATCTCTTTACCTACTTTTGGCAACATCACAAATGTGATACTTCCTAAATCGTCTTGAGCTGTAGAAGTTAAGCCAACCATTTTCCCCTTCTCAACGTCTTTAACCCATAATGTTTCTTCTGACATATTAACACTTCCTTATTTAGTTTAACAATAATGACTCATAATCTGTTTCTTTAAAGCCTAATAACACTTTATCTCCTACTTCTAAAATAGGTCGCTTAATCAACATACCGTCAGCAGTTAAACGTGTTGCAGCCTCTTCTTTAGAAAAATCATTTACAATTTCTTTTAAATGTTGTTCTCTATAACGTACACCACTTGTATTAAAAAAACGACGAATTGGATAGTCATTTGTCTCCATCCAATGAATTAATTGTTCTTTTGTAGGTGGTGATTCAATCATATCTATTAAGTTATACTCAATATTATGTTCATCTAACCAAGCTATCGCTTTTTTACAAGTTGAACATTTAGGATACCAATAAAAAGTTGTCATTTTCTCACCTTCACTTCTTTATTTAATACGTTTATAGTATAGCATATCAATTATTAAAAAAAAGATTCATTTTTTCTTTTTTCTAATATAATTTTAAATTTTATGATAGAATAAATTAGTTAATATATTTTAGCAATTATTTTGTAGGAGGGACAAGCATGTCAAGATCTTCCAATAAAGAAGACTATTTAAAAGCAATTTATGAAAATAATGGAATTGACGAATTTGTTTCAAACAAGACACTCTCCCAACATCTTCATGTATCCCCAGCATCTGTTAGTGAAATGGTTGAAAAACTGCAGAAAGATGGCTTGATTGAGTATAAACCTTATACTGGTGCTAAATTAACTTTAGAAGGATTAAATCAAACAATTATCATCATTCGAAATCATCGTATCATCGAAACATTCTTATATGATAAATTGGGATACTCTTTATATGATTTACACCATTTATCTGAAGAATTAGAACATGTCAAAGACTCTGTCTTTTTTGATAGACTCTATGACTATCTAGGTAACCCAACAAATTGTCCCCATGGTGGTATTATCCCAACAGAAGAAAATTACCGCGAACAAGCGATTATTCCCTTAACTGAATTTAAAATTGGCGATATGCCAATTATTGGACGAGTGATGGATGATGTATCTGTCTTAACTTATCTGGATAGTATCAACTTATCTATTGGTGATACCATCACTATTTTAGATATCGATGACTTCAATGAATTAATTATATTTAAGATTAATAAAAATGACTCACAACATCATATTAGTAATAAACAAGCCAATATTATTTTTTCAACAAATTAAGCTACAAAAACAAGCTAACATAGTTATTAAACTACGCTAGCTTGTTTTTTTCGATGAATAATGATATCTCATATTCATAACTAAGCCCACACCAATCATATTACTGACTAAAGCTGAACCACCCTGACTAATAAAAGGTAAAGGAATTCCAGTTAAGGGAAGCAAACCAATATTTGCTCCAATATTCTCAAAAACATGGAAAAGAATCAACATCACCACACCAGCTGTCACATAAGAAAAGAATACATTTTTTGTTTCAAAACAGGCATGAATCATTCGATAAATCAGTAGTAAGTATAAAAGAATCACGAAAATACTACCCACAAAACCAAAATTTTCCGCAATTACTGAAAAAATCATATCAGATGATCTAACAGGAACATAAACATCAGATACATTGAATCCTTTACCAAAAAAGCCACCAGTCGCTATAGCTAATAATGCTTGAACTTGTTGATAGGATTGACCTGTCGGATCAAAAAATGGATTAATCCATGCATCAATTCTAGCAAACTGATAAGATTTAAATCCCAATCTGTACAAAAATTGACGACCATTTTCTGTTGTCACTAAAAAAATCAGTGTGACACCTAATACTAAAAAGATTCCCACAACGGATAATACAATTTTCCACGAAATACCAGAAACTAAAAATATACCTCCTAATATAGCCAAAAATACTAACATCGTTCCAAAATCATTTTGTAGATTAAGTAATATAGCAATAGGCAAGGTAACCAACAACATCTTACCTATTAATAATCCATCCGTTTTCATATCTCGTTTTCCAAATTCTTGATTATGCCTTGTCACGACGTATGATAGCATTAATATATATAATATTTTGACTAGTTCTGCTGGTTGAAACGTTAATGGTCCAAATCGAAACCAATTTTTCGATCCTGTTTCTATAGCAAGAGCTGCATCATAAAAAAACAGTAGCGCAATCATTAATATAATCCCTATAATATAGGCATATGGTATTAATTTCCAAATGGTATCCGGTTTAATCACCATTGTGACATATAAAGCAATTCCCCCAATGGCATACCATAAAATTTGCTGCATCATTTTTTTTATGGCCTCAGCAGAAGAATACTCCCCACTAATAGCAACATACATTGACATTAACCCAATAATACTTAATAAAAAAACTGGCAATAAGATTCGATAATCAACCTGATGTAACTCCCTTTTTTCTACTCGTAACATACTATCAATCCTTCTTTGTTACTTCAACAATTTCAGGTTCTTCTTCAGGAGTTGACGTAGTTGTTGAACTAGACATCATTTGGTTGACTAACTTGTGTCTTAAATCAGAAATCTCAAGCTGACTTTCTTTTAACTTTTGCTCTAATTCAACTCGTTGTTGGTTGTCATCCCCTTCTAATTGAGTATTTTTTGAATCAACTAATTGTTGATTTAATTCTTTCACTAAACGATTTTTCTTCCAGATAGTACCTATAGTGCCTATTAAAGCGATTAATGCTCCAATGATGACTGAAGTAATAATGATTAATACTAATGGTACCCTTTGTTTAGTAAAGATAAAATTAATCGCAATAGGTTGAGCATTAATCACAGCAAATAACACGACGACAAACAATAGTAATAATATCACAATCGTTTTAGTTGTATTTTTCATTTTATTTATGTCACTCCTTATTTTTTATTAAATAATCCCCCAGTTAAAAAGTCACCCACTCTTGGAAATAACGTGTAACCAATACTGCCAACTTCCATCATCCATGGTGTATTAATTTCACGTCTATTACTACCAATCGTATTAACAACCTTCTTAGCTAATCGCTCAGGTTCTGTAACAAACGCTGAAACTTGTTTTAAATAGTCACCTGTTGGATCTGCTGTATCGAAAAAATTCGTTCTCATCGGTCCAGGATTAACGGTTAACACTTTAATACCAAATGGTTTTAATTCTAATCTTAGTGCATTGGACCATCCAATCACAGCAAATTTTGTTGCCGCATACACGCTAGATTTCGGTGTTGCCATTTTTCCTGCTTGTGATGCGATATTAATGATATGACCTTTTTTATTTTCAGCCATCATCACAGCTACTTTTTGCGTTAAAGTCATTAATCCTAAAATATTAACTGAAAACATCATATCTATCTCTTCTTGACTTGTCTCTAAAAATGGTTTAAAAATACCAACCCCTGCATTATTAACTAATACATCAATAGGTAGCTCATTTTCTTCAATAAATGTCATTAATTGTTCTACACTATTATAATCAGAAATATCCAATGACTGAATCAATACTTTCCCCGTTGTCATAGCTTGAGATATACTTGCCACTTTTTTTAATTTTTCCATATTTCTAGCACATAATATTAAAGAGGCATTTTTTTTTGCCGCCTCATAAGCAATCATTTCACCCAGTCCACTAGATGCTCCTGTGATTAATACATAGTTATTTTTCAATGTTTTTACTGTCAATTTGACTCCTCCTTTTTATTTTGTTAAAGGAATATCAAACACATCAAAATCTTTTACAATTGTAGAAGATTTAAACACAGTCTGTGCTTCATGTTGTAATTCAAGTGCCTGTCTTCCTAAGTATCGTGCACTAATATGCGTTAAATACAATTGCTTAACGTTTGCTTTCTTAGCTACTGTTGCTGCTTGTAAACTGGTGGAATGATAATAATTTCTCGCTAACTTACCTTCTGAGGCACTAAATGTGCTCTCATGTACTAAACAATCCGCTTGTTCGGCTAATGTGTAGCAATTAGGATGTGTTCTAGTATCACCTAATATCGTCACAATACGACCTTTGATATTAGGGCCTAAATAATCTTTTCCATTAATTATTCGTCCGTCAGGTAGAGTCACTATGTCACCGTCTTTTATTTTTTTATAAATCGGTCCTGGCATAATTTGCTCTTCACGTAATTTTTGAACATTTAATTCACCAGGATAATCTTTTTCTACTATTCTGTAACCAAAACATTCAATCCGGTGATCCAAATAATCACAATACACACTAAAGGTTTTATCATCAAAAATAAGCCCTGATTTATCTATTTCAATAAATTTAATAGGGTATTTTAAATGTGTATCAGAAATCCTAAGAGTTAATTCAATATAGTCTTTGATTCCTTTTGGCCCATATATTTCAAGTTGGTCTGACCCTCCTTGAAATGAACGACTACTAATAAGCCCTGGTAATCCTAAGATATGATCCCCGTGTAAATGCGTCACAAATATTTTAGCGATTTTTCGAGGACGAATGGTCGTGTGCAGTATTTGCTGCTGTGTTCCTTCCCCACAATCAAATAACCAAACTTCATTTCTTTCATCTAATAACTTTAAAGCAATGCTAGTCACATTACGTTGCTTGGCAGGTACTCCTGCACCTGTTCCTAAAAATTGTAATTCCATTTTTCCCCTGCTTTTCTTTCATTCTTTTTAATTATAACAACTATTGTATCAATTTTTACAGAGTATCGCACCTTAAAAAATAAAAAAATGAGAAAGAATAACTCTTTCTCATTTTGATTAATCCACAAATTCAAACACAAAATCTTTGATACGAACTAAATCACCGTCTTTTGCTCCCATCGTTCTAAGTGTTTCGTCTACACCCATTCCACGTAATTGACGAGCAAATTTCATGGTACTTTCTTCTCTATCAAAGTTTGTCATAACAAATAATTTTTCAAGTTTATCACCTGATAAGACCCATGTCGCATCATCTTCACGAGATACCACAAATTCAGGTTCATCTTCTGTAAAGGTATAGTTAACCACATCATCCTCTTCTTCATCTTCAAAATAAAGAGGAAATTCTGGTGTTACTTCCAATAAATCAGCCGTTGCATTTAACAATGGCGCAACACCTTGTTGTGTGACACCTGAAATTGGGAATATTTTAATATCATCTTCCCATTCATCTGTTTTCAACTCTGCTAATTTTTCTTTAAAAATGGCTAAATTTTCTTCTGAATCTGGCATATCCATTTTATTAGCCACAATTAATTGTGGCCTTTCCATCAAACGTAAATCATAAGATTCTAGCTCTTTATTAATCAATAAGTAATCTTCAAATGGATCTCGCCCTTCCATTCCACTCATATCAACCACATGTAAAATAACGCGTGTTCGCTCAATATGGCGTAAGAATTGCGTTCCAAGTCCTACTCCTTCAGAAGCTCCTTCGATTAATCCTGGTAAATCAGCCATAACAAAACTGCGTCCATCACTTGTTGTGACCATTCCTAAATTAGGAACAATCGTTGTAAAATGGTACGCGCCAATTTTGGGTCTAGCTTTTGATACAATAGATAACAACGTTGATTTTCCAACTGAAGGAAACCCAACAAGACCAACATCAGCTAAAACTTTTAATTCTAACTCGATTTTTCTTTCTTGTCCTGGTTCACCATTTTCTGATATTTCCGGTGCAGGATTTCTTGGTGTCGCAAATCGAATATTTCCGCGACCACCACGACCGCCTTTAGCCACTAAAAGTGTTTGCCCCTTGACTAGTAAATCACCCAAAATTTGACCTGTCTCAACGTCCCTTACAACCGTTCCTGGTGGGACACTGACATAAGTATCTTCTGCTCCTCTACCATGCATCCCTTTACTCATCCCATGTTCCCCTGGATGTGCTTTAAAGTGACGATTGTATCTAAAATCCATTAAAGTTCGTAATCCTTCATCTACTTGAAATATAATACTTCCACCACGACCACCATCTCCACCAGCTGGTCCTCCATCTGGAACATATTTCTCTCGTCTAAATGCCACCATTCCGTCTCCACCATTACCGGCTTTCACATCAATTGTGACTTGATCTAAAAACATGGACATGTTAGTCCACCTCTTTTCTATTAAAATCTCTTTTCTATTGTATCGGTTCATTTTTTGTTTGTCTACAAAGTTCATCAATTCTTCACTTTGCTTTCCTACTATTGAACCTAGTTCCATACTATAGAATATAGGCTTTTATTCATTAACGCAACTAAAACAAAAAAATTACATAAAAATTGTTGATGAAACTGTTTTTATTTTTAATATAATTACTTTTATACCTCCTTTTGTAATTGGCAAGAGTTTTAAAGTCTGTTACTATTATGAGGAGGTTATAAATTAAATAACATACGGAGGCTTTATTAATGAAAAATAATAAATGGCTAATTGCTTCAACAACTCTTCTTTTATCTTTGGCTCTCTTTTCCGCTTGTGGTAATAACGATTCAGCAAAAAAAGAAACTGCAACAAGTAAAACAGAACAATCAACAGCTGTTTCAAGTACAGCAACTTCAGAATCAGTAGATATTAATTCTTTAGAGCTACCACAATTATCAACTGAGGTAGCAAAAGATGAAGACTTGGTTGAAATGGTGACAACAGAAGGCTCAATCAAAATTAAATTATTCCCTAAAATTGCTCCTAAAGCTGTGGAAAACTTTATGACACACGCAAAAGATGGGTACTATGATGGGTTAATTTTCCATCGTGTTATAAATGATTTCATGATTCAAGGTGGCGATCCTGAAGGAAACGGAACAGGTGGAGCAAGTATTTGGAATAAACCATTTGAAGATGAATTCTCAAATCAATTGTACAACTTAAGAGGTGCTCTATCTATGGCAAACTCTGGTGCAAATACAAATGGGAGTCAATTCTTTATCGTTCAAAATAGTGATGACATGTCTGATGGATTATTAGCAGAAGATGTTCCAACTAAAATTATCGACGCTTATAAAAAAGGTGGCGCACCTCACTTAGATGGAAGACATACTGTGTTTGGACAAGTTATTGAAGGCATGGATGTTGTTGATAACATTGCAAAAGCTGAAACAGGAGAAAATGATAAACCTAAAAAAGATATTAAGATTGAAAAAATCAATATTCTTCAAGAAGCAACTAAATAATTAAAACATTCTACTAGCTGATAGATAACAGTTAGTAGAATGTTTTATGCTTTATTTAAAAAGTAAAGCTCTGATAAACTCGATAAAACAGACCATAAAACCATTAACAATGTTAACACGATATTAAAAGATTCCCCCACGAAGGTAATATGCCTATCAGTAGAATTTAAAACAATACCATATTTATGGTAAAGGCAACTGATAATGGTATACTGGAAATTTTTTGTGAAGCCAATCTATCATAGAAACATTTTTTACAGCATATGTACCTAACAAAGTAATTGGAAAAGATAATATACTAACAAGTACGTAACTACTAGTATCAACCATTCCAGGGGATTGAATCAATCATACTTTTATTCATATAACCTCCTCCATTTTATTAATTAAAACTTTTTCAATTGTTCATTGTCTAATATAAAAAAACATATAACTATGATTCGTTCATTAAACATTTTTTTCTAAAAATAATATAAGAATTTATAAAATATTGGCTAGTTTTAGTTGTTATATAGTCATTTATTGTATTATGCTAAGAGAGATTCATTTTTTATGAAACATGTCACGTTATAAAAGGAGTTTGTACATGGTACCAAAACAAACTGGAATGGGGCAATCACATGGAAAAATTATCTTGCTAGGAGAACATGCAGTAGTTTATAATTATCCGTCGATTGCTATACCTTTTCCTAAAACATCTATCCAAACAATCGTAGAAAAAGCGACATCTCATCAAACTATCTCTTGTGACTTTTATACTGGATTACTTGATGATATGCCAGAGTTATTAGATAGCTTAAAAGAAGCGATTCACCTAAGTCTGAAGACATTAAATCAAGAAACTTATCCTTTATCTATCACTATAAAGAGCACCATTCCTGCTGAACGCGGTATGGGATCAAGTGCTGCAGTTGCTGTGGCGACTGTTAGAGGGATTTTTGATTATTTTGATACTGAATTAACACAATCAAAACTACTCGAACTGGTCAACACATCTGAAAAAATCGCTCATGGTAACCCAAGTGGGTTAGATGCCCTAATGACAAGTTCCTCTTCACCTTATTATTTTATTAAAGGACAAGAAGAGGTTCCTTTAAATATGGTTTTAGAAGCTTACTTAGTCGTTGCCGATACTGGTGAAACTGGACAAACAAAAGAGGCTGTTGAAAGTATTAACCAAAAGCTACAACAAAAAAATTCTCTACATTATCAATTTTTAATCAGCTCTCTTGGTGACTTACCAAAAAAAGGAAAAGTTGCATTAGAGACTAATCAAGCAACGATTTTAGGTAATTATATGACACAAGCTCACAATATCTTAAAAGAGTTAGATGTATCTAGCGAAAAATTAGACAAACTTGTTGAAGAATCCCTAAGTCATGGCGCTCTTGGGGCAAAATTAACCGGTGGCGGTCGTGGTGGATGTATGATAGCATTAGCGATGGATAAAAAATCGGCTCATGAAATTGCTCAAGCTTTAGAAGTTCATGGAGCAAAACAAACATGGGTTTATGAAATGAGTGAACAACTATTATGAGACAAATTGGACGCTGTCGTGCCCATACAAATATAGCCTTAATTAAATATTGGGGTAAAAGAAATAGTGATCTTTTTTTACCAATGAATAGTAGTCTATCTTTAACCTTAGATGCTTTTTATACTGATACCTCTGTTACTCTTGATTCTAATCTTGAAACGGATGAATTTTTCCTAAATGGAATAAAACAAAATAAAGACGAAACAAAAAAAATTAGCCGCTTTCTTGATTTATTTCGTCAAACAGCAAACAGAGATGTACATGCTAAAATTGAAAGCTACAATCATGTACCAACTGCTGCAGGTCTTGCTTCTTCTGCTTCAGCTTTTGCTGCCCTTGCTGGTGCTGCAAATACTGCTTGGCAACTTAATTTAGACAAACAAACCCTCTCTACTTACGCTCGTCGTGGAAGTGGAAGTTCAACTAGAAGTATCTACGGTGGTTTAGTTGAATGGAACATGGGAGAAGGAGATATATCTGAATCCAGTTACGCAATCGAAATTGATGACGCATCATGGGACATCGGAATGATTGTCATTGCGATTAACAAGCATAAAAAGAAATTATCAAGCCGTGTTGGTATGAAACTAACAGTCGATACCTCACCATTTTACCCAGTATGGGTAACTGAAGCGAAAAAGGATTTAATCGCTATGAAAGAGGCTATCAAACAAAAAGATTTTATCACGCTAGGAGAAATCACCGAATCAAATGGGATGAAAATGCATGCAACAATGCTTGGAGCAACTCCTCCTATTTCATACTGGGAACCTGATAGTGTTAAAGCAATTAATAAAGTGAAAGAAATTCGTAACAATGGTATCCCTTGTTATGTTACAATGGACGCTGGACCGAATGTAAAAGTATTATGTAGGCAATCACAAATGTCTGACATATTAGATAAATTAAAAGAAAGTTTTACAAATGATCAGTTAATTTGTTCCGCTGTTGGAGAAGGAATTAAACAATTAACTGATACAGAATGGAGTTACTAAAGGGGAGATTTTTTTGATTAAAGCAAGTGCACCAGGGAAATTGTACATAGCTGGTGAATATGCTGTACTAGAACCTGGAAACCCTGCGCTAATCGTTGCATTAGATCAATTTATTACTGTAACGCTAAAAAAAGCAGATACACAAGGAAGCATTTGTTCATCTTATTCAAATGGTATTTCCATTCCGTGGACAAGAAAAAATGGAAAATTTTACATGGATGAGCGCGATAATCCTTTTTCTTACATTGCTAGCTCTGTAATGATTGTTGAATCGTATTTAAAAGAACTAGGATTACCATTAAAATATTTTGATTTAACGATTGAAAGTGAATTAGATAATAAAGATGGACGAAAATATGGGCTTGGTTCAAGTGGTGCGGTTACTATTGCTACTATTAAAGCCATGTTACAATTTTATGATATTAACTATAACGCAGAATTACTTTATAAATTAGCAGCAATTACTCATCTTTCATTGCACAGTAACGGATCATTTGGAGACCTAGCTGCCAGTTCATTTGAAGGATGGGTTGCTTACTCATGCTTTGAAAAAGATTGGGTATTAAACCACCTAGAAAATAAGTCACTTACTTTGGTAGAGTTATTAAAAAAACCATGGCCAAAACTAATGATTGAACCACTTGAAGCCCCAACGAATTTAGATTTGTATATTGGTTGGACAGGAACACCAGCTTCAACGACGTTACTTGTTGACACAATGAACGATGAGCAACATGAAATGAACGGTTTTTACCGAGACTTTTTAGAAAAAAGTGCAAAATGTGTCAAAGATTTAATTAAAGCTTTCAAAGACGGAAACATTGAATCATTCCAAGAAGGTATTCGTTTGAATCGCTCTCTTCTCACATCATTAGCACAAAAAAGTGGAGTTGATATTGAAACTGAAGCCTTATTAAACTTGTGTCAAAGTGCAGAAGAATTTGGTGGAGCTGCTAAATCTTCTGGTGCTGGTGGTGGTGATTGCGGCATTGTTTTATTTAAAAAAGAAGATAATGCTTCTTCAATACTGAAAAAATGGGAAGAACATGGTATTACAAATTTACCACTAAAAGTTTACCGTACTCCTAATACCACACATCAAGCCATTGTATCGGAGGTTTAATGTTCTATGACAACCTCTTGGAATCGTAAAGATCAACATATTCATTATGCTGAGATGCAATACAACCAATCCAAATCTAATGGCTTAGATGGTGTAAGATTTGTTCATCAATCTTTCTCTGAAATTAGCGTGAAGGATGTATCCTTACACACCAATTTGGGTACTTTAAAATTGACTGTTCCCTTTTTTATTAATGCGATGACTGGTGGTAGTGATAAAGCAACTATCATCAATAAAAACTTAGCCTATGTGGCTCGTGAAACAAATGTAGCTATGGCTGTGGGTTCTATCAGTATTGCCTTAAATGACACGACACAGCAAGAATCTTTTAAAATTGTCAGAAAAACAAACCCTAATGGTGTTATATTTGCCAATCTAGGTGCCCATCACTCTGTTGAAAATGCTAAAAGAGCCGTTGATTTGATTGAAGCAAATGCTTTACAACTTCATTTAAATACACCACAAGAACTCGTTATGCCAGAGGGGGATCGTGACTTTTCGAGTTGGCTAAAAAATATTGAATCAATTGTTAATAGACTTAATGTCCCTGTGATTGTTAAAGAAGTTGGATTTGGTATGTCTAAAGAAACGATTCAACAACTAATTGATGTTGGGGTAACCATCATCGACGTGGCAGGAAAAGGTGGCACCAACTTTATTGAAATCGAAAATCAACGACGAGAACTGAAAGAATATTCTTATTTATATGATTGGGGACAAACAACTGCTGAATCGCTACTAGAAGCTAGAAAATTTTCATCACAAGCAGCGATTGTTGCCTCCGGTGGTATAAAAACACCACTTGATATGTTAAAAAGCTTTGGATTAGGCGCGGTAGCAACTGGATTATCTGGTGAATTTCTACATCTTATTTTAACAAAAGGAACGGATGAAACGATTCAGCAAATTGAACGTTTCAAAGCAGAATTAACACACTTAATGGTTTTAGTCGGAGCACAATCAATTTCGACTATAAAAGATCAACCACTTGTTTTAGATAGTCATCTAACAAATTGGTGTTATCAACGACATCTACCAATAAATTAAAAAAAGTGTAGCACACCTTTATCTAACAGGTAGGCTACACTTTTATATAGGCAAATTTTTGTTGCTGTAACTCAACTAAGCGAAACACACCTGAGGGAACTATTTTTATCTTTGTTAAAAAATCACTCTCTTTTATTCCTTGATTTACCATGGCTTTCTGACAACTTGAAAAAGTAACATGGTCCGTTTGGATAAAATGTTCTATCTTTTGACATATAGACCCATTGAGGTATCCCTTTATAGCTGGACCATTTGCTACCACTTCGACCTTAATCTCTTGCTCATCTTGACCCATTTCTAAAAAATTTTTAACATTTGCTAAACAAGTTATCCACATTGACTCATCATGAATATGAAAAACCACTCTCATGTTAACACTCCTCTCTTAAATAAATGGGTGAGCGATAATAATCTTGCTCACTGGCAATATCTTTTTCAATTAACTGATAAATCTGACCAGCGCGTATATCTAAAGACAATTGACGTTCATTTTTTTGGCTAATTTTAGTAATAATTGGTAGTTCGCTCATATTTTTTTCTTGTTTTAGATACTGCCTACCTGTTTCATTAAAACTAAGTACTCTAAGATAGGAGTGAGTCCAAACTTGCTCGATTTCTTCTTGTGTCACATTTAATAATAAGTATGTTGCTAAACGTTGTAACCTTGTCCATGTGTACCGTTTCGTTTTAACAAGAGACATAAAATCTGAAAAACTAGCCGCTTTTTTTACCAATTCTTTCAATCGATACTCAATTCCTTCACTTAGTTGATAAGTATCAGATAATTCTTCAAAAGAGTGAGTTAACAAGTGATACTTTAATAATGGCCAATAATCCTCCCAAGAATGTAAGTTATTATTTTTTAAAAACTCACGTGTTTCACTTGGTACTGTATGAGAAATACTTGTCATATCTTTTTCTAAAACACGTTGCCTGATAGCTGTTGCACTAGAAAACTCTTGTGACTTTATGGTTTCATCATGATAACCGGAACCTTGTCTAGTAATAGGAATGAGTGACATCGGGTTATTATACCTTGCATTTTCTTTGGCATAAGCCATCCCTAAAATATGATTTGGTGATGAGAAATCAAGCGGAACTTGTTGTAATAACTCCCTATAAATCTGTGTCATTTGTTGCGGATAACTCTGTCCATTATTTTTTATTTCTTGGTATCGTTGATTAATAAGTTCCTCTTTTTCTACATATGTTTGACCAAATAATTCATAATCCATTGACTGTGTTAAATCTGTTCCAAAGCAAAGGGACTCCACGTTTAAACTATGAAGCAACTTAACACCACCTTTTGCAAAGTAATCTGCTGACTGTACCGCATAAGCAAAAGGCAACTCTATAACTAAATCAGCTCCATTATGTAGGGCTGTTTCGGCTCTTTGCCATTTATCAATGATAGCTGGTTCTCCTCGTTGTAAAAAATTACCACTCATGACCGCAACTAACACATCTGCTTCTGACTTTTTCCTTGCTTCTTTCAAATGGTAGATATGTCCATTATGAAATGGATTATACTCTACAATAACACCAC
The DNA here is from genome assembly GCF_022655055.1 of Vagococcus sp. CY52-2. Lineage (NCBI taxonomy): Bacteria > Bacillati > Bacillota > Bacilli > Lactobacillales > Enterococcaceae > Vagococcus > Vagococcus changpingensis. The sequence goes on along the minus strand of NZ_CP093384.1, from coordinate 553,974 downwards.
AACTTGTTAACCTCATCAAACTACTCCCAACGTATTAAAATAGCTCAGAGAACGAGTCTCTAAGCTACATAATTATTTTTGACAAATGAAAAACCAACGTGTACTTTCGTCATTTGGTTCATTATCTGTAAAATCAGCGACGACTTTAATATCAGTAAACCCTGATTTAGAAAGCATTTTTTCATATGTTTCGATTGAATAAGTACGTTCTTCATGCAGTTCATCATAACGTTTAAAGATGTCCTCTTCTTCTGTTTCTTTTACAAAAAATGTCAAAAAGTGTTCAATGCTATACGGTACATCTCCTGGATAACTTTCCCATAAAAAGGCAAATTCATCCGTTTGATAATGATAACTATATTCTGGAAATTCGTGTTCTATTTTAAAAATAGAATGAACATCAAATAAAAATATCCCACCTGATTTCAACGCACGATTTACTTCATTAAAAACAGTCTGAACTGCTTCTTCATCTGGCATGTAACACAATGAATCTGAAAAACACGTTACCACATCATATTGGTTCGTTTTCTTCAAATCTAGCATATCTCCAACTTCAAAAGATAACAATTCATCATCTTCTGTTGTTCGTTCTTTCGCTAATTCAATCATCTCTTCAGACAAATCTAGTCCTGTTACCTGATGACCGATATTGGCTAATTCAACCGATAATATGCCTGTCCCACACGCAAGTTCTAAAATATTTTTTTGTGACTCTCCAATATGACGCGTTGTAAAATCCAACCAATCTTCATATAATGTTTCGTCCATGACCTCATCATAAATCTTAGCGAACGTTTTATAAATTGTCATTAACTAACTACCATATGATCGATATTAACAAGTGGTGCATCTGACCATAATTTTTCTAGATTATAAAATTCACGTTCTTCTCCGTAAAAAATATGTGCAATGACATCACCTAAATCAATTAAAATCCAACGAGCTGACTCTTTTCCTTCAACACGTCTCACATCAACCTCATGTTTATATGCTTCGTCAATAATTTCTTTTGCAATCGCTAATACTTGCTTGTCACTATTTCCATGACAAACTACGAAATAATCTGCTAACAGAGACACCTTTGATACATCTAAACCAACGATATCCTCTGCACGTTTATCATCTGCTGCCTTTACTACTAATTCTAAAATCTGCTCACTATTAATAATAAATCCCTCCTAATGACTTACAACCCAATAATTGTATGTTTCTAATGTTTTTGGGTATATTTTCTTTTTACTTTTTAATAAATAAGTTAAGGTGTGATATGTCTCATATGAAACAGCTTCATCTAAACTTCTTTCTGCACTTTCTCTTGCCTCGACAACACCAGGAAAATCACGACCATCCTCAATATAATCTGCCACATAAATCACCTTAGCCAAATCACTCATCTCTTTAGCACCAGTCGTATGTATCGTGATCGCATCAAGAATCTCTTGATCAGTAATACCTAATTCTATTTTCACCAGATAAGCACCTAGTATGCCGTGCCATATCGCATTTCCATACTCCAATAATTCACGAGAAAAACCTTCGTTTTGAATGATATCGATCATCTCTTCATCAGGTCTTTCCTTTGCGTAATCATGAGTTAACGCTGCAATACTTGCTTTTTCTTTATCAATTTGATAGTTATTCGCTAATTCCAATGCTTTTTTTTCTACTCGTAACACATGCTGAAATCGTTTATCAGACATTTGTTCAGATACTTTTTGCATTAAGTCTTCACGAGTTAAATCAGTATATTGTTTGCTATAAACTAACTCAGTTGTCATGGCGATACAAATCCTTTTTTTGTATATAGTCAATCACGTTATCAGGTACCAAATACTTAATTGGGCATCCTCTTTGAATATTTTGTCGTATCAAAGACGAGCTGATATCCATCATTGGAGAATCGACCCAGATTAATGGGTAATCAGATGTTTGTGGAAAACCACTCCGTTTAATCGCAACAAATTGAATCATCTTCATTAACTCATCAATTTTATACCATTTTGGTAAGTAGTCAACCATATCTCCACCTATAACAAAATAATAATCCGTATTTGGATTTTTTGCAATTAAAGACTCCATCGTATCAAACGTATAACTTTTTCCTTCACGATATACTTCTTCTAATTCAACCTTAAGATGAGGATTTGATTTTGTCGCTAATTCTAACATTGCAACTCGGTGGCTTGCATCAATCACTGTTTTTTTGTCAACATGCGGTGGTTGATAAGTTGGCATGAGATAAAACTCATCTAAAGCTAGTTGGGCATACACCTGTTCTGCCATCACCAAATGCCCTAGATGAACTGGATTAAACCCTCCACCTAAAATCCCAACTCGTTTTCTTGGCTCATTAATCATTTCCGTTTTTTCGTGTACGATTGTATGGTTATCTACATGAGTTAACATAGCTCTACTCCTACATTTTTCTGACAAGAGGTGATAGTTTTTGGTATTTTTCTTTTGAAGAAGGTCTAAATAGCACTATAATGCGTCCAATTATTTGAACAACCGCACAATCAAGTTCTTCTTCCATTCGCCAAGCAACGTCTTGAATATCTTCATCAGTATTTTGTAATAACGTTATTTTAATCAATTCACGTCTTTCTAGAATATCATCTACCTGATCATATACTGTATCAGTTAAGCCATGCTTACCAATTTGTACGATTGGATCTAAATGATGTGCCTGACTTCTTAAAAATCGTTTTTGTTTTCCACGTAATTCCATATATGTTTTATCCCTCTTTCTTAAATCAAGGCTTTTCTGATGATAACATCAACGCCCTTTGGTGCCCATCCTGCAATGACACATGGTTTTGGTATAGTAACCCAACCAAGTCCAGCAAATACTAAATCTGTCTTTTCTTTTATAGAGAATTCAAACCGAACAAGCTCTGGAAATTCTTCTACTTCGTCTTCTCTAGGTGGTTGTAACAATCCACCGACATGTTTTTCATAAAATTCACTTGCCGTTGCAAGCTTTGTCCGATGAAGAACTAGTTCATTTGAAACATAAACAATAAATCCCATTTTTTCACCTTGAATCACATCAAAACGAGCTAATCCTCCTAAAAAGAGTGTTTGCCCATCATTTAATTGATACACTTTTGGCTTGATTTCTTTAGTTGGTGACACTAATCGTAAATCTTTTTTTCCAAGATAATGCGCCATCTGATGACGATGAATGATTCCAGGTGTATCAATTAAACAACTACCATCTTCAAATGGAATTTCTATCAAATCAAGTGTCGTTCCAGGAAATTGAGACGTTGTAATAACATTATCAACACCTGCTGATTGTCTAATAATTTCATTGATTAATGTTGATTTACCAACATTTGTTACACCTACTATATATACATCTCTACCATCACGATACTTATCAATCAACTCAAGTAAATCACTTATATCTTGCTTACGTTTAGCACTAGTCAACGTCACATCTATTGGTCGTAAACCAGCTTCGTGAGAGCGTTCCTTCATCCATTGAATTAAGCGTGGTTTTTTAAGTGATTTAGGTAAAATATCCGCTTTATTTCCAACTAAAAGAACAGGATTATCACCGACGAATCGATGTAAACCTGGAATTAAACTTCCATTAAAATCAAAAATATCCACAACATTGACAATTAATGCATCCGCATCACCTATTTTATTTAACAAAGCTAGAAAATCACCATCTGTTAAATCCACATCTTGAATCTCATTATAATGTCTTAAACGAAAACATCTTTGACAATATAACTCACCAGATTCCATTCCTTTGTCTAAGGCAGATTGAGGTGTATAACCTATTTTATCGGCATCTTCAGTTTGTATAGTTGAGCCACACCCTATACATTTTAGTTCATCAGTCATTTAATGACGTCCTCCATTTCATATCTGGATGTTTTTTTACTAAATAAGACATGATCTTCGTTTCCATCGCACGATTAAATTGGGTGTTCCAAGCGTCGGTTTCAACAATCGGTTTTACTAATATAGTACGAATACCCGCACTATTAGCTCCTTTAATATCCGTCATCAACTGGTCACCAATCATCACTAGATGTTTATTTGGTAAATTATAGCGTCTTTCAACTTCCTTAAATCCTTTATTAAAAGGTTTCATCGCTCGTGACACATAATCAAGACCTAATGAATTAACAGCTCGTTCAATTCGTGATGCTTTATTATTAGACACGACAATTACTGGAATATTAGCTGCTTTCATATTTTTAATCCATTCCAATAACTCAGGCGTTCCATCAGGATTATTCCAAGCAATTAAAGTGTTGTCTAAGTCAGTCAACACTGCATCAATCCCTTTTGATTTCAATTGCGCAGGCGTAATATTGTAAATTTTATCTACCATCCATGTCGGTTTATATTGATTAAACATAGTTTCTTCCTTTCAAAAAAAATAGAGGCTCCTAGGCACTCTACGTCAATTCTTATTATACGCTATTTTTAATGATATTTCATCCGTTACGACTAATTAATTTCTATCGAAAAAAAAAGAAGTCTATAATAAAAAAAACACTAAAAGTCAGAATGATTCACTTAACTCTTAGTGTGTCAGATATACCATTTATTTATTTTAAAATTAGCTTGCCTATTTGATTTGTTGAAACAACTTGCTTTAACGTGTCCATTTCCATTAATTTAATTTTTTCGGCATAATTTGGAAAAACAACGATAATATCTATATGTTTACTTGCTGATTTTAGTTTATCTAAATCGATAGTTGCTAATAACGTCTCTGAAGATACATTATCTCCTTCCTGAACATGGATAGTAAATGGTTCTCCATTTAATTCAACCGTATCAACCCCCATATGAATTAAACACTCTAAGCCATCATTTGTTTCCAATGTGATAGCATGTTTCGTTGGAAAAACAGACATTACCTTTCCATCTATAGGTGATGACACATTACCATCTGTTGGTAACACTGCAAAACCATCTCCCATCATTTTTTGAGAGAACATCGCATCAGACACATTAGCTAATTCAATCAATTGTCCTGTTGCTACTGCATATATTGATTTTTCTTTCTTTTTAAACATCTTAAACATTTAAAACACCTCACATAATTAAGATTAGATTAATTCATTTATTCGACTAAAAAATTTACTCATCCAACCCTAAAATTTGATTAATTTCTTGACTTAACAAATCGGCTTTACCACCATATACAGCTTGAATTCCTCCTTGAACTTCAAATACTGCTGTTGCACCAAGAGTTTTAAATACATCTACTTGAACTTTTTGACTATCTTTCACTGATACTCTTAAACGTGTTGCACATGCTGTAACAGACTCAATATTTTCTTCTGTTCCCAACACTTCAATAATCTTCACAGCATCTTCATGCAATGTACTATTTTTATCCACTACATCAACTTTATTTAACGTACTACTTGCATCTTCCATTCCTGGAATGGCGACATGGAATTTTTTAATGCATACAGTGAATACTAAGTAGTATATAACTGCCCATAATAACCCTAAAGGAATGACTTTTATCCAATTTGTTTTATCTTCACCTTGAAGTAAACCAAATAATAAAAAGTCGATTAATCCACCAGAAAAAGAATTACCTATACGAATATTTAAAATATCAGCAAAGTAAAAGGCTAATCCATCCAAAAATGCGTGAATGACGTATAACCATGGCGCAACAAATAAGAACATGTATTCAACTGGTTCTGTAATACCTGTCAAAAATGATGTCAAAGCTCCACTAAAATATAATCCGCCATTTTTTTCCCTATTAGCTTTCGGAATAGCACGATACATAGCATAACAGGCAGCAGGTAACCCAAACATCATTGTAATAAAACGACCAGCAAAGAATCTAGTTCCATAAGTAAATAGTCCTGTATGTTGAGGATCAGCTAACTGAGCGAAAAAGATATTTTGTGCACCTGAAATCGTTTGACCTGCCACAACTTCACTACCACCAAGAGAGGTATACCAAAACATTGGGTAAATTGTATGATGTAGTCCAACTGCACCAGTTAAACGTAATAAGAATCCATAGAAAAACGTTCCGATACTTCCCATATCAGCAATGTGATTTCCTGCGACAACTAACATATCTTGAATTGGTGGCCAAATAATATAGAAGAAACTACCTATAATAATTGCAGCAAATGATGAAACAATTGGAATAAACCTTGACCCACCAAAAAAACCTAAAAATTGTGGTAATTGAATTTTACGATATTTATTATGTAGCGTAGCAACAGTGACACCTATAACGATTGACCCAACAACCCCTGTATCAATCGTGGCACCTTCTGCTGAAAATAATTGTAATAACCCACTAATAGTTGCTGTATAAACTAGAAAGGCTACACCACCAGCTAATCCAGCTGTTCCTTTGTCTCCTTTAGCTAACCCAACAGAAATACCAATAGCAAAAATTAATGCTAGGTTAGCAAACACGGCATTTCCTGCTGAACTCATCACAGTCAATATCGTTTGTAACCAACCTTGATTTAAAAATGGATAGGCAGCCACAGCACTTTCATTTGTTAACGCACCGCCTAAACCAAGTAACAATCCTGCTACTGGTAAAATCGATATTGGTAACATAAATGCTCTACCCAATTGAGAAAATTTTTTAAACATATTAGTTTTCCTCCTTATTTAATTCGTTAATAAAACGAGTTGCTATCTCTTTTGGACGTGTAATTGCACCACCAACGACTAGGCCACTCACACCTAAATCCATGATACGTTTTGCTACTTCTGGTGTATGTATTTGTCCTTCAGCTATTACATTAGCTCCGCATTCAATCAATGATTTAATTAAATCATCATTTGGTACTACCATATCCTTACTTTCTTCTGTATAGCCACAAAGTGTTGTCCCAATAAAATCAATCCCTGCTTTATGGGCATTTATCCCCTCTTCTAATGTAGCGATATCTGCCATAAATAGTTGTTGTGGATATTTTTCTTTTATTTGTTTAATAAATTCATTAATCGTTAAGCCATCATGACGTTGTCTTAACGTACAGTCTAAAGCAATAACCTCTACACCTGTTTCTACTAATTCATCTACCTCTTTCATGGTTGCTGTGATAAAAGGTTTCTCAGGTAAGTAATCTCGCTTAATAATACCAATGACTGGCAAATCAACTTTTTCTTTAATCTGTTGAATATCTCTAACTGAATTTGCTCTGATTCCAACTGCTCCAGCTTCCTTTGCTGCTAAAGCCAATAAAGGCATTACACCACCTTCTTTAGTATATAGGGGTTCTCCCGGTAATGCTTGACAGGAAACAATTAAGCCTTTATGAATTTGCGATAAAAATTCTTCTTTCTTCATACTCCACTTCCACTCCGTTTTTAATTAATTTCGGATTTATTCTCCAAAATTAATTTAGCATACGTTTTCATAAATGTAAATAGATTGGTCAATTTATTTTTTTTATCGTATACTTATAACAGTAACTATATTGACGGAGGGTTATTATGAGCTTTAAACAGCTATTGCAGGATCATTACGAAACATTAACTAAATCAGAGAAAAAAATTGCTGATTATATTACAACCACTAATGAAAAAATTATCCATTCTACAATGAGTGAAGTCAAACAAGAAACAGGTGTTGGAGACGCTACAATAATTAGATTTTGTCAAAAATTAGGATTTTCTGGCTTTACTGACTTAAAAATAGAAATTGCTAAAGAAGACTTCACCAACAAAAAAAAACAAAATAATTCGACCTTTTTCTACAGTGATTTTGCTACTAATTTGGCTCATGCGTTAAAAATGACAGAAAAGATATTAGATAATCATGCTTTGGATACAGCCATTAATCTTCTAAGCTCGGCCAAAAACATTCATATTTTTGGCATGGGATCAAGCGGGAACACCGCCAATGATTTAGAATCTATGTTTTTAAGAGTTGGCCTTCAAGCTAATGCAAGTATTGATCCCCATTTACAAGCACAAATTGCCTCATTACTAACCAAAGAAGATTTGGTGATTGGATTATCTCTTTCTGGTAAGACTAAGGACACCTATGGCTCTTTAAAAATCGCGAAACAAAATCAAGCAACAATTATAGCCATTACAAATTATTTGTTATCACCAATCGCTCAATTAGCAGATGTTGTACTTCAAACAACTGTTGATGAATTTTTAGATGGTGGATCAATTGCCGGTAAAATGTCCCAATTATATATTTGTGATTTACTAATTAAAGGATATGAAATTAAATATAATGTTGATTCCCTTGAATTAAGAGAAAAAGTACTACGTTCCATTATTGACAAACGTCTAGAATAATAACTTTTATTACTACACAGAGTAAAACATGTCGTAATATTATCATAAAAACGAAAAGAGGATATTTCATGCAAAAACAAATGTCTAACAAGGAGTTTATATGTTGTATTGATAAGCTGATACTTAAAGAAATTCCCAAAAATGAAAAAGCGATACTAACAAAAGCTAAAACAACTCTTGAGAATAACAGCTACTTACCACGTGTCGTTTCTGATTTAAGAGCGTCACTTACTCCATTAGCTGTAAGTGGACAGTTATCAAAAGAAACCGGTGAATTGTATCTGACTATCACAAATTTTCCCTATACTAATAATAATTTGGGCGGCGGATTAATCAGTGTTTTTGGCAATAATTTAAAATAATAAAACAAGCTGACCAGGTTAAAATAGTCCTAGTCAGCTTGTTTTATTTTCCAATATCTGTTCGATAATAAAAATCAGTTAACTGTTGCTCAGATAACCAACCATATACTTTTTGTCTCGCTTCTTCGAGTGTTGCTCCACTACTTTCAGCCATAAATACTCGACCACCATTTGAGACAAGAGAATCATTTTTCTTTGCAACTCCTGCAAAGAAAAGGTTCACTTCTTTATTCGTTGTATCAATGTTTAAAGGTTTTCCTTTTTCATAACTATTTGGATATCCTTTTGCAGAGACAACAACCCCTAAGTCAAATCCAGTATTTTTCCAAGAAACTTCTAATGATTGATCATCCAAAATAGATTCGATTACTTCAACTAAATCTGTTTCTAATCTTTCAAGCAATACTTGTGTTTCAGGATCCCCAAAGCGAGCATTATACTCAATGACTTTCGGACCATCTTTTGTCAGGATTAATCCAGTATATAAAATCCCTTGGAAAGCTCTTCCTTCTTTTTTCATCGCATCTACTGTTGGGGAAACTATTTTTGATAGTGATGCTTGATACACTGAATCTGCCACATACGGCACAGGAGTATATACACCCATTCCACCAGTATTTGGTCCTTTGTCTCCATCAAAAATTGCTTTGTGATCTTTCGCTGCAACCATTGGGTACACAAAAGAGTCTCCCACAAATGACAATAAAGAAAATTCCTTACCAACTAAAAACTCTTCAATCACAATTTTGGGTTCTTCACTATCAAAAACATTATTTAATAAATTATCATCAACAGCTTGTGTTGCTTCTTCAATGGTTTGGGCAATCACAACACCTTTACCTGCAGCTAATCCATCTGCTTTGATGACAATCGGTAATTCCTGTGTTGATAAATAGGCAATTGCATCATCTCTATCAGTAAATGTTTCATAATTTGCCGTTGGAATATCATATTTGGCCATTAGTCGTTTTGCAAAATCTTTTGAACCTTCAATAATGGCTGCATTTTTTTTAGGTCCAAACGCTTTTATCCCTTTTGTCTCTAGAAAATCAACTAATCCATCTATTAAAGGCACTTCAGGTCCGACAAATACCCAACTAATCTCTTTATCCTGACAAAATGATGCAATAAATTCTTGATCACTTTCGTTTCCATCTACTAACTGAATCCCATCTATGACCATTCCTGCATTTCCCGGTAAACAATAGACTGTTTCAACTAGTGGACTTTGTAATAATTTTTTACCAATCGCATGCTCGCGTCCACCACTACCAATTACCAATAGTTTTCTTTTCATCAAGTCTTCTCCTCTTAATGTTTGAAATGTCTTGTTCCAGTGACAATCATTGCAATACCATACTCATTTGCTACATCAATTGATTCTTGGTCTTTCACACTACCACCTGGGTGTATGATTGCTTTTATCCCATGTTTTGCTGCATATTCCACACTATCAGGCATTGGGAAAAAGGCATCACTAGCTAATACAGCACCTTTGGCTAAATCACCTGCTTGATCAATTGCTAATTTTACTGACCCGACACGATTCATTTGTCCAGCACCAATACCTAATGTATGGCGAGCGTTACCGACAACAATCGCATTACTTTTTACAGATTTAACCACTAACCACATTTTTTTCAATGCATCAATGTCTTCAACTGTTGGTAATGTATCCGTAACAACTGTCCATTCTGTCTCATCGTCAATTTTAGTATCAGACTCTTGCACTAGTAAACCACCTGAGACACTGACTAATTCCCACTCAGATTGGTTTGGTTTCGTTGTGTCTAATTGAAGCAAACGACGATTTTTCTTTTTCTCTAATATCTCTAAAGCGTCAGCTGTAAAACTTGGGGCAATAATAATTTCTAAAAACAATTGATTTAAACTTTCAGCCAAATCAGCATCAATTTCACGATTAAAAGCTAGTACGCCACCAAAAATCGAAATCGGATCACTTTCATAAGCTAGGCTGTAAGCTTCATGTATCGTTTTTCCAAAACCAACACCACATGGATTCATATGTTTCACAGCAACCACTGTTGGTTCATCAAATTCTTTGACTAAATGTATCGCTGCATTAGCATCTTTATAGTTGTTATAAGATAATTCTTTCCCATGTAATTGTTTTGCTGTTCCTATTCCGATTTCTGATTGATTATCATCTGATTGGTAGAAATACGCTTTTTGATGATTGTTTTCACCGTATCTTAAAGTATCAACTTTTGTATAGTTTAGTGACAATTGGTTTGGTAACCCTTTTTCATCATTTTCTTCTGACAAGTAATTAGCGATGCTTGCATCATAGTCTGATGTGGTTGCAAATACTTTTGCTGCTAATGATTGTCTTGTTTTAAGTGTTGTGTCCCCTGATTCACTCAATTCATTTAAAATAACCTCATAATCACTACTATCAACAACAACCGTCACACTAGCAAAGTTTTTCGCGGCACTTCGTAACATACTCGGGCCACCAATATCAATTTGTTCAATCGCTTCATTTTGTGTCACATTAGGTTGAGCAATGGTTTCTTTAAATGGGTACAAATTGACACACACTAAATCAATCATCTCTATATGGTGTTCTTTTAATGTGTTCATGTGTTCTGAATTATCTCGTCTAGCTAATAATCCACCATGAATAAATGGATGCAGTGTTTTGACTCGTCCATCAAGCATCTCTGGAAACTTCGTTACTTCTTCCACACTCAAACACTTAATTCCCTCAGATTCAAGTATTCGTTTTGTTCCGCCAGTTGAAATAATGTCATACCCTAACTTAACTAACTCTTTTGCAAAATCTGCTACACCAGTTTTATCATAAACGCTAATGAGTGCACGCTTTTTAGACATTCTTAAATTCCTCCAAGATAAATTGATTTAAAATAATTGGTAATACATGATGCTCTAATTGATGCATCTCTTCCTCAAATTCTTCTAAAGAAAGCTCGCGATTAATCGCTAAACTTTCTTGATAGATAATTGGGCCAGTATCCACACCTTCATCCACTAAATGAATCGTCACACCAGTCTTTTCATCAGTGCTTTCATAGGCTTCTTTTATGCTTTTATTTCCCGGATATTTTGGTAATAAGGATGGATGCAAATTAATGATTTTCTTTTTGTATTGATTCAAAAGTGTTGGGCCGATAATTTTCATATAGCCTGCTAACACAATGAAATCTATGTCTTCATTTTCTAGCATCGTCAAAATATTTTGTTCATACGCTTCTTTTGTCTGATGTACCTTTTTTTCCATCACAAAATAAGGCACGTCATACTTTTTTGCTCGTTCAATCACGTAGGCATCTTTTTTATCACAAAATAAACAGACCAATGTTCCAGCAATATTTCCTTGTTGACTCGCTTTAACTATTGCTTCAAAATTTGATCCGTTTCCTGAAGCAAAAATGGCAAATCTCATCGACTCTCTCCTTTAATGTGAACAGAACTTGTCTCACCTAGTTCAACTTGTCCAATTGTATAAGCAAGTTCATCATGATCATTGATATAATCTAAAACTGTCTGAGCATCTCTTTTATCAACTGCTAGTACCATACCAATTCCCATATTAAATGTACTAAACATATCTTTTTCGCTGATATTTCCGAGTTTTTGTAAACAATCAAAAATAGGTAGTACTGGCCACGTGCCTTTTGTTATAGTGGCTGATATATTCGCTGGTAACATTCTAGGAATATTTTCATAGAAACCTCCACCAGTAATATGAGCAATGCCTTTAATTTTTTGCATTTTAATTAATGGTAAAACACTTTTTATGTAAAGTTTTGTTGGCGTTAATAACACATCACCTAAAGTTTTTCCATTTAACTCATCTAAAACTGTATCTAAAGAAAAATCATGATCTTTAAATAAGATTTGTCTGACTAGTGAAAAACCATTTGAATGAATCCCACTTGATGCAACACCGATTAATACATCACCTTCAGAAATAGTTGATGAATCGATTAATTCTGATTTTTCTGCCAATCCAACCGCAAATCCAGCTAAATCATAATCGTTTTCACCATACATATCAGGCATCTCAGCTGTTTCGCCACCAATTAAAGCCATTTTGGATTCCACACAGCCACTAGCTACACCTTCAATAATTTTTTCGATTTTTTCAGGATAGGTTTTTCCTGTAGCAATATAATCTAAAAAGAACAAAGGTTCCGCTCCTTGAGCTAAAATGTCGTTTGCACACATGGCAACACAATCAATCCCTATTGTGTCATGTTTGTCTGCTTCAATGGCAATCATTAATTTTGTTCCCACACCATCTGTTCCAGAAACAAGGACAGGCTCTTTCACGTGATACTGACTTAAATCAAAGCAGCCACCAAATCCACCTAATGCACTCATCATCCCTAAACGCTCTGTTTTTTTTGTGTGAGCTTTAATTCTTTCTACGACTTCGTATCCTGCTTCAACATTGACTCCTGATTTTTCATATGCTGTTGACATACTAGTCCTCCTTGTTTTCTCTGTATTCATAATCATATAAAGGTGTAGGGTAATCACCATTGAAATACGCCATACATAACCCGTTATAAGGGGCATCTAACTTTAATCCAATCGAGTTAATCAAACCTTCTTCTGTTAAAAATTCTAACGAATCAGCTTCAATAATTTCTCTAATTTTATCTGTTGAATAATTTGCAGCAATTAATTCTTCTTTTGTTTGAATATCAATCCCATAAAAACATGGATATGCTAATGGAGGTGATGAAATTCTAACATGAACTTCTGTTGCACCAGCCTCTTTTAACAAACGAACAATACGTTTTGATGTTGTCCCACGAACGATTGAATCATCCACTAAAATCACGCGTTTTCCTTCCACAACACCACGAACAGCAGATAGTTTTAATCGAACACCTTCTTCTCGCAGTTCTTGTGTTGGTTGAATAAACGTTCTAGCGACATATTGGTTTTTTACCAATCCCATTTCATAAGGAATAGAACTTGCTTCAGCATACCCACTAGCCGCTGAAAGAGAACTATTAGGCACACCAATGACCATATCTGCTTCAACAGGATGTTCTTTAGCTAATGTTTTTCCCATGCGTTTACGAGCAGAGTGAACATTAATTCCTTTGATGTTTGAATCAGGTCGTGCAAAGTAAATGTACTCCATTGAACAAATTGAATACATCGTCTCATCAGTGTAACGGTAGCTTTTTAATCCGTTATCGCTGATTTCAATAATTTCACCAGGTTCGACATCTCTGACAAACATTGCTCCAATCGTATCTAAAGCACACGTTTCACTTGAGACAACATAAGCACCATTACTCGTACGGCCAATAGATAATGGGCGAAAGGCATTTGGATCAAGCGTTGCATACATGGCATCATCCGTTAGCAGTAGATAAGCGAACCCGCCTTTGACAATAGTCAACGCTTCAGATAATTTGTCGATGAATGTGTCTTTATTACTACGACGAATTAAGTGCATCAAGATTTCTGTATCAGAATTAGAATGAAAAATAGCCCCATCTTCTTCTAATTCTTTACGTAACGTTTTAGCATTAATCAAATTTCCATTATGAGCTAATGCCATTTCAGCATTGTAAAAGCGAAATAAAAAGGGCTGAATGTTAATAATATCTCCCTCGCCACTTGTTCCATAACGCACATGACCAATCGCAGAGTGGCCTTTTAATTGTGTTAATAAATCAGGGTTAGCAAATACCTCATGCAATAACCCTAATCCTCGATGACCATGCAGGCGATTGTTCTCTAATGACACAATCCCTGCACCTTCTTGTCCTCTATGTTGTAAACTATGTAAGCCATAATAAGTCATTTGACTGGCATCTTTATGGTTCCATACACCAAACACACCACATTCTTCATTTATCCCTTTTATTTCATGAGACATGGTATTGCTTCCTCCCATACTTCTTTGGCTTTTGCAACTGGTAATTCTAATGAATCGTCGGCTGTACTAACTTTTATCACACCATCATTTGTCACTTTTCCTAATAAAGTAGCATCTTTCTTTAATACAGATTCAAATGCATCTTTATCTTCAGGTGACACGCTGACAACGAATCGTCCTGATGTCTCGGCAAACACTAATTCTGTTGCTAGGTTCGTCTTAATATCAACACCTAATCCATTTCCAAATGTTGATTCAATCACACTAATTAATAGTCCACCTTCAGCACAGTCATGAGCACTTTTTACATAACCTGATTGAATAGCTTGTAATAATTTAGCTTGAATGACCACTTCTTCTTCTAAATCAACAGCTGATATAGTCCCTGAAATCTTACCAGTTAATAATTTTTGAATTTCGCTACCTGAAAAATCAGCATTCGTTTCACCTAACATATAAATCAAATCTGATGCTTCTTTAAAATCTTGAGTTGTAACATGGGATAAATCCTCAACTACGCCAACCATTCCTATCATAGGTGTTGGGTAGATAGACTGATTATTCGTTTCATTGTATAACGAAACATTACCTGAAATAACGGGCGTATCAAATGCTTCACACGCTCGAGCAATTCCTCTTGCTGCTTGATCTAACTCATAGAATCCTTCAGATTTTTCTGGTGAACCAAAGTTTAAACAGTCTGTAATAGCTAATGGTCTTGCACCACTTGCCACAATATTTCTAGCTGCTTCACTCACCGCCATTTTTCCGCCTTCTTTTGGATCTAAATACAAGTATCTCCCATTACAATCAGTTGTCATCGCAAGAGCTTTTTGTGTTCCTCTTACACGTAGGACAGCAGCATCACTACCAGGACCTACAACAGTATTAGTACGAACTTGTGAGTCATATGTTCCGTATAATGATTGTTTTGACGCAATAGTTGGTTGAGCTAAAAGAGATAATGTTGTTTGTTTAAAGTCTTTTATTTTAGGTTTATATGCTTCTTGTTTTTCAAATTCAATGATGCGTTTTGGTTTTTCTTGTTCGTTATGATACACCGGCGCATCTTCCGCTAACGAGTCAACAGGAATATCCGCGACTTTTTCTCCTTGGAAAAATAATTTATAACGCTTGTCCATTGTTACATGACCAATTGTTACAGCATCTAAACCGTAAGATTCAAATAATTCGATGACTTGTTGTTCTTTTCCTTTTTTGATACAAAGTAACATTCTTTCTTGTGACTCAGATAACATCATTTCATAAGGTGTCATGTCTGTTTCACGTTGTGGCACGTCATCTAAGTAAAGTTCTAATCCTGATCCAGCTTTTGACGCCATCTCTGAACTTGAAGAAACCAAACCAGCCGCACCCATATCTTGAATTCCGACTAAACAATCTGAATGATTTAAAATCAAATCAAGACACGCTTCCATTAAGCCTTTTTCCATGAATGGATCGCCTACTTGTACCGCAGAACGTTGTTGTTCTTCGCCTTCTACAAACTCAACTGAAGCAAACGTGGCACCATGAATCCCATCTCGGCCTGTTTTGGCTCCCACATACATGATTGGGTTACCGACACCTTTTGCTTGTCCTTTTTGAATGTCTTCATGTTTGATTAAACCAACACACATGGCATTAACTAAGGGATTTCCTTCATAACACGCGTCAAACGCAATCTCGCCACCAACAGTTGGTATCCCAATACTATTACCATAGCCACCAATCCCCGCGACTACTTTTTCAATTAAATATTTAGTACGATTAGTTTTAATTTCACCAAAACGTAAAGAATTCAACATAGCAATCGGTCTAGCACCCATACTAAAAATATCACGAATAATTCCACCAACTCCTGTAGCTGCCCCTTCATAAGGTTCAACCGCTGATGGATGATTGTGACTTTCTGCTTTAAACACAACAGCTAACCCATCTCCAATATCCACAATACCAGCACCTTCACCAGGCCCTTGTAAAACATGTTGGTTCGATGTTGGAAAATGTTTTAGCACAGGTTTACTATTTTTATAAGAACAATGCTCACTCCACATGACAGCAAACAAACCTGTTTCTGTGTAGTTGGGTAAACGACCTAAAATCGAATCAGCTATGTACTCATACTCAGAGTCTTTCAAACCCCATTCTTGATAAATCTTAGATTCTTTCACTTCTTCCGGAGTCATTGTTTGTGCTTTTACCATGTTATGCCGTCACCTTTCTTAAATGATTTACGATTGATTGAAATAGTTTTTTGCCATCAGAACTACCTAATAAATCTTCCATCGCGCGTTCTGGATGGGGCATTAAACCAATAATATTTCCTTCCTTATTTGTAATGCCTGCAATGTCTTCCACACTGCCATTTGGATTTGTTTTTTCATAAGTAAAAATAATTTGATTGTTTTCTTTTAATTCTTTTAAAGTTGCATTGTCACAGTAGTAATTTCCTTCACCGTGAGCAATCGGTAAGGTAATGATTTCATCTTGTTCATATTCATTTGTAAACATTGTTTGATTATTCTTCACTTTTAATGGTTGCATGCCACAAATGAATTTCAGCGATGTGTTATTTAATAAAACACCTGGTAAAAGACCTGTCTCTGTTAATATTTGGAATCCATTGCATGTGCCAAAGACTGGTTTTCCTTCACTGGCAAACTGTTTTACTGCTTCCATCACTGGACTTGATTTAGCAATAGCCCCACATCTTAAGTAATCACCATAAGAAAAACCACCTGGCAATAAAATAACGTCATACTCTGACAAGTCAGTTGCTCTATGTGACACATATTCGGCTTCTTCACCAATCACATCTTGAATAGCTAACAATAAATCTTGATCACCATTTGAACCAGGGAATACTACTACACCAAATTTTGCCATGATTAGTTAACCTCCGTAACAGTAAAGTCGTAGGTCTCCATGTTTGGATTAGCTAATAAATTATCACTAATCTTATCAATTTTTGCTTCAGCATCTTGTTTGCTATCTGCTTTAATCACAAAATCAAATACTTTTCCCACGCGAATATCTGATACACCATCTTCACCTAAACGTTTGATAGCTCCTTCAATAACTGCAGCTTGTGGATCTAAAATGGATGCTTTGTAGTTTACATACACTCTTACTTTAAACATGATTATTCTCCTTTTCGTTCGTTTAATCGTTTTTCAACTTCTTTATATACACTCACCAAATCTCCAATGTCTTTTCGGTAAACGTCTTTATCTAATGATTTGTTCGTCTTATCATCCCATAAACGACACGTATCTGGTGTTACCTCATCTGCTAGAATAATGCGTCCGTCACTATCTCGTCCAAACTCCAATTTAAAATCAACTAATGTCAATCCAATAGATGAAAACAATTCTTTTAGACAATCATTAATTGTAAAAGATTGTTCTTTAATAAAAGCCACTTCTTCTTTTGTTGCAATATCTAAATAATCAATATGATCTTCATTCATAAATGGATCATCCAAGGCATCGTCTTTATAATAAAACTCAAGAATGGGTGTTGGTAAGATCGTTCCTTCTTTTATACCAAAACGCTTTGAAAAACTTCCTGCTGCAATGTTTCGAACGACGACTTCAAGCGGAATTATTGTCACAGCTTTAACTAACTGCTCATTCTCACTAAGTTGCTTAATCCAATGATGTGCAACTCCTTTTAAAGATAGATATCGAAACACTTCAGAACTAATTGAATTATTCAATTGACCTTTACCAATAATTTCATCTTTCTTTTTACCATTTAATGCCGTTGCCTGATCTAGATAAACCAACCTTAACTCATTTTCTTTTTCTGTCGAATGTACGCTTTTAGCCTTACCTAAATATAAAACTTCTGACATTTCTTTTCTTCCTTTCGTCATTAGAGAACATTTTCATATATTTTATTAACATTATTCATTTAATAAACATATAGTAACAAGAGTTTTTTTGAACGTCAATTAATTATTAACGATAAAATAAAACATTCTCTAAAATGTTCGTTTTTAATATAATTAGTATGATTTTAGACAAAATAAAAAGGCCACGAAAATAGATTTCGCGAACCTCAGTCATTATTTTATTAATCCTACTCTATCAAATAAATCATCAACATGTTTTAAATGATAGTTATAGTCAAATGCATCGTCTAATTCTTCTTTAGACAAGACAGACATAATTTTTTCATCAGCTTCTAGTAATGGTCTAAAATCAGTTTGTTCATCCCAAGAAATAGCTGTTTTTGGTTGTACTAAATCATACGCCTCCTCACGAGACATACCTTTATCAATCAATTTCAATAGCACACGTTGACTATAAATCAAACCAAACGTAGCACCCATGTTACGTTTCATATTCTCAGGGAATACTGTTAAATTTTTAACAATGTTAGTAAATCGTTGTAACATATAATCTAATAAAATCGTTGAATCTGGAATAATAATACGTTCTGCAGATGAATGAGAGATATCTCTTTCATGCCATAAAGACACATTTTCATAAGCTGTTACCACGTGTCCACGCAACACACGAGCCAACCCTGTCATGTTTTCAGAGCCGATTGGATTACGTTTATGCGGCATAGCTGAAGAACCTTTTTGTCCTTTTGCAAAAAATTCTTCGACTTCACGTGTTTCAGATTTTTGTAACCCTCTAATCTCTGTTGCAAATTTTTCAATACTTGTGGCGATTAATGCAATTGTTGCAATATATTCAGCATGTAGGTCACGAGGCAATACTTGCGTTGAAATCTCTTGCGCGCGAATCCCTAACTTATCACAGACAAACGCTTCAACTTCAGGTGGTGTATTAGCAAATGTTCCAACAGCACCACTAATTTTACCCGCTTCAACACCACGAGCAGCATGTTCAAAGCGCTCGATGTTTCGTTTCATTTCTGAATACCATAACGCTAATTTAAGTCCAAATGTCGTTGGTTCCGCGTGTACGCCATGCGTTCGACCCATCATAACTGTGTATTTATGCTCTAATGCTTTTTCTTTTATTACTTCAAGAAACTCAGACAAATCTTTACGTAAAATATCATTAGCTTGTTTCATTAAATAGCCATAAGCTGTGTCAACAACGTCTGTACTTGTTAGGCCGTAGTGAACCCATTTTCTCTCTTGTCCTAAACTCTCAGAAACTGCACGCGTAAACGCCACAACATCATGACGTGTTTCTTGTTCGATTTCTAAAATACGATCAATATCAAACGTCGCATTCTCTCTAATCAATACAGTATCTTCTTTAGGAATTTCTCCTAAGCTTGCCCATGCTTCCGCAGCTAAAATTTCAACTTCTAACCATGCAGCATAACGGTTGTCATCTGACCAGATATTTCCCATTTCTTTACGAGTATAACGTTCTATCATTGTCTTTTCCTTTCTTATTGCCAAATATCTTGATTTTGAATTTCTGTTAATGTTTCTGACATACTATTTGATAATATCGTAATGTGACCCATTTTTCTACCTGGTTTTTCATCTTTTTTTCCATAAAAATGAAAATTCCAATTATTTTTTTCAGAGACAACCTGTTTCGCTTTGCTTTGTTCGTCTCCAATTAAGTTCACCATCACTGCATCACTAAAACTTTTGATATTAGGCATTGCCCATTGGCAGATTCCTAATATATGTGTATCGAACTGACTTGCTGAACACGATTCAATCGTGTAATGACCAGAATTATGTGGTCTTGGTGCAATTTCATTGACTACCAATTCTTCTGTCTCAGTTACAAACATTTCAATCGTAATTGTGCCACATGCTTCAAGTTCTTTACTAATTCGCTTGGCTAGTGATATAGCCTCTTTTGCACATGCTTCACTGATTCTAGCTGGTGCGATACTAGTAAACAAAATATTGTTCACATGCTTATTTTCTGCCACAGGAAACACACTAATCTCTTGACGCTTATTGTTTGAAATGATCACAGAGATTTCTTTTTCAAACGACACCCATTTTTCCAAAATACATGTCGCATTTTTTAGTAATTCTTGACAGTCTTTTATATCCTCTTCACTGCGCAACACAATTTGACCTTTTCCATCGTACCCACCAATGATCGTTTTCAGTACACTTGGAAACCCAATCACTTTAAGTGCTTTTTTTAATTCGTCGACTGAACGAATGACTTCAAATGGAGAAACTGGGATACTATGTTGAACTAAAAATTCTTTTTCAAATTGTCTATTTTGCGATATTTTTAATAGTTTCAACCCTTGAGGGAGTTTGCCTATATTGTCATATGGTTCTAATACTTTAGCATCGACATTTTCAAATTCATACGTCAAAACATCTGATTGATTAGCTAATTTCTTAATAGCAGAGATATCATCATATGACGCTTGAATATGAAAATCACACACTTGAGCAGCTGGACAATTGTCATTAGGATCAAGTACCCCAACAACAAATCCTTTTTCTTTTGCACTTTGAGCCATCATTTGACCGAGTTGTCCACCACCAATAATACCAACTGTTTGCGAAGGCAAGATAGAATTAATCAAAAGAGTCACCACTTTCTAGTACAGTTTTCTTTAACTGCTGTCTATATTGATGCAGATTTTTTCCAATATTTTTATCTGTAATGCCAATAATTTGAGCTGCTAATAAACCAGCATTTTTAGCGCCAGGTTTACCAATAGCTGTCGTTGCGACAGGAATTCCCCCTGGCATTTGAACAATTGATAAAAGTGAATCCATTCCTTTTAAACTTTTTGATTCTACTGGTACACCAATCACTGGTAACGTCGTTAAAGCTGCCACCATTCCTGGTAAATGAGCCGCACCACCTGCTCCTGCGATAACGACTTTATAGCCTTTACTTTCTGCTTCTTGAGCAAAAGCGAACATTAACTCTGGTGTCCGGTGAGCTGAGACAATTTTTTTTTGATATGTTACATTTAGTTCATCTAAGACATCACATGCTTCTTTCATCGTATCCCAATCAGATTTACTACCCATAATCACAGCAATATCACTCATGACTATTCTCCATTCTGTCTTTTTGTTCATTGTAACAAGTGATAAAAATTCTGTCAAAAATATACGTAAGTTTCAAAAGTTATTTGTTTATAATGTTCGTTTCTATTTCTTTTTTAAATGATTCATAGCTATGATTATATAAATGATGGTTATCTTCCGTATAAAATGTTCGACGATGGTCTGATAATAAAAACGACTTAACTGGATGAATTAGGCTCACTGCTCCAAAATTTGGTTCATTATAAACCGATTGAACAACATTTTGACCAAAAATATCAGCCGCCATCATGGCTAATAACTCATTCGCAAAAAAGCCGCCATTCACAGTAATTTCTCGTGGCTCTAATTCAATTAATTCACTGATATAGCGTAAATTATAAAAAATACCTTCGACTATACTTCTAACCATATGATGTTTAGTGTGTTGTAAACTTAGTCCAATGTATTTTCCTTGAGGAGTTGATTGCCAAATTGGGGCACGTTCTCCTGTTAAATAAGGGAAAAATAGTAGCCCGTCACTTCCGATTGGTGATTGACTAAGAGAATGATTTAGCTCTTGATAAATAGACTGACCTTCAAAAAAGACATTTTCAGCCCATGTCATAATTTGTCCGCCATTATTTGTCGCACCACCAATGACCCAATAAGTATCGTTTAAGTAATAGCAAAACGTCTGTCCTTTATCATCTAACTCAATTGTTTTAGATAATTTACGCACCGCGCCACTCGTTCCAATCGTGATGGTATTAAGCGTACCATTTGCGACATAACTAGCATAACTCGCTAAACAACCGTCACTTGCACCAATATAAACTGGGATATTTGGTGTTAAGAATAATTCATCCGCAACATCTTCAAGGAGTGGGGCAGAATAATCCGTATCAACTAACTTAGCTAACATTGATTCATCTGTTCCAACTTTTTTCAAAATGGTGTCATCCCATTTCTTATCATGGATATTAAATAAGCCTGTTGCTGAGGCAATGGAATAATCTACGACAAATTCTCCTGTCAATCGTTCCATTAAGTAATCTTTCATTCCAACCCACCGAATAACATCGTTAAACCATTTTTCTTTTTGGAAATGCCCAATTTTTGCAAAAGGTGACATCTCGTGAATGGGTGTGCCCGTTTTTTTATAATAATTTAGATAGTTTTTTTCTGATTTTATTGTTTCAACAAATGGCTTGCTTTGTGCATCTAGCCAAATATACATCTCTTCGTCTCGTCCCTCAACTATTGGCATAATACTATGCATAGCTGTTGTCAAAACGATTGAATCAATGTTGTAACCCTCTTGTGTCATGGTACGAATACCTCGTACAATTTGACGATAAATGTGAGCTGGACTTTGGAAAACTCTACTTCCTCTATCTGTAAATGTTTCTATCGGTAAGACTAGTTCTTCTATAATCGTGTCTTTTTCAAAAATTTGTAACTTAATATTGGTTGTCCCAACGTCAATCGCTAAAGGATACATCCCATATCCACCCTTCTTTTTCTTTATAGTTTTATTTTAACATCAAATCACTGGTTTCACTAAATATCTTCGATGATTAAAGATAAAAAAATTCAAGCCTCTTATTGAGGCTTGAATTTATTATCTAATTTCTTTTAATTTACTAATTTCATAAGCATCTTGGTAGTCATTTAAATACTCACAAATCGTTTCAACTGGTAAAAAATCATCTATAGCGTCATGATGGTACACGTGATAATTGATATATTTTGCATATTCTACCATACCTATATCACGACAATTCCCCATCCGTTTTGCGTGCTTTTCACCTTGAATTAAATAAAATTGAGATTTCTGCATATGATTCTTTTGCGCATACAAAATAGAAAGATATGCATCCAATTTAGCTCGTTTCCAGTAAAAATTTAGACTAGAAAAAATTTCTTCTGCTTTTAAGAAATAGATTTCTGCTTCTTCATAATTTTCTAAAGCAAACAACGCCACGCCAACATTAATATAGAATATTGTTAAACTTGAGAGTGCTTGATTACTTTGACACAAATCAATGGCTTTTTCAAACATACCCACAGCATCTTGGTACGCTCCATTATTCATCCGTATTTCACCTAAGTAGTTGTAGGCTGCTGCAATGCTCACTGAATACTTTTTACTGATTTCATCAGTCAACATAAACGTATTAATAGACTCTTTTAGTAACTTCTCAGCCACCGTATTATTACCGCTCATCATATGATAAAGTCCCTTAAGACGTAATAAAATACCGATTGATTGATGATTGTTTTCTCGAATCGACAAATCCAAAGCCAGTTCTATGTAATAAATCATCTCTTTAGGTTCATTTATCTGAATATAATAATAAATCATTTGCTTATACCCATTTAATAAATAAGAGCTCTCGTTTAATTCTCTTGCTCTAATCAACACGCTTTGAATGTTTGCCACACCTCGCTCATACTCTCCATATTTTATCAAAAAACGACCTTCCAGGTACAAATATTGAAGTCTGAGTAAGTTATATACATTTGTTTGTTTATCATCTGGACTTAATTGTGTTAATCGTTGATTAATTTTCGCAAATTGCTCTGTTGCCCATTCTTTGTTGAAACTAAATGGATCCACACCGTATTGTCCTTCAACTGGGAATAGCTCATGATAAAAACCCAGGTACCCTTCAAAATATTTTAGACGATATTTCAAACCACTTAATTCATCTTTTCCATGTTTGTAGTGATAGGCTATCGTGTCATACTGAAGAATATCATTGCCTCCAGGTTTAAGTTGCAATTCTAAAAATTCAGCAATGCGGTGATGAAGTACACGTTTTTTAGCAAGAGATTGATTCATATAAACAAACTCCCGTAACTTAACATGAGTAAAACTTGTCGCAATTTTATCTCTAACCACTTTTTCAACTAGGATATTTTTTGATACGAGGCTTTCAATCATCGCCACGATGTCATAACTTGATCTATTGGTTAAAAACACCAGACTATCAATTAAGGCATAATCATAAAAATAAGAAATAATAGACACTAGTTCTTGTTCTTTTTCTGTTAGATATAAAAAGCGATTTCGTAAAGCATCTTTCATCTTCACTGTCATGGTATTTAAATTCATATTGCTATTTAATAGGGACACGTACTCAATTAGGAAAAATAAGTTTCCTTCCGTATGTTGATACACATTGTCGACTATTGTAGTGGTCACATCAAAATGCGGCAATTTTTTGCGAATAAATCCATCTGTTTCCTCATATGAGAAAGGTTCTAGATTGATAACTGCTAACTTACCACTCTGTTTTAATGTATTGATAAATTTGTCCAATGGATAACGCTCAACACTTCTAGCGGACATCAGAAACATCGCATTTGTATGGCAATGTAGCATAACAGTCGTCAACAAATCTAAACTAGATTCATCCATCCACTGAATATCATCAAATAAGAAAATAAGTTGTTGTTGTTGAGATAACTTGTTAATAGCTTCTATCATCAAATCTGATAACATCTTTTCCTTGTAAGGTTCTGTCTCTCCATGCGAAATCACTTCAAGAAACGGTTGAGTAAAACTAGGAAAAACTTTTCGAATCACTTTTTGCCAAACAAGTGGATCGATTAATTCTTGATTTTCTATTATAACCGTCAATTGATCAATAATTTTTTTCCATGGACGTAACAAATGATTTTCTTCTGCTTGATAGCACTGTGTTTCGATGACTTTAAACTCATCTGACACGCTATCTATCGCCCGATTTATCAACGCACTTTTTCCAATACCTGCTTCACCACGAACCACCACAGATTGATAAGACTGACGACTTTTAAAAGCCGCAAAATTGACTGATAATTGTTGTAACTCTTCTGAACGACCATAAAATAGTGATGAAAAACGTTGATTGTTAGTCGTATTTTCTGACAAAATCCTCTCAAGTGACGTTTCATAAATGACTTTTGTTTGTTTGTTTGGTGTAACGCCAAGCTCTGATTTCAACAAATTTGATAACTTATGATAAACATCTACTACTTTATTATCTCGGCTTTGTTGTTGATAAAAAGTCATCAAATACTGATAGTTAATTTCATTAAATTCATCAATAAACATTAATTGTTCAATCGCTTCTTCCACATGCTCATTCACACCATTGGCAATATCTTGTTCTATTCGGCGATGAACGGTCTCAACGAACTTTTTCTCAAAAAAGCGTTTCATCCTAACAACCCAAAAATCAAATCCTTCACATTCTTTTAAATAAAACCCTTTCAAAAATTCACCTTTATAAAGATAATAATACGTTTCAGGATCCTGAGTAAATTGCGCCACATCACTTGTGAAGTTAATTGTGTCATTTAACATTAACAATGATTTATTTGGAGAAATAATTAGCTCCATGCCTAAACTTTTATTTGCTTGGTAAATGGCGTTTCGAAGATTTTTTTTTGCATTCTTATCACTCTTATCTGGCCATAACAGTCCTGATAATTCATCACGACTAACAGTTTTATTAATTAATAAATAATAAAGCATAGCATTGATTTTAGAAAAAGAAAACAAAACAATCTCACCATCTAAACTTACTTCTGGTGTTCCAAACAATCGACAATTTAAATAATTTCCCATACCGTAAAAACTCTCCCCACTTTAACAAATCACACCTTTTTTGTATATTAACGATATACACATATACCCTGTCACCATAATTATACTATTTTGTTATAGTAAAAGAAATCGTTTTCGGAAAAATCAAGACAATAAAACCCTCTCAATGTAAAAACGAGAGGGTTTAGAGATTTGGATAGGAAGTCCACTCTAATCGTTATTTAAATAAATCACTTACTGCTGATTTTACTTTTTCATCATCAGCTAAATATGGAATCGTGATATGATCTGATCCTTTTCTCACTTCATTATATTCCATTGATGTTTCAATCGCATGGTCATTTCTTGCCCAACTACGACGAGCAACTCCACCCATAGTGTCCCATGCAATCGCAGATTTGATGATGTCGTCTGTTAATTCAGTTCCATCTAATACTAGACCAAAGCCACCGTTGATAGATTTACCAATACCAACACCACCACCGTTATGTAAAGCGATTAAACTCATACCACGAGCAGCATTCCCTGCGTAACATTGTGTTGCCATATCAGCCGTTACATTGCTCCCATCTTTAATATTTGATGTTTCACGGAATGGTGAGTCTGTTCCAGATACGTCATGATGGTCACGACCAATCATCACAGGCCCAATTTCCCCACGGCGAACCATTTCGTTAAATTTAAGCGCAATATTCACTCGTCCCATTGCATCTTGATATAATATACGAGCTTCTGTTCCAACAACTAATTTGTTATCTTCAGCATCACGAATCCAGTTGTAGTTATCACGGTCTTGATAACGACGAGTTGGATCGATAACTTCCATAGCTGCTCTATCTGTTGCCTTTAAGTCTTCATGTTTACGTGATAAACATACCCATCTAAATGGACCATAACCATAATCAAATAACATAGGTCCCATAATGTCTTCTACATATGATGGCCAGATAAATCCATCTTTATCATCCACACCGTTTTTAGAAATTTCTTTAATTCCTGTATCATAGATAGCTTTCATAAATGAGTTACCATAGTCAAAGAAGTAAGTTCCTTTGCTTGTTAATGATTTGATCACGTTAAAGTGACGTTCTAATGTATCATCAATCATTTTTCTAAATGTATCTTGATCCTCAGCAAGTAAACGAGTTCTTTCTTCAAATGTGATACCTACTGGACAATAACCACCTTCATATACGTTATGACAAGAGGTTTGGTCTGATAATAAATCAACATGGATATCATGTTTGTCAACATATTCAAGTAAGTCAACAACATTACCATGATAAGCAATAGATGTTGAATCTTTGTTATCTAAATATTCTTTAGCTAATGTCATTGTTTCTTCTGGTGTTTCAGTCACATGACTAATCCATCCTTGTTCTAAACGAGTATCGATACGAGAGCGGTCAACTTCAGCTACAATTGTCACTGATTTAGCAATCTCACCAGCTTTACCTTGAGCCCCACTCATACCACCTAAACCTGATGTTATGAATAGTTTTCCAGTTAAATCTCCATCGTCTGGAATTCCTAATTTCAAACGACCGGCATTTAATAATGTATTAAATGTTCCGTGAACAATCCCTTGAGGACCAATGTACATCCATCCTCCAGCAGTCATTTGTCCGTAGTTTGTGACACCCATTTGTTCTGCGATTTCCCAGTCGTGAATATTGTCATATTCCCCAACAAGTAAACCATTTGTGATGATGACTCTTGGAGCATCTTTTTTAGAAGCAAATAAGCCTAATGGGTGACCAGATTCAAGAACCAATGTTTGTTCATCAGTCATCTCTTCTAAGTAACGTTTAATTAATTGATACTGCATCCAGTTTGAACAGACTTGGCCTGTTTCACCATAAGTCACTAATTCATAAGGATATAGTGCAATGTCAAAATCTAAGTTATTATCAATCATCACTTGCATTGCTTTAGCTGCAGTACATTTTCCCTTATACTCATCTATTGGTTTACCATAGATGCGTTCTTTTGGATACCAACGATAGCCATAAATACGACCTCTTGTTTTTAATTCTTCTAAGAATTCTGGAATCATTTGATCATGAAATTGTTCTGGTACATAACGAAGCGCATTTTTTAATGCTAATTCAGTTTGTGCTTCAGTTAAACGGAATCCTCTGTCTGGGGCACGACGAATGCCTTCTTCGAATTTCGGCATATCTGGTAACACATCTGGCAATTTAATCGTCATTGCTTTACTAATATCAGTATTTTTAATCATTGTTACTTCCTCCTTAGTTTATCTTGAGTTACTTATCTCTTTTCCTGTAGACATAAGTGAATGAATCATTAAGTTATGGCTTTAGTTTATCCTCCCATAGTCTATTATGGGTCAATTTACAGCAAAAAGTCTCTTTTTTTCTCTTTTTTTTCTAAAAAAAATTTTTTGACCCTTTTTAGATGATACAAGACTACATTATACTCATTAAATGGTTATAATTAGTGTAAGAATAAAAGGAGGAATCTTCATGAAAGCAGATAAACTATTAGTACACTTTAGTCAAATTTTTTCACCGATAGATAAACAACGAGCATTAAAGGGAGCAGAAATGTCTGAAGCAACCATTATTGAAGATGGTTACATTGCCATTAAAAATGGTAAAATTTTAAAAATTGGTAGTGGGACTCCTGACGACTCTCTAATTGGTGATCATACTAAAATCCATGATTATAAAGGAAAACTTGCAACACCAGGATTGATTGATTGTCATACTCACTTAGTATATGGTGGCAGCCGTGAAAATGAATTTGCCAAAAAATTAAATGGTGTCTCTTACTTAGATATTTTAAAAGAAGGTGGCGGTATTTTAAGTACTGTACGCTCAACAAAGAGTGCTTCTTTTGACACGCTTTATAATAAATCAAGTCATTTATTAGATGAAATGTTAATCCATGGTGTGACAACAGTAGAAGCCAAAAGTGGTTATGGTCTTGATTGGGAAACAGAAAAAAAACAAATGAATGTGGTAAAAGAATTAAATCATACTCATCCAATTGACTTAGTCTCAACATTTATGGCAGCCCATGCTATTCCAGAAGAATTTAATGGTAACGGTGATGCATTCATTGACCATATTATTTCAGAAATGCTTCCAAAAGTAAAAGAAGAAAAATTAGCTGATTTTTGTGATATTTTCTGTGAAACAGGAGTATTTACAGCAGAACAATCTCGTCGCTTACTTCAAGCAGCAAAAGACTTAGACTTCAAATTGCGTATTCATGCTGATGAAATCGACTCAATCGGTGGAGTTGATGTGGCGGCAGAACTTGAAACAGTGAGTGCAGAACATTTAATGGCTGCTACTGATGAAGGAATTAAAAAAATGGGTGAAGCAGGTGTTATTGGTAACTTATTACCAGGAACGACTTTCAGTTTAATGGCTGATACTTACGCTCCTGCCAAAAAAATGTTAGATGCTGGTATGGCCATTACATTGTCTACTGACTCAAATCCTGGAAGCTGCCCGACAGCTAATATCCAATTTATTATGCAACTTGGTTGTTTCAAAATGCATTTAACACCAATCCAAGTATTTAATGCCGTGACAATCAATGCTGCTTACTCAGTTGGTTTAGGGGAATCAATCGGAAGTTTCACAGAAGGAAAACGTGCTGACATTGCCGTATTTGATGCACCAAATATTGATTATCCATTATATTTCTTTGCAACAAACTTAGTCAAAGATGTTTATAAAAATGGAGAATTGGTTTCAAAAAATCGACAACTTGTGTAAGTCTTATTTTTACCTGTCATGTGAAAATGAGTTTATAAAAAGCCACCTAGCAAATCGCTAAGTGGCTTTTCTATTGATTTAAAATTCAAAATCATCAAATTTTCCAATTGTGTGGACATTTTCTGAGATACTAACAAAGGCCTCATTATCCGCTTCTTTGATTGCTTCTTCCAATAACGGCATTTCATAACGTGTAATAACCGTCAAAAGAACCACTTTTTCACGGTGATCATACGCTCCTTCTGCTTCATTTAAAATCGTCACACCTCGAAGTAATCGCACCTTAAGTTCGGCGATCACTTTTTCAGGCTGTCTAGTAATGATTAAAGCTTGCATTTTTTGTTGTTTAGTAAAAATAAAATCAGTCACTTTTCCACTCACAATAATGGATAGCAAACTATAAAAAGCATATGGAAAACCAAATAGATAGCCTGCTGCTATTACAATAATCCCGTTGATTACCATCGAAATTGAGCCGATACTACGCCCTGTCTTGCGTCGAATCACAATAATCCCAATATCAAGTCCACCTGTAGCAATACCATTTTTTAAAGCTAATCCTAGAGAACTCCCTCCAATAGCCCCACCAAACAGTGCACAAATAATTGGGTCTTTAGTTAGTACAATTTCAGGTACAATGCTAATTGCAAGGGATGCGGCTGTCACACTTATTAAAGTAAAAATGACAATTTCTTTATTCATTTTTCTCCAACCATAAATTAAAAATGGTAGATTCATCAAATAATAAATGACCGATATTGACCAATTAACGCCAAACCATTTGTCAAAAACAGTGTTTACTATTTGAGAAAAACCAGTGATTCCACCAGTATAGATTGAAGCTGGATGCCAAAACATGTTCAAAGCAATCGCGTATAATAACGCGTATAAAAATATAACCGTTAATTTACGAGTATAATCAGCAATGGTACTAGAGTCCTTGCTAAATCGTTTCATAGTAAGTCTCCTCCAAAGATACGTTTACTCCCCTATTATGTTGTTGTAAACATTGCTAAAGGATGTATAAATATCATCTAATGAAACGGTTGTCTCTTCACCTGTCACCATATTTTTTACACGAACAACTTTTTCTGCTAATTCTGATTCACCAATAATTAAAACAAGTTTGGCATTTAATTTATCTGCCGATTTAAATTGTGCTTTGGCTTTACGATTTAGAAAATCACGTTCACAAACAAATCCAGCTTGTCTTGCTGCTTGTGCTAATTTTAAACTTTCACAGTTTGTCTCTTCACCTAGACCAACAACATATACATCCACGTTGTTTGCTGCAGGTATTTCTACTCCTTCAGCATCCATTGTAATTAAGACACGTTCAATCCCCATACCAAACCCAAATCCTGAATCATGACTATCTGGTCCATTAAACTCTGAAACCAATCCATCATAACGTCCACCAGCACAAATTGTGGTAATCGCACCATTAAATCCTGGCGCATTACTCATAATTTCAAATACGGTGTGATTGTAGTAGTCAAGACCTCGAACCATTCTATGATCGACTACATACTCCACACCCATTGCATCAAGTAATGATTTCACTTCAGTAAAGAAAGCATTTGACTCTTCATCTAGATAATCTAAAATTGACGGTGCATTTTCGACAATTTCTTTATCTTTTTTATCTTTACTATCTAATACTCTAAGTGGGTTAGTATGTAAACGACGTTTTGAGTCATCACTTAATTGGTCGCTTAAAGGCTCTAAATAATCAATTAATGCTTGGCGATAAACCATACGATTTTCTCTTGTTCCAAGTGAGTTAATCACTAATTGAGTATGTGTCACGCCTAAACGTTTAAAGAAATCTAGTGCGACTAAAATCCCTTCAACATCTGTTGCTGGATTACTACTACCTAATACTTCAATCCCCATTTGGTTAAATTGACGTAAACGTCCTGCTTGAGGGCGTTCATAGCGAAACATTGGGCCAATATAAAAAGCTTTAAACGGATTTTGATGTTCCGGTCCGAATAATTTATGCTCAACGTATGAACGAACTAATGGAGCAGTTCCTTCAGGTCTAAGCGTAATATGGCGATCACCTTTGTCTTTAAAATCATACATCTCTTTTGTCACGATATCTGTTGACTCACCAACACCTCGTGTAATAACTTCAATATGTTCAAACATTGGCGTTCTGACTTCATGAAAGTCATATTTTTTTAATACGTCACGTGCAGTTGATTCTACAAACTGCCATTTTTCTGATTCACCTGGTAAAATATCGTTTGTTCCTTTTGGTTTCTGATATTTCATCGTCATACACCATCCTTTTCTCGTTATATTCATACTACATAATATTGATTCGATACTCAATAGTTATCACGACTTATTTAAAAATAAAGCTCTGAATCTTAATCAATTCAGAGCTTAATAAGTGGTTTATTTATTTTCCAAAATCAAATTCGATATCTAAGTCTACAACTTCTTCAACAGCTTTTAATAATTCGCCATTGATTAATACATCTGTGGCTTTTTCTAATTCGTCATACATTTCAATATCTTTATCTAAATCAATGAATTTCACATATTTTCTAAAGACATCATACGCTACTTGAGTTCCTTTACCTAATACACCACGGTCTTTAATGAAGTCAATAGCTTGACATGCTGCCATCATTTCAGTTGCGACGATACGACGAGAGTTTTTCGTAATATCTCTAGCAGTTCTAGCTGCTGTTGTTCCCATACTGACAAAGTCTTCTTGGTTTTCACAAGATGTAATTGAGTCCACACTTGCTGGATGTGATAAGATTTTGTTTTCTGATGCTAATGATGCTGCAGCATATTGTGTAATCATAAATCCTGAGTTAACGCCTGGATGTTTCACTAAAAATGAAGGCAAACCACTTAAGTTAGTATTTACCAAACGTTCCACACGACGTTCAGACACATTTCCAATTTCTGCTGCGCCAATTCCTAAGTAGTCAAATGGTTGTGCCATTGGTTCACCGTGGAAGTTACCTCCTGAAATAACATCTCCACTACGAGTGATAATTGGATTATCTGTTACAGAGTTAATTTCGATTTCCACTTTTTTCTTCACGTAAGCCACAGTATCTTTACTTGCACCATGAATTTGAGGCATACAACGTAATGTGTAAGGATCTTGTACACGTTCAGCTGTTGCTTGCGTTGTTAAGGTACTTCCTTCTAACATGTGACGAATATTTTTCGCTGTTGCAAGTTGCCCACTTTGAGGACGAATAATATGTAACTCTTCATCAAAGGCATTTACAATACCATTGTGTACTTCTAATGATAATGCTCCGGCAATGTCTGAAAGTTTTAATAACTCGATTGAATCATGTGTTGCTAATGCTCCGATAGCGGTTAAAACTGTTGTACCGTTAATTAAAGCCAAACCTTCTTTTGCTTCTAAGTGAATCACTTCAACACCAGCACGAGCCATTGCTTCTTTACCTTCTAATAATTCACCATTGTAATAAGCACGCCCTAATCCTAACATTGGTAACACCATATGTGATAATGGTGCTAAATCTCCTGAAGCTCCTAAAGATCCTTTTTCTGGAATATGTGGTACAACGCCATTATTTAACATAGCCATTAAGGTTTCAATGGTACTTAAACGAATACCTGAATAGCCTTTTAATAAAGAGTTGATACGGATTAACATAATAGCACGTACTTCATCTTCTCCTAAAGGATCACCAAATCCACTTGAGTGAGTACGAATTAAGTTTTCTTGTAATTGTCTAGTTTCTTCTTGTGGAATACTTACTTTAACAAGGGAACCAAATCCAGTATTGACACCATAAGTTACTTTTTTACTGTCGACAATATCATCAATAATTTTTCTTGAAGCATTCACTGCCTCGATTGCTTCTTGTGATAACGTAATTGTTGCACCTTTTCTTGCTACCTCTACCACTTGTTCCAATGTTAAATCATTACCTGTTAATGTAATTACTTCAGTCATTATTGCTTCCTCCTAAACTCATTTTCAACTTAACAACTCACTTCACTCATTCAATACTCTTTAACCCTTTATTTCGCTTTACTTGCGTTTTTACCATTCAATACGAAATAGAAAATTGCAGCGATAATGATACCAATACCTCCAGCAATTAAACTCTTACTATTTGCTCCCATAACAAGCATCCATACACTAACTGCTACAGCAAGTAGTGGAATCACTGGACCAAATGGTAAGCTAAAGGCAGTTTCAACACCAGGATTTTTCTTACGTAAGAAAATAACGGCGATTGCTGTTGGAATATATTGAATAAATCTAAATACTACACTTAATTCTGCTAATTGTTCGAAACTTCCACTTAATAATAATAAACAAGTCAATACACAAGAGATGATAATAGCTACATAAGGTGCGTCTTTTTTATTTTTCTTAGAAACGATTTTTGGTAGTAAACCTTCATCAGAAATACTTGCTCCATAACGAGGAATCATCATTGAATCCCCAACGTTTAATCCAAGAATTGAAATAAGTGCCCCGATGGAAATAATCCATCTACCAGCAGGTCCTATCATCATAGCAAAGGCATCTTGTACAGGCGCATTTGTTTCTAAAATCCCCACTCCAAGCATCGCAATGGTTCCAGCGATAATCATGAAGTAAAGAATTGATACGATACTAATTGAGCCAATAATTGCTTTTGGAACATTTTTCTTCGCATTTCTCATCTCACCAGCTACAACTGGTAAAGCTTCAAATCCGATAAACGCATAAAATACTGTCATTGATGTTCCGGCCATAGCCTTAGATAACGTCATACCTTCTTTTAGTTGTAAGAATGGTGTAAAGTTACCAGCGTCAAAACCATTTTTAATAAAGAAAATACTCATAAAGGTAAACGCAATAATAGGAATCAATTTTGCGATCGTGATACTGATGGTAAAAATTTTGGATGTTTTAAGTCCGGTACTATTAATAATAGATAATAATATCACTAAAATAACACTAATCGCTTTATTATGCCCTTCTAATGCAGGTATTGTAACAATTAATAATTTGGCAAATCCTGCTGCCATTGCTGACCAAGCGATAATCGTTACAAACCAACCTAATAGTCCAACGATAAATCCAACTAAATCACCAAAAGCTGATTTAGAATATTGGAACGCACCACCATTTTTGTCAAAATAACACGCCACTTCAGCAAAGCATACTGCCAAAAGTAACACCAACACCGCATCAAATACCATGGCTAATAGAGAAGCTGGTCCTAAATCTCGATAAATTGTTTGTGGTAATAAGAAAATACCTGAACCAACTACTGCATTAATACCGTAAAGTGTTGCACCGCCTAAACTAAATTTTGAACTTTCTGAGTTTATTTCGGTTAATTTAATCTCATCAACCGGTGTTTTTGTTTCGGTAATCATAAGGGGCCCCTTTCCGATCGTCTGATCGTTAACATAATTTGTTCATTTTTAATATATAAAAATGCTTCCTATCCAAATTATTTTTATTAGAGCGACTTTTCATTTTTCCAAACAACAACTTCGACAGTTGCTGGTGATTGTTGTGGTTGATGAGATTCTATACTAATCATCGAAATCGTACGACTCTCTTCTACCATGACACAATCTCCGGCTTCCAACTTGGCAACATGTTTTTCTTCTTGGTCTATATACGTCATGACTCCATCAACCAACATATAGTAAAAGTATCGAACACAAGGTAATAATGATCTATCATAAATAGTTGAAACAGCAGACATTTCACTAGTGTAGGTTGGTTTAAAGATAACGTTAAAGTCTTGACATTTCCCGACACTTTTTGTTTTATCTGCTCCATCAAACGCATCAACTTCAAACGGTTTCATTTTTTTATTAACAGTAAACGATTCTGATTCATGTGTCAGTTCTAATGGATGATTCAATGACATCAACAAACGCTTATAGCCAGGTAACGCTGAAAATGTACTTTCTTCGATTTCTACTGAAGCCGTAGAAATGCGGTAGTCAAATTTTCCAGGCTCATACTTACCCGTTGGTGGGTAGAGAAACACTTGGGTCGTTTCTCCCCCACTCCAACGAGATGTTTGATGATCATTCTGTTTAAATAAATGATACGACATATTTTTTCCTCTACCTTTTAGAACAATCCAGTAATGTTACCTTCTTCATCGATATCAATTCTTTCAGATGCAGGTGATTTTGGTAGTCCTGGCATTGTCATAACTGCACCAGTTAACGCTACAATAAAACCTGCTCCAGCAGATACTTTGAGATTTTTAATCGTAATCGTAAAGTCTTTTGGTGCACCAACAAGTGTCGCATCATCAGAGAATGAGTATTGCGTTTTCGCCATACAGATAGGCAACTTATCGTAACCCAGTTCTTCTAATTGTTTCAATTGTTTTTTAGCCGGTGCTGTTAATTCAATTCCTTTACCACCATAAACTTTTTGTACAATCTTAGTTAATTTTTCTTCTATTGAATCTTCTAAGTCATATACGTAGCTGAAACTATTATCTTGTTCTGCTAACTCCATGACTTTTTCAGCTAACTCAATACCACCTTCGCCACCATTAGCCCAAACGTCAGATAAAACAACTTCTACGCCACGCTCTTTACATGCTTTTTCAACTGCTTCGATTTCAGCATCTGTATCTAATGGAAATTTGTTGATTGCTACAACAACAGGTAACCCATAAACGTCTTGAATGTTTTCAATATGTTTGTCTAAGTTAGTTAATCCTTTAACAACGGCTTCTACGTTTTCTGGTTCTAATTCTTTCTTAGGAATGCCACCGTGCATTTTAAGAGCTCGAATTGTTGCGACTAATACAACGGCATCAGGTTTGATATTTCCTAAACGACATTTAATATCGATGAATTTTTCAGCACCTAAGTCTGCTCCAAAGCCAGCTTCTGTGATCGCGTAATCTGCGTATTTCATCGCCATTTTTGTTGCAATAATACTGTTACATCCATGTGCAATATTGGCAAATGGTCCACCATGAATAATGGCTGGTGTGTGTTCTAATGTTTGAACTAAGTTTGGATGAATCGCATCTTTAAGTAAAGCTGCCATTGCACCTTCTGCTTTCAAATCGCCAGCAGTAACTGGTTTTCCTTCAAAATTATATGCTACTACCATGTTTTTCAATTTTTCTTTTAAGTCATCAATATCATTTGATAAACATAACACAGCCATAATTTCTGATGCTACAGTAATATCATAACCATCTTCTCTAGGAACA
The DNA here is from genome assembly GCF_022655055.1 of Vagococcus sp. CY52-2. NCBI lineage: Bacteria > Bacillati > Bacillota > Bacilli > Lactobacillales > Enterococcaceae > Vagococcus > Vagococcus changpingensis. The sequence goes on along the minus strand of NZ_CP093384.1, from coordinate 516,903 downwards.
CCATTGACGCGTCCTTGTAATCCATTCACAATATGACGCAATTGACGGTCATTCATGTCAACAACACGTTTCCATGTAATGTTACGACTATCAATGCCTAAGGCATTACCATGATGAATATGGTTATCAATCAAAGCAGCTAATAAATTATTTGCTGCGCCAATCGCATGGAAGTCACCAGTAAAATGTAAGTTAATATCTTCCATAGGGACAACTTGAGCATGTCCACCACCTGCTGCTCCACCTTTCACACCAAATACTGGTCCTAATGATGGTTCACGTAAAGCGATCATTGCCTTTTTACCTAATTTAGTAAAGGCATCAGCTAACCCAACAGATGTGGTTGTTTTTCCTTCTCCAGCTGGAGTTGGTGTAATAGCTGTTACTAAAATTAATTTACCGTCTTTTTCATTTTCTAGCCTAGTTAATTCACGAGCATCTAATTTCGCTTTATAATTACCATAAAGTGTTAAATCCTCTTCTTTTAATCCTAATGGAGCCGCTACCTCTTTAATTGGTTTCATTTCAACTGAATTTGCGATTTCGATATCTGATAAATGTGCCATAACTTTTTCTTCAACCCTTCCATTTAATTAATTAACATCTTTTTTAAACGACTTTTAATGTTTCCTCATAAATTTCATCTGCTAATAAACAACCCTTAGCTAATAATGCTTCACCGTCTTGTCGATAAGACGCGACAAATTCTTCATTCTTGATACCTGATAAATTAATTAAAACATTCAGCCATGCGCCTTGAATCCCAGCTTTTAAGCTAAGTGCTGCAACACCTAAGTCACTTGCTGCATTAGTATTTGATTTTCCAATAGCACGTTTTGTCACTTCAAGTGCTTCTAACATTAACTTCATCATGTCTAGTGGTGATTTAGCTGCTCCTTCTAAAGCTGATTGCATAGCCGCACGTCTAGCTGCTTTTTCATCATCTGTTTCTTTTGGCATACTAAACACTGCTGAAACTGCGTTAAATGCTTCTGTATCTTTATCTATTGCTTCAAGTAAATTCTTTTGGAGTTGTTTTGTTTGATCGAACACTAATTTAATGTCATCTTCATATTCAGCATATTTCTTTTTACCAATTGTTAATTCACAAACCATTTTTGTTAAAGAAATTCCCATTGTTGCAGATAATGCCGCTGCTGATCCTCCTCCAGGAGCGGGAGCATCTGATCCCAATGTTTCAACAAATTCACTCACTGTTAATTCGACTAATTTCATATTTAGCAGCTCCTTAATTTAATAAATGATTTTCTAATACTTGTTTACCATAATCAAAGTCTTCTACTTGTAGGTAGTATTCGGCACAATCAATCAATGCTTTTGCTGGTGTTAGACCAATGATTTCACTACCAATAATATTTACGCCATAACGTTTTGCTTCAAAACGAATTGTTTCAAATGTACGGTAAAGTGGCGTTCCTTCAAAGTTAACCATGTTCATAGAAACTTGAGCGATGTTTCTATCTTCTAACATAACCCCAATACCTTTACAATATTTAAATCCACCACCAGAAGCACGAATGATACGAGCAATCTTGTTAGCAATATCAATGTTATCAGTATCTAAGTTGACGTTGAAGGCTACTAATGGCATTCTTGCTCCAACTGCTGTAATTCCTGCTGTAGGATGGATAACTCTTTCACCAAAATCAGGCGCCCATTCTTCTTCGTTTAATTTTTCTGGCATGCCTTCAAATTGTCCTTTACGCACTTTTGCCAAGTTTTTACGAGTTGGGGCAGATGCTGATTCTTCATATAAGAAAATTGGGATATCTAATTCATCGTTGATGCGTTTTGCTACTTTTTTCGAAATGTCGATACATTCTTCTAACGTTACATCTTTAATCGGGATAAATGGAACAACGTCGGTTGCACCCATTCTAGGATGTTCTCCTGTATGTTTTGTCATGTCAATATTTTCACTTGCATATTTAACTAATTGAAAAGCAACTTCTTGAATACCATCTTCATCCCCAACAAGTGTAAACACACTACGGTTATGACTTTTATCTGAAGAATGATCTAACAACGTCACTCCACCGACACTTTTTGCCACTGAAACTAATCCGTTAATTACTTCTTCATTTTTACCTTCACTAAAATTTGGGACACATTCAATAATTTTTGCCATTATAAACAACATCCTTTCAATTTATGGTTTGATACACGTAAAAACTATGTACAGATACTATAACCTACTTTTATAATAAAAAGTAAGAATTTACTTCTTTTTTTCACTCCCTTACTTTTGTTAAAATAAAGCACAACTTATTAGGTAGCGCTTTCAATCGACATCCAAAGAATAGCACCCTTTAAATAACAAGTCAACAATACTTTTATATAAAAAGACAACGTGTGAAATAATTAGTAATGATCATTCTTTATACAATTTTTTTATTTTATTTACTAAAAAAAACCAAGTTAAAAAAATCGTTTTTTCTAGTCTTAATCTTTTGACCTTTTTTTGACAAATTTGCCGTTGAATAAGATAAAGAGTTATAAAATCATTGTCATGTCAATACTTATTGTATTGTAAACCTAGTTTTTCAACAGAAGTTTTTTATCATATTGACAATTTAAATACCTTATCAAAAATAAAATGATTTTTTATTCTAGTTTTACTCATTAAAATTTCATCGTTTTTAAAAAAGAGTTTTGACGATTATTAGATAAAAAAATTATGTTAAAAAAATAATTAAATAACAAAAAATTTTTTTAGAGGTGATAAAAATGACGATATACTTACTAGCAGATTTTGGAAGTACCTACACTAAATTGACTGCGATTGATGATGTGAAACAAGACATTATTACAACTAGCAAAGCCTATACGACAGTTGAAACAAATGTATTAGATGGATACAACCAAGCCTATAACGATTTGTTTTCTGGTGTAAACAAACCTCATATAGATAAAGTATTAGCTTGTTCCTCAGCTAAGAGAGGGTTTAAAATAGTCGCTATCGGTTTATACTTTAACCGCAGAAGCTGCTAAACGAGCGGCTTTAGGTGCTGGTACTAGAGTGTTAAAAGTCTACAGTTATGGATTAAAGCCTCATGATATAGAAGAAATAGAGCAACTTCAACCAGACGTTATCCTTTTAAGTGGGGGAACAATGGAGGAAATGAAAAAAATATTTTAAAAGATACTACATTATTAACCGAACTTTCTTTAAAAGCACCCGTCGTAGTAGCCGGAAATGAAGAAAATTATCCAGAAATAAAAGCGCTTTTTAAACAATTTTGTGTTAATTTCCATTTAACAGAAAATGTAATGCCGCAAATCAATCAACTAAATACTGAACCAACTAGAAAAATATTACGTCAAATATTCATTCATAATATCGTAAAAGCAAAAGGAATGGGTGACATACAAGCTTCATTATCTAACGATATTATTCCTACCCCATCCTCTGTTTTATACGCTGCAGAGCTTTTATCGAAAGGAACGAAAAAAAATAAAGGTTTTGGAAATATTCTTATTGTTGATGTAGGTGGAGCCACGACGGATATCCACTCCATTGATAGCGGCAAAAAACAACAAAAAAACGTCCAATTTGATGGATTAGAAGAACCATTTAGTAAGAGAACTGTCGAAGGAGATTTAGGAATGCGTTACTCTGCTAATAGTTTATTAGAAAGTACCTCTTATCAATCATTTGCTACTTATACTTCTTTTGACGAGGAAACGATTAAAGAAAAATGTCATTTTAGAAGTCAACACCCTGAATACATTGCTGATACTATAGAAGAAAAAATCATGGATAACACTATTGCAAAAATCGCCATTAAAACAGCGATTAATCGTCACGCTGGCTACTATATAAAAGAGCAAACACCTTCTCGTACGATTTATCATCAATATGGCAAGGATTTACGACTCTTCACGACAATTATTGGTACAGGTGGAGTTCTTGTTCACAATGATCACCCTGAGGATGTTTTATCCGCTGCTCTTTCACCAACTAATAAGACCCTCTTAACACCTGAACAAAGTATATATACTTAGATAAAGCATATATACTTTCAGCAATAGGGTTATTATCAACAGTGGATAAAGATTTAGCTTGTAACATTGCGATGAAATATCTTACTAAATTAAACTAAAAAAATCCTCCGAGAATAGCTTCTCGGGGGATTCTCATTTTCTTTTTAGAAGTAATTAGTGATAAACGCAACTGTTTCTACATCTAATCCTAATCCTTCAAAATCTTTTTCAAACTGTTCTAATTCTTTTGCTTCATACTTATCATATTTATCCACATCATGTAATAGACGTTTAATATCATGTAATGCTCTACGTTGCACATACCATTTTTTAATTTCGTATTTTTTATCAGGAGTATCTTCTAAACTAACTTCTTCATCTAAGTATTTGTCTAATTTTTCCATTACTTTAGCAATATCATCTAATACTTTTTCTTCTTTCTTATCATAGTTTGTCATATAAATCTCCTCCTAAAATAGCACATTTATTATTACATGGTTAGTCTACTACTATTTAGTCAAAATTGAAAATGATAACCTATAATAAACGGCTATCTATTCACATTTAATTAAAAGTCAAAATATGATGTTGGGTTTAAATAATGTTTCCACATATCTGTACTTATCCCAAAATGTAAATGACTTCCTGTTGAATTTCCAGTGCTACCAACTAATCCAACAATATTGCCACTTGTTACTTTTTCTCCAAGAGACACACTAATTGAATTTAAATGGAAATAATTTGTGTATAAATCATTTAAATGTTTGATAATCACATAATTTCCTGCAGACGGATCAAATCCTGTTCCAACAACCACACCATCACTAGAAGCAAGTACAGGTGTATTAGCAGCAATAGCTAAATCGATTCCATCATGATGTTCACTTCCCCTTTGTCCAAATGGGCTTGAAATAATGTATTTTTCATCCAACGGTAATATAAAGATGGCTTTTTTCTTTGATTCTGGATTCATAATTTCATAAGTATCTACTTGTTTATTATGTTTTGTTACACGCTTACCTTTTTTCACTGCTTGATCAAAATAAGTTAAATCATATGTTTCAATTAAAGAATTTAATTTTTCATCATAACGTGTATCTGTCGCATATTTTCCTGTTAAAAAAGCAGTTGCTTCTTTATATGACTTAGCTTCCTTTTTACTGACTCCTTTATAAAAGTTTTCATTAGATGCTAGTCCTGACTTCATTAATTTTGCATAATCTTCAAGAGATTCTTTTGTTGAAGGGTATTTTCTAAATTTTGCTTGAATACCATATAATTGACCAGAACCATTATCTTCTAATGTATAAAAAGAAGCTGATTCACCCTTATATTCACCTTTTATACCAAATAAATTATAATTTGGATAAGCTGATAAAGAGCTTTGACCACTTCCAGATTCTAAAATAGCTTGTGCAATCATGACTGAAGCATATAAGTCATATTCTTGACCAATTTTTCTAGCAGATTCACCTATCTCATTAATGAACTCTTGTGTTGTTTTTGTGACTGCAAAATGAATTGGTGAATTTTCTTTATTACTAGTTATTTGACTGGCATCACCAAAATAAGTAGCTTCTGACTGAGCAGGATAACTAACCACTGGTTTTTGTTCTGGTTTTTGTTCTGGTTTTTGTTCTGGCTTTTGTTCTGGCTTTTGTTCTGGCTTTTGCTCTGGTTTTTGTTCTGGCTTTTGTTCTGGTTTTTGTTCTGGTTTTTGTTCTGGTTTTTGTTCTGGTTTTTGTTCTGGTTTTTCTTCTGGTTTTTGTTCTGGTTTTTCTTCTGGTTTTTCTTCTGGTTTTTCTTCTGGTTTTTCTTCTGGTTTTTCTTCTGGTGTGTTTTTCGGTACATCCTCTACCACAGTATCAGTGTCATTACTTGGTACCATTTCAGTTGTACTATCAGTTGTTTCTGCTACTTCTTGATTTATTAATTCACTATCTACCTTATGAAGATCCCTTGCTTGGACAATGGTCCCTACAGATAGACTTTGACATACTAAAGTCGATAATAATAAATACGGTGTAATTTTTTTCATTTTCCTATCCCCTTAACGATCTATTTTCATCTGAGATCTGTCACATTTAATAAATAACACTTTTATATGTATATTATGAATTATTTAGAAAAATAACACAAGTTAATAACAAAAAAAAAAGAAGTGTTTTTTTAATTAAAAAAAGTTGTCAGATGAGACAAGCTCAATCTAACAACTTTAATACTTTTTATTCTATAAAGGAATCATCATCCATAAACCAGCAGCTAACGCGCCACCCACTAATGGCCCTACAACTGGTACCCAAGAATATGACCAATCAGACCCACCTTTATTTTTGATTGGCAACATTTGATGCGCAATACGTGGACCCAAATCACGAGCTGGATTAATTGCATATCCTGTCGGACCTCCTAGAGACAGGCCAAGTGATAAAATTAATATTCCAACAACAACTGGATTGAATCCGTCTGCAAATGTATTTTGTCCAAATGCTAACAAACCAAACACTAAAACAAATGTTCCAATTGCTTCAGTCACAACATTTGATGTATAATTACGAATCGCTGGTCCTGTTGCAAATGTTCCAAGAATAGCTGCTTCATCTTTTGTTGCTTCAAAATGTGGTAAATAAGTAATCCAAACTAAAATTGCTCCTACTATACCACCTAAAACTTGTGCGATAAAGAATGGTGCCACTAAATTCCAAGAAAAATCACCTGCTATTGCTAATCCTAATGTCACAGCGGGATTTAAATGAGCCGGTCCCATAAATCCAGAAATATAAACTGCGATTGTTACAGCTGCTCCCCATCCTAGTGTTACAGCTACCCATCCAGCTCCTTGAGCTTTACTCTTATTTAAACTAACAGCAGCTACTACACCATCACCAAGTAATACCAAAATCAATGTTCCTAAAAACTCACTAAAAATTTGTAAACTCGTTGCGTCCATTATATTTAACTCACCCTTCTATTTTCAAGTCTGATAAAAATGATTCTGACATTGCATTATCTAATTCTTTTGTATAATTGCTCACTTCTTCTTGTGTCCACTCAAAATATTGAGACATAGCATTTATAATAGCCTCTTTTATCTTCTCTAAGCGATCACGTTTAAATAACAAATAATTTGTACGTCGTAACACATAATCAACTGGCGTTAATGTCATCTCTTCTTCAAGCGCATACATTAAACTCATCGATTCTGCTTTGGTTAATCCCATAAAATCAACTTTATCATATGACAAGACTTTATTTATATTTGCTCCATAAAGATTAGCTAAATCACTAGCTTCTTCGTTACTTAAGCCTTGTTCTATAGCTAATTTTGTAAATACTTCAGTCATTTCTTCGACTTTTGTTGGGTCAAATTCTCCACCTGATACAGGATAACGCTTAGAGTCAACCAAATGATACTCTCTACCAAAGTTTTCTTTTAAAATTGAAGCAATCAAATTTAGTGCTCCTTCTGCCATCAAGCGATAATCGGTAATCTTTCCACCTGCTAATGTCACTAATCCATCTTTTGTCACATCTAAGCTACTTCCACGTGACACAGAAGAAGCAGATACCTCTTTTTCACCACTACTTGTCTTAGCTTTTTTAATGGTCTGTTCAATGGATTCTTTTGACCCTATCCCTGCTTCAAAATCTTTTACAGATTGAATGACTAACTCTAAACTTTCATCTGACAACGATGCTTTTGATCCACCATTATAATCTGAACCCGCATTTCCAGATAAAAGCGGTCTCAATCCTGCCCAACTTGCTTCTATATCTTCTAAAGTAATATCTCGTTTAGGGAAACGATTATTAACAACTTTTAACAGATAATCAACATCTTCTTGTGTCACTGTTGGGTGCACCAAATCTCCTGTATAATCGGTATCCGTTGTGCCGAAATATGTCTTATTCTCTCTTGGTATGACAAAGACCATTCGACCATCAGATAACCCTGTATCAAAATAGACTGGTTGTGTCACAGGTAACTTATCATAATCAACCACTAAATGAACCCCTTTAGTTGGTCTCATTTGGTTTGTTACAGTCTGATCTTTTGATAACCCACGAATCGTATCACTCCAAGGTCCAGTTGTATTCACTACGACATCAGCATGAATGTCATACGTTTCTCCAGTTAACACATCTTCTACATGAACGCCTGATATTTTATGATGATCATCATAAATCAATCCTATCACTTTCGTTTTGCTTAATAAATGAGCCCCATCTTCATGTGCTTTTTTAATATTTTCTATCACTAATCTGGCATCATTATTTTTAAAGTCAAGATAAATACCACCACCAAGAAGTTTGTCTTGATTTAGATGAGGGCTAACTTCCAATACTTCTTCTTTTGTTAGTACACGATTTTCATATTTTGTTCCGGTAACGTGTGCTAAATTATCATATAAATCCATTGCTACTTTTAAAGAAAATAGAGAAAAGGTATTGTTTGGTTCATCATAGATTGGTAATAACATTGGATTAGGTTTTGGGATATGAGGAGCTATTTTTTGGACATTCGCCCGTTCACTCACTGTATCTGATACCACTTCAACATCAAATGTTTTAAGGTATCTAATACCTCCATGTACTAGTTTAGTCGAACGTGAAGATGTTCCTTCAGCAAAATCTTGCATCTCAACTAATGCTGTAGTCATACCAGAAGCAGCGGTCTGTAAAGCCAGACCCGCTCCTGTAATACCACCACCAATAATTAATACATCAACCGAATGATTTTTTAAATAATTAATACTTTCTTGTCTTGTTTTTAAAGAAAAACTCATTGTCATCAGTCCTTATATTGTATTATTTAATTCTCTTGAATAGTTGTGTTGCTTTGACTGCTTCTTTCCATCCGTCATACAACTCAGTACGTTCTTCTTCACCCATTTGAGGAGTAAAGATGTCACCTTCTTGGGTAAATTCTCTTAATTCATCTAAGTCTTTCCAGAAGCCAACTGCTAAACCAGCTAAGTAAGCAGCACCTAATGCGGTTGTTTCAAGATTTGAAGCACGTTGAACATTAATATCTAATATATCTGCTTGGAATTGTAATAAAGAATTATTATTTGCTGCTCCACCGTCTACTTTAATTAATGGAATGTTCACACCAGCATCTTTTTGCATCGTATCAATAACATCTTTTGATTGATACGCAATGGCTTGTAGTGTTGCTTTAACAAAATCTTCTTTAGTTGTACCTCGTGTTAAGCCAAACACTGCTCCTCTAGCATCTGGATCCCAGTATGGTGCGCCTAATCCTGTAAAGGCCGGTACGACATATACACTGTTATCACTTGTTGAATCATTTGCTAATTGTTCTGATTCAGCAGATGAGTCAATCATACGTAACCCATCTCTTAACCACTGAACAGCTGATCCAGCAACAAAAATACTACCTTCTAACGCATAATAAACTTTTCCATTAATACCATAACCAATTGTTGTTAGTAATTTATTATTGGATAATTGAGGCTTTTCACCAGTATTCATGACGATAAATGCACCAGTTCCATAAGTATTTTTAATTGATCCTTCTTCAAATGCTAATTGACCAAACAATGCAGCTTGTTGGTCCCCTGCCATACCAGCGATTGGCACTTCACTACCATAGAAGTGGAAACTTTGAGTATAACCATAAATTTCTGAGTTACTTTTTACTTCTGGTAATAGTGATTTTGGAATGTTTAATAATTCTAATATTTCGTCATCCCACTCTAAGTCATGAATGTTATACATCATTGTTCTAGCAGCATTTGAGTAATCTGTTACGTGAGACGCTCCGTTTGTTAACTTCCATAATAACCATGTATCAATTGTTCCAAAGGCTAACTCACCTTTTTCAGCTCTTTCTTGTGCTCCTTCTACATGATCTAAAATCCAACGAACTTTTGTAGCCGAGAAGTAAGCATCAACGACTAAACCAGTTTTTTTATGAATCATATCTGCGTAACCGTCTTCATTTAATTTTTCAGCTAATGGTGCAGATTGTCTTGATTGCCATACAACGGCATTATAGATTGGTTTACCTGTTTTTCTATCCCAAATGACTGTTGTCTCACGTTGATTTGTAATACCTATACCTTTAATTTGCGTTGGACGAACGCCTGACTCGATTAACGCGCCGGCAATAACTGACTGTACTGAATTCCAAATCTCATTTGCATTGTGTTCTACCCAACCAGATTCAGGAAAAATTTGGGTAAATTCTTTTTGAGAACTGCCTACGTTATTTCCTGCTTTATCAAAAATAATTGCTCTAGAACTTGTTGTACCTTGGTCTATCGCCATAATATAAGATTTTTCTGTCATTGATAATTCCTCCCAAACACTTAAGATAGCGTTTTCTTTTTGATGAATTCATTCTACCTTTTTTTTGATCATACAAACAGTCAATAATTATTTAATTTTAAAAATTATTGACTGTTTCAAGTTATCTCTATAGCGAACATGAGTTATACCAATTATAATTGAATTTTTTTAACAGTCATATCTTTTTTCATTTTACGAGTTGATATGTTCCTAATAAGTTGTATAATATGAGCCATATCATAGCTTGTCCCTAATTCTGAAAGTAAATAAACTTCAGTATTTATATGCGTCAATGGCTTGTTAGTAATAATTAAATCAAAAGATTGATTATCTTTATATTTACTACAACTAACTCCATTTAAACAATTAAGTTTTTTTATTAATCGTGTAGTGGACACTTCCTGGTAAACATCCTCTAATAGTAATTTCACACCTATTTTAACATTTTTATTAATATGACTATCGATTAAAGCGATGACGTGTAAATATTGTAATTTAGAATGTGCAATCAACTGAGCATTATTCTCGCTTGAAAACCCAACATAGTCACCTTCAACTGAGTCGAATAAGCTCTCAACTAAAGGATAAATCACATGTCCTGACCATTCTTTCTCCGTTTCTAAAATATACTCTCTAGATAAGGATTCAATCATTCCATAAAAAAAATATAATCTTGAATGAATACGAGATAAATAGTAATTAATTTGACTTTCTAATTGGTGAGATAATTTAAGTGGCGTATAATATAATATCAAAGATTCTAAAATATACGTATCCACTAATCCCACAGGTGTCAATTTTGATCTAATAATGGCATACTGGTGGTAGTCTTGCTGAGAAAGCACTTGAAAACTCATAAGAAAACTAAAATGAATCATAGCTTCTTCTTCATCTACCTCAACAGCATAATGCCCCAACAGACGTAATACAATCGATTTTAGTTCTAAAAACAAATAATCTTGTTCATAAGGAATCATTTTTTCTTTTAATTCTGTGTAAATAGGTGATATAAAACTAATTCTTTTTTTGGAGATAAGTAGCCACAAATTGATTCGTTTCATGTTTTCTTCTGAAAAAGAGACACCCAATCCCCTCTGAATTGCCTGAATTAATGATTGTTGCTTGAAGGGAATATCTTTTTGTGCGTAATTATCTAAATACCAATAAAAACAATAGTAAAAATATCGTATCTGACTTTCTTCTCCAATCAACTTTCCTTGCCAAATAGTTAATCTAAATTCTTTTAATAAGATATTTAATTCTTTTATTTTTCTAAAAAGAGTAGATTCACTAATACCAATACGTGTGGTCAGAGCCGCTGTTGAGTAATCAAAATGATGATATAAATAATTCATAATTTGATACTTGATTGACTGTTTATATAAGTTAAGTTCAATCATTTCTAATGAAAAACTTGGAGCTAACTCTAAAGACACCAAGTATCCATCATAAGTTAAGGTTGCTAGTCCTTTGTATTCATCATTAATCCAAACTAAATCAGCGATGTATGTTTCAAGAGATGATTTTGTAATATCAAGTTCTTTTGCTAATGTACTGATTTGTGACATGCTATCCTTTAATAGCAAATGCTTTAACAACATTAACTGCTTCGCCTCTTTTTTTTCAAGTAGATCCTCAAATTTCACTCAAGTCATCTCCTTTTCCAAACGCATCGCCGAAACTCAGAGATGTATTTGCAAAGACTGCATGATAAAAATGCGGTAGTTGATTTAATGTCCTAATATCTATTTTTTCTTTAATCATTAAGGCGAAGGTATTAATCTTATCTAGTACAGGCTCTTTTGAAATAAGTTGAACGCCTAACAAATGATACGTTAAGGCATTATATACTAGTTTCACTGTAACATCTTTTTTATAAATAGTTGATATAGGTAACGTCATCATGACACTTTTTACTCTCTCATCATATAAAAAAGCCTCTGACTCCATTAATCCTGTACTCGCTAAATAATAATCAAATAACTTTACACCAATCGTCTTCAACATTGGTCTGAGTATTTCTTTTTTTTCTATCATATTTTTAGCACAAGTTAAGCTTGTCTGAACAGCATTAACAATCAGAGGTGCGTACACATTAGTTTGAAAAATAAAACTTGGCACTTGAATCAAATCTCCTACAGCAAACACATCTTGAACAGATGTTTCTAGATAATCATCTACGAAAATAGTATTATCGCTATTAGATTTTAATTGATTATCAAAAATAGATAACTCTGGTCTCACACTATTAGCGCTTAACACTAGTTTCTCTTTAATGTCTATCGCATTGCCACTAGAAAAAAGAAGTGTTGAGTCGTCAATTTGCTTGACAGTTTCATTAAAGTAAAACGTCAAGCCTTCAATTTTTCCTGTTGTCGTATAAAACGATTCCAAAAAATCTTTATCAAAATATTTATACAAAGGATAATCCATCGTTTCAATCACATGAACTGTTTTTCCATGATGAATTAATCCGCTTGCTAATTCCATACCTGCTTGCCCAGCTCCAATAACAACAACTTCTTGTACTTCAGTAAGAGATTTTAAAGTTATTTCTGCTGATTCTCTATCTTTATATGTTTTGATATCACTAAATTCATCAAACATCTTAGATGATTTTTGTGAAGAACCAGTTGCCAACACCAATTTATCAAACAGTTTAATGCCATTAGAAGTTTGTATCATTTTGTTCGATAAATCATATGATATCACTTCCGTAGAAGTTAACACTATGATACCACTTTCTTCAAGTTCCTCTTTTGTCATGAAATAGGCTTCATCTAAAGTATCAATTTCACCGTTTAATAGCATAGATAAACCACTTGGGATATATCCTATCTTTTCCTTTTTTTCAATTAATAATACATCAAATGAAGGGTATAATTCTTTCACTTTTATGGCACAATAAACGCCAGAAAAAGATCCCCCAACTATTGTCACGTTCATTTAAGCACCTCCCATTCCCGTAAAAAATCGATTGATTGACATCATCAATCGATTTTAGCAAATTTTTATTCTAATTAACAATCTTTTATTTTATGACGTCATCATTAATTCATAAGCTAATCGTTCTCTATCTATATCTGAATCAACAAACACTAGTCCTCTATAAGCAAATTTAAATTTTTTCAATAAATTTTGCATCGTTGTGTTCATTCGGTGAGTGTCAATTCTAACAGATTTGTACCCTTGACTTAGTGCAATACTAATACTATTTGAAAAGAAATAAGAGGCTAGTCCACGTCCTTGATAGTCTGAAGAAATGGCTACCCGATGTATCACAACATAATCATTAGTTTGTATCCAGTTAGCTAATACGCTATAGTCTTTATCTTCTTGATTAATCATCGCCAAGTATCCTACAATATCGTTATGATAAACTAACACATAACCATAATTTTCTTCTATGTCTGAATAAATTAGCGACTCATCAGGCTTACCTTCTTGCCATTGAGGACTTCCAGTTTTCCTCAATACCTCTTTTGCCTCTTCTATAATTGTCATAACTTGTGGAACATCTTCTCTTTTGGCTAATCGTGTATAAATCACTTCTTTTTCCTCCACGTTCAGTTTTAAAAATTATACCATATAAACAAAAAAAGCATCCTCTCAGATACTTTTTTTGTTTATATTAATGACATAATAATTGGTAATGTTACCATACTTGTGACAGTTGTCAATGCAATATATTGTGATACTTTTGTTCCTTCACCAGCATACTCTTCTGCCAAAATAGCATCCAGTGAACCCACTGGCATTGAAGCAAGCAGCACTAAAACACCTAAAATAATTGGATCTGTGATAAAGAATTTCAATACTGGAATAAAAATAATGGGTATAATAATCGCTCTAACAAATAGAAATTGTAAATTATCTTTATCAAAGAACAACTCTTTTAGTTTTACTTGCGAGAACAAACTACCATTGATAATCATTGATAAAGATGCCGTCATAATCGACAAATCAACATTAAAAGTATGAATTGGTTTTGGTAATTTTACACCAAACATAAACAACACAAAACCTACTACAGCTGCTAAAATAGCTGGTGTGGTCAAAATACTTCGAATTCTGATTTCTCGACTATTTGATAAAAACATAATCCCTACCGTGAATAAAAACAAACTTGTTACAGTATTACAAACAACTAATACAATCAATCCAACTTCTCCATAAAGTTTACCAACAATAGGAATACCAATAAATAAGATATTAGAGAAAGTTAAACTTACTACCCACAAACTTCGTAACATCTCTTTTTTCTTAAACAAAGTTGCAATTAAATACGTAATAAGTAATGTCGCCACAATCATAATAAATGTATAAATAGCCGTTTGTTTCATCATAACTAATAACCGGTCACTTTTATCCACTTGAAAACTATTAATAATGGCCGCAGGTAAAGCAACTGTTGTCAGTAAATAACCAATATAAATATTGGCTCCCGGTGAATATTTATCCCGCTTATTTAACCAGACACCGACAAACATAAAAAAAATCAATACGATTGTTTCATTGAACACAGTCATTCCCAACTTATTTTCCTCCAATTCTTGACGTTACACCCTTGCTTACTAAACGTCTGAACTTATTTTATAGCTCCCTTAAAACACTGTCAATGTGGACTTTATAAAGAATAGGCTTACATTCAATTATTTTTTTATTTGTGGGTTAATAAGATAGATAGAAACAAAAAGAAAAGGTCGATTAATCTAATAATTTTGTACCAACATACTGTCTTTATATCATATAATATCTCGCAATAATAATAAAAAAGACCTAGATAATAACCTAGATCTTTGTTCATATCAATGACTGATTAAGTTTTAGACCCGTATAGATTAGCATATGTATCCTTTTAAAACTATTCTATAAATAAATCAAAACCAACTTTTTATTTTCGCTATAATTCTTTCAAATAGATTGCCTTGTTTTAATTCCTTATCAATTTTTGAAACGGTACTATCCACTTCACCCTCGACTGATTTTTTAAAATTTTTGTCTTGTGTGACATCAGGTTTATTTTTTCCTTCTTCAGCCAAAACAACTTCTTTTAAATCATTATTTCCGATAACAATATTAGTCGAATTAGGGTAAGCAAATGTCCCTTCTGGTGACCATTGATTAATAACGGAAATATTCTGATTTTTCATTTGATTATCCCAAATATTGACACTATCACTATAACCAACTAATATTCCAGCATAAGGATTCGAATTAGCTTTAAATTGAGCATTTGTATTATCCATACTACCTAATGGCTTTGGATTAGTTAATTTATTATTATGAACATCAACATTAGACGCACCTACAATCATTATTTGACCATTATATGCCCCTACCCAAGCGCCATCTTGGACATTTTGGTGGTTAGTATTGTTTCCATCAAAGTCATTTTCTGAAATTAAAATATTATCAATTTGAGCTTTTTGTTGGTTACCATCGTCATCTTTATCATAAAACACCTTTTCTCCCATACCATAAAGAAGTACACCCGCATCATCATTATTCAAAAATTTATTTTTTCTTATAATGACGTCTTTCACAGCTCTAAGAGAATGATTTTTAAAATCTGCTGGTTCTATATTAATCCCTGCGGAAGGATCAGTTCCTTTTGTTTTTTCAATGACATTATTTTCAATTAATAAATTCTCAGCATTTTCAATTGATATACCTTGTCGTCTGTTATTTGAAATATGAGAATTTTTAATTGTTATATGACTATTTGATGTCTTTGATTCTTTATCTGCAAATAAATCAATTCCATCTCCCCACATGCCAGAGATAGTAACATTATCTATTATAATATTGCTAGAGGATACCATTAAAATCCCCCAACCAGTTTCACCATTATATTCAGGATTCCCACGTCTAAGTTTAGCATATTTATATATATGATCTTCTCTGTCACCTAGTATCTGCCCACCATAAATGGAGACATTACTAGACTCTTTAAGATTTAGCACAGTATAGCTATAAAATTCATTTGGGATAGCTTTTAAAACAGCATCATCATCCATAAGAATCGTTGTATTAGATTTAACCTTCAACCCGACTGATGTATTAACAAAACGTTGGACATTCTCCTTTGTCGATTCAGAGCCATTAGTATTAATCATATAAGTCCCCTTAGGAAAATAAACCACTTTGCCTTTACTATCACCAGCTTCATCTAAAGCTTTTTGAATATTTTTAGTATCGTCATCTTTTCCGTTTCCAACTGCTCCAAAATCGGAGACATCAATGATATTTTTTTCTTCAACTTCAATATTATATTTTTTCATAAGCTCTTTTGAGCTAACTGCCTCTACTTTAATACTCATAAAAAAGAAAGTAGCTATCATACCTAACAATACAAAATATTTAGTGTATTTCATAATACATATACTCCTTTCTGATAAAGAACACTATTACATAAGTGACATTTAAAGTCAAACATCTTATATTAAAAAAAACATCCAATCAATCTCATAGTAGAATTGGATGTTTGTATTTTAATATAAAAAAGAAAATTAATTATTACAATGATGTCATAATATTATATCACTACTTGTTTAATTGATGATACAATTTTAAAGAGGCATCTAATATACGTTTTCTAGCATTTGTATCTTGATATTTATATAATTTCTTCAATTTTCTCTCGTGTTTTTTCAACATGTGTTCTCTTTGAAAAGCCTTGTCTAATTTTTTAATCATTCTTTTTCTATTTCTTACTATATCACCAGGTAAAAATCTACCTAGTTTTGCATCTTTTTTTGCTTCAACTAATTTAGTATCAAATTGATAATAGACAATTGATTTTCTTAACAAAGCAAAATCCAAAGCTGCACTTGAATAATCAGTCAATAAATAATCATTCTCTACTAACTCATTTTGCAAAATATAATTATCATAGCTAGTATCAATATATTCTGAGGTAAATAAATGTCTATATTGATTAAAATTAGGATGTAATAAAAATTTAGCTTTTATGTTATATCTTTTTAATAGTTCAATGAATTCTTCATCATTCAATAAACTTTGAAACTCTTGATAAAACTCTGTTTCCATAAATTTTTCATCACTTAATCTATTTTGACCTTTTCTCCATGATGGAAAAATCAATAATTGCTTATAATCTTTTGGAATAGACTTCCATACCTCATACTTTGCAAATAATTCATCAAATCGAGATAAACCAGTTAAAGCTATCTCATCTTCAGAGTAAAAATAATCATTTTTTATAATTTTCTTTTCTCTATCAGAACTACATATAAATAAATTAGTAAATTCTTTTTCTTTTTTCGCATACATAAAAGATAAATCACGTACGCCTAAAATACCATGTTGTAAGAAGACTTTAAATGTATTATCCAATTTATTTTGAAATGTTAACATTTTAGTTGGCTCAGCATACATAGAACTGTGAGAATGAAAAATCATGTCAGCTTCCATAAACTTTTCAAAATGTTTCATGCTCTTATAATAAACAACATTATCAGGATAGTCAGTAAGATTAACTAAATCTGGAGAATGCTTATCAATAATATAAAAACAATCAAATTGGTCTGAATGATTATCCACCATAAATTTAAATTGATTAAATGCAGTATCCTGTGCTTTTTCAGGATATTCACAAAAAAGAGCTGTTAATTTCTCCGACTTGTGAGTCTTCGCTTCCAAATTAAACCCCTCGCGAGACTCATATGGAATACTTTCAACAATGATAGACGACATCTTATTTAATGTTTGATAGAATTTCATTCCAGTTAAATTTTCTTTATATTCTTGTAAAAAGTAAAATTCCTGACTATTTTCATTTCCGACCCGATGCCTTCTAGCAAATAAATAATTAATTTGCGTTTGAAACATAACAGATAAATCAATAATATTATTAAAATAATTAGAATATCCTTCAAACTCTTTAAAATGAATCGAAATCTCAGGTGTAATATGAAAATACAATCTAGAAACATACTCTAAATCTTCCTTTAAGATAAATTCTGCTCTATTAGAAGCGATACACCATCGATTGATTGTTCCTCTAAACGTAAAAAATAAGTCCCCACTAATGACAGGTGATACCAACGTTCTAAGTTCAACCGCTACTTCAACAATCCCTTCATCTATTTGATTAACGGAATAAATTTGAGGATTAGATCTAATAAAACGATGACTTATTGGTAACTCTCCAACTAAAATTCTCATATATTTTTGTTTGGAGGGATATAAAGAAATGACCGTATCTTTAAAACTATCATACAAAGTTTCATTTTCTTGTAATACTAACTCAGAAAGATCGATTAATTCATTTCCTTCATCATCTATAATTTTTAAAATACTTGCTTTTCCACTAGTTAATTCATAAATATCTGTAAATGGAATGACGATGATTCCTCCCTGTTCCATATACTTCATTCTATTTTGTTTAAATTCTACATTAACATAATTATTGGGACAATTACTTATATGAAATCCATTATTTTTTATTAAAACTTCCATGACATCCTCCAATAAAAAACCTTTACACTAAGTTATCTGGGCTATTTCTTTTTATTTCTCCCCATTCATGTTTTTTCCCTTTGCTTGTAAATAAGAATTTTAACGTCCCTAATAACTTAGCGTATAGAGAAATCCAATGGTAAGAAAATGCTTCTATTATGGCTAAAAATAATAAATAAATTCTATCTAAATAGTAAATTCTTTGTATTTTTGTATTTTGGGCTATAACTGTAAAAGTAAAGAACAAGTTAATAAAATAAGATAAAAGAAAAACAAATACTGCCTCTTTCCATGTTACAACACTTACCGCAACAAAATATATACCTAACCCTAGTCCAATTGTTTCCATAAAGAAACTAATAATTTCTGTAAAAATAAATAAAGGTAGTCCAATAATTCCAACGTTTTTATAATGTTTATTAAATATCATTTTTCTATATTTAAATATCGTTTGTAAGAAACCTATTTGCCATCTAGAGCGTTGTTTAACTAAATCGCCAACTGTTGAAGGTGGTTGCGTCCAACAAACAGAGTCATAAATAAATATCTGTTTACTAGATAAATTATGATCATCAATATATTTTCTAATACCTAAAGTTAAATCAAAATCTTCCCCTATTGAGTGTGTATCATATCCATTTATTTCTCTAAGCATATCTAATTTATAGACACCAAAAGCCCCTGATATAATAACGGTACTATCAATATTACT
This sequence comes from Vagococcus sp. CY52-2, assembly GCF_022655055.1. Lineage (NCBI taxonomy): Bacteria > Bacillati > Bacillota > Bacilli > Lactobacillales > Enterococcaceae > Vagococcus > Vagococcus changpingensis. Next base: position 497,387 of record NZ_CP093384.1, on the reverse strand, counting down.
TAAACTAGATCTAAATACTAATACACTTCTTAAATATTCTAAATATTGGAAACCAGTTAATAAATTCCACGTTCTAACTTTAATTGATCTTTGTGCAAAGTTTTCTTTTCTTGTCATTGGTCTAATAAGACCACCGATAGAAACAATATCATCTGAAAAATAAAAAGGCGTCATAAGCGTCAATAACGCATTTTTTTCTAAGAAAGAATCAGCATCGACAAACGATATATAAGGTGTTCTAGCATAGTTGATTCCTACATTTAATGCATCAGATTTTCCACCATTGACTTTATTAATTAAATAGATATTAGGGTGTTCCTCACTTTGATAAAAACCAAGAACCTTTTCAGTTGCAATACTACCGATTTTTTCTAAAAAATCAATTTTTTTCATATTCAATTCATTGATACAAACATCCATGGTATAATCTTTTGATCCATCATTAACAATATACAGTGTTAAATCCTTATAGTTTTGTTGAATAAAACTATTAACAGATTGTATAATCGTTTCTTTTTCATTATAAGCAGGTATAACAACTGTTAACGGTAAAGTATTATGTCGACTAATACTTGAATTTGAATCTAATAAATTGTCTGATAGGATAATCCTATCAGACTTTACTTTTTTCATTTCTCTTCTTGATAATATAATCTGAAAACCATATATCGTAAAAAATATATAATTGATTACAAGGGCCGCAATTCCTATAAATATTACTAAATTACTCATTATTTTTTATCCTCTCAATTTAAATAAAGTTCTGTTTCTAATTTATTAAATAAGTCAGCATTAAACTTATGATTTTTTTCCTGTTTAATTAAATTATAGAAATCCATATTTTTCGACTTCATCATTGAATAAAGAATAAAAAATTGTGCCTGTCCAGTGTATTCTTCAAAATTATCAACAAGAATATCTTTACAATCATCTAATTGAAGTAAATCAGCTAAGTAAAGAACTTCATAAATAACAGAGTCATCTGCACTATAAAAATAATTCATTATTTTTGGTTCTAACTTTATATCTTGTATAAACTGTTTTCTATCTATCCCACAACTTTGTAAACTATTATCAATATCTTGTTCAATTGATTTACAACTAAAAACTATAGAAATTAAATCTGCCAATGAACTTTTTTTCACGACACGTCTCATCTTTTTAGAAAAATACTTATATTTATTTTTCACAGTAAATTTATCTACATACTTTTTAACTTTTTTAATTTGTTTATTTTTTTTATTTCGACTGATCGCCATAGGTATTGGGCTAAATAAAATATAAATCAGCATTAATAAACTAAGAAAAATAGCTACTCCTAATAAGAAAAGCACAAAATCACTCCAAATTTTTTATTTAAATATTATTTATTACCAATATCTTTTTTGATTTGTGTTGTTGAAATTTCAGGAGTTCTCTCAAGATAGACAACATCTGCTCCTGTTTCTTTCACAAAATCAAATTGACCTTTCCAATCGTCTCCCATCACAAATACATCCACTTTAAATTCGTCAATATCGGTTATTTTTTGGTCCCACGCTTGTTCTGGTATAACTAAATCCACATAACGTATTGCTTCTAACAACATTTTTCTTTTTTCATATGAAAAATAACACTTTTTTTGTTTTTCATTCCAATTGAATTCATCAGTAGATAAAGCAACAATCAGATAATCACCTTGTGCTTTTGCACGACGTAGTAAGTTAATATGTCCGTAGTGCAACAAATCAAATGTTCCATATGTAATCACTTTTCTCATGGTAATCCCTCACTGTCTATTAATCATCATCACGTGATTTATAATATTTGTCATCTTCCTCTTCTTCAACGTCATTGATTGTCACAAGTATTTCTAACAATCGTGTTCCTTCTGCTTTATACGTTGTCAAATCAATATGATCGACATGAATGGTTAAGCGTTCATCCTTTTCAGGAATCACTCCCAATTCAGTAATCATAAATCCAGCCATTGTATCAACATCTGTCATCGAAATAGTTGTTCCAAATTTTTCATTAAAATCATTAATTAACATACGTGCTTCAATGAGATACTGATTATCACTTACTTGTTTTAATAAATGATCAATCGTTAATTCATCTGATTCGTCGTCAATCTCACCAACAATCTCCTCTAATAAATCTTCAAACGTTACTAAACCAGATACACCACCATATTCGTCTAATAAGATAGCCATATGATTTTGTGTTTTCTTTAATTCTCTTAATAAATCATCAATAAAAATCGTTTCGGGTACATATAATGGTTCATGTATCACATTCAACAGATTTAAATTTTCAAATCCTTTTTCTCTGGCTTCTTTTAGTAAGTTTTTTAAATGTAGAATCCCGATGACTTTATCTTTATCGTCATCATAAACTGGAATTCTTGAGAAATTGTTTCCTAATACTTTATCAATATTATCTTCTGCTGAGTCGTGAATATCAATCATGAAAGCATCAGTACGTGGTACCATTACTTCTCTAGCCATTGTAGTGTCCAATCCAAAAATACCTTGCACCATTTCCAACTCATCAGAGTCTAAGACCCCTTCATTAGTTAGCATATAGGCCATTTCTTCACGAGTCATACGTTCTTTTTCATCATCAAACTTCATTGGCGTAATACGACTTAAGAGATTTGTTGAACTTGATAATAACCATACAAACGGTCTCATCACTTTACCTAACAATGAAATAGGTCCCATTACAAATCTAGCAACCGCTTCAGGTTTATTTAAAGCAATTCGTTTTGGATATAATTCCCCAAATACAATAGAAATATACGTTAATAACACTAGTACAATCACTTGTGATGCTTGTTTTGCCCAAGCAACATCACCAAAAACAGGTGCTAACTCTCTAGCAAAAGAATTTGCCAAAGAAGCCCCTGACAAGATAGTAACTAACGTAATCCCTACTTGAATAGTCGATAAAAAATTTCCTGAATCATTGATTAGACCCAGCAATTTAATGGATGCTTTGTCTCCTTCTTCAGCCTTATTTTCCAATCTGTTTCTATTTACCGAAATAACGGAAACCTCCGCAGCAGCAAAAAAGGCGTTTAGTAATGTTAACACAATCAAAATAATAATATTGATAAAAATAGACTGACTCTCAGGGTCAGCGTTCATAAGCTTTTCTCTCCTAACATTTATTCGTTCTTTTTAATATTCCTCCGAAAATCGTATCATAAATAACAGTTAAATTCAATATAAAAGATAAATACCCCCATATTATTTAACGGGAGTATTTTCTTTTTTTATACGTTTATTTAATTGAATCATATCATAGACATAAACGACTATTGTTTTACACACTGCATAAAAAGGAACACCTAAAATCATTCCTAAAAGACCTGCGATGTTTCCTGCCACTAGCAAAATAATAATAATAGTAAGAGGATGAATGTCCAAACTTTTTCCTATAACATTTGGATAAATAATATTTCCATCAATTTGTTGAACAATCAACACCACAATACAGGCTAGAATGGCTTTAACAGGATCAGTAAATACCGTAACAAACAGTGCAGGTGCTAACCCAATATAAGGTCCAATATAAGGAATCATGTTAGATAGTCCAGCTATGACACCAAATAAAAAGGCGTAATTGACACCAACTAACATGTACCCTACACTGGTTGCCACGCCAACAAATAAACACTCTATCATCTGACCACTGATATATTTTGAGATGGTTTGACTCATTTTTATAAGTAATCCTGTCATCTCTTTCCTATGTGTTTCCGGGAAAAAGCGAATCACATTTGGTAAAAATTTATCCCCATCTTTTAACATGTAAAACAAGATAAACGGAACAGTGAAAATAATCATAACAATCCCTGCCATAGAAGAAATAAATGAACCTAATCCATTTCCTAGACTAGATAAAGTTGTTTTGACAATATTCCCAAACGAGATATTCCATTGTTCTAAATACTGTTGAATATCCACATTCTTCATCACGGGATGATGAGCAACTTCATTAATTGTTTTTTCAATTGCCACATAAAAATCTGGTGCTGATTTAGTCAACATGGTTATCTGTTTTATCAAATTAGGAATCACAGACATAATAAGTAATAGCACTATGCCCACTAAAAATAGCATAATAATGGCTACAGCCCATGTTCTTTTAACCCCTTTTTTTAACATAAATAATAAAATTGGGTTCACACAATAAAATAAAAAACCTGATATAATAATTGGTGAAAACATGGTAGTAAATAAGGTCCCTATCGGTTTGAATAAAAAGTTAATTTGTGTTCCTACTAAAATTAACGTTGCTATAATAAGTAATTCAAGTGACCAAAACATTAGTTTAGACGATTTTAATTTTTGTAACATATAGTCCCCTCACTTTATTTAAATTCACGTATGTTTATTATAATCTATTTGTTAAAAAAAAACTGCTAATTTGATAAAATGATACAAACCACATAAAGGAGACAAAAATATGTCACAACTGCTTCATACAAATGATCTTCACTCTACTATTTATCATGATGCAAAAGACATTCGATTAAATGTTTTTGTAAAAGAGCAAAACATTCCTAAATCTATTGAAATAGCTGATGAGGAGTTAGCCATTCATTGTGTCTTATATGATGAAAATAGAAAACCTTTAGGCACCGTTCGATTGCTACCCATTGATAAAACCACTATGGCAGTACAACGTATGGCTGTCGATAAAGAAGCAAGAGGAAAAGGAGTAGGCAAAAAACTTATGACTTATGTAGAAGATGTCGCAAAGCAATACAATGTCTCTACTCTTATTTTAGGTGCACAGCTGCATGCTTTTGATTTCTATCGTTCACTAGGATACGAATCCTTTGGTGATACATATCGGGAAGCAAATATTGAACACCAATATATGAAAAAAACAATATAAAAATAAACAAGACAAAGAGTCTCTCTTTGTCTTGTTTATTTTTATAACCCCTTACATTTCTTTAATCGACATAACTTGTCTTTTTTTACTATAATTAATAGATGCTTCCTTTGGTATTGTCATTACTTTCTTTTCTGGCTCAATGACTTCTCGAATAATTTTTTCAGAGGCAAAATTGTCTGAATGAGACAACTTCACTATCATCAGACCAACACAAAGAACGGCACTTATTAAGAATAGGATAGATAGTTTTTTCTTCACTTAAATACCCTCCTTTATTCATCTTGTAAAAAGTATAACATAATAAATTCAAACAAAATGGTTATTTTTTTCGTTTCAAAAACAAAAAAATAACAAAAAACGATGACGCTCTCTCATCGTTTTTTGTTAACCTCTTCATTGCTTATCAAACCCTGAATTTACGAAACAGACAGTTGCTTCATTTTCTTGATAATTGTTGATACCGTTTATACCAAATATCGACGTATTCATCAGAGAAAGGACCTTTTCCTTCATTAATCCAGTCTACCAAAATCTTCACATTTTCTTTAAGAACAATATCAATTTCGTTTGGGTAATTCATTAGTCTTCGATGATCTTCATATTCATCAACATCTAATAAGCGTTTTTCTCCATCAGGAAACACTTTTATATCCAAGTCATAATCAATATATTTTAAAGCTTCCTCATCCAAGACATAAGGTGAGGCAAGATTACAATAGTAGGAAACTCCTTTCTCTCGTATCATAGCAATTATGTTGAACCAATATTTTGTATGGAAATATACAATAGCAGGTTCACGCGTCACCCATCGGCGTCCATCTGATTCTGTCACAAGTGTGTGGTCATTCATGCCAATTATCGAACACTCACTTGTTTTTAGGACCATTGTGTCGCGCCAAGTTCGATGTAAACTTCCGTCATGCTTGTAACTCTGGATCGTGATAAACTCTCCCTCTTTAGGAACACGCATCACTATTTAATCCTGCTTTCTTTGACAATGATTGCCAATTTTTCACATGGGCGTTAAATTTATTATTTAACACCAATATCAGAATTATTATAGCATACCTTCCTCTATTATATCACTAGTTATTCATACTTTTCTTTAGTAGTTCCACCATCTTTTGTTGCGGTTTTGGAAAAACGTACTGCGGAAATTCGTCTAAATAACTCCACTCTTGATTAGTTAGATGAGTATTATTTAGCCCCTTTATCTCATCTTGAACCACTAATATATGCCATTTTCGATGACTAAAGATATGTGTTACAATTCCTAAAAGTTTTTTACCTTTTACATTGTCTGCTTCATCATATAAACTTAATTGCTCAGCTACTACACCTGTCAATACATCCTGTGAGTCATAAATTTTTGAGAAACGATCGTAATCCTTTTTCGTTACTTCCCTCATTGGAAAAGTCCACATATCAGCTAACAACCCATCCGATGGTCGTTTTTCCAATAAAAAAGCCCCCGTATCATTTTGTAAAATATCGGCTACATAATAAAGAGGTGTCGCTTTTTCTTTTTTCTTTTTCACTGGGTATTTAGATATCGTATTCGTTTGTTTTGCTTCACAGTATGCTTGTATAGGACAAGTATCACACGATGGCTTAGTTGGTGTACAAATCGTAGCACCTAAATCCATTAGGGCTTGATTAAAATCGCCCGGCTCACTTTGAGACATGGTGTCTCTTACATAACGATCAAATACTTTTCGTGTTTTAGGTAACGCAATATCATCAGCCAAACAAAATAAGCGACTATAGACTCGCATCACATTTCCATCAATTGCTGGCTCTGGTAATGAAAATGCAATACTCCCAATCGCTCCACCTGTATAAGGTCCAATTCCCTTTAAAGATAAAATATCCTCTATTTTATTTGGCATCTTTCCATCAAACGTTGCTACTATTTCCCTTGCAGCATGTTGCATGTTTCTGACACGTGAATAATACCCCAGTCCTTCCCACGCTTTTAACAATTTATCCTCATTAGCATTGGCTAACGCTTCAATTGTTGGAAACCACTCCATAAACCGATTAAAATAAGGAATCACAGTGACAACTTGTGTTTGTTGCAACATAATCTCAGACACCCATACTCTATAAGGATCTGTTGATTCTCTCCATGGTAAGTCTCTTTTTTCAAGACGATACCACGTTAATAAATCCTCTTGAAAACTGGCTGTTTTTTCTTGTGTCCAAGTTATCTCTTTACTCATTTTTTTACTCTAACTCCATCTCTTTTTCTTCTATATAACGATTAATATCATCAAATGAAAAGCCCTTTTGATATAAACTTTGTGTTATCTTCTGATGCCTTTTTCGTGTATCCAATCGCTCATGACGACGCCATAATTTATCTCCTTGTTTCACTAATAAGCCATATTCATCTTCTTCCTCATCAAAATCTAGCTCGTCGATTAATTGAGAAATCACATCAGCGTGAAATCCTTTTATAAATAATTGTTGACGAATTTTATTCACACGCTCTTTTTGACTTTTTTGTTGATATTTTCGCAACATTTTTTCTGTTAATCTTTTTCCTAAAACCAACTGATGAGTGTGATCAAATAAGCTCAATGCGTCATCAATCGTTCCACCATCTACCCCTTTTTTCATTAAAAACTCTTTGACACCTTGAGGGCCCTTATCAGTGGTTCTAATGGCTGTGCGAACATAACTTTCAGCAAATACCTGATCATTTAATAAGGATAATTCCTTTAATTTATCCATAATATTGACTATTTGTGGGAAACTAATCTCTTGTTTTTTTAAATAATCTGTTATTTCTTGTTCACTCCGTAATTGATAGCTTAGGTAATTTAGTGCTTTTTGATACCCTATATCAAAACTTGCTTCTTCTTTTACTTGATTTAATAACTCTTCTGATACCTCACTGCCTTTAAGGAGACGATGTCTGACGAGTGAATCTTCTGAAATCGTCATCGTCAATCCACTTTTGGTTGTTAAAAGATACCCTGTTTTTTCTTTTTTGATGCTTTGAATGACTTCCATTACTTTTAGCCCCCTTGCATCTTTTTACTATATCATATTTTTATTATATTTTATCCCAGTAACTATCATATTCTTCTATAAACTCGTGAATCGTCAACGTTTGATGGCGTTGTTGGACAGTCAAAAAATAATCAACCGTATGACGACATCTATCCAATCGTTTACTATCAATGGGGGTCAACAGACGCGTCACATTATCAAAATGATACTCGATAAATCGACCTCTTTCTTCAACCACTTCATCTAACATTTGGGACATCTCAGGATAAAAATATAACATATAATGTCTCATCGCCTCATGAATACGTGAGAGCAATGATTTACACTCATAATCTATCTCGATGCTTAAATAATTAGAAAAATTAATCATCGTTACACCTTTATTAATTTGATGACACGTTTCAATGTACATAATGTTAAAAAAGCTAGTATCCTTCCTAACTGATCCGTTTAACGGCACAAACAGACAACATTTATCAATCATAGGTTGTTTGTATCGTTTTTGACTAAAGTCATCGTATAACGCTACTGTATGTATGACTTTTTGGAAAATACGTTGATTTCTTTCGTTATACTCACTCATCAACATTTGAGTACTTGAGGTTGTCAAAATAGGAAGTGACGTCGATGAAAAAAGAAGGGTCTTATATGCCAATCCCAAATCAGAAATATCATGAATAAAATAAATATCTTCTGATAAATGAGTTTGCCCCATTTTGACACTACAAGGTAAAAATTTGTTATATAAATCGTTTAGTGTGATTGAATCTCCATGCGCTAATGCTTCATATATTAATCGTTTTCTGCCTTCAGTTTTCATTCGCTTCTCTCCTATATTTTGTTCTTTTATCGTTTATTATTTTAACATATCCTATTTATTTTTAAACCGTTTTCATACATTTTTAAATGATTTTACGCAAAAAATTCAAAAATTGGTTTTTCCGTTATGTACGCATTTTCCCTATACTCACAGTGGCTAGCCAAATGATTAACTTTTGAGAGGATAATAACAATGGAAGAACAACTATTTACTACCTATCATTCATTGATCTTAGGCGCATTAAAGAAATATCACATCACACCGACACATCCAGAATTTGATGATTACTTACAACGAGCAAGAATTGAATTACTTATAGCACATAGACACTATCAAACGGATGTGGAAAATCACCCACCATTTCGCCCATTTGTGTACCAAAAAATTTATTGGGCAACATTAGATGCTATCAGAAAAGAACAGCGACGCTTTGATAAAGATGTCATCGAAGCGTCCTTTCTTGAGTCAATCCCTCAAGAAGAGGAGATAACTTGCTGTCTAGTCACATCTGATTTATATCATGAGTTACTGGCTCTTTTGTCTAAAGACGAAACCCGTTTTTTAAACGATCGCTTTTTTGAGCAATTAACCATTAGTCAAATCGCTAAAAAACACCACGTCGCCAGACAAACGGTTTATCGTTGGCGAGATGGTGTAAGAAAAAAATATCAAAAAATTGAAAAAAAGGTGTGACACTTTTGAATTGGGAAACGTTTATATAAGTGTAAGGCGCGCGACTTACAAAAAAACAAAAAGGACGTGACTATCATGGAAAAACTATTTGACAGTAAAAAAGCCATCTTATCATTTAAAGCAGTAGGAGACAATAAGCCACGCAAACAAACCCTTGCCAATTTAATCGAAGACGCTTCTGATGAGAGCATTTTAGATTTAAGTGATGTCTTCAATAACCTTGCACCAACTGATGAACCATTAGAAAAACTAGCAATCGTTGATACACACCACTATGACATTTAATCATTCACTCAAACTGACTAGGAGGAAACACCCATGAAAAAATTAAACTTAAACTTTTTAAATGAAGACAATAAAAAAACTACCTTGGTACCAAAAGTAGCTAAACAAGATTTAACAAAAGATGAAGTAAAAGAAGCCATGACTATCATCGCCACACTTGATTTGTTTGAATCAAACGGTAAAAAATTATACGTGACACCAAAATCAGCACACTATAGTGAAACAATTATTACAGAGTTGTTCTAACCTGTTAGACGACGTTTACCACAAACGTCGTCTTTTCTTATACCAGAAAGGAGTTTTTAGATGTTAAAAGTCATTGATTTATCAAATCACCAACGAGGGATGTCACTTGATACACTAAAAGCAGATGCCTTTATCTTAAAAGCAACAGAAGGCACTTATTTTATTGATGATACATGTGACACTTTTGTCCAACAAGCCAAAAAACTAAATAAACCTTATGGTGTGTATCATTTTCTAGATCAAAATGATGTCATCAAACAAGCAGACTTTTTCTTAACACATATCAAAGGCTATCTAGGTGAAGCGATCCTTGTTCTTGATTATGAAGAATATGGTAAACAAGGCGCACAAAAAGCCAAAGAATTTTTAGATTACGTCTATAAACAAACAGGCGTGAAACCTCTCATCTATATGAATGAAAGTGATGCAAACTCTGATGATTGGTTGGATGTCGTAGCTGGTGATTATGGCTTATGGGTTGCCAAATACTCTCAACACACACCTGTTGTTAAACAATGGCCAAGCTATGCCATGTGGCAATATACCAGTACACCTGTTGATACAAGCTATTTTTACGGAGATAAACTTGCTTGGCAACAATATGCTACACCCAAAAAGACCATCACCCAACAAAAGGACGCTTATCATACAACAGGAACACGATTTGAAGCATTAAGAACACTCGTCATTCAAGCCGATGAATCCTTTAAAAAAGCATCTGGTATGCACTTTTCCAAAAGTACTGTCTTTGATATTGAGCAAATTTGCCACACCAAAACAACAACGCATGCTTGTATACTCTATAATCATCGCAAAGTATTTGTTACACTTCACAAGGATTATGTTAGAAAGATAGATTAGGATAAAAAAATACCCCTCCACGAGGAATCAAATCGATTTCTTGTGGAGGGAGTTTGTTTATATTTTTGGAAGTGTTATATAACTACCTAATTTTTCTTGAAGTTCTTTATCATAATTAGGTAGCAATCCACCTGCTGGTGTAAAGGTCAATTCACCAATATAAATTCCACTATCAGTTACTATTATATCTACCCTTACTAATGGAATTTCTTTAATATGTTCGTAAACTTTATCTAGTATATCAGTAATGGTACTATTTTTCTTTAATTCCTCAATATCTATTATTTCTTTTTTGGTAACCTCTTTTTTTTCTTTAAAATCAGTTTGTTTATTATCAATCATTCTAAATTCAACTGTACTAACAAATTTTGGTACTCCATTAAAACAAAATATTTGATACTCTTTTTCAATATTTAAAAATTCTTCTATTAAAATAGTAGATGTCATTTTTGAATAATGTCTTTCTCCTGAAATATCGCCATAATCTTGTTTCATCCAATTATTAATTTTATCTTTCAGAATTTCATAATCAGTATTATACTTATTATTAACTATAGCATTCATATTACTTGCGTTACTTTTTTTTATTACAAAAGCTGTAGGTAATGAGTCAAAATTTATTTCATCAACACTAGTATATGCACCAATAATTGGTGGTAGGTACTCCCTCAAACTAGATTTTTCCAAGACTTTCCTAAGTCCATACTTATCTCCTAAAGTGTAGGCAGGTTTATACGTTGGATAGTAAAATAACATTAACCAAGTTATTTTCTCTGATAAAGTTTTCGGATTTATTAAATTAGGTTTGTAACCCATTACTCTTTTAAATCTAATCTTTGTAAATAATTTTATATTATATTTTTTTATTGTTTCATTAATAATTTTTTTCATCATACTCATCCAATCTTTACTCTTGGTTCCTTTTTACTATAAGTTATTACCCTAGAAATTTTATAGCTTAAATTAACTTTTAATCTTGATTAAATATATCTCTTGTATAAATCTTATCCAATGAGTCTGCTAATTCTTTTTCGATACGATTGGTTACGATAACTTCTGATACTTTTTTAAATTCATCTAAATCTGTGTAGACTTTTGAATTAAAAAATGTGTCTTCTTTTAGTGTTGGCTCGTAAACAATCACTTCTATTCCCTTAGCTTTTAATCGTTTCATAATCCCTTGAATAGACGAGTATCTAAAATTATCCGAGTTAGCTTTCATCGTTAAACGGTAGATACCTACAATTTTGGGTTGCTTAGCAATAATCTGGTCAGCGATAAAATCTTTTCGAGTTCTATTTGCATCAACAATTGCCCCAATAATATTATTGGGTACTTGGTCATAATTAGCCAATAATTGTTTGGTGTCTTTTGGTAAACAATAACCACCATAACCAAATGAAGGATTGTTGTAATGACTTCCTATACGAGGATCTAAACCAACACCTTCGATAATCTGTTTAGTGTCTAGCCCTCTCACTTCTGCGTAGGTATCTAGCTCATTAAAATATGACACTCTTAAAGCAAGGTATGTATTTGAAAATAATTTAATTGCTTCAGCTTCTGTAGAATCAGTTAATAAAACAGGTACATCCTTTTCATAAGAATTATCCAATAATGCTTTAGCAAATACTTCCGCTCTGTCACTTCTCTCACCTACTATAATTCTTGATGGATGTAAGTTATCATATAAGGCTTTTCCTTCACGTAAAAACTCTGGTGAGAAAATAATGTTTTCCGTGTTGTACTTTTCTTTCAGCTCTTTTGTATATCCTACAGGAACGGTCGATTTTATAATAAAGATAGTATCTGAATTGATTGTTAATCCTTTTTCTATCACACTTTCAACCGTTGATGTATTAAAATAGTTTTTCTTTTCATCATAATCTGTTGGTGTTGCAATGATACAATATTCACCATGATTGATTGTCTTATCAAAATCTGTTGTGAATTCTATCGATAAAGATTTATCCGTTAAGAATTCCTCAATTTCATTATCAACTAATGGTGAGACCCCTTTGCTCAATAATTCTATCTTTTCATCTACTATATCATATGCCATTACATCATTATTTTGTGATAATAATAATGCGTTAGCTAAACCAACATAACCCAAACCTACAACTGAGACTTTCATTTTTTCACCTCTACTAGAATTTAAACATATATTTTATATCATTAGATTTTCCTTATCCATTGTGTAATCACTACTAATATATATATTTTTTTTAAAATCTAAAATTTACTTTCTTTCAGTTCTCATAAATTTCATAAACACATTTTCTTTAAACAACATAGTTACTATAAAATAAATTATCATACCAAAAACACCTTGAATTATTGTGGTTATAATATTAGCATTCATATCTTTAGTAATTACATAAACTACAATATACATTACTATAGAGGATGTAATATAGATTAATATCTTTTTAAAGCTGAATCTAAAAGTAGTATTCTTTTTTAAATCATATAACCTTATAATCGTTACTAAACATTCGGATACAAATGTTGCTATGATAGCTCCATACATTCCAATAATAGGAAGTAATATAACGTTTAAAAGTATTGATATTATTGCTGCTACAATAACTGAAATATTGAATTCTTTTATCTTATTTTTTGGAATCAAATACTGTCTTACTATAGATATACCTAATGGCATTATTACAACTAACGGAGCAAGAATTGGTACTGTTACATTCAATAATTCAAAGTCACTCCCAAAAAACCAAGGAATCATTTTATTATTAACTAGAACTATCCCAAACATTAATGGGATACTAAGAAAAAACTGTAAGTCCAGAGATTTCTCCATAGTATCAATCATTTTACTGTGATTGTTGTCAGAGAATAATTTTGTCATATGTGGCATAAGAACTGTATCTAATGTACCAATTAATGTTACAAATATTGTAATTAACTGTAATGAATTAGAGTACAGACCCACAGCTACACTAGATACCATTAATCCTAAAAGTGTTTTGTTCATATTAGTATATAGAGTTAAAGAAATTTTCCCTATAAAATACCTACTTGCTGGTTTAAAATGCCTATTAATTCTTTTTAAATCTGGTTTGATCCATAAGATTTTATTTCTCATAAATATCCATAGAGAAAGGTTAGATAAAAAAACACTCATACTCTGAATTCCAAAATACAGCCACAAATCATTAATATCTTTTACAAACAAAAGAATACATATAAAAGATAAAATTTTTATAATAAAATTTATTATAGATATAGACTTAAAATCCTCAATACCATAATAAAACCAAGATATATCAAATAGTGTAGCAAGTAAACTAAATGAAGATATTAAAAAGAATAACTTGTTCCCCACAAATAATAAGAAGATAAAATATAATAAAAGTATTATTGATATTATTTCAATGTTAAATATCTCTAATTCCCAAAATTTCATTGAAAGTTTATATTTATTATCTTTTACAATTGCTATTTCTCTAATTCCATAATTAGCCAGACCTAACCCAGCAAATAGAATAAAATATGATACTATAGAACTCACATAATTATATATACCCAATCCTTCAGCTCCTAATGCGTGTGAAACTATAGGTATTGTAATAATAGGTAATATTATTAGTGTTAATTGATATAATCCTTGATAAATAATATTATGTATTAGTTTTTTTTTCATATATACTCCTTAAAAGTTCCAAAAAAATAAATAAGGTAAAACATTAACCATATTATTGGATAGTTGATAATAAAAAGGAATTAAAGTTATTAACAGCGTTCCGACTGATGTAATAATATTAAACATATATTTTTCCTTTATAAAACAAGAAAAATAGGAAATCGTTAGAGGTATAAAAAACAAGTACATTATATTAAAATATAGAACTACCCTAATCATCATAATATTTTTATTAAACATTATATCTAGAATTAAAGAAATTAGTACACACGCTAGTAGAAATCTATAATACGAATCATTTTTATCAACATTTTTTTTCACTACGTATACTCCCATAAGAATAAATATCATTAAGAATAAAGAAAGTATCACCTTATTTCCATTACCTGTTGATGCTAAATTTACCGCACTATTTTGATTAAAATACATATTGTAGTCTGGAAATATTTTTGAAAAAATAATAGTAAATCTTGAAAAGAAAACTCCTGAAAGTATAGTTGATATACCTAACCAAATATATCTTTTCGTATTCCATTTTATTTTGTAGAGAATAAAATATAATACCCCTATGATTGAAACTTGATGAAAACTTAGAGCCAATGTAAAGTATAGTAAAAATCTCTTTTTCTTATTAATAAAATAATATATTGAAATAAATAAAAATATTACAGATATATATTGTCTTGTTGCATTCATTGTCACAAAATAATGATATAAAGTTATATATAATAAGCTAGACATATATGGATTTGTTGACAATCTTTTAAAACATATTGACATACCTAAAGATATAACGAGCGAATTAAATATCGTTATTATTTGTGGATTATTATTTACTCTATAGATAAATAGGTTATAGAGTGTGTATCCAGGAAATTTTGAAAAATCATAATATTCGGTTCCCATTAGTCCTATTGTTTGAAATATAGATTGATAGTTATATGTATCGGTTCCAACGCTTTGAGCTCTAAGTCCACTAATCACAAACGTAGTCACAAAAAAAACTAGTAGGTAATACGAAGAGAAGTCTTTACCCTTTCTAGCTTCAAGAGACTTAAAAATTAAAATACTTATTAAATTAATAATTATAAGTGAAGTATATATTATCATATTAAAATCCTCATTTTATCAATATCTAAAATCTAGAAATTGTTTCCTTTAAATATTTCACAGTCAAAATTCTTATATTATTTCTTTTCAACTTTTTATAGATTATCATCAAATCACTAATAGAAAAAGAGTTTCTGATAGCCAACACTAAATAACTCAAACCTACTATATTTAAATTATAAAACTCGTTTTTTTCCATCTGTAGTTCTATATATTTATAATATTCTATAAAAATATCGAGTCTATCTAATGTCTGTTTAACACTAATATCAGAAGTTAATGAATTATCTGATTCCACACAACAATATATTACATCTTTTGTAGCTAATATTCTATGTGTTTCACTAGCTGTTTTAGCTGAGAACATTACATCATTAGAAACATAAACCTCGTCAAATTTGAAGCCATGAGTACTAACATAATCTCTATTAATTAGTTTAGACCACGGTACAACAAATTTATATTTTAATGAATTTAGTCCATCTTTACTTCCTTTCAGGTATTCAGATACTAAGTATTCATAATACTCATGGCGAGTTGTTCGAACACTACTATTTTTAGACTCACTTATACTTGTTGGAGTAAAGTACACTATATCGATTTCTTCTTTATTTGTATATTTTTTTAATAAGTCTCTATAATCAGGTACAAAATAATCATCTGAATCTGCAAAAATTAGCCATTTATTAGATGCCTTGTCCATCCCTATGTTTCTTGCTTTTCCAGCCCCTCCATTTTTTCCCGTAGACAACAGCCTAAATCTTTTATTTTTCTGTAATTTTTGAAGCTCAATTAAACTTGTGTTTGAACTACAATCATCAATAACTATTATTTCATCTTGATCAATCAATGTTATTGAATCCAATAACCGCTTTAAACTTTCTACTGAATTATAATGGGGAATTATATAACTAATCGAATTCAATTTCCACCATCCTCTATATGCTTATTTGTTTTTTTCTTAGCATCGTATTATTTTTGAATTTAAATGATATTTTAGAAACCAAATATATTAAATTTAGATTCTTTAATTCTACTGGTTTAGATAAAATAAACTCTACTTTAGAACTTGAATTTACTTTAATATTCTTTAATTTATCATCTCTTAATAACTGTTGGGCTTTATACTTTATTATTTTTCTACTTGCTCCAATACTCAAATCATTATATAATTCTGAATAAAAAATTTTTATATATTGAAAATTTAAATCTTTTTTTACATCATATTTTTTATAATACTTCTCTAAACTAACAATATTTTTTTTTCTAACCTGATACTCATTTTCTCTATAATTATTTGTAAGTTTACTATGCTCAACCTGATATACATATAAGAATTTATTTATTACTGATACTTTCTGACATTTCTCTACATACTTTAAATTAAAATCAAAATCTTCTCCTATCTGTAATTCTTCATCAACTAATATATTATTTTCGTCTATAATTGATTTTTTATATAATTTATTTACCATACTGTTGAATATTTTTTTTTCTATCAATTTAGGAACATTTTTAGCAATTATATTATCCCCAACAAATATCTCATCTTCTCCATATTCCATATTAAAATTTATATCAGTATACTCTATACAACAAATAACACAATCAGAATCATCTTTTTCTGCTTTCAACAGCATCTCTTTTAAAAAATTTTTTTTATAAATATCATCGGAGTCTAAAAAGCAAATATACTTACCTTTACTTAAAGAAATCCCCAAATTTCTGGCTGAAGATACCCCTCCATTTTTTTTCGACACTAATTTTATAGTATTTTCATTTTTATTTTTTAATTCTAGTGCTTTTTCAAATGTCGAATCAGTAGATCCATCATTAACAAGTATAATTTCGCAGTTACTTTCTGACTGATATAAAATACTTTGTATTGTATTCTCAATGGTTTTTTCACAATTATACATTGGTATAACTATACTTACTACGGTTCCATCAACCAAAATTTATACACTCCTGTCACTCAATACTTTTATATATTTCTTTAATTTTACTATTAACTGTGGATACTGAAAATTTTTCATAATTTAATATAGAATAAGAAGATAATTGATCATATAATTTTCTGTCACTATATATTTTTTCTATTTCACTTGCAAAATTATAAGCTGTAAAATCTGTAAGAAAACCATTTTCACCTTGAACAACAATTTCAGAGCTTCCTCTATTTTTAGTTGCTATAATAGGTAGTCCACAGCATCCAGCTTCTATTAAAAATAATCCTAGTCCTTCTCTATAGCTTGAACTTACCGCTACATCACATACTTTTATAATAGGTATCAAATCATTTCTCATACCTAAAAAAATAATATTATCTGAAAGACCTTTTTCTGTTGTATAATTTTGGTATTTTCCTTCAAAATTATCTGTTCCTACTAAGAGTAACTTAATATTTTTATGTTTTTTTACCAATAATTCCATAGAATCTATAAGTAGCTTCTGATTTTTATTTTCATTTAATTCTGCTCCAAAGATAAGAATAAAGTCATCTTCAGATAACCCAAGCTCACTTCTACTTAATTTGTTTATTTTCAGTATTTCTGGTACATTAACACCCGGACCATTAATTAAATGTAACTTTTTCATATGCATTTTTTTGTTTGCAATATTATAATCTTCGTTATTAATAGTAACCAAATTTTCTGTTCTATAAGATAGTATTTTTTCAATTGGATAAAATATCAACCAATTCTTTCTTGGAGCTCCTTTATAAAAATGAAATCCATGAGCTGTATAAATAGTTTTTCCTATATTATTTTTTTGCAATCTCACTATCGCAGAGGCTATCGGTGTATGAGTATGTATAATATCAAAATTATTTTTTTCTATAAGTACCTTAAATTGTTTATACGCATTTATATTATCTCTACTATATATAGACCTCGAAAAATCTATCTGATGCATGACGGCATCTTTATTTATTTTTTTTATATTACCATAATTAAAGTTCGTAGCTAAATGGACTTCTATTCCTTCATCTATTAAATCATCTATTAAATGCTCAAAAAAATTCATAGTAACTGAAACTGTTGTAACTATTAATATTTTCATTAGTAATGCACTCCTATACTCTTCTTATTGGATTACCAACGTATATACCAGATTTTAAAATATCTCTTCTAACCAAAGAACTTGCTCCTATCATTACGTTATGTATAAGTTTTATATCATTTATTACAGTACTACCTATACCTATCCAAGTTTTTTTACCAACACTCACCCTACCTCCTAAGCTAACATGGGGAGATAAGTGGACAAAATCAGATATAATATTTTCATGTTCTACTATAGTTCCTGTATTGATAATACAACCTTTTCCAATTGTAGAATCTGTATTAATCACAACATTTTGATGAATTGATGTTCCGTTTCCGATACTACAATATTTACTAATATATGATGTAGGATGAATTAATGAAACAATATTACATTTTAATAAGGTTAATTCTTCAAAAAACTTTTCTCTAACGCTGTTATCACCAATCGCTACAAAGAAATCATGTGAAGTATAATTCTCCATATCACAAGTTTTACCTATAATATCAAAATCTAAACATTTTCTAGCACTCGGGAAACTATCGTCCAAAAAACTAATAGTTTTCCATTTATTCATCGACTCAGCTATCTCAGCACATACTTTACCATGCCCACCTGAACCTATTATTATTAATTCTTCCATTAATTTTCTCCATTGAATTTTTCTATCGTAACTGAAGTATCTGAACTAATACCCTCTTTGATAAGTACTTTTTTTATTGTTAGAAAAATGATTTTAATATCTAGTGAAAAAGAAATAGACTCAATATAATCAATATCAAATTGAAATTTTTCACTCCATGAGATAGCATTTCTTCCATTTACTTGAGCTAACCCAGTTAATCCAGGTCTTACTAGATGTCTTTTAATTTGGTCATCTGTATATATATCAAGGTACTCTATTAATAGTGGTCTTGGTCCAACTATTGACATATCGCCTTTAAATATATTCCATAACTCTGGTAACTCATCTAAACTAGTGGAACGAAGTATTTTTCCAAATGATGTCAGCCTTTCATCATCTGGCAATAAATTTCCCTGTCCATCTCTTCTATCTGTCATTGTTCGAAACTTATACATATTAAAAACCTTATTATCTTTACCTGGTCTTTTTTGTATAAAAATAACTGGTGAACCAAGTTTTGTTCTAACCAAAATAGCGACTACCAAGTAAATCGGTGATAAAACAATCAATGCTAACCCTGAAAGGATTATATCTAAAAATCGTTTCATATACTTAACATAGAATGTTTCCTTTATCATAAATCTTTCTCTCCAAATACTTCTTTTATAATGTTGATTACTCTCATTTGTTGTTCTACACTCATTTTTGTATCACTCGGTAGACATATTCCTTGATTGAATAATTCTTCTGATACATTGCCACCAATATAATCATACGAAGAAAAAACTGGTTGTAGGTGCATTGGTTTCCATATTGGTCTGCTCTCAATATTTTCTTTTTCCAAAGCTTCCATAATCTCAATTGGTGTCACATGTTTTGTAACTAACATTGGTGATAACCAATGATTTGAATACTCAAACTCATTTTCATTTGGAAAGATAACACCATCTAACTCTCCTAAATGCTCTTTATATAATGAGAATATTTGTCTTTTCTTTTCAACTCTGTCATCTAGTACTTTTAATTGCCCTCGACCAATACCTGCGACTATATTACTCATACGATAGTTATAACCAATCTCTGAATGTTGATAGTGTCTTGCTTGGTCTCTACTTTGTGTAGCCCAAAAACGTGTTTTCTTTATTTTTTCTTCATTGTTTGAAACAAGCATACCACCACCTGATGTAGTGATAATTTTATTCCCATTAAAAGAGAAGATACCATAATCGCCTATAGTTCCTGTATGTTTTCCCTTATAAAGAGTACCTAGACTCTCTGCAGCATCTTCAATCAACGCTACATTGTGTTCATCACATAATGCTTTTATTTCATCTAAATCAGCTGATTGACCATAAAGATGAACAACTAAAACTGCTTTAGGCGTATATTTTTCAAAGGCTTTCTTTAGTGCTTGTGGATCCATGTTCCAAGTTCTTCTGTCACTATCTATAAAAACAGGCGTAGCTCCTACATAAATAATCGGATTAGCAGTTGCTGAAAAAGTTAAACTTTGGCAAAAAACGATGTCACCCTCTGTTACGCCAACAGCTTTTAACGCTAGGTGGATAGCAGATGTTCCTGAACTTAAGGCAGCTGCATGATCGATTCCTACATAGTCAGCTAATTCTTGTTCAAAACCATCAACATTTTTCCCAAGTGGGGCAACCCAGTTTGTATCAAAAGCTTCTTTCACATATTCTTGCTCATAGCCTTCATCACTCATATGGGGTGATGATAGATAAATTCTCTCAAACTCTTTCATTTTATTACTCCTCACTTGATTGATTAGCAAATAGTACCAACTCTTTTGCTAGCTCTGTATAATCTTCTGGTAACTCTTTCAATTTTTTCATGACTTCATCATAGGTAAAGCCATTGACATTTCCTACAAATATTTTTTCGTGGACTTGTTCTTTCGAGCGTTCTTTATCGACTAGTAACTCTTCGTAGAGTTTTTCTCCAGGTCTAATCCCACTTTCGATAATTTGTATCTCGTTTTCTGTATAGCCACTTAGTTTGATGACTTTTTTAGCTAAATCAACTATCTTCACTGGCTCGCCCATGTCTAAGATAAAGATTTCGCCACCTTTTGCCAGTGTTCCTGATTGGATAACCAAGCGACTAGCTTCTGGTATGGTCATGAAGTAGCGTGTCATACGAAAATCGGTGACAGTTACTGGTCCGCCTTTTGCGACTTGTTCTTTAAAGAGTGGCACAACGCTTCCTCTGCTTCCAAGCACATTACCAAATCGCACGGCTGAAAATTTGGTTGTCCCTTTGCCATTTAATCCCGTCACGATCATCTCCGCGATACGTTTGGTGGCCCCCATAACATTAGGTGGTTTCACTGCTTTATCTGTTGAGACCATAACAAAACTGGTGACATCATTGGCTAAAGCAGCTTCTGCTACGTATTTTGTTCCATAAATATTATTTTTTAACGCTTCTACTGGATTATACTCCATTAAAGGCACATGCTTATGTGCAGCAGCATGATACACAATAAAAGGTTTATGCGTGCTCATGACTTCAAAAATCCGTTTAGCATCTCTCACATCAGCAATCACTGGAACGATTTCTGTGTTTTTATCGGCATAATGTTGTCTTAATTCTTTTTCAATCAAATAAATAGAGTTTTCACCATGACCTAATAACACGATTTTTTTTGGCGAAAAAGCCATGACTTGTCGACAAATTTCTGAACCAATCGATCCGCCAGCACCTGTTACTAAGACAGTTTTATTGGCTAATTGATTCTTGATAGAATCCATGTCTAATGTGACTTCATCTCTTCCTAATAAATCAACCACATCAATGTCACGTAATTTAGTCACAGAGACTTCTCCCATGGCCAACTCTTCAATAGAAGGAATGGCGTTGATGGTCACCTCTAAATCTCGTGTCACATCTAGTAAATGCTCATATTGTGGCGCAGTCATAGAAGGAATCGCGACGGTTAAAACTTTTACTTCATATTCTTTTATAAGCATAGGTAACTCATCAATGGAACCCACCACTTTTAATCCAGATAAGTAAGTATTTTTTTTATTGACGTCATCATCAATGAATCCTTTGAAGTTTAATCCTAACTGAGAGGATTTATAGCGTACAGTATTGTATAATAGCTCTCCACCATCTCCCGCACCAATAATAAAGGCATTGTCACATTTTTTTACACCTTTATAATGATACATGTTTAAATAATCCACGATTAATCGCCAAGCGACCCTTGAACTGGTGATAGCTAGTAGAACAATAAAATAAGCTAATAATATTTGTAAATGCTCGATAGAAGACGATGGAACAAAACTTAAAATGATGTACTCCGACATACTTGAAGCACTAACAGCGAAAAAGATGGATAGAATAGCGTTAATGCTTGTGTATCTGGTTAGTCGATTAAACACCTTAAACACCGACCCTAATAATAAGTACAAGACAAGTTGTAATCCTATAACCCTTAGTGGGACAGGATCATTTGTTTGATATAAAAAATTGGTATAAAAACTAACAACTATATTAGCTAAAATAATGATACTTGCGTCCACACCAATCAGTATAGACATTTTGACTTTTCGACTCACAACAACGACCACCTTAACCTTTTTAAGAAAATCCCCAATGTTTTTTTGCTGATACAATGGGTGCTACCTCTACCTGTTCTCCATTAACAATATCTTTTGTTATTTGTACAAATGCGTTTCTTTTTTCTTTACCAAATTCTTTCTCTAGTAAATCATAAGCCGCTTTTGTATAAAAACCACGTGTTGATACATTATGCGCATCTGATGACAACATATGAGCATAATTTTGTTTAATCATTTGTTTTGTCACGCGTTGAATTTTTTTCCCAAACTGACCAATATAACTACCATTTGTCACTTGTGACAAGCACCCCATATCAATAAAGGGTTGTAATCTTTTAGGTTGTTCTAAAAAGATATTATTTCTCTCTGGGTGCACAATAATTGGTCGATAACCTTGCTGGCATAAATCAGATAAAACTGATTCACTATAATCTGGGACAGTTGAAAACGGGAACTCTATCAACAAATACTGATCATTTAAGTCAGCAAATAAGATATCATCTTTCACTATTCGACGGGATAAATCAGGTGAAATACGCACTTCCTGACCTTCAAATAATGTTAATGGTATCCCTTGCTCATCAAGTATTTTCTGACACGCGGCAACCTGCTCGATGATATCAGCCTTTTTATTAAGATAATGACCATTATTGTAGTGTGGTGTACAAAGGATATGAGAGATACCTTCAGACACAGCAGCTCGTGCCATGAATAAAGAATCTTCCATCGATTGTGCCCCATCATCTATGCCTGGTAATATGTGACAATGTAAATCAACAACCATAATCCTTTTCCTTCCTTTTTAACTATAATAGTAGTTTGCATAGTTGACTTCTACTTTGTCCAGATAAACACACCCTAAAATGGTTGTATCGACTTTATCCAGTAGATAAATGGATCGATTTAGTGCTTTTTTATCGGTTACTTCTTTTCTTACTACAACCACGACACCATCTAAGTGTGGAGACACTAATTGAACGTCTGTCACAGTTGAGGCAGGTGGCATATCAAAAATAACAAAATCATATAACTCATCTAATACACTGATGAGTTTTTTCATTCGAGGACTAGCTAATAATTCAGATGGGTTAGGTACTCTAATCCCACTTGTCATCACGTCAAGATAAGGAATATTTGTCTCTTGTACCACTTCACTAACAGATAATTGTGTTAAACTTAATAAATTGCTAAGCCCCGTACCATTGTCCAGTTCAAACGTTAAATGAGATGTTGGGCGTCTCATATCTGCATCAACTAATAATGTCTTTAATCCAAGTTTAGCAAACATAACAGCTAAATTGGCTGCTGTTGTTGACTTTCCTTCACTAGGTCCAGCAGATGTAATAGCCACACTTTTTGTTTGTTTTCCTAATTGTGAGTATTGGATATTAGTTCGAATGGTTCTAAATTGCTCAGAAATAGAGGAGTTTGGCTCAATTAATGTAAACAAGGTTGAAGGCTGAGGTGATTCCATTTTTCCTGATTTTTTTCGATTTGTTCTTTTCTTTTGACTCATTATGTTCTCCTTTTCACTCATTAATCAGATATTTCATCGTTTGATTCAAAGCGTGCCCTATATAGATCAGCATCTAATCCATCAACTTCTGTATTTAATGATTCTTTATACAAATCATTTACTTCAAAAAACATTTCTTCATTTACAAAGGCATTACTTTGTAATTTACGGATTTCATTCATCTCACGATCACTCATCAACGGGATAATCCCCAAGACTGGTAATCCTAGTTTATCTGATAAATAGTCCTCTGTTTTTACCGTACGATTAAATAATTCTGATAATAAAGCTAACATCACCCCTACGATTAAACCTAGAACAGCGCCAATTGCTATATTCACTTTTTTATTTGGTGAAATAGGCTGGTTATTCGGGGTGGCTTTTGATGCAATGGATACTTTATCTGTATCAGTCATCACAACAGCTTCTTGTTGAAAGATTTCTGAAACAGTATTTGCGATCGTGGCAGATTTAATAGGATCAGTCGTCACAGCTTTAATTGAAAAGAGCTGTGAATTTTGATTTTGCTCAACAGAAATAGCATGTGATAAGAAATCTTCTGAAATACCAGTCATCCCATCTTTAACTAGCTGATCCTTCGTTTTTTCTGTAACAACTTTACTTTTCACCAAATCCTTATAGGTGTTGATAAGTAGTAAATTGGAATTAATCTTATCCGTATTTATATTTGAGTCGGATCCTTTAGTTTGCACCACTAATTGGGTGGTAGCACTATACTTAGGGGTAATAACAAATAATGTCACGACTGTCGATATAATTGTTCCTAAGATTAACATACTAATAATCAATGCCAATTTTTTCTTTAAAAGTTGAAAAATCTCATCTAAACTAACTGTTTCTTCCATTGTTTCCTCCAATTTATTTGCTTTTCATTTTTTCTAATTATTTTCATAACCACATTATATCACAAGGAATGGATTTTAATTGTAACAATTTCGACTTAACTATCATATTTATACCAAAACATGTTATTTTATTCAGATTCTTTGTTAATAATATCATAAAAAGCCAACATTGCTTTTTTATTATAGTGACTCGGATTAAATGATTTAAACCGTTTCTTCTTCATAAGAGTGGCTTCCATCGCGTTAAATACACCTTCAGCATCATTCTGTTTTGCTAACATACCATATTTACCATTCCCTAATACTTGTCTACAAGCCGGTATGTCAGTTGACACCACGTTCATTTTTAATGTCAGTGCCTCAAGTAATACAATGGATTGCCCTTCATAAGAAGACGTTAAAACGAATACATCACAATGGGTCATAAAAAGATAAGGTTGATTTAATTGTCCCATCATGGTTATAACTTTTTCTAAATGATATTGTTTAATTTGATTCATTAAATTTTCTCGTTCAGGACCATCTCCAATTAGATAAAGATGCCCTTTTTTATATGTTTCATAATATAATTTAAATGACTCAATGAGGAGAGCTTGATTTTTTTCTTGTGATAGTCGTCCGACCGTCACAAAGGTTGGCTCGTTGACGGTATTAGGGTATTCAAAAAAAGTCCCTTCATTATTCATCACGCCTTTTGATAGATCGTAAGTTACATGATCTTTCCTTATCCAAACTTGTTTATTTTTAAGTTGGATTTGGTAAAACGTGTTGAATTGATTGGTTTGTGCTCGTTGAATCACACGTACTTCTTTTGGCACACGTGAGAGCAAGCCTTTATGTGTCAATACGTCATCAAGTGAGGCATAAATAACCACTTCTGATGTCTGAACGATTGCTGGAAAACATTGTGGCTCTTTTAACAAAATAAACGGATCGTGAGACACTCTAACAGATAACTCGGCTTCTTTTATAAAATAAGACAGACCATTTTCTAATTTAACTTTCACCCAGCCAGTTTGACTATTTTTTGATTGTAAAATCACTGATGTGCCAATGTCTAATTGAGTAGTTTTAGCGGCACTATCGGGCTGCTCATATGCTTTTGTCACGTTGGTTAACTGAGCTAATTCGTTAATCGGGTACTGTCTTGATAACGAAGTCAAATCATCAAGTCGCTTTCTATTAACCGTTGAAAACAAGGTATTTAACCATTTTTTAGTTAGTTGACGTTGAAACATCGCCACTGAACTCATCTCTCTAATGGCGGATGGACTCACCCATCCAAGTGGTTCTTTCCCGTTGGATAATTCATAACTGGTCCCGGTATGAGTGATCACTTTTTTTGTTACCAATACATATAAACGATCAAAATGATTCAATGAACAAATTATCTTACTGTCACTTAATCCTAAAGGATGCGTATATAACTTATGATGCTCCCCACCTTGTAACTTAGAGAGTTTATAAAGGATGTGTTCTGATTGGATACTATCAGCTAACAACGTCACATGACTTTCTTTAATCCAACCTATGTAACGATCACCTTGACTAATTTTCACATAACTTTCTTCTTGATACACAAATCTACCTAATACTGTTAATTCAGCTTTTGATAATACCCTTGTTGTATTATTAGCATATTGACTATCAGGTCTGGTATCAAAAATCACCAATGGTTCTGATGGATTGTTTAAATATGCCTCTCTAAATAATCGTTGTGTCGGTTTTGAGTGAGTTGACACTTGTTCTGGCTCAGTTGCTAAAATATGTGGAATATTTAATAGATTTTCTGCATACACAAATTTTGATTCATCAGCATAGCTAGACAAGTTTTGCTTATTAACATCACGAATGACACTAGACACGGATACTAACTTGTCATAAAAATCATACACACTAATAATCCCTTTAACATTGATATAGTGAATTTTTTTACCATTTACCTCGCGATTCATATCAGCCAACATATCACTATGTAAGTAACAGACTTTCATCGCTGAGTCGACTGCTAGGATATTTTTTGTCCAATGCAAGCTATAGCCACTAAAGTCAATACTTACATCAAATTTATTTTTTCCTAGTAATCTCTTGATATTCCGTTGATAAATATGTAATGGGAATTTTTCTTTTTTCTTTGGATTGACACCACGCATGCGATAATACAAATCTTGGTAGCTTTCCCCCATCGTATAACTAGGTTCACCAAAATTAAATAGTAACGATACCTCTTTTGGAATACGTTGAATAGACTCTATTTGATCTTGTATGGTTGGATTACCCAATAAACACGTCACAGCATATTTTTCATAATCAATGGTTGATAAAAGGTTTAAAAAACTTGTCGTAATCCCATTTTTTCGTAGGCCTCCAGGATAAATAAGCAATTTTTGCTTATCTGGATTCTGGCGAATTTCTTTGATTTTTTCTGATAGTGGTTGGTTAAATAATAAATAATCAACATAACGTTGTGTTGCATTTCCATCATCATAAGATACATATAATCGTTTAAATCGCTCATAGTTCCAACGAGTGTCTTCGATTCTTTTTTCTAAATGATTCATAATATTGATTAACCCATCCAAGTTAAAGGCAACAGGACCAGGTAATTCATCATAATCAAAGTATTTACCGCGTTCATGACTGTATAAGTCGTCATCCCAACAATAAAAAATAATTGGCTTATCGGTTACTAAGAAATCAAAAAAGATACTTGAATAATCTGTTACTAACACATCTACTAGTGATAGTAATTCATTTGTGTCAATTCCATCAGGGATTAAATAAGCACTTAACGCTTTTTCCTTTTTGGCTTTATCATAAATAAATGGGTGAACTTTAATTAAAATGTTATAGGTTTCACCAAATTGATCTCGCAAAATAGTTGTCTCACTAATCATCTGACGAATTTCTTGTTCGGTGTAAGACACTTCCCCACTTTTACATGTTGGTGTATAGAGTAATAGTTTTTTACTTAAATCCAGGTTCACACCTCTTTCGTGCAATAACCGAATTAAATGATCATGGTCATGACTAAAGGTTGCATCCATCCTTGGATACCCACCTTCTAAAATCACACCTTGATAGTTATTTCTTAATCTAAAACTATCTAAAAACATATTAGTTGTATGAGCATTTGGGCTAAGCAAAACATCGGCCATAAAAAAATTGCGAACCACATTTCTAGCACCACTGGGGTTTCCCGGTATATCAAACCCCATTGTTTTTAATGGTGTTCCATGCCATGTGTTGATATAAGTCTGTTCTTCTTTAATCGTCACAAATGACTGAAAGGTGGCATTATTGATTAATACCTCTGCTTTCGTCAGCCACTTTAAATACTCATCAGAATTTCTTTCAACAAACAACACATTATCATATTCTTTAAAACGATTCATAAAATAAGACATCTCTTCAGATGACTGAATACTCCATATATGGGTATATTGTTTTTCCACATCTTTTTTTAATATATACAGACATATAGCAAGTGGAGAATCTGTTAGAGATTTTCCATCACGACTTTCATAAAAAATCGTCTTTTTGTCGACTGATTCATTAATAAAATAATGGGTGTATGTTTCCACTCGTTTTCCGATAGGAGATAGTTTTCTTTTGACTAACGGTTGAGCAATCCTTTTCATTTTAGATAGTACAGCCATAGTTATTCACTCATTTCTTTTTTTATTATCTTCATAATAGATTGAGCTGATGTTCCAGTTTCTTTGTTACAGAACATTTGCTTAAAGGTTTCATACTGCTTATTATAATCTATTGTACCTAAATTTTTTAACTGTTCGATTAATTTATCTGGTTCCTTTATGATTGGACCTGGTAGCAAAGACTGAATCGGTTGATAAAATCCTCGGATATCTTGTTCGTATTGTGTTGAATCAGGCATGAAAAATAGCATGGGACGATTTGTTAGACTAAAATCAAACATACAAGATGAATAATCTGTAATCAATACATCACTCACCAACAATAAATCACTCATATCATACCCTACAGAAACATCTATCAATTTATCTTTTGGCCATTTCGAGGTATCTAGCGTTTGAGCAACTAAATAATGCATTCTAACAAGCAATATCATATCTTCACCACATGTCTCTATAAAGTTGTCATACGGAAACTCGATGCTAAACTCGTACCCATTGGCTGTCTTATGATCAGTTTCACGCCAAGTGGGTGCATATAAAATGATTTTTTTATCGTTATCAATACCTAATTGACGTTTCATTTCCATTATTTTTGATTCGTGAGACTTTCTGTTAACCAACTGATCATTTCTTGGAAATCCTTTTGTAATCATCTCACCTGTAAAGCCAAAAGCCTGTTTAAAGTGTGCTGTTGTATAATCACTTGAAGAGGTTAGATAGTTCCAGCGTTTGCTCTCTTGTAAAAATTCTTGATCATAACTCTCTTTTGTGTAACCAGGGATATTAACTTCCTCTATGTCTACTCCAATACGTTTCAAGGGTGTGCCATGCCATGTTTGGATATAGATTGTTTGGTTATCTTTACTTAACCATAATGGTGTTCTTGTATTGATTACCCAAAATTTTGCTCGTGGCATAACAAAAAACCAGTGCAAAGAAAAACGTGAGATGTAAGGAACCTTTTGTTTGATAAAGGTTTCCTCATATCCACGCGTTACTCCCCACACTAGTTCAAGTGTTGCGTCTTCTTTTTTTAAATAATCATAAACGGCTTTAGGATTATCACTAAACTGCTTACCATGAAAACTTTCAAAGTAGACCAGATTTTTTTTCGGCAATTTGCCCAATAGTTTAAACCATATTGAAATCACTGTTTCTATTATTTTTTTCATGGTAATCTCCTTTTACATAAAGTCCATAAATCGTGCTCTAAATTTCATATGAATATGTGATCCTAAAATAAGTAATACCCCAACAACCAACCAGAAAAAGATTGTTTGGACACCTTTTTCCCAGAACCAACGACCATATAATAGCGAGTCTCTAAATCCATCAATAATATAATAAATAGGATTTAATTCTAACAACCTCGTCACCCATGCATGTTTTGTTCCGGCAAAAATACGCTGAAATTCCCAAATTGGGCCAGATAAATAGAACAACAAACGCAGAATAGATTGAAGCATAATATGATAATCTCTTATCAAGACTGAAATGGTCGAATTCAAAATACCAAACGCAAATAAAAACGCCAACATACAAAATAGATAATAAAAATACTGAATCCAATAAATATTAGGATAAATCCCAGCAGCAAACATCGAAGTAAATAAAATTAACATCATCCAACGATAGCTTTTAAAATTACTGGCCATATTAACAGTTGGTAAAATACTGACTGGAAATTTCATCTTTGAGACCATTCCTATTTGCTTATAGATGCTATTGGATTCCCCTAATATTGAGCTATTGATAAAGAACCAAGCGATAATCCCTACAAGCATCCAAATAATATATGGTATGCCATCAATATCCTTTCGCTTCATTCCAAGCCCAAAAACTAGATAATAAATCCCTATTTGAATGGCTGGATTTAATACTTGCCACAATAATCCAAGATAGTGACTTTGATAAGTGGCTTTTTCTTCATATTTAGAAATACGACGAATAATCCCAAAATTTTTAAATTGTTCTGTAATTACGGTCTTTACGTCATTCACGTTTTTGCTCTCCTTACTGTTTACTTTGTTTTAAATGCCACACTAATCCTTTCGTGACAAACAAAGGTACTTGAAAAATACGATTTAAGCGCTTCGGGTTACTTACTGAGCGATACAACCACTCTAAATTTGTTTTAATAAATACTTCAGGCGCTCGCTTTACCGTTCCACTATAAACATCAAAACTTCCTCCAACAGTCTGGAAAACAGTCGCATTTAATTGTGGCATATAGCGTTGTAACCACTCTTCTTGTTTAGGTGAGCCAAGGGCAACAAATAACACATCTGAATGTGTTTTATTTATCATATCAATTACTTCACCACTACTTTTTTTCTGATAACCATCCAACCACCCAGCCACGATAACTCCAGGATAGTCTAGTTGAATATTTCTAGCAGCTTGTACCACAACAGATGGTTTAGCACCATATAAAAAGATTGATTTTTTATTTGCTGCACAAAATTCTAACACACTTGCCATCACATCAATCCCAGCAACCCGCTCTTTAATGCTTCCTTTTGTCCATTTCGACATCTTAACTACACCAATACCATCAGCAAAGCGATGGGTCGCATGCTCAATAAATGATTTCACGCATCTATTTTTTTCAGACATTAAAATAATTTGAGGGTTAATACTGGCTAACACCATTTTTTGATGATGGTCAAAATACCAAGACATATCACGTTCAATATCTGACATTTTTAACTGGTCAACTGGTGTATCTAAAATATACTCTACCTTTTTTGTCATTTTTCTCCATCCATTACCTTTTTGATCTCTCCTACTACCCGACTGGTTGCCTTACCATCATTATAAGTATTCCATAATTGATTAAATCTTTGGTTATCTATTGGTTGATTACTATTTAACTGCTCTAATAATTCTGTTGGTGTATAAACAACTTTTTGTGGAAAGTCTTGCTTTATCCCTTTTTGTATGCCTGTTATTTCTTCATAAATCACTTCATCAGGCCAATACATAATTAATTGTTTATCTGGATTAGCCACAGTAAAGTCAAATGCCACCGAAGAATAATCTGTTATCAGGACATCTGATTGTTTAATATAGTCATCTGCAGATTGACTTGATGAAATCCACTCAACATTCTCCATTGTCATCTCTTGTGTTAATTTAACATGTGGATGTAATTTAACTTGCAAGAGATCATGTTCATTTAATTGCTTGGACACACCTTCTATATCTAGCAACCACTTTTCCAATGGAATCCTGTCACGATAAGTTGGTAAATATAAAATATGGCGCTTATCTTTCTGGTTATTTGTCTTTGTCCCATTCACTAAATGATCTGTCCGAGAAAAGCCAGTCAAAAGAATTTGTTCATCAGAAAAACCGTAACTTCGTTTAAAAACCTCACCCATTTTTTTGGATGCTACAAAAACATAATCAAACGCATTATAAACACGTTTAAATCGCTCTTTATCTTTTTTTGAGCGTTTCATCGCTGCTTTATCTTCTAACCCAAATTGTTTGATTGCCCCAGTAGCATGCCATAATTGGTACACGGTTTGCGTTTCTTTAAACGTGATGTCCCCTAAACAAGCAAAATAATTATCTGCTACAATGATCTTACTTATGGATAATTGCTTCATACCATTAATTAACCCATTAATCGTGTCTAAACAATAAATGGATACACCCTTTTTCTCTAATAGTTTCGCTTCATCTTTACAACTTTTACTATACAACACAACGATTGGGTAATGTCGTTGGATTGCTTCAATTAAGCCTTGATCATTATTAGGGAAGCTCATTAAATAGCACACTTGTTCCACTACCTCATTTTGTCGATTACTATTAGACAACAGGCGTATCAACCAACTGTATATTTCTTTAATCGAACTAATCAATAAACGTTTCATAAAGTTGTTCCGCTGAGATATCTCGTGCTAATTGTTTCTCGACTTGAGGTGTTTGTTTTTCTGCAAAATATGATTTAAAAGAGCGTCCTCTAATATTAATTGTACCAAATACTACAATTCCTACAATCATAAATAACAAAACGACTTTTGTTAACAGTGACATTGTTCCAATAGCAGGACCTCTTAAAGCGGATTTACCATGCCCTCGTTCAGATGCTATTTTTTTTAGATCATCCACACTAAAGTTTTTTTGCTTTTCTTTATAATCGTCTTGATACTCTTTTTTTTCTTGTTCTGATAATGTTCTAAACCACTTTATAAATTTATTATAATTGGCAACAACTTCTGCTGTATCCCCATATTCACGTAATTCACCATAATGAATCCAAGCGACTTTATCACACAGTTTCTTTACTTGGTTTAAAGAGTGTGACACAAAGAAGATTGTTTTTCCTTCTGCTTTAAATTGTAAAATACGATCCACACATTTTTGATAAAATGTATCATCTCCAACTGATAAGGCTTCATCAATAATTAATACATCTGGGTTATTATGAACAGCAATCGCAAAACCTAATCTTGAGCGCATCCCACTAGAATAATTTTTTACCGGTTGATTCACAAAATCCCCTATGTCAGCAAATTCTGTAATATCTGGTAAAATGGCATCAACTTCTTCATTCGTTAACCCTTGCATCAAACACTTTAAACGAATATTTTCAAGACCTGTTAATTGTGGTTTCAACCCAGCACCAATGGCAATAATGGATGTTTCGCCTTTGATTGTCATTTGCCCAGTTGTTTGAGGGATGATTCCTGCTAATATATTTGATAACGTAGATTTTCCAGATCCATTAATTCCGATTAATCCCACTGCTTCACCTGGATAGACTTTCAAATCTATTCCCCTTAGTCCCCAGAAATGCGGCACACGTTTCTCTGAAAATTTAAATAATGCTTTGATTTTATCTGATTTTTTTTTATACAAATCATATTCTTTGGTAATCATCGTTAATTCTACTTTTGGATTTTCTTTTTGATTCACGTTGACCCATCCTATTCTTTTTCTGTTCGTTAAAACTACACCATTTTACACTATTATTAGTATTTTATCAAAATTTCATTCTAAACTTAACCCATTCTTCATTAATTTAAAAAAGAGTCTAAGGGAAACGCCCCCTAAACTCCTAATCATCATCTATTGCATACCCATCTTGTGGATAAGTTCTTGGGTCAACAACGCTGTCTGTTGTAAATTTATAGCCTTCTTCATCTCGATTATCTGTCGATTCTAAATTAAGTGATAGACGTAATTTATGCGAGATATAATCAACGCTATCTTTATGTAAACCGACCATACTTTGATCACCATACATGTAACTCATCCAAGAAAAAACATATGAATCGAATTTGTAATCTTTTGTTAAACCAGATTGCGCCACTGACAAAATACGATTAGGTGGCATATCTGTTGTAATATGTCCATCCAATGCATTTAAAATACTTTTATATTTTGCAATCGATCCTACTGCCATCGCTTTTTGTGCAATAGCCTCTAAAACTTCTTGTTGCCTTTTCCCACGCTCAACGTCATTATCCACATAACGTGTTCTAGCAAAAGCTAAGGCTTCTTCGCCATTTAAGTTATGCTTTCCTTCTTTTAACTCAACGACTTTTTTACCTTGTGCATTTTGTTCTGTTAAAGTAAACGGAACATTTATTTCTACCCCGCCGACTGCATTCACGACATCTTCGAATGCTTTAAAATCAGCTGTTGCATAATAATTAATTGGAATGTTCAATAAATTTTCTACTGCATCTATCGATCCTTCAATCCCACCATGTGCATAAGCAGCATTTATTTTATCATTCCCGTCAAAATTTTTCGTCTGAATGTGCGTGTAAGTATCTCTCGGTATACTCACCATACTGACTAATTCTTTAGAAGGATTGATGGTGAGTAAAATCATTGAATCTGTTCTAGCTCCACCAGTTCCCCTCGTATCCTCAGCATCATCATCTAAACCAAGTAATAGTATCGAAATAGGGTCCTTTTGAACGTCAATTTTATCATTAGCAACTTGCATGGTGTCTCTAGGCTTATAAGCATCATTTAGGAACTTATTGCCATCTATAAACATTTTTGCTCCGTAAACAACAACTCCTAGTAAACAAAGTAATAAAATAATACCTAAAACTTTACTGATTTTTAGCATATTACGTTTAAGTTTTGTGTCTCTTTTTCTATTTCGTCGTTGATTTAATGAAATATAATTTTCTTCTCGTATTTCTTTATTTTTTGGAGTTTTTTTTTCTTTCTTTTTTTTCACTCTATCCTTCTCCTAATCATATTTGAATAAAAAATAATTTCAATCTTAAACAGTATAGCATAATCTTTATTTTTTAGGAAAACTAATCAGGATATTTAGACTTTTTTAAACAAATCTTCATAGTTAGAATTAAATTGTTTATTAAATAAAGAACGTGTTATAATATAGTTTGAATTCTGAAAGTAGGTAAGAGAATGAACTTCATATTAGAGATATCATTTCGTTTATTTTTAACGATGCTCTTTGCTTTCCTTATAACGCCTTTAATTCGAAATTT
Source organism: Vagococcus sp. CY52-2 (assembly GCF_022655055.1). Classification (NCBI taxonomy): domain Bacteria; kingdom Bacillati; phylum Bacillota; class Bacilli; order Lactobacillales; family Enterococcaceae; genus Vagococcus; species Vagococcus changpingensis. Next base: position 462,008 of record NZ_CP093384.1, on the reverse strand, counting down.
AGCCTTTATTATTGGTGCTGTTGACCAACCTAATAAAAGACGAATCAATACAGAACCTATGCCAACTGCAGGTGGGTTAGCTATTTTTATCTCTTTTTCTTTATCCATTTTATTTTTGTTTAATGATATTATTCCAACAAGCTATGCTCTACATCTAATTATTCCTTCTGGAATTATTGTGGTCACTGGCTTAATTGATGATATTTTCGAGATATCACCTAAACAAAAAATGATTGGGATTCTTTTAGCGGCATTATATGTTTGTTTTGTCTTTGACATTATTATGCACTCTATCACCTTGCCATATATTGGAACCATACATTTTGGTTGGCTGAGTTACCCAATTACCATTTTGTGGATTGCAGGATTAACCAATGCAATTAATTTAATTGATGGGTTAGATGGTTTAGCATCAGGGGTTTCCATCATCGCTTTAACTACCATTGGAATTATTGGTTATATTGGAGCATCAACTGGAGCTGTACACATTGTTGTCCCACTTAGCATTTTTATTTTGCTAATGAGCACGCTAGGATTTTTCCCTTTCAATTTTTATCCGGCAACGTTATACCTTGGAGATACCGGAGCTTTATTTTTAGGTTTTTTAATTTCTTTATTATCACTACAAGGTCTTAAAAATGCAACATTCATTTCATTGATTACGCCACTAATTATATTAGGCGTTCCCTTGACAGATACTGTATTTGCCATGATTAGACGATTATTGAATAAAAAACCTATTTCATCAGCTGATAAGATGCATTTGCATCACCGACTCATCTCATTGGGATTTACACACAGGGGAGCTGTTGTGATGATTTATTGCATGTCTCTTATTTTTTCACTTATTTCATTTCTATACTTGTTTACCAATACATGGGGAACTATTTTCTTGACGATTGCGTCTCTTCTTGGTTTACAATTATTTATTGAATTAATTGAACTAAGCGGAGAGAACAGGCAACCCTTATTACATGTACTCAAGTTTATTGGAAACAAAGCTTATCGTCAAAAAAAGTTGTTAGACCGAAAAAAAAAGAAAGAGTAACTCAATTAACTAACTGAGTTTTCTTTCTTTTTTTCTTCTCTTTTTTCTTTTACTCGTTGCATCGTACTTTCTACGTAATTTCCAACAACACTTTCTTTTACGTTAATTGGTCCATAGAGAAATCTTTCGACGGTAACATTGATCACACCACCAATAATAATAATCGAAGCAGCAATATTTAGCCAAAACATAAAAAGGATAAATCCTCCAATAATACCATAGCTGGATATTTTACCTGAGAAATGTATCACATATAAACTAAAAGCTTGGGTCACTATCATCCAAGTAATAGTTGTAAATACTGCACCAAATAAAATGGTCTTAAAATGTATTTTCGCACTCGGTAAAAAATAATAAAGACACGTCATAACAACAAATAAGACAGAGATGGTTACTGGCCATCTCAGTGTTTGAAATGTTGATAATATGTTATCTGGTAACCCTAATATCGGAAGAAGGTGCTCCAATATTACCTGCCCAAACCCCATTATAAACATTAAAACTAATAGAGCTAACATCAATAAAAATACCATAAAAAATGATAATAACCGCCTAATAATTTGCGTTTTTTGCTTAGATACACCATATGCTTTATCTAAACTAATACGAATCCCATTAATACCTTTACTAATCGCCCAAAATGTTCCTACCGCAGAAATAGAAAGTAAACCACCATTACTCTTAGTCAACAAATCTTCTATCGTATCTTTTAAAAGACGATAGATATCTGGTGGTAACAACTCTCTAATATAAGGATAAATTGTGGCCTCATCGATTTTTAAATAGGGCAATATATTACCAATCACAATGAAGAGTGGGAAAAATGATAATAACATGTAATATGTTACAACAATGGAATAGATTGTAACATCGGCTTGTTTTAACGTCGCCATAAAATCCTTAACAAACGATCGCCAATCTTTCTTTTCTTTTATTTTTCCCATTCCGTGCAACGCTCCTATTCGTCTTGTAGTGTTAAAATTTTTGGACCGTCTGCTGTAATAGCAATTGTGTGCTCGTATTGACAGCTAAGTCCACCGTCTTTCGTTCTTGCAGTCCATCCATTATTATCCATCTTCATTTGCCAAGTTCCCGTATTAACCATTGGCTCTATTGTAATAACCATACCTTCTTTTAAACGTAACCCTTTTCCTGCTTGACCATAATGAGGGACAGATGGCGCTTCATGTATTGTTGGTCCTATACCATGTCCTATGAAATCTCGTACTACAGACAGGTTTTCACCTTCAACATACGTTTGAATGGCGTGACCAATATCTCCTATACGATTGCCGACTTTTGCTTGTTCAATCCCTAAATACAAAGCTTTTTTAGTAACTTCCATTAAGTTATCAATTTCAGGTGTTGATTTACCGACAACATATGCCCAACAAGAGTCAGACATCGCTCCTTTTAAATCAATACACATGTCTACTTTAATTAAATCACCGTCTTTTAATGGGGTTTTTCTAGGGAATCCATGACAAATTTCATCATTGATACTGCAACAAGTTGCATACTCATAGCCTTCGTATCCGATTTGAGCTGCAATTCCACCATTTTCTTCAATCATATTTCTGACAAATACTTCAATGTCCCAGCTTGTTACACCTGGTTTAATGAAATCTCTTAGTGCTTCATGGACACTAGCTAATAACTGACCAGACTTTTCCATTTCATCTATCTCTCTTGCTGATTTTAATGTAATCATATTTATTTTCGCTCCCTTTCATTCTTTGCTTTCTTATTCTAGCATAAACACACCCGTTCGACAAAACTCGCAACAGATAAATCTATTGAAAACTATCATTTATTTGTTATAATTTTCTTAGATGATGAATCATAGGAAAGAGGAAAATCATGGCTGTTGCTAAAATTGTTTATGCTAGTCTTACCGGAAATACCGAAGAAATTGCTGATATTGTTGCTGAGCGATTAGAGGATAAAGGCATTGATGTTGAAATTAATGAATGTACACAAGTTGATGCGGATGACTTTCTTGATGCTGATATTTGCATTGTTGGGAGTTATACTTATGATGACTTACTTGTTCCAGATGAAATTGCTGATTTTTATGACGACCTTTTAGAATTAGATTTAACAGGTAAATTATATGGAGTCGTTGGCTCGGGTGATACTTTTTATCCGTGTTTTTGTCAAGTTGTAGACCAATTTGATAAAGCCTTCCAATCAACAGGCGCAAAAAAAGGCGCTGAGTCAGTTAAAGTTGACTTAGCTGCCGAAGAAGATGATATTGTTGCACTTGAAGCCTTTGCTGATTCTTTAGTGCAACAATTAAATAATTAAGTAAAACAGGAAAATTAATTTTCCTGTTTTTTTATCTTGTTAAGGCTACATCTGGGTGTTTCATCGATAAATCAATCAGGTTTTTTATTATCTTTTCAATTTCTTCGTTTTTTGGTTTAGCTCGTTTCGACGCTGCAAGAGAAGCTAACCCAACACTCATAACCCAGCAATTTATAAAAATAGCTTCTTTTACTGTATGGCTTAATTTACTATATTTTTCATCACTCGCTACTTTTTCATTAAATAAATCATGGGTAAACTCGTTTAATTGGTTACCACACTCATGTTCATCCACAAATAATGACTTAAAAAGGACGCTATGATCTGAAGCAAATTTAACATAATTGATCGATAAATCAACAATGCAATCACCTGTAAATCGGCGATCGTATACTTCTGATCTAATGTCTGATGTTACTCTATCAATAAAAACAGTTCGTAACTCATCCATGTTTTTAAATTCTAAATAGATAGGTTGTGTGGATGTCTTCATTTTATTTGCTATATTTCTTGCTGTAAATCCACTGAAACCTTCAGTTGAAATCACTTCATATACAGCTGATAAAATATGTTCTCGTGTAATTGTTTTCTTCCTTGCCACAAAAATCTCTCCTTTGTTCTTAATATGTTTATAATACGAACAATACGTGTCAAACTAAAGTTATTTAATTTAATTTTATTATAACATGAATTTATTATCCAACAAGTTAATCTATAAAAAAACATGGCTTTTTTGATACAAAAAAGCATCTTTTAACAATTAATTTTTGACTATGTTTTTATTTTTAAACAAGAATTGATTTTAAATTTGTTACAACACTCATCCTATGCTAAGATAATACTAATAATTTACTTGGAGGATGATAGTATGGTTTTAACTAATTTTGATCATTTATTACAAAAATATGCCGAATTAATCACTAAAGTGGGAGTAAATGTTTCTGATTCACACACAGTGGTATTAAATATACAAGTAGAGCAAGCACCACTAGCTCGTTATATTGTAAAAGAAGCCTATAAATTAGGGGCTAAACAAGTTGTTGTGCAATGGTCAGATGACACAATCAACAGAGAATTTTTCTTACACGCTGATGATGACGTTATTTCAACTGTCCCTGATTATAAGATAAAAGAAGCCAATGACTGGGTAGAAAAAGGGGCAAGTCGCATTAGTGTGGTTTCTCAAAATCCTGACGCGTTCTCTGGTGTAGATGGAGAACGTTTAGCTACTTTCCAATCCGTTAACGGAAAAGCAATGATGCCGCTCAGACAAGCGACTCAAGCAAATAAATTAAGTTGGACCGTTGTTGCAGCCGCTGGTAGTGACTGGGCTAAAAAAGTGTTCCCAGAGTTGTCTTCTAACGAAGAACAAGTTGATGCTTTATGGGACGCTATTTTCAAAGCATGTCGCATGTATGAAGCAGATCCAATTGACGCTTGGCATAAACATGATAAAACGTTGGAAACAAAAGCAGCTGAATTAAATGCTCAACAATTTGATGCCCTACATTACACTGCTCCAGGAACTGACTTAGTGATTGGTCTTCCTGAACATCATCATTGGGAAGGTGCCGGTAGTAAAAATGCACGTGGCGAACGTTTCATGGCGAATATGCCTACTGAAGAAGTATTTACTGCACCTGATCGTCGTCGAATTGATGGCGTTGTTTCAAGCACCAAACCATTAAGTTATGCGGGAAATACAATTGAAAATATGGTCTTTACTTTTAAAAATGGAAAAGTTGTTGATGTGACAGCTGAAAAAGGCGAAGATGTTTTGAAAAAATTACTAGAAACAGATGAAGGGGCTAAAAGCTTAGGTGAAGTCGCTCTTGTACCTGATAGCTCTCCAATTTCTCAATCAGGTATTACATTCTTTAACACATTATTTGACGAGAATGCTTCAAACCATTTGGCTTTAGGCAGTGCTTATGCTTTCAATATTGAAGGTGGTACTGAAATGACTGAAGATGAATTGGAAGAAGCAGGATTAAATCGTAGCCAAACTCATGTTGACTTTATGGTTGGTTCAAATAAAATGAATATTGATGGTATCAAAAAAGATGGCTCACGTGTTCCTATTTTTAGAAACGGCGAATGGGCATAACAAAAAAGAAGTGGACTTATCCACTTCTTTTTTGTTTTTTAAAATAAATCATCCATCTCTTGTGTACTAGTTTGTAAGAAGGTGTCGCTTGATTTAATTTCTTCACTGACAATTCCCTCTAAGGCTCTTTCAACTAATCCGTCAATATCCAATCGTTCTTCATATTTTCGAACTTTGTCTACCTTTGGTTTTGTTTTTGGTTCTGGTGGAGCAAAAATTGTGCAACAGTCTTCAAATGGTTGTGTCGCTAGAGTAAATGTATCAATTTTTTCTGCTATTTCAATGATTTCTGATTTATCCATCGTAATAACCGGACGAATGATTGGGGTTGTGGTCACATCGTTTATCGCTAACATACTATGCATCGTTTGTGAGGCGACTTGACCCAGTGATTCTCCATTGACAATCGCTAATCCTTGACGTCTTTCTCTGATTTTATCCGTCAAGCGTAACATAAAACGTCTTGTCACTGTCATCCAATACCCTTGTGGAATCCCTCGTTTAATTTCTTCTTGAATTTCCGTAAATGGGACTGTAATAAATTGTATTTGACCGACATATGGCGTTAATTTAACGGCTAAATCTTTGGCTTTATTTAATGATTGCTCACTTGTATATGGAGGACTATAAAAATGGACTGCCTCTATTTCTACCCCACGTTTCATTGCCAAATATCCAGCAACGGGTGAGTCAATCCCCCCTGATAGCATCAACATACCTTTACCACTTGAGCCAACTGGTAACCCGGCAGCGCCATAAATCGTTTCACAAGATAAATAAGCCGCTTCATTACGAACTTCTACTTCCATACGAATATCTGGCTGAATCATTTTCACTTCAATGCCTTCTATGCCATGAAAAATAGCAGCTCCTACTTCTTTATTAATATCTTTACTATCCCAAATAAATTCTTTATCTGAGCGTCTGCTTTGTACTTTAAAGGTTTTGCCTGGTTTCCAAATATCCTTTACCATCTCGACTGCTGTTTGACAAATTAACTTAGTGTCTTTTTCTATCCGAACGACTGGTGAAAAACTTTGAATACCAAAAATAGGTTTTAATTGTTCCATAACCAATCGATCATCTTCACCATTTAAAATCAAATGCATCCTGTCTCTGTCTGCTCTTACTTTTACATTTGGGTAAGCATGCAAACTTTGTTTCACATTATAAGCTAATCGGTTAATAAAAATGCGTCTGTTTTTTCCTTTTGTTGATAACTCGCCATAGCGAATCATAATTTCTGTTGCTTTCATTTTGGGGCTCCTCTTACGAATAAATTTTCGAAAATTTGTTATACAATTGATTAAAAATAACTAAAAATTGCTCTACTTCTGCTATGGTATTCTGATGATTTAAACTGATACGAACGGCTGTTTCAGCAAAACGATGAGTCACTCCCATTGCATGAAGTGTACTACTATCTGTTTTTTGACGACTTGAACAGGCACTCGTTGTCGAAATATAAATATCTTTGTCTTCAAATGCGTGAACTAATACTTCGCCGCGGACTTTTTTTAACCCGAATGTTAAAATATGAGGGGCTGATGAGTCATCATCTAATGAAGAAAAAATTGTCACATGTTCGTACTGTTGTAATCCTGCTGCTAAGGCATTCTTTAGATGGCGCATTTTTTGTTCTTTCATCTCTTGATCATCTGTTGCAATACGCATTGCTTTTGCCATCGCAACAATCGCTGGTGTATTTTCTGTCCCACTGCGCTTATTATGTTCTTGTCCCCCACCAGTCAATAAAGGAGATAATTTTGCTCCACTTCGCCAATAAACAAATCCAATTCCTCTTGGCCCTTGAAATTTGTGAGCAGAACACGTCATGAAATCTACACGAGGGGTTAAAAATTTATCAACAGACAACTTAGTGATGGCTTGGACTGCATCAACATGATAATGAATCGATGGATAGTTTTCCAATAATGTACTAATCTCTTTAATCCGTTGAACCATTCCTACTTCACTATTTACTGCAACAGTTGATACTAAAATTGTCTCTTCAGTAATTAATTGTTCTAAGTCATGACAATCAATCATGCCATTTCTATCAACGGGACAAAAAGAGACTTTAAACCCAAGTTCTTCTAATTGTTTCGCTGTATTAGAAACAGATGGATGCTCCACACTCGACACGATAATATGATTACCAAAAGAGCGTTTTTCTATCGCTGTCCCCTTTATAACCCAATTATTTCCTTCTGTCCCACCACTGGTAAAAAAGATTTCAGAAGACTCTACCCCTAATATATCTGCTATTTGAACACGTGATTTTTCTAATAACACAGATGATTGTTGACCTAAACGGTGTAAGCTTGAAGGATTTCCCATAAAACGTTGACTGACTTTATTATAGGTATCTAACACTTGCGGATGAATCATGGTTGTGGCACTATTATCAAAATATATCATATCGTCACTCTTTCTTAAAAATTCCTTACCCATTATAACGCGCTACTATTAAATCATCAACTTTCTCTGATGACAAAATAAAAAACCAAGAAAACACGTTTGGCTTTCTTGGACTTTTTTCTTAGACTGTTGTCTCTTTATTATCAAAATAATATTTTCTAATACGTTCTGTTGCTCCTGGTTCGATTCGTTCAATCGCTTCAGAAATAACATCTAAAGCATCTTTGTATTGATGCTCTCTTGAGAATAAACTCAAACTGCGATCAATTGCGTGTTTTATATCTGGATGAGAGAAACGGAAACGGTTAGCGTACTGAATCATTTGCTCTGTTAAAGCGGCACTATCAATCAACTCATTCGTTTTTTCACGAAGCGTGCGCATGTCCTCATCACATACACCAACTAAGCGATCGATATGATTCATATCTATTCTAATTTTATTAAGCTCTTGGCTTAGTTCTTCAATTCGTTCTCCAGTTACAAAGAAAAATTCCAAGTAACTGCTTGGTATTCCAGGTAAGCGTTGTTTTTCAACATAACGTTTTAACATACGCAATTCTAATTCATAGTCATCAATTTTTTGGATAGTTTCACGTTCTCTAGGAGCAAAATCCTTAATAGAACGACTTATCTCAACTTGCCCGTTTTCAATGTCTTTCAATTGGGCTAGACTCTCGCGGTAAAAAGAAGCAACTTGTGAGAAAATCGCTTCTTTATTTTTCATTTGTTCTTCAGTTTCGTCAAATTCTTTTTGTATTTCTTCCATCTGAGCTTGGAAACCTCTGACGCTTCCCAATTCATTGTTATTTAAAATATAACTTTGAGAGACATGATCTAGTTCAATCATTAATAAATGATTGTTTTTATCGGCATGTTCCAATAGGCTTGTTAATTTTGCTTTATTGTCATTAACATAAACTCTTGAAGAAATTTCTTTTTCCATGATGTCATACAAATGATCAATTTCTTTAGCAATTTCAGTATTTAATTTTGAAACATTTTCAATTTCTAATTTTTCTAAATTAGATAATGTTGAGTCAACTTTTGTTTCTAGTTTTTCAACATTAACAGCCACTACGTCATTTTCAAATACATAGTGATCTTTCTTCAATGTTTCGTAGCCTTCTTTTATTTCCTTTAGTTGCTTTGGAAACACATTTGTTAGTGTTTCGACTAAAGGTGGAATTTGCTCGACAATTTTTTGGATTTCGTATGTTCTCTTTTCAGCGTTTTCTAATACAGTACGTGCTTCCATTGGATCACCAGCTGTATTTAATGCAACAAATTGAGTAAAATCGCGTTCAACATTTTGAATTTGTTTTTCAAGTTCACTATAAGAGACACCATATTTTTCAGGATTTTCAGACACTGTATTACTAATTGACTCATATGCATCTAAAGCTTTTTGAACAGCTTCGGAGTTACGTTCTTCACTTCCACGTAATTCTTTCAAGCCCTGACGGATTTCTTCAACTTCTTTTTCCATGCCAGTCAACATGTCATTAGCTTCTACAATGGCTTCTTTAACCTTCATTAATCGATAGGTCTCATTTAAGTTTTCAATTTCAAAAATTAGGCTTTCTAGCTCAGCAAAAGATATGGTAGATATATCAATCCATTTTTGGTTCCATTCCCTAAATGTGTTTTGGCTTTGTCCTACTAAGTGCATTTTCTTTACTTCGTCCACTTCTTCAATCACTGGCAGGTCGAATAACGCAATTTTACGTTTTTCTAATTCCTCCAATTTATCTTGATTTCTGCGCTTCATAAAGAACGCAACTAGGTAGGCAGCTACTGCTAGGATAATTACAAAAAGTAATACCCATAACCAGGTTTTAGTATTCATGAAATTTCCTCCATATATGTTTGTGACCACTACCCTTTCGACTCACCAGAAATACGAGGACTAAATGTCTATATTAAACACACTTAAAACCTCTTTTTCATACAATTGATCAATATATTAGAAAATTTACATCTAAGAAAGATTATAGCACATTCACTACTTTCTATCACTAGTTAATTCTAAAAAAGTCATTTTTTCATGCTTTGACCTTTAAAGTGCCTACTAATGATTCATGTTCCTGTTCAAGTATAACTTATCTATTTCAATTTTAGCAATTAAAAAGACAAATTTTATGTCTTTACTTATTCATAAGACATTTTTATAAGACATTTAGTTGAAATAAATAAAAAACATCCCAACGTCATGATGATATCTTCCACTCATTTCGTTGAGAATAATAAACTTAGTTAATATAGTTAAATAAATTTGATTGTCTCAGATACTGAGATAGCCGGATCAAGTGATTGTATAACTGGGCAATGTTTACTAATCAGTTTTAAAGCACGACGAGCTCTTTCTTGGTCTTCATCAGCTACTTTCACCTCAAATGTCATATCAATACTTTCAATAGGTTTACTTTGTTTTTCTTGATTTCTTGTATACTTCACTGATACTGCCTTAAAGGTGTACGATATGTTTGATTTATTCAAAATCGATTGATACACATATGCACCACACCCTGCGACAGATGCCACCAACATTTGGATGGGTGAATAGCCTTCTTCTTTTAGTAACACCCAGTTACCAGACTCAAATGGTAATTCTATCCCATTTTTTCCTTGAATTAATTCGATGGTTTCACTTGTCATATCTTTTCTCTCCTTTATCACGTTTTTAACTAGAAAATACCCCACCTTTCATCATATAAAAGGTGGGGACATATTAAAACGCTGGAATAGCTGTTTTACTATGTTCTTTCTCGATATATTCTTTAACTGATTTACTTGTCATAGCTTTTTTCAAAGCTTTAATTTTTTCAGATTTCTCATTGTCTTCTCTAGCGACTAAAGAAATCGCGAATCTTTCATCTACTGTATTTTCTAATAAAATCGCATCATCTGGTGTTAGACCAATTTTCGCAATATAAGCTGGGTAATTGTATACCATTGCAACATCTTTTTCATTGTAAGCTTCGGCTAAGTTAAGTAAATCAACTGATAAAAATTCTAGTTCTTTTGGATTTTTTTCGACATCTTTCAGTGTTCCATTAAAACCAACACCTTCTTTTAATGTAATCAATCCTTGTTCGTTTAAAATAGCAAGCGCACGACCTTCATTAGACACATCACTTGGAATGGCAATTTTAGCTTTTTCAGGAATCTCGTCAACTGATTTATAGTCTTTTGAATAATAACCAACTTTTGCATTATAGATTGGTTGAATCACGACTAAGTTTGCATCTTTTTCTTGATTAAATTTCATCATATATGGTTTATGTTGAGCAAAATTCGCATCTACTTCTTTACTCTTTAACATTTCATTGTATTGGATGTTATCTGTTACTTGAACCAATTCAATATCCCATCCATCTTTTTTTGCTTCTTCTTTTGCAACCATTACAATATCAGTCATTGGTGGTGCCTGAGAAGCCACTTTGATGATTTTATCTTCTTTTGGTGTGTCTTCTTTTTTACTTTCTTGAGCTTTTCCACACGCCACTAACCCTAATGTTAACCCTAATAATACTGAATACTTTAAACTTTTTTTCATTATGACAACGTCCTTTTATCTAATTTTTTTGCTATTTTATACCCTACTAACTGAATTAACCCAACCAATACAATCATCATCACAATAGCCATCATCATGACCGTATATTCATAACGTTGGTAGCCATATCGAATGGCGAAGTCTCCAATGCCTCCTCCACCGACTACCCCCATTACAGTCGAATAAGATACCAAACTAATTAACATTGATGTGGCACTTAACACAAGACCACTTCTTGCTTCTAACCATAAAAAATGAATCACTTTTTGCCATAAACTCACACCGAGTGAATCAGATAAAACCAACACACTATTTGGAATATCTAGTAGTACTTGTTCACAAAGTCTAGCAAAGATGGCAATCGCCACTAAACTTAACGATACTGAAGCTGACTTTGGACCAAATCCTGTTCCCACAATTATTCTAGTGAGTGGAATTAACATCACGACCAATAATAGAAATGGAAATGAACGAATAATATTGACATAACTGGAGGTCAGATGATATACCAACTTTTTTTGCCACGTTTCTTTTCCTCGGCATAAAAATAAACTCGTCCCTATTATTAAGCCTAGTAATGACCCAATCATCATACTGACACCAATCATATATAGTGTCTGTCTAAGTGCCAACATTAGTTCTGGAAAATAAATCATCGCATGCGATATAGAGGTCATGTTGTTAACCTCCTGAATGCTTTTTCAGGATAAGATGCCAACAATTCATCTTTACTATGATGAATCACAGTGACAATACGACTAATACTTCCTTTATCTAAAATCAAACACTCCTGACAAAATGTTTTAATTTTATCCAAATCGTGACTAACAAACATAATGGTAGGTTGATACTCTGTGTGAACTTCCGTCAATACTTGTAAAATCAACTGTGCATTATACTCATCTAGTGCACTGGTTGCTTCATCTAATAAAATGTATTTAGGTTTTGTCACTAACGCTCTCGCTAACGCGACTCGTTGTTTTTGCCCACCACTTAATTGAGAAGGATAGGTTGTTTCATATCCTGAAAGACCTACTTTTTCTAACCAATAGATAGCCTTTGTAACATCTTTTATCCCTTTTAATTTTAATGGCAGATGAATATTTTCAAGTATCGTCAAATTGTTTAGTAAGTGATACTCCTGAAAAATCATACCCATTTCCTGTTTTAACATACGCTGCTGACTTTTAGTCAATGTTTCACAGTGTACCCCATCAATAACTAATTCTCCGTCATCAATTGGTGTAGTTAAATTTAAGATACTTAATAGTGTGGACTTTCCCGAACCACTTTCTCCCACTATTCCATAAATAACGCCTTCATTTATTGTTAAAGTGATGTCTCTTAAATGAAAGTCACCAAATGATTTTCTCACTTTTTTTAATTGAATCACTTTTTCGACTCCTTTACGTATACGTTACTACCTATCGACATCACACATAGTAAGGGCTCTCACGGAAAAATGCAAAATTATCACAAAAAATAAGAGAGTAACTTTTTAGCTACTCTCTCATATCAACAAAAAACATTGATATCACCGCATGTTGATTTAATGTATTTGTTTATTCAAGAAACAATTTTGTCTTTTTGCGAATTTTTTTAAAATAAATTTAATTGCGTCGGATTCAACCCTTTATAATCAATGGCTAACATATTTTTTAAAGTTAAGGCATTCTCACCTGCATCTCCCCCTGAATTATTATTAAACACAACAACTATTTTTTTAGCTTCTATTTGTTTAATGTCCTTTGCCAATTCGTTTAACTCACTATCTGAATAACGATAGAGCGTTCTCTTTTTTCGCCAATCTCCTGATTTTTCTGTCCAGTAGCGTTTATTTCTTCCATGTAATCTCAAATAAGCATAATCTTTTGTAGTTACTTTAGGTAAAAATGGCACCGAGTGATGAGCGACTTGTGGTTCATCTACTGTCACTAATGTGTAGTGATACTGTTTCATAAACTCAATCATATCTTGTTTGACAGAGTCGTTGTACCATGTGCCACTTCGAAATTCGATTGCCATAGGAAACTCTTTGAATCGTAATCTTAACTTACGAAGATACTCCACATTTGGTTTATTACAAATAAAAAAACTCGGAAACTGACACAATATCGTTGATAATCGATTTTGTTGAATCAAAGGCATTAAAAACAATTTAAATGCGTCATCCATCTCTTCTTCACTTTGATAAAACTCTTCTATTTTAGCGTGTTTCGTCATGACTTTGAACGCTTTGACACTAAATGAAAAACTTTCAGGTGTCTCATCTACCCATTTTTGGCTAACAGTTGGTTGTTTAATCCCATAAAAAGAGGTATTCATTTCTACCACTGGAAATAAAGACGCGTAGTCAGATAACGCTAAAAATGATTTGTTCAATAATTTCCCATGCTCTTTAAATGTGGTTAGACCTATTTCTATCAACTTTTCTCATTCCTTCTCGTCTATAAAAAAAGTACCAGATCAATAGATCTGATACCCAATCAATATGCGAGAAAAGGGACTTGAACCCTCACGAAGAATACTCTTCACAAGATCCTTAGTCTTGCTCGTCTGCCAATTCCGACATTCTCGCTAATCGTAGTATTATTTTACCATATAATACTTAGTCGTCGCCACTATATTTTTATTATTTTGTTAAATAAATTAATTTCCCACCACACTGGCAACGATACTTTGCCAAATTTAAACGCTTCTTTCGTTGAAACTGTTTATGACATTGACAACATTCAATCATGTAAAACTTTGATTGTTTCTTCTCACAAAGTGGTGGTGTAAATCGTAACCCAGCAACGTGGTTTAATAACTCTTTAAACTCTTTGTCTTTATGTTGATAACCCTTATTCTCTAAATGAAGATGATAATGACAGAGTTCGTGCTTAATAATCCCTATCAGTACTCGTTCATCATAAACCACTAATATTTTAGGATTAAAATCTAACTGGTGGGAGTCTAAATGATACCGTCCACCAGTTGTTTTTAACCGTTTATTAAATGATGCTTGATGACAAAATGGTTTACCAAAATACATTAGAGACGTTTTTTCCACCAAAGACTGTAATTCACCATCATTCATCTAAAGATTCTCCTTATTTTTGAGTTGGATCAATCATTGTCAATGTGATGCGTTGTTTTTGGACGTCTACATCTACTATCCACACTGTCACAACATCTCCAACTGCCACGACATCTGTTGGATGCTTAATGTATGATTGGCTTAATTTTGAGATATGAACTAAACCATCTTGTTTCACTCCAATATCCACAAATGCACCAAAATCAACCACATTTCGGACTGTTCCTTCTAATTGCATCCCGGGTTTTAAATCTTCCATTTTGAGAATATCTTTTCTTAAAATGGGCGCAGCTAAATCATCACGCATATCTCGTCCAGGTTGTCTTAGCGCACTGATTACATCTTCTAGTGTTTCTTTACCAACTGATAATGTCTCACTCATTTGTTCAACAGATACTTTTTCTAATTTCGCATTTGTTTCCTCAGTCCCAATTTCTGATATATCAATCGCTAGTTCTTTTAATAATTGTTTTACTAATCCATAACTTTCAGGGTGAATACCTGTTGTATCTAAAATATTTTTAGCATTTGGAATACGTAAAAATCCGATTGATTGTTCATAGGCTTTTGGTCCTAGGCGTGGTACTTTTTTCAGGCTAGTACGGCTAGTAAATTCACCGTTTTCTTCGCGATAAATCACAATGTTTTTTGCCGTTGTTTTATTTAATCCAGCCACATGCTGTAAAAGTTGGGCACTTGCTGTATTAACATTGACTCCAACTTGGTTAACAACCATTTCAATAACGAAATCAAGTTTTTCTCCTAAGCGTTTTTGTGAGACATCATGTTGGTATTGCCCCACTCCTACTGCTTTTGGATCAATTTTTACTAATTCTGCTAATGGATCTTGCAAGCGGCGACCGATACTAACAGCACTTCGTTCTTCAACTTGTAAATTTGGGAATTCTTCTCGTGCCGTATCACTAGCTGAGTATACTGATGCTCCTGCCTCATTAACAATCACATAAAAAACAGGACGTTTCATTTCTTTCAAGCACTCTGAAACAAATGCTTCTGATTCACGGCTAGCCGTCCCGTTACCGATTGCCACCATTTCAACTTTGTATTCCTCTAATAATTTAATGAACTCCGGCTTAGCTTCTTCACGTTTTTTGGCATTAGCTGGTTTATGTGGATAAATCACATGAACAGCCAATAGTTTACCTGTTGGGTCAACAATAGCTAGCTTACATCCTGTGCGATAAGCCGGGTCAAACCCTAATACAACTTTCCCTTTTAAAGGGGGTTGTAATAATAAATTTTTTAAATTTTCACCAAAAAT
Source organism: Vagococcus sp. CY52-2 (assembly GCF_022655055.1). Taxonomy (NCBI): domain Bacteria; kingdom Bacillati; phylum Bacillota; class Bacilli; order Lactobacillales; family Enterococcaceae; genus Vagococcus; species Vagococcus changpingensis. The sequence continues at coordinate 446,208 of NZ_CP093384.1, read as the reverse complement.
AGTAATGGCTTGTTCATCTGCTTTTTCAGTCAATTCATTCCGTATTTCTCGTTCAATTGCCGGTCCTATAAATCGTTTATAACTATCTTCATAAGCTGAGCGTATATAAGGTGTTGCAATACTTGTCTCACTCTTAATTAAGTGACGTTCGAAATACTGGTATACTCGGTTGCTATCTATTTCAATCGCAACTTTCAACACACCTTCCTTTTCACCACGATTAGCCGCAAGTACTCTATGTGATACCATTTTTTTCATTGGTTCAGAAAAATCATAATACATTTCATACACACTTTTCTCGTCCAATGATTTATCTTTTACTTTTGTGGTATAAAGACCTGTTTGTTTCGTCATATTACGTAACCATTCACGGTAAGATGGCTCATCACTAATCACTTCAGCGATAATTTCATGTGCTCCAGATAAAGCTTCTTCAGATGTTTTAACTTCTTCATTAACGTATTTAGCTGCTTCATCTTCAACGGACCCATTGCTTGGAAATGTCAATAGCCAATCAGCTAGCGGCTCAAGACCATTTTCTTTTGCAATGGTCGCTTTAGTTCGACGTTTTTGTTTAAAGGGGCGATATAAATCTTCCACTCGTTGCATTTTTTTAGCAGCGTTAATTTTTTTCTCTAAATCTTTCGTCAATTTTCCTTGTTCACTGATTAATCGAGTAACTTCTTCTTTACGTTTGACTAATCCCTCAATATAAGCATGGCGTTCTTCAATTTCTCGAATTTCTACTTCATCAAGACTTCCCGTTTGTTCTTTACGGTAACGTGCAATAAAAGGAACCGTATTTCCTTCACTTAATAAGTGCAACACGGTATCGATTTGTTTTCTTTTTATATTGGGTAACTCTTTTTCTAAAATATCAAAAACTTGTGTATCTTGCATAATTATTCTGCCGTCTCCCTATCAAAAAAATGTTTACTTGATTTAAAATAACGTCTCTCTAAATAAGCAGATAACGCTTGGTACGCTTTTAAGCGTAACTTAATTTCCTTATCCATCATAACATATTTTTTCGACAGTAATGGTATCTTGACTAGATTTTCTAGTTCTACAAAGAATTCATTCGCTTCAGATATATAATGCTTACTCCAATTGAGTTCACTTTTACCAGTATCATTGACTTGCATGATATTAGCTTGATACCATCGATACTCCAAAAATTTTAATGATAACCGATATGTCCGGTACTCTTCGACTGGAACCTTAACGTCTTCAACTTCAGCATCATCTGCTTGTTGAAATAAGTCCAAAATATCATCTTCATCGTATCGTATTGCTTGTTCTTCTTCTATTTTTTCCTCATTTATTAAATCTGTCCCTTCGCTGTTATCTTCTTGTTCTTCAACTAAAGTCTGATCAACAAACTGTTGGAGGTAAGCAACACGATCACTTAAACGATTAACCTCTTTTAATAATTGTCTCATCTCATTGTGATAATAGTTTTTTTCTTCACTTAATTTCTGATTTAATTCTTTTAAATTAGTTAGATCATTTAACATACTGGATGTATCTAGTTCGTATTTATTAAGTTGTTCTTCAAGTTGTTGTTCCATTCCTTGGCTTTTATCAATCCACTCTTTTAATTTTTTTTCTAATTGCCAATACGATTTTTTTTGTTCTTCCAACGTTCTTAAGACATTGTCTTTTTCAACTGATTCTTGATCTAATTTATTTTTTACTGAATGATTTTCTTCTTTTAATTCATCAATTAATAAATCAGATTCTGTCTTTTCACTCACTAATTCATCAATTTTAGCTTGCAATTTAAAGGAATCATTTGATACTAATACTAACTGTCTTTCTTGTTCCGCAATTTTTTCCTCAAATTCTTTCATATCAAGTTGGACTTGATTGATTAATTGTGCTTTATCATCTTGTTCTTTTTGATATAGATTTTTTAATGTTGAATTTTCTGTCTCTAATTCTGTCAATTTTAGCTGTAAATCTTTAATTTCATCGACTTGTTTATTTTCAGATATAGTTAATTGCCGATTTTTTTTTGATGTTTCATTCAACGTTAAACTGAGTAGGTTATTGTTATGTTGCAACTCGCTAATTAAATGTTTAGCATTTGTCAATTCGTTTGACAGGATGGAATAACGTTGATGACTTTCGTCATTTTTAGTTGGGTAAATATCTTCTAATTGTTCTTTTTTAGGTAGTATTTTATTATCTTGAAAAGTATCTACATACCGCAATAAGTCATTATTTTCTTTTTCAATAATATCTAGTTGCTCCATTAATATTTTTTGTTCTTTATCTCGTTCTTTACTCCACTGATTCACTAAAGCGTCTTGTTCCACCACTTTTTTTTGTAATGTATCAATGATTTTATCTTGATCATCTAAAATATTAAAATTCATTTTATTTGACTCATTTCCTGTCTGAAAAACAGGTTGTACCATGTCACTAGATTCTATAGTATTATATGGAGCAGTCAATAATTCCTGAACTGCTTTAAAAAAATGTTTAATTTCAATATCACTTAGTAATGCTGAAACGCTGAAAGAGATGTACAATTTAATTATTCCATTATCATTAATATGATAAAATGCTCTTTCTATTGGATAGATAGATAACACAGAACGCCATCTACGAAAAAAGACAGTTAACCTTTTATCAATTTTATAGAAAAAAATAGGATCGAATAATATTTCTAATTGGTTGGTCATAGATCCTGATGGTCGATTTTTTTCTATTACGGTAATTGATTTTTTACGGGGTTTCTTTTTTTCTTTTTTGAACAACCGCATACTAATTTTCCCCTGGTCACTTTTCATTATATTACCTCCGTTTTTTATCAACTCGCTTACAATGATACTAAAAAAGTGTTGTTAGACCACAACACTTTTTTAGACTTATTTAGCCTTCTTGAGAAAAGTTAAGTTGTACACCAGGTTTGTCTAACGCAATCTCGGTTACTTCATAAGTTAATCGTTCAATCAAAACGAATAAAGGTTGTACCAAAGTGTTCACTTCTTCTGAAGTTAAATCTTCAATTTTATCCACTTTTCTACCTACTGTTTGAACAAATTGAGCGACATCACCACTAATGGCAACATTATCTAATATAATTTTAAATTCGACTCTCAACCCTAAAATCGAGTTGTTTTCTGCATCAATGGTCATTTCATCTGTAATTTCAAAAGGATTTAAACTTACATTAATAGATGTTTCTTCAGAATGATCTTGAGGTAATGCATCATAATGATATGACTGTACAAATTCTTGTTGTCTCTTTAATTCCATTTTATTCTCTCCTAAATATGTCACTATTTAATAAATTCTTTATAGTTATCTTATCTACCTTTTATATTCTACACGAATTTTTCTTAGATTTAAATCTAAATCTAAGTTCATTTATACATTAATTCAATTAATTGATTAAAAAGGCTAGTCTTCATTACTGTCTTCACGTTCTATTGCTCGATAATTCTGCATTTTTTTACTAAATAACATACCGTTTGAAGGTGGTGTATAAGTAATAGCATTCGCTCCAGCTTCAATGGTTTCCATAATTGATTCTTCCGTTGGTCCTCCTGTTGCCATAATAGGAAATAATGGGTATCTTTCTCGAATCATTCGAACAATATGAGCAGTGTGTTTACCACCGCTAACATTTAAAATCTGAACACCAGCTGCAATCTTTTCATCAATGTCGGTAAATTCCGATGTTATTGTTCCAATAATGGGGATATCAATGGTCTGTGAGATATCATAAATTGTCTCCTTAGGTGTAGGTGCATTCACAACGACACCTAGAGAACCATTTGCTTCTGCAAACATACTCATATTAACTGAGCGATTTCCTTGAGTTAAACCACCACCAACACCCGAAAAAACAGGAACATCTGCTGCTTCAATAATTGCTTTAGTAATCGTTGGATGTGGTGTAAATGGGTAAACGGCTATCACAGCATCTGCATCAATATTACGAATAATAGCTATATCAGTTGAATAGCAGATTGATTTAATTCGTTTTCCATAAATTCTTATTCCTGAACAATTTCGAATGACGTTTGGGACATTGATTAAATCTTTTCTTAAATTTGTGACAATTTCAGGGGCAATACGTTTTTCTCTATTCATAATTATTTCTCCTCCATAAATAAATTGAACTTTAATCAAAATATTAAAGTTCAATTTATCAATCATATTGATTTAAATGATGTTCTTCAATGAGAGATATTAACTTATCAGCATAGCCTGGATCTGTAGCATATCCAGCAACTTGTAAAGCTCTAGCTGCAGTCTGATAATCATCTGCTAATAACACCCCTTGATATAAATAAGGGTCCCAATCCACGCCTTGTACAAACAACAACGTATGATCTCTAATACAATCAGACCAACTAGCATATACTTTAAAGTTTGCTTTAATAGTTTCCCATTTACCATCTTTATACTCTTTTGTTTCAAGTTTTACTGAATGATCATTGGCACTAAAAGACTTAATACCAAATAAATTATTATATTTAGCACTTAACTCACTTGTTCCCCAATCTGATTCTAAAATAGCTTGAGCTAAAACAATACTTGGCATAATACCATGACTAGCTTGCATCTCTTTAGCAACCGGAACAATTTCTTCAATAAAAGCCTGTTTATCTGTAGAATTTGACACATCTGATTGTGTCATTGGAGTGGTATCACTTAATCCTCTTAGACTTAATAAAAAAACAATTAATCCAACCATTAAAAGTAACAAACTTAGTATTAAGGGTAACGTTACTTTACGTTGATTGCCATATCTTCTTGTATATTTTTTCGCCATAAATTACCTACTTTTTAATCATTTCAACATATTCTTCTAGCGACAAGTTGTGTTTTTTCATATATAAGGCATTAGCTTTACCGACATAACGAATATGCCATGGCTCATAATTAATACCTGTTATTGACTCTTTACCTTTTTCATAGCGAACAATAAACCCATATTGACAAGCATTTTCTTCAATCCACTTTCCAGCATCTGTATCACCAAATTCACCTTCTAGCATATTACCTTTGTTGTACCAATCTTGATCCAAAATATCAATAGCTAAACCAGTATGATGTTCACTCAATCCTGGTTCTGTTAAATATTCCATTGCTTTTTTCTTTGCTTCTTCATCAGAAAAGCCTTGTGCTTTATAGCTTGCAATGTCTCGCTCTACAATCGCCCTTTGTTCTGCTACGGATCGATAGCCTGAGATAGTCACTATTTTAAATCCTTTTTTGTCAGCAGCATTCACCATTGCATTAAATGTACCAAAGATACGACTATCAATTTTTTCACCATTAGGTAATTCTTTTAAATTAGTTGGTTCTTTTTCAATCTTATTATCTTTATTAACTAAAATAAGATCCCAATCTGTTGCGTTTCCTGGATACGTCTCATCTGATTTTGCTGTAGATTGAACTGGCTCTTTTATCTGATCTGTTTGAGTTGTTTTTTCTACTGCTTTTTGGTTATCCCCAACTTTAACCCATAATCCCAGTGCAATAAAACAACTGATAATACCGATGAATATTTTTTTAGCCATGAATACTAGTCATTTCCCTTATGTTGAGTATTTTCTTCTGCATAAGTATCTGTCAAATTTTCATCTAGCCATTCAATTAAATCAACTTTTGATTCCTCTATTTGTTGTTGGACAATTCCTGGCATAAAGAATTCTAGTATGTCATCATATCCCCATTCACCATAATTCATCACAACACGTAGAACAACTACATGTTTTTGTGGGACGTTTAACAATTCTCTATCACTAAAACGCTGTTGGGTAATTAATTCAACTTTTGCTACACCTGATTTAATCCATGTATTAGCAATCACTGTTTTTAAACGTTTATATTCGACACTTGCATAATTTCTTTTTTCTGGAAACATAATTGTCTGACTGACAATTTTTTGGATCAACATCCATTCATAGTCAGAAAATAAATTTTTAATCTTTTGCATCTTATCATTTGGTAACTGTACTAAACCTTTTTTCCAATCTGACCATATCTCTATAGGTAGTTCTAAAATATTTTTACAAAAGGTGTCTTCACTAATAAATTGATCTCTTATACGATCTAACATAATATTAACCATTGCTTGATGCATATACGTCATCCTCTTTCTTATCTATTAAATCAACTAAATAATATAATATCTCTTTTCATTCTACTATATTTAATAAAACTTTTGAATCAAATACATCATTTACCTAGACAAGTTTAGAAAAACTACAACATTTTTTCATTCATTTGACTAAAGTTTACTTTAATATCAATAAATGTTTGAATTTGTAATAACAATTGATATAATTTCGCACGGTTTTCAAATTCTGTTCGTGATGTTGGTAATGATTTTGTTTCATACATTTGGAATACTTCTAATACATCTTCTTTTAAAGATAACGCATTATTGTCTTCAGCATAAGTTTCTGCGATATTTAATAGTAACGTTTCCACACTTTCTGCGACATCTTTATCGACATCAATTTGTTTAATTAACTCATTCATATCTTCTAATGTTTCAAATTGACGTAATCTCATATCAAAATAACTTAAGTAATACTCATCTTGTGATAACAACTGATTTTCCATATGACGTTTTGATAATTGCTTTCCCTGTTTAATCGATTTAGATAATCCTTCAAGTAAAGCATTACATTCATTTTCTACATCTTTTCTATAAAGCATCTCTGAAAACTGCATCAATAATTTTTGGATTGTTTTATCAACTACCTGTTTATTTTCTTCGATATCTTCTTTTACACTAGGCATATGTAAATTAGCAATAAGTGCTAAGGTCACCCCGATAAACAACAAACCAAATGCATTAAAAACTAACCACGGAGCCATTGATTTTTCATTTAAAAAATGAGTCATTAGAACTGAATTGATTGGGACAATTTCAGGCATTTTCCATTTACCAGCAATCGGAATATAAAATAATAATAGCAAACAATAGGCTAATGGATTATATCCTATTACGTGATACCAGAAATAAGCCATAATTGTTGCTAGCATAAATGCTAACAGCCTACCAAGTCCTATCTTAACAGATGAACGTTTCGTATTTGTCACACTTAAAATCGCCACGACCCCTGCTGTTGAGGCGTATTTAAACCCCAAATAGCTTGCTAACCAAATCCCGATAGATGCTGTTAAAGCAGTTTTTATGGTACGTAATCCAATTTTCATATTATTCCTCTTTTCACACTTTATCCTTACTCTATTTAAAGTCAAAATTTGTTTCCCGTCAAATACTAGAAAAATACTTCTCTTTCGTTTATTATAGGGATATATTGAGGAGGGTTACTCTATGACACGTATTAAACCATTTTTAGTCATATTTTTATTTTTGTTTACTTTAAGTGCGTGCGGTATTACACAAGAATTGGATCAATCAGTCACAGTCACAAAAAATATCAATCAACAACTAAAAGAAGAAAAAGCAACTATTTCCTCTTTAAATACACTTATTGAAAATTTTTCAACAACCTATGATAAAGATATCCATGAAAAAAAAATAACCAATATTTTAGGTAATGAAACAAGCAGTCTAAATAAAAGTTATGAAGAACGTGAAAAATTATTATCGACTTTAAAAAAAGATAATAAACTAATTAAGTCCTATAATAAAGAACTAAAAAATATTATTTCCAAAAAGGCAGTTGATGTAGATAATACTAAATTAGTGTCAATTCAGGGTAGTTTAGAGATTATCATCAATAATATTGAATCTCTTCAGCTTTATATTGAAACTAGTTTATCACAAGAAAAAAAATTATATGATGACGTAGCAAATGAGACAGCCGATGCTTTATTCTCTGCTATTGATAGAGCAAATGGTGCAACTTTAATCGTCACAAATGAAACGTTACAAAATATGTCGTATACCACTAAATTAATAAATGATTACCAACGTTCCGTTCCGACAAATCATAATAAATAGGAGAATGCTCATCAGATGGTTATTGGAAAATATCGAATTGGCTTGCGAACACTTAAAACCTCAATTGCTGTTATGTGTTGCATTATTTTTTTTCACTTAACACATCGTGGTTCCCCAATGGTAGCCACACTAGCTGCTGTTTTTGCTTTACGTGAAGATATGTCAACCACCATGAGTTTTGGAAAATCAAGAATACTTGGCAACACCATTGGCGGAATTGCTGGAATTTTATACTATATTTGTTTACTAAAACTCCCTAATCAATCCATTGGAGAAATCTTCCTTGTGCCATTTTTTGTTTTAGTCACCATTACTGTCTCGACTCGTTTAAAAAATCAAAAAGGAATTATTGGTGGTGTCGCGACATTATTGTTCTTATGCTTCTCTATTCCAAAAACTAGCTCTTTTACATATGCTATCGACCGTGTCATTGATACATTTATTGGAACGCTGTTTGCTATCTTATGGAACTATCTAATAAAATCACCATTAGAAGATAAAGAAGAAACCTTAGAAGAAAAGAAAGAAACCTTAGCTAAAAAGAAACAGGATATTAACATTTTAGAACAAGAAATTCAAGCACTAGAAAAAAATATCCCACCAGATAACTCATTAGATTAACGAATAGAAAATAAAAAAGTAGTCTCTTAATATAAGAGACTACTTAGACTGTAGACAAAGTATTGACAAATTTCGATACTTTGTCTTTTTTTGATAAAATAGAGAAACGGAGTGACTATTAATGTTGAAATAGTAAGACATGGGTAGTTAGTTTGTCTTCAATATGAAAGAATAAATACTTGTATTCCTTCTTTATCCTTTATTATCATCCATTACCTTATTGATATGAATCGTTAAATAGATTATTTCTGATTGATTAATGGGAACATCATACTTAGTTAAAAGATAGTCTTTCACCCTTAAACTACATTGAAAGGCTTTTGGGTATTTTGATTGAACTAATTCATACAAAAAATCATCTGTTTCCTCACTTAATTCATTATTTATTATTCGTTGAACAAAAAATTGAATATGAGTCACCATTCTTTGATAGTTTGTTGAGTGTTCATCAAACTCGTATCCAACATATCGTCTAACAATATTTAATATATTTTTGACAATCTCTGTGTTTTTCATTGTTGTTGCCATATCTTGATAATCTGTCACACTATTAGCTAAATGTAGTGCAATCACACCTGCCTCTTCTTCTGTCATGTCCGCATTTAGCTTATCCTTCACAATTTCAACCGCTTTTAAAGCAACTTTAAATTCTTTGGGATAAAATTTTTTTATATCAAATAATAATGGATTAGGAAGTGAAATCTTCTCGCGAGCCCGTTCTATAGCATAAAACAAATGATCCGTCAAACTTAAATAAGATTTCTCAGAGTAATTATAACCAATCTCTTTTTCTGCTAATAACATAATCTCTTTAGATACTTCGATGATATCAGGTGGTATTTTTTCGACCAATTTTTCCATCTCTTGTCTTTCGCTTCCGGAATGATTAACAAACATCTTATCAATAGCAATTAAAGATATTTTATCTCCAACTTTTTTATTAAACGCAATACCTTTGCCCATCACAACAACTTCTTGAGATTCTTTATTATCAGAAATTACCACATTATTATTTAAAATTTTTTTTATAATCATCTCTTGTGTCCTTTTCTTAAATCAGTGATATTGTCATTAACCCTCATTTTATTATACATCCTATAAATGTTTTTTTATAGAATCAATTACCATACCATAAAAACACCGTTATTTGATTACAACTAATAATTCTTCTCCTGATACAATATCTTTTTGATCTAATGTAAGGACATCTAAAAACTGATCTGAGTTTGTAACTACTATTGGCGTGACAACAGGCTTTCCTGCTTCTTTAATATAATCAATATCGAAGTATCCTAATAAATCACCTTGATTTACTTTATCCCCTTGCTTAGCTTTAATATCAAATCCTTTTCCGTCTAACTCAACAGTATCCATACCAATATGGATCAGTATCTCAGAACCATCATTTGTTATCATACCTATTGCATGCCCTGTTGGAAATACAGTGGTAATTTCTCCTGTTGCTGGTGCATATAACTCACCGATAGTTGGATTAATAGCGATACCTTTTCCTAACGCACCAGAAGAAAATACTTCGTCTTTGACTTCAGATAATGGAACAACCTCACCTGTTACAGGAGAAACTAACTCTTCTCGTGATCCTGATTGACTTGATGTACCAGATGATACATTATTTGATTCCTCATCAGTTGATTCTACTTCTTTATCAAAACCAATAACCAATGTCATAACAAATGCCACAACAATCGATACAATACCTCCAATAATTCCCATCATAACGTTTGATTCAACACCCTCAATCGTACTCACAAAGCCAGGTATTGATAATATACTCACTAGACCACTAGCAAATAGTTTAACACCAGCTCCGCCGATAACTGCTCCACCAACCGCTCCACCGATACAAGCAGCGATAAATGGTTTTTTTAGAGGTAAAGTCACACCATAAACAGTCGGTTCAGTAATACCAAAAATAGCAGTCAACGTTCCTGAGAGTGCCAATGCTTTTCGTTTTTCATTCTTTGTTCTCAAAAATACCGCAAAAGCAGCTCCTGCCTGAGCTAAAACAGCTCCCAATAACATTGGTTTTAAAGTATCAAAACCATATTGTGTTAAGTTATTCAATGCTATTGGGATAAGACCCCAATGCATCCCAAACATTACAAACACTTGCCATAAGCCACCCATAACTGCACCTGCTAATATAGGACTAAAATTAAAGACTGCTGTATAAGCTGTTCCTAATCCCGTTCCAATAATTGTACCTAAAGGCCCTATTGCAACAAAAGTTAACGGTACCATAACCATAATAGTAAACATTGGGACAAAAATAATTTTTAAAAATTCAGGAATAATTTTTTTCATAAATTTCTCAATATATTTTTGTAACCAAACAAACAATATGATTGGGATCACTGTTTGCATATAACCTGTTGGACTAATGATGACAGGTATCCCCATAAATGACAATGATACTTGTTCTCCTGCCATTTGTGTGATAGATGGGTATAATAGAGCTCCTGCTATTGATAAGGCAATAAAAGGATCTGTTTTAAATTTTTTAGCAGCAGTAAAGGCCACTGCAAATGGTAAAAACTGCATTAACCCATCTGATGCTGCATAAAGAATTTGATAAGTTCCTGACTTGTCTGTTAAAACACCTGTCAATAATAAAATAGATAATAGCCCTTTTAATACTCCAGTTCCTGCCAGTGCTCCTAAAAATGGTGTAAAAACACCTGATATAATATCAACAAATTTATTAAAAATGTTACTATCTTTTTTCTCTTCTTCTGTTGGCTCTCCAAGCCCAGATACATCTAGTAATTCATTAAAGACATCTGATACTCTACTTCCTACTACAACTTGATATTGACCTCCACTTTGAACGACTTGGATAACATCTGGTATTTTTTTTATCTCTTCAGTCTTAGCAATCGATTCATCATTTAATTTAAATCGTAGGCGTGTTGCACAATGAACAACACTACTCACATTTTCCTTTCCTCCAACTAATTCTAAAACTTGTGTCGCTAACTCTCTATTAGAAAGCTTTGCCATAATAATTCCTCCTTACATTTTTAAATGCAAAAAAGACCTAAACTGACTAAAATAGTCTACGCAAACTAAGCCCAGATATATACTGAGACTAATCTTGTCGTTCACTATTTCATTCAATTTAGGTCTTGCCTGCTTAGCAGTTACAATCCTTTACATACAGATAATAACATGTTTCCGCTTTCTTGTAAACAATAAATGTACTTTATTTAAATAAAGACTTCAGAAAAAATCTGAAGCCTTCTTAACAATTAGCTATTGCTCAAATCTTCTCCATTTGTTGCAATGACTTTTTTATACCAATCAAATGATTTTTTCTTACTACGATTAAGTGTTCCATTTCCTTCATTGTCACGATCTACATAAATAAATCCATAACGTTTTTTCATTTCACCAGTACCCGCACTGACTAAATCAATACATCCCCAAGTCGTATAGCCTAATAAATCAACCCCATCAATTTCTACGGCATCTCTCATCGCTTTGATATGCTCTGCTAAATACTCAATACGGTAATCATCTACAACATAACCATTTTCATCTGGTGTATCCACAGCACCTAATCCATTTTCTACAATAAACAATGGTTTTTGATAGCGATCGTATAAATCATTCAACGTGATTCTTAATCCTAGTGGATCAATTTGCCATCCCCACTCACTTGACTCTAAATAAGGATTTTTAAGTGACTCAAAGATATTACCACTCGTTTGTTCATTCACCGCTGGATCCGTCGATTGCAATCTTGATGAATAATAAGAAAATGACACGAAATCAACAGTGTGCTCTTTCAATAATTCTAAATCGCCTTCTTGAATTGGTAAGGTAATACCTTTTCGTTCCATTTCTTTTAGCGCATAAGACGGGTACTCCCCACGAGATTGAACATCAATAAAGAAATAGTTTTCTCTATCAGCTTTTCTTGACGCCCAAACATCTTCAGGTTTACTAGTATAAGCATAGTTTGCTCCTGCAGCAAGCATACATCCTACCTTGTTTTCTGGATCAACTTCATGGGCAATTTTTGTGGCAATCGCACTAGCTAGTAATTCATGATGAGCAGCTTGGTACTTGATTTGTTCCTTATTTTCACCCTCTTCAAAATAAAGCCCTGCTCCCATAAATGGGGCATGTAAAATCATATTAATTTCATTAAACGTTAACCAGTATTTTACTAAACCTTTATAACGATTAAAAATAACATGACACAGATTTTCATAAAAACCGACTAATTCACGGCTTCTCCATGCACCGTATTTTTCAACTAAATGCATTGGACAATCAAAATGAGTTATCGTAACTAATGGTTCAATCCCATATTTTTTACATTCTTTAAATAAGTCTTCATAATATTTTAAACCTGCTTCATTTGGTTCATTTTCATCACCTTTTGGAAAAATACGAGACCAAGCGATGGATAAGCGATATGTTTTAAATCCCATCTCTGCAAATAACGCAATATCTTCTTTGTAACGATGGTACATATCAATGGCTTCTTTGGCTGGATAAAAATGATGTTCATCAAATTCAAACATTTTCATCTCTCCAGTAATAACTGCTGCACGATCTGGTCCAACTGGAGCTAAATCCACATTCGCTAATCCTCGACCATCTTCACGATATGCTCCTTCACATTGATTGGCTGCTGTTGCGCCACCCCATAAAAAATCTTGTCTAAATCCCATTGTATTTCCTCCTTATATTGTTTGTATGTTCATTCTATCTTGTGGGAACATTCCCATGTCAAGTTTTTTTTGGTATAATTTTTGTAAATGGAGGTCTTTATATGACAACAATTATTGATGTAGCAAAAAAAGCAGGTGTTTCAAAATCGACTGTTTCTCGCGTTGTTTCAAATAAAGGATATGTTAGCGAAGCAACAAGATTCAAAATTGAAAAAGCCATGGACGAACTTGGTTATATTCCCAACATGATCGCAAGAAATCTACAAGCTGGTTTAACAAAAACAATTGCCTTCATCTCCTATGATTTTAATCAATATACCAGTATCTTTTTAAATGCTTTCACAAAAACGGCATTAACATATGATTTCTATGTCAACTTATATGTTACTGGTGGAGATAAAGCAAAGGAAATAGATGCGTTAAATTTAATGAAATATAAGCAAGTGGATGCTGTCTTTATATTCACTAGAAGTAACTCTTGGGATGATATTAAACCTTATCGAAAATTTGGCCCCATCTCGACTTGGCATCGAATTGATTCTCCTGATATTTATTCATCTTATGTCAATCAGTACGACAGTTATCTAATGTCTCTTGAATTTTTACTTAGCAGAGGTTATAAAAATATCGGGCACATTTTAGGTTATAAAAATAATAAAAATACCCTTGCTCGAATCAATGCTCTTGATTATTTTTATGAGCAACACCCAGAGCTAGAAAAAAAAGAGGAATGGATTTTTTTAAACACTAAACCTTATCAAATTGGACGAAACATTGCAAAAAAATGGCATGAAACATCAAATAGACCTGACTGCCTTGTGTTTTATACCGACTTCATTGCGGCTGAATGTATCTCTGAATTGCAGCTTTTAGATTATTCTATCCCTAAAGATATTGGTATTATGGGTTTTGATAATAACGCTATCAGCGAAATTATTCACTTAACTACCGTCGACTGTCATTTAGAAACTCAAGCGACCAATTGTTTTAACTATCTTTATAGTGAATTAAAAAACTTAACTTTTTCACCTATTCCCATTACGCAAGACTTAGTTATTCGATCATCGACCAAATAAAAAAGAGATAGCTCAGCTACCTCTTTTTTTCATTTCTTTATTCATTAGATAAATAAAAGGACTCTTTAATAAGATATAAAAAAACATTGTTCCGAAAGCATGCATGATATCAAAACTCATACCAGTCACATAATATGCCCAAAAGTTTGTTACGCCAAATATCGGTGCTAACATCACCGATATGAGAAAGCCATACCCTAGACCGGATATCAGGCACAAAATAAGTTGTAATACCTTGTTATTTTTTACGTTAGTCCATTTATCTAATAGGACTACTAGATAAATGACACACCAAAAAGATACTATTTGGGCAATTGTCCAAACTCCCATACCTAAATAAAAATTTGTAATTAAAATAGAAAGCGAACTAATCACAATTGCTTCAAGTCTTCCCATATAAAGTGTCACTAAAATAAGTGTTGCCGTAATCGGTTGAACATTTGGTATAAAAACCATTAATAATCTACCGACTACACAAAATGCTGTCAGTAAAGCCATCATTGTTAATGATTGTGTGTTAATATGCTTCAAGTTAGTCTCCTATTAATCCAATTTAGATAAATCAAACTCAATATTATCACCATCAGATACTGTTGTTTCTTGAACCCCTTTTTCAGCTTGTTTACCATTGACTGTATATAACCAATACTTATTTTCTTTTTCATCTTGTTTATAACCGTCAATGGATGTGATAAACCCTTTTGTATCTTCAATATCATAGTTATCTTTCAATACATTATATAAAACAGTCTCATCTTTCACGCTAACTTCTTTTGAATCAATTTCTTTATGATCTTCCTTTAGTGTGATATTAACAGTTGCACTTGATTGCGTTGACTCTACTGTTTGGTTCTTTTTACCACTTCCACAACCTGTTAATGTCACTAAAATCGTTGCACTTAACACCAAGCAATTTAATTTTTTCATCATACTTCTCCCTTATTTAAATTCCTTAACTTTTCATAAAGAAACCTCAAACTATCTACTGATAATTTGAGGCTTATTTATTTAGTTTTACTCTAAGCCTTCTGCTACAGCTTCAGGATAATTTACTTCAACAATTTCAGCACATCGATTACATAATGTCGGTAATTCTTGATGACTACCTACATCTTCTTTGATTGCACGACAACGTTGACACGTTTCACCTTGAGCAGGTTCCACTAAAATAGAGACATCATTAAATTTCATAGCAGTTTCTGGTACATCAGTTGTTGATTTTTCAACAACTAAATCTGAAACAATCAATACTTGTGCCAAATTAGTATTTAATGCATCTAACAACATAGCAGTTGGCTCATTTGGATAGATAGTCACTTTTGCTTCAAATGATTTACCAATTAATTTATTATTTCTAGCTTCTTCTAAAGCTTTTAAGACATGTGTTCTCACTTCCATGAATCCATCCCATAATTCCATGATTGAATCTTGATCTGGATAAGTGTCATAACCAGGAAGCTCAGATAACTGCACATATTCTTCTTCTTCTTGTAAATGAGACCAAATTTCTTCTGACGTAAATGGTAAAATTGGTGTCATTAATTTTGTTAAAGCCACTAAAATATCATAAAAGACAGTTTGCATTGCACGACGCTCATGATTATCTCCTGCTTCAATGTAGACAACATCTTTGGCAAAATCTAAATAGAATGCTGACAAGTCATTTGTACAGAAGTTAACTAGACTCTTATAAACAGTCGAGAATGAATAATTGTCATACCCTTTATCACGAATAGTTTTGATTGTATCATTTAAGCGAATCATCATATATTTATCAACCGAACGTAATTCATCATATTCAACACGGTCTTTATTCACATCAAAATCAGATGTGTTTGCTAATAAGAAACGCATTGTATTACGAATTTTACGATAAACTTCAGCAATTTGATTTAACGTATTCATATCCACTTTCACATCTGATTCATAATCCACACTTGAGACCCAAAGTCTTAAAATATCTGCACCCATTTGATTGGTTACTTTATTTGGCTCAATCGTATTTCCTAAAGATTTACTTTGTTTACGTCCTTGTGGGTCTAATGTAAATCCTTGAGAAAGAACTGCTTTATATGGTGCAACGCCATTAATTGCCACACTTGTTGTAATACTTGAGTTGAACCATCCACGGTATTGGTCAGATCCTTCTAAGTACAAGTCAGCTGGAAATGATAAATCACTTCTGCCTCTTAACACTGCTTCATGTGATGAACCAGAGTCAAACCAAACATCCATGATATCAGTTTCTTTTGTAAATTCGCCATTTGGACTACCAGGATGAGTAAATCCTTCTGGTAATAATTCTTTGGCTTCTTTTTCAAACCAGATTTTTGACCCGTGTTCTGCAAATAAATTCGCCACATGTTCTGTTGTTTCTGGTGTAATAATCGCCTCACCGTTTTCTGCATAAAAGACAGGTAATGGTACACCCCATGCACGTTGTCTAGAAATAACCCAATCGCCACGATCACGAACCATGTTATATAGACGCGTTCTCCCCCAAGGAATAATCCAATCTACTTTTTCAATTTCAGATAGAATATCGCCTCTAAATTTATCAATTGATGCAAACCATTGTGGCGTTGCACGATAAATAACAGGTTTTTTTGTACGCCAATCATGTGGGTAACTATGAGTAAAGAAATCTAATTTTAATAAATGACCACTTTTTTCTAGCATTTCAGTAATCATTGGATTAGCTTTATCATAGAAGATACCTTCAAATCCAGGTGCTTCATCTGTATAACATCCTCGAGAATCTACAGGTGAAATAACATCGATACCGTATTTACGAGATACAATGTAGTCATCTTCCCCGTGTCCAGGAGCCGTATGAACCAAGCCAGTCCCTGCATCAAGAGTTACATGATCACCTAAAATCAAACGTGATTCTCTATCATAAAATGGGTGTTGAGCTGTCAGATTTTCTAGCTCTGCCCCTTTAATCTCTTTAATAACTGAAACAGTTTCCCAACCAATTTCTTTTGTCACTGTTTCAAGTAACTCTTTTGCTACGACAAATTTTTTACCATCTGCTTCAATCACGACATAAACATATTCGGGATTTACACTAATCGCTAAATTTGCTGGAAGAGTCCAAGGTGTGGTTGTCCAAATAACAAAACTCGTATCATTATCTAATACTCCGTTTCCATCTTTCACATCAAATGCAACATAAATAGAGGCTGATTTTACATCTTTGTATTCAATTTCTGCTTCTGCTAACGAAGATTCACTAGATGGAGACCAGTAAATTGGTTTTAATCCTTTATAGATATATCCTTTTTCAGCCATTTTTCCAAATACTCGAATTTGAGCTGCTTCATAATCTGGTGTTAGAGTAATGTATGGGTTATCCCAATCTCCTGATACACCTAAGCGTTTAAAATCATTACGTTGTTTATCAACTTGGCTAAGTGCATATTCTTTACACATTTCTAAGTATTCTGCTCTAGGCATTTCTTTGCGTTTAACACCTTTTTTGGTTAATACTTGTTCAATTGGTAAGCCATGTGTATCCCAACCTGGAACAAATGGGGCACGAAAACCTGACATTGATTTAAATCGAACAATAATATCTTTACTTACTTTGTTTAGTGCGTGTCCTAAATGGATATTTCCATTAGCATATGGAGGACCATCATGTAAAATAAAAGTTGGTTTCCCTTCATTTAATTTTTGTCTTTGACCATAAATATCTTTTTCTTCCCATTCTTTTTGCCATTCAACTTCTCTTACTGGTAAGTTTCCACGCATTGGAAAGCTTGTTTTTCCTAAATGAAGCGTTTCTTTCATTTTCATTTTATCTATCATCCTCACTTATTTTATTTTTATATACAAAAAAGCTTCGTCCCTTAAAAAGGGACGAAGCTATCGTGTTACCACCCAAAATTCAGTACAGACATAAGTCTATACTCTCCTGTAGATTGTAACGATTCTCACCGAGAAATCTTACTATAATTTCAGATTTCTTTTTTGTAAAGGATCTTTCTTAATTCAGTGTCTCACTAGGTTTCCACTATCCCTAACTCACTTTCAGAATAAATTAAGCTTTTCTATTTTACATCTAACTTTATTATTTAACTTTTGAACGTGATGAACGTTCCACTTTATTTAATTTTTTTGTTTCTTCACTTTTTTCTTCTTTTTGTTGCTGAACAGGCTGATTAGGCATTTCTTGTGTCGCACTTACCTTAATATCTGTTTTTGATTGAGATACATTATCAAAATTAGGTTTAATATTAATAGCTGGTGAAGTTGCTTCAAGACCATTTGCTGCTTCAACAGCATCTAATACTTCTTTAAATGCTTGATGGCTACTGTCAACATAAGCACCAAATGGTTTAAGGATTTCATCCCACTCATCACTTTGCACAATTTGTAACTGTGATTCTAATAATACATTTAAGTTTCTATGGAAAACACGGGTTTTCTTTTTCAAATCATCTGTCTCAACAGCCAATTGACGAGCACGTTCACTTGCTTCAGATAAAATTTGATTTGCTTTATTTGCCGCACCAGAAATCAACTCATCAGACATTTTATTAGCGTGTGCTAAAATGTCTTCAGATTGAGCTTGAGCTTTTTGAATTGCTAAATCAGACTCTTTAATAGCATTTTCTTTTAATTTATCCGCAGTATCTTGAGCTACAATAATTGATTGGTTTAATGAATCTTTTAATTCATTAAAATAACTTAATTTATCATTTGCCTGTTTTACTTCTTTTTCTAAAGAACGATTTTCTTGGGTTAATTTTTCAACTTCTAAAGCGATTTGATCTAAAAAGTCATCTACTTCATCACGATCATATCCCTTAAATTTATTATTAAAACTTTTATTCGTAATATCAATTGGTTTAATTCCCATTTTTACACTCCTTGCTACTTTCTTAAAACTCTAATTTTTAATCTTATCTTATCTTTTTTAGTATTCCCTAGTGTTTCTAATAGTTGAACTCTTCCTAGTCCTCGAACTGACACAATATCTAAATAATCTACTGGAAAATCAACACGCTCTACTTCGGTCCAATTGACCTTAGCTTTCTTTGATTCTACAATCAGTTTAGCACGTTGTCTAGATACATTATATACTGTTGAAATAATATTATCAATTCTAAGTGAAGAGATTGTTAGAGTCTCATCTAACCATTCATCAGTCGGTTGTAAAATATCTTGCCAACCTACTTCGTCAAATTTTACTCCAAATGAACCAATTTTGTCAACTTGTTGAGTAATATAGTTAGAAATAGATTTTTTTATAAAAACTTGCCATTGTTCTCCATTTGTTATGATATCTCCAATGAATTCTCTTTTTATTCCAGTACTCATTAATGTTCCTAAAATTTTTCCATGAGTTAATTTACCAAACTTAATAGGATATTTTATTTCATAAACTGAGATTTCATAATCTGTTTCATTAGGATTGTAATAACTTGGATAAAGTATGGCACATTTTCTCTCAGAATCTTCAAATCCTCCAAAAAAAGACAATAAAATATCGTCTCTTTTACCTACCAATGTCTTTAAAATAAACATCTCACGTGGGTTTAAAAATTCAGTTACAACGGGTGCGTATTGCATCTCAACTTGTTCCATCCAATTACCGATAGTATCAATAAAAGGATGTTCGTCCTTGCGAAAATGCTGATACACATTAGCTTGCAAAAAACTCACATCCATTCTTTAAATCATATAAACTAATCTTGCTAATATTAAAATTAAACCTTGTCCAGCTAATTGTAAAACAAATATTGCAACAATAATTGTAAAATCAATTGGACCAATACTCAAATTCAAGCGATCAAACATACTTAAATATGGTCTTGAAATTCGTATGATAAATTGACCAATTTTTGAATCATACGCCCCAGGAAACCATGATAATAAAGCATAAATCACTAAAACATAAGTATATAGGGTTATGGCTTTAGAGATTAAAGCTATAATCAAATTAACACATCCTTAATATTCTGTTAAATGGTTTGTTATGATATTTCGAGTAATGCTTGAATCGACATCTACGTTGGCAGGAGTACAGATAAACATTTCATCTCCTAAGCGTTGAATATCTCCATCAATAGCATATACAGTCCCTGTCATAAAATCTACAACACGCCTGGCAGAGCTTTCATTCATTAATTTAAAAGACAAAATAATAATCTCTTTTCTAAACAAAGCTTGAGCAATTTGTTTACAATCAATGTAATCTCTAGGCTCATAAACCGATACTTTTCTATGTTGTCTAGCAACCACCATACGTTTATTTCCATTTGAGGTAGGTTGATAGGTATTCATTTCAACTACTTTTTTATTAGTATACTGGTTTTCTGTTGCAGAAATTTTAACATTTTTTTCTGGTTCTTCTTCATTATGGCTGATAGCATGATTCATACTAGCAACATCATCAAGCGCATCCTCTAAATTATTTGTTTCTCTAATATTAGGTTCTGGCTCAAGAACAGATGATTCTTCATCAATCGTCACTTCTTCATCAACAAATGCATCACTTTCATCATCAGAAACGCCAAAAAAATCGGAAAATCTTTCACCAGCTTTATTGAATAACTTCACTCTATCACCTCTCCCCTAAGATTCGAAAAATCTCGAACCAATTCTTACAAAAGTTGCTCCAGATTCTATAGCTGGTATGAAATCTTGACTCATACCCATACTTAATTCTGTACATGGTGCATGGTCAAGTTTTTCTGTTGCAACTTTGTTTTGTAATAATTTTAATTGGTCAAAATACTGAGATAATTCGTTAAGATTTGAATCAATAGGAGCCATGGTCATTAAACCAATAACTTCAATTCTATCAAAATCTTTTAAATCCTTAATGAAATCTATTAAATTTTCCGGAGAGATTCCTTGTTTGGAAATCTCTCCAGAAACGTTTACTTGAACAAAACACTTAATTTGTTTTATTGCTCTTTTTTGTATTTCTTCAGCCAATGATATTTTATCTAATGCATGAAAGTAATCAATATTATTAATGACTGATTTAACTTTTCGCCGTTGTAAATTTCCTATAAAATGCCATTTAATCTGTTTATTATCTGATAGATACTCTTGCTTTTCTAACAATTTTTCCATCCTATTTTCAGCTAAATGTTCAAATCCTAAATTAACAACTTGTTTTGTTGTCTCTTTGTCAACTGATTTAGTGACACAAATGACAGTCACACTATCGACTGACCTTTGACCGATTTGGCAAGCTTGCTCAACATCTTGTTGAATTGACTCAACGTTTTGTTCCAGTTTTTGCAGGACCAATCTAAGTCACCTCTTATTTTTTTCTTCTAAAGAAAGGTGGTGTACTTAATTCATCTTCCGCTTCTAAAGGATGATCAGAATCCTGGTTAGCATTATCATAATCTTTTCTGTCAATTGTTTCAAACTGTGTTTCATCTGGGACTTGACGAGTCGATGGTTCACGTTTTAAATCCCAATCACCAAATGCACTTGTTTGTGCTGTGCGTGATGAATCCATTTCTGGAACTTCACGAATAGGTTCTTGAACTGATCTTGCTTGTCTCTGTTGAACCATTCCATTTGGTGTAGTCACATTATTTCTTCCCATCGCTTGACGTTCTTTTTTTCCTGGATCAATTCCTGTTGCAATGACAGTAACAACAATCTCATCACCTAATTGATCATTAACTGATGTTCCTAAAATAATATTTACATCTCCACCTGTGGCACTCGCTACAATTTCAGACGCATCTTGTGCTTCAAATAAAGTCATATCTGCCCCACCAGTGATATTTAATAGCACTTGTTCAGCACCTTCAATAGATGTTTCAAGCAACGGAGAGGCAATAGCTTTTCTAGTAGCCTCAATCACACGATCTTCTCCATTTGCAACACCAATTCCCATTAGAGCGGTTCCTTGATTTTCCATCACTGTTTTAACATCTGCAAAGTCTAAATTGACATAGCCAGGAGATGTAATTAAATCAGAAATCCCTTGTACACCTTGACGTAATACATTGTCAGCTTCTCTAAAAGCTTCCAACATTGGTGTTCTTTTATCAACGATTTCTAATAAACGATTATTAGAAATGATTACCAAAGTATCCACATTTTCTTTTAAAGCTGAAATTCCTTCAGCTGCAAAACGACTACGTTTTGGACCTTCAAAGCTAAACGGACGTGTCACAACACCGACTGTTAAAGCTCCTTGTTCTTTAGCAATTCCAGCTACTACAGGTGCTGCACCTGTACCGGTACCACCACCCATTCCAGCAGTAATAAATACTAAATCAGCACCTTTTAATGCTTCAGCAATTAAATCTTCGCTTTCAGATGCAGCTTTTTCGCCAATATCTGGTAACGATCCAGCACCTAATCCTTTTGTAAATTTAGGTCCTAGTTGGATGACAGTTTCTGCTTTAGAATGTTGTAGTGCTTGAACGTCTGTGTTTGCAACGATAAACTCTACGCCTTTTACTCCTTCATCAATCATACGGTTTACTGCGTTACCGCCACCGCCACCGACACCAATAACTTTAATTACCGCGCCAGTATTTACAGTATTATCTAATGAAAATTCCATTATTTGTTTCCTCCTAGACTATTAGTCAAATATATTGGATAAGAAACCTTTTACTTTACCGCCAAAACCTTCTTCTTTCTCTTTTACAGGTTCATTGACAGACATATCTGTAACAGGTTCTTGTGCTTGTTGTACAGCTTTTTCATGTTGTTTAGTCTCTACTGAAATGTCACGAACAGGTTTAGCTGTTCGTTTTTTATCACCAGTAACGGCTAATTTAGTCACATGATAAACCTCATCAAGTTGTGCGACATACTCAACAATAGCAATTGCATTAGCATATACAGGATTACGTAATCCCATATGATTTGGAACATACAATTTAACGTTTGTTCCAAACATATCCGCTGCTAACTCGACTACTCCTGGCAAGCTTGCGGCTCCACCAGTTAAAATAACACCACCTGGTAAATTAAGTGCATCAATGCTATCTAACATCATTTTTGATTTTGAAAAAATTTGTTCAACACGCGCTTCTATAATTTCTGACAAGTAGCGTTCATCAATTCTGACAGGTTCATTTTTACCAATGACATCAACAGGAAATTCTTCATTCGGTGAAGTTCTTTCTGGATAAGCATATCCATAGTTGATTTTTAACGCTTCCGCATTAGTTAATGATGTGTTTAAAACAACAGAAATATCCTTGGTTACAAACTCTCCACCTTCTTGTTCAACGTGTGAAAATTTTAATTCACGTTCATACATCACAGAGGTAGTTGTTTGTCCACCACCCATGTCAATAATAGTTGTTCCAAAATCTTTTTCTCCATCCGAAAGAATAGATGAAGCTAAAGCTAAAGGAGCAATGACCATTTCATCAATCACCAATCCAGCTTTTTCAACACATTTTTGAATGTTGTGAACAATTGTCTTAGGTCCAGTATATAATAATCCCTTCATATCTAGACGAACACCAATCATACCTCTTGGATCTTTTATTCCTTCAAAACCATCTACTTTAAATTCTTGAGGAACTAAAGTAATGACTTGACGTTCTGGAGGTGTTGAACGAACAACTGCTGCTGATGCCACATTTTTAACATCTTTGTCAGTTATTTCTTTTGATTCATTATTAACAGCTATCATGCCTTCGCATTTTTCTACTTCTAAAAGATTAGCAGGAATACCTACACTAACACTTTTAATTTGAACACCTGATTTTTCTTCTGCTTGTTTAATTGCTCTTTGAACGGATTGAACAGCTTTGTCTATATCGATAACAATACCACGATCCAATCCTTTTGATTTTGCATTTCCTACGCCAATAATATTAATTTGATTTTCTATGTACTCAGCTACAACAACTTTTATTGATGTTGTACCGATATCAAGACTTACATATATTCCTGTTTTTGCCATGAAAGGTCTTCCCTCCTATAATTCTAACAAAGTCTTCCTTTATTATATGCATAATACCTCACACTATTCTATCATAAATAGTACTATGAAATAAAGAAGAATACTATATTTGCTAGTTTTTTTTCTGAACGTTAAAAACCATTATTTACACTCTCCATTGAGTTTTCGTCCGATAACCCCTCACTTGAGTCGCTATTTTGTGTTTCTAAAGGATATGAAAATATCCCTGTTTTACCCGCTTCCATATCAATAACACCTTTTGACTTCATTTCTGCCGAAATTTTGTCATAAAAAACTAATTTATCCGCAATTGTTGTTGATAATCCAATTACTTGATTGCCATCCTTCATATTTAATTTAATTCTAAAAGGATTTTTTTGAGTGGCCTGTGACTCAATAGAACTAATTTCTGATTTCATTTTTGGCGAAAATTTTTCATATGATGTCAAAAATGAATCCAATCCTTCTCCTTCTTTAAAATCAATTAACTGTGGCAATTTTTTTTCTGATTCTTTTGCTGTTTCACTCAAAATTTTTCCATTAGATAAAACAGGATACATTTTATTATTTCTTAATAAAATAGCCAGGACCTCATATTCTGTTACATGTATATCAAAATGATTAAATTGTTTAATCCTTAATGTCGCTGTGTTGATTCTTGGATTTTCCTTTATCACTCTTTTCATATCCTTTGATTTATTAAAATACTGAGGCCATAATCCATCACCTAATTTAAGGTGACTTGATTTTATAATTTTTTGACTATCTGCTTTGTCGATTCCAGTCACTTCTATATTTTGTAATTTACTTAAAGGAGAAATAATATAAAGAGTAATAAGTATTCCCACTGTTAAGGTAATTAAAATACTCGTTAATCTTCTAGTTAGACGTTTTTCCTCATTAGGAGTTAAACCTTGAAATGGAGATAGTTTATTGATTGTTTTCCTTTTCGTAGAAAGTGTTCCTTGTTTATTACTATCTTTCAATTCTTTTTTTGATGATTTTATCAATCGATGATTACCTCGATTTTCCCCTTTATCATCCTCTTTTTTGTTTGACATCCCTTACTAGCCCTCCTTAAATTAGGTTAGTTCCTGAATCAAACCATACAAGCGATCCATTGCATCAGGAATCCCTTCAGCTTTTGATGCTTTTGCCATAGTTTGTCTATATTGATCATCTAACATTAATTTATCCACTTGTTCAACCAATAATTTTCCTGTCAATTCACTATCTTTAATCATCAATGCTGCTTGATTATCAACAAGACTTTTTGCATTTTTCGTTTGATGATCATCCGTAACATTAGGACTGGGAACCAATATCGAAGGTAATCCTAATGCCGTAATTTCTGCCATACTAGTCGCACCTGATCTCCCAACTAGTGCTTCTACATTGATTAAAACGTCAACCATATTATCAATATATGGCACTACTGTTACATTAGTTAATTGCTTAATTAGCTCTTCTTTTTCTTTAAACTCATCAAAATAAATAGTCCCAGAAGCATATAATACCTGGTATGGTTTTCCTTTAAATAGTGGTAATGCTTCTTTCATCGCGTTATTAATCGTTTGAGCTCCGCGGCTGCCACCAAAGATAACGATAGTGGGCTTATCAGAATCCAAACCATACCCCTCTAACACCTTTTTTTTGTCTACCATCATCACTTCTTGAGCTCGAGGATTCCCTACTAGTGCAACTTTTTCTTTTGGAAAATACTCGGCTGCATCAGTGAAACAAATTCCTACTTTATCAACATATTTTGATAAAAACTTATTCGTCATACCCGCCACGCTATTTTGTTCATGAATAATTGTGGGAATATTTAATTTACTCGCTGCATAAACAACCGATCCACAAACATATCCACCTGTTCCAATCACAATATCAGGTTGAAATTCCTTAATATATTTTTTAGCTTGCTTAATACTTGTTAAAAATAAATACACTGTTTTAAAATTTTTTAACGTTAGTGATCTATAAAACCCCTGAATTTCAATTGTTTTAAATGGAATATTTTGATTAGGCACTAACTGACTTTCTAGCCCTTTTTCTGTTCCAATATATAAAAATTCTGAATCTGGGTATTTTTCTTTAATATAACGAACGATAGAAATAGCTGGATAAATATGTCCACCTGTTCCTCCACCTGATACTAGTACTCTCATCATTAATTCCCTACTTGTTTAGTTATTTCTGCTACAAATTCTTCTCCACGAGTCTCAAAGTTAGGATACATATCCCAACTAGCACATGCCGGCGACAAAAGAATCGTATCCTCTGACTGTGCAACTTTTAAGGCTTCTTTCACTGCTTCTTTCATGTTATCAACACAAATAATTTCTGATACTTGCGCCTTTTTGGCTGCTTCTTTTAATTTATCTTTTGTCTCGCCTAATAATACAATAGCTTTTAGTTGCTCAATAGCTGGTATAAATCCATCAAAAGAGTTTCCTCTATCAAGCCCTCCAGCAATTAATACTAATTTTTCATTATCAAATCCACTAATTGCCTTTTTAGCAGCTAAAATATTAGTCGCTTTTGAATCATTGTATATTTTGATTCCATTATATGTCCCAATGTACTCTGTTCTATGAGGAACACCTGAGAAGAGTGACAAACTTTTTTTTATTGACTCGTTATCTATATTTGAAACTTTTGCTACACAAATTGCTGCTAGAGCATTCTCAACATTATGCGAACCTGGAACACCTAATTCATTTAATTCTATAATTTTTTCACCTTGATACATTAACCAATCTTTTTCCAAATAAGCTCCATTAACTTTTCTAGATACTGAAAAATAAATCACGGTTGCCTTAGATTGTTTGGATAATTTAACGATTTCAGGTAAATCAGCATTTAAAATTAATGTATTATTCTCTGTCATATTTTTTTGAATGCGCCATTTAGCTTTAACGTATTCCTCTCTTGAGCCATGATAATCAATATGAGCTTCATAAATATTAGTAATAACTGCTATCTCAGGCGTAAATTCATCAATTCCCATTAGTTGAAAACTCGATAATTCTGTTACTAATACATTATCTTCTGTAGCCTTTAATACAACATCACTTGCTGGAAAACCAATATTCCCAGCTAAAAGTGCCTTATTAGGTTGATACGTATCAAATATTTGCTTAATCATGGTTGTTGTTGTTGTTTTACCATTTGTTCCTGTAATGCCAATAAAAGGTGCCTCTGAGACTTGATACGCTAATTCCACCTCTGTAATAATTGGAATTTCTTTTTTTATTGCTTTCTCGAGAATAGGATTCGTGTAAGGAATCCCAGGATTTTTCACAATAAGAGAAAATCCTTCATCAAGAAGATCTAAAGGATGACTATCAGTAATAACTGTTATACCTGCTTCTAATAATTCTTGAGCTTCTTTGTTATCTTCTAATTTTTTCGCATCATTGACTGTAACAAATGCCCCTAATTCATGCAATAACTTAGCAGCGGCAACACCACTTCTAGCTAACCCTAATACTAAAATT
This sequence comes from Vagococcus sp. CY52-2, assembly GCF_022655055.1. Classification (NCBI taxonomy): domain Bacteria; kingdom Bacillati; phylum Bacillota; class Bacilli; order Lactobacillales; family Enterococcaceae; genus Vagococcus; species Vagococcus changpingensis. The sequence goes on along the minus strand of NZ_CP093384.1, from coordinate 418,441 downwards.
TTTTCATTTGCATAACGCTTTGACTGTTTCATCCTTGATATCTCCTTAATTATATAAAATGCCCAATGTCAATGCTGACATCACTAATCCTACTATCCAAAAAACAATGTCTATCTTCCATTCTGACCAACCACTTAATTCAAAATGGTGGTGTATTGGAGACATTTTAAAAATACGTTTGCCTGTTAATTTAAATGATGCTACCTGTAACATGACACTAAGTGTTTCTATAACATACACTAAACCGATTAATAAAAGTGTCCATTCTTGATGAAGTAAAATAGAAATAGTGGCTAACATACCACCTAAAGCAAGAGAACCAACATCTCCCATAAAAATTTTTGCTGGTTTTTTATTAAAAATTAAAAAGCCAAAAAGCGCTCCAACAGTTGCTAGGCAAATCAATTCAATAGCAAATTGTTCTTGTTTGTATGCAATAATAGCATAGGTTCCAAAAGAAATCATACCTAAACCAGATACTAAACCATCAATACCATCTGTTAAATTCACTGCATTTGAAAATCCGACCAACCAAATCACAGCAAACAATCCATATAAAAAGCCAAAATTAACATTTCCAATCAATGGGATAAATAATTCATCTGTTACACTATTTGATTTCATCACAGCGTAAAGAATAATCCCACCAATAATTTGACCAATTAATTTTTGTGTTGAATTTAATCCTAAATTTCTTTTTTTAAACACTTTAATGAAATCATCAAGAAATCCTAATAGTCCATATAAAAACAAAATAAATAAAATACTCCAAAAAGAAAATGTCATTTCTTTTTGCCAAGCACCAACAATAAGAGAAGTTAACAAAATACTTATTAAAAAAACAACTCCTCCCATAGTTGGTGTCCCTGATTTTGCAAGATGACCTTCAGGACCTTCTTCACGAATCGCTTGTCCCATTTTCTTCATTTTAAAATAACCTATAAATAGTGGCATAACCATCAATACAAAAGCCACTGCCAATGATAATGGTATTAATAATTCTACTCCGTTCATGTTATTCTCCTTTATCCGTTGTGGTATCTACCTTAAAAGCATGTTTTAACATACCGTTTGATATTTCTGAAATTAATTCTGATGGTGACCCGAATTCACCAGTAATCACTGGTTTTTTCATTGTAACGTACATGATATATTCTGGATTTTCTGTTGGTGCAATTTGAACTACTGAATAAATATAATCATTGGCTCCTGTTAAAAGTTGGCCATTTTCAAATATTTGGGCTGTTCCTGTTTTCGCAGAAACATTCACACCATCAATATTATAAATACCATACCCAGTCCCATATATTTCGTCATTGACAGTATCTTGCATGTATTCAAGAACTGTTTTTGCTGTTGCAGCTTTTATTGGTTCTCCTACCACTTCTGTTTTAATTTCTTTTTCTTTTCCATCTTTATCCACTATTTTCTTAATATATCGCGGTTTTAACATTTTACCCTCATTTGTTATAGCTGTATATGCTTGCATCATCTGCATATTTGTCACAGAAATAGCTTGTCCAAAAGCTGTCATTGCCATATCAACAGGATTTTTATCACTAATACTTCCTGTTGCCTCAAGCGGTAATCCAGAATCAGTTGAATGACCAAATCCAAAACGTTCCAAATACTCTGGCCATATTGAACCCATTTTTTGTTCCAAATTAACCATACCAACGTTACTTGACCAAGCCAATGCCTGTCTATACGTCAACTGTCCTTTTCCAGCCGGTACCCAATCACTAATTGTGGCATCATATAACTGAGTTCGTCCTGAGGTAAATGTCTCATTATATGGAAATTTTCCCGAATCAATGGCTGCTGCAACAGTAAAAACTTTCATCGTAGAACCAGGTTCAAACGGTCGTTGAACAAGTAAATTTTCCCAAACAGGATCAGGTTGCCCTTTTTCTTTATATAATCCTTCTTTTGTTTGTGGATCAAAAGTTGGTCGTTGTGACGCTGCTAAAATATCACCAGTTTTAGCATCCATTAAAATAGCTGTCATATCCTCTGGTTTAGCTTTTTCATTCACACTATCCATCACATCTTCTAGCCTTGTTTGTAAGTTAGTATCTAACGTTGTATAAATATCTTGTCCATCTTTAGCTTTTTTATCAATGACTTCTGTCCCAGGAAGTTCATTTCCCTTGCTATCTTTTTGATAGTACTTAAATCCATCCTCTCCTTTTAACACATTATCATAGGTATTTTCTATACCTAGTCCATTTTTACCACTTAATTTACTATTTTCTTTATCCGTATCTTCTGGTTGTGCATATCCTATGAAATAAGAAGCAAATTTTCCATTCGGATATAATCTGTCAGGGTGCTCCTTAAAATAGATACCAGTAATATTCTCTTTTTTTAATGCTTCCTCAATATTGTTTCTAGTTTCTAAACTTAGATTTTTTCCTTTAGAACCAAATTCTACATTAGTAATTAACTTACCGTCTTTATTTTTCTTAGGTGTTAATTGTTCTAAAACAAGTTTTTTATCAATTCCAGTATACTTATTTAAAATATCAGCAATTTTATCATGATCTTTATCATGCACAAAAAGCTCCACGTTATTAATCCCTTTATAGTTTTTGTCAAGTTCTGCGTATAACGAATAAGAAGTAGCATCTTCAGCAAGTGGCAGCCCATTACGATCGAAAATGGTTCCACGTTTTGCTTTTATAACGCTACTTCCTTGATATATTTTTTGTCTTTCAGAATCAAGACTTTGCGAACCGACCTTACCAACTGTTATGATGTAAACGAAACGTAAAGAAATTAAAACAAAAACAGCAATAGAAGCATAAAACAGGATAACCCCCACTTTTTTTCTATTGCCTGCTGGTGTTAAACTTTTTTCTTGTATTTTTTTGTTTATTTTTCTAAAAAATTCTTTTATTTTTTTCATCATTTTATTTTCCTTATATTCTCATCACGCATTTGCATTCCAGCAGATTCGGCAATTTTTTTCAAACGTTCAGTTCGTTGCAACTCATTTTTCTCTTGATCAAGAGTTTCAATATCTTGTTGCATCTGTTTGCTATCTGCCTGAAGAGAAGAAATAGCTTCTTCCTCACGGTTAATATAGGTTGTCATTCGAATAGTTGCAACCGCCAAGCATAAAAATGTTGCAATAAATACAGTGAAAATAAACTTTTCTAATTTAGTCACTTTTTTCAATTTACTCTGTGGAATTATTGGGGGTTGCACTTCTTCCAATGTACTATTCTCCTTACTAACAGGTGAGTTAACTGGAGAATCATTATATGTAAATGGACTTTGCTTTTCTGGCAGAGACATGTTAATCCACCCTTTCAGGAGCTATTTTTTCGATAATACGTAATTTAGCACTACGAGATCGATTATTCATCCCAAGCTCTTCATCTGAGGCCACGATTGGTTTTCTATTAATTAATTTTATATCAGGTTGATATTCAATTGGTATAATAGGCAGTCCAGGTGGCAAGTCTTGAGGTGTACTGTATTCCTTAAAAATGTTTTTCACTAGCTTATCTTCTAATGAATGAAATGTGATGACACTAATTCGACCAGTTGGTTTCAGTAAATCAATGGCTTGTTCAAGTGTTTCACTAATAACATCCAACTCACTATTTACTTCAATACGAATCGCTTGAAAAATACGTTTAGCTGGATGTCCACCTTTTCGTCTAGCAGGTGCTGGTATAGCTTCTTTAATAATTTCAACTAGCTCTCCCGTTGTTTCAATTGGTTTTTCAATCCGTCGTTTTTCAATCAAGCGAGCCACTTGTTTTGAAAATTTTTCTTCACCATATCTAAAGAATATTTTAACTAATTGTTCATAAGTATATTCATTTACAACTTCTTTAGCCGTTAAATAATTTGTTTGGTCCATCCTCATATCTAATGGTGCATCCTGATGGTAGCTAAATCCTCTTTCTGCTTCATCTAACTGAGGTGATGACACACCCAAATCATAAAGAATTCCATCTACTTGTTGGACACCTAATTCATTCATTTTTTCTTTTAGATAACGAAAATTACTTTTAACAAACGTTACTTTATTTTGTTCTACTTCATCTAATAAAAATTTTTTAGCGTGTTCAATTGCACGTTCATCTTGATCAAAGGCATACAAATGGCCTTTATTGGATAACTGGGACAACAGATATTGACTATGCCCAGCACCACCTAATGTACAATCTATATATATTCCATCTGATTTTATGTTTAATCCATCTACTGTTTCTTTTAATAGAACAGTAATATGTTTAAATGTTTCTGACATTTTCATTCTCCATTTTTACTTATATTCCAAAATCAATAAGGCTTTCTGCGATATCATCAAAATTTTCTTCAGCCTCTTTAGAAAATGCTAACCAGCGATTTTCGCTCCAAATTTCGATTCTATCGGATACCCCTATAATGATACAAGGTTTTTCTAATCCTGCAAATTGTCTTAATTTAATAGGAATATTAATACGTCCTTGCTTATCTATTTCACACTCTGTTGCTGCGGAATAAAAAAATCGAACGAATGTCCTAGCATCTTTTTTAGTAAGTGGCATGTTTTTCATACTCTCTTCTAGGCGAGACCAAGACTCTAGTGTATAACCAAATAAACAGCCATCCATTCCTCTGGTAACAATAAATCGTTCACCAAGAGAATCTCTTAATTTAGAGGGAACGATTAGACGTCCTTTTGAGTCAATATTATGCTGGAATTCTCCCATAAACATAACTAGGTCACCTCACAACGCCACTCAATAATTTCAGTCTACCACATTACCCCACTTTCTACCACATTCTTATAAAAAAAATTATAATTTATCATAGATTTTAAATAATTATCAAAAAGCATCTTCTACCTAATAGAAGATGCATACTAACGTTTTAAAAATAAAATAATACTACCGATAATCAAAACAACATAAATCATTAATGTTACTAAAAAAGCAATCCGCCACAAAATCTTAAAATAGCGTCGATAATTGATATCATGAAAATAATAAGCAAGCATAATTGCAACAATCATCCCTATGAAAAAAATCATTAAAAAGACATATGCTAAAAAGCTTTTACCTAACGTTCCTACGGATACAAAGTGAAGCCCTATAAAAAAGAACGGTGTTGCTATATCCGGTGTTTTTATACCATACTTTTTATCAATATTTGTTTTTTTTACAAGTAAATTACTTGCAATAATCACTATAACTGGAAATAAGTACCAAAAAAATAGTGCAACTGTAAAATTTGGCATTCTTTTTATCCCTTCGTAGACATTTAATTAATTCTATTATAAGCATTACTCTGCTGTCTTTCAATTTATTTAAGCATTTTTTTACATTTTATTGATTTTCTTGCTATTTTTATAAATCTCATTGTAAAATATAGCATAATAACTATAATATTGGAGTGAATACAACATAATGGATAAAAAACCACAATCAACATTTAATAAAATAACTAAAGTTGTAATATGGATTATGCTTATTGTAACAATTGGCGGCTTAGTTTTAACCTCTTTAGCAGCCTTAGGAATTATTTAACTAAAAAAGACCACTAACATTTAATCAGTTAGTGGCCTTTTTTTGCTAAAGCTAATAATTCCTTAGCATGCTCTTTGGTTAACTCAGTAACATCTGCACCAGATAACATTCTTGCTATTTCATTGACCCTTTCGGTTTTTGTTAATTCATTAACGATTGTTTGCGTACGATTATCCTTAACTACTTTTCTAATAAAATATTGCGTATCGGCAATAGCTGCAACTTGTGGCAAATGGGTAATACAAAGAACTTGCGAATATTTTCCTATTTGATGAATTTTTTCAGCAATTGCTTGAGCTACTCTTCCACTAACGCCCGTATCTACCTCATCAAATACAATACTTGTCACTGATTGTGTGGCAGAAAAAATAGTTTTTAAAGCCAACATAATACGAGATAATTCTCCACCTGAAACAATTTTTGTTAATGGCTTAGGAGATTCACCAACATTAGTAGATAAATAAAATTCAATTTTATCTAGTCCATTTATTGTTAATTCAGTCTCTATAAAATCAACTTTAAAGATTGCTTGTTCCATGTAAAGGCTCGCTAATTGTTTCATGATATTTTTTTCTAATACGTTTGCAACACTACGACGTATTTGACTAATATTTTTAGCTAATTTATTTAACTCATTTTTGTCCTGTTCTAATTTCTCTGTTAATTTATTAACATCCGTTGTATTTCCTAATTCTTCCGACAATTCCTCTGATATACCTTTAAAGTATTCTAATATTTCACCAACGCTATCACCATATTTTCTTTTCAACTGTCTAATGACATCTAGTCTATTTTCAATGACAATCAGTCGCTCATCATCCATCTCTAGCTGCTCCAAAGAACTACTAACTCTCCCGGTTGCTTCTTGCAAGGAATAATAAGCTGTTCTTAATAGTTCTGTTGTTTCAGAATACTCCTCATCAATCGTTTCTATTTGTTCCATTTCAGTCATCGCAGCACCACTTAATGTGACAGCATTTAATTCTTCATTATCTAAATATTGATAGGTTTTCTTTAATGAATCCATAATTTTTTGGAAATTCATTAATTTACGTCGTTCTTCAATTAATGTTTCTTCTTCTCCATCCGTCAACTGTGCGGATTCTATTTCTTTATACTGAAACGTTAACATATCCATTCGTTGAGCAAATTCTTTTTCATTATTTAATAAATGGTTGACGTGCTCTTTAAGAGACATGTAGTTCTTAAATTTTTCTTGATAAACTGTTAATTCATTACCTAATTGTTTCATGCCATATTGATCTAATAAATGCAAATGATTAGAAACATGCATTAATTCTTGATGTTCATTTTGACCATGAATATCTACTATATATGGTCCTATTTCTCGTAATATTTTTGTAGTAACAAGTTGTCCGTTAATGCGACAATTATTTCGTCCAGTACGATAAATTTCACGCTGTATCACCAATTGTCCATCTGATGGCTCTATTCCATTTTTTTCTAAAAAAGTTGCTACATCTTCATTATCTGACACAAAAAAAGACCCTTCAATACGACACTTTTCTGCCCCATCTCGTATATAATCAATTGATCCTCTACCACCAGCAATAAGTCCCATTGCATCAATAATAATTGATTTTCCCGCGCCAGTTTCACCTGTTAAGACGGTCATACCTTCTCGAAAAGGAATTGTTAAATTAGAAATAATCGCAAAATCCTGAACTGTTAACTCTTGAATCATATCAGTCATCACTCCATTATGTCATAGATAAAATTTCTCTTTCTAACATACGCGCTTGTTCATGGGTTCGCGTAATAATGAGTAATTTATCATCGTTAGATACAACAGTAAATAAACTTTCTTCATAAACAAATTCGACTAACTTACCAATAATCACCCCAACTCCAGGCTCTAATTGAAGATTCACTAAATTGTCCATCGTATCAATACTGATAAATGATGTTCCCATCATTTTTTCTAAACGACGCTTTTCAGCTGTGTCATTTTTAGGTAAAAAATATTTAAAAACCCCATTTTCATCAACTTGTTTAATTAAATTTAATTCTTTAATGTCCCTTGATACAGTTGCTTGTGTGACAGGTATACCCCGATCTTTTAACATTATAACTAACTCTTCTTGTTTCCCAACATTTTCTTCAAATATTATTTTTTTTATTAGTTTTTGTCGTTCGGATTTTCTCATACTCAGCCTGACCTCTCTTATTCATTCAAGTGATTGTGGGCTCTTTCTACTAACTCTTCTATTATTTCACGTCCCAAATAATTTCCGGTTGTTTGGCAAGGTCTTAAGTAAGCAAGAAACTCTATATTCCCTTCCCCACCAGTAATTGGAGAATAGTCTAACTTCACTACGTCAAATTGAGATTCCGTCATCATACTAATCATTTTATTTAATACATCCATATGCACTTTTTTATCTCGAACAATTCCCTTTTTTCCCACTTGTTCTTTTCCTGCTTCAAATTGTGGTTTAATCAATGCCACAACTTCTCCATCTTCCGAAATGATGTTTCGTAAGACTGGAATAATCAATTTTAATGAAATAAACGAAACATCAATTGTGGCAATATTTGGTTGACCTAATTTAAAATCCGATAACTTAGCATATCTAAAATTCGTTTTTTCCATGACTTCAACACGTTCATCTTGTCTTAATTTCCATGCAAGTTGATTAGAGCCGACGTCCAAAGCGTAACTCATCATCGCCCCATTTTGTAAGGCAACATCAGTAAATCCTCCAGTTGATGACCCAATATCCAATAAGGTTCGGTTTGAAAAATCAATATTAAATACTTCAATTGCTTTTTCTAATTTCAAACCACCACGAGACACATATTTCATTACTTGTCCTTTTAATCTAAGTTCAGTTGCAATCGGAATTTTTTCTCCAGGCTTGTCATAACGAATATTTTTTTCATCACAAACTAAACCAGCCATGACTGTCCGTTTTGCTTTTTCTCTTGTTTCACACAGTCCTTGTTGCACTAAAAGAACATCAACACGTTCTTTTCCTACTTTTTCTTTCATTCTATTTCCTTCAATTCTTTTAGTATTTCATCTAATATTGTCAAATCAATTATTGGGCGTTTTAACTCTAATTTGACTTGATTCAACGCTTCTTTTGCCTCATCACATTTCTCATAAAAAGCTTTTCTAGCACCAGATAATCCCAATAGGGATACATAAGTTGATTTATTTAACTTTTCATCACTACCAGTGTGTTTACCGATTAATGCTTCATCCCCAATAACATCAAGTAAATCATCACGAATTTGAAATGCAATCCCTAAAGCAGTTGCATACTGTTCTAGTTTATCCTGAACAAAGATATTAACATCCGCTATAATACACGCCATTTCGACAGCACTTTTTATTAATGCTCCTGTTTTTTTCTCATGAATTTTCTGCAACTCTTCCAAAGAAACTGGTTTATTCTCAGCCTGTATATCTTCTACTTGTCCTGCAATCATTCCTTTTGTACCAGCACTAGCTGATAATATCTCCATGATTTTAACTAGCTTTTCAGACTCAATATCAGCCAAAGATAATAAGTGAAACGCTTCAGTTAACAACCCATCTCCTGCTAAAATAGCTAACGCTTCTCCAAATTCAATATGATTTGTTGGCATTCCACGACGTAAGTCATCATCATCCATCGCTGGCAAATCATCATGAATCAACGAATAGGTATGAATCATTTCAAGTGAACTTGCCACATCATATTCAGACTGTGTAATAGAGTAATCAAATAAATCTAACGTTGCTAAAAAAAGAAGTGGACGAAATTTTTTTCCACCCGCTTTAATAGAATAAATCATTGATTTAGTTAATTCTTCTCCAATCGTTTCTTCCCGAATAAATTCACAAATACTTTGTTCAATCTTTGGTGCATTCATTGCGACAAAATCAGAATAATTTGTCATCATTACTCTCCTTTAGCTTCAAACTCTATTTCTTGACCATCTTGACTCATGACTTTTGTTAAGGTCTTTTCGGCATTAGCTAATGTTTCTTGACACTGCTTACTTAATTCTACACCACGTTGAAATTTTTCTAAAGCTATTTCTAACGGAACATCCCCTGATTCAAGCCCTTTAATAATCGTTTCTAACTCTTCCATTGATTCTTCAAATGTTTGTTTTTCTTTGGTCATATCATCCCATCGCTTTCTATTTCTTTTACAATTGTTATTATTTTACCATCTGATACATTTAACGTCACTTCATCTTCAATTTTAACATCTGATACGCTTTTTACAATATGTTGTTGTTTCGTAACATAACTATATCCTCTGCTCATTGTTTTTAAAGGACTTAATAAATCAAGTGATTCAGTAGCTTGATAAAAATGCTTTTCTTTATTAAGTAACAGCTGTTGCATCGAACGATTAAGTGATTGCTCAAAAAAAGTAAGCTCTTGATGACGTCTTTTTATTTGTTCTGAAGGATTTTTAAGCATTAATTTTTCAGATTGCTTTTGCCACTGCGTTTGTTTTTCATGCAATGTATTTATAATGGTTTGTTTCAAACGTCTGTCTAAACCATCTAATTGTAAGTAAAAGGCTTCGTATAATCTATTCGGTTGCTTAAACATCACTGACTGACTCAATTTATCATAGTTAGCCCGTTTATGTTTCAACTGATTATTTAATGCATTGTATAAACGCATTTGTTTTTCACGAATTTTTATTAACTCTTCTTTTAATACTGGAACTGCTAATTCTGCAGCTGCAGTAGGTGTTGCCGCTCTAACATCGGCCACTAAATCAGTCAGTGTCGTATCTGTTTCATGCCCGACAGATGAAATAACAGGCGTTCTGGATTCGAATACCGCTCTTACAACTTCCTCCGTATTAAAAGACCATAAATCCTCAATAGAACCACCACCACGACCAACAATCATGGTATCAAAACTTCCTATCTCATTAATTTCTCTAATCCGTTGAGCAATTTCTTTAGAGGCATCGTCTCCTTGAACTTTTGTTGGAAATAAAACGAGTTGTGCAATCGGATAACGTCTTTGAATAGTTGTGATAATATCTTTAATTACCGCGCCACTAGGACTAGTGACAACAGCAATGCGTTTAGGATATTTAACTAATGGTTGTTTATGACTTTCTTTAAATAGCCCTTCTTGATTTAGCGAATTTTTAAGCTGTTCATAAGCTTGATAAAGCGCTCCTACACCATCTGGTTCTATATGATCAATATAAATTTGATAATTTCCTGATGCTTCATAAAGCGAAATTCGACCAACTACTAAAACTTTCATGCCTTCTTCTGGTTGAAATTTTAATTTTTGATAAGCACCTTTAAACATCACCGCAGATAATTTAGCTTTTTCATCCTTCAAGCTAAAATATTGATGACTGTTTGCTCTAGGTCTAAAATTTGATACTTCTCCAGTTAAATAAACTTTCTCCAAATAAGGATCTGCTTCAAATTTTCGTTTTAAATACCTTGTTAAGGCTGTTACTGTTAAATAATTTTTTCCCGTCATTCTTTTTCTTCACCACAATACTTTCTTCCCTGGTTCATGGTTTGCTCCATTAACATTGTTATAGTCATTGGTCCAACGCCTCCTGGAACAGGTGTGATGGCACTAACTTTTGGCAATACATCTTGGTAATCAACATCTCCAACTAATTTGCCCTCACTATTACGATTCATTCCAACATCAACCACAACAGCTCCTTCTTTCACATAATCTGATGTGATAAATTCAGCTTGTCCAATTGCAGCTACCAACACGTCTGCCGTTAGCGTTTCATCCTTCAAATTTTTTGTTTTTGAATGAGCAATTGTCACAGTCGCATCTTCATTCAACATCATATGCATCAATGGTTTACCGACGATATTACTTCGACCAATAATCACAACTTTTTTCCCAGCAAGTTGAACATTATGCTCTTTTAACAAAGTAATAATGCCATATGGAGTACATGGATGCATGTCTGGATCTCCTACAAATAATTTTCCAACATTTAAAGGATGGAAACCATCCACATCCTTTCTAGGATCAATGGCTAATAATACTTTTTCTTCATCTATATGTTTTGGTAGCGGTAGTTGAACTAAAATACCATCTACTGAATCATCTTGATTGTATGATTCAATAATTGATAAAAGATCTTCTTCTTTAATCGTTGTATCTAATCGTCTCACAATTGAATTAAATCCTATTTTTTGTGCTGATTTCTCTTTATTTTTAACATATACCTTACTTGCACTATCTTCTCCGATTAAAATGACCACAAGTGTTGGTATACGATAACCTTTAGTTTTCCATTCTGCCACTTCATTGGCTAAATCTTCTTGCATTTTATTTGCTAATGCTTTCCCGTCTAAAATTACTGTCATAGTCTCCATCCCCTCATTTTTTCATTTCGTTCTATTGTATCATAAGCTATTTTTGATAAAAAATATCATCTCGTTTAATAAAAAAACTAATTATGATAATATTCCTTAGTTAAAGGTCATCTTATCATAATTAGTTCTTATTATACTATGAATTTATATTTCAACAATAAAAATTACTGAATACTTTCATTTCTATTTACGTTAGTTGAAGACATTATCTACTTTATTTTTATACATAAACATATTAAACTAGCCATTAACACTTACTTACAAAAACTCCTAGTAGCTTATTTAAAAAGACAAAAAGAAATTAATCTTTTTGTCTTTTATGATTAAACAGTTTCTGTTTCTATATCTTCTAATACTGATGACAAAACACCATTAATAAAACGTTTCGATTCGTCATCGCTATACGTTTTAGCTAATTCAAGCGCCTCATTCAATGATACTTTGTTAGGTATATCTTTTAAATATAGCATTTCAAAAATGGCTAGACGTAAAATAATCAAATCAGCTTTAGCTAAACGATTAATTTTCCATCCTTTCAAATGTTTTTCAATCACTTCGTCAAGTATGTCTTGTTTTTCCGTAATCCCAGTTACAACCACTTCTAAATAAGTAGGAATCACTAAATCTTCTTCCTCTAACTCAAAACTCTCATCCATTAGTGATAGTGTATAACTAATGGAATCAATAATTGCAGCATCTTCTTGATACATCATTGAAAAAATTGTTTGAAAAGCTACTTCTCTTAATTGGTGTCTTGTTAATCCCACTCTAATCTTCCTCATCTTCTGAATCAAATAATTCATTTAAATCTGGCAATGTTGTTTTTTCAGGAACAACGCCAACAACATGGACATTTACTTCTGCTATCTCTAAATCTGTCATATAAAGAACCTGTTGTTTCACCTTTTCTTGCATATCAATAGCTGTTTTAGGCACTGATACACCATAATTCAAGAAGCAATACAGGTCAATTTTAATCTTGCCAGCATCATTTGTTAAATACACACCTTTGTCATGAACAGAACTTCCAAACAGTTCAGCAACGTTAGATGCTAAGTTACCGCGCATACCATAAACACCAGATACTTTGGATGCAGCAATACCAACAATAACTTCTATGACTTCAGGAGCAACGACAATTTCTCCATCAATCGCTTGATTTTGGTTACTTAATACCAAATTTTTATTTTCTGACATTAAACTTCCTCCTTTAGTTTATCACTATGCACGAGAAACATATGACCCATCAGTTGTATTAATAATCAAACGGTCACCAGCATTAATAAAGAATGGTACTTGGACAACTAACCCTGTTTCCATAACAGCAGGTTTTGATCCCCCTGATGATGTATCTCCTTTAATTCCTGGCTCTGTTTCTTTGACTTCTAATTCTACCGTATTTGGAAGATTTATTCCAATAGTTTCTGTTCCATACATCATAATATGACATTCGCTATTTTCCAATAAGTAATTTAATTCTTCTGCTATCTGTTCTTGTGGTAACTCTAGTTGCTCATAAGTATCCATATCCATAAAGACATAACTGCCTCCAGATTCATAAAGATATTGCATTTTTTTATTATCTATTTGAGCTTTTGCGACTTTTTCTCCACCACGAAATGTTTTTTCAGCAGTATTTCCATTTCGTAAATTTTTTAATTTTGTTCGAACAAACGCTGCACCTTTTCCTGGTTTAACATGTTGAAATTCAATGACACGATAAATATTACCATCTACTTCAATTGTTAAGCCTGTTTTTAAATCATTAACTGATATCATAACGGCCTCCTAAAATACTATTTTTCACATGAATTATCTATAAAATAATAAGCTCTTTTGGAGAATGTGTCAATCGGTCAATACCATCTTCTGTCACTAACATATCATCTTCAATTCGAACCCCACCAATTCCTGGCAAATAAATTCCTGGTTCATTTGTGATAACATTTCCTGGAACAAACATTTTTTCAGCTAATTTAGAAACATTTGGTCCTTCATGAATTTCTAAACCAATTCCATGTCCTGTTGAATGACCAAAAGCATCACCATATCCTTTTTCAGCAATATAATCCCTTGCTACTGCATCTAATTCTATACCAGTCATACCTGGCTTAGCTGTATCCAAAACCAATTGTTGTGCTTCTTTAACAATTTGATAGATTTCTTTCAATTTTTCACTTGGTTCACCTAAAGAAATCGTTCTTGTCATATCAGAAACATACCCATTATAATAACAACCAAAATCAATCGTAATAAAATCGCCAACTTCGATAACTTTATCACTTGCAACACCATGTGGCATAGCTGAACGTAATCCACTTGCGACAATTGTATCAAATGATACACCACTTGCTCCTAAACTTCTCATATAAAAGTCTAATTCATTTGCTACTTGTATTTCAGTCATTCCAGGTTTGATGTAAGTTAAAATATGTTCAAAGGCAGCATCAGCAATTTGACAAGCTTTACGAATGGTTTCAATCTCAGCGATATCTTTTACTTCACGTAAAGTTTCAATCACTCCTGTTACTGGTATTAAATCAACATCTACTAATTCTTCTAACACAGTGTATTGGAAAAACGATACTGTTTGTTCTTCAAATGCCATATTTTGAACTTTAGATTGATTCACTAGATCAGCAGCAACATTAAAAGCTGGTTCAACATTTTTAACAATTTCATATCCTACACATTGTTCACTTGCTTGTTCAGTGTATCTGAAGTCTGTAATAAAATATGCTTTGTCTAGAGTGATTAACGCAATACCTGTTGTTCCAGTAAAGCCTGTTAAATATCTTAAATTATATGAATTTGTAATTAAAAAACTATCTATTCCACGTTCCACCATTTTACTTCGTAATTTTTCTACACGTTCCATCATTTACGTCGCCCTCTTTTCATTATGCTACTTTTTATTATAACAAACTTATCAAGGAAATAAAATCAAACAAAATAAAAAAGCAACTTATCCCAACGAATAAGCTGCTTTAGAGTTTTAATTATTTAGCCACTGGATAAACTGATACTTGTGTTTTTTCGCGACCTTTGCGTTCGAAACGAACAACTCCGTCCACTTTTGCATACAATGTATCATCTCCACCACGACCAACATTTTCACCTGGATAAATTTTTGTTCCGCGTTGACGGTATAAAATTGATCCACCTGATACAGTTTGACCATCAGCACGTTTAGCACCTAAACGTTTTGATCTTGAGTCACGACCGTTAGTAGTAGAACCTCCACCTTTTTTATGGGCGAATAATTGTAAATTCATTTTTAACATGGATTTGCACCTCCTTGACTGAGTTTAACTTGTATAAATGCTTGATTATCAGCTTCAATTGAGCGTAGCCCAATTAATAAACTGTGAACCAATAAATTTGTTATATCAATTTGTTTATCTGATAAAGAATCCAATCTTTCAAAATAAAGATATCCTGACTCCATTTCATAAATGGGCATATAGTCTGCTAGTTCGTTAATACTATTTATCGTATTAATTGACAAAGCAGATGCTGCTGCACACACTATGTCGTATCCATAAGGACCTGATTCAGCATGTCCATCCATTTCAAATGATAAAAAGTCACCGGTCTCAGTTTGCTTAAATTTAGCCTGTATCACAAGCATACCTACTTTCTAAAAATTAGGCATTAATTGCTTCAATCATAACTTTTGTATAAGGTTGACGATGACCTTGTTTACGATGACTGTCTTTTTTAGGTTTATATTTGTAAGTGACAACTTTCTTTTGTTTTCCTTGTTTTTCAACAGTTCCTTCAACAGTTGCTCCTTCAACAAGTGGTGTTCCAACTTTTGTTGATTCTCCACCTACTAAAACGACTTCATCAAACACAACTTTACCGCCAGCTTCTACGTCTAATTTTTCAACGTAAATGGCTTGACCTACTTCTACTTTAACTTGTTTTCCACCAGTTTTTACAATAGCGTACATGTTTGTTCCGCACCTCCTTCTTCTATACTTAGACTCGCCGTTACAAGCGACTTGCGTTCTTAATACTTGTTTCGTGCGGTTGTAGTTGTGGTGCACACAAATACAACATTAACATTCTACCAAAAAAAAAGAGAACGGTCAATAACTTTTGACCATTCTCTATAAATTAGAGTGTTTCAGATACAAAAAAGTCGGACAACCCAACTTCAATAAACAATTCAGAGCGATACATTTTTGATACCATTGCGGCAATATAATGATTCGCGTAAATCTGACCTTCACTAACCCACGCATTTGAAATACCTAGCAACGAGTATACAACAAAGTTATTTACCAATTCTTTTGGCATTTTTCTAACTGGGATAGAGTTACCATAGTTCACATGAGCTAATACGTAGTCATATAAACGTTCACTAAATAATACGCGGTAATCTTCTGCATCGTTTTCATTTAGTAACGTAACAAAAAATTCTGGTGAGTTACCAATATAAGCAAACACACGATCTAAAACAATTCGTGGAATTTGTTTTTCTTCATCACCTTGATAAGGAATGTACTCCACCACTGATTCATAGAAATCTTCAATGATTTCTTCCATAATGGTTTCAATAAATGTATCTTTATCTCGATAATGTAAATAAAAAGTACCTCTAGTAACACCTGCTTGATTTGTTAAATCTTTGATGTTCATTTCACTCAAACTACGTGTTTTTAACAAATCTAGAAAAGCTTGTCTTAATTTTTTACGAGTTTTAATGACTCGTGGATCGATTTTCCCCATATTGTATATTCCCCTTACACATAAATTAATTGTTATATTGTTTAATTTCCCCATAATATCAACAATACTTTTGTAAGTATACATCATACTTCTACTTTTTGTCTAGTTTTTTAAAATTCCGTTTGTTTATCATCCATTTTTTCTTCTGTTTTTCCTTTTACATAGGTTTTTTTAAAAAATAAATTTTTATAAAAAAACAGTTGACTATCCTGTGAAAATTGTTTATGATTATTCTGTTGTTTGAAACAACCAATACTACTTATTCATTCAGTCGCAGTAGCTCAGCTGGATAGAGCATTCGCCTTCTAAGCGAACGGTCGGGGGTTCGAATCCCTCCTGCGACGTTATTTAACCCAACTGTTAATTTATTTATCAGTTGGGTTTTTTATTTTAATAAAAAATAAGGAATGTGACTCTATCACATTCCCTTGTCACTTTTTAAGTGTACATTATCCACTTCTTTTGAAATCATTAACACGCCATCTCCTAAGGGAAGAATCGTGACAGATAAGTCTTCATTTCCTAGTACGGTATCATATAATTGATTTAATTTTCGATAAATAGTTCGCTGGCTCTTAGGTATATCCTTTATATCATGCATGACTGTTCCCGCTTGAAATACGTCATCGATCATAATCACGCCACCTGTTTTTACTAACCTTAAACATTCTGGTAAAAACTCAATATACTTTGATTTTGCACTATCCATAAATATAAAATCATATGGCTCATCAAGAGTTCCTAATAAATCTTTTGCGTCACCTTCTAGTAAAGTTACTTGATCTTCAATTTCTAATTGTTCAAATGTATTCTTTGCTCGCCTAATCATAACGTCAAATCGGTCAATCGTCGTCACATGACTATCTTTTCCCATAGCCTCTATCATCAAACTAGCAGAAAAACCAATAGCAGTGCCAATTTCCAAAACATTTTTTGCTTTAATTTGTTTTAAGAAAAATCGTAAAAACGTCGCTGTTTCATTTGGAATAACTGGTACTCCTGTTTCTTTAGCTTCTTCTTGGACTTTTCCTACTTTACCGCTCATTTCCGGTTGTCTATGCCTAAGTAATTCTATTATTTCATCTTTTAAAACTGGACGATACATCATTTCATTTCTCATTTTTTATCACCTACCCCATCCTTACAAATTATACAAATTTTTTTATCGTTTGACAATTAGGTATTTTTTACTAATTGGTATATATTGACTAATAATGTATGATAGACTACTATTAAGGTAAAAAGAAAAGGTTTAGATTATATGATAGAACAAAATAAATATCTTGATTTACTTTATAAACAGTATGAAAATGAAGAAAACATTATTAGCGAAATCATAAATTTGAAAGCGATTCAAAACTTACCAAAAGGCACTGAACACTTTGTTAGTGATTTACATGGGGAGTTCAATGCTTTCCAACATTTATTAAGAAATGGATCGGGTAATGTAAAAGAAAAAATAAATGATGTCTTTAATAATGAATTAACTTTTAATGAAAAACAGAACCTTGCTTCACTTATTTATTATCCCGAGGAAAAATTAAAACATCTTGAAAAACAAATTAACGCTAATTGGTATAGACAAACAATTGATCAATTAATTCGTTTAATAAAATTTAGTGCGAGTAAATATACTCGCTCAAAATTAAGAAAATCTTTACCAAAACGTTTTTCATATATCATTGAGGAGCTACTTTATCAAGTAAAAACTAATGCTGATAAAGCAGAATATTATAATCAAATCATTTCTAATATTTTGACGCTCAAACAAGGGAACGCTTTAATTATTGACCTGTGTTACACTATCCAACGTTTAGTTATAGACCATTTACACGTTGTCGGCGATATATATGATAGAGGACCTGCACCAGATAAAATTATTGACGCTTTAATGAATTACCATTCAGTCGATATACAATGGGGAAATCATGACATCATTTGGATTGGTGCAGCAGCAGGTTCTCCTATTTGTATGATGAATATCATTCGCATTTCAGCAAGATATAATAACTTAGATATTATTGAAGATACTTATGGTATCAACTTACGACCGTTACTGACTTATGCAGAAAAGTACTACCTAGATAATCCAGTATTTCAACCGAAAACAATACCTGAAACGATATCTTCAAAAGAAGAGCTGTTAGAGACAACCAAAATACATCAAGCAGCCGCTATTTTACAATTCAAATTAGAGGAACAATTGGTTTCTAGGCGACAAGAGTTTAATATGGATCATAGAAAATTTTTAACAACTGTCGACTACACTGACTTATCGGTTCACCTAAAAGGAAAAAAGTATACTTTAACCAACACCTGTTTCATGACAGTAGATCCTAATAATCCCACTAAATTAACATTGGAAGAAGAAGATATTATTGAACGTTTAATGCATAACTTTATCCATTCAGAAAAATTAAAACGCCATACTGATTTTTTAGTAAGAAGAGGAAATATGTACCTGGTCTACAATGATAACTTGCTTATTCACGGTTGCGTTCCTTTAAACCAAGATGGTTCATTAAAAGCTTTCCATATCAACGGACACGCGTATAAAGGGAAATATCTATTAGATTTTTTTGAAACCAGCTTAAGAAGAGCTTACGCTAATCCACATAGTCATAACGATATCGACACAGATTTACTTTGGTATTTATGGTCAGGAGAAAATTCGTCATTATTCGGAAAAAAAGAAATGACTACTTTTGAACGATATTTCATTAAAGACAAGGAAACTCACATAGAAGAAAAAAATGCTTATTATAAACTTAGAGAGAATCAAGAAACGATTTCTTTTATTCTTTCTGAATTTGGTCTAAACAAGAAAGATAGCCACCTTATAAATGGTCATACTCCTGTTAAAGAGATTAAGGGAGAAACACCTATTAAAGCAGGAGGAAAAATGTTAGTAATCGATGGAGGATTTTCAAAACCTTATCAAAAAACAACCGGTATCGCCGGATATACTCTTTTATATAATTCTTACGGCATGCAATTAGTTGCTCATAAACCTTTTTCCTCTATAGAAGAAGTTATTTTACAAAACGATGATATTGCTTCAGTCAAACGAATTGTGGATAGACCTGTGGATAGAAAATACGTAAGAGATACGACTATTGGAGCAAGTTTACAAGAACAAATCAATGACCTAAATAAACTATTGAATTATTTAAACTATTAATAAAAAAACACATGCTTTTTAGATTTATCTCACCTAAAAAACATGTGTTTTTCATATAAAAAATCTAGAAAACATACATTCTCTAGATTAATAACTCTTATTATTTAGCTAAAGCAGCTTTTGCTTGGTCAGCTAATGTTGTAAATGCTTCTGCATCATGAATAGCAATATCAGCTAACATTTTGCGGTTCATATCAATGTTTGCTAATTTTAAACCATGCATGAATTTAGAATAACTTAAACCATTCATACGAGCTGCTGCGTTAATACGAGCAATCCATAATTTACGGAAGTTACGTTTTGTTTGACGACGATCTCTAAATGCGTATGTATAAGAAGTCATCACTTGTTCTTTTGCTGTTTTATATAATGTGTGTTTTGAGCCATAGTAGCCTTTAGCTAACTTAAGCACTTTTTTACGACGTTGGCGAGTTACTGTTCCACCTTTTACACGTGCCATGATAATTCCTCCTTGAGTTGTTCATTATTTCAATATATATTTTTAGCTATTATCAGGAACTAAAAATTATTTCATGCGAGTCAATTGTTGACGAATACGTTTGTAATCGCCTTTTGATACCATTGCTGGACGACGTAATTGACGACGTTGTTTTTTAGTTTTTCCATGGAAACGGTGACTAGTAAATGCACGATGTCTTTTAAGACCTCCACCACCAGTACGTTTTACACGTTTTGCTAATCCACGGTGTGTTTTCATTTTTGGCATGTTATTTTCCTCCTCAGATTCTTACCTACTTATCTGTTTTTGGTGCAAGCATGATAAACATACTTCTACCATCCATTTTCGCTTTTTGCTCAACAACTGAGATATCACTTGTTTCATCTGCTAAGCGATTTAAGACGTTCTGACCAATTTCTTTATGGGTAATCGCACGACCTTTAAATCGGATAGAAGCTTTCACTTTATCACCTTTTTCAAGGAATTTACGCGCATTACGCAATTTGGTATTAAAATCATTGACATCGATTGTTGGGCTCAAACGAACCTCTTTCACATTAATGACTTTTTGTTTTTTACGGGCTTCGCGTTCCTTTTTCTGTTGCTCAAAACGGAATTTTCCATAATCCATAATTTTTGCAACTGGTGGTTTAGCATTTGGTGATACTAAAACAAGATCAAGATTTGCTTCTTGAGCAATTCTTAAAGCTTCTACTTTAGATTTAACACCTAGCTGTTCTCCGTCTACTGCAATTAAACGTAGTTCTCTTGCACGAATGCCGTCATTCACCATATTATCTTTTGCTATGGTCATTCACCTCCGAATTTTTTAGAGAAAAACACAGAAAAAAACGAGCTCTTTACAAATAAAGACCCCGCACCAAAATAGTATTTGATATTATATCAAAACTAAACGTTATCTAGCCCAACAATTTTTTATTGTTAAGGCGAGAAGCGGGTGCTTCTGCTTTAATTTCTCAACTTCTTAATTGTATAAGAATCAAACAAAAAAGTCAACAACTTTTTTATCATTTAATAACGTAGTATTTTATACTTGTTCTAAACATTATGTATGATATCTATCAGAAAGGATGAATAGCTCCTTCCATCGTGTTATGTTTAAAGAGTGTCATCTATGGGGTTAATTCCCATCTTAACCATTGTCAATTACCAACTGTACTATGCCCCATACACCATTTAATTTTTCTAAAATACGCCTGACACATTTTTTATCTTGCAATCCATTATCATCTGAATTTTCTGATACCACTTGGAAACAACTTAAAATAGATGATTGTACTCTTGAAAATACAACCTGGTTAAATACATCTCTTGATTCACTCAATCTTTCTACGTGCCACTTTGAACAGATCCACTTTTCTCCTGATAAAATCCAAGGACTTAATCCAAGGACTTATTGTAAATATGGATAAAATGATTAGCATCGGTTTAGCCCTTAGTATGGTGATAGACAAGCCATTTGATTCAAACAAATAAAAAACCACTTAAGAATTAACTTAAGTGGTTTTGTTTAATTAAAAGTTAGATTAAGCTTTAACGATGTTAGTTGCTTGAAGTCCACGTTGACCTTCTTCAACATCAAAAGTCACTTCTTGACCTTCTTCTAAAGTTTTGAATCCGTCACCTTGGATAGCTGAGAAATGTGCAAATACATCTTCTCCACCTTCTTGAGTGATAAAACCAAAACCTTTTTCAGCGTTAAACCATTTTACAGTTCCGTTTGCCATGTTGTGTTTCCTCCTTATTATCGCGTAATCATATACGCATATTTTGTTGCAATAAATGTGACGCTTAATAGGAGAAATGTAAACAGAACGTTAATTTTCCTAAAACGAATCAAATATACTACGCTTATTAATATATCATAAGTTTCATTTAAATACAACCTTTTTTTCAAATAATTAATTTTTTACCAAGCAAAAGCATTAGTTGGTTTTTCGAGATACTCTAACCAACTTTCTTCGATAATTTCTAAAAGAGTCAACGAAATTCCAGCCATATCAGTTGATGTCATATAATTTCCTGTTTTAGCGTAAACAACCGTTACACCCTCTAACTCTAACAGCCTTTTGACATCATTTGAAAAAACATACTGCTCCATTACCGTCGTTGTACCCAAACCATTTATAAGGATTGCAAATCTTTTATTAGTATGATCATCATACTGAACGAGTAATTTATTTAATAGCTCATTGGCTAAGTGTTCTGACGAATGAAAGGGTTCACTTCGATATCCTTCTTCACCATGAATGCCAATACCAAAGGAAATCATATCTTTTTCTAAGGTAAAGTTAGACGTTTCTCCAGTTAAACTTGTCCCACTTGACAAAGCCACCCCTAGACTATTCATTGAGTTGATGACTTTTTCTCCTATTGAAACTAATTCATCTAATGTTTTCCCTTCACTAGCTGCTGCTCCCAGTATTTTATGTACAAAAATAGTTCCAGCAACACCTCGACGTCTTTTTTCAAAACTTCCGGTTTCAACTGAACAGTCATCATTGACAATCACGTGAGAAACCTTATGACCCGCGTCTTTCGCTTGCTTTTCTGCTTGTAAAAAATTACTGACATCAGCCTCAAAGTTTTTTATGACTAATAAAACGCCGTCACCTTGATCTGTTTTCTGAATGGCTTTAAATACCTCTTCAGCTGTTGGTGGAATAAATACGGGGCCGCTCACCGAAGCATCAAGCATATTTTCTCCAATATACCCAAAATGTGCTGGTTCATGGCCACTTCCCCCACCACTAATGATTGAAACTTTGTTTGGTATACTGCTTTTTCGTAATAATATACCTGTTTTAGGAATTCTTTGTAAGATATCTTGATGAATGTATGCCACACCATTTAAAACTTGTGAAACAGTATCGTTTGGTTTATTGATAATCCGCGTCATAACATCCCCCCTTCTTCTTTTTCCTCCCTAGTCTAACATAAGTATATAAAACAATAAACAGCCAGATCATAGAGCATTCTGGCTGTTTGAAACCTTTAAATCATTATTTATGTTTCGCTTTGTAATCACGACCAATCTTATCTGCTGCAATAATGGCAGCCGCAACTTCTTCCTCAACAATAGGGAAAGGCATAGAGTGAATTGATTCTTCTGGAATACAAGCCTTTTTAGCCACTTCCATTGCTTCTTCAAACGTAATGCTTTCTACGCCAATGTCTTCTAAACAAACTGGTAAGCCAATAGATAAACTAAAATCAAGTACTTCATGTAATTCTTTTTGTGAGGCATTTTCTAAGACTAATTGACAAATCACACTAAAGGCAACTTTTTCGCCATGGAAATATGAATGAGTTCCTTCTAAAGCAGTTAATCCATCATGGATTGCATGAACAGCAGCTAAACCACTACTTTCAAATCCTAAACCGGATAATAAAATATTGGTTTCAACAATATTTTCTAACGCTGGTGTCACGATGTTATTGTCACATGCTATTTTGGCACTGTAGCCATTTTCAAGTAATGTCTCATAACATACTTTAGCTAATGTGTAAGCTGCAATCGTATTTTTAGCAGGAGCTGTTTCTTTTGTCACATACCCATTTGGTAAACCGGCATTAACATTTGAGAATGAATTCGCTGTTGCACGAGCTTCAAATAATGTTGATAACGCATCCCCCATACCTGATACTAAAAATCTGGTTGGTGCATTAGCAATAATCGTTGTATCAACCATGACCACACTTGGGCTTTGTTTAAAGTAAGCATAGTCATCAAATTCACCATCTTCAGTGTATAAAACAGCTGAATGACTTGTTGGTGCATCAGTTGCAGCAATAGTTGGCACGATAATTAAGTGATCTCCTTCAGCTACACATTTTGATGTGTCAATGGCTTTACCACCACCTAAACCAATCACACAATCGGCTTCATTTTCTTTAGCAAATGCTTGTAACCTTGCTACTTCACCACGTGAGCATTCCCCATTGAAATGACTTGGAATAAATGTGATACCAAATTTTTCTGCTGTCTTGTCTAGTTTTTCTTGCACACGATTAATATCATCTTGATGTGCGATTAAAAGAGCTGTCTTTCCAAATGTTTTAACATAATAACCTAAGTTCAGTAATTCATCTTCGCCTTGTACATATTTTGATGGACTAATAAATGCTTTTCTCATGATTTTTCCCCCTAGTTATTTTACCTTTAATTCGCTTAATTGTTCTTCAATGGTTTTTAAATCAGCACCAGCTTGTATTAACGCGGCCGCTGTATAACTACTTTCCACTAATGCTGTATCATATAAAATGACATTTTTATCTGTCATGTCCATTGCTAATTCCAAGTTCATTTTAGCACTTCCTAAGTCATAAAAAGCCAGGATAGTGTCTGCTTCATTTTCTTCAAATGCTGACATAATCGTATCAAAACTAGTTCCAATACCGTTGTCTTCCAAACCGCCAGCTGTTGTAATCGAAACATCTTTGGCTACTTCTTTGATTAAACGAGTAATACCTGTTGTAATCTCTGATACATGTGATACTAATACGATTCCTAAACTCATCTATTTCACTCCTACTTCTATCATAGCTTCAAATAGGTAACTACTTGACATAGCACCTGGATCAATGTGTCCAATTGAACGTTCACCTAAATAAGAGGCACGTCCTTTTGTTGCTTTCATCTCTTTTGTTTCTTCGGCAATTTCTTTCACTTTTTCTTCTGTTAAAGAACCGTCTTTGAGGGATTCAATGACACGTGACCAAGTATCAAGCATTGTTTTTTCGCCTGGCTCACTTTTGCCACGTTTTTGAATTTCACTCATGCCACCTTCTAAAATTGTCACCAAATCATCTGATTTCATTGATGCTTTTGTCATTCCCATAAAAGCAGAACCATATAAAGGACCAGAAGCCCCACCGACTTTACTAATCAATGTCATAGCCGCTAACTTAAAGACATCTGTTGGTGTTTCTGGATTTTTTTCTTCGATAACTTTCATCATTTCACTCGTTCCACGAGCCATGTTAGCACCATGATCACCGTCTCCGATTGGTGTATCTAAATCACTTAAATACGCTTTATTTTCGCCAACTTTATCTGTAAAAAGTTGTAACCAATTTATAATTTTCTTTGCTTCCATACAATTTTCTCCTTTTTACCACGCAATTGTTGTAACAGGTGCTTTCAATGCTTCTGTCCATTCAGGTGTATCTAGGTGAATCATCGTTAACGATAATCCTTCCATATCAATTGATGTCATCACATCACCAACTTTTTTGAAGTCAACAATTAATCCATCTTCTTCTAATAGCGCTTTCACATCATTCATGAAAACAAACTGTTCCATTAATGGTGTTCCACCTAAACCATTCACTAACACACCATATTTATCACCAGATTTCCAGTTAAATTCATCTTTTAGTTTCCCAACTAATTCTTCAGCTAGTTTTCTTGATGATTGTAGTTTTTCTTTACGATAACCAGGTTCTCCATGGATTCCCACACCGAATTCAATTTCGTCTTCTTCTAAAACAAATCCTGGTTTCCCTACAGCAGGAACTGTTGCACCGGTTAAAGCAACACCTAGTGTTTTAATGTCTTTAACTAATTTGTCCCCGATTTCTTTTATCTCAGCTAATGTTTTACCATTTTCTGCGGCATGACCCAAAATTTTATGAACGAAAATAGTTCCAGCAACACCACGTCTTCCAGCTGTGTATGTGCTATCTTCAACCGCAATGTCATCATCAACTAAAACTGTTTCAACTTCAATGCCTTCCATTTCGGCTAAATCTTTTGCCATTTCAAAATTCATCACGTCACCAGAATAATTTTTAATGACAAGTAATACTCCAGCACCATCATCGGCTGCTTTAATTCCTTCTAGTACTTGATCTGGAGTAGGTGATGTGAAAATTTCTCCACAAACAGCGGCACTCAGCATTCCTTTTCCAACGAATCCAGCATGTGCAGGTTCATGACCACTTCCTCCACCACTTACGACACCGACTTTGTTACCAGAAATAGTCTTTTTAGCAATAACGTTTGTTCCTGGAACTCGTGTTACTAAATCACTATAAGCGTAAGAGAGTCCTTCAAGCATTTCATTTAATATATCATCTGTTTGATTAATTATTTTTTTCATCGTCGCTTCCTCCGTTTTCTTATCTATGTCTGTATTATATAAAGAAAAGGCTTTCTTCGTAATGGACAGTTTCGAAAATGTGTCCGCTTTCAAAAATGAATCATATTTGTCTTTTTCGTTTTAGCTTGTTATTCTATAGACAAGGTCAACTAAAGGAGGTCTCTCATGGCGTCAACTGGTTCTTTAATCACAAAAAAAGTCATCGCCTATTCGTTAAAAGATTTATTAAAGACAACTCCCTATCAAAAAATATCCATCAAAGATATTATGTCTCATGCTGAATATCGTAGACAAACCTTTTATGATCATTTTACAGACAAAGAAGATCTGATTATTTGGATTTATCAACAAGAACTCACTGAAATTGTGGAGCATTTTATCAACTATGATCACTGGACAGTGATTATTAAACGATTGGTTGATTATTTCGAAAAAAATAAATTATTTTACCAAAAGACGCTACTAGAATCCTATGTTTTTGATGCTCAGTTATCGACTCAACTACAACAATTTATTTTATACCTAATCACCCATCAAAAAAAAGAAACGATAAAACAAATCAAACTTGAAGAAACGGCTGATTTTTATGCATTTGCTGTGACAGGCGTCATTAAAAATTGGTTGTTTTATGATTGCCAAACACCAAAAGAACAACTTACCTCATCTATTATTACTCAACTATCTTTTCTCATCAGAGAAAAATAAAAACATCTTTGCGTTTTTTTATCCGCAAAGATGTTTTTACTATTTCTCTTTAAAAGTTGCTTCTAATCGATAAATTGGTTGTCCCTTCGAAGAAAATTTTTCTTCATACTCTGTCATAATATTGCCTTCATAATCGCTACCATGCAAGTCAAGCCACACTTGATTTAAAACCATACCATATTGAGACAAACTAGCTAATGAATATTCAAATAAACCTTGATTATCCGTTTTAAAGTGAAGTTGTGCACCTGACTTTGAGATAGTTTCATAGGTTTTTAAAAATGTTTTATACGTTAGCCGTCTTTTAGCATGCTTCTTCTTTGGCCATGGATCAGAGAAATTCAAATAAATTTGAGACACTTCACCTTCTTCAAAAAAATCAGTTAAATCTGCTCCATTGACTAATAATAATTGCAAATTAGGTAACTGCTCAACTAATTGTTTTTCTAATACTGAAATCATAGCATTTGTTTGCAGTTCAATACTAACATAGTTAATATCAGGATGAGCTTTTGCCATTTCGACAATAAATTGCCCTTTTCCACTCCCCACTTCTATGTGGATGGGTTGTTCTTTTGCAAAACGTTCTTGCCATTTACCTTTCCACAAGCTACCATCAGTTAAAATATATTGTGGATTGTCTTTAATTGTCTCCATTGCACCTGGTTTGTTTCTTAATCGCATAACGTATTCCTTTCTCTATAAAATAGCCCCTTGACTTTTAAGTCAAAGAGCTACTCATACCTCATATAATTTTTTTAATAATGAAACATAGTTTGACATTTGTTTGTATTCTTCTCGATAATAACTTCTTTTAATTTGCTGCAACAAGTTCATGCCTGCGTACCAATTAATACGCTCCAACACTTCATCATCAACTTGTATACCATACATTTCTAACCAATTAGGCCAATCCTCTCTAGAAACATATTGCCCTAATATAGTCCCCAAATCATAAGCTGGATCAGCTAAAACAGAATAATCCCAATCAACCAAATATAATTCTCCATTTGATGCTAACATCCAATTATTATGAATAGCATCTCCATGACACGCAACAAATTCAACTGATGCATAAGATGGTAAGTGATTTTCTAAATAACGAAAAATACGCATTAAATAATCGTCGTTTTTCAATTCCTTAGGTAAATCAGTTATATAATCTTTCAAAAAATCAAAGACTGATTTTTCTGCACCATCCATTCTTTTAAGCATTGATTTTAATGACTCTGATTGATGAAGATAACGCAACATATGTGCAACATCTTCACTCTCAGGGAGTTCATCTACCTCTAATTGTCGTCCTTCTAACCATTCTTGTGCAGTTAATATGTCCCCATTACTTGTTCTTTTTGTCCAAAGTAATTTCGGCGTCAAACCTTCACGAGATAATGCGGCTAAAAAAGGAGTAGAATTACGCTTAATAAAGACCCTCTCATTTTCTTTCATACCTTTATAAGCTTTCCCGGTATCTCCTTTTATTGGTTGGAGATTCCAGTTTTTATCAAAATTAAACATGTCTATTACTCTCCATAACTGTCCTTTACTCACTTTTACCATCATTCCACTGTTCCACTACGGGATTACGAAAATTTAGTATAACACATTTCTATTAAAGTTTTTCATCTATTTGCATTTTTTTCAATTTTTTTTAGTCTCAAAGGAAGATACCCCCACGAGAATACTAAGCATACCACCACAAATATCCCAAATAATTGCATTGCCTCTACTTTATTAGGTAATACAATCAACACAATTATGCCATAAATAATTGTCATGATAATTAATACACTTCTTATTATAGATAAAACTGCACCAGATTTTTTCTTAGGAGAAACAGGATACAGCTTAATCATCAACATATAGTCGAATGCATGATACATTGGAATTAATTGAAATCCCAACAAATAGATAAACAAACTACCTAGTATAGCCATTAACCAAAATGACTGAGTAAAAAATAAAAGAATCGCGCCTACAGCAACCAATCGTAATGTTAAGCTACTATACTCAGAACTTCTTGCAGCAACTCTTGCATACAGATAAAGATAAGTATTCTCTGAGGTTTTCTTAACTTTATTCAGTAAGCCATCTAAATATTTCCGTCTTCTAACATCTGATGACAAGCCCGGAACATCCGTAAATAAATTAAAGAATGAATAAATTCGTTTCATTCTTTTTCTCTCCATGTTAATACTCTTTTCCCAATTCAATTGACTTATTTCTAACGTTTGTTTTGCTAATACCACTAGCAAGGTACTCACAATAATTGAAATGACTGTTCCAATATAAAATGATAAAAATAAACTTGAAGAAAGACCAATTAAAGCTCCAATACACCATACAAATCGATGCGTTATCACCTTTTTCTCTGTATTAAGATAAAGTGACTCTAACTGTATCCATAAATCTGCATATTTTAATGAAATCAAGCTTGCAATTATGAATAATGCCATAGAAAGAGTCACCGATGTTGTTGCCGCTACTAAAGGAAACGTCACTCCGACAATTAGAGATAAGCTAATCATTGGTAAAATAGTCGAATATCTTAAACTTTGTTTCAAATAAGTCATCATCGCTCTTTCCTTTGGCAGTAAAAATACCATATCTGCTTCTTGCATCAAGGTACTCAATCGTCCAATAAATAGACTGATAATCCAAAGCAGCAGCACCATAAAAGGTACCCACGTAACCAATGGAGTCAATGTTTTTAAATATTCGGAATAGTAATAACCAAAACCTCCTAGTCCAACCATACAAATTAAAATAAAATGATCATTCATCACATATTTTAAATAGCGAAGCATTTTTTTTCGATGTTTAGTAAGACGTAATTTATAAAATTCTGCCATTATTTCCCCTCCTCTTTAGTAAGAGATAAATAAATATCATCTAAAGAAGAATCTGGTAAATTAAACTCCTCACGTAATTCCTCCATTGTCCCATTCGCCCTAACTTCACCATTATGCAAGACCACAAAACGATCGCAATATATTTCAGCTGTAGCTAAAATATGAGTGGACATCAAAATAGCAGCACCTTGTTGTTTCATTTCATTCATCAATTCAAGAAGAGCATTGATAGCCAATGGATCTAAGCCTAAGAATGGCTCATCTATGATATATAAACTTGGCTCTGTTAAAAAAGCACACAATACCATAACTTTTTGTTTCATTCCTTTTGAAAAGTGAGTGGGAAACCAATCTAATTTATTTTCTAAACGAAATAATTTTAATAAATACTCCGCACGTTTTAAAGCTTCTTCTTTAGGAATATCATACGCCATCGCCGTCACTTCAATATGTTCCCTTAATGTCAATTCATCATACAATATTGGACTTTCTGGTATAAAGCCTATTTTTTTTCGATAAAATTCAGGGGCATTAAAAATGGTCTCATCATCAATGGTAATTTTTCCTTTTTGTGCATTAAGTAACCCAATAATATGTTTTATGGTTGTACTTTTACCTGCGCCATTAAGACCGATTAACCCAACCATCTCACCAGATTTCACTTCAAAATTAACTGATTTTAAAACAGGAACATGACCATAGCCTCCTGTTAGATTTTCTATTTTTAAACTCATTATTTTTCCTCCAATATATACTAGACTGATTATATCATATATCGTTCGTTTACTTACTTATTTTAATATTCATTGTCCTAGCTTTTCATTCAATTGTGATAATGTTACACTAAAACAGAAAGCTAATAAACATAGGAGGAACAAAGCATGACTGATTGTATTTTTTGCAAAATAATAGAAAAAGAAATACCTAGTTACCCTGTATATGAAGATGATATGGTATATGCCTTTTTAGACATTACTCAGACCACTAAAGGACATACTTTGGTGATTCCAAAAAAACATGTTACTGACATTTTTGAGTATGATGAGAAGTTAGCATCAGATGTTTTTACTAGAATCCCTAAAATTGCACGTGCTATTGAACAAGCCTTCCCCGATATGGTTGGATTAAATATGGTTAATAATAATAAAGAAGCGGCTTATCAAAGTGTCTTTCATTCACATGTCCATCTTATTCCAAGATATGGGAAAGAGGACGATTTTTCAATGACCTTTGCAGATAATGGTTCAAAATACTCAAAAGAAGATATGCTATCCATTGCTCAGTCCATTAACAAGGAGATTTAAAAATGAAAAAAAAAGAGAAAAATAACTCTTTTTCAGGAAAAAAATTTATTAAAGGCTTTTTAATCGGAGGAGCTATTTGTGGGGGGGCTGCTCTCTTACTAGCTCCACGATCTGGAAAAGAAACCAAACAATCAATCACTAATAAAATAGAAACAGATATCAATTTTCTTCTATCACTAAGTAATCAAATTGATACTACCAAAATACAAGCTAATCAATTAGTAACCTTATCACAAGAATTATTACCTGTCTTTGAACAAGAAACATTAAAAAGTCTTAAAAAATTTAAATTTAAAGCCAAACCAAGGATCGAACAAATCAAAGAACAATTAGCAAAAATTGAACAAGATATCACTGAATTTAAAGACACTCTTGAACAATAAAGTCTTAAATTATTTATAAATTATTATTAACTTTTTAGATAACTATTTAGTTTCATTCTTTTTATGGTATAATAATAAACATGCTTATGAATCATCCATAATATTTATTGAAAACTAGATTGGAGAATTAACATGAAAAACAAAAAATTAAAATTAGCCGCTGTCGCGCTATTAAGTATGATTACTTTAGCAGGTTGTTCTGGCGGTAAAGATATCGTTACAATGAAAGGTGGAAAAATTACTGATACTCAATTTTTCGATGAATTGAAGAAAAGCCCTACTTCATCTGAAACATTGGTTAACATGATTATTCAAAAAATCACTTTAGACGATTACGGTAGTAAAGTTGACCAAAAAGAAATTGATAAACAATACTCTACTTATGAAAAACAAAATGGTGGTAAAAAATCTTTTGAAGCCCTACTGAAACAAAACAACACGACAGCTAAACAATTTAAAGATAATATTAAACAAAGTTTGGCCTTCAAAGAAATGTTGAAATCTCACATCAAAGTAACAGATGCTGATCTTAAAGAAACTTGGAAAACATATCACCCACAAGTAGAAACTCAAATTATGTCATTTGACTCTAAAGAAAACGCTGAAAAAGCATTGAAAAAAATCAATGATGGTGATGATTTTGCTAAAGTAGCGAAAAGTGACTCTCAAGATACTGTCACTAAAGAAGATGGTGGTAAAGTGAAGTTTGACTCAACTGCTACAACTGATCCTGCTGGTGTAACAGTTCCTACTGAAGTAAAAGAAGCTGCATACAAATTAGAAGACGGTAAGGTATCTGATTTAATCACTGTTCAAAACCAACAAACTGGTACAGATGTTTATTACATTGTAAAAATGGTTAAAAATAAACAAAAAGGTAATGATTACAAACCTTATGAAAAAGAATTAAAAGACATTTTTGAACAAACTAAAATATCTGATCCTACTTTCCAACAAGAAGTTATTGGAAAAGAATTAGAAAAAGCAAATGTAAATATTAAAGATAATCAGTATAAAAATATATTAACACCATACTTACCACAAAAAGAAACAAAAACAAGTGATAGCAAAACATCAGAGTCTAAAACAAGTAAATCTTCAGATTCTAAAACAAGTAAATCCTCAGAATCTAAATCAACTGAATCTAGTAAAGAAGAAACCACTGAATCAACTAAATAATGCTAATAATAAAAAACGTGCATCTCCTAATGAGATGCACGTCTTTTATTTAATACAATAATTCAATTAAATCACTTACTTCAATATTTCCAAAGTATTTTTTAACATCAATTTTTTCAACAGCTTTTGATATTGATTCTTTGTCATATTTGATTCCAGTAAGAATATCTTCCACATCAGCAATTTGACCTAATCCAAAGAAATCACCAAAAATACGAATCTCTTTAATTTCACCATCGGATACATTCATTTTTGCTTCAATTGAACCAATTGGGTATCTTTTACGTCGTACAATATCAAATTCAGGCGAACGACCGTAGTTCCAATCCCAATTACGATATAATTTATCAGAAATAGCATTGATTTTTTTCCAGTCTTCTTCTGTTAATTTATATTCATTTACATCATTAATATCTGTTGTTTCAAAGATTTTTAATAAAATTTCTTTTCTAAAATCTTTTGTTGACATATATTGGTAATCATCAGATAAAAAAGGTTTGATGTTAGTGACACGAGAACGAATTGATTTAATTCCTTTTGACTCAATCTTATCTTTTCTCACCTTTAATGCATTTACAACTTCATTCACATCGCTATCAAACATCAATGTTCCATGAGCAAACATACGACCATTTGTTGCATACATCGCATTTCCTGAGAATTTTTTATCGTCAATGACTAGATCATTTCTTCCTTTTAATTCTGCTCCTTCAACTCCTAGCTCATGAAGGGCATCAATAATCGGTTGAGTCACCTTCGCAAAATTTCTAAAGGATTCTCCATCATCTGGCATAATAAAACTAAAGTTTAAATTTCCTTCATCGTGATAAACTGCTCCCCCACCACTTAATCGACGAACCACATGAATACCATTATCTTCAACATAATCCATATTAATTTCTTCAATCGTATTTTGGTTACGTCCAATGATAATTGATGGCTCATTAATATAAAATAATAAAATTGGCTCATCTACTGGCATTTCCTGTAATAAAAATGTCTCAATAGCTAAGTTAATACGTGGGTCTGTTATTTCTTCATTTGATACATAAATCATCGATACATCTCCTTATAATGTCTTATTTAAATTAATTTTTGCAAGTTGAATTGGAATATCTCCAGCATAATATTGAGTCTGTTTTAAAACTTCATCTAAATCAAGGGATTGATTTAAATGACTAATGATTACTTGTTTAACATTAGCTTGTTTAGCTAATTCACCAGTTTCTTTGGTTGTTAGATGAGCTTTATGATGCTCATTACCTTCTAAAAAATAAGTATCAGTAATTAACAAATCAGCCTCTTGACAAAAATCAGATAGCCCTTCCAAATAGCCTGTATCTGCCGTAAACACAAACACTTTGCCTGTACTTTTTTCGACAATTCTTGTTGCAAAACAAGGAACAGGATGAATCGTACGTTTAAACGTTATTAGAAATGGACCCAGTTCAAGCTCTTGTGTTTCATGATAGGCAATACCTTTTGAAATACCTGTCATGGTTAGCTCATTAAATTTTTCCATATTTTCAGTATGACCATATATCAGCAATTCTTCCACAGGTTTTGTTGGTTTTAATTGGCGTAAATATTGTAAAACGCCTAAATCTGCCATGTGGTCATGATGATAATGAGTCAAAAGAACAGCATCTAACGTCAAAGGATCTAACTTTTCCTCTAACCTAACAAGTGTTGTACTTCCAGCATCTAATAACAATGAAAAATCATTTGATTGAACAAGGTATGATGTTGTACCTTCCCCTTGATAAGGGTAACCTCCCCAATAGCCTAATACAGTGATATCCATAATACGACTTCCTTTCCATACAATATTATCCTACGACTAGTCAATAAAAGATACAAATACTTTGGTAATATTATCAACTAATTCCTAAAATCATTCAATAAAAATCATTTTTTAAAACAATTTTGTTCTTTATAAAAAATAAACAGATACTTTTACGTACCTGTTCATTTCATTTAGTAAGATGTTAATTCTTTTACTTTATCAGCATCTAATCGTTTCACTACTTCTGTCACTAATTTAACAGTGTTTAAATAATCATCTTCATGAATAATAGATGTATGTGAATGTAAGTAACGAGTTGCCACTGTAATCCCAAGCGATGGTACACCATTACGTGTTAAATGTTGCATTCCAGCATCTGTTCCTCCACCTGTGATAACAGTATATTGGAATGGAATATCCAGTTCTTCTGCCACATCAATGACAAAATCACGTAATTTTCTGTGTGGAATCATTGACGCATCAAAAATTAAAATCTGTGGGCCCTCACCTAACACAGAATCCGCTTCTTTTGGTGTCATACCTGGTGTGTCTCCTGCAGTCCCTGTATCAAGAGCAAATGCAATATCAGGATTAACTAAATGAGTACTCGTTCTGGCACCACGTAATCCAACTTCTTCTTGTACATTACTTCCTGCAAATAAAATATTTGGATGACCTTCTTTAGCTAAATTTTCTAATACTTTTAATGACACGGCCGTTCCGATACGATTATCCCATGCTTTTGCTAATAAATATTTTGAATCATTTAATCGTTTGTACTCAATGTAAGGCGTCACCATATCTCCTGGTTTGATGCCCCACTCATTTGCTTCTTCTTTACTTGTTGCGCCAATATCTATAAACATATCTGCAATATCATATGGTTGTTTTCTTGCTTCAGCAGACAAAACATGTGGTGGTTTTGAACCAATTACACCATGAATTTCTTTTCCATTAGATGTTGTGATAGTCACTTGTTGAGCCAGCATGACTTGTCCCCACCAACCACCTAATGTTTGGAATTCAATAAAGCCTTTATCAGTGACTTTAGTCACCATAAATCCAACTTCATCCATATGACCAGAAATTAAGACACGTGGGCCTTCCTTTTCACCAATGTGACGTGCATTAATCCCACCTAACCCATCAAACAATAATTTATCAGCATATGGCTCAGCATATTTTTTAAATAGTTCTGTCACCTGTGTTTCATTACCAGGTACGCCTTTTGCATCTGTTAATTCTTTTAAAAATAATTCTTCTTGTTTATCTAACAAACTAGTCACCTCTTTTTAATTTCATTAACTTTAGTATAACATTTTTAACCGAAATATAAAAAGATGAGAATTAATTCATTGAAAAAGTCTGACATTTTTTTAATCTTAAGATATATGCTCACTTTTTTATTTTTTTCAATAAACCTATCAAGTAAACAAAATAAATCGTCAACGTTTATTAAACCAAACGAAGCAAAAATGATTCCATTTGATTAAGTAAAAATGAAAAATTTGGGTGTTAATTATGTTATTAAAACAAAGATTAAACAAGAGTATTATATTCCTTAACACAAAAAAAGAGGCTAGTAAGCCCCTTTCATGCTAGTTTAATCACATTTATTTTATCTTTATAAAAATGTTTGTCAAATACAACATCCTGATTTTCTATAGCAGAAATCGCACAAACAATCCCGTCTGTTACAATTTCTTCTGTCGACTTTTCCTCATCACTCAATCCTTTAGCCAATCCTAATAACATACCAGTATGATTTAATTTGCTAACGTCCAAGTGTTCAATAGAGACATCATACAATTCGTCAGTATGATTGAGATAACCAATACCTGCTTCATTATAAATAAAAACAAACGGAACATCCTCAAATAATGGATCTGTCATAATTTCTGAGGGCAACATCGTTGAAATAGTCTCTTTTGATAACGAAAGAAGATTTGACAATCTATTTTCTTGTACACAAATGGCATAAGGCTTACTATCCCCACTCAGCACTAATTTAAGTATGTCGTCACAACCATCAAATACAACACGTTGATTATCAGTTACTTTTGTTAATAAGGATTGACACATCATTTGTGTATTATCCACTTTATCTGCAGTTAATACAATTGCTCCTATTCCTTCAATTAATGTTTGATAATCTTGTTCATCATGGCTATATAAAATACTTGGTTGGTCATTCAGCTGGATAAACTGTTGCTCAAATAAAGAATCCATTTGACTATCATCAGTAAAAAATACTAACGTTGGCACATCATTTAATATTGGATATAAATGCTCCATTACTTTTTGTTGTTCCGCTATTTTTTGCTGTACTTCTGGTGTTTGTTGTTGAAATAAATTAACTGAGACTATCATATGACCCACCCCTAATGTTTGATACGTTAATTATCACAAATACTTTTAACTTTTTAAGGATAAAATCGTAAAAAAAAGATGAATACTATACGCATTCATCCATTTCAACGGAAATAGGCTTCTTTATCTAAACATTTTTCCCAAATCACCACATTAGATTCAACCAGGGATTGTGGGACATCGATAATTCGTTGATTACTACTTCCTCGAAATTGCAAACTTAAATCTCTCTTTTCCAACTCAAATCGACCATCAACTAACACATCCACATAGCTCAGTAATTCTAATTTATCATCTGTTTCTTCCAAGAGTTCCTCAAATGTATAGCCTGTCCACGACCAAATATCTTTTGTGTGACCAAATTCTTTTCTAACACGTTTAACTAATGACAAGCATACTTCTGTATTTAAGAAAGGTTCTCCCCCAAGTAATGTTAATCCTTGTACATAATCGTGTGATAAATCCTCTATTATTCTATCTTCTAGTTCGTTAGTATAAGGTGTTCCATATCTAAAATTTTGGATGGCTCGATTAAAACATCCCTTACAAGCAAATAAACAACCACTAACATAAATACTGCAACGAACACCTTCTCCATCTACAAACATAAAGGGTTTATAGTCAGCAATGTATCCTTTACTATATTTAGCAGAGTCCCACTCTTTTGGTTTTGGATTTCTCATTTCTATACTCCTTTAAAAAATAAAAAAGAGTGCGATACTCTTTTTTATTTCATATGTTTTACTCGTGATGAAATTTCTTTATGACGACCATGAACCATTGGTCTTGCTTGTGGGTTACCTAAGTAGCCACATGTTCGTTTTACTACATCACATGTTTTTGGGTCATTATTGTGGCATTGTGGACATTCAAAACCACGTTCAGTTGGGTTAAAATCCCCCTCAAAACCACATTCATAACAATGATCAATTGGGGTATTAGTACCTAAATACCCAACTTTATCATAAGCATAATCCCACACCGCTTCTAATGCTTTTCTATTTTGTTGCAAGACTGGATATTCACAGTAATGAATGAACCCTCCTGAACAATATTTAGGGTAATCTTTTTCAAAATCTAATTTTTCAAATGGCGTAGGATTTTTTCTCACATCATAGTGAAAACTATTTGTGTAGTATTCTTTATCTGTAATATGTTCAATCTCCCCAAATTTTTCTTTATCTAAACGACAGAAACGATCCGTTAAACTTTCACTAGGTGTTGAATATACGCTAAAGTGATAACCATACTCATCGCCCCATGCATCAGTATGTTGTTTTAGATATTTCAATATTTCTAAAGTAAATTCTTTTGCTTCAGGATTATCTTCCCATTCTCCACCAAAAAATGATGAAGCCACTTCATACAACCCGATATAACCAAGTGATACAGTTGCTCGTTTATTTTTAAATAATTCATCAACTGACTCATTTTTGTTCAATCTATTGCCAAATGCACCGTACATATATAAAATAGGCGCATTAGCTGGTCCTGCTTCTTTACATCTTTTCACACGAAAAATCAGAGCATCTTTAGCAATAGATAAACGCTCATCTAACATTGACCAAAATGTTTCTATGTGACCCTTAGCTTCCAACGCGATGCGTGGCAAATTCAATGTCACTACGCCTAAATTCATACGTCCAGCATTAACTTCTTTGCCTGTCTCGTCTTTCCAACCTTGTAAAAATGATCGACATCCCATTGGTACTTTAAAACTACCAGTTAACTCAACAATTTTATCGTAATTCAATATGTCAGGATACATTCTTTTAGTCGCACATTCTAACGCTAACTCTTTGATATCGTAATTTGGATCACTTGGTTTCAAGTTAACACCATCTTTAATCGTAAAAATTAATTTTGGGAAAATCGCTGTACGATGTTCTCCTCCAAGCCCCTTAATACGATTTAAAAAAATTGCTCGTTGAATTTCTCGCTCAAACCAATCCGTTCCAAGACCAAATCCTAATGAAGTGAATGGCGTTTGGCCGTTAGAAGTAAATAATGTATTAATTTCATACTCTAAACTTTGCATAGAATCATAAATATCTTTACTTGTTTTTTGTTTTGCATATTCATCGTGTTTAGACTCATCATCTATCCATTGCTTAGCATCTTCTAAATGTTTTTCATAATTTTTTTTCGCAAATGGTGCTAAAAACTCATCGATTCGATTAGCTGAACAGCCACCATACTGGCTAGATGCTACGTTAGCAATAATTTGTGAAATTTGTGCTGTTGCCGTTTGAATTGACTTAGGAGGCTCAACTTCAGCATTTCCAATTTTAAATCCATTATTCAACATACTCTCAAAATCAATTAAACAACAATTTGTCATAGGTGAATAGGGATGATAGTCTAAATCATGATAATGAATTTCACCTTTCTGATGAGCATTTGCCACATGGGGAGGCAACATTCTCAAACCGATTGATTTTCCAACAATTCCTGCAGTCAAATCTCTTTGGGTATTAAATACATCACTATCTTTATTCGCATTTTCATTTACTAAACGTTGATCCTTATTTAGTAATTTCTCAATTGTCACATTAATATCTGTTGATTCTGCTCGTTCAAAATCCCGCTTAGTTCGATAATTTATATATTCTTGAGCTAAAGAATATTCACGATTTTCAAGAAGTATATGTTCGACGATATTTTGAATCTCATAAATTTTCACATCTTTAGAAAAACGAGATGTAATCTCAGAAACAATTTTAAATACTAATTCATCAATTTTTCTAATAGATAAATCATCAATTGGACCATTTATTTTATTTTCTGCTTTCAGTAGTGCCGCTGTTATTTTTGCAATGTCAAAATCAACCGTACGTCCATCTCTTTTAATGACATTAATCGTATCAATTTCTTCTGATATTTTGCTCATTTTTTCGCTTGGTTCTGCTGTTTCTATCATTATCATCTAACTCCCTTAATATATTCAATTAATATCTTATCCCAACGAGAGTCTTTTTTCAACTATATATAGTATATATTTTTGTTACAAAAGATTTAAAAACACTATATATAGTATAAATATTGGTTTGATAATATCTTTTATTTGTCAATAGTTGTTTTGTTTTTTTATTCACTTAATCATAAAAAAATGAACTATTCTGTATTAAAAGAATATTCCATTTTTTTATCTATCATTTCTTACTTTTCATTTTTTATAAAAAATCTAATCGTCATTAAAAATGCTGCAATAACAAATAGTCGTTTACCTTTATTAAATTTTGTAAATAAAAAAACAGATGAATTTCTCCATCTGTTTTTTGTTTCTTATTGGTAAACGTTATTTAGCATAATCAACTGCTCTAACTTCACGAACAACCGTTACTTTAATGTGTCCAGGATATTCAAGCTCGTCTTCTATTCTCTTACGAATGTCATGAACCAATATAACGGCTTCGTCATCTGTCACTTCACTTGGTTTCACTACAACTCTAATTTCTCTACCAGCCTGTATTGCGAAACTTGTTTCAACACCAGGGAAATCATTAGCAATTCCTTCTAAACGTTCTAAACGTTTAATATAGTTTTCCAATGACTCACTTCTTGCTCCTGGTCGAGCAGCTGATAAAGCGTCTGCTGCTGCAACTAAGACAGAGATTACAGAAGTTGCTTCTACATCACCATGATGAGAGGCAACAGCATTTATTACTACTGGATTTTCTTTATATTTACTTACTAACTCTGTTCCTATTTCAACATGAGAGCCATCTACTTCATGATCTAAAGCCTTACCAATATCATGTAGTAATCCAGCTCTACGTGCTAACGTTGCATCTTCTCCTAATTCCTCAGCTAAGACACCAGCTAGTTTTGCTACTTCGATTGAGTGATTTAAAACATTTTGACCATAACTTGTTCTAAATCTTAAACGACCAAGTATTTTAATTAAATCAGGGTGTAATGAATGAACTCCCACTTCAAATGCTGCGTTCTCACCGTACTCGCGAATCCGTTCATCCATTTCCTTACGAGATTTTTCCACCATCTCTTCAATTCTAGCTGGATGAATACGACCATCTTGAATTAATTTTTCCAATGTCATTCGAGCAATTTCTCGTCTAATTGGATCAAATCCAGATAAGACGACTGCTTCTGGTGTATCATCAATAATCAAATCAATACCTGTTAATGTTTCAAGTGTTCGTATATTTCGGCCTTCTCGTCCGATAATTCGACCTTTCATATCATCGTTTGGTAATGTAACAACTGTCACTGTCAATTCAGAGATCTGGTCAGCAGCACTTCGCTGAATCGCTAAAGCTAACATATTACGTGCTTTACGATCTACTTCATCTTTTACACGTTGTTCACTTTCTTTAATCAACATTGCCCGATCATGTGACAATTCTGCTTTCATGTCGTTCATGATAATGTTTTGTGCTTCATCTTTAGATAGACTGGCAATACGCTCTAATTCTATCTCTTGTTTTTCAATTAAGGTCGATACCTCTTTTTCCCGCTCATCAATCAATTGTTTCCTTGAATCAAGTTTTTCCTCTTTTTCTTCAAGTGAACGTTCGCGTTTTTCTAAAGAGTCATCTTTTCGATCAAGATTGTTTTCCCTTTGTAACAGTCTATTTTCTTGATTTTTTAATTCAGCTCTTTCTTCCTTCAGCTCACTTTCGATTTCGAATCGGTATTGTTGATTCAGTTCTTTTGCTTCCAACAAATGCTCTTTTTTTAGAGTCTCAGCCTCTTTCTTGGCTTGTCGAATAATTCCGGTGGCAGTATTATTCGCACCCTCTATAGACCTCTTATGTCGAGTCATGGCAATAAAATAGCCAATTGCTAGACCTACAATTAAACCGATGATAGCAAGGAGTATTGTAGCAGCCATAAAAACACCTCCATACTATCTTTATTATTGTGTTATTCGTAGATGTAAAACATATTACTATGACTTAAATCATATATAAAATATGAGTGTATATATTTAACTATACATTATATATTCTAATCTTTGTTAAAAGGAGTGTCAACTTAAAAAAGAGGCTAAACAACAAAGCATAAAAAAATAAACTACTGTCTAAATTAATAGAATAACATAATTCGTTATTATTACTTTAAACAGTAGTTTATTATACAATTAATCTTCGGATTCGACAGACATTTCCTCTAATTTTTCATTTTCTTCTTCTACCTCTTCAGGTTTTACACCATCCATATTATAAGCTAAACGTACTTTTTGATAAATCTCTTCCATCATCTCTGAGTGTTCAGCCAAATATTTTTTCGCATTTTCACGGCCTTGACCAATACGTTCATCTTGATAAGAATACCAGGCACCACTTTTATTGACGATGTCTTTATCTGCAGCCATGTCCAGTAATTCGCCTTCTTGCGAAATTCCTTCACCATACATAATATCTACTTCTGCTATTCTAAAAGGTGGCGCCACTTTATTTTTAACGACTTTAATTTTTGTACGGTTACCAATGATATCGGTCCCTGATTTTAATTGTTCTGCACGACGAACTTCTAAACGGACTGTTGCATAAAATTTCAATGCACGCCCACCTGGTGTTGTTTCTGGATTTCCAAACATCACACCAACTTTTTCACGGATTTGATTAATAAAGATAGCAATGGTTTTGGTTTTATTAATTGTTCCTGATAATTTTCTTAAAGCCTGAGACATTAAACGAGCTTGCAGACCAACATGTGAATCTCCCATTTCTCCATCAATTTCAGCTCTTGGTACAAGTGCTGCAACAGAATCGACTACAACAATATCAATTGCTCCACTTGAAACTAGTGCTTCCGCAATATTTAACCCCTGTTCTCCAGTATCCGGCTGTGATAACAATAGCTCATCAATATTAACTCCTAACGCGCTTGCATATTTAGGATCTAATGCATGCTCTGCATCGATAAAGGCAGCCGTCCCGCCAGCTTTTTGAACTGAAGCAATAGCGTGTAGTGCAACCGTTGTTTTACCAGAACTTTCTGGACCGTAAACTTCCACAATTCTTCCTCGTGGGTATCCGCCAACACCTAAGGCAGAATCTAAAGCAAGAGAGCCACTAGATACTGTTGAAATTTGTGTATCCACTTTCTCTCCCAATTTCATTACTGAACCTTTACCAAAATCTTTTTCTATTTTTTTTAACGCAGCATCTAAGGCTGCTTTACGATTATCTGCCATGTATGTACCTCCAGTTATTTTATCTCTTCACTCTTTAATATACTTTCTTTTAATCAAAAAAGCAAGAAAAAAGCGAACAAATATTCGCGTTCCCGATTAACTATTTAATCGTATAAAATTGTATCCATGCTTTATAGCACCGTCTTTCATATAAGATAAGTGACGTTTAAATATTCTTTTTTTACAGATAATATCTTCTTTATTAGCCAAGAAAAACCAAATAATCCCTTCAGGTAATTCATCATTTCCATGACTCACATCTCCTAATAACACCATTACATAATCTGTTTGAAACATCTCTAATCCTGATTTTGCTAACTCTTTCCCGAGCGTGTTATCGTCACTTACCTCAATTGTTTGATTAAATATAGAAGATAACATGCTCTTACTATTGACGTTGAATCCTGCTTTTACAACTTGTTCCCCACCAGCTACCTCAGTCCCTACAGTAAAAAAACGACCATCCGTTAATAGATCAATCACTGATAATGTTTTTCCTTGTTTCTTTAATTGGTTAATAACAACTTCTTGAATGGTTAATTCTTCTCCATAACCATAAAAATAACGCTTTTCAATATCTAATATTTTTTCTTCCATTTCATCTAATAACTCTTTAGCCGTATCTAAATTTGAGCTCTGTGCCGTAAGTCTTAACATCACTTCATTTGACTTAGCATAAGGTGCTACTGTTGGATTAGTTTGCGCATCGATAATGTCTGATAAATCTGTTACTAACTGCGACTCGCCAATATCAATAAATCGTAAATAACGCGATACCAATTCCTTATGGTGTGGAGATAGTTTTCTGAGTAGAGGTTTAGCTTCTTGTTCAAACATAGCCGTTAATTCACTTGGTGGCCCTGGTAAAAGTAGATAATTAACACCATTCACTTCAATAAAAGCACCACATGCCAAACCTGTTGGATTTTTTAATGTTATGCCTTTCTTAAAGGTAAGTGCTTGTTTTTTATTATTTTCTGGCATGACTTTATCTGTCGATGAAAACAAATGGTAAATCTTTTCTAGAGATTCTTTATCATATTCTAACGGTTCATTAATAAATTCACTCACTGCTTCTTTTGTTAAATCATCTGTTGTTGGCCCCAACCCTCCACACAAAATAATTAACTCACTTCTTTTTGAAGCTAAATTCAAGGTATCTATTAAACGTTTTTTATTATCTCCAACTGTTGTTTCAAAATAAACTTCATAACCTAAATCAGCTAACTCTTTCGACAAAAAAGCGCCATTTGTATTAATAATTTGCCCCAACAGTAATTCAGTTCCTACTACAATCAGTTCTGTTTTCATTCTTATTCCTCCACTCATAAATTAAAATACGCTTTTTCCTATTTTATCACATTATATTTAAATAAAAAAAAGACTAAGTTTACAATAAAATCAACCTTTCATGATAAACTAAAATCAAATAATAATATATACGGAGGTAAATCATGGGGC
This sequence comes from Vagococcus sp. CY52-2, assembly GCF_022655055.1. Classification (NCBI taxonomy): domain Bacteria; kingdom Bacillati; phylum Bacillota; class Bacilli; order Lactobacillales; family Enterococcaceae; genus Vagococcus; species Vagococcus changpingensis. The sequence continues at coordinate 373,853 of NZ_CP093384.1, read as the reverse complement.
AATATAATAGCGTTTTCGACATCATTGGACCAGTCATGATAGGACCTAGCAGTTCACATACTGCTGGTGCTGCAAGAATTGGAAAAGTCATCCGACGTATTTTAGGTGAACAGCCACTTTCTGTTGATATCTATTTATATGAGTCTTTTGCAAAAACTTATCGTGGTCATGGAACTGATATCGCGTTAGTTGGTGGGTTACTTGGGATGGATCCAGATGATGACCGTTTAGCCAAATCCTTGGAAATCGCTCATGAAAAAGGAATGGAAGTAGCTTTTATACCTAAAATTGAAAAAGCTGACCATCCTAATCAAGTTAAAATGATATTAAAAACAAAAGATCGTAGCATGACATGTACTGGTATCTCTATTGGTGGTGGATCCATTCAAATTTCTGAACTTAATGGTTTTAAAATTAATTTAGATTTTTCAACACCAACCTACATTACTTTCCATCAGGATAAACCAGGAGTTGTTGCTAACGTAACGCGACTGTTATCTGAAAAAAATATTAACATCAGCACCATGACATTAACAAGAGAAGCCAAAGGAGAAAAAGCTATGATGATTATCGAGGTAGATAATCGTGTGGATGGCTTACTCGATTCTCTGAGACAAATTGAACATATTGATGCGGTTGATTTTTTCAACTAGAAAGGAGACAAACATGTTTGAAACAATTGAAGAATTAATTACTTTAGCAAATGAACATGGTTCAATTGCCGAAGCTATGATCCAAACAGAAATAGATGTTTCACAGCGACCACGTGATGTGATTATCGCTCATATGGAAAAAAATCTTTCTATTATGTTAGCCTCAATTGAAAAAGGGGTAAAAGGTGTTACTTCTGTAACCGGTTTAACTGGTGGAGATGCTCCTAGGATGAATGACTATGTCAATCAAGGAAACTTTTTAAGTGGTGAAACTATTTTACGTGCTGTACAAAATGCCATAGCAGTTAATGAAGTTAACGCTGAAATGGGGTTAATTTGTGCCACACCTACTGCTGGTAGCGCTGGAGTTGCTGCTGGAGTATTATCTGCTTTAACAGATAAACGTGATTTAACAAAAGAACAACAAATCAACTTTTTATTTGCAGCTGGTGCTATCGGTTTAGTCATTGCAAATAATGCTTCAATTAGTGGTGCTGCTGGTGGGTGCCAAGCAGAGATTGGATCAGCTAGTGCTATGGCAAGTGGTGCTTTAGTCGAAACGTGTGGTGGAACACCTGAACAAGCATCTCATGCTGTTGCAATAACCCTTATCAATATGCTAGGTCTTATCTGTGACCCAGTTGCTGGGTTAGTTGAGATACCTTGTATTAAAAGAAATGCCTTAGGTGCTTCCCAAGCATTTATTTCTGCTGATATGGCTTTAGCAGGAGTTAAAAGTGTTATTCCTGTAGATGAAGTAATCGAAGCGATGCATCAAGTCGGAATGCAAATGCCCTCTGCTTTTAAAGAAACTGCTGAAGGTGGATTAGCAGCAACTAAAACAGGTAAAAAAATTATGCATCAACTTTACAATAATCAACCTAAATAAAATAAGCACCTTGTTAGACTTCAATCTAATAAGGTGCTCTTTATTCTTATTTTTAATGATAATAATCAAAACGGCCTTTTTTAAGAAGTGTTCCTGCAGTCCCAACATCAAGAAGAGATTTATTGATAATACTTTTCTTAACAATTGATCCCATATATCCTTTAACTTCTTTTCCACCAAGGATTTGGCCCATCCCAACATTATTACCAATTGAAGCTACCGTTCCTAAAGATTTAAAAGTAAAGGCTTCAGTAGGTTGGTTGTTCAATAAGCGAGCTAAGTTGTTTGCAGCTGCTTCACCTTGTTTAATTGCGATTTGAGCTGTCGTTGGAAATGGTCGACCAGATTCTTCATCCATTACGGCACTCACATCACCAATCATAAAGATATCAGGGTAACCTTCAACGCGTAAATCTTTTTCCACCATCACACGTCCACGACGTTCTGCAAATCCAGATTCTCCAACAACATGGCTTCCTTTAACCCCTGTTGTCCAAATAATTGTATGTGCATGAACTTCTTTTAGTTCACCATTTTCTTCATAAACAACTGTATTTTCTTTAATTTCTTTAATTGGTGTGCCAACTTTAAATGTCACACCACGTTTTTTTAATACGTCAATACCAAATTGACCAAGTTTTTCTGAAAACATTGGCAATAAGGTTGGCATTGCTTCAATACAAGTAATTTTCACTTTATCCATTGGGAAATTCATTGTTTTCGCCAATTTTGGAATACGGTTTGTAATCTCACCTAAATATTCAATACTTGTAAAACCAGCACCACATACTACTATTGATAAATCTAATTCATTTTTAGATTGTTGATAATTAGATAACATTTTATCTAGGTGTGCTTGTGCTGCTTCTGCTGTTTTAATATTTACTAATGGCAAAGAAAATTCATCTACACCTGGAATGCCAAATGTTTCTGATTCAAAACCTAATGCCATTACTAAATAGTCATATGATAGCTCACCATTGTTTTCTAACAATACTTTTTTATCATCTTTTTCAACCTTAATAACAGTATCTTTTATAAATTCAACTTTTTTTGTATCAATAACATCCACAATATTAAATGTTATTTTACTTGCTGGTTCTGTTCCAGCAGCTACTTCGTGTAATTGCGTTGATTCATAATGATAATCATTTTTATTCACTAAAACGATATCCGCCTCAACATTTTTCTTGCTTAATTCTTTAGCTGTCTTTAGGCCTGCATAGCCTGCCCCCAAAATAACGACTCTTGGTCTGCTCATTTTTTTATTCCCTCCAACTTTTAGTCCATCGACACTATATGATTTTTTCACAAAAAAGTCAATTTTTTTGACTGTGACTTTTTAAACAAACATGCTTCTATTTTTTTAGCGTTCTAGAGTAGTACCAAATACTAATAATTGTCACTAAACTCACAAATGCACCGTATATCAGTAAATGATTCACAAATTCACTTCTTGAAAGTCCAAATGAATTTAATTCAGTTAAAATAACACCTAATCCTAAAATAAATCCACTCATAGTTAATTGAGATGATTTAGCTAATACTTCTAAACCCAACTGATTTTTTTTTGCTTTACTTACTTGACGATAATAAATAAACATACTGACAAAAATGATAAGTAACGTAACGATTTGTATAATTAAATTCATAGTTAAGACTCCTCTATTATCGAATTAAAAAAACATGCTTTAAATTGTAACATTTTTTTTATCATTTGACTATTTTTTTATTGATTTAAAATGTTGGTATACATTAGTTGCGACCCGTTGAGGTAAGCCTGACTTAATCAAATCTTGAACACTTGCTTCCTCAATTTTTTTCATCGATTTAAATTTTGTCAATAATTGTTTTTTACGCTTTGGTCCAAGACCATCTATACCATCTAATTTAGAGGCAAAACTTGTTTTACTATGTGTTGAGCGATGAAACGTAATAGCGAATCGATGGACCTCATCTTGTATGCGCTGAAGCAAAAAGAATTCAGATGAATTACGTTTTAACGGAATAACTTCCAAATCTGGACCAAATAATAACTCACTTGTTTTATGTTGATCATTTTTTGCTAATCCTGCAATTGGTATATCTAAACCTAATTGATTGTCTAACACATCCTGAGCTGCATGTACCTGTCCTTTCCCACCATCAATTAAGATTAAATCTGGCATTGGTAAATTGTCCTTTATTACTCGCGAATACCTTCGATAAATCACTTCTTTCATTGAGGCATAATCATCTGGACCTTCAACTGTTTTAATTTTAAATTTACGATAGTCTTTTTTTGATGGTTTTCCGTCAATATAAACCACCATCGCAGAAACAGGATCTACTCCCATGATATTCGAGTTATCAAATGCTTCTATTCTATTAGGTATTGGAATATTCATTGCTTGTCCTAGCTTTTCTACCGCCCCAATCGTTCTATCTTCTTTTCGCTCAATCAAATTAAACTGTTCTTCCAAATAAATTTTGGCATTTTTATTGGCTAAATTCACTAAATCTTTTTTCTCACCGCGTTGAGGTTGTAAAATTTTAGTTGGAATCATCGCTTCGACAAGGCTTTTATCCAGTTCTTTTGGTAATAGTATTTCTTTGGGAATAAAATGGTGATTCTCTTGATAAAATTGCCCAATAAAAGTCAATATATCTTCTTCTGGCTCATTATAAAATGGAAAATCAAATACATTTCGTTCAATTAGTTTTCCTTGTCTAACAAAAAAAACTTGAACAACCATCCACCCTTTGTCAGCATAATAACCAAATACATCGCGATCAACAAAATCTGCATTCGTCATTTTTTGTTTGGTCATCACACTTTGAATAGACTGAATTTGATCACGATATTCTGCTGCTTTTTCAAACTCCATATTTTCAGAGGCTTTTATCATTTTTCCTTCAATTTCTTTTTGAATCTCGGTATAACCACCATTTAAAAACTTTTTAATTTCTTCTACCATCTCTTTGTACTTCGCTTCTACCACTGGGTTCACACATGGTCCTAAACATTGTCCCATATGATAATATAAACATACTTCATTTGGTAGATTTTTACATTTTCTAAGTGGATAGATTTTATCTAGTAGTCGCTTGGTTTCATTGGCTGCTTTAACATCAGGATACGGGCCAAAGTAAATGGCGTTATCTTTCAATACTTTTCTAGTAATAAGCAGTCTTGGTGCTTTTTCATTGGTAATTTTAATAAAGGGATAGCTCTTATCATCTTTTAACATGATGTTATATTTCGGCATATTTTTTTGAATTAAATTAATTTCTAACAATAGAGCTTCCGTGTTCGACTCTGTAATAATCGTTTCAAAATCTACAATCTCGCTAACTAGTCGTTGTGTCTTCTCATCATGCGTCCCTGTAAAATAAGACCGCACACGATTTTTTAAAATTTTCGCCTTACCAACATATATAATGGTATTATGTTTATCTTTCATCAAATAACAGCCTGGTTGATCCGGTAACAAAGCTAATTTATTTTTTATTCTTTCGTTCACTAGTTCAATCTCCTTGTACTCTCTCTTTATCAAGTCAAGTATACAATTTGTTGAAAAAAAAATCATTCCACAGTGATTATAGCACCATAGAATGATTATAATTTTAAAGATATTTATTAAATACTTGTTCTAATTGTGGTTTTTGTTGGACACCAACCATTTGTTCAACAACTTGACCATCTTTTTTAAGTAGTAATGTTGGAATACTCATAATTCCGTGTGCTTGACTTGTTTGAGGGTTTTCATCCACATTTACTTTAACAATTTTTACTTTGTCTTGGTATTCTGTTGCGATACCATCTAAAATAGGTCCTTGCATACGACATGGTCCACACCAAGGTGCCCAAAAGTCTACCAATACTAATCCTTCATCTGTTTCTGCTGCAAAGTTTGCATCTGTAATATTTTCTACCATATTCATTCATCTCCTAAATCATCTTTTATTTTATAAACTGATTATACCATCGGGGGTAGTAAAGAACTAACAATCTGCTCACTTTTTAGAAAGTTACAATTGTCGCGCCGTCTCCACCTTGATTGCTAGGAGCAAAATTATATTTTTTTACTCGACGATTATTTTTCAAGTACTCTTGTACCCCTTGTTTTAAAGCACCTGTTCCACGTCCGTGAACAATTGTTACTTGAGGATAACCTGCAAGTAAGGCTGCATCAATGTATTGATCAACTTCTGCTAAGGCATCTTCATAACGTTTACCACGTAAATCCAGTTGAGTTGAAACTGATTGACGACTACCGCCACCATCACTTTTCACCGTTGATACACGCATGCGAGATTCTTTCTCTGGTGCAATTCGTGTCATGCCATCTTCTGAGACAGTCATCTTCAGAATACCTAATTGAACTTGCCACTCTTTATTGCCAACTTTCTCAATCAATGTTCCTCTTTGACCAAATGCTTCAACTAAAACATCATCACCAACTTTAAATGTTTTTTTCTCTTTCGCTTTTTTCAAGACTTTATTTTTCTTCAAGTGCGTTTCATCATGTTTTAGATTTTCTAATCCTGATTTAACTTCAATCAATTCATGTTCTTTAACGGATTGATTATTCCCTGTTCTTAGTTGCATTTGACGAATCTCTTTAATCATTTTTTCCGATTCTTCTTGCGCTTTACTGATGACTTCATTTGCTTCTTTTTTCGCTTTATTCATCTCTTTTTCACGTTCAGTAAAGAATCGTTCATACGCTTCTTTTAAATCATGATAAAGATTTTCCGCCTCATCAGCATAGTGACGCATTTCCAAATATTCGGTTTCCGTCATTTTCCGTTGATTTTCTAAATCAGAAATCATATCATTTAAATCTTGGCTTTCTCCGTCAATAAGTTGTTTAGATTGCTCAATGATATCAGGTGATAACCCTAAACGTTTTGATATTTCAAACGCGTTACTTCGACCAGGAATTCCAATTAACAAATGATATGTTGGACTAAGTGTATCAACATCAAATTCCATACTAGCATTAATTGTATTTGGACGATTATAGCCATAAACTTTTAACTCAGGGTAGTGAGTCGTTGCCATAACATAGGCGCCGATTTCTCCCACTTTATCTAGAATAGAAATAGCCAATGCTGCTCCTTCTTGTGGATCTGTCCCCGCTCCTAACTCATCAAATAATACCAAACTATCTGAATCAAGATTATCTAAAATTGACACAATATTTGTCATATGTGAAGAGAACGTTGATAAATTCTGTTCAATTGATTGCTCGTCCCCAATATCTGCATAAATATTTGAAAAGATTCCAATACTACTTTCTTCTCCAACAGGAATTGGTAACCCTGATTGCCCCATTAATTGAAGTAATCCTAATGTTTTAAGCGTAATCGTCTTACCACCTGTATTCGGTCCAGTGATGACCACAGCTTGATACTCTTTACCAATTACAATATCATTTGGTACCACAACATCTTCATCAATTAGTGGATGTCTAGCTTGTTTAAGGTTAACATCCTTGTCCTCGCTCAATCTTGGCACAACAGCTTTCAATTGTTTACCAAATAATGCTTTACTATTAATGAAATCTAGTTTACCTAAAACATAGGCATTTTGTAAAATATCTTGTCTGTAAGGTTCTAATTCATTAGAAAGCTCAGCTAAAATACGCTCGATTTCTTTTCTTTCAGCAATTTGGTGTTGTCTTAAACGATTATTTAATTCAACTACTTGCCTTGGCTCAACAAAAACTGTTTGACCAGATGCACTTTGATCATGAACAACACCACCAAAATGACTGCGATACTCACTTTTTACTGGGATAACATAGCGATCATTTCTCATTGTCACGATCGTATCACTCAAGTAATTTGAATTTTTTCCACGAAGTATGCCATCAAGCTGTTCTCTAACTGCTTGCTCTGACCGTCTAATACTTTGTCTAATTTGTTTTAATTCAGGTGACGCGTCATCTGTTACATGACCATCTTCATCAATTGATAATCGAATGATTTTTGATAAATCAGGTAACGCAATCATTTTTTCTGACCAATCATATAATCGATGTAAAGCAACCTCAGCATCGTTTAAATCATCAAAAAAGGATTGAATCTCTAATACTGTTCTTAGCACACGTCCAACTTGAGCTAACTCAACCCCATTAAGCATGGCACCTATTTCAATTCGTTTCATATGTGGTTTAATATTTTCTAAAATCGGCATAGGAATCCCACCACGCAAACGTAGAACTGTCATCCCATCTTCCGTTTCCATTAATGCTTCTTCTATCTCATCATATGAATGAGAAGCCTTTAACTCACTCACATGCTCTAATCCTGATTTTGTCACAATATGTTGTGATAATAATTGTTTCACTTTATCAAATTCTAAAATGTCTTCTATTGTCTTTTTCATTCTATTTCACTTCCTAAAATACGACTTATGTAAATAAAGAGCCCATTTTACTAGGCTCTTCTTTTATAAAATAATTTGTTTAATCCACCACTGATACAAACTAGATGACAGTATTGGGGTATGTTCAATCATCGCTCTAGCAACACCTGAACTAGCAAAAGCATTTTGAATAAAACCTAGTGGTATCATGCTTATTATCGTTAACACGATGACTAATCCAATATAGGTTAAAGCAAGATTAATTAATCCTCCAACTAACTGGTTACTTTTATGAAGCAATGGAATAAAAGTTAATCTATAACACAACATACCGACAAATTTTGTTACCAAATAGCCTACGACTAAAACAATTAAAAAGCCAAATGCTGCATAAAAAGCTTTATCTAAATCAAATATCAGCTGATTATCAAAAACAGCTAGTTTCGTTGTCTTTGTTGGCGCAGGATAAGGGATTAATAGTTCAATTTTTTTTCCTACAGATTGATACATGCTTTTTGCCATAAAAAAACTTAACAAATAGCCCACAAAATAAACCAACTGTAAAGTAAAACCTCGTCGATAGCCTGCATAAAATCCTGTCAATAATACTAAAATACTAATTATTGTTATAACCATTGAAAAACCTACTTATTTTTTTATTTGTTTGATTGTTGTTTTTTCTTCTGATGATTGTTGCGTTTAATTTTTTCTTTTGCTTGTTCATTCACAATTTTTTGAATCTCAATCTGATTCAACATCTCTTCATCTGTTAACTCTCGATTTTCTTGTATCACTTTTTTTCGTGTTTCTTTTTCTCTTGACTCGATTTTATCAAGACGTTCTTCTAACTTCTTCATTTTTTCTAGTTCATCTTCTAATTCACTAATATCTTTTTTTAAGTTTAAAATTGTTTCCTGCTGTTTTATTTGAACAGATAGTGTATTAATCGCTAATAAGATAGCAGCCTGTTCTGTTGATAGCTTAGGAGCATGTTTCATAATTGTTTCAAGCTGCTCGTTTGCCAACTGATTAACAATATCCATATGATGATGACTTTCTTTTCCTATGATTGTATATGTATTACCAGCAATGGTTGCTTTATATCGTTTGTTCTCTTCAAAAGCCATTTTAAATCCTCCCATAAATCCTTCACTAAAAGAAGCAACTTAATTATATATGACTTTCTTTTAATTGACAATTCAGCAAGTTGTACCTTAAGAATCATTCATGATAAAAACATGTTATACTTAACATAAATTTTTTAAAAAGGAAGTTGAATATGCAACAAACTATAACATTATTAGCCTCTGACAAGCTAATCAGTGAACTAACAACAGCTTATGAATCATATTTCCAAAAAACACCCCCATACGCATTATTTCAAGCCAAAATTCCTGGAGTAGTTATCACAGCTTATCAATCAAAAAAAGTTGTCTTTCAAGGAGTCAACGCTGAAAAAGAAGCCGCTATGTGGGAAAAGCGTGGAGCTAATACGACGCAAAAAAAACAATCTTCTAGTTCTTCAAACTCGTTGCCAAAAGATTTTGCTTCATGGAACGTTGTGGGGAGTGACGAGGTTGGAAATGGTAGCTATCTTGGACCAGTTGTTGTCTGTGCTGCTTATGTTGATGACACACATATGCCACTATTAAAAGAGTTAGGCGTAAAAGACTCAAAAATGTTAACGGATCATGACATTAAACGGATTGCCAAAGAAATCATCCATGTCATACCTTACCGAAAACTAGTATTAACACCAAAAAAATATAATGAAATCCAACCAGAATACAATGTCAATCGAATGAAAGTTGCCTTACATAATCAAGCCATCTATCTTTTAATGCAAGATATCAGCCCAATTACCCCTAAAGGTATACTAATTGATCAATTCACTCCTGAATCAAACTATCGCAAATACTTATCAAAAGAGCAAAATCGGGTGACTAAACCTCTTTACTTTACAACGAAAGGTGAGCAATATCATTTGTCTGTTGCTGCAGCTTCTATTATCTGCCGAGCAGAATTTTTAACTAGTTTAGAAAAAGCAAGTCAAGAACTTGGATTTACTATGCCTTCAGGTGCTGGACAAAAATCAGATATAGCTGCTGCTAACATCATCAAAAAAGGTGGCATGCCCCTTTTAGAACAATATGCAAAAGTTCATTTTGCCAATACGCAAAAAGCCTACCATTTAATTAATCGTTAAATACAAAATTGTTTTGTTTATTTTGGAATATGTCTTCTAGTAGTGGTATTTTATAAAAAATTACACATTTTCGTCTTTTCCGTCAGTAAAAGAACGACGTAAAAAATTTACGTCGTTCTTTTTTGATCGTTTTTGATTACACTTGAAGAAGTTTGTAAAAAGGAGAAAAAATATGCCGATAAAAAATCATATAAAATTATTACTTGCCACAGCACTATTATCTGTTGGTATACATACTCATGCCGTAGAGGTTCCTGTCGCTACAACTAGTAGTTCAACCATCGTTACTGATACACCACAACACACGAATCTAACAACTGATGAGTACATTTCTATGAGCGCTACTGATTTAGCTAAGCTAGTAAGAGAGAAAAAAGTTACAACCGAAGAATTAATTGATTTAGCTTTTCAAGTCAATGACATAGAAAACCCACGAACAAATGCTTTAATTACAACAAGAAAAGACCTTGCTTTAAAAGAAGCAAGCGAGATGGTCGATAACGGTCAACCATTTTTTGGTGTCCCTATTGTAATGAAAGGATTAGGTCATAGTATCGTTGGTGGAAGTAACTCCAATGGGTTAGATTTTAACAAACATGTCACAACAAAATTTAACGGGCGTATTGCCAAATCATTACAAGATTTAGGCTTTGTTATCATTGGTCAAAGTAACTACCCCCAATTAGGATTGAAAAATGTGACTGATTCGACTCTTTATGGCCCTACTGGAAGTCCCTGGAATCCTAACTATCAAGCCGGTGGGTCTTCTGGTGGCTCTGGTGCTGCCGTGGCATCTGGTGTGGTGCCTGTTGCGTCTGGTAGTGATGCTGGTGGCTCTATCAGAATTCCAGCATCATGGAATGGTCTTGTCGGATTAAAACCTTCTAGAGGCATCATTTCAGGAAATGCTAAAACTGGACAAGTCGTCAATTTCCCACTTGCTAAAAATATGGAAGACACAACAGCTTTGTTTGAGAATCTATTAACATCTGATATTAATCCTACACCGGCTAATCTTACTGGTATAAAAGTAGGTTACACCACTACTTCACCTGTTGGGACACCTGTCAGTGATGATGCTAAACAAGCTGTTATGAACGCTGTTAACTTTTTAAATTCAAAAGGATTTGTCACTGAAGAAATCTCTATTCCAGTTGATGGGATTAAACTAATGCATGGTTATTATGAGATGGCAACTGCTTCAGGTAGTTTAGCCAACTTTTTAGCTAAGCAAACATTAAAAAGAAGTTTACATATAGACGATGTTGATCCAGTTACGTGGGCTCTTTACCAAGCGAGTGAATTGGTTCATAAAGAAGACTTAGAAAAAGTCAATGCTTATAACGATGAGGTTAAAGAAACAATGGAAGCTTTGTACAAAGACTATCCTTTAATATTAACGCCAACTACGGCTTCAACTGCTCCAGGGCTAACTGAATCTTTACTAACACCAGAATACGCTGAACAAATTAAACATATTGATGAGTTAAAAACAAAAGATGAACGAATGAAAGTTGTCTACGATCAATGGTTAAATTCATTGGCTTACACACCTTTTACTCAGTTAGCAAATTTAACTGGCCAACCTGCTATTAGTTTACCAACTTATGTCAGCAAAGGTAATTTACCTTTAGGAATACAATTTAATGCTGCGACAAATCAAGATAGACTTTTACTAGAAATAGGAAAATTATTTGAAGAAAATAATCAATTTAAGCAACTACACACTAAAAAAGATGTAGTCATTCCTGAAACAAGCGATACAATGACGTCCTCTACTGAATCGACAACAGAAACTGAGTCTAGTTCTTCTTTAAGTAGCGAAAGTGAAACAAGTCAGACAAATAACACTATCAGTCAATCTGAAAATGAGTCGACACAAGAAACAACTAGCGTAACAGATACAATACTTTCAGAAAGTAATACTGACTCTACAACTCAAACGATAAGTGACGAATCAAAGAATTCTACCACTAGTACTTCCGAGACAACAGATGTAACAGTAAGTAGTAGTCAACAAGAATCAAGTTCTACGTCATCCTCTTCTACTCTAATAACTGAAGATGATAATACTTTAGTCACTCCTGCTCCTGAAACAACTGATAGTACAGAAATAAGTTCTAGTAAACAATCAAGTCAATCAGCCAGTTCAGAGACTAGTGAAACAAGTAGCCAGACAGACACTAATTCTCAGAAAACAGTTTCTAAAAATAAAAAAGTAAACAATGTTAATCAAGAACTAAACTCTTTATCTCGTCTTCCTAAAACAGGAGAGGTTGTTCAAAAATATCTGCCATTCATAGGAATTCTAATCATTGGTTTAGCAGCTATTTTTTGGTATATGAAAAAGAAAAAACAATAAACATAAAACTGACAGTTGATTTATTCACTGTCAGTTTTTGTATACCATAACTAATTCAATTTCATTTGTGTCCTCATCAATTTGAGTTTCACTAATTTTAAATCCTTCTTTAGTGTAAAAATTTACTGCTTGCTTATTTTTTTCATAAACAGTTAAAGATAATTCTTCAAAATCAACTTTTGCTCGTTCTATTAGTTTATTTCCGATACCTTGCCTTTGATAATCAGACGATACAAATAATCCCGCTATATAGCTTTCTAAAATACCTAAAAAGCCAATAATTTTTCCATTTTCATCTGTTGCTATATAGATATCTGCTTTAGGTAGCTCTTTTTCTACAAACTCTATATTGTCTTCCCAATATGAATTAGCTATATAGGAGTGGGCCTTTTTGTTAGTATCAAGCCAAATCGACATAATATCTTGTAATTGATTTTCCATTAAAACCTCTAATTTAGTGATCATCTTAGCATCCCTTCCTAATATCTTTGCATGAAAGAAAACAATGGATAAGTTAAAATCCCAATTAATATACCTAATGTCATATCTTTTATAACATTTCCCAAAACAATCCCGATTAGAAGACTTAAAAATAATACAGTATAGCTTCCTTTATACTTTTTCATTTACTTTCCCTCTTCTCAAACTTCCAAAACTCTACAAAAAAAGCTAAACCCAATCATATCAAGGGTTTAGCTCTTATTTTAAGATGTTTAATCTTCTTCTGCTTCGAATGCATTGAAAACTTCTTCAATCATATCCCATTCAGCTTCTGTTTCAATTTCCATTAAACGACCTTCTGCTTCGTTATCTTCTTGCTCATAAGCATAAGCTAATAATTCAACTTCTTCACCTTCTGGTGTACTTGCATCATATAATAATACATAATCTCTACCGAATTGTTCTTTACCATCAATTGTTAAGTGAATACGAAATAATACTTCATTTCCTTCATCATCAATTAACGTAATTAAATCATCTGCCTCATGTTCATGATCGTGGTTACAGTCATCTGTGTGTACATGTTTATCTGTCATCATTTATTCCTCTTTTCTGTTCATCTTTGCTTCCTCTTCATTATACAAAAAAAAAGATAAAAAGGCTATTAAACCTTTTTATCCAAATAATTTTGAAGAATCATTACAGCAGCTAATTTATCAATCACTTTTTTTCGCTTGGCTCGAGACGTATTAGCTTGCTCAACTAACATTCTCTCAGCTGCGACAGTTGACAATCGCTCGTCTTGATAAACGACTGGTAAATTAAAGGTTTCTTTTAATAAATCACCATAAGCTATTGCTGCTTCTGCTCTTGGACCAATCGTATTATTCATGTTCTTAGGTAAGCCAACCACAAATTCTTCAACTTCGTATTGTTTGACTAAATCTGCTACACGTTCAATACCGAACTCGCCTTCATCTTCATTAATTTTTATAATTTCTAACCCTTGGGCTGTCCAACCAAGTAAGTCACTTACGGCAACACCAACAGTTCTAGATCCTACATCTAATCCCATTTTTCTCATAATAGATCGATACCATTATGCACTAAATAGTTTTTTACCAATTCTTCCATAATTTCGTCTCTCTCATGACGACGAATTAAATTACGAGCATCTTGATAACGCGGAATATAGGCTGGGTCTCCTGATAATAAGTAACCAACAATTTGATTAATAGGATTATAGCCTTTTTCTTTTAGCGCCATATAAACAATCGCTAATGTTTCACTTACTTCACGTTTATTGGCATCCCCAAAATCAAATTGGACTGTTTCATCAACAAAACTCATTGCAATTCCCCCCTTTAATATGTCTCTATGTTATTTTAACTCATAGTGTTTGAAACAACAATTAATAACTCAAACTTTTACAAAGTATTAATTATTGAGGTAAATTGAAGCGACTTCCCACTTCATAGCTATCATCTAGCTCTAAAATTCCTTTTTCTTTTGGTGCATTTGGTAAGTGTAATTCTTTTGCAGAACAAACCATACCAAAACTTTTCACACCACGTAATTCTCCAGGCCAAATAATTAAGCCATCAGGCATCATAGCACCTACTTTTGCAACAACTACCTTTAAACCAGCTTTAATGTTTGGTGCACCACATACAATTTGTAGATGTTCACCATTATCAACCTCAATGTCGTTTACCGTTAAGTGGTCAGAATCTTCATGTGGTATACATGTATGAACATATCCCACAACAAATTTTGGCGAATGATCTACTTCAAACTCATGAGAAAATCCTGCCTCTTTTAATGTCAAATTAAGCTCAGTAATTTGTGATGATGATAACTCGATTTGGCCATTTCCATTTAAATTAGTAATATGATCTGACGCATCAAAAATATTCCAACCCAAAATGTGATCTGTTTCATTTTCTATAATACAAGCTACATTATCTTTTTTAACAACAGATACTTCTTTACTATTTCCTTTTGCTACAACAATAATCAGCGTGTCACCAACTGCTTCTAAATTATAACTAACAATCATTAATTTTTTCCTCACCATTCTTTTTGTTTTACTCAGGTCGAACAACTAAGACATCACATGGTGCTGTTCGTATAATATGATCACTCACACTTCCCATAACTAATCGTTCTACCGCATTTAATCCTGATTGTCCAACCATAATTAAATCTGTATCATATTTTTCTGGCAGTTCTGTTGCCATCATCACTTTAGGGGAACCAAACTCTAAGGTTGCTTTTACTCGGTCATAACCTAAATCGTTTGCTATCTGGAGATAGCTCTCGAGCAACTCTTTTGCTTGATTAGTTTCTTCTTGAACAATATCTGGAGAAAAAGTAGAAAACGCCATAGTCCCGCCGTATAATTTATTTTCGATGATATGTGCTACAACGATATCTGCATTATTACGTTTTGCCACAGCGACAGCCTTTTCAAATGCTTGTTGGGCTTGTTCACTACCATCTGTTCCAACTAATATTGAACGATATTCTTGTGATTCTAACATACTATCTCCTCCTTTTATAATTCACTGATAAACGTCATAATTTCTTCTTTCGTTTTACGGTCTTTACTAACAAAACGACCTAGCTCTTTACCGTCTTTGATTGCTACAAAACTTGGAATGCCTAGTATTTCCCATTTTTGGCAAATATCGATAAACACATCTCTATCCACTTGGACAAACGTGTATTCAGGAAAACTCGCTTCAATTTCTGGCATGTCTGGTTTAATAAAGACACAATCACCACACCAATCAGCTGTAAAAAATAGCATGGTTTTTCCTTCTTCAAGTGGTTTAGCTAATTCTTCATACGTTGTTGGGATTAACATCTCTTCACTACTTTCCGTATATTATTGTATCAACTTCTGTTTTATCTAATGTTGTGATTAATTTCAAGACCATTTCTCTTGCAGCTTCATAGTCTTTGATACTAAACATGGTTTGATGAGTATGGATATAACGACCTGGCACACCAATTACCGCACTTGGAACCCCGTCATTGACTAAGTGTGCTGCACCTGCGTCTGTTCCACCTTTTGAAACAAAGTATTGATAGGGAATGTTATTATCTTCTGCTAACTCAAGGATATATTCACGCATGCGACCTAACATAATCATTCCTGGATCAAATATTCTTAATAAGAATCCTTCATCTAATTGACCGTTTGCATCTTTTTTACCTGACATATCATCAGCTGGTGAGCAGTCCACTGCAAAGAATAAATCAGGTTTAAATTTGTGAGTCGATACTTTTGCTCCACGTAACCCAACTTCTTCTTGCACGTTTGCTCCTGCAATTAAGGTATTTGGTAATTCTTGACCATATAATTCTTCTAAAACATCTAACACCAGTGTACAACCATAGCGATTATCCCACGCTTTTGAAATGAGTCGTTTACCGTTTGCTGTTTTAATTGTTTCAGCTTGAGGAACAATCCCGTCTCCTGGACGTACGCCAAATTCTTCTGCTTCTTCTTTTGATACAAATCCTGCATCAAATAAAATATCCGCAACATCTATTCCCTTTTGCTTATTTGCTCCTCTTAATAAATGCGGTGGAACTGATGTCGAAATAATTGGATAGTCACCTTTTTTTGTTTGTAACGTAAATCGTTGTGCCGATACAGTGTAAGGATTCCATCCACCTAAAGGGACGACTCTAAACAATCCATTTTCTAAAATTTGACTCACCATAAAACCAACTTCATCCATGTGAGACGCTAACATGATACGTGGTGCTTCGTTTGATTTGTTTTTACGAATACCAAACACACCACCTAATCCATCATATTCTACTTTATCAACAAATGGTGTCATTTCTTTAGCCATAACCCGTCGCATGTTGTCTTCAAAGCCACTGACACTTTGAATTTCAGTTAATGTTTTTATACGATTAAATAATTTATCATCCATGATTATCTACTAATTATATAATTAGTAGTTCACCTCTCTTTCTTCTTCACTTAATTATAACATAAGCAAAGCTTAGTCAAAAACCAATCACTTGATTTTTTAACTTCTTTTTTCTTTCCATTTTAATCATTTATGCTACAATAATAACATCAGTATTACCATAGGAGGTAACGACATGTTTCATAAAAAACAAAAAACAAAAGAAGTTTATCATCATGGATTAACGACTGGTTTAGGTATTGGTTTAGCAATGGGTGCCGTTGCTGGTGCTTTAGTCACAAAATGGTACAAAGAAAATAAAGTTCTTTCAGCAGACGATATTTTAGAGCAAGTAAAATCTGATTTTCTACAAGATGGCCCAATCGAAGGCTCTTGGATTCACTTTAAAAAGGAACCTTTAGACAAATTTGCTATTAAAACAGATGTCTATACAGGTGGTATTTCTCGTGTTGAAGAAGGACAACTTGTTCAATATGAATTTACAGCAGATGCTCATACTGGTTCAATCATTGATATCCATAAAATTGAAGATTAATAGATAAGAGTGTGTTGATTTTTTATCAGCACTCTTTTTTTCGTATAAAAAAACTCCCTCAGAAATGTTCCCGAGAGAGTTTAATTTATGACTAGATATTAATGGAATTGCATTCCACCATCTACAATAATTGTTTGACCAGTAATGTAATTTGAGTCTGGTCCTGAAAGGAATGATACCACACTTGCTACTTCTTCTGGTTCAGATAAACGTTTCATTGCAATATCTTTAGCAAAAGTTTGCATTCCCCATTCATCATCTTTTCCTGCATTTTTACCAACTTGATGAGCAATGTCATACATCATAGGTGTTTTAACAATACCTGGAGCATAAGCATTTACTGTGATTCCTTCTTCAGCTAAATCACGTGCCGCGATTTGAGTCATTCCGCGAACCGCAAATTTTGATGAACTATAAAGCATTAAATTAGGGTTTCCTACAACACCGGCTTGAGATGTTGCGTTAATCACTTTACCGCCGTGACCAAATTTACGGAACATTTCTGTTGCGATTTGAGTTCCCCATAATACTCCACCAACATTAATGTCATAAACTTTTTTGAAAAGTTCTGGCGTAATGGTTTCAATTGGTGTTGTTGGAGCAATCCCAGCATTATTTACCATAACATGCAAATCACCAAATGTTTCAACAATCACTTGAATAGCTGAAGCTAATTGTTCTCTATCAGAAACATCAGCTGTTGCAGCAAAAGCATTCTCTCCTAAGTGTTCAACCGCTTTTTGTGCGATGTCCTTATTATAATCAATCACACCTACTTTAAAGCCATCGTCATATAATCGTTTTGCAATAGCAAAACCAATTCCTTGTCCTGCTCCTGTAACTATCGCAACTTTACTCATAATTCTATCTCCCCTTTAGCGGGTTGTCTATTGTGACAATCAACAATCCTTATTTTTTCTTGTTTAGTATACTGCTACTATTAATTTGTTGCAAATTACTTTTTATTGTTATTTAATTTATTGCTAAATACCCACATTTTATGCTTTGTCAACCTTTTCATAAATACATTATTGTTTTATTTATAACAAAAAAGAACCTAGAGTTATTCTAGATTCTTTTTTATATAATTTAATGTTAATGAAGAATTCGTCCTTCTTTAAGGTTATCTCCTACTTTTTTAAAGATTCTCTCTGCTTTTGGATACAAAATATACCCAACAATGAAGAATCCGATTGTTATACTAATCAAAATAGTGATAGCTTTAAGTGCTGACGGCCAATAAATACCACCCACTGATTCTCTTAATAAGTTTACAGCATAGGTAAAAGGAATATAAGGGTTAATTGCTCTAAAGAACGGTCCTGACATTTCAATTGGGAAGTTTCCTCCACCTGCTGAAATAGAAAGAACCAAGATAATAATGGCAATTCCTTTACCAAGATTATCAAATAAAGCAACTAGCACATACACCATCATCATAAAGGCTAAATCAATAATTAAAGCAAATATCACATTCCATACTGGATTTTTTGTATAGGTTCCAAGGAGTAATTGATTTCCAACTGTTACAATTAACGCTTGGAAGAAACCTACTACCAAGAATGTTCCCATACGAGCTAAAAACTGTTGACGTTTTGAAAAACGCCCTACGTGTTCCTCGTCTAAATGGAATTTAGTTGATGCAATACTTGAAAATAAGACTGCCCCAACCCATAAACAAAGTGCTGTATAAAAAGGCGTACTTGCTGATCCATAGTTTGGAACAGGATACACATCTTTCGTTTTAAGTTTGACCGGACTAGAAATAAACTTACTCTCAGCATTAGCATCTCCCTTAAGATACTTCACTGCCTCCTCTAAATCAATGTCCTTTTCCCCTTTTCTAATGGCATTTGCTGCCTTTTGAACACCTTCTTTAACATTCGGCCAGTCTTCTTTAATCATCACTTCTGCTGCATTTAAAGCTGTTTCCAATTTAGGTGCCTTTTCATTAACTTTGGACATGGTCTCTTTTACATCATTTTCAATTCCAGGTAAATCATTTTTAATAAATAATGTTGCCTTATTCATTTTACTTTGAACAACAGGAAAATCATTTTTAAAAAAATCAGCACCTTGATTAATACCATTAATAATTAAATCCATATTGCCATTTAGCATAACATTAGCTGTATGAATCTCATCTTGAATAGCTGGCATCTCTTTTTGATAATCCTTCAAGAATCCTATTGCTTCATTAATAATACCTGTTGTATTTGTTAATAAACTATCCAACGTTTTCATTGTATTGTTATCAATAATTGTACCAGTAATGTTTCCGGCTGACGTTAACATGTGTTGAACATTTTTTAATGTTTGATCAACTTGTGCTTCAATTTCTTGTGGGTTGATTGATACAACAATCTGATTTAATGTATTGCTGATTTCAGTTAATTTTGCTTGTAATTGAGCAGGTGCGTCTGCGTAGCTTTCCCAATTATCTAAAATAGATTGAACGTTTGCCTGAGCATGACTCACATGTGATTCTAAATCATCTAATTGTGCCAATGCATTAGAAAAATCAGGTGCATTTGGTAAGGTAGATAATTGAGTCAATGTTTCTTTTAATGACTGAATAATTTGTAGTTGTGTGCTTAATTGGTTATCCAGTTTTACAAGTTGAGCATGAATTTGTGCTGTATGTGTTTCAGTATCTAATGCCGCAATATCAGCTGCTAATTTAGCTGACACTTTAGACAAGGTATCTAATACTTCCAATCCTTGTGTCAATCCTTCTGTCACTGTTGGCAACACATTTGCTATCTCTTGTAATTGTTTTTGTAAATCCGGAATCATGCCATCAGCTGTGTTAATCAACTCTGTCACGTCTGGTAACACTTTTTGTGCTGTTCCAATGACTTCTAACCCTTTTGTTGCTTCATTAATGGCCTCATCCATCATCTTCACAATTTTATCCATGTCATTGTCAGCTTTGTTTAACTGAGTTCCGGCATTTTTAATTTTTGGAATATTTCCTTGAACATCATAAACGATTTGACCATATTGGGCTATCTCAGGTAATTTTCCATTTAATGCCACAACTTTGTCCGTTGTTTTATTTAATTCAGGAATATAATCAACAAATTCATTAGCCAATGCTAGTTTTTGTTTAAATTCTGGCATTTTAGTTTGTAATTCCAAAACTTCTTTTGTATAGCCATCTATCTCATCAAGATTTTCATCTACTTTGATAATTTTTGACGTAATTTTTTTAATAGAAGGTAAATTGGCATCAAGGTTAAACCCAATCTCATTAAATACTTCTAATAATGTTTTACTAGCTGTTTCAATAAATTCTGTTGAAATAGTATCTTGAATGGTCCCAGCACCTTTATCAGATATTTTTGGTGCAATGGCATTAATTTTTTGGTTCACTTGATATTCAATTTCTGGATAATCAATTTCACCTTTAGTAAAACTTAAAAGATTCTCAGTGAAGTTCTTTGGTAAATAAATTCCTGCATAATACTTACCAGTTTTCACTTTATCATCAAGCTCTTGCTTTGATGACACAAATTGCCAGCCAATTGTTTTATTATCTTTTAAATTTTCAACTATCTCTTCACCAATATTGATTTCTTTACCTTTCAAATCAACTGTTTGATCATCGGAATAAATCCCAATCTTGATACCACCAGTATTTGAATATGGATCCCATAGTGCAGCAATGTTAAACCATGCATATAACGATGGGATAATCATCAATGCTATCATCAATACAAACGTGAGCTTGTTATGAAAAATCCTTTTCCAATCTAGTACAAATAAATCCCATACATTTTTTATTCTATTTAACATTGAATTGACCTCTCATCCTCTATAAAATCATTCCAATTTCTATGTGGTATTTCACCATACTCACGAAAGACATCAGATAATATATCTTCTACTGTGATTCTTTCTAATTCTTTGTTCCATTTTTTATCCGCTCGCGAAAAGCACTCGGCAATTTGTTCATCACCTGTTTGAGCAATTTTAGTAAAATCACTAAAAGCTCTCTCTAAAACACCCACTTTTGGAAATGAGTGAAACGGCTCTTCTATTGCTTCAACAATGTGTAATAGCGTAATATCAGATAACTCTTTTTTAATGTAAAATCCACCATTATTTCCAGATACCCCTTCAATAATATTTGAAACCACTAACTTTCTTAGTAACTTTCTAATATAAGAAGAAGAAACTGACAGTTTTTGATAAATTGCGATTGATGACACAGGTACGTCTTTTTCCTGTGTCGATAATAATGCCATGATTGCCAACGCTTGTTCCGTTGCATTGGTTAACTTCAAGTGATATCACTTCCTCTCATTCTTACATTCGGCTATTATAGACTTTTTTTATCCACAATGCAATAGAAAGGTTTCATTATTTTATCATTTTCAATACAACATGTTTTTGGAATAAAAAAAGAACAGTTCTATTCGGACTGTTCTCATATGATTTTTAAATACTAATGAACTCTCCTGGTTCTAATACTTTACCTGTATTTTCTGGTAATAAACCAATAAACTCATATGGATTTTGTTCTATAACAGGAAAGGTATTATAATGAATCGGTATAGTCAATTTTGCTTGAATAACGTTTGATGCTTTTGCAGCGTCTGCTATCCCCATTGTAAAGTTGTCACCAATTGGTAAAAAAGCGACATCTAAATCAAAATCATCTTTCAACAAAGATAAATCACTATAAAAAGCAGTATCTCCGGCATGATAAATTGACTTATTATCAATGGTAAAGATAAATCCAGCGGGTTCTCCCATATAAATCATCTCACCATCCAACTCATATCCTGAACTGTGTTGTGCAAAAACCATTTTAACTTGACCAAACGGAAAATCAAACTTTCCTCCTATATTCATAGGATGAACATTCTTAATTCCTTGACTTGTTGCAAAATGACAAATTTCTGGAATAGCAACAACTTGAGCATTGTTTTTTTTAGCTAAATAAACCAAATCCCCCACATGGTCACTATGTCCATGAGTAATAAAAATATAATCTATTTCCACTTTTTCTAGTGTTAGGTCTGTTAATTTATTTCCTGTAATAAATGGATCAATTAAAATACGAGTATGATCATCTGTTTCTATAATAACGACTGAATGACCATGATAACTAATTTTCATATAATTTCCTCCTAACTTATTAGATAAATCAATTATACCTATTTCTATAAAATAACTCAAAAAACTGAATGGAATAATACCATTCAGTCATGCTTTAGACTTGTTTTTTTAGAAACATCTTAATAAAAAATAACTAGGGGGGATAGCTTATTTCTATATAAGATAAACAAATTATTTTCTTATTTTCAAGCCTAATGATTAACATAAAAAATTATAGCAGGGTCCAATCTCTATAAAGGCATGACCACTACATCTTTACTATATAATGTTAGTTTTTTTAAAAAGAGGGGATTGGTAATATCAATATAAAAATCTATTATATTGATAAAGAATAAAGATTAATTTCCTTGTATTTTTTGTTTTTTATGTTCTTCTTTTATTTCATTTAATAACTTGTCATCTAAAAGTAAATCCAACGCTGTTTCTGCTAACAACTGGGCAGCAATTCCTATTGAATTTAAACCTTTCTCACTTTTAGCGGCTGCTTTAAATTCTTCTGAATGACCTGCAATGTATTCATCAGAGATAGATACTGTTGGTTGAATGGTTGGAATCACTTGACTAACATTTCCAACATCGGAAGAACCGATATTTTGTCTTTCACCACTATATATTTCTTCTTCTGAAATACCGATTCTCTCAAAATGACTAACAAAAATATCATCAAATGTTGGTGTCACAATAATATCATCTACTCCATTTTGAAATAACCCAAATTTGTAATCTGCTCCTGTCGCAATTGACGCACATTTAACAATATTTTCAACTTTTTGATAGACATCATCTAACGTTTTTCTATTAGCTGCTCTTAAATAAAAACGTCCAGACGCATATTCAGGAACAACGTTCGCAGCAACTCCCCCATTAGTAATAATGCCATGAATATTCACATCTTTTGGTAGATGAAGCCTTAGTCCATTAATACCATTAAACACTTGTATTAAAGCATCGAGCGCATTAACTCCCTTTTCAGGTGCTGCTGCAGCATGAGAAGCCACACCAAAGAATTCAATATCTACCGGATCGTTTGCTAATCCTAAAGCCGTCTTGCCATACTTGTGTGCAGGATGAACGCAGAGGGCGGCATCAACATCATCAAAAAATCCCTCTCTTACAAAACTACCTTTAGCTGATCCATTTTCCCCTCCTTCTTCTCCAGGTGTTCCATAAATGCGAATTTCACCACCAACTTCATCTATCACTTGTTTTAATGCACTAGCAGCTAAAACTGAATAGTTTCCAAATAAGTTATGTCCACATGCATGACCAATTCCAGGTAAGGCATCGTATTCAGCCAAAAATGCTAAAGTTGGTCCAGGCTTGCCAGATTTATATCGTGCATCAAATCCTGTATGGTGACCAGCAACATTTTTTTTAACGTCAAAACCTTCTTTTTTCAATTGATTAATTAATACATCTGATGAGTAAACTTCATAGTTACTGACTTCCGGATGGGCGTGTATGTCTAATGCTAGTTCTTTATATATAGGTAATTGTTTTTTAATATAATTTTTTATAATTGCTGATTGTTCTGCTCTTGTCATAGTCCTTTTCTCCTTTAAGTAGCCTTATTTTTTACCAAATGTATCCCATGCTGGAATACTTGAGCCTTTAGATGTTTCTTCAATCACTTTTTTCGTATCTTCTGTTTGATAAGCATCTACTATTTTTTGGTATGTTTCGTTATCTTCATCTTCTTTTCTTGCCACAATAATATTGACATATGGTTTTGATGTATCGTCTACTGGTTCTAAGAATATCGCATCTTTCGTTGGATGGTATCCAGCATCTACTGCCACACCACTATTGATAATAGCTGCTGCAACATCTTGTAAAGAACGAGGTGTTTGAGAAGCATCTAATTCTTCAATTTTTAAATTCAATTTATTCTCTGTAATATCACTCACTGTTGGTGATTGTTTTTTGGCTGGATCAACTTTGATTAACCCTGCTGTTTGAAGAAGTAATAACGCACGCCCCCCATTTGTTACATCATTTGGAATAGAGATGGTGTCTCCATCTTTTAGTTCTTTAACATCTTTAATTTTTTCTGAATAGATTCCCAAAGGTGCATTCACTGTATTCCCAATTGATACTAAATCTGTCCCATGTTCTTGATTAAAGTTATCTAAAAAGATTTGATGTTGGAATGAATTTAAATCAATATCACCACTATCTAAAGCCACGTTTGGTTGACTATAATCAGTAAATTTTACATATTCTAGATTAATTCCTTCATCTTTCAATCTCTTTTGTACATTATCCCAAACATCTGTGTCTGATCCGACAACACCTAATTTTACTGTCATTTCTTTTCCGCTTTTTGATTCAGATATTGCCTCTTTATTACCTGAACCACACCCTGTAACAACTAATAATACTACTGCAACTGCTACGATATATCCGACAAATTTTTTCATATTTCATTCTCCTTTTGATTGTTAATGGCTTATTTTTTTTATGATAAAGTTACTAATTCCCTGACAAATAAATACGATTAATAAAATAATAATCAATGCTGCCCAAGTGACATCACTTTGAAATCTATTATGGCCTCTTGATATGGCTAGATTCCCTAACCCTCCAGCCCCAACTGCTCCAGCCATCGCTGTTAACCCAATCACATTGATAATCGTGAGGGCTGAAACTCTGACAATGCCTGGTAAACCTTCTTTTAAATACACTCTAAAGATAATTCCTAAAGGACTTGTTCCCATTGCCTCAGCCGCCTCAATAACTCCCGGGTCAACTTCGAGTAACGCGACTTCAATCTGTCTTGCAAAAAATGGGACAACTCCTGCAACAAGTGGTACAAGTGCTGCTGTTGCGCCAATTGTTGTTCCTGCAATCACACGCGTCACAACATTTAATAAAGCCAGTAAGATGATAAATGGTATGGAACGAACTACATTCACAATTTTATCTAATAGGTGATACAAATATTTTTGTTCTAATAATCCACCTGGTCGAGTGACGACTAAAATAACACCAAATATCAAACCAAATATTCCCGCAATAATGGCTGTCCAAAACGACATGTATAATGTTTCAATAGTCGCTTGCTTAAATTCATCTGGAATTTGACTCACATTTGGTAGATAATTTTCAATTAACCTTTGCATAATGATTCACTCCTTCCACTTCAACTGGCTCATCTGCTTTAACGATTGTAATTTTCACGCCTTCAGCAATAAGATATGCTACTGCTTCTTGTCGTTTATCAATGTCACCTGACAAACTGACCACTAAGCTTCCCAATGGAACATCTTGAATAATTTCAACATTTCCATAAAGAATATTGGCTGATACTTGGAAACGACTGTACAGTTGTGAAATTAATGCTTCATTGGTTTGACTTCCTATATAAGATAATTCAATCAGCCAAATATCGTTGGATGAATCAATAAACGATTGACTATTCAGTATCGTTTCTAGGGCTTGATCAATATGTGAAGCTGTTCGAATAAATGTCTGAGTCAATTCTTTTTCCGCTTGGCTGAATAATGTGACACTGTCTCCTTTTTCAACAATCTCGCCATTTTCCATTACGGCAACTTTATTACATATTTCTTTAACCACCTGCATTTCGTGGGTAATAAGTACAATGGTTAGATTTAACCGTTTATTCAATTCTTTTAATAGAGATAAAATCTGTAATGTTGTTTTTGGATCAAGAGCACTTGTTGCTTCATCACATAAAAGAATTTCTGGGTCATTTGCTAAAGCTCTTGCAATAGCAACACGTTGTTTTTGCCCACCTGACAATTGGCTTGGATACGCGTCATGTTTATCAGATAAACCAACTAATTCTAATAATTCTGTTACTTTTTCTTTTCTCTCTTGTTTTGATTTTCCTGAATACTTTAATGAAAAATCAACATTATCAAAAATAGTACGACTTGCCATTAGATTAAAATGTTGGAAAATCATCCCAATGGACTGTCTCTTTCTTCTTAAATCCTTTCCCTTTAAATTGGTAATGTTTTCTCCTTTTATAATGACCTCACCTGATGTCGGTCGTTGTAATAAATTAATCACTCTCACTAACGTACTTTTTCCTGCACCAGAAAAACCGACAATGCCATAGATATCACCTTTATCTATAGTTAGATTAACATCTTTGACAGCATTAATTTGTCTGTCTGGTTGATAGAATGTTACTGATATATCTTTCAACTCAATCATTTTATTTCCTCCAAATTCATTTATAAAAAAACATCCTCAAGAAAACAAACCCTGTCATTTGTTTTCTTGAGGACGCTTGTGCGTGTTACCACCTCTAATTTGATTAATTCTCACAAATTAATCCTTATCGAGTACTATCATACTCTAGCAAGTTAACGGTTGCGCTCGTTATACTCTGACATCAAAATGCTCGAATATAAATTACTCCATGGCCATTTTCAATTGGTTTACCTTTCCTCTTCTCAGCTTCACGAGGTTCTCTGTAAAAAATAAAGTCAATCTACTTACCATGTCAATGTAGGTCTATAAAAATAAAAAAGCCCTTTTACATAGCGAACTATGTAAAAGGACGACTTATCGTGTTACCACCTTTTTTTAGAAGAATTTCTTCTTCCCTCATACCCGACAATGGATCTATCGGTGTTTCTTTTAACGGTGAAACTTTTTCCGAGAGCACCTACCTATCGATACTCTTTCCTCATAGGTCATTTTCAACTTATCATCACTTAACTCTTTTCACCAACCAGAGTCTCTCTAAAAAGCATCAAAGCTTACTTTCCTAATCAAACAGAACATTATTTATATGTTGCCATTAATCTACACGATTTTTTTAATCCTGTCAACATTTTTTTAATCTTTATTTAATGTTAACTCTACTTTTGTGATCCATCCCTTTGGTGCGTCAATATCTCCAAATTGGATTCCTACTAATTCATCATATAATTTTTTAGTTACTGGCCCTACTTCTGTTTCCGAGTAAAACACATGGAAATCATCGCCTACTTGTATTCCCCCAATTGGAGAAATAACAGCTGCAGTTCCACATGCTCCTGCTTCTTTAAACTCATCCAAATCTTTTAAATAAACATCTCCCTCACGAGTCTTTAAACCTAATCTTTCTTTTGCAAGATACAATAAAGAATACTTTGTAATACTTGGTAAAATAGATGGAGAGTACGGTGTGACAAACTCATCATCTTTTGTAATACCAAAAAAATTAGCAGAACCCACTTCTTCAATCTTTGTATGCGTTGCTGGATCAAGATAGATACAATCTGAAAACTGTTTTTCTTTTGCTAATTTACCAGGATAAAGACTCGCAGCATAGTTTCCACCAACTTTTACAGCACCTGTCCCTTGTGGCGCTGCTCTGTCATATTCTGACACGATAAAATTAGTTGGCTTTAATCCACCTTTAAAATATGGGCCTACAGGCGTACAAAAGACTGTAAATAAATATTCAGGTGCTGGTCCAACACCAATGGCATCACCAACACCAATTAATAAAGGTCTTAAATAAAGTGTCGCCCCGCTATCGTAAGGGGGACAAAAATTTTCATTTGCTTTAACCACTTTTTTTACAGCGTCAATAAACATCTCTTCTGGCACTTCTGGCATCATCAAACGATTTGCACTCACTTTCATTCGTTTAGCATTTTCATCTACTCTAAATAAATTAATTGAATCATCTTTACAACGATATGCCTTTAATCCTTCAAAGCACTGTTGTCCATAATGAAGTGCCATAGATCCTTCACTAATATGTAATGTGTTATCTTCTGTTAACTCACCTTCTGACCATTTACCATCTTTATACCGTGCAATGTATCGATACGGAGTTTTAATATAATCAAAACCTAAATTATTCCAATCTAATGTCATTAAACCCATCCCCTTTTTCTAATCATTCTCATTTTTTTCTCATTTTACCACACATTCTTTCTTATCTCTATCTTTTTCAAATTTTTCATAAACAAAATAAACATTAACAAGGTATAAAAATTTTTATACCTTGTTAATGTTAGATAACACGTTTTTTCGCTGAGTTAAGCCCAACGATTAATAAAATACTTGTCATCATTAATAAAATAATCAGAGATGACTGCCAAGTTTTTGTTACATCATGTAAAAAACCAAATAAAAAAGGACCTGTTGCTGCAAGTAAATACCCAACAGACTGAGCCATTCCCGATAGTTCAGCGGCTTGCTTTGCACTCGTTGTTCGTAAATTAAAAAACATCATGGATAAACTAAAAGCAATTCCTCCAGCTATACCTATTCCCATAATAGACAGAGTCACTATCTTCATATTATTTCCCATTAATCCTAAAATACCAAAAGCAAACAATAAAAAAGAAACCCAAACAAAACTTTTTTGATTTGGTCGTTTTTCAGCAATAATTGGCACAATAAATGTGATAGGCAACAACGTCATTTGCAGTAATGATAACATACCACCTGCTTGTGTTGTCGATAGCCCTTTGTCCACTAACATTTCTGGTAGCCACGCAACTAATACATAAAAAATAAAGGACTGAATCCCCATAAATAACGTGACTGACCAAGCAAGCGTTGACGTCCAAATGGATATATTCTCTTGTGAAACCATCTCTTGAACCTCTTTATCTTGACGTTTCAACTGAGGTAGCCAACAAATAAATGCTGTTAATGCTAAAATTGACCATAATCCCAAAGCAACGTTCCAGTCTAATCCAATTTTTCTTACTAAAGGAATACTGATTCCAGATGCAATTGCACCTGTTAAATTCATACTGACAGAATAAATTCCTGTTACTAAACCACTTTGATGAGGAAATTCTTTTTTTACAAGTCCTGGGATAAGAACATTACAAATCGCAATAGTTGCACCTAAAAATGTTGTTCCTAAAAACAAAAAAGTTAGTTGTGGGATAGCTCGTAAAAACATACCTAGTAATAAGACAATTAAAGCACCAAAAATTGTTTTTTCTATTGTCCATTTATTTGCTAATTTAGGTACAATTGGAGAAATAATAGCAAAAGACATCAATGGAATAGTAGTAATTAATCCCGCTTGCCCTCCTGAAAGTATTAAATCATCTGA
Organism: Vagococcus sp. CY52-2; assembly: GCF_022655055.1. NCBI lineage: Bacteria > Bacillati > Bacillota > Bacilli > Lactobacillales > Enterococcaceae > Vagococcus > Vagococcus changpingensis. The sequence goes on along the minus strand of NZ_CP093384.1, from coordinate 344,284 downwards.
GATAACCCCTATTAATGGTCCTACAGCAGTAATGGGCGATCGTAAATTCATCGCTACAAAAATAACTCCTAACAACAACACTTTATTTATTTTCTTTTCCATCATTAATCTCCTTAAATCAAAAAGTATATTATAATATATAAATATATATTATAATATACTTTTTAATATTTAACAACAATACTTAAAAGAGCATCCTCATCAGTTTCATTAATGTATTCATGAATGGTTCCAGAATAAAAATTAATCGTATCATATGTTTCTAAATGATAAATGTTACCTTCGACTTTTATAGCAATTTTCCCCTTCATTACCGTTAATACTTCAACAGATTCCTTTGGCTGATATTGTGCGGTATTAATAGAATTAGCCTTTAAGCATACTCTAAACACTTCAATATTATCTTCACGAAAAACAGGTTGCACCAGCCATCCTTTTGTTAAATCACTCATAAAATAAGCCATGGTGCTGACTTTAGATACAGTATTTGATACATTAGAGTAACCAATTAATTGGGATAAGGTCATATTTAATGCTTGGGATAACTTCCATAAAATATTAATCGTTGGATTGGTCCGACCATTTTCAATATTACCAATTGATAAAACACTCACGCCTGATTTTTTTGATAGTTGTTCCATCGTTAGTCCGGACTCTTTTCTTATCTTTCTAATATAGACACCTAACTGATGAACAACATCTTTTTCATTGCTTTCCACCATAAACAACCTGTCCCCCTAATTTATTCTTTCAACCTAGTTTATCATAAATATCGTAGTTTGTTTCTTATAAAAAATTCCCCTAAAAAATGAAACTTTGTAGTAAGATAATAAAGTAGTTTATTTATTATTGGTTATTCATTTCACTTACTTTATTCCAATGAATGATGTTAAACGCTATACCAATAGATTAATGGAGGAAAAATTAATGAAAACAATAAATCAATCACCTAGCAAAAATAGATGGCTTGTCTTAGTTGCGATTGGACTATTTACTTTCATGTCTACACTAGATGGAAGTATTGTTAATATCGCTCTACCAGTAATGTCAAAAGACATGCATATTCCAATGAATCAAGCAGAATGGATTGTATCAATTTATTTAATGACCGTTTGTGCTTGTTTACCACTTTTCGGTAAGGTTGGCGACAGTATTGGAAAGATTAAAATATTTCGTATTGGAACGATAACATTTGTCTTAGGTTCGTTATTATGTGGTGTCTTTCATACATTTGAACTCATCCTACTTTCTCGTGTTATCCAGGCGATTGGTGCTAGTATGACTATGTCAACAAACACAGGAATTATCACAGAAGTTTTTCCGTTAAGTGAACGTGGTCGAGCATTAGGGATGATTGGTGCTTTCGTGTCACTGGGATCGATTATGGGTCCTGGACTTGGCGGTGTCATTCTTGCCCAATTTTCTTGGGAATATATTTTTTTAATCAATGTACCTATTGGCATATTAACTATCTTACTTGGACAAAAAGTTTTACCAAAAGATTCAACAAAATCTGGGACTAAAATTGATTTTATCGGATTTATATTATTTGCCACAATTATTTTAACTTTATTTGGTGGCATATTTATCGGTCAAGAATTAGGTTATACACACACATTGCCTATTTTATTAATTATTATTGCATTGATAACGATGGTAATTTTTTACCGAATTGAGACAAAAAAGAACAATCCTCTCATTCAATTTTCTTTATTTAAAAATAAAGTATTTACGTTAAGTTTGTTAACAGCTTCTATGATTTTTGTCACAAACTTTTTTACAAATGTTGTGATTCCTTTTTATTTACAAAATACAAGAGGCTATTCTGCTAGTTTTGCAGGTATCTTAATGATGGTAGTTCCTTTTACTATGATAATTGGCTCTCCTGTTAGTGGATATATCACTGATAAAGTTGGTGCAAAATTATTAACTTTTGTGGGATTGATTTTAATCACTATTTCTCAATTACTCTATTTAACTTTAGGCGAACAAACATCTCTTATCTTTTTTATATTTGCTTCTATTTTTGTCGGTCTTGGAAATGCCTTATTTCAAGCACCCAATAACACTCTTGTTATGAGCAATGTCGAGAAAAAGGATTTAGGTGTAGCAGGTAGTTTAAATTCTCTTGCACGAAATTTAGGGATGGTGGTAGGAATTTCTCTATCAACAACTATCTTGTACGCTGCAATGAGTCAGCATTATGGACAAAGGGTTACAACTTATATAGCAGGACGTCCAGATGTTTTCATTTATGGGATGCATGCTGTTTATATCACTTCATTTGTTATTTGCTTCATTGCCACAATGTTAACTGGTATCAGATTCTTCAAAAAAGATTAAAAAAGAAGAAATGTGTCTCAACACGTTTCTTCTTTTTTTATTACTTATAAAATACCTCATCTAAAAATAAACCTTGTGCTGGCACTGTATCACCTGCTTGACTTCTAATACCAGTCTCAAAAATATTATCGATGTCTTCTACAGTTAAACGACCTACACCAATATCAAGTAATGTTCCCATCATAATGCGAACCATTTTATGTAAAAAGCCATCCCCTACAAAGGTAAATTGCAAAATGTCACCATGACGTTGAATGGCTATATCTGATATAGTTCGAGTAGTTGATTTTTTCGTTTTTTTCAATGCAGAAAACCCTCGAAAATCATGCGTTCCTTTTAATTTTTCACACGCCTCTTCCATTTTTTCTATATTTAAGTACTCTGGGACATGCATGCTATAATTTTTATAAAAAGCTGATGGAATACGATGATTCCAGACATTATAGCTATATTGTTTTCCCTTTGCATTATATCTAGCATGAAATCGTTCTGGCATATCATTAAGTTGTTTCACTACAATATCTTGTGGTAAGTATTGATGAAAAAAGTCTAACATCTCGTCCAAAGACATAGTTGATTCTGTTTTAAAATTAGCCACTTGTCCTTTTGCGTGAGTTCCTGCATCTGTTCTACCTGAGCCTATAATTTCTATTTTTTCACCAGTCATTTGATGAATAATATTTTCTATCTTGCCTTGAATTGTTTTATCAGAATCTCCTAACCGTTGCCATCCTTGATATCTTTTCCCATCATATTCAATCGTCATTTTTATGTTTCTCATATTATCATCAATCTCCTTTATCGTCTAACTGTCACTTTGTCTATCATGACATAATTTATTAGATTATAAAAGAATAATCAGTCCTACTTCATCTTAATTTACACCATATTGTCACGCAGAATTTATTTCAAATATTCAATTTAGTCATAACCATTAACCTTAATTTATCAACAAATACATTTTACATGAATTAAATATAAGGAACTATAACTTTACTTCAATAGATGATGTCCGACTTATAGCTGTCCTTTTTTGATGTTTTTCCTCGCCAAATTTTTACTGGAAGGATATATTCTTTCTCTGTTTCTTTTTTATTTATTCGTTTCATTAAAATATCAATTGCTATCTCTGCCATCTCGTCTATCGGTTGAATAATAGTAGTCAAATCTGGCAAAATACTCCGTGTCATAAGCGTCCCATCATAACCTACAAGTAATAAATCTTCTGGTACGCGTATACGTTTTTCTTTTGCAACTTGTAAAATTAAGGCCGCATCCATATCATTTGATGCAAAAATTCCATCTACATCTGGGTATGTTTCAAATAAATCATAAAATATTTTTTTCTTTTCTTGATAGGGAATATTAAAATCTAATGTTATTGTATTAGGTATCAAATCATGTTCCTTCATTGTTTCTTCATAAGCTATTCGACGACGTTTAGCTGGCGTTTCTAATTCACTAGGTCCATTCGTATGGATGATATTTTTTGCTCCTTGCTCAATCAATTCCTTAGTAGCAAATCTACCACCCTGATAATTATCTGACTCAATAACTGGAATGTCTTCATTCATCACGCGATCAATCGCCACAATGGGTAGATTTTGATATTTATATTCCTGTATTCCTTGATTATGCGTTCCAACAATTAAACCATCTACCTGCTCCGATAATAATTGATTTAAATAATCTGATTCTTTTTTGGAATCATTCATTGAATTACCAATTAATACTTTATAACCTTTTTCATATAGTTTCTTTTCTAATGCTTCAGCCAGCTCACCAAAAAAAGGGTTTGCTACAGTTGGAAATAGCAATCCAATAATATTAGTTTTTTTATTGTAAAGCTGCCTCGCCACCACGTTTGGTTGATAATTAAGCTCCTCAATCGCCTGGTTAACCTTATCAATCGTTTTTTGACTTAAGTATCCTCGATTATTTAATACCCGCGACACGGTTGTTTTTGATACATTTGCTCTTTTGGCTACATCTTCTAACTTCGGTCTCATAAAACTACCCCTCGTCATTTTTCTGTGTCTAGAATAGCATAAAAAAGGCCTTTATAACACTTCATTATAAAAGCCTTTTTACTAGTATTATTCTTGTAATTGGTTTAATCCTAAAGCAAAGTTACCCAATGTTGCTGAGCCATTATTTTTAATTAATGGTCGAGTAATGTACTTGTCTAGAGGTGGTAACCCAACATAATCATTTAAGAGTTCAGTCACATTTTTACGAACTTTTTCAAGTAAGGTTTCATTCGCCACACTTCCGCCAAACACGATTTTATCTGGTCGAATAATAAGAGTTGTTTGAATAACAGCCTGTGCTAAATAATAAGCCATAATATCCCAAACTGGATCTGTTAAAGGAACCGTTTCACCTTTTTTGCCCAAACGAGCTTCAAAAGTTGGACCAGCAACTAATCCTTCTAAGCAGTCACCATGATAAGGACAAATCCCTTCAAATTCTAAATCATCAGGATGACGCTTAACATAGGTGTGTCCCATCTCAGGATGTCCCGCTTCACCTAGTAAGTCACCGTTAATAACGGCTCCACCGCCAACACCTGTTCCAACAGTATAATAAACCAATGAATCTATTTTTTCATTTGATAAAGTGGACATAATATATTCACCATACGCTGAGCCATTCACGTCAGTTGTCCAAGACATTGGAACATTTAATTCCTCTTTTAAATAACCTAGTACATTGACATTTTTCCAACCTGGTTTTGGTGTCGTTGTAATATAACCAGATTTTGGCGAATGTTTTCTAATTTCAATTGGCCCAAAAGATGCCACACCTAGTGCGTCAATCTCAAATTGCTTAAAATAATCCACTGCTTTTTTTAATGTTTCTTCTGGTGTAGTAGTAGGAAAAGTAATTTGATCTTTCACACGGTAATCTTCATCCCCTACAGCACAGACAAATTTTGTTCCACCTGCTTCAATACTACCAATTAACACAATAAAACCTCCTTAGTTATAAGAAACTGCATCGTTTTCAAGACGATAAACTGTATAAGAAATTGTTTGTTTTTCACTAACTGAAAGACATACCTCAGGTTTTTCCTCAGTATAAAAACGCTCAGTGAACACGAGCTCTCCATCATTAATAAAAATTTCAATCGAACTTGTATCAATAAATACTCGTAATGACAGTTTATCACATGACTGAATTGTACCATATCTTAAGTCGTCTTTGTCATTACGTTTTAAAATAAATTCATTCGTTTTATTAGAATAAGTTAATAAAACCAAATCATTTTCAGACGTTTTTAATGAAATAATGAGTTCTTGTTCTTCTGACTTATCTAGTGGAGCATCTATTAATAATTCATTAGATAAGGCATCTTTTATTAAACATAATTCTTTCATTACAGTTGTTGTATCATGCTTTAATTCTTCTGCGCGCAAAGTTTCTAATTCTTTAACAGGTGTCATGTAAAGATGATCATTTTTTAATCTCAATTCACGTGGAATAGTTAAAGCTCCTGCCCAACCATCTTCTTGCTCAGGCATTGGGCTTTCCCACATATCCATCCACGCGATTACAATTCTTCTACCATCTGGTGCTAATGTTGTTTGTGTCGCATAAAAATCATGCCCTTTATCCAATTCATGGAACTCACCACGTGTAAATGTTGCTGTTTTATAGTCATAATCACCAATGAAATACCCTGTTTGGAACAGATTTAAATAATCTTTCCCTTGAGCATCGATTCCTTGTGGTGATAATAATAAGATATCTTTTCCATCAAGATTAAAAAAGTCTGGACATTCCCACATAAAGCCTTCCGTTTTTAACCCAGTTGCTTTAGAAATAGGCCCTTCATATTCCCATTCTAATAAGTCTTTAGATGAATAAATAATGGCTCTACCTAGTCCATCTTCACCTTGACTTCCTAAAATCATGTAATAAATGCCATCTTTTTCCCAAACTTTCGGATCTCTAAAGTGATGTGTATTATCTCCAGGCTCTTTAGCGATGATAGGATTATTTTCATATTTTGTAAAATGAATGCCATCTGTACTGTAAGCCATATTTTGATTTTGCCAAAAATGTTCTTTATCACCATCTCCATAATAATGATGTCCAGTATAGAATAGATAGAGTACCCCATCCTTTTCAATTGCACTACCTGAGAAGCAACCATCCTCGTCTTCTTTATCACCAGGTGTCAACGCAATTGGCAATTCTTCCCAATGAACTAAATCTTTACTTCTAGCGTGTCCCCAATGCATTGGTCCCCATTCAGCACTATGTGGATGGTGTTGGAAAAACACATGATAATAACCATCAAAGAAACAAAAACCATTTGGATCATTAATCCATCCTGATGGCGCAGATACATGATACCCTAGTCTATAGCGTGTGTTTGTTAATTCAATCGTATCTTTGTTTGTCATAATAAATCTCCTACTTTCTCGTTTTTAATAGTCATTAATTTATTTATTAACCTCTAATGAATGGATCTCCTTGAACATCTTGATCATCTTTTTTAAGAATAAAGAAGGCATAAACCCCTGCCACTAAAACAATCATTGAAATAATTCTAAATGTTGACTGGTAACCCACTTTATCTCTTAATATTCCTAATGGAGTAGATAAAATAACTTGACCTACTTGTGCTGCAATTTGAAACCCAATCATATAAAGAGTGGCTGATAATTTAGTATCAAAATGCAAAGTAAAATAACGAAACATTGGTAAAATAAACATCGGTACTTCTAAGGCATGTAGCATTTTAATACAAGAAACAGCTGTTGGTGATGAGGCAAAACCACATAGACCTATTCTCACGCACATGATAGTCACACCACATAATAGTGTGTTTCTTACACCGATTTTTCTCATGATGATTGGGACAACACCCAACATAATTGCTTCGCAAAATACTTGAATCGCATTCAACGTACCATACATTTTTTCACCTGCTGCTGATGTTGAAAATAAACTAGTGTAAAAACCTGGAAACATTTGTTGATCAAATACATTATAAAATGTCCATGTAAACACAATGAAAATAATAATTGCCCATAGTTGCGGTAATCTCAGTAATCCAAACATCTCTTTCAGAGACGGAATACTACTTGATTCTGCTTGTTTGTCTTCAAATTCTTTGCTAGCTATTTTCTCAGCTTTAGGTTTCCATAACAATAAATTAAGTAATAATAATAAGCCAAAAAATGAGCCAGCCCAGAAATTTAAGTTAGAATTCTTCACAAAAAGGAAACCGGCTAATAATGCAACAATCGCATACCCAAATGATCCCCAGGCTCTAGCTTGACCATACTCAAAATCGAACAAACGACTAAATCTTTCGGTCACCGCTTCAAAAATGCCAACTGATGATAGAAATCCAGCTGATAAAACAACTGCTCCTACAAGTATTCCTAAATTAAAATTATTTTTTAGTAATGGACCATAAACCCATATAAAAAACGGTCCCACAAGTGTTGCAATGCCTGCTGAAACAATTAATAGTGTTCGTTTGATGTACAACTTATCCTGCAACGTACCATATATAAACATAAAAATTAATGTTACTAATGAATTAGCTGAAAAAATCGTTCCGACAGCGCTACCACTTAATCCCAAACCGTTAGATTCAGAAGTCAGCCATAGCTGGAAGAATGACCACCATACTCCCCATGAAGCGAAGAATAGTAGTAAGGTTAATGAACTTTGTAGATAAGATGGATTTTTAAATGACTCTTTGAATTTTGACATATCAGTTTCCCCCGATGATATTATAGTCTTCCAGTTATAGCAACCGGTTAACATTTTTTTGAAAAGCGCTTTCTATATTTAAGAGTATAAATTAAATTCGCTTTCATGTCAACCGGATAACATAAATTGTTTTGTGAATTTTTTTAAATGTCATTTATCACATTAAGCTAAACAAAATATCGTTGTCTACACAACTCAAAAATTCTTCCGAAGGTGTTTTATAGTTTAATGATTGTCTAGGAATATTATTTTTTAGATCCAATAGATTGGATAAAAGATTCCTCAATTTCGTTGAAACCCATTTGTTTAGATAATCCATCTTTACGTAATAACCCATTATAACGTTCATTTAAAATCCGTTTTGGAGGTATTCATAAATCGGTAAAATTTCCTAATGTGGCAGACCCATTGTTTTTAATCAACGGCATTGTAATATATTTATCAAATAGTGGTCACTCAACATCAGTATTCATAAATTCTTTCACATTGTTTCGAACTTTTTCAAGTAATGGTTCATTTGAAATACTTCCACCAAAAAAATTTTATCTGGGCGAATAATTAACGTAGCTTGTATCACCGCTTACCCTAAATAATAAGCCATAATATCCCGCACCGGATCATTTAAAGGGACTGTTTCACCTTTCTTTCCTAGCCTTGCTTCAAAAGTTGGGCCTAATACGAGTCCTTCTAAGCAATCTCCATGAAATGGACAGATTTCATCAAAATTAACGTCATATGAATGGCGTTTCACGAACGTATGCCCCATCTCAGAATGCCCAGCAAAGTCAAGATTATCACCGTCAATCTCAGCTCCACCACCAACACAACACCTATCTCAACAGTATAATACACTAAAGAATTTATTTTTTCATTAGATAATGTTGACATAATATATTCCCCATAAACCGAACCATTTACATCTGTAGCCCATGATATTGAGACATCTCATTCATTTTGCAAATAAACTATGCCATTCACATCTTGCCATCCTGGTTTTTGTGTGGTCGTTAAATACCCTGATTTTGGCGTAATGTTTTCTAATCTCAATTGGATCAAATGATGCGACACCTAAAGCATCATTTGATCCAATTGTTTGAAATAATCCACCGCTTTTTTCAACGTCTCATCAGATATAGCTGTTGGAAAGGTCACTTGATTTTGTACACAATAATCTTCATCACCCACTGAACAAACAAATTTCGTTCCGCCTGCTTCAGTACTACCAATTAACACGATAAAACCTTCTCAGCTATGAGAAGACATATCTCTTTATATTATATCACTAGTTTCTCTTACAATTTAAGCTCACTAATTTCTATACTTTCAAGCAGTGAAGAACCGCTTGTCACATGAATATCTACCTGATTTAGTCGATTATTATCATAGTAAGTTGCAGTCATCGTATCAGAATGATTTACAAATAATTCAATACATGATGTGTCAATGATACATTCAATAAGTAGAACGTCATTTTTAGGAAAAACTTTCATCGTTCTAGAATTCAATTCTTCAGCTTCTTCTCCAATAATATGATATTTATCATTTTTTCTAGTTAAAGTTAACAAATTTCTATTAACATCATATTTGATATAAACTTTATTCCCAAATAACTCAATATAAACCTTTTCTGCGCTATCAGTTTTTAACTGTAATTTTAAATAATTAAAATTATCTAATGATTTATTTTGATATATATTTTCTTCAGTCAATCTAATATCGTTGTCCTTAAATATTGTATTCAAGTTATCATAAAATGTTTTGTAAGGTTTTTGTATTAATTTATTCTCAACAATACTTAGTTCTCTTGGGAATGTCATCGAGCCAGACCACCCATGAGATAATTCGTGGCTCCATATTGTCCTATGCCACATCTGCATCCACGCTACCATGACTCTGTTACCTTCGTCATCTTGACAAGTTTGAGGAGCATAGAAATCTAATCCAGTATCAATCTCATGATAATTCTCAACTGAAAATTTCCCCTCACTCCAGTCTATCTTCCCTACAAACACGACAGTCGAATTAATATTATAATAGGCATATCCTTGTCTTTCCATTTCAATAGGTGACATGATTAAAACATCCTTATTGTCTAATTCAAACAAATCTGGACATTCCCACATAATCCCTTGGTGCTTTTTCCCTTCCAAAAGAATTGACTTAAATTGCCAATCAAATAAATCTTTTGACTCAAATAATAATATTCTACCTAAATTTGTCTCACTTTTTGTTGCTACAACTGTATAAAATACACCTTCACGATAAAAAACTTTTGGATCTCTAAAGTCAGATATATCACCATATTTTTGCAGTTGTTTCTCTGAGATCACTGGATTTTTTTCATATTTTTCAAAAACTATTCCATCTGTTGATACAGCCAAGCATTGAGTCTCTCTTCTTTCTCCACTTCTTTCATAGTGCCCTGTATATAAAAGATATAGCTTGTCCTCAACAACAATGGCACTCCCAGAAAAACAACCATCTGCATCATATGCTTCACCAGGATCTAAAGCAACTGGTAAATCTTCCCAATGAATCAGATCCTTCGATTTTGCGTGTCCCCAGTGCATCGGTCCCCAAACACTATCATATGGATAGTATTGATAAAACAAATGATATTCACCTTTATAATAGACGAAACCATTTGGGTCGTTCATCCACCCTAAAGTAGGCATCAAATGAAACTTATTACGAAATGTTTGATTGATTTTATTCTTATTTTCTAAAATATAATTATTCACTGATTGACTCATATATGTGTCCTTCCTTTATTTGATTCCGGTACCAGAACCACCTAAACCTTGTAATATGTATTTTTGTGCTACGATATAAATAATTACTAATGGAATGGTTGATATAGTTAAAACTGCCATAACTTGATTTATATATACGGGTTGTGTTGTATTTATCGTTGTAATGGCAATCTGCATCGAAAATTTACTCTTATCTGTTAGAACCATTAGAGGCCAAATGTAGTCATTCCAACTACCGATAAAAGATAATACCCCTACTGTTGCAACAGCCGGTTTCGACATTGGGAGCATAATTCTGAAAAATATTGTTCCCATACTAGCTCCATCCATTTTGGCCGATTCAATAATTTCATCAGGTATTGCGATAAAAAAATTACGAAACAGATAAATGTTAAATACACTTGCCATACCAGGCAAAATAACTGCTAATCTAGTATTTACTAGACCTAATTTTTCAACTATTGTAAATTGAGAGATTAATATGGTTTCAACCGGTACAATCAACAGTGCTAGTAACAAGCCAAAAAGTATTTTTTTACCTGAAAAATTAATTTTTGCAAAAGCAAATCCTGCCAACGAATTGACGATAATTGAACCTAATGCAAATGTTAATCCATAAAAAATACTATTTAAGAGATATGTTCCTACACTAAAACGAGAAATAACTTCTTCGTATGTTTTAAACCAATTGGCTGGATTTAAACTTGGTAAAAATGCTTTTAATGACGTTAAATTGTTAAATACGTCCGCTTCTGGTTTCATAGATGACGCAACCATCCATAACATTGGGAATAGGAACAATGAAGCAAGAATTATCAGTAAAACATATTCTATAATCTTTAATAATATATTTTTTTTCTGCATTGTTATTCATCCTCCTTAGTTATTTTACGTTGAGCAATAGTTATCAAACCAATCATCGTTGTAAATATTAAAGCAATTGAGCTTGAGTAACCTACTAATCTATCAGTAAATCCTGTTTGGTAAATGTAGTAAACCATAGTCATTGTTGAATTCATTGGACCACCTTGTGTCATTACCATTGGTTGAACAATTAATTTGAACGCTGATATTAATGTTGTTAATAAAACAAATATTGCTGTTGGTTTTAGTAGAGGCATAGTAATATATCTAAATTGTTGGAACTTTGTAAATCCGTCTAGTTCAGCTGCTTCATAGACATCTTTTGGTATATTTTGCATACCACCCAAGAGTAGAAGCATTTGGTATCCTGCTCCTTGCCATGCTGAAACGAAAACAATGGTATACATTGCCTGTTTAGGGCTCTTTAAAAACGGCATCGAAGCAATCCCTATTTTATTAAGCAATGCGTTAATTAAACCTTCGTTTGGATTTAATAGATACAACCATAAAATGGAGATAACAACTAAAGACATTACTACTGGTGCAAAAAAAGCTACTTTAAAAAATATATTTCCTTTACGTTGTTTATTCACTATTAAAGCCATTCCTAAAGCAGCTCCCAATTGAACCGGAATAATCCATACAACGAACTTAGCTGTATTCCAAATACTTTGCTTAAATATTGGGTCTGACATCAATTTTTTAAAATTATCTAATCCAACAAATTGTCTTGCATCGGGTGTTAACAAATAATAATCTGTAAACGCATAATAAAACATCATTCCAATAGGTATGAGTAAAAAGATAACTAATAATATAAGTGCAGGACTTAAAAATAAATAACCTAAAGCATTCTGTTTTCTATCATTTTGCTTTCCCATAATCTCTCTCCTTTAAAATCAAACAGGCAATTCGTAATATATTCTACTAATTACCTGTTCTTATTTTATCTCTTTAATGAAACATCTATTGCTTGCTGCATCTCTTCAGCTCGTTGATCTGCAACTTTTTGTACATCAGGGTTTTCATCAAAGTAACTTAAATCTTGTATTGCTTGTTGGAAGGCTCTTGAGACTTGAGGATATGCCACCACAACAGGTCTTGCATGGCCAGAAACTTGATTTTGCTCCATCAATACTTTCATGCCTTCAGAAACGTCATTTTTAATTAAATCAATTGTAGATTTTCTAATAGGTAGTACACTATTTGCTAAACTCATTATTTTACTTGATTCTGTATTTGTTGCATATAATATAAAGGCAGCAGCTGCATCTTTTTTCTCAGTCTGTGTTGTCATCGCTAATTGCCAACTACCAGTTGGTGATACTAATTTTTTAGTTTTATCAGATACAGGATAAGGTAAAATTCCATAATCAACATCTGGATAATTAGCTTCTAAATCTGCCATTGTCCATGAACCACTTAAATACATCGGATATTTTTGAGTTTCAAATCCTTTTTCCACCGGTGTAATTGGTACATAGTCTTTTTTTACTAAGTTCTGAATAAAAGATAACGCTTCCACAGAATTTTTACTATTAAATTGACCTTTAGCTTCAGTTCCTTTGCTGTTTACCACGTCACCATCATTTGACCAAATAAATGGTGTATATGCATAAGTTAACATTTCATCGTTGCTTGCAATTTGCATATCAAATACTGGCGAATCATATTTCTTATGTAATCTAGATAAAATATCTTCTAATTCACTCCATGTCCAAGGTTTATCAATTGTTGGTAATTCTTCATCTTTAATGCCCGCATCTTTGAACATTTTTTTATTATAATACATTCCTACACTTGACTCAGAAAAACCAAATGCATAAAATTTTCCATCGTAAGTTCCTTGCTGTTTGATACTATCAAGCACATCATCCATGTCTGCATCTTTTAAATAATTATCTAAAGGTGCAATTACTTTAGAGTGAGCATATGCCGCAGTATTTGGACCATCTAAGGTTATTACATCAGGTAATGTTTTAGTTGTTACAGCTGCATTTACTTTATCTTCATATCCACCACCACTCCCACTACGTGGAATATATTCTGTTGACGCCTTATATTTCCCTTTGTACTCTTTATTAAATCCGTCAACAATTTCCTGCCAAGCTTTTCCTTCTGGTGTTTCATCTGAAAACTGTACCCAAACTTTGATACTTCCAGGATCTTTATCTTCTTTTTTGGTTTCTTTAGATCCCCCACATGCAGATACTAGACCCAATGTAGCAATTAACAACATTGAATATTTAAAAAGTTTCTTCATACTCTCTCCCCTTTTGAAACGTTTCCATAATGTCATAAATAAAAAATGGAAACGTTTCCTTTAATGCGTTAAATTTAACATCATTTTTCAATGATGTCAATATTTTTTTTTGTTGTATAACCTTCAACAAATTTCACTGGTAGCATGACTCGTTTTGGCACTTCATTTCCATTAATTAACTTAATAATGTTTTGGACAGAGACTTCGGCCATCTTATCTACTTGTTGTCTAATTGTTGATAATAAATAATTTTGATCCAGTGCCGTTTTAGAACCATCAAATCCAATTATTTGAATATCTTCCCCAACTTTTCTCTCTAATTTATCTAATACCTTAATAATATCTAAAGCCGTTAAATCATTAACAGCAAATATACCATCTATTTCAGGGTGTTCTATCAAAAACTGCTCAACTTGTTGCACAAAATTCACTCTTGGTTCGTCAACCATTAATTTTACAACAGATAGATTATGCTCTTCACAATATTCTGAAAAACCTTCATATCTCTTTAATGTTTCATTTTTATATTTTGATACACTTGAAATATATGCCGGATATTGAACTTTTCTTTTTATCAATTCAGAAGCTGCTATTTTTCCTCCCAACAAATTATCACTTGTAACATAATAAACATCTTCAGTAAAATAGCGATCAATACTAACAAAAGGTAAATTAGCAGATACATAATTATCAATATCCGAATAGGTAACCCCAATAATTCCATCAACTTTATTTTGTTTAACCATTTGTATGTATTCTTTTTCTTTATCAGCTTCTCCGTTTGAATTGCATAAATAAAGTTTGTACCCTTCTTTGCTTAATTCCTCTTCTACATAGTACGCAAACTCTGAAAAAAAAGGATGCCATATTGTAGGGACAATAAGCGCCAAGGTATTAGTTTTATTCTTTTTTAACCCTCTTGCATACTCATTTGGTTCATAATTTAATATTTCGATTGCTGATTCAACTTTATCCTTCGTTTGTTCCTTAACTTTTATGCCATTTATAACTCTTGATACAGTCCCAACACCGACACCAGCAAGTGCGGCAACATCTTTCATCGTCGCTTTCAACTCATCATCTCCTTATTTCTCAGAATTATTGTAACACATTTCATAATGTTAGGAAACGATTCCATTTATATTGAACAAATATATAATTTACTTTTATTGTATTACCATCACTACCTTCAACTTAACGATTTATAATATATATCTTATTGATACAATTTAGACTTTGTCGTTTTTCAGAAATTCTATATTTGTTTTCATTAATTAAAAAAATATGATAAAATAGTGAGAAATCTTTGATTAGGAAGTGAACTATATGAAGAAAAAAACAATTGTACCAAAAAATTACCAATCTTCGTTGTCTGTTTATGACACACAAAAAGCGATTGGACTAACAAAACACTGGTTTGAAGAAGCGTTAACTGGAAGTTTAAAATTAAAAAGAGTCTCTGCACCATTATTTGTGGATACAACGTCTGGTTTAAATGATAATCTAAACGGTGTAGAAAGACCTGTACAATTTGACGTTCCAGCTTTAGATACTCCTGCAGAAGTGGTTCATTCACTAGCTAAATGGAAACGAACAGCTTTAAAACAATATGATTTTCATGTAGGAAATGGAATCTATACTGACATGAATGCGATTAGGCGTGATGAAGAGTTAGACAATTTACACTCTATTTATGTGGATCAATGGGATTGGGAACGTGTTATTTCAAGAGAGCAACGTAACCTAGATTATTTAAAACAAACTGTCCAACAAATTGTCAATGCCATTATTGAAACATCTAGTCGTTTGCATACGAAATACCCATCTCTATCTATTGAACTTGATAGCAACGTCTCATTTATCACAACACAAGAATTAGAAAATTTATATCCTGATTTCAATGATAAAGAACGCGAACAAGCTTATGTAAAAGAGCACCCAACAACATTTATTATGCAAATCGGAGATAAATTATTGAGCGGAAAACCGCATGATGGTCGTTCTCCTGACTACGATGATTGGCAATTAAATGGAGACTTACTATTTTGGCATGAACCACTACAAACTGCTGTCGAAATATCTAGTATGGGGATTCGTGTGGATGAAACTTCCTTAAAAGAACAGTTAGAAAAAGCCAACGCAACTGATCGGCTGAAATACCCATACCATCAACAAATTTTAGCAAATGAATTACCTTTAACAATTGGTGGTGGGATTGGTCAAAGTCGTATGTGCATGTTACTTTTAGAAAAAGCTCATATTGGAGAAGTGCAAGTATCTTTATGGGATGAAGAAACAATCGAAGCATGCCGAGGAACAATAAACTTATTATAACAAAAAAGCACTTTAGGAAAGTTTCCCAAAGTGCTTTTATTTTTTTTTAATTAATTCAATTGATTGATAAGAAGGTTTAGGATTAAGAAATGAGTTAACAGTTTGCCAATTTTTTTCATTATTTTTTGCCCAATAATCCATTACAGCTCCTATACAAATACAAATTGGAGATACTTCTTTATTGATAATTGATAGCTTGTAGTAATCTCCTTGAAATGATGTATGCTTATTCATCAACATCATTCGTTCTTTTAAAGAATACATTCGATAGGATTGTTTTCCAACATTAGCTAAAACTAACCAATTCAGCTGCTTTACTAAATAAATATCACGATTCAATGAAAATAATCTACCTAAAGAGCCAACTTTTTGTTGCCTATCATACAAATCAAAACGAGATGGAAAAGCATATGTCGTTTGTTTCACTGTTGCTAAAACATCCCCTTCCATGCTATACACCGATAGCACATCCCCCTTCACACCCCAACGTCCAACTAAAATATACACTGGTTTATCCTGAATATCTTTAATAACTGTACGAACATTAGCTGAAAGGACATGTTCTTTAATATAGTATGTCTCCATTGCTATCAACTTCCTTTAATCAAAATCGTCGCTCTAAAGGTTTTCTTCAATTGCTCGTAGTATTGCTTTACCTACACCGTCTTCAATATTTGTATCTGTTTGATACTTAGCAACTTCTTTGACTTTTTCTTCAGCATTTCCCATAGCAAAACTCACACCAGCAACTTCTAACATAGGTAAATCGTTAAAATTATCACCAATTGTAAAGACGTCATCCATAGAAATACCACGCTTTTCAGCGATATATTTTATAGCATTTCCTTTTGTTGCATCCACATGATTAATTTCTAAGTTATTCACACCAGATGATGTCACATGAACATTCATTAATTTATGAAGTTTTTCTAAAGCTGGCTCAAATCTCTTAGCTCCCTCTTCATTAAACGCAATCACTTTTAAAATCTCGACTTCAGGATCATCAACTAAAATATCATAATGCTCAGTATAGTTAACAGGTAACATTTTTAATTGAGTAGAAGCCATGGCAATTGCCATTTTAAAAGTCAAATGAGGAATATTTTCAGATAAAAGAATCGCAAACTTTTCAATTCGTTGTGCTTCATTATTCGAATACACACCTTCTGTTGTCATTAGCTCATAATATAAGTCTTCCTCTTCTAAAATTTTCATAGCCTCTTTAACTGTTTCTTTTTCTAAACTAACAGTATGTAAGACATTATCAAACTCATCAAAGATTTGTGCACCATTACCAGTAATCATAGCACAGTGAATGCCCGCTTCATCTAAAACAGGCCGAGCTTCAGAGTAGCCTCTGCCGGTTGCTACCATAAACTCAATACCATTTTCTGCAGCTGTTTTTATAGCTTGTTTATTTAATTCTGAAATATCTAGATGGGATGATAAAAGCGTGCCATCCATATCAGATGCGATCAATTTAATCATAATGTTCCTCCTAGTTCTTTTATTACTGTTAGTGTACCATTTTTTTTTGAAAGATACATTTATAATAAAAAAATTATGATAAACTAAACAATAGAGGTGAAAAAATGTTAAAAGACTTAATTCAAACAGACTGGCAAGACATATTGCATGATGAGTTACAAACCGACTATGTGAAAAACTTAGAACTTTTTTTAGAAAAAGAATACCAATCAAAGACCATTTTTCCTGATAAACAAAATATTTTTAGTGCTTTAAACTACACTCCTTTTAGTGAAACAAAAGTCGTTATTTTAGGACAAGACCCCTATCACGGAGATAATCAAGCTCACGGACTTAGTTTTTCTGTACTACCAGGAACCAAGATACCACCCTCTTTGGTTAATATTTTTAAAGAATTAGCTGATGATTGTAAAATCAATACTCCTAGTAGTGGTTATTTAGTTCCTTGGGCAAAACAAGGGGTTTTATTACTTAATACAGTCCTAACTGTTGAAAAAGGAAAGGCTCATTCGCATAAAAACAAAGGTTGGGAAAACTTCACAAATTGTATAATAAAATCGTTGAATAAAAAAGAGAACCCTATCATTTTTGTTCTTTGGGGCAAACCCGCTCAACAAAAAAAACAATTAATTGACCATACAAAACACATCATTATCGAAGCACCACATCCTAGTCCACTATCGGCATACAGGGGGTTCTTTGGCTCAAAGCCATTTTCTAAAATAAATAATAGTTTAAAAGAAACCAATCAACCACAGATAAATTGGACGTTATCCTAAACTGTACTAATAAAATAAAAAAATCTGTTTTATTTTATTAAAAATTTATTTGGTGTTATTATGTTTTACCTAAGTTTTTTCGAAAAAACAGAACAAAATACTGTTCTTTTTGTTCATAAACATGATATGATAGACTTGTGAAAAAAGTATAAGAAAATTGGAGGATGTTTTCGTGGAACTATTTGACCAACTTAAACATAAAATTATTAACAAAAATATACGTATGGTTTTTCCTGAACCCACAGATGAACGCGTTTTAGGTGCGGCTGTTCGTTTAAAATCAGACAACTTAATTGAACCTGTCTTAATTGGTAAGCCTGAAGAAATCAAAGAATTGGCTACTTCTCGTGGTTTAAGTGTTGATAACTTAGAAATTATTAACCCTGACACTTACGAAAAATTTGATGAAATGGTTGCTGCTTTCATTGAACGCCGTAAAGGTAAAGCAACCGAAGATCAAGCACGTACTATTTTAAAAGATGAAAACTACTTTGGAACAATGTTAGTTTATATGGACTTAGCTGATGGTTTAGTAAGTGGTGCTGTTCACTCTACTGGTGACACAATTCGCCCAGCTTTACAAATCGTTAAAACTAAACCAGGTGTTAGCCGTACAAGTGGTGCTTTCTTGATGTTAGGTAACCGTGACTCAGAAAAATATATTTTCTCTGATTGTGCTATTAATATCAACCCTGATGCTCAAGCATTAGCAGAAATCGCTGTTGAAAGTGCTAAAACAGCTGAATTATTTGATATTGATCCTAAAGTTGCTTTATTAAGCTTTTCAACAAAAGGATCTGCAAAATCTGAAGAAGTAACAAAAGTCGCTGAAGCAACTCGTATTGCCAAAGAGTTAGCTCCTGAAATGTCTATTGATGGTGAATTACAGTTTGACGCTTCTTATGTTCCTTCTGTTGCGAAACAAAAAGCACCAGATTCAGATGTAGCTGGTCAAGCAAATGTGTTTATCTTCCCAGAAATTCAATCTGGAAACATTGGCTACAAAATTGCACAACGTTTAGGTGGTTTCCAAGCGATTGGACCTATCTTACAAGGTTTAAACAAACCAATTTCTGACTTATCTCGTGGATGTAATGAAGAAGATGTTTACAAATTATCTATCATTACTGCTGGTCAAGCAATCATGAATAAATAGTAAAAATAAAAACCAATGCCTTTTCTGAAATAGAAAATTGCATTGGTTTTTATTTATTTAGCATTCAAAGCTGCCATTGTAATATAATTATACGGCTGATTAAAATGCGGTAAAAAGAACAAATCCAATAATTGTAATTCATCTATCGTTAATTTTTTATGAATTGAAAGAGAAAATAGATGAGTCAGCATTGAAACATCTTTTTCAGAACACATTTGTGCGCCTACAATTCGTCTTGAGTTAGTGTCATATACAATACGAAGTTTAACATGGTAATTATCAGCCATAAATGCCGGTTTTTGTAAATCTTCAAACTCAGTATAACTCACGTTTAATCCTTTCTTTTTCGCTGATTCAATAGATAATCCAGTCGAAGACATATTAAATCCAAAAATAGAAATAGCATTTGAGCCCTGTACACCTAGTGATGAAACGTCTCGTCCAGCTATGTTATAACCTGCTACCATACCACTTCTAATCGCATTTGTCGCTAACGCAATGTAATCGGTTTTTTGTAACGCATTTGAATAGATTGTCGCACAATCACCCACTGCATAAACAGAAGGGTTACTTGTTTGTTGACACTCATCGACAATATAAGCACCATTATGAAACAATTCTAACTGATTTTTACCTAATTCATTATTAGGTAGAAACCCAACTGCATTAATTACCATATCTACAGCATAATGACCTTTGTCAGTTACTAAATGTTCGATCTGTTTATTTCCTTGATATTCTGTCACACGCTCTCCAAAATGAAGTTCTATACCATTTTTTGCCAATGTATCATCCATTTTTTGGGAAAATGCTTGATCGTAATAACTTGACAATGAACGATTTTCGCCATCAAATAGCAATACTTTTTTTCCTCTTCGTTGTAATGCTTCTGCTATCTCAACACCGATATAACCTGCTCCAATTACTGCTACTCGTTGAATTGTTTCTTTTTCAGCAAGTTCATTCACTATTTTTCCATCATTAAATGTCTTCAAGCAATGAATATTTCCTAACTCTTTTCCAGGAACATTTAATATTATTGGCTTAGATCCTGTCGCTAATACTAAATTATCATAGTGTTCCGTAAATATTTGATGATTATCGTCAGAGCATGTGACTGTCTTGTTATAGAAATCAACTTTAGTCACTTCTGTATTTGTGTAAATAGTTGCCCCTTTTTTTCTAAATTCTGATTCATTTAAATAAAATAGCCCTTCATACGACTCAATTTGTTGTCCTACCCAAAGAGCTGTGCCACAACCTAGATAACTAAATTCTGCATTTTTTTCAATAATAACCACATCATGAGTATCAGAGTATTCTAACAGGACATTTGCTGCTGCAATCCCTGCATGATTCGAACCAATGATGATTGTTTTTTTCATCGCTTTCTCCTTTAATATAAAAAGCGGAACATCTCATCTCTTTTTAAAAGGATAATTTGCACCGCTTTATTTCTATTTTATCTCATAACGTTTTAGATTTCTGTTGGTAAAATGTTTTCTACTTCTGAATGAGGTCTTGGAATAACATGAACAGATAATAATTCTCCCACTCGTTGAGCAGCGGCTGCACCGGCATCTGTTGCGGCTTTGACTGCACCAACATCACCTCTTACCATTACAGTCACAATCCCCCCACCTACTAATTCTTTTCCTACTAAAGATACATTTGCGGCTTTAACCATTGCGTCAGCAGCCTCTATTGAACCAATTAGTCCTTTTGTTTCGATCATTCCTAAAGCATCTGATTTCATTATAATTTCCTCCTAAATTTTCTTTTATATTAATTTTTTTGAATCACAATGTTTGTGTTAGAACTTACACCAAGTGCATTGGCTTCTTCAACATCTATATGACATTCTAAGCCTGCGTTACTATCTACTCGTACGATAACTTCATTCAATACGCCGCCTCTAGCACCATCAAAAGCAATCGACACATTTTCTCCATCGACAACATCAAAACGCTTGGCATCTTTTAACGGCATGTGAATATGACGTTTTGCCACAACCACACCTGAAACCAACATCTTAGAGCCTTTTGGTCCAATCATGGTCACATCACCTGAATGATCTAGATCGCCAGATAATCTTAATGGTGCCTTTATGCCTAGTTTAAAACAGTCACTTTGTAATACTTCTACTTGTGTTTGCTTTCTCTCAGGTCCTAAAATTCTGACATTTTCAATCATCCCTTCTGGACCACAAATCATGATGGTTTCTTTGCATGCATACTGTCCAGGTTGAGATAGGTCTTTAAGTTTAGTTAATTCATATCCTTTACCAAATAAACTTTCTACGTCTTCTCTAGATAAATGACAATGGCGATTGGAAATCCCTACTGGAATACTAAGATCTGTTGTCTGTGATTCTTGGGCGATTTTCTTTAATATTTCTATTAATAACTCTTCATAGTTTTCCATTTTTTCACTCATCTCTTTAATTAGTCCATGGTTGATAATATTTGTCGAACCACTTTAGTCAATGTTTCCAAATCACTTTCAGAAACATCTTTTATCTCTTGTTTTTCTCTACTTGTGTGACAAGTTATTTCTTCTTTAGAGCATTCATTCGTATATGGGTTAAATGTTTTATCATCACTGACTAGTGTTCGAACATCTTTTAATCCATACGCTACTTTTTTAATATTTAATAAATGTTTTGGCCCGACATTTTCAGAAACAGAACTTCCACCAAAGGTTCCACAGCCTAATGTAAATGAAATGGGTAATCCAGTTGAGATACCTGTTCCACCTTGGCTACCTCCAGTGTTAACTAAAATTCTTGAGGCAGGTTTTGCTGCGAACTTCATTACCATGTCTTTGTCATTCGTATGGATACTCATAGTATGTCCAATACCATTTTGTAATAGTTCAATACTTAAATGGCAAGCTTCTTCCCAGTTATTTACTACATAAAAACCTAATACAGTTGTCAGTTTTTCAAATGATAATGGGTAGCCTTTTCCTACACCTTCTTGTCGACCTATCAATACTTTTGTATCACTCGGAACAGTAATACCTGCTGCTTCTGCGATTACTGTAGCTTCTCGTCCAACAAATCCGGCATTCATGACATAACCATTTTTAAATAATAAGCCACATACTTTATCTGTTTCTTCTGGTGTCATAAAGTATCCACCTTGTGCTTTAAACTCACGAACAACATCTGATTCAATTCCTTTTTCACAAATTATTGATTGCTCTGATGCACAAATAGTCCCATTATCAAATGTTTTAGACGCAATAATTTTTTCTACTGCTGTTTTAACATCAGCTGTTTTTTCAATGTAAGCTGGTGAATTTCCCGCTCCAACACCTAATGCTGGTTTTCCAGAACTATATGCTGCTTTTACCATTCCAGGTCCACCTGTTGCAATAATTAAACTGACTTCAGGTGCATGTAATAATTCATTTGTTCCAGCCATAGTTGGAATAGTCGAACAACTTATAATGCCATCTGGAGCTCCTGCTGACACAGCTGCTCGATTTAGCATTTCAGCCGTTTTTTTCGTGCAGTCTAGAGCTGATGGATGTGGTGAAAACACAATAGCATTTCGCGATTTTATTGCAATCATTGATTTAAAAATCACTGTTGATGTAGGATTGGTTGATGGGATAATTCCTAATACCAATCCTACTGGTTCAGCCACATCAAATGTTCCTTTGGCTTCATCCTCTGACACAATTCCTATTGTTTTTTCATGTTTTATCTCATCATATAAAAGAGTTGATGCCGCATGATTCTTATACATTTTATCCATTACTTTTCCAAAACCTGTTTCATCAACAGCTCTTTGTGCTAAGTTTGGTGATTGTTGACTGATTACTTGAACCATTTTTTGTAAGATTTGATCAATTTGCTCTTCTGAAAAAGTCGCTATCTCATTAGCGGCTACTTTTCCTTGGCGAGCTAAATCTCTTGCTTCCTGTATGGATTTTAAGTCTTTATCAAATATTTCCATTCAAACTCCTCTATTCATTGTTTATTAAAAACTCACTTAATGCCTCAACTAATTTTTCTTTGCTTGTTTTATAAAGTTCTTTTCTAGCGATACTAAAATCTATTTGATGTTTGGCTAGTTTTCTCAAATCGACTACTTTCATTTGAGTCAATTGACTGACTAGCTCCTCTTTATTTTGGTAAGTAATCTGCTCTAATTCTAAAAAGGCAAGATCTAATGTGTTTTCTATTTTTTCTTCAATCTCTAAAGGTGTCATCAACTCATCTTCACTAATGAATCCATCATTATCTATCACTTCTTCGATATTCTCACTATCGATTACAACAGGCTCTTTCTCATCTATAAAAAAGTGAGTATCCACTTCTGTCCTAGCTATCACATGAGATGAAACTAATGAATCAAGTGATAAATATGAAAGATTCGATTCAGCAGCACTCACAGCTGTGGTTACTGCCGAAACATCACCCTTAATTAAAATAGAGGTTAACCCACCACCTACTTTTGTCACGCCAACTAGATGAATGTCAGCTGACTTTAACATCGTGTCTGATGCCACAATAGTTGCCAAAAGACCTTTTGTTTCAATCATTCCAAGAGAGTCATTCATCAGTTAACACATCCTTTTAGTTGTATTTTAAGTACCATTGTTTTCTTGATAATCTTCCAATCAATGACTTCATTTTTAGGAATATGTAATAAGTCACCTATGGTTAAATTTGTCTTTCCTTCATTCAAAGTGGTATCAAATTCACCAGAAATAACATAATAGAAAGACTCCTCTAGTTGTTGTTCAATAAAGTGAGTATCTTCTAAAGATAATAATTCAATAACTGCTGTCCCATCAGTTGAGTGCATCACTGTTTGACAAGTAACACCCTCTTCTTTTGTCGGAAATTCTTGTGATTTGATGCTCTCTTTTTTTATAATTTCTATTCCACTTGAGTCTTTTTCAAGAATAAATGGTGTTAAGAGATCCCCTGTTAGTAAACTTTTTAATAAGATCACGAGTGATTCCTTACTCCACTCACCAGTCATCAGGTCTAGTAAATCCAATGTTTCTTTTTCAACTTTAAATGTCATAGCATATTCTTCAGCTAAATCATGTGCTGAAGGGGTTACAATCGTATTCTCTGATATAGGAATGACTCGTTTATTCTCTTCATGAAGTGATTCAACATCACTGGCACAAATCAATTTTTTCATTTTGTCACACTCTCTTTATACAGACTCACAGCTTTCATCGATAATACCAATGACTGCTGCATCAACAGGAATCAAATCATCTTCTAACATACGTCTAGCTGCTGTCCCTGTTGCAATAATAACTCGATCACCAATTCCAGCTCCAATAACATCACATACAACCATTATCTCACCGTCTTTAACGCCTCCATTAATTTGAGCGAGCATTAACTTAAGTCCTTGTAACTTATCCGATTTGCGTGTTGCCCATATATTATCTATTAAGGTTGCCGTTACCATTCGTTATTCTTCTCTCTTCGTTTAATCTCATCAATCGCAGCGACAACGGAGGCTGTATCACCAAATATAGCTAATAAAATCATGTTTTGAGGACAACTTCCACGAATGTCTTCAATCGTCACGCCAACTGCTTTTTCAGCCACATCTGTGGCGCAAACCATCTCAATCAATTTTCCTTGTACTAAACCGACAGCGCCTGGTTTTTCTAATTTTTCTTTTGAACTTTTTCGTCTATTTAAAATAGCCATTGTGTTCTCACCTGGTGATTTAATAATTCGACAATCCATTTTTGTGCCTCCTTACATAACTTGATTAGTACAACTCAACGCAATTCCTATGGGTGTTACAAACATAGGATTAATGGGCTTAATTGTTTTTATCCCTGTTTCTTTTTCAATAATTGTCTCGATTCCTTTTAAGCAAGCAGTACCTCCTACAAGATAGATAGCATTAACTTTATAACCATTAATTTGATTTGAAATAATGGATGCTATTTTTTGAATAACAGGTTTTACCACGATCAGTAATTCATCATGATGCGCTTCATTTCGTTTGTATTTATCGGCTTGTTCAAAATTAAATTTATAATTCCCAGCAATCACAAGTGATAAATGTGTTCCACCTGTTGCTTCATCGGCTACTTTCACTACTTTTCCATTTTCTAAAATAGCAATTCCAGTTGTTCCTCCACCAATATCAACCACAGCGCCATCAGTTATATTTAATAACTGATTGGCAGCTGTTGGCTCATCTAATACCTTGGTTAATTCAAACCCTGCACTTTGAACCACATTTTTAATCGCACCACCATCTAAATCATCTGTTCCTGGTGGTAGTGATGCTGCTGCATAAACAAGTGTGGTTCCAAGTTTTTTTTCTAAATCTTGTTTTAATTCACTGACGATATCTACAGCACCTACATAGTCAACTACCATTCCATCTCTTACAACATTGGCGTATTGATAAGCACCTGCAACAGGCTGATAGTCACTATCTAAAACCACCAAAACTATGCAAGCCGTTCCTAAATCGACTCCTGTATAATAGATGTCAGACTTACTTTTTTTAGGTGTTTTAATAACCGTTTCAAATGTTTCGATAAACTTATTACAATGTAATGTCATTTCGTTTGTCATCTATACCTCCAACTATCGTGTCAACTATGTCTACCAGCTCGCGTATCACTTCTCTAAACCCATGACTAAATTCAGGAAATGTTCGAGCCATCAAACAAAGTAACCCATAGACTTTTTGTAATTTTACTAGTAGTGGCCCTTCCAAATTAACCACATAAGAAGACACATTCTCGCATACAGGAAAACGATCATCAGATGTTTCTTTTGATTTTTCTTCTTGCGACAGCATATGATTAATTGATGTTTCAAGTAATAATATACGATGCGTTATCTTATGTTTAATTTTTTCACCAAGAAAATAGGCTTCTAATATTTCTGAGGAAAGAACTTCTTTATAGCCAATCCATTCTGTATTAGTTGCTTGTTTCACTGATTCAGGCTCATTGTTTACGATATCTTTTTCTTTTTTAATCGTCACATCAATTTTTCGATCTGATAAAAATTGTTTTGCTTCTGGTGTTAATTTTTGATGTTTCTCTAAAACAAATTGATTAAATGCTTTTTTTTTATACATCATACGTAGGTCTTTTTCTGTAAAAAAATACATTTAATACCCACCTCTCAACAATTTACTATAGATATTTTCTAAATCAGCTTGCTGAGGTTGTCTAGGATTGGTTATCGTGCATTGGTCTTTCATTGCTTTTTGAGCCATCTCAGGAATAGCTGAGATAAAATCATCTTTATCAATCTCAAATTCTTCAATAGTTTGAGGTAAGTCTAGTTGTTTCATTAACCGTTGTAGTTTAGAAATAAAAGCATAGACTGTAGATTTTTTCGTACCAGATCGTACCCCTAAAACATTTGCTATTTGATAGTACGTCTCTAAATTAGATGTTTCAAAATCATTATCAAGTTCTGCGTTATAAGCAATAACATGAGGTAATAACAGCGCATTCGCTCGTCCATGTGGGATATGAAATTTTCCACCTAAAGCATGAGCTAAACTATGACATATTCCTAAAGAGGCTTCATTAAATGCAATTCCAGCTAAACAAGAGGCATTATGAATCATCTCTCTTACGATTAAGTTATCTCCATCATTGTATGCCTTAACTAAATCATTCCAAATAATCTTGATTGCTTTTTCACTATTGGCATCGGTAAAGTCATTTGCTTTAGTTGAGGCTAAAGCTTCAATACAATGAGTAAACACATCAATACCAGTATCTGCCGTAATGTTTTTAGGGACTGTTAACACAATTTTTGGATCTAATATGGCAACGTTTGGAATCATTTTTTTATCTACTAACGCATACTTACTATCCGTTGATGGATCAGATATCACTGAAAATGATGTGACTTCGCTCCCAGTTCCACTTGTTGTTGGAATACAAACCAGTGATACATCAAGTGTTTGCTTAATCATTTGATAAATATAACGAATGGCTTTGGCTGCATCCATTGCAGAACCTCCACCAAGAGCAACGATACTATCTGGCTCGAAAGATAACGTAGAGACCAATCCTTTTGTTACAATATCAATCGTTGGATCTGGAGATATATCTGAAAAAATCGTGTATTCGACACCACTTTCCACAAACAGGCTCGTCATTATTTCTACTTTTCCACTGTTTACCATGTAAGGATCACACACTATTAATACTTTTTTTAAGGAAAGATTTTGTAATTCACTTAAAGAATCTGTTCCTGAAATAATATGGGTTGCGACTTGAAATTCATTTAACAACGTAACACCTCCTTTCTAACAATTTATTTTTTACTATGTATTTGAATCATGTCTTCTAAATCAAATTCTGTTTCTAAATTAAGCTGACACCAGTTTGATGACAACCCTATTTTTTCAATCACGGTTCTAGCATATTGTTGTTCTTTTTTTGAAAACTCATCACCCACACTTGTGATAATCCCCATAACTGGTACGCGAAAAACCTTTGAAAAATTAGGTGGGTAACTTATTTTCTTACATTGTATAGGGACTAAGAATAATGCGTAGCTAGCTGATTGTTGCAATGCAATAATGTGCTTATGCATCCACGGACTTTCTAAATAAGTATTAGGTACAATAATCGTTTTATCGGTATATAATACATTAGCTACTTTTTTTATCGGTGTTTGTGATTGTTCAATCCCTTGAGCAATCACTCTTGTCCCACTATTTTTAGGTCCTATAATAAGCACACGTTTTTTCATGTTCGTGTCACCTTAACAACTTCATAGTTCAATGTTTGCTTCAGTGTATTGACCACTGTTTGCAAAGCTTCCTCTACACTTTGAACATCTCCAGAAATCAAGACAGATCCTGTAAAACGATCCAAAAACCCAACTTGTACATCGGCACTTTTTCCTGCAATATCTGCTGCGATAATTGCTGTTTCAAAAGGAGAAATAGTCAAAATACCAATGGCTCCTTCATTTTCAATACCTAGAGACTCATAAATTTCTTCTATGGGAGAAGCTATCACATGAGCTAAGGTGACTTGTTTTCCTGGGACAGATTCTTCTATTACTCGTTTAACCGTATCATCTAACAAGTCAACTCACTCCTTTTTAATCACTCTCATCACTTAATGTCGGACCACTTTTACAAAGAAATCATACTCTTTAATCCAACTTTCAATTTGGTCTAACTCCGCATCAGTTAATGATGGATCGCCGTCTACTGGATATTCCATACCTAATTGGCCATATTTATTCACACCTAATTTATGGTATGGTAATAAATCAATGCCTTTGAAGTTAGGATAATCTTTGTAAGGTAATAAGAAATTAATAATCTGCTCAATTTCTGGTTTACTATCATTAATCATTTTCAACATTGGCATTCTAATATGAACATCATGCCCATCTTCTAATAATTGTTTTAGATTTTCTAAAATTCGTTCATTGCTAATACCTGTTAGTTTATTATGTTTCACTGGATCCATATGTTTTAAATCATATAAAAATAAATCCACATAATCAGCAATTGCCATCAATCGATCCATTCGTGAGTGTCCACATGTTTCGATTGCTGTATTAATGCCGTCTGTCTTACATGCTTGTAATAACGCAAGTGCTGCTTCTGGTTGAGCAGTACACTCACCACCACTCAATGTCACACCGCCACCAGATTGTTCATAAAACTCATCATCTTCATGAATGATTTCCATTACTTCAGAAATAGAGCGAATCTCACCTGTTATATTCAACGCAGACATTGGACAAACTGCCACACATTCTTGACATCCTGTACACGCAATATCACGATTTACTTGGTGATTTCCTTTTTCATCAATATAATGAATTCCAACTGGGCAAGCATCCACACAAGCATGGCAATCACTACAAATACTTTCTTTATACATGACTTGAAATTTTCGTTCTAACCCTTCTGGATTAGCACACCATTGACATCTTAAAGGGCAGCCTTTAAAAAATACAATCGTCCGAATACCAGGTCCATCATAAAGACTATATTTTTGGATATTAAAAACCATAACCTGTCTTTCGACTGAATCTATCAATTGATTCACCACTTTTCTAACTTATTGCTAAAATTTTGTTATCATTGTACGGCTGATAATCTCATCTTGAACGTCTTGACATAATTCAACGAAGAATGCACTATATCCTGCCACACGAACAATCAAATCACGGTATTGTTCTGGATGTCTTTGTGCATCTAGAAGGGTTTCATTATCAAGGTAGTTAAATTGCATTTCGCCATTTCCTAACACGCTCGCTGTTTTAAGTAATGTAATTAAACTATTTTCGCCTTCTTCTGTATCTAACATACCTGACATAATTTTAAAGTTGTGAACCATTCCCATATTCATTGTGTCATTGGCCATTTTAGAAACAGATTTAATAATCGCTGTAGGTCCCTTGAAGTCTGCTCCTTGTGTTGGGCTGATACCATCTGATAATGGAATCCATGCTTTACGACCATTGGCAGATGCTCCTGTCAACTGACCTAAAGGTGTGTTGTTTGAAATAGATAACGTTCCGTGACATAATTCTGAGAATAATGTTTTGTGTTTACGATGTTCTTTTTCTGTAAAGTGAATAAGATCTGCTGCAATTAAATCTGCATAGTCATCATCATTTCCATATTTTGGTGCATTTAAGCAATCTGTTCTAACTTGTTCATAACCAACAAAGTCTGCTTTTAGTGCTGTATTTAGTTCTTCAAGTGTGTATTTTTTCTCTTCAAAGACTAATTTTTTAATAGCTGCCATTGAATCTGCATACGTTGCCAATCCTGACCAAACCACACCAGGACCAAAGTTATACATCGCCCCACCACTTGATACATCTTTTCCATTTTCCATACAACCTTCATACATGATTGACATTAACGGTTTTGGTGCTAAATCTCGGTGAACACGTTGAGTGATAACCGTTGCGATGGATGATAATTCTGTCACATATTTGATTTGCTCTTTAACAGCTTCTTCAAATTGTTCATATGTTTTATATTGTGATACATCGCCTAAATCTGGACAAACTTGTTTACCATACCATAAAGGAACGCCTCTATTTAATACTAATTCAATACAAATTGGCCATTGTGTATAAGCTGTAGAAGTCCATTGATAAAGTCTTCCTGCTTTTTGCGGTTCGACACAACCCATCAAACAGTAATCACGTGCATCTTCAATCGATACACCTTTAGCTAACATCATCTTGATATGTGTGTCATCAAAATGACAGGCAGGGAACCCAATTCCAGCACGAACAACATCCACAATTTTTTTCAAGTATTCTCGAGGTGAGCGATTATGAATACGACAAGCTAATGATGGTTGGTACACTTTTACATGTCTCACAGCATCCATTAATAAATAAGTTAAATCATTGGTTGCGTCGTAGCCTTCACGAGTTACTCCGCCCACGCACATATTGACAAATGGTTGATAACCAGCAAAGAATTTAGAACCACCTTCACTTGTTATCCACATCATTTCTGACATTTTAATTAACATACAACCCGCTAATTCGAATGCCTCATATTCACTCATTCGACCTGTTTCGATATCATTTTTAAAGAATGGGTACATGTATTGATCCACTCGACCAATTGACATACCTGTTTGATTTTCTTCTACAACAAGTAGAGATTCAATGGTCCAAACGGCTTGAATTGCTTCCCAGAATGTTTCAGGTTTATGAGCTGGTACTCTCGCATTAATTTCTGAAATTTTTTGTAATTCTTTTTTACGTTGTGGATTCGTTTCTTTTGCTGCAAGTTGTGCTGCGTATTCTGACAAGCGGCGAGCGTAAATCATTACGCCTTCAGCTGTTTCAATGATTGATTTATAGAAATAAATTTTTTCGATATCTCCAGGATTGTCATAACTTAATTTATCTAATTGTTCTTGCGCTTCTTTTTGAACATCAAGCATCCCTTTTTTCATTAAGATGACATCATAACCAGGATTAGAATCTCCCCCACCGTTTAATGCGTGATAAGAGCAATCTGATACAAATGATTCACCAGAAATTTCCCAAACACCTGCTTCTCTAAATTGATCTTCACAGTATTCATCAATTGATTTGCCTTTCCAAAATGGAAATAACTCTTCTTTCATGATGCGTTTGTCTTCATCAGAAATATAAAATGGATCCTGTGGTCTACTAGAAATAGTATCAATTTCTTCTTCCATCCAACGCCATGCGATATCTGGTGAAAAAGATCCAGCTCTTGGTGCGCCATTTGGTGCACCAACAATTAATTCATTGTCTTGAATCACTAATGGTGCTGTCTCACAACTTTTCTTAAATGATTTTGAACGCAAAATATTTTTAGGCATTCCAGGATTTTCTCTAGCTATTTCGGTCATGACGCGCGCTTTATGAGTTGTGATAGTCGGTTTTTGTTTTAAATAATTTTCTTTCAACGCTTCTAACCTAGGTGTAACACCATTTGGAATCTCTGTGTGATTACCGCTTACAAAAGTTAAATCAACTGAATCTGTTTTTGTAATATCATCTGATACAGAAGCAAACATCTTCATCAAGGCTTGCTGTTCTTCTGTACTTAATTCTTTTGTTGCTTCAGCCAATTTAGCTGAAAATTCTTTAATATCCATCTTAATTCCTCACTTTACATAATGTTTTAAGCTAAAATTTTTCGTAAAATCTCTTCTAACATTTTTTCATGTGATTCTTCCTCAACACTGCTAGTATGTTCAACATACTTTGTTGAGTGACTAATTTCTCGCATATACGTTAAATCTGATGCTGTGATGTTTTTAGCACTAATACCTTTACCAGTTGTTAAACCACCTAATAAACAAGAAATTGATAACGTTGAATCAATTCCCATGCTAGCTAAGGACGACGGTGAATTAACGATCATTCGTCCGACAGGTTTCTTTAAGGCAAATTGGTTTAATATTTCTATATTGTTTGAATGGATCGCTATCGTATGACCGTTATTTTTTTCCCTTAATAACCGAATCGATTTTTCGCAGGCATGCATCCAATCAGGTTCTAAATAAAAAGCAATCACTGGGCATTTCATTTCATTAACAAAAGGATCTAGCTCATGCACATAATTTTTTTCCGATACTAGAATGTTGGTACTTTCTTCAACAGAAAAATGAGCCATTTTAGCTAATTCTCTAGCATTTTTACCAACGCATATAGGATTAATGCCATTATTTTTAGGCTGTAACAGATTAAGCAACTGATGTTCTTCTTCTTCAGATAGAAAATGAGCCCCTTTTTTTTGAAATTGTTTTTTCACTTCACTCGCGATGCTTTGTTCAACAATTAAATATTGTTCTGAACCTGGTAACATCCCGTTATCTAGCGAACGACTGTCTATCACTGACTGTACGGCATTTGAAATATTAGCTGTGTGTTCAATAAAAACTGGTGTTCCACCTGTTCCTCCATAAATCATCGGCTTTTGAGTGTTAGTTGTGTTGGTTATTTTTCCGGCCGAAATAATCATAGAAGTGTTTTTATGTGTCACTATTTCTAATATTCCACTTTCAGAAGTGGTCTCAAGACATGTGATACAGCCCACTGGCAAACCATATTTTTCACAAATATCTTTAACACCATTTACAATATGAATGGTTGTACGATAGGCTTGATTATCTGGAATAATAATAGTACTATTTCCCGATTTAATGCCGATAATAAGACTATATAACGTGTTTAGGACGACATTATTTTCAGAAGGGAAGGCTACTACCACTCCTAAAGGCACACCTACTTTTAAAATATTCCCCGCAGAATCTTTTAAAAGCTCTCCAATACACTGTTGGTCGGGTAACTCTTTTTTTAATTGTGATAAAAAAGTATTTAATAACCATTCCTTGTCTTTTTTACACCCACGTTTTGTTTCATTGACTTCCATGTCTACAAAGTGTGCTAACTCAATTGTTATATCATCTATTAATTGATTAATGATTTTATCTAAGTAACTTTGCTTATAATCTTTAACTAAAAATTGAGCATTCCTTGCGTTTTCTACAAGAATTCTTGCTTCTTGGATTGATAACAGATCTTTGTCTGCTCTACTCATCTAAACAGCAGCTCCCTCCTCTTGAAGCGGTTCATCAAGTAATTGATAATACTGAATGATTTTATTTAAATCCATATGTGGTCCAGCAATCACTACCGAGCTATAAACTTCCGCTCCTAGTTTTTCTACTGCTGATGTTCCAGCTTCTACTGCTGCTTTACACGCAGCAACGTCACCTTTTACAATGACTGAAATATACCCTGATGCAACATTTTCATATCCGACTAACTCAACATCTGCCGCTTTGCACATGGCATCACACGCTTCTAGTACAAATACCAAACCAAATGTTTCGATTGCGCCAATTGCTTCAAAACTTTGCATCTGCATCCCCTCCTCTTTATCCATCAATACTGTGAACCGATACAATTTTTCCGATTGCTTCAATAGGTCTTGGCATGACGTTATGTGCTGTCAGTGTCCCAATTTCTTTCGCCGCTCTTGCCCCAGCTTCTACTGCACTCTCAACAGCCGCCACATCACCTTTAACCATGATAGTAACTAATGTCGATCCGATATTTTCATATGAAATTAATTCAACGTTGGCTGCCTTTAACATTTCATCGCATGCTTTTAATGCAGGCACTAAGCCGATTGTTTCGACTAAACCTAACGCTTCTTGGCCTCTGTATACCAAATTCAATCCCCCTTATTATCCAATTCACAAGTTATTAGAAAACATTATCTGTATGCCTTATTAACATATTTATCCACTGTTTTTCTTCCCTCTTCAGTAATGATGTAATACATCAATAACTCATCATTTCCATCAAGATTATAACTATCTAACTCAACTAAACCATTGGCTTCAAGTGCCATAAGGTGTTCTGAAAACAACCTTTGATTAAATTGTTTTTCTTCACCATATTGTGATTTCAATTGTGCCATCACTTCTTGGACATTATATTTTTTTCTATCGTACATTTGATTTAAAACAGCTGTTCTTGCAGGTAAAAGCATATTACGCTTCCCCCTTTCTGAATAAATCAAGTGGGTTCATTGTCACTAAAATAGCTCCCATAACAATTAAAATCGATCCAACAATCATCGTTGGTGTCAGTGTATCTCCTAAAAATAGAACACTAAATATGACACCCCAAAAAGCGTAAGTAACATTTAATGACATTCCAACGGCCGTTCCAACCATAGCGTTTGCTTTATACCAAGTTAAAAATGAAACCCCTGCACTTAATCCTGAGAAAATCAACCAAATAACTGGTGTAAAAGCTGATAGTGTATTAAATAATAAGTCTACTCCACCAATAATTGGTAAAATAAAAATAATCACTACAAGTCCTGAAACTAATTCTCGTAAATTTACAGCAACATCTGTGTCGATCATCGCGCCACCAAAACTTGAAAACACACCTTCTAATCCCCAACATACTGCAGCAACTAATGCACAAATAATTCCTAGTGTAAAGTTTGGTGCGCCTTCTGGAGCCACCATATTAATTGTAATAGCACCAAATACACAAATAATCATACCTATCACAATTCTTAGTGTTGGTTTTTGTTTTAAAAAGATCCAAGAAAATAATGCGCCAAACAAACTACAAGTTGCTGAAATTGGAATAGCGTATGCTCCTGCTAATGCTAATCCAACAAGATACGCACCATTTGCAATCGGGCCACCTAATAAAAATCCAACGACTAACATTTTGCCTGGTTTTGTTTTCACCATACGAATAATTTCTTTTAATCTACCTTCTTTAGCGTTATAAAATAATAAAAAGATTCCGGCAAAAAAATCATTTAACCCTGAACAAACAAAAGGAGCCGCTAAAATACCAGCTGCACTGGTTAAAGGATCATAACCACTAGCTACCACAACAAGAGTTGAATAAATGGCATAAGTAATACCTGATATTAATCCATTAGTAATCCCTTTCATTCTAAATTTTTTATTCACTAAGTTCATCTTTGTATCTGCGGATGAACATACCATGTTTTTCTGAGTTTCCATTAATGTACCCCCTTAATTTAGTTGTTGTTTCTTAATGGTAAAATATTTTCAACTTCACCATGTGGTCTAGGGATAACATGTACAGAAAGAAGTTCACCTACACGTTCTGCAGCACTTGCTCCAGCATCTGTAGCAGCTTTAACGGCTCCAACATCACCTCTTACCATAACTGTTACTATACCGCCTCCAACAAATTCACGACCAACTAATGATACGTTTGCTGCTTTCACCATGGCATCTGCTGCCTCGATTGAACCAATTAATCCTTTTGTTTCCACCATTCCTAATGCATCGTACTTCATCTTTTTTCCTCCTAGTGTAAAGCGTTTTCTTCTTTGTTTATAGTTATAATCTAGAACATCCCCTTAAGGTGAGAGTCAAACACATTTTTATGACTAATACACCAAACTTCCTGTACTACTGAGATCTATTTTTTCAGTTAACTAGAGTAATTGAGAATACTCTGTTAACCCACACACAAATATGATAATTTATATGCTTTTTTATTTTTAATCATTATTATTTATCTTTAAATAAAAAAATAAAAAACAACACAGATAATTGTGTTGTTTTTCACATTAAATAAATAAATAACTAGTTTAACTCTATTTTGTATTATGTTTTTCTACAAATATTTTTATTTTTTTTTTGACTCATAACAATTTTAAATTCAAAAAAATGGACATAAACCTTTATATTACAACGTTTATATACTTTTATAATACATGATTTTAAAAAAGTAAAACACTCTATTTAAAACCTTCCCCTAGGGACAAATTATGTTCAATAACACACTAATTAATGTTCATTACCATATACTACGACAAAAAAAGAAGCAATTTTTAAGCTCAAGATAAAGATCTTGTGCCAAAATTACTTCTTAAAGATGTTACTTTTTCTTAGTTACTGGTACTAATAATTCGACAACAAATGTATCCGTATTCATTGTTGACCAATAGTCAATAACAAAACGCTCATATAATTCGTTGGAGTATTCATAATTATTTTCTTTTGCCCAATCCAACATTTTCGTATATTGTTTATTAATCTGAGACAAATCTCCTATATGATAACTTGATAAAAAAAGTTTCCCTCCAAATGACATAGTAGGAACACTTGACAATAAATTATTAACAGGCTTTTGTAATACTTTCACTTTAGAAGCATCATTAGACATTTTTTCCTGACCATTTTCATAATACAAAATCACCGGTCCACTAATTTGACAATCAATCGTCTCTAAATAATTTACCCATGGAATATTAATCACAGCATCCATATAGTTTTGATGAAATTCTTGTTCTAGGTACACGTAATCAAAGGAATCAAAATATTTTATATTAACATTTTGAATATTATTTTCGATTGCTATGGAACCTTCCCTTAACAACTCGACCCATTCTGTGATTGCTAAGTAACTATTTTTTATACGCTGTTCTTCTTCTTTTAACTCTGATTGCTTTGTTAAAAATTTTGGTTCTTTATAAAAGCTATCCAATGTTTTTTGGACATTACCCATTTCTTGTAATTTAAAACCCATTTGCTTGTAATATTTAATAATAGGAATTAAATTCATCGTTTCTTCTTTGTAATACCTGTAACCATTTTTTTCACTAACATAATCTGGAATGATTAAACCTAACTTTTCATAAAAGCGTAATGTTTTACGGGAAACATTACACATTTTTGCTACCTCTCCAATCGAGTACATTCCCTTACAATCCCTTACATCACTCATTTGAATCTCCATTCCACACAACTAACACTATATAAACTAAATATACCATAAGACATTAAAAAAATGCCATCACTTTTTAATTATGTCATATTTTTTATATTATATTATTTTTTCTATGTTTTTAATTATTCGACATCCTTTTTTATTTTTCAACTCTACGATATACTTACAAACAAAGACTAGTAAAGGAGCTTTAATATGACGCTTTATTTAAAAGATGATACAGATACTCAATATTTTGGAGAAAGACTCTCAGAATTAGCACAGCCAGGAGATGTTTTTATTTTAACTGGAGAATTAGGTGCTGGTAAAACAACTTTTTCAAAGGGATTTGCAAAAGGCTTAGGTATTACACAAATGATAAAAAGTCCCACCTATACACTAATACGCGAATATGATAACGGAAGACTTCCTTTATACCACATGGACGTCTATCGCCTAGAAGGGGCAAGTGATGATTTAGGATTAGAGGAATACCTAGATGGTGAAGGGGTATGTTTGATTGAATGGGGAGAATTAATTAAGGATACAATAGATAACACATTTATCGAAATTATACTTCATAAAACTTCTGAAGACACCAGATTTATCACTATAGAAAACTATGGTGAAACTGAGCGTTATAACCAAATTAATGCGTTAATGACTGCACTAGAAGAGGATCAAAAAAATGACTGAATTTAATATTACACTTCGTCAGGCTATACCTGATGATGCAAAAAATTTAATTAATGCTATTAGCCAACTTAATCAAGAAACACCTTATCTCGTTGTTAGCCCTCATGCTTTAAACATGTCGCCAGACACTATGGCTCATGAAATAGACTATATTTATAATGCATCTAATCAATTTATTCTATTAGCCTTAAATTATAATGATATTATAGGAGTTGCTACTATTGTAAGTGATGATGATACTGCTTTTCAACATGTTGGAGAATTAGGAATTACTATAAAAAAAGAATTTTGGGGACTCGGTTTAGGAACTGCCATGATTGAAGAGTTAATCCAATTATGTTTAGATTACCAAATCACTAAACGTATTGAAATAAATGTCCAGACTCGTAACGATAGAGCTCTTCGTTTGTATGATAAAATGGGATTTTCTCTAGAAGGAATAAAAAAAAAGGCCTTTTTATCTGAACAAAATGAATTGATTGATATTGCGATACTGAGCTACTTACTACTTTAACCACTTTAAAAAAATAAGACTCAACGACTTCATAAGTGTAGTCGTTGAATCTCGTTTATCTTTTAGATGTTTTTTTCTTTTTGCGTTTTGGCTGATTTTTTTTCTTATCATTTGATACTTTTTTTGTGGCGGAATGATGTGTTTGTTTCCTACCGTGTGTTGAATCTTTTTTAGATTGGGAACGATTTGTAGACTTCTTCTTAGAATTTTTTTTCCCTGATTTTTTTTGACTTTTTTTACTAGAACCTTTCGATGATTCTTTTTTACGTGAATGTTTCGCTTTTGATTTGTTTAATGCCTGTTTTTTCTTCCATAAAAACCACACGGCGCCTCCTGTAGCAATGACTGCTACAATAACCAGTATCCACTTTAAAATAGAAGGGGCTTGTTTTGTCTTTGTTTTTGTACTTTTTTCAGTACTTTCTTTTTCGTTCTGGTTAGAAGAAGCTGTATTAGCTATTTCTTGTGATTGGCTATTACTGCTACTCGTACTTGTTTCTTCGGTATTAGAGCTGCTTACTTTACCAGAGTCTTCCGTACTTTCTTTGGTCTTATCGTCAGACTCTTTCTTTTGTTCAGACTCTTTAGTTTCCTCTGTAGCAATGACTTTCCCCTTATCAAAGTCATACCGAACATCTGTTGATTTATCTCCTTCAGCATCTAGCATTCCTACCATTGCTTCTTTTGTTCCTTTAGGAATTGGTACCTCAAACTCTCCTTTATCATTTGCTACAATAGATCCAGCAAGATTTGTCAGAAAAATATTGGCATTTGGCGTTGTTTTTCCTGTTAGAACATTTCTTTCTTTATCATAAGTTAAATCATAAAGAAGCTTATCTGAACCAGATGAATAAGCTACTGTAGAAAAACCTAAGAATCCAAATACCAAGAATCCCATTATAACTAATTTTTTCCAATTTTTTAACATATTTTTTCCTTTCTAGTTCATATCAACCAATAGTTCAACTGGACAATGATCACTTCCAAATATTGTTGATAGAATATCTGCACTTTTCAATTTATTTTTTAATTTGTTTGACACACAAAAATAATCAATACGCCATCCTGCATTATTTTTTCGTGCATTAAAGCGATAGCTCCACCAACTGTAAGCACCCTCTTTATTAGGATAAAAATAACGATAAGTGTCAATAAATCCTGAATCTAATAATTGTGTAAAAGCATCTCTTTCTTGATCCGAAAAGCCAGGGTTTTTACGATTATTCTTCCAATTTTTCAGATCGATGTTTTCATGAGCAACATTTAAATCTCCACATAAAATGACCGGTTTTTCTTCATCTAGCTTTACTAAATATTTTTTAAACTGCTCCTCCCAATCCAAACGAAAATCCAATCGTTTTAATTCTGGTTGTGCATTTGGTGTATAGCAATTCACTAAGTAAAAAGTATCAAATTCAAGCGTTAATAAACGGCCCTCTGCATCAAACTCCTTAATACCCATACCTTTCTTCACAGAAATAGGTTCAATTTTAGTGAAAACAGCCACACCAGAATAACCTTTTTTTTCTGCATAATTCCAATATTGATAATAACCAGGTAACGCCATTTCAATTTGCCCTTCTTGTAATTTCGTTTCTTGTAGTGAAATAATATCTGCATCTATTTGCTTTATGTCTTCATAAAAATTCTTTTTCACAATTGTACGTAACCCATTGACATTCCAAGAAATAAACTTCATAGTCGTCCTCCTAAAATTATCTATAATTGTATTTTATCATAATTGCACTGAATATTGTGCTTTTTATCCGATTTATAAACAGAACGATATGATGAGCAATCATACTTTTTCAATAGATTTTATGTTAAAATGAAACCACTATAATTATTCTAACTAAGAGAGGGTATTAGCGTGACGACACAAACTATTGTTCAACAATTTCCGAATATAACTATATTAACAAATGAACCTTTATCACATTATACATATACTAAAACCGGTGGTCCTGCTGACTTTTTAGCATTTCCTACATCCAAAGAAGAGGTTCAATCTTTAATTAATTTTTGCCAAAAAAGTGGACTAGAATGGATTTGTCTAGGAAATGCCAGTAATTTAATCGTTCGAGATGGTGGCATTAAAGATGTTGTTATCATGTTAACTCAAATGAAACAAGTCATCATTCACAATACAACAATAGTTGCTGAATCGGGAGCAAAACTTATTGATGTGACTTATGATGCTTTAAAACATGACTTAACTGGATTAGAATTTGCTTGTGGCATTCCTGGAAGTATCGGAGGGGCGGCATATATGAATGCTGGTGCTTACGGTGGTGAGTTGGCAGATGTTTTTTACTCAGCTGAGGTTATTTTAGAAGATGGATCAATAAAGACCTTTTATAAAGAAGATATGGCATTTTCTTATCGTCATAGCATCATTCAAACTCTAAAAGGAATTGTTTTATCCGTGACCTTCCATTTAGAGAAAGGACAACACACGGCAATAAAAGAAAAAATGGATGAACTAACCTATTTACGTGAATCAAAACAACCTCTTGAATACCCATCGTGTGGTAGTGTCTTTAAACGACCAGAAGGTTATTTTACTGGAAAATTAATACAAGATGCCGGTTTACAAGGATACATGATTGGTGGAGCACAAATTTCAGAAAAACATGCAGGCTTTATTGTTAATATAAATAAGGCAACCGCAACAGATTATATTACACTAATTCAATACATCCAAGACATTATTCTAGACAAATTCCATGTTTCTCTTGAAACTGAAGTAAGAATTATTGGTAGAAAACAAAAAGTGTGACATTGTTATATAACGATGTCACACTTTTTGATTAGGATAAATTGAGTCATTATTATTCATTAAATAAGAAGCAATAATAACAAAAAATGCATATGGCAATAATTCAAAACCAAATATTTCTCCTGCAATAAATAATGGAGCAACTAATGTATTGGTCGCACTGGCAAAAACTGAGGCGAAACCTAATGATGCGACAAATTCAACAGGCAACCCACATAAGTGTGCCAAAAGAACACCACACGTTGCACCAATCGAAAATAGAGGTGTCACTTCCCCGCCTTGAAAACCAATAGATAAGGTGAAAACAGTAAAGATTGATTTTAACAGAAAATCATATGAATAAACTGTCCCTTGGTAAAATGCTGCTTCAATCAAATTGCTGCCAAGCCCTGAATATCTCCCCCGTCCAGCAATAATCAACCCCACCATTAAAATAACTGAAAAGAAAAACATTTTTTTATAAATGGGCCATTGTATCGATTGAATGAATAATTTTGTTTTTTCTAAACTAATTGAAAATAACCGTCCCACTAAACCAAAGATACATCCCAATAAGCATAACACTAAAATCAATCTGATAGTTAATTCTGGATACGTTCCTATTGTTGTAGAAAAAGCTGTTAAACCAAGAAATTGTGACATATAGCTTGACGTAACTGCTGCGACACTGGCTGAAAGAAGAGACTCAATTGATAAATAGCCTACAGCTAAAATTTCCATTGAAAAAAAAGTTGCTGCAATCGGCGTGTGAAATAATCCTGCAAATCCTGCCGCCATTCCTGTTACTATTATCATCTGTTGTTTTTTTTCATGGCTTGGTATAAATTTTTTCCAAACGTGTCTAGAAAACCAATTAGTAAAGGTTCCACCAATCTGAATTGCCACGCCTTCCCTACCAGCACTCCCACCGACTAAATGAGTCAGCCATGTACTAAGTGTAATAATTGGTATCAATCTAACTGGTATTACATCACGATTATTCTGCCCTACTTCAAACAATAAGGTCATTCCCTTACTACTTTCCTTGCCATAAGATTGATATAGCCATTTAATAAATAAACCTATAATCGGTAAGAAAAATATAAAAAACATAAAATATTGTACTCTAATATTTGTAACAAATAATAATACTTTACCAAAAATACATTCAAGTATACCTACAAAGATTCCGATAATCAATCCAAAAATCATCCACAAAATATGTCTTTTAACTTTCCCCATCTTCTCACCCTTCTTTTTACACAAAAAAAGCCACACACCAAAACTAGTATGCAGACATCATTAGCTAAACATGAATTTAGTTAATAATTTTTCAAGGAAACTTTCATTTCCGCTGAACTTAACCTTATTTTAAGCATTTAAATAGAAAATATCAATAGGATATTCTTTATATAAAGAAAGTAAGTATAATACTCATGGTGCTTTAATGTTTAAAAAGTCTAATAAAATTCATATAAAATAAATAATTAGGACACATTTAATTGATAATATCCAAATGTATTCGATTTTATTATTTTTTTAAGTAGGTTTAATAAGTTGTTTATTTTCAGTACGTTATATTCTATTTATCAGGAGGGTTCAAATGGCTTTATTATTAATTGAAATTGCTATCATGATAGCAACTATTATTTATGGTT
The DNA here is from genome assembly GCF_022655055.1 of Vagococcus sp. CY52-2. Lineage (NCBI taxonomy): Bacteria > Bacillati > Bacillota > Bacilli > Lactobacillales > Enterococcaceae > Vagococcus > Vagococcus changpingensis. Next base: position 301,190 of record NZ_CP093384.1, on the reverse strand, counting down.
TGATGAAAGGTGGTGCATTAGGTTCTGGTGTTTCTGCAATTGTTGCCCTATTTATCATGCTGTTTATTTTTAAACTTCCACCATCTTCTCCACCTGTTACAGCTGTTCTTATTATTATGTCAATTGGCATTGCTAGTGGAGCATTACAAGCATCTGGTGGAATGGACTACATGATTCGCGTTGCCACTAAAATTATCCAACGTTTCCCGAAAGCGATTACAATAGTTGCACCTCTTGTTTGTTTCTTGTTTGTTTTCGGTATGGGAACAGCAATGATTGCACTATCTCTTGAGCCAATTATTTCAGAAACTGCTTTAAAATCTAAAGTCAATCCAAAAGGTGCTTTAATATCATCTGTTTTGGCCTCAAACATGGCATTACTTTGTAGTCCAGCATCATCATCCACTGCTTATGTCGTAACATTATTAGCTGCATATGGTATATCTTTAGGTACCTATTTGTCCATTGCACTACCTGCTACATTATTATCCATTATTATTTTAAGTATATTACTTACTATTGTTAATAAAAAATTGCCGTTTGATGAATCAATTCTAGAAGATATAATTATTGAAAATGAAGAAAAAGAGTTAAGTCCTGCCGCAAAAAAATCTACATTAGTATTCTTACTCTGTGTTTTAGCCATTATTATTTTGGGACTATTTCCCAGTCTCTTACCAGAGTATAATGTAGATGGAAAACCAATAAAAATTGCAACTGCTGACTTAGTTCAGATGTTTATGTATTTGTCTGCTGCAATCAATATCATGCTCTTTAAAGTGAAATCAAAAGATATTTTACATGCTCCAGCTACTGCTAACGCTTTAGGAGCAACCTTAATTGTATTAGGTCTTGGATGGGTTGGTTCAACTATCTTTGGCGCTCCAAAAAATCAAGCTGTTTTAGTGTCAAGTGTCGGACAGATACTAGCTGACTATCCTTGGGTTATTATCTTTATCTGTGCGTTTGTTGCGATGATTATTGGGGCTCAAACGGCCGTTGCAGCAATTATTTTCCCATTAGCACTGACACTAGGGATATCACCAATGTTACTTATTATTATTGTTCAGTGTCTAAATGTTAACTTTGTGATTCCAGCACAACCGACGTTGTTACTTGCAGTTGAATTAGATAGAACTGGGCGGACTAAGGTCTTTAGTTTCATCATACCAGGAATAATTATAACCGCACTTTCTATTGCTCTATCTTATGGTATCACACTATTTATGTAATCATTGAATATTAGGAGGATATACTATATGTATAAACAAATTGAAGAATTAATTAATCAAAAACAACACACTTATTTCCAAACAAGCGATAAAATTTGGGATATTGCCGAAACAAAATTCCATGAAAAAGAATCAGCAGACGTGTTGATTAATGTATTAAAAGAAGAAGGATTTAGCATAGAAACAAATATTGGAGAGATTGACACAGCATTTGTTGCAAGTTTTGGAAATGAAGGTCCTGTTATTGGATTTTTAGGGGAATATGATGCACTACCTAGCATGTCTCAAAAAGCAGGTTCCACACAAAAAGAAGCAAATCCGGATACAGAAAACACAAATGGACATGGCTGTGGACATAATTTACTTGGTACAGCTTCACTTGCTGCTGCAATTGCAACAAAAGATTATATTACAGAGCACAATATCCCTGCGCAAATTAAATATTTTGGTTGTCCTGCTGAAGAAGGTGGATCTGGAAAAACATTCATGGCAAGAGCTGGTGCTTTTGATGGATTAGATATGGCGATTTGTTGGCATCCAGGAACAGATAATGCCATTTGGGGTGTAAAAACACTAGCTAATATCCAAGCAGCTTTTGAGTTTAAAGGAAAATCAGCTCATGCTGCAAATGCTCCAGACATGGGACGTAGTGCACTTGATGCTTGTGAGTTGATGAATGTCGGTGGAAATTACCTTCGTGAACATGTGACACCAGAAGCAAGATATCACTATGCGTATATGGATGCTGGTGGTGTAGCTCCTAGTGTTGTCCAAGATCATGCGAAACTTTTATATTTAATTCGTGCACCAAAAGGAAGCCAAGCAAAAGAAATTTATGATCGTTTATGTAAAATTGCAGAAGGCGCGGCTCTTATGACTGAAACAGAAGTAACCGTACATTTCGACAAAGCTTGTTCAAACTATATTCCAAACGTTGTGTACTCTCGCATTATGGGAGACGTGATGATGCATTATGGTGGACCGGAATTTGATGAGGAAGATCAAGTATTTGCTAAAGCAATTCATGACACATTAACTGAAGAAGAAAAACAATTTAGAATGATTCCACCTGCTACACCTGTTGAACAAAAAGTCTTAAAAGAAAATGTGGGTAAAGTATTAGCTGACTATGTTTACCCATTCAATGAGGTATTAACTAACGTTACTCTCCCTGGTTCATCTGATGTGGGGGATGTCAGTTGGATTGTCCCAACTGTTCAATGTATCGTTGCAACAGAAGTTCAAAATACCGCCATGCATACATGGCAATGGGTTACAAACGGAAAAAGTGGTATTGCTAAAAAAGGAATGATTCAAGCAGCTAAAATCATGGCAGCAACAGCTGTTAAAGTGCTTGAAGAACCTGAATATATTGATCAAGCGAAGGCTGAGCTAAAAAATATAACAGATGTAACGCCTTACGTGAATCCAATTCCAGCAGACGTAAAACCAAATAGTTTAGCTTTCTAACCAAATAAAGGTGAAGCAATTAATTTTGCTCCACCTTTTTTATTATTTAATTTTAACAATCGTTCTTCCTGAATGCGTTCCTTCTAATAATTGTTTCGTCACTGGAACGATATCCTCTAACGAGATTTCATTAGCTATAGTCGCGTCAATCATCTCTTTTGTGATACTGTCTTTAATTGTATCCCATAACGCAGATTTTTCTTCTGTTGTTAATTGAACTGAATCAATTCCAAACATCGTTACACCGCGTAAGATAAACGGTAAAACTGTCGTGCTAAATTTAATACCGCTTGCATTTCCACATAGAGAAATTCCCCCACCGTATGAAATTTTAGGTAGTATTGCTTCTAGTGTTGCCCCACCAATCGTATCAATGACATAATCAAATAATTGTTTTTGTAATGGACGAGTATTTTCAAGTATTTCTTCGGTACTAATAATATGTTGTACGCCTAAAGAATCCAAATAATCCGTCGATTTTTTGCGTGTTAATGCGGTGATATTGTTAAATCCTTTAGCTTTTAATAAATTAATCGCCATACTTCCAACTCCACCTGTTGCTCCGGTTATTAAAATACTGGACTCTTTGTTTTCACCTAAACCAACAGATTCTAGACGATGAATCGCTTGAGCGGCTGTTATTCCAGCTGTCCCAACAAACGCAGCTACTTTTAAATCTAAATCTTGTGGCACAACTTGAATCCATTCACCTGGAATACGTGCTATTTCACTAAAACCTCCTGTGTGACTTACCCCTGTCCCTTGACCAGTTACAACTACTCTATCGCCAACAGATAATCCTTCGTGAGTTGTTTCTATAATAGTTCCTGAAAAATCGATACCAGGAATCATAGGATATGACCGAATAACTCCCCCATTTTTTATCGTTGCTAAGGCATCTTTATAATTTATCGCTGAATACTCAACTTCAACCAGTGTGTCTCCTTCTGATAATCTGTCAACTGACCAATCTTCTATACTTGAGATAATGCTATCATCTTTTTCACTAACAATAAGTGCTTTGAATGTTTTATCCATCATTTACATCGTCTCCTCATCTCTTTAATACACTTAGTTTATCATAAAAAAACAACAAATTGGGATATCAAAAAAATGAATTGATTTGTTGAAAATCATCTTGTATACTACCATCAGAAAGTAAACTAAAAGTTTAATATAAATAAACATCTATCATTTTAAGTTTAGTATATATAAACTATTAGACTGGAGGTGTTGACCATACTTATCGGGAAAAAAATTAAAAACTTACGAATACAAAAAAATTTAACACAAGAAGAATTAGGAGAACGAACAGATCTCACAAAAGGATACATTTCTCAATTAGAACGAGATTTAAGCTCCCCTTCTCTAGAGACATTTTTCTCCATTTTAGAAGTATTAGGTGTTTCTCCAAAACAATTTTTTGATGAAAAACATCAAAAACAACAAGTCGTCTATCCTAAAGAAGATCAAACCATTCACCTTGATGAAGATAAAGGATATGAAATAAATTGGTTAGTTTCTGACTCTAATGAAAATGAAATGGAACCTATATTATTAACTCTAGAAAAAAAAGGAGAATACAAAGAATTTGAACCATCACAATCCGAAACATTTGGTTATGTGTTACAAGGAAAAATCTATGTTACCATAGGTGAAGATACCTATATTGCTTCAAAAGGTGAAAGTATTTATTACCAAGCACTCAACCAGCACCAAATATCTAATGCTCACGATGGAGTTAGCAAACTCCTCATTGTTGCAACAAATTCTTATTTATAGTAAAGGTGGGAGAAAATGAGTCACACAATTATTGAATTTAAAGATGTCGTGAAAGAATACGACGACACCACTGTATTAAAAAAAGTGAGTTTTGAAATCGAACAAGGAAAATTTTATACCTTATTAGGTCCATCAGGATGTGGCAAAACAACGATTTTACGTTTGATTGCTGGTTTTAGCGAACCAACATCTGGAGAAATTTTATTTGATGGAAAAGTGATTAATAAAGTTCCTGCAAACAAACGTAAAGTAAATACTGTATTCCAAGATTATGCTCTTTTTCCTCATATGGATGTTTATGAAAATGTGGCATTTGGGTTAAAAATCAAAAAATTACCCAAAGAACAAATTGATGTAAAAGTACGTGAAGCTCTACGTTTGGTTCAGTTATCTGGTTTAGAAGAAAGACAAATCAGTGAGATGTCTGGTGGGCAAAGACAACGTGTGGCAATCGCTCGTGCGCTTGTAAATGAACCTGAAATTTTACTATTGGATGAACCTTTATCTGCTCTTGACTTAAAATTGCGAACAGCCATGCAATCAGAGTTACGTGAACTACAAAAGCGGTTAGGCATTACCTTTATTTTTGTTACTCATGATCAAGAAGAAGCTTTAGCTATGAGTGATGAAATTTTTGTTATGCATGATGGGAAAATCGAACAAAGTGGCTCTCCTTCTGATATTTATGATGAACCGATTAACCGTTTTGTAGCGGATTTTATTGGAGAAAGCAATATTGTAAAAGGGGTTATGATTGAGGATAACTTAGTTGAATTTGTCGGAAAACAATTTGAATGTGTCGACAGTGGTATGAGGGAAAATGAGCCCGTTGATGTAGTAATGCGTCCTGAAGATATTTCCCTAGTACCTGTCGAACAAGGAAAATTAAAAGCGACAGTTGATACCTTATTATTCAGAGGGGTTCATTATGAAATTTTCTGTATTGATTCTGAAGGAAATGAATGGGTGGTGCATTCAACTAAGAAGCCACTTGAAGGACAAGCAGTTGGTTTATTTTTTGAACCAGAAGACATTCATGTCATGCGTTTTAATGAATCAGAAGAAGATTTTGATGCCAGATTAGAAAGTTATGACGACTAAGGAGGGTTGATAAGTGACACAATCAAAACGATTCTATACTATTCCCTATTTTTTATGGATAGCTCTATTTGTTATTGCACCAGTAATTTTAATTATTTATCAATCATTTTTTGATATTAATGGGCAATTTACTTTAAGTAATTACCAACAATATTTAACAAGTAAAACTTACTTGAGTATGACCTTTAACTCATTATTCTACGCTCTACTTATTACCTTATTTACACTAGTGATTAGCTATCCAACAGCTTATTTTTTAACAAAATTAAAACACAAACAACTGTGGCTCATGTTAATTATCTTGCCCACTTGGATTAACTTGTTGTTAAAAGCTTATGCGTTTATTGGGATTTTTAGTATCCATGGTGGAATCAATAATTTTCTAGATACTGTTGGTATTGGGACGCAACAACTTCTTTTTACAAATTTTAGTTTTTTAACCGTTGCGACCTATATTGAAATCCCATTTATGATTTTACCTATTTTTAATGCCTTAGAAGAAATTAACCCTTCTCTTGTGTTTGCCAGTCGTGATTTAGGCGCGAGTAATTTTGAAACATTTAGACGTGTCATCTTCCCACTATCTTTAAATGGCGTAAAAAGTGGTGTGCAAGCCGTATTCATCCCATCACTTAGTCTATTTATGCTAACTCGCTTAATTGGGGGAAATCGTGTGATAACACTTGGAACGGCCATCGAACAACATTTCCTTGTCACACAAAACTGGGGGATGGGCTCAACTATTGGTGTCGTTCTGATTATCGCGATGTTTATCATTATGATGCTAACCGGCGAGAAGAAAAAGAAAGGAGCGAAGAAAAAATGAGCAACCATAAATTTAATTGGAGCCATCTCTATTTGATTTTAGTTTTCATTATTCTGTACGCACCTATCTTTTATCTAATTTATTATTCATTCAACGCCGGTGGAACGATGACATCATTTACCGGATTTACGTTAGAACATTACCGAGCTGTCTTTGAAGACACCAGGTTAATTGGCATTGTGATAGACACGTTCTTACTAGCTTTTCTATCTGCTTTAATCGCTACTATTATTGGAACGTTTGGTGCAATGGGGATTCACTACACCAAACAACGTGGCGTACGAAATACATTACTAAGTTTAAACAATATTTTAATGGTGTCTCCTGATGTTATTATTGGGGCAAGTTTTTTAATCCTATTTACTTTTCTAGGGACTTGGTTTGGGTTTCAATTAGGTTTTATGTCTGTACTACTCTCTCATATTGCTTTTAGTATCCCGATTGTCGTTTTAATGGTCTTGCCAAAAATGCAAGAGATGAATCCATCACTTATTGATGCTGCACGAGATTTAGGAGCAAACAACTGGCAGGTACTAAGACAAATTATTTTACCTTATTTAACACCAGGAATTATTGCCGGATATTTTATGGCATTTACCTATTCATTAGATGATTTTGCTGTGACGTTTTTTGTAACAGGGAATGGATTTAGTACTTTATCTGTTGAAATCTATTCTCGTGCTAGACAAGGAATTAGTTTAGAAATCAACGCTCTTAGTGCTCTACTCTTCCTATTTTCTATTTTGTTAGTGACTGGGTATTACTTTATCAGTAAAGACAATAAACCAAAATACAAAAAGAAAAAAACACAAAAAATAGGAGGTAAATAAGATGAAGAAACTCAATGCTCTTTTTTCAGGTATTCTTCTTATCATTGTCCTTCTAGCTGTTACTTCTTTTAATCTTGAAAAAAACAATGGTGCCTCTGGTGGTCGTGTATTAACTATCTATAATTGGGGAGATTACATTGACCCTTCGCTAATCAAACGATTTGAAAAAGAATATAACTATAAAGTCATTTACGAAACCTTTGATTCGAACGAAAGCATGATGACCAAAATCAAACAAGGTGGAACAGCCTATGATTTAACCATTCCCAGTGAATACATGATTCAAAAAATGGTGAAACAAGATATGCTCATTCCGCTTGATCATTCTAAAATCAAAGGACTAGAAAACATAGATAGTCGTTTTTTAAATATTCCATTTGACCCTAAAAACAAATTTTCTATCCCCTATTTTTGGGGAACATTGGGAATTATATACAATGATGAATTCGTTAAAGAGGGTCAGATTAAACATTGGGATGATTTATGGAATCCCTCACTAAAAAATAATGTGATGTTAATTGACGGAGCTAGAGAAGTCATGGGATTGGCTTTAAATAGTGACGGGCATTCATTAAATAGTAAAAATGATAAACAACTAGATAATGCTTCAAAAAAATTAGATGGACTAAGTTCCAACGTCAAAGCGATTGTAGCTGATGAAATCAAAATGTACATGATAAATGGTGAAAGTGCTGCTGCGGTCACATTTTCTGGTGAAGCTGCTAGTATGCTAGAAGAAAATGAGCACTTGCATTATGTGATTCCAGAAGAAGGCTCTAATCTTTGGTTTGATAATTTTGTGATCCCAAAAACAGCAAAAAATATTGATGGTGCGTATGATTTTATTAACTTTATGTTAAAACCAGATGTCGCTGCTCAAAATGCCGAATACATTGGTTACTCTACGCCAAATAAAAAAGCGTTAAAAATATTACCTAAAGAAATTACAAGTGACCCACAGTTTTACCCAAGTGACAAAATTATCGAGCACTTAGAAGTGTATGAGGATTTAGGACAAACCTATTTAGAACGCTATAATGATCTATTCTTAAAATTTAAAATGTATCGTTAAAGATAGGATTTTTTCCTATCTTTTTCTTTATTCAATAAAATCTCTAAAGTAGGTGCTTAAATTGTTTTATATTCGCTCTTTTTTCATGTATAATCAAACAAATAGAATATTTTGAAGAATTGGAGGTAGTCAATGGAAATCATCGAAAAAGCCCCGGCAAAAATAAATTTGGGACTTGATGTCCTATTTAAACGTGATGATGGGTATCATGAACTTGAAATGATTATGGCAAGTGTCGATTTATCTGACCGCTTAATTTTAAAACCTATTTCAAAAGATGATATCATTATCAAAACAGACAATGGCTTCCTACCAGTAGACCGTAAAAATAATATTTATCAAGCAATTGATATCATGAAAAAAACATATGGGTTCACTCAAGGTGTTGAAGTAAATTTAAAGAAAAACCTACCCGTTGCAGCTGGTTTAGGTGGAGGTAGCAGTGATGCTGCTGCTGCGTTTAGAGGGGTCAATCGCTTGTTTGATCTTGGTGCGACATTGGAAGAAATGGCAGAATTATCCGTTCCCATTGGCACAGATATTCCATATTGTCTTTATGGGCAAACAGCTCTTGTGACAGGCGTTGGTGATTGTGTGAAACCACTATCTCATCCAATGCCACAGTGTTGGATTGTTCTAGTCAAACCCAAAATCAGTGTATCCACTCCTCGCGTGTTTTCAAAAATACAAGTTGACTCACTTTCGCATCCAAATATAAAAGCTATATATCATGCAATAGAAAACCAAGATTACCAAGAAATGATTCAACATTTGGGGAATTCTCTAGAATCTTACACGATGGAAGTTTTTCCTATTGTTAAATATGTTAAAAATAAAATGCTAGAATTCGGAGCAGATGCAGCCGTCATGAGCGGCAGCGGTCCTACCGTTCTTGCGCTTTGTAAAAAACGTTCACGAGCTGTCCATGTGGCAAATGCTTTAAAAGGATTTTGTGATGAAGTGTATTTAGTTAGGACATTAAACAGATAAGAAGTAGAAACTATCCTGCTTTTTATCTGTTTTGTTATGGACAACCGATTAACTATTCTTGCTTTATTTTGACACAAGTGTTATGATTCTTTTGGTTTTAAAACGTAATACTTACGATTAAAGGAGGTTACCATGAACTATATTGATGTCAAACACCTCACATTTTATTATGACGATGAACCCGTCCTAGAAGACGTTTCTTATACAGTCAGTCCAGGAGAATTTGTCATATTAACTGGTGAAAATGGTGCGGCAAAATCAACATTAATCAGAAATACATTAGGGTTATTAAAACCTGATGAAGGAGAAGTCTACATCTCTCCTACCAATATAAATGGCGATAAATTAACAATTGGTTATATTCCCCAACAAATTGCTTCTTTCAATGCTGGATTTCCTAGTACTGTTTTAGAATTTGTTCAATCAGGCCGTTTTCAACGTGGAAAGTGGTTTAAACGATTAGATACTATTGACCATCAACATGTTGAAAAAGCACTGAACTCTGTCGGTATGTGGGATATGAGAAAAAAACGGATTGGTGATTTATCTGGTGGGCAAAAACAACGCGTCTGTTTAGCACGCGTATTTGCAACTGATCCTGATTTGTTTGTCTTAGATGAACCAACAACAGGTATGGATGAGTCATCTCGTAATGATTTTTATAAACTACTTCAACATAGTGTCAAAGAGCATAATAAAGCGATTTTAATGGTGACACATGATCATGAAGAAATCAAAGAATATATGGATCGACATATCCACCTTGTTAGAAAGGAGGAAACGGAATGGAGATGTTTTCATATGAGTTCATGAGACGCGCATTAATCGCTGCTTCCATGATGGCAGTGATTGCTCCTTCTTTAGGAGTCTTTTTGGTACTGCGTAGACAGTCCCTCTTAGCAGACACACTATCCCACGTCTCTCTTGCCGGGATTGCATTAGGTTTTTTCATTAATGTTAATCCAACTGTTACCACATTAATTGTCGTAATTACTTCTGCCTTTGTTTTAGAGTACATTAAAAATCTTTACAAGTCTTACTCAGAGGTATCTACTGCAATTTTAATGTCAGGCGGATTAGCTGTTGCTTTAGTTTTAATGAATTTAACTAAGGGTAAAAATTCCATGAATATTCAACAGTATTTATTTGGCTCTATCGTAACAATCAATTGGCAACAAGTTAAAATACTGGCTGTCTTACTAGTTATTATAATTATTTTATTTTTGGTATTGAGAAAACCAATGTATGTATTAACTTTTGACGAGGACACAGCACATGTTGACGGACTGCCAATTCATATACTATCTATGCTATTTAACGTCATTACTGGTGTCGCTATCACTGTGATGATTCCTATTGCTGGAGCCTTACTTGTTTCAGCGATTATGATTTTACCAGCCACCATCTCGATGAAGATTGGAAAAACTTTTTCCACTGTTATTTTAAGTAGCATTGTGGTTGGATTTATTGGTATGACTTCTGGTCTTGTTACATCGTATCAATTAGATACCCCACCAGGAGCAACTATTACGTTAGTCTTCATTGCGATGTTCATTCTTATTAATTCACTAACTAATGTTCGTAAAAAAAACAGACAGATTTCCAAATAATCTGTTCGTTTTTACGAACATTTTTTATTTATTTTCAAAAATACTTTGCTTTTTTGAAATTTCATACTATAATAGTTTATATTACTTAATTTAACTTGAAAAGGAGTATCTTAATGAAAATAAAACGAAGTGAACGATTGATTGATATGACTGCTTATATCTTAAATCATCCCCATACATTGACTCCTCTGACTTATTTTGTTAAAAAATACGAATCAGCGAAATCTTCAATTAGTGAGGATTTAACGATTATTAAAAAAACGTTTAAAGAGCGTGGTTTTGGTATACTTGAAACCGTTGCTGGAGCAGCTGGTGGCGTTATCTTTACACCGTCTATCCCGTTTAGTGAGTCAAAATCGATGATTGATTCTTTATGTGAACGATTATCTGAACAAGATCGCTTACTTCCTGGTGGGTACGTTTACTTGTCAGATTTATTAGGAGAACCTCAACTGCTAAAACAAATTGGGCAAATTATTTCAACACAATATGCTAATAAAAATATTGATGCCGTTATGACGGTAGCCACAAAAGGTGTCCCTATTGCGCAAGCCGTATCATACTACTTAAACGTACCATTTGTCATCGTTCGACGTGATTCAAAAATTACTGAAGGATCAACAGTTAGTGTCAATTATGTATCTGGATCGTCTGAGAGAATTGAAAAAATGGAGTTATCTAAACGTAGTTTGAAACGTGGCTCTCGAGTATTAGTCGTGGATGATTTCATGAAAGGTGGCGGGACTGTTAATGGTATGAAGTCTTTGATTGAAGAATTTGAAGCAGAACTTGTTGGTATTACTGTTTTTGCAGAATCTACTTTTAGTGGTCGTCGTATGGTAGAAGATTATACCTCACTTATTTGTGTAAAAGAAGTTGACACAAAAACTAAAAACATCACAGTTGTACCTGGTAATTACTTTTCAATTATGGAAAAAAAGGACTAGATAAAATTAAGGGCTTGAATATCAAGCTCTTTTTTTGTTAGAATAAAGTGTTTAAAACTACACTTAAGGAGTGTCAATAACGTGAAAAATAGATATGCTATTATTTTAGCAGCAGGAAAAGGCTCTCGTATGAAGTCATCATTATATAAAGTATTACATCCTGTTGCTGGAAAACCCATGGTTGAACACGTATTCGAACAAATTGAACCATTAAATACAACAGATATTGTAACAGTTGTAGGCTATGGTGCTGAAAAAGTCCAAGAGCAATTAGGTGAGCGCTCAAAATATGCCTTACAAACAGAACAGTTAGGAACAGGTCATGCTGTTTTGGCAACAGCTGATTTATTGAAAGATAAAGAAGGGACTACCTTGGTAATTTGTGGTGATACTCCTCTACTAACAAAGGAAACATTAACAAAATTAGTCAATCATCATGAACAACTAAACGCAAAAGCAACAATCCTCTCTGCAGTTGCAGAAGACGCGACTGGATATGGGCGTATCATTCGAAATGACGAAAATTTAGTCGAGAAAATTGTTGAACAAAAAGACGCTTCAGAATCAGAACTCGCTATAAAAGAATTTAATACGGGTACTTACTGTTTTGATAACCAATTTTTATTTAATGCTTTAACAAAAGTTGGAAATGATAATGCTCAAGGAGAATATTATCTACCTGATGTCATTAGTATTTTAAAACAACAAGGTGAAGTCGTGACTGCCTACACGATGGGATCTGAAGAAGAGTCTATGGGTGTCAATGATCGTGTTGCCTTAGCTAAAGCAAACCAATTAATGAAAAAGCGAATCAATGAACAGCATATGAGACAAGGCGTGTCATTTATTGATCCGGACAATACATACATTGAATCAGATGTGGTTATTGGTGCAGATACTGTTATTGAACCTGGTGTCATGATCAAAGGTAACACTATTATTGGTAACAATTGTGTCATTCGTTCACATTCAACCATCATTGATAGTGTCATAGGTAACCATGTAGAAATTAAATCTTCAACCATTCAACAATCTAATATTGGTGATTATTCTGATGTAGGTCCATATGCCCACCTAAGACCTCATACTGACTTAAAAGAACATGTCCACATTGGAAATTTTGTTGAAATAAAAAATGCTTCCATTGATAATGGATCAAAGGTTGGTCATCTAACTTATGTGGGTGATGCCACCTTAGGAAAAGATATTAATATTGGTTGTGGAACGGTCTTTGCTAATTATGATGGTAAAAATAAACATCATATTACAGTTGGAAATCACGTTTTCATCGGTAGTGGGACTATTTTAGTTGCCCCACTAACTGTTGAGGACAATAGTATGACAGCGGCTGGTTCTACTATTACTAAAGATATCAGTAAAAATGACTTAGGAATTGCTCGTTCTCGCCAAGAAAATTTGAAGAATTATGCTAAAAAATTACCATATAATAAATAATTATTAATCAAACACTTGATTTATTAGTAGAAAATGTCTACTATTTGTATGTAAGTGTATACTTAGTTAAAACAAGAAAGTGGAGGTCCTCATGTCTAATCATTACTTTGATCCAAAGTTAAAAATCTTTTCGTTAAATTCAAACAAACCGTTAGCACAAAAAATTGCAGATGCAGTTGGTGTGGAACTTGGTAAGTCTGAAGTAAGAAAGTTTAGTGATGGTGAAATTCAAATCAATATCGAGCAAAGTATCCGCGGTAGTCACGTATACTTAATCCAATCTACAAGTAACCCAGTAAATGACCATTTAATGGAATTACTTATTATGATTGATGCTCTTAAACGTGCTAGTGCACAAACTATTAATATCGTTATGCCTTATTACGGCTATGCAAGACAAGATAGAAAAGCACGCTCTCGCGAGCCAATTACATCTAAACTTGTTGCGGATATGCTTGAAACAGCTGGAGCAACTCGTTTATTAACACTAGACTTACATGCTGCTCAAATTCAAGGATTTTTCGACATTCCGGTGGATCATTTAATGGCTGCTCCTTTACTTGCAAACTACTTCATCGATCATGGTTATGAAGGTGATGATGTCGTTGTTGTATCACCTGATCATGGTGGTGTCACACGTGCTCGTAAATTAGCAGAACATTTAAAATCACCAATTGCGATTATTGACAAACGTCGTCCAAAAGCTAACGTTGCTGAAGTAATGAATATCATTGGTGAAGTTAACGGTAAAAAGTGTGTTATTATCGATGACATGATTGACACAGCTGGAACAATCACTTTAGCTGCTGAGGCTCTTAAAGAAAAAGGTGCTACAGAAGTTGTTGCTTGTTGTACACACCCTGTTTTATCAGGACCAGCAATTGATCGCATAAATAACTCTTCAATTGAAAAATTGATTATTACTGACTCTATCCTTTTACCAGAAGAGAAAAAATCTGATAAAATCGAAACAGTTAGCGTTAGTGAATTGATGGGTGATGCTATTAAACGTATCCATGAGAACAAACCGGTTAGCCCATTATTTGAAAAAAAACGTAAATAGAAAACCATGAGGAGTTTAAACTCCTCATGGTTTATTTTTTACCTTCAGTTTTCTCATCTTTTGTATCAGTTGCTACTTGGCTTGCTAATAACTGGCGAATATCTTTTAAAACATCCTCAGTTGTTTCGGCTTGTTCTTCTTCTTTTTGTTCTTCCTCTTCTTCTGGTTTACTCATTAGAGTCTCTGCTTTATTAACAGATTTAACAATAATAAACAAAACAAAAGCTGTAATCAAAAATGTAATAATTGCTGAGATAAGTTTACCATAGTCAAACGTTACACCATTAACTATAAATGTCAAACCTTTTGTTGCATCTTCTACTGTTTCTGCACCTGGAAATAAAAAACTGATAATTAAACCAATAATCGGTGTAATCATTCCATCAACTAATGCATTAACAACACTTGTGAAGGCCCCACCAATAATAATACCTACCGCCATATCTATCACACTTCCACGTGCAATAAATTCCTTAAATTCTTTTACCATCTATACCCCTCCAATCAATTTCATATTATATCAAATTTTTTTCAAGAAATCATTTATTATAAATTGACATGTAATACTGTTGTAATATATGATAATATATTGTAATCATGCATATCTATTGTTAGCATTACAATTTTGTTAAATTTTAATCAAAAATATAAAATTCAATGTGTTTTCCTATCTTACCATGCTTATTTTTGGTAATCTAGGGATGTGTATCGTCATGTTAGAAACACACTATTTGACGGTAATTAAAGGAGTTTTTTTATGACAATTAAATTAAATAACCAGGTAAATTTACATATTATTCCTACCAATAAATATAAAACTGTTCGTATTGTCGTTCGTTTCGCTACACCTGTTGATGCGATAACAAGTAGTAAACGTTCTTTACTTGCCAGCTTAATGGAAACAAATAGTTTAAACTTTCCTGATCAAGTAGCACTTAGTAAAAAATTAGCTGAATTATACGGTGCAGGGTTTTATGTTAGTGTGAATCGTACAGGGAATCAACATTATTTAAGCATTGGTTTGAATGTGATAAATGATAACATCGCACCAAATGGCGTGTCTATTTTAGAAGATTCTGTTGAATTTTTAAAGGAAATTATTTTTAATCCAAATATTAAAAATAATGCCTTTGATACTGAAACCTTTGCTCGTGAAAAAGAAAACTTAATAGTTGATATTGAATCAATTTTTGATGATAAGCAAACTTATGCTGCCATGTCTTTACAAAATCTTTTCTTTTCTGATAATAAAAATCAAAAAACACCAAGTTTTGGAGACATTGAACAAATCAAACAAGAAACACCTGAATCTATTGCTGAATATTATACTGACATGATTGCTCATGACAAAATTGATATTCTAGTAAGTGGCAATGTTGAAGAAGGCTATGTCGAACGTTGTTTTAAAAATTTTGGATTTGTAGATAGAGAAGACATGAAAACCGATTTGTTTTATAAGCAACCTTTTAAAAATATTATCCAACAAAAAAGTGAAGTATTACCAGTTGTTCAATCTAAATTAAATATTGGCTATCACTGTGATGTTTATTATCATGATGACATGTATTTTCCATTAATGGTTTTTAACGGATTATTTGGTGGATTTCCACATTCTAAATTGTTCTTAAATGTTCGTGAAAAACATAGTCTCGCTTACTATGCAAGTAGTTCAATTGACCCTTTCCGTGGATTTATTAGTGTCCAAACTGGGATTGATAGTTCAAACCGTGAACGTGTTTTACGTTTAGTTAATGAGCAATTAAAAGACATGACTGCTGGTGAGTTTTCAGATGAATTACTTGAGCAAACAAAAAAAATGTTAATCAATCAATACTTACTATCATCTGATAATCAACGTGCTGTTGTAGAACAACACTATCTGTTCTCAAATGTTCCTTACGCAGATTTATCTCAAGAGGAATGGATGAAGAAAATGAACACTGTTACAAAAGAAGATGTACAGGATGTAGCAACAGGAATTAATCTACAAGCAGTTTACTTCATGGAAGGAGGAAAATAACATGGAAAAAAACTATTATCCTTCTATTAATGAAACACTTTATACTGAAGTTTTACCAAATGGTTTAGAAGTGATGTTATTACCAAAAGAAGATTTCCATAAAACATATGGATTATTTACAACAAACTATGGCTCAATTGACAGTGAATTTGTGCCCATTGGACAAAAAGAATTCATAACTGTCCCCGATGGCATTGCTCATTTTTTGGAGCATAAATTATTTGAAAAAGAGGACGAAGATGTTTTCCAAAAGTTTGGACGACAAGGGGCTGCGTCAAACGCTTTTACAAGTTTTACTCGCACAAGCTACCTATTCTCAAGTACTGATAATGTGATGCAAAATATCGAAACATTAATCGATTTTGTTCAAACACCCTATTTCACTGAAGAATCGGTTCAAAAGGAAAAAGGGATTATTGGTCAAGAAATCCAAATGTATCAAGATGAACCAAATTGGCGATTGTTTTTTGGTATTTTAAATAATATGTACCCAAAACACCCATTACATATTGATATTGCTGGAACCATTGAAAGTATTGAACCTATCACAGCAGAAGATTTATATACTTGCTACAATACATTTTATCATCCAAGTAATATGAACCTCTTTATTGTTGGTAAAATGAACCCTGAAGAAATGATGACTTTTATTAAAGAAAATCAAGCTGCAAAAGAATTTCCAAAAGCAACCGAAATCAAACGTCATTTTCCGAAAGAAACAGCGGATGATATTGTCAAAGAAGATAGTATCACCCTATCTGTTAATCGACCTAAGGCTATTGTTGGCTTAAAAGGACTGGATACACCACCTGTTGATGGCTTTGAACGGTTGAAATACCAGACAACCATTCAATTATTATTACAATTATTATTTGGTATGAGTTCTGAAAACTATTTAGCAATGTACAATAGTGGTTTAATTGATGATAGCTTTTCTTTCGAATTTTCGTTCGATCGTAGTTTCCATTTTGCAGATTTCAGCTCAGATACTGATGAGCCTGAACGATTTGCAAATCAAATTATCAATTACTTATTAAAATCTGAGGACAGTCCTGAATTAACAAAACAAAATTTAGATTTGGCTAAGAAAAAAATGATTGGAAAGCATCTAAAATCTTTAGATTCCCTTGAATATATTGCCAATCAATTTAGTGGGATGAAATACGGTGACACGACATTATTTGATTTAGTGACTGTTATTAATAGTATTGAATTAAGTGATATTAAAGCCGTCCATCAGTCATTTGTCAGGCCAGAAGCATTAAGTCGTTTCTTCATTTATCCCGAAGAAAGGTAATAAAATAATGAACTATGTTTTAGTAACTGGTGCAAGTGGTGACATTGGTGAGGCGTGTGTAAAGCTGTTAGCAAAGAAAGGATATTCAGTCTATTGCCATTACTTTCGCAATGAACAAAAAATTAAGTCTTTATTATCTGATTTAATCTTAAAGTATCCAAAACAGGATTTCTTTGCTCTTCAAGCTGACCTAAGTTCTCCAAAATCTGTGGAGCAGCTAACAAAAGATATGTTTCAATTGCATGCTATCATTTTTGCTCATGGAGATACGGTATACAAATTACTTTCTGATACAACGCCTGATGAGATGACACATTTATGGCATACTCATGTTTATAATCCCATCAGGTTATGCCAATTATGCCAGCCAAAATTAACGCAACACTCCCATAGTCAAATTGTTTTTATCAGTTCAGTCTATGGTCTGATTGGCAGTTCCATGGAAGTTATGTATAGTACAGTTAAAGGAGCTCAAATTGCTTTTGTTAAATCTTATGCAAAAGAAGTCGCCTCGATGAACCTAACAATCAATGCAATTGCTCCAGGAGCTGTTGATACAAGCATGAATACGTTGTGGTCTAAAGAAGAAAAACAATCATTACTCTTAGATATACCACTTAATCGTTTAGCACAGCCAAAAGAAGTTGCCTCACTTGTTTCCTACTTACTTAGTGAAGACGCATCTTATATTACAGGTTCAACCATCCCGCTAACCGGTGGGTGGTCCGTTTAATAAAATGAGAAAGAAAGGTGTAAGCTCCCGTGGATACAATCGGTGAACAATTAAAACAGGCCCGTTTAGAAAAAGGGCTAACAATGGAAGATTTACAAAAAATCACCAAAATTCAGCGTCGCTACTTATCTGCTATTGAAGTAAATGACTTTGACGCAATGCCTAGTGATTACTATACGAAAACATTTATTAGACAATATGCTGAAGCTGTTGGTCTAAATGCCCGTCCCCTAATTCGCCGATTTGAAGGAAAGCCCGATGAGACACAAGAGGAACTACCTCAAACTAAGCCAATCAGGGGGTCTCGTAAAGAAAAACATCGTAAGAAAAAGAAAAGACAACCAACCTTTAAAGATTACTTACCAGTAACTCTTCTTTCTCTAGTTGTTATTGCAATTATTGGAACCATTATCTATGCCATGCGTTTAGATATTGCTAGTGGACCTTTAGTACCAAAACCTGAAAAGGCAGTAGTCATTGGAAGTGATTCAAAAGAGAATAAGGAAGAAAGTACCTCCCAGTCTAGTCCTACTGACATGACTGAAAAAACAAAAGATTCTTCTAAAAAGAAAAAAAATGATAGTAAATTTAATATTACCTCTGATTCCATTGATTTAGTAACTTACTCTGGTAGTAATGTTTCAAAACCTATTAAACTTGATTTCACTGCCTTAGAAGGCCCTGTTTGGATTGGTCTACAACAAAGCGGAACAAGTGCTATTTATTATCAATACACATTACAAGCAGGTGAAGAGATTAGCTCCATTGTTCCAGAAGATGCAACGGGGATTGATATTATTGTTGGAGCATCTAATAATCTATCTATTAAAGTTAACGATCAAGAATTAGCTTTCAATAAATCTAATCCAACAACTGGGAAAAAAATTATCACGATTAATTTTGATACTACTACTAAAGAAAATGAATAAAAAGGAAGGTTGTTTATAAATGAATTTACCAAATAAGTTGACAGTGATTAGAATATGTATGATTCCCTTATTTATTATTGTCGCTTTAGTCCCTAACTGGGGAATGATTGATGTATTAGGTAGTCCACTGTTGATTTCTCAATTAGTTGCTGCTATTATTTTTGCCGTAGCAAGTATTACAGATTGGTTAGATGGTAAAATTGCCAGAAAACATAATCTGGTAACCAATTTTGGGAAATTTGCTGATCCACTAGCGGATAAAATGTTAGTTATGACAGCTTTTATCATATTGGTTGGGCAAGGTCTTGCTCCATCTTGGGTTGTCGCTATTATTGTCTGTCGTGAATTAGCTGTTACAGGTTTACGCTTATTATTAGTGGAGGATGGCGAGGTTATGGCTGCCGCATGGCCAGGCAAAGTAAAAACTGCTACTCAAATGGTTGCTATTATTTTATTACTATTGGGTAATGTTCCATTTAGTGCAATTAATTTGCCACTTGATCAGATTTTCTTATATATCTGCCTAGCTGCTACTATTTACTCTGGTATTGATTATTTCGTAAAAAATAAACACGTTTTTAAAGATTCTATGTAACAAACTGTGTTACTTCTGATAATGGCTTATACGAAGTAGCACAGTTTTATCTTTTTATTGGTTATTTTTTTGATAGACACGTATAATAACATTAGCATTAAGTCAATTTAAACAAGGAGTGATTTTCTATGTCTTCTCTATTTCGTTCAATCCAACGTCATGCATTCTCTCGTGGGATTCTTTATTTACTGATAGGTATCTTAATCTTTTTAAAACCAAAACAACTATTTGATGTGGGTGTCTATCTAATCGTTGGTTATAATGTGTTACTTGGGGTAATTAATTTAGTTGGCTATTTGAAGAACAAGCAAAACGGTCAAGTTTCTATGAGTATATTTTATTTTATAGCCGCGCTTATTATCTGGCTATTCGCCCAACCAATAGTTAGTATCCTTCCTATCTTTTTAGGTATTTTAATTATTATTGGTGGTGCTACACGTATTTCTCGTGCATTAAACTTAAGACAATATGTTAACATCAGTTACGTTCCTATGTTAGTCTATGGTATTGCTCTTCTTATAGCAGGTATATTTATTTTATTTAATCCATTTGGTAGTTTAATTGTATTATTCCAATTTTTTGGTATTGTATTAACATTATCAGGTATCTCAGAATTAGTTACTGCAATTAAATTACGGAATTATAAAAATCCTGATATCTTTTAAATAAAAAAGTTGTTTTCTTTAGAAGAAAACAACTTTTTTATTTAGATGAATTTATTTGTGGAAGAACTGGTGGTTTTTTATGCTCTACTTTAACATCTAATAAATCAAGTAAAAAAACAAAGGCTGGTACTCCTATAACTAATCCCCATACACCAAAAAATTTCTCTGAAAACATTAAAATTACAAACACATAAAAAATAGGTAAATCTGTTTTACTACTCATTAATTTAGGATTTAATAAGTAAGATTCAACCGCGTGAATAATCATAATCATAATCAAAATGTAAATAACATCTTGAACACCACCCACTGTATAGGCAATTAACGATAACGGAATACAAGAAATAATGACCCCAGCTACCGGTATCAAACTTAATATGAATATCATTAATGCTAAGCTTAATAATTGATCTTGTGGGAATTTCATAAAAATTAAGCCGATAATAGTCAATATAGTATTTACTATCGCGATAATAAACTGTGCCTCTATCACTACCCCAAAAGTATTAACAAATTTTTTCCCTAAATAAGCAACATCTTGACTAAATAATCCTATCTTACTTTTAAAAAAGGCTTGACCAAACTCAGTTACCCAATCTTTTTCTATAATAAAGAAGAAACTTAAAATCAATGACATCACAAACGTAATTCCCATAGAACCAATATTCGTAATTGTAGTAAATACAACTTTAGCTCCTGTTGTTAATTGTTGTTTGATTTCATTAAACCCGACATTTTGAGCAATCCATTCATATAATTTATTATTGGTATCTGCTTTTTGATAAAAATTAAAGACTTCTTCTATCATCTGTATCGTTTGATTGAACAGTTTTGGAACATATACTGTTATTGAAAAGTATAAAAAAATGATCATTAACAAATACATCGCAATAGCAACTAATTTTTTAGGAAGTTTTGTTACATGATGAATACCATCTACTCCCCGAATGATTAAATACGTTAAGATAAAGGTTAATAAAATTAAACTAAGGATATTACGTATCAAATATAATCCCGAACAAATAATTAGCAAAACCAGCGTTCGTCGAACACTGTCATTCGCTTTCATACGTCGCCATAAGTCGACCATATTCTCACCCCATTGAACATTATATAACTTATTCTACGATAAAAACGAAGGAAAAGATAGTCTTTCACTTGTTAACTTTGACGCAATATCAAGCCATATACTACTTATTGAAAGGAGGAAATACAGTGTATTCGATAACTGAATTAGCTAAATTATCCGGTGTCACAACAAGAACATTACGCTACTATGACAGGATTGATTTATTAAAACCTACTAGTATAGGAGAGAATGGATACCGTTTTTACGATGACAAATGAAGAAAAATTTACTGCATTTAAACAACAACTAATACAAAACAACAACGACATATATAGTGAGGAATTACAGCAAAAATATGTTGAAGAAACCATTAAACAATATAATGATAACTGGATGAATTTATCTGAGGAAGATTATGTCAAACTAAAAAAATAGAAGAAACGCTTTTTATTCAATTAAATGACTTAGAAACACAATCCATTACTGATGTTACTCACCCATTAGCAACGGATGCTGTTTTATAACATAAAGAAGGGTTATCACTGCTAGCTCTATCTACTCTCATAACTATCATAGACAAATGCTTGATATGTATCTAGCAGATGACCGTTTCACTCAATATTATACTAAACATATTTCAAAGAATAGCTTAATATTCTTAAAAGAAATTGTTTATTACTACACATTAATTAAATGACTTTCTGTTTAAACTGTCGTATAATAATCCTTGTTAGTTATCTATTTTGCGAAATAGGAACTAAATAAATAGGAGGTTTATTATGACTAAATCAACATGGATTAAGGATTTAATCTGGTATGTTTTCTTAATTATCGCACTTGTATTACTACGTGTCTTTGTATTTACTCCCGTAACAGTTAGTGGAGAATCAATGATGCCAACGTTAGTCGATGGCGAAAGGAATATTGCTTTAAAAATGGGTGACACAAAACGATTTGACATTGTCTCTTTAGTAGCACCAGACGACCCATCAAAAAATTACGTCAAACGTGTTATCGGAATGCCTGGTGATACTATTGAGTACAAAGATGATGTATTATATATCAATGGAAAAAAAGTAGATGAACCTTATCTAGATGAGAAAAAAGCTGAATTGAAGCAAACAGCCCCTGATGAAAATTTAACCTATGATTTTACATTAAAATCATTAACTGGAAAAGATACTGTTCCAGAAAATACTTACTTTGTTATGGGAGATAACCGACAAAATTCAAAAGATAGTCGTTTCCCTGAGGTTGGATTCATTCCAAAAGAAAATATTATCGGTAAATCAAAAATTGCCTTTTGGCCACCTAGTAAATGGGGTATGGTTAAATAATTTAAAAAACGTATTGAAAGAGGATTTCTCGGTCAATGCGTTTTTTTGTGCTATGTTTTCTCTTTTTAAAAATTTTTTATGCTACACTATGATTAAATCATTAAAGGAGTTTTAATATTATGATAGAGCTATTTATCCTAATGATGGAGCGTGTGGGTTTAATGATTCTACTTGCTTTTTTATTAGTAAACGTCCCCTACTTTAAAAAAATACTATTAAGCCGGGATAAGTATCAATCAAAGTTACAGCTTGCAATCATTTTTAGTTTATTTGCCATTATTTCAAATTTTACCGGAATCGAAATCAAAGACAATCAAATTGTTCCCAGTAGTATTTTAACGAATTTGCACGATAATGTTTCCATAGCCAATACAAGAACATTGGCAATTGGTGTATCTGGTATTGTGGGTGGACCCTTTGTTGGGGGAATGGTCGGCTTGATTGCTGGAACACATCGATTCATCCAAGGAAGTCACTATAGTTTGTTTTATATCCCCTCTTCCCTTCTAGTTGGTTTTTTATCTGGTTGGCTTGGAAAAAAACTTACTAAAAAAGGACAATTTCCTACTGCGACTCAAGCTGCTTTTATTGGAGCTTTTATGGAAGTCGTTCAAATGTTATTTATTATGCTATTTAGTGGTGGAAATTTACAACAAGGGATAAACTTAGTAAGCTTTATTGCCTTTCCTATGATTATATTAAATAGTACGGGAACTTTTATATTCTTATCTATTTTAACCACTACCTTACAACAAGAAGAACAAGCCAAAGCCGTTCAAACACATGATGTATTAGAGTTGGCAGCTGCGACACTTCCTTACTTTAGAGAAGGTTTAAATGAACATTCAGCACAAGAAGTTGCAACTATTATTCAGCATTATACTAAGGTGAGTGCTATTAGCTTAACCGATACTCACCGAATACTTGCTCATTATGGTGCGGGCAGTGATCATCATATTCCTGAACTAGAAGTAATTACCGAATTATCAAAAGATGTATTAAAACATGGTACCCTCTCCATTGTTCATCATAAAGAACAGATTGGGTGTTCAAACCCAAATTGCCCTCTTAAAGCGGCAATTGTGATTCCTTTGTTTGTTCATAAAAAAATTGTCGGCACACTAAAAATGTATTTTACTGATGCTAGTCAACTTACTCATGTTGAAGAACAACTTGCTAAAGGTTTGGGGACTATTTTTTCCACACAAATCGAGTTAGGTGAAGCAGAAGTCCAATCCAAATTATTAAAAGAAGCAGAAATTAAATCCTTACAAGCACAAGTAAATCCACATTTTTTCTTTAATGCGATTAATACTATCTCTGCTTTAATGAGAAAAGATAGTGATAAGGCTAGAACGCTCTTGCTTCAGTTAAGCACTTATTTTAGAGGGAATTTGCAAGGAGCAAGACAAACACTCATCCCTTTGAAACAGGAATTAGCACAAGTAGATGCCTACCTATCACTAGAGCAAGCACGATTTCCAAATCGCTACACGGTTACTTTTGATGTTGATGATACCTTGATACACTACTTGGTTCCTCCATATGCCGTCCAAATTTTAGTGGAGAACACCATTAAACATGCCTTTGGATCAAGAAAAGAAAATAATCACGCTCACGTTTCAATCTACAAAAAACAAGAAAAATTGATTATCAGTGTGAAAGATAACGGATTAGGTATCCCTGATGAAAGATTAACCCACCTAGGAAAAGAATCCGTTATTTCAGAAAAAGGAACTGGTACAGCACTAGACAACCTTTCAAAACGGATGACTAATTTGTTTGGTGAACAGGCTGAGTTTAATGTACAGAATAATTTAGATAGTGGTGTAATATTTACTTTAACTATGCCACTAATTGAAACAAATAATTCAACCACTTTAAGTTAAAGGAATGATAATTTATGACACATGTCTTACTTGTTGATGATGAACCTCTTGCTCGCGAGGAACTCGCTTATTTAGTGACACAACATCCTAATATTTCATCCACTGCCGAAGCTGATTCTGTTGAAGAAGCAATGGAGCAAATAATGGATAAAAAACCAGATATTATTTTTTTAGATATTCATTTGACTGATGAAAGTGGGTTTGATTTAGCTACTAAATTAAAAAAATTAAAGAAACCTCCTTATCTGATTTTCGCTACTGCCTATGATGACTATGCGTTAAAAGCGTTTAAAGTCAATGCCATGGATTATATTTTAAAACCATTTGATGAGACTATTGTCCATGAGGCGCTTGATAAAGCCATTTCTATCATTAAACCTTCTAACACCTCTCCAAAAAAGAAAACAGAGTCAATTGACGCTATTCCTATACAAGGTGAGGACCGTATTTTCTTAATTCATCCAAACGATATTTACCTAGTTTCTGTTGAAGACAAAGAACTCAGCGTCCATACAGAAAGTGAAACCTATCAAACTAGCGGTAGTTTAAGTAAAATCGAAACACGATTACCAACAGATATTTTTATCAAAACGCATCGAAGTTTTATGTTAAATACAACAAAAATACAAGAAATTCAGCCATGGTTTAACAATACATTACAAGTTACACTAGATAATGGATTAAAGGTGCCTGTCAGCCGATCATACGTCAAACCATTCAAAGAAATGATTGGCTTATCTTAAATAAAATCACTGCCATTTTGCTTCATGCATTTTAGGAGTGATTTTTTGTATTATACGCTTACATTTTTACGTTTCACGTCAAACACCACACAAATCAGCGTTTCTAACCTATACTCAATGTATCAAATGAATCAGTCAAAAGGAGTTTTTCAAATGGAAAAAAAAGTTTATTCATTCTTACACCAAGCCTTTATTTTTGCAGCCATTATGCTTATCTCTAAAGGAATTGCCTTCATCTTACCTATCCCTATGCCTGCATCTGTTATTGGGTTAATCCTTTTATTTGTTGCATTAAGTACTAATATTGTAAAACTAGAACAAGTTGAAAGTCTAGGAACAAGTTTAACTGGTATTATTTCTTTCCTATTTGTTCCTTCTGGTATCTCTTTATACAACTCATTAGACATCTTAAAAGTTTACGGTGTGCCAATTTTAGCAGTCATTTTTATTGCAACCTTTGTCATTCTTGCTATTACAGGTTGGAGTACATCTTACCTATTAGGAGTTAAAGAAAAATCTGGCTCTAAAGAGAGAAAATTAGCCTTTCTTAAAAAACAACAATTAGAGGAGGTGCAAAGATAATGACCCCATATATCGGTATTGTTATTTCATTCGTTGCTTTTGGAATTGGAACATTCTTATTCAAAAAAACAAATGGCTTTTTCTTATTCACCCCATTATTTGTTGCCATGATTTTAGGTGTCATCATATTAAAAGCAACTGGTATCAACTACGAACAATATAATCAAGGTGGAACAGTCATCAGTTTCTTCTTAGAACCTGCAACCATTGCTTTTGCTATTCCTCTATACAAAAAAAGAGAGTTGTTACAAAAATATTGGGTGGAAATAGTGGCTGCGATTACAATAGGATCAGCTGTATCTGTCACAAGCATTGTTGCTGTTGGAAAATTAATTCGTATGCATCCACAAATGATGGTCTCTCTCCTGCCACAAGCAGCAACAACAGCTATTGCCGTTCCAATTTCTGAATCAATGAATGGGATTGTGTCTTTAACCGCTTTTGCCGTTATCTTTAATGCCGTAATTATTTACGCCACTGGTAAGATGGCCTTAAAGTTCTTTCATATCAACAACCCTATTGCTAAAGGATTAGCTCTTGGATCTGCTGGACATGCACTAGGTGTGTCAGTTGGGATTGAACTAGGTGAAACAGAAGCAGCTATGGCAAGTATTTCTATGATTTTAGTGGGAGTCATTACTGTTATCGTGGTTCCTCTTTCCGCCAGTTTATTACAACTAACTTAATCAACTAAACAAACATCATCTAACTTTCTCCTACTTAAAAGTTAGATGATGTTTTTTAATTATTTCTATCTAAAAGTACTTCTGTTACATGATACAAAATATCTTTTTCTGCAATATCTGGTAATTTTTTTATGCTTGTTAGGGCTTTATTAGTGAATCGCTCTGCAATCATCTCAGCTTTTTCTATGCCTTTATATTTTTCGATTAGTTGCTGTACTTCTTTCATCTCTTGATTAGACAACTCTGTCTTTTTCTCTAGATAAGGTAAAAATGCTGCACGATTTTCATTCATTGCTAAAATAAGTGGCAGTGTATAATAACCATTTTTCATATCTTCAAAAACAGGTTTCTGCATGTCTTCTTCTGTCGATTTATAATCAAGAATATCATCCATAATCTGAAATGCCATTCCAATATTATATCCAATTCGTTTAGCCTGTAATTGAATTATCTTAGAAGCATGAGCATAATGCGCTCCTTCATAGCAAGAAAATTCAAATAACTGAGCTGTTTTACCTTTAATATGTTGGAAATATTGTTTCACTGTAATATCTGTATTATAGCGTAAATTCATTTGATCTAACTCTCCAACTAAAATACGTTTCATACTTTGGGCATTTAACGCGATAGTTTTTAAATCACTTGTCGCATTAGTCAATAAATGAAAATACACTGTAAATAAAAAATCTCCTGTATAAACAGCAATATCTTTACCATATAATGCCTGAACAGATGGCATTGAGCGACGAACCGGAGAATCGTCAATAATATCATCATGAATAAGCGTTGCAACATGGAGTATTTCTAATGAGGCTGCCATACGATAACGTTTTTTATCTGATTCTATTGTGCCAAATTTTGAAAACAATAAAAAATATGCTGGGCGTAATAATTTGCCACCAGCACCAAAAAATAATTGCAGTGTTGCAGTAATCTCTTTGTTTCTGATTTTTACTGATTTTTCCATGACACGCTTTGTTTCAATCAAATCTTTTTGGACAGCAGGATACATTTCCCACAATGGATGAACAATCATAGCGGCCTCCTATAAACTTATATAATGTACAATAAACAAGTAATCATAAAATGATAATCACTCATTTTTGAAAAATACCTACTCTAACAGTATAATAAACAGTGGATAAAATGTGAAGGAGTTTACGAATGAATTTTAAAGTATTTGCCGAATTAATCGAGCTGAAAGCAAAAGCAGCGAGTATTTTCCCTTTTATCATGGGATTTTTATATTCATGGTACCACTATCAACAAGTCAAACCAATGTATATGCTCTTATTTTTCATCTCAATGTTATTATTTAATATGGCTGTCGATATATTAGATAACTACATGGACTATCATAATGCGACTGATGTGCACGACTATAAAGAAGAAACCAATATTATCGGGCGAGAAAATTTATCACTCACTCTTGTAAGAAATATGATGATTGGGTTGATTGTCTCTTCTGCTATTATTGGTGTATATCTTGCGTCTCAAACAAGCTGGGTCATTTTATGGTTAGGAATGTTTAGTTATTTCATTGGGATTACCTATTCAGCTGGACCAAAACCACTTTCTAGCCTTCCGGTTGGTGAAGTGACTTCTGGTGTGACAATGGGGATTGTGATTCCTTTAATCTGTGTTTACTTGAACGTATTTGATATTTTACCATTTGATGGTCAGTTTATCATTCAAGTAGCGATTTTATCACTACCAACTGCTCTAGCCATTTCAAATCTTATGTTAGCTAATAATACATGCGATGTGGAAGAAGACGTTTTAAACAACAGACACACACTTGTATACTATATCGGAAAAAAACGAGCTGTGTCACTATTTAAATTACTCGTGATTTTATCATTTGTATTTGCCACGCTTGGTGTGGTGTTAAATATCGTTCCCATCACGTTACTTGGTATTTGGTTAATTTTTCCGAAGATTTGGAAAAATACTATGATTTATTCGAAAGAACAAATCAAAACAAAAACATTTCCATTAGCCATTAAAAATTTAGGTATGATAGCCATCACACAAGTAGTTTTATTCTTTGTCGGTTTATGGGTTTAAAACTTCTTAGCTAACTAAACAAAAAACACCTACAGAAAAGGGAATAACTGTAGGTGTTTTTATAGTCTATACTTCAATTAGGAGGAAGATAGATTAATTGATAAGCATACAATTAATAGCGGCAACTTTAATTGTGTAACTCTTATCTATGAACCTAGTATAATACGGTGATAAAAAAATAAAATACCACAAATCGGCTATCAATAAACCAATTTGCGACATTTTTTATTTACTTCATTATATGAACGTTATGGTATTTGTTATAACCAAATATCATATGCTTCCTCCTATTTATTGATAATATTTTTTATATTCTACCATAAATAAGAAAATTGAGATTCATTATCAATTAAAAAATAAAAACGCCTTGATTAAATCAAGGCATTTTGACTATTTTCCACGTTTATTTCTTTTGGCTTCTTTAATAATTTTTAGTGCACGTTTTTTTGTTTTAATATTAGGACTACTTAAACGTCTATAGGCACTCGACACATCTGTTTTTTCCATTGATTAGTCTCCCTCTGTTGATTTTTCTATCACTAATTGAAATGCTTGATTAATGTCATCTTTATCGATATTTTTACCGATGATAACTAACTTATTGTCATTGTCTTCTGTTAAACGATTAGTCAGATTAAAATTTAATAACTGATTCACACCTTGAATTTCTGTTTGAAAGTCTTGATCAGACACATTGACAAAACCTTTTATTCTATAAACAGATTCCTGATAGTTCATCATTAACCAAGAAAGCCAATTGTGTAATAAACCTTCTTTAACATAACCTGATTCAGATATAATCATTGATTCAAATTCATGATGATGGTGATGATGGTGTTCTTCTTCATCATCGATTGATTGATTAAATAAATGATTTCCTAGTACCAAATCAGCTAACTCTGAAGATAATTGAATTAATGAAAACTCGTATATATCTGCTAGTGGATTAATTTCTCTTAGTTGCTCTTTCATTTGATTCATACTGTCTTTATTCGTAACGCCTTTTTGTGAAATCAATAGTCGGTCTGACATGACAAGTTGCTTTGTCGCTTCATGATGTTGGAGGTTTTGTTCAATATTCTCAGCATCTACAACCCCAATAACACCATCCAAATAAAAATAAGGCTGTAAATTAGGGGTACCCACAATCGTTTGAATAATTGGTTGTGGATCAGACACGCCACTTGTCTCAATAATAACTTGTTTAATTGGATAACCTTGTGTTACAAACACATCTAACACTGCTGTTAATGCATTTAACAAATCACCACGTAAACTACAGCAAATACACCCACCGTTCATCTGTACAATATTTTCTTTTGAATGAATTAATAACTCATGGTCAATTCCTGCTTCACCAAATTCATTTTCTATAATGACAACCTCTTCAGGTGCTAGATCACTCCCTTTAATGACTTGATTAATTAATGTTGTCTTTCCTGAACCTAAAAATCCTGAGATAACTGTAATTGGTATGCCCATATCCCTCTACCTTTCTGATAAATATTCAGTAATTTGTAGCCTATCATCATAACTCATATTTTCAGATAAAAGATGATCTTTTAACAATTCTTTAAACGAAAGTGAGATTTCCCAAAAACCATCAATCTTTTGAAAAAGATTGACGTCGTATCGTTTAAAAACAGGATACAGAGTCAAAAAGTCTTCAAAGGACAGGTCTTCTTCTTCATAAAAGTCTTTTACCCAACCCATATCTAATGCTTTTTCAGTTGGGAGGCCCTGTTCTGTAATAATTCCTACCTCAATCATATGCTGATACATCCTAATTTTATCTTCCATCTCAATATTCTTTTCATCAAAATGATAAGATAAACTATCCTCAACAAGTGGTGGATAAATAATATTCATCTAGATTCACCCCCTACTAAATGACTTTTCTACCTTTATAGTAACCATCACTTGATACATAGTGACTGCGTTTATATACTCCTAATACACTATCATAAGACACTGTTGATGATAGTTTTTTATGTGTTTGTCGCGCATTTTTCTTAGCTTTTGATGTTTTTCTTTTTGGAACTGCCAAATTGTTTCCTCCTCTTTTTTACCAACTTGCTTTTTTAACGCCGGGCAATTGTCCCTTATGTGCAAGTTCTCTAAATGTAATACGAGACACGCCAAACTTACGCATATAAGCTCTTGGTCTACCATCTGTTTCATCTCTTAGCTTTAATCTATTAGGATTTGACTCTTTAGGTAGTTTACGTAACCCCTCATAGTCCTTATTTTCTTTTAATCCTTTCCTTATTTCTGCATATTCTGCCACTAATTTTTTTTGTTTTTCATATTTGGCTATCTTAGATTTTTTTGCCACTTTATTCAGCTCCTTTATTTTTTGGTCTCTTTAAATATCACATGCTGTCTAAGCTTTGGAGAATATTTTCTTAACTCCAGTCGTTCAGGTGTGTTTCGTTTATTCTTACTTGTTAAATACAATCGTTCTTTTGTTTCAGAACATTCTAATATAATGGGTGTTCTCATACATCTCTTCCTTTCTAATGAGCCATCATTTCTTGTGCGACTTCTTTTCCAGATAAGTCTTTAGGATAATAAGTTGGCCAGTTTTCAAGTTCTTTATACAGTGCTTCTTGACTATCATTGCCAAAGTACAAATGGAAATGAGCTGATTTTGTATCCGTGATTTCATGATCACTAAACTGAACATACTTAAAAGCCCCTTGACTAGGATCTGTTGCCTCAAAGCAATATCTCACACCACGGTTTCCTTTTTCATAAGTTAAAACTTTTTGACCAATATACTTATATTTTGAGCTCATTTTTTTACCACTATCATCAATAAAAGTCATCGTTGAATCTGTAATATCAATTTCTTTAATTGATGTTTTATACCCTGACTCATAATACTTTTTATATTCTTCAGCTGATTTATCTTTTTTCATTTTAGCTTTGTAATCAAACACTTGATCTAATGTGCCCTCTTTTAAAAGTGGGTAAACTGACTGCCAACTTCCTTTCCAATTTGATAATGGTCTATCCTGTATTTGACTATCCTCAAAGTATCCTGCTTGTACTGTTTTTTCAGGTGTTTTACTTACAATAGATTTTGTCGTTTCTTCGCCAGTAGTTTTACGCAAAGCTGTTAGATTTTTTTCCATAGTCGAAACATAGTTTTCACCTTTATCAATCTCTTTTTGACTTAGCCCTTCTAACGGATTTAATACTAATAATTCCACACCAGTTTCTTTTGCCAATGTTTTAGCAATAGCATCTGTGGCATTAGATTCAAAATAAATATATTTAATATCATTCTCTTTCACATACTTATTTAGTTCAGCTAATCTAGCTGGTGATGGTTCTTCGTCTGGAGAAAGACCAGAAATTGGTACTTGTGTTAATCCATATTCCAACGCTAAATAACCAAATGCTGCATGCTGTGTCACAAAACTTTTTTGTTTAGCGTTCTTTAATGTATCTTGATACGACTTATCTAAAGTAGCTAATTTTTTTAAGTACTTATCAGCATTTGTAGTAAATATTTTTTCTTTGTCTGGATATCTTTTTATCAGTTGATTGCGAATTTCTTCGACTTCTTTAATTGCTAAACTAGGTGCTAACCAGACATGTGGATCTAGTTCATGTGAGTGCCCCTCCTTACCTTGTTCATGATGGTCATGTTCTTCTTCGCTTCCAGGTAGTAATACCATATTTTCAGTTGCTTTTATCTTTGTTACGTTCCCCTCTTTTAATACTGATTCAACGGAAGGTACCCACGTTTCCATATTTTCATTATTATAGACAAAGACATCACTATCTTGTATTTTCTTTAAATCCTTAGCTGATGGTTCAAAATCATGTGCTTCAACTCCGGCTGGAACAATCATATCCACTTCTCCAGCGTCACCTACAACTTCTTTCGTAAATTCATACATTGGATAAAATGTGGTGGCTACTTTTATTTTGTCAGTATTTGTCTGCTCAGTTTTAGCAGTCGAGCATGCTACAAGTGACCCTCCCATCATTATCAAAGACATACCTAATATTATTTTTTTCTTCATCCAAAAACCTACCTAACTATTTAACTTTTAAACCGTAATTATTACGCTTTATATTTTTGAATCTTATCAAACATTTTTTTTTTTGTCAACTAGATTCTTATTTTTTTAAATATTCAGTAGTTGATTATATATCTACAATAAAAAGAAAATAATCTTTATTTATGATGTTAAAAAATGATTTTTTTTAAATGTGATTAACTTGTTTTTAAAAAATAGATTTTTAGCGGATTTTTCAACACCTTATTGACACTTCTTAAAAAAAGGTTATCCTTGAGATATCATCTAAAAAATGACTTTTTATAATACTGAAAGGAATGATATAAATGGCAGAAGTAGAAAGTTTTACATTAGACCATAATAAAGTTATCGCACCGTATGTTCGAGTGATTACAACAGAAAATGGAAAAAAAGGAGATTCAATCACAAATTACGATTTACGATTTGTTCAGCCTAATAAAGGAGAAATGCCTACAGGTGCTATTCATACTTTAGAGCACTTATTAGCTGATTTATTAAGAGATCGATTAGATGGAATCATCGATATTTCACCATTTGGTTGCCGAACTGGCTTTCACTTAATTGTGTGGGATAACTACCCAGCTGATGTTGTAGCAAAAGCGTTAAAAGAAACATTAACTCAAATTGTAGAAGAGATTTCTTGGGAAGATGTCCAAGGAACTGATGCTAAAAGTTGTGGAAACTATAAAGATCATTCATTGTTTTCTGCAAAAGAATGGGCTAAAACTGTATTAGATCAAGGAATCAGTACAGATGCTTTTGAACGAAAACCTATTTAAAATATTCCTCTATTAGATAACCTCTCTCACTTTGGTAAGGTTATCTAATATTTTTTTATGAATACCATAGTAATAGATTATTCATCTACAACCGAATACGATACAAGGGGTAAAATACACAGAATGGTAATACATGACATTAGCATTGATTTATAAATATCATGTTAGAGGTTTCTATATATTTTTTATGACATAACACCATCCTTAAAGACAAAAAAACTATCACAGTCATTTACTGTGATAGTTTTTTTGTCTTTAACTAAGCAAATTTTGCTGCAAATTCACTAAATTGTTTTCCAGCATTTGCTAAAAATTGTTTTGTATCATCATTTGTTGGTTCTAAGTTTTCATCAAACAACTGATCGGAATGACCAATGTACAATTCAGGTTGTTGCATAGTTGGCATATCTAAAAATACTAATGACTGTCTTAACACATGATGTGCTAAGACACCTGAAATACCTGAAATAGATTGAGAAGCAACAAGTGCTGGTTTTTTAGCCCATACATTTTGTCCCCATGGTCTTGAAGCAACATCTAATGCATTTTTTAAAGCAGCTGGTACACTTCTGTTGTGCTCTGGTGTGACAAAAATAATGGCATCTTGTGCAGCGACTTCTTCTCTAAAACGTGTGTATTCAGCAGGTGAGTCGGCATCTAAATCTTGATTGTACAAAGGTAAATCACTGATGTTGATGAATGTTACCTCTGCGCCATTTGGTAAACCTTTTACTATTGCCTTTGCTACCGCTTCTGAATAAGAATTTTTTCTTGTTGAACCTACAATAACTCCATATTTTTTCATAATGATTATCTCCTTATATACACTTACATTTTGTAAGTTTTATTATATTATTATAGTAACACCGTCTTTTTATTAGTGCAATTTATTTGTCTCGGACTATTTTAAAAATTTATTATATCTTTTTATTTTTTTAGTGTATTATATTATCTAAAGAAATAACTACTAAACATTTTTAAGAAAGGAAATCTTATGACCAAACAAGCACATATCCAACTAGAAAAAATGAAACAAGTTTCAAAAGCAATTATTGTCGGTGATCCAAAACGGGTCGAACGTGTCGCTTCATGTTTAGAAAACGTAGATAAACTTAGTGATAATCGTGGCTACATTTCTATTAAAGGTGACTACCAAGGCACTTCTATTTTAGTCATTGCTACCGGCATCGGTGCTCCTTCCACAGCAATTGTTGTAGAAGAATTAGCTAACATTGGGATTGATACTATTATTCGGGTAGGAAGTTGTGGAGCCATGCAACACAATATTCCACTCGGTGCCTTAATTATTCCGACAGGGGTTGTTCGCGATGAAGGATTGACAAAAAAATATGTTCCTATTGATTTTCCTGCTGTTGCAAACAATGAGTTACTATCTAGCGCAAAAAAATTTTTACCAAATGGTTATTATGGTATTACTCGTTCGCATGATGGATTTTATATGGAAAATAATGCCGAAACGGAAAAATATTGGTCTCATTTTGGTATTTTAGGTGCCGATATGGAAAGTAGCGCTCTTTATGTTTTAGGTAGCTTAAAGGGTATTCGTGCCCTTTCTATCTTAAATAATGTAGTTCTTTACGAAGCCGACTTAAGCGAAGGTGTCAACAGTTTAGTAAATGAAGAAGATGCTGTTGCAAAAGGTGAAATGGATTCCATAAAACTTGCTTTAACGATTTTAAATGAGGTGGGAAATTAAAATGACTGATACAAAACATTCATGGATTTATAATCAATTATTTGTTGGTTGGAAGCCATTTGAAGTAAAATACGTTTCTGTTTTATTATCTCTTCAACTGATTGTTTTTATGATTTCTCCAGACTCAGTTATCGGAATGATTAGTGGAGTTGCTGGTGTTATCTGTCTGGTTTATGGGATGAAAGGGCGAAAAATCACGTTCTTATTTGGTATTATTCAATGTCTTGCAATGACGTATATTGCTTGGCAGAGTCATGCCTATGGCTCATTTGTCATGAATATTATTTATGTTATCTCACAACCAATTGGCTGGTTTTTATGGGGTAATGATGAAGCTGTGCATGAATTCAAACCTAAAACAAAACAGTTCCTATTTTTAGGAAGTGTGATTGCTTGGGTCATTGGTTGGATTGTCATTGGGAATTTTGGTGGGCAACTACCATATATTGATAGCGCAAACCTTGTCATATCTTTAATTGCACAAACTCTTTATATTTTCAAATACAAAGAAAACTGGTTATTATGGATTTTTGTCAATATTGCCAATCTATTATACTGGTCACTACTTGCCTTTAATTCATGGACAGGAAAATCAGATATCGGCTCGTTAGGGATTTATCTTTCTCAAATTGCTCTACAAGCTGCACTTTTATTTAACAGTGTTTATGCTAATAAAGTTTGGAAAGATTATGAAACTAATTAATAACAACGAAAGACTCAATTTAGAGTCTTTTTTTAACGTGCATTTATTTAGTATTTTTTTATTCATCGTGTACTCTTAAATCAATCGTGATTTTCAACATCATTAAAGGAGAGATAATATGCTTACTGGTTAACAAACGTGCGTATAGAAACTGGATTTATCAGAGAAAATGACTAGATTAAAGCAACTGAAACACAATTAGTGGCGATCCATATCCACAATGGAAAGATTACAACGATTATTCCTACAGAAGATTTTTCTGCTACTGATGAAAAATTTATAGATTGTAATGAACAGTTACTGCTTCCAGGTATCGTAGATAAACACTGCCACTTAGACAAAAGTAAATTAGGAACACCCTATACTCTGATCACTCCTGCTAAAAGTTTAGTGGAACGTTTCGAAACAGAAATTCCTATATTGGATAGTCTAGATAAACCGATTGAGGTGCGTCTTAAAGCACTGTATGACTTAGAAGTTTCTCATGGCGTGACTGCGTTTAGGTCTCATATAGATATTGAGCTAGCAACAGGCCTTAGATACCTAAACGCCATGACATCATTGCGAAAAAATGTGTGTACACCTATAAAATTAGTTGCGTTTCCACAACATGGATTATTACGTTCAAAAATCAATCGATTAATGGAACGAACTTTACAAAATGGTGCTAATTTTGTTGGCGGCGTGGATCCTTACTCACTAGATTATAACGAGTGTTCCTATTACACCAAATACGATTCCTCCGATCATGGAACGTATCGATTACGGTGTCTCTGTTCATCTAGGTTGTGATAATATTTACGACTGTTGGTCTCCTTACGGTGATGGCTCACTTCAAGAAAAATTGGTGCGTTTAGGTGAATTATTTAACGTAAAAGATCAAAATGATTTGACTCAGCTTTTAGGATTAATGACTGATGGCGTGACTACTTTAGATAAAGACGGAAACCATATATGGCCTAATGTTGGTGATGAAGCTACTTATTTACTTACTCCAGCAATGTCATCAGCTGAATTTGTTGCTAGAAAATCGCCTATCACATCAAGCTATTATCAAGGAAAACAAGTGAAATAAATAAGCTGACTAAAAAGGCTTAAAGTAGATGTATTGGTCATGACCTAAAACAGGTCATGATTTCCGCAACTTCTAGCCAAATAACTCATGTATTTTCTCGCATCATTTATACTGTTACCATTAATCATCCTCGAGCTTTGTCGATATCTATCAACATCACGACAGAATCATAATAATCATGATTTGTATTAAGTCTTATATTATTAATACTGAACTGATTTTTGTAACACCTTTATAAGTCGAGGCTGCTAATAAAATTCCTTGTAAATTAATTCACCATAATCCTTCTAACGAATTTAGTACTAAGATATCTGGATCCAGTTAAAGTACACGTTTTATTGTTTTAGGTAGAATATCCCCACAAAGTAAACGATAATACATCTCTTTTGGGGAGGGGCTTGACCGACAACTTTAAGTCGATTGTAAGTTGACTTATTTTTATTACAGTATGTTTCGCAAACAAACCGTATAAGATACAAAATCCACATGTCATCACTTTTAGACATGTGGATTTTAGTTAAATTGTAAATAAATAGAGTATAGAAATCACTGTGATAAAATGCATCACATTTGGAATTTCTTTTAATCGTCCGGCAAACATCATGCATAACTCATAAGATAAAAATCCTAATACAAGTCCTAAAGCAATTGAACCGGTTAACGGCATCATGACAATCGTTAAAAATGCTGGAATAACTTCTTCAAATCCACCATCCCAATCAATCCCTGTGATGTTTTGCATCATAAAAATACCAATTACAACCATCGCTGGCGTGGTCACAGCTGTTGTGACAAGAGATAACACTGGATAAAAGAAGGCTGATAATAAAAATAATCCCGCCACAATGACACTCATCAAACCAGTTCTAGCACCAGCAATAATTCCTGATACAGATTCAATATAAGTTGATAAACTTGATGTTCCTAAGATTGAACCAAAAAATGTTCCCAAAGCATCGGCACTGTAAATACGTTTGTTGTCTTCAAAGCTTTCTTGTTTAATATCGGATACTTGTGTTGCAGCTGCAGACAATGTCGTCGCTGTTCCAAAGAAATCTAAAAATAAAAATGTCAAAATAATAACAATAGAATCTAACGATAACATCTTATCTAAATTTTTCACTGCAACCATAAATGTATCGTTCATCATGGCATTCATTGGCTCAGTCGGAATGACAACGGGCGATCCCTTTGGTAATTGCGGTAATGTCGCGATAACATCTGCACTAAGGTTAAACCAATTCATTGATGCACCAAATCGAATAAACAATCCACATACGGCAGCACCAATCATTCCTAGAAACACGGCATATTGATTTTTTCTCACTAAGAAAAATGCGGCTGTGATGATACCAAAGAATGCGATAATCACATTAGGGTTAGAAAAACCGCCAAATGTAATAAACATTCCCTCATCTGGTACGATGATTCCTGAATTTTTAAAACTAACAAAAGCGATAAAAATCCCCAAACCTACTGTTCCTGCTTGTTTCACATTCGTTGGTATAGCTTTAATTATTTTAGAGCGAGCACCTGAAAAAGCAAGCATTAAAAATAATACTGAGGCAACGAAAACGGATGCCAATGCTTCTTGCCAAGATTTTCCCATTTGCAAAACAACTGAATAAGCAAAAAAAGCATTCATTGACATACATGGTGCAAGACCTAGTGGAAATTTTGCCCATAACCCCACAATAAGCATGGCGATGGCTGAAGACAAAATAGTCGACATAAAGACGGCATCTTGTGGCATCCCTGCTTGCCCTAAAATAATC
This sequence comes from Vagococcus sp. CY52-2, assembly GCF_022655055.1. Classification (NCBI taxonomy): domain Bacteria; kingdom Bacillati; phylum Bacillota; class Bacilli; order Lactobacillales; family Enterococcaceae; genus Vagococcus; species Vagococcus changpingensis. Next base: position 262,096 of record NZ_CP093384.1, on the reverse strand, counting down.
GGATTAACAAAAATAACATAGGACATCGCAAAAAATGCCGTTAACCCTCCTGTAAACTCTCGTTTAAAAGTAGAACCTGAAGCGGTGATACCAAAATACTGATCAATCTTTTCCTTCATTACTATTCCTCCTATTGATTTAAAAAACACATCATGGCAGAATAATAAGATTCATTTGCCAAAGTAAGTTACTTTACGGGTAACTTGTAGAAACTTCTAGACCGTATTACTAGAATTATATGGTTTTTTATTACCTCGATATCATAACAACTTTCTTTTACTTTTTCAACAGTGAAACGAACAAATATAATTAAAAATATAATAATAGTTAATTTTTATTGCTTTTTTACTATCTATTTTAACTTAATCACGATTAATTACATAAAAAAGGCAGACGTTTTTTAAACAACTGTCTTTGATTAATTATAATGATGTTGATATCTATTTTACTGAGCCTGGAACCCCATCCCAAAGAGGTTTAAACGAATAGTCTAATGGGTTGCTACGTCAAGATAAATTGCCCAGAAAATGGATTTCAATGAAGTGGAGAACTCGTTTATCCATTCTATCACATCTAAAAGAAATAATATTCCTAGAAAATCATTAAACTATAAAACACCATTAGAAGTATTTTTGAGTTATGTAGACAACATAGATTTTTTCTAGCTTAATTTGACAAATGAAAAATATAAAATAAAAAGCAACCCTTGGCTGCTTATAAAATACAAAAATATTTATTTGACATACATCACATGATAGTGACCATATTTTTCTAACATCTCTTTATTTAATGTCACACCTAACCCAGTTTCCCTAGGTACACTTAGCCTTCCATTTTCTAGTTCAAACGTTTCATTAATGATATCTTCTTTAAAATATCGAGTTGAAGCGGAAATATCACCCGGAAAATTAAACCCTTCTTGAGAAGCAAAAGCCAAGTTAAGTGCTCGTCCAACACCTGACTCAAACATGCCACCACACCATAGTCCTAAGCCATTATTTTTACAATACTCAACAATTTTTTGTGCTTGTGTCACACCACCTACACGCGAAATTTTTAGATTAACAGCTCCCAAGCTACCTAAACGATGACCTAACATCACGTCTTCTACACTACGAATATTTTCATCTAGACAAATCGGTGTTTCAATATTCTTTTGAAGTTCAGCATGTTCTAAAAAATCTGAATAGCCAAAAGGTTGCTCAATCATCGATAGTTGATACGTGTCTAGTTCTTTAAAAATAGTTAGACTGTCTAAATCATAAGCAGAATTTGCATCCACCATTAAAAGCATCTCTGGAAAATGACTTCTTACAGCTTTCACAAAATCTACATCCTGATTGGGTGCTATTTTTAATTTTATCCGAGTATATCCTTCAGCCACATAACGTGATACCACTTCAATCAAATCCTGTACGCTTTTTTGAATGCCAATACTCACCCCAACAGATAATTTATCAGTCTGACTACTAAATAGTTCTGCCAAACTTTTTTTATGCCTTTTTGCATACAAATCCCAAATTGCTGTTTCTAAAGAAGATTTAGCCATCCAGTTTCCACGTATTACAGAAAATAATCGTGTGACATCATCGGGATGAGTAATCTGTGACTGAACTAACAACGGAATTAAATGATTAGCTAGAATCAACCGAGCTGTTTCTAATGTTTCTTCTGTATAATCAGGTTGTTTAAACGCTACTAATTCCCCGTATCCTTGGTTACCAAGTTCATCTGTCACAACAAGAATATCCATCGCTTTATGCGATAAAAAGCCATAACTTGTTTTAAATGGTGCCACTAAAGGTAGTTGCACATGATAACTCTCTATTTTTGTGATATTCATAACCTATCCCTCACTCTAAAAGTTGTATCACTGTTGCTAAAAACACTGCTGGTTTTTCAACATGAATGCAATGACCACTATCTTCAAACTCAATCACCGTTGATTCTTTCATAAGCTGATTCATCTGCTTAGCCAGTGATACAAACTTAACGTCTTTCTGTCCAACCAAAAAATAAGGATGAAAAGGATACTCTTTTTCTAATTTCCTCCATAGTGATGGTTGAGTCCCTGTACCAAAATAGTGCAAGCTCATAGCAAGTCCGATTGCTTGTTGCGACAGTCGTTCCTGTCTAATAGTCTCACGAACTGTTTGTGACAACGTCTTTTGTGTATCAAATAAAGGGATCGTCTCCCAGTAATCAACAAATTTTTCAATCCCCTTATCTAGCAATAAACAAGCTAAACGATTATCTGATTGGCGACGATTCCCCCTTGAATCAGCTTCAGCTAACCCTGGGGAAGAACTTTCCAGAATCAGTGAATTGACTCGTGTCGGATATTCAAATGCGTAAGCCAATGCAAGACGTCCTCCCATTGAGTAACCCAACAGATCTATTTTATCTAGATTTAAAAACTCACGTATCTCTTCCAAATCTTTTACCTGTTGTTCACTTGTATAACGATAAGGGTGAACAAAGATACTTGTCTTTCCGTGCCCTATCAGATCAATCGCGATAACATTATGGGTTTTGATAGCATGTAAAAAATGAAACGTTTGTGATGTTCCAGTAAACCCATGCAAACACAGTAATGTTGGTTTCATATAGTCGAACTCTGTCACATAATTGATATAATAGTCTAAATCTCTGACGCTTATTAGCATGTCCTATCACGTTCTATTGTCTGACGTACTTGTTGTTGGAACGCTCTTCTTAACTCTGCGTTTTCTTCTCGATTAGTACGAACTTCAATCAATCTTGGATAATTCGGTCGGTCGTTAAGTAAGCTTTCTAACTCAATTAAGGATTCAGCAGACGAATAATCCAGCGATACCATGTTAGCCATAGCTTCAAAATTAACATTAGTTGAGGTAGCGAATAAATCATCAAACAACGAAGTCGGTAAGTTTTTTTGAGATAGCATTGAAAATATTCCACCACCATCATTGTTTATCACAATAATCGTAATAGGTAATTGATATTTTGTCGCCATAGCCAAACCTGTCGTGTCATGAAAACAAGATAAGTCCCCTATCAATAGTCGTGTGTGACGTGTTGTATCATTTGCTGCTACACCTATAGCAGTTGAGGTTACCCCGTCTATTCCGTTTACCCCACGATTACCATAAATAGTAACTCTTTCTTTCGTGACAGGAAGATATGTATCTAAATCTCTAATAGGCATACTATTTGAGATAAACAATTGATCCTTTTCTTGCATCGTGTGATAAACGACTTGGGTGATATTACTGTCACTAAACAATGTTGTATCTTGGTTTTTTATGCTGTTTACAACGATTTGGTCTAATTTATTAAATAATTCTAGCCAACTTTCATCAGCCCTTTTTAACTGAGTTTCTAACATATTGGATAAAAAGTCGACTTCATCTGACACGATTAATGTTGTCATCATTTTTGATGCATCTAACCATTCTGTTTCAGACTCTACTAGATAATAATCACCTGTAAATGTCGCGAGCCACTGATTTAACGGTTTTGAAACAGGCAGTTTTCCAAATCGCACAATGATATCAGGCATCATATCTTCTTTGACATAACGTAAATACGTATCATAGTATGGTGAAATTGTGGGACTATTTATGCCAAAAGTTCGAATGTTTGCTAACGGATCAGCTAGAATAACCCAACCTAATTGTTCTGCCAAGTCAACTAATTGTCTCACTGCTTCCTCATCAAATGATGGCCCTACAACAAAAGTGCCTTTTTTTCCTGACCAGTTTTGGCTTATCTTTTCAATCTCAGCATTTGATAGACACCTTTTTCCAGTCATTGTATTAACTGACTTAACTTTTGGAACAGCTAAGTCTAAATCAGGTAATAGTGGCTCTCTTAACGGTAAATTCAGATGAACAGGTCCTTGTGGCAATGAATAAGATAGATTTGATAATTTTGCTCCTTGAACGTAAGCATATTGATACATCTCTTCTGTTCCTTCAGGTAACGCCATTTCAACAAACTGTTTAACTTGTGAACCATACATATTAAGTTGATTCATCGTTTGTGGTGCACCGTTATCTCTTAATTCATGTGGGCGATCTGTTGTCACCACAACAAGCGGTACATTCGATTGCTTCGCCTCAGACACGGCAGGTAAATAATTTGCCGCCGCTGTTCCTGATGTACACACTAACGCCACTGGTTTTTGACTTGCTTTACTCAACCCCACAGCAAAAAATCCCGCTGAACGTTCATCGACATCGATATAGGTTTTTATTTCTGAACGTTGGTGCAATAAAATGGACACGGGCGTAGACCTAGACCCTGGACTAATCACTGCTTGAGTTACTCCACCATCAATCAACCCTTGGATGAATGAATTGATATAGTTTGTCATACTACTTTGATGTGACATTTTCTTCTCCTCCTATCGCACGTAACATTGGCTGAAATTTCACACGTGTTTCTTTTAATTCTTCTTGAGGAATAGAGTCCGCTACAACCCCACAGCCTGCATATAACGTTGCTGATTTTCCTGATAAAAGTGCCGAACGAATGCCTACCGCGAATTCCCCTTCCTCAAGTATCACTGAACTCCAACCAATTGGGGCTCCGTACAAGCCACGGTTGATTGGTTCATGTTCTCTAATCCATTTTGTTGTCAACTCTTTGGGTTGTCCACCTAATGCTGGCGTTGGATGTAACTGCTCGATAGCTGAAAAAAATGATACATCAGCTTTTTTTTCGCCACTAAATGGGTAAAACAAATGTTGTATGTCTCGGTTTTTTAATAATGATGGCTGACCTTTTTCCGATAAAGTTTCAGTAATCTGGCTCATATCACGCTCAATTGCCTCTACAACGATTTGGTGCTCCACTTGATTTTTCATGTCATTTAATAATTGACTGCCAAGTTGATTATCTTCTCCTACTGTTTTTCCACGTGGTATAGACCCTGCTACACACGCTGTTGAAATGTTATTTTCTTGTAGTAACAACAATCTTTCTGGTGTGGCACCTATAAAAGCATTCTCGTTATGTTCTAAAACAAAAACATACGTATTTTCTTGTTGCTCTAGACAATTTTTTAAAACATCATTCACTGAAAAGACCTCTGTTGCCTCTATAAACAACTCTCGTGCTAAAACAATTTTTCTAATATCACTATCAGAGGTTATCTCATCAATCGCCAATTCAACCGTCTCTAACCACTCTGGAACATGAATTTCATTAGCTTGTATCTGTTGACGAGTTGGTGACTCAGATTGTCTACTTTGACTAACCGTATTCCACAATGACACGATGTTTTCCCACTGTGTATTTAAATCATTACTTGATTCTACAATCATATTGAACGTTAAAAAGCGATTATCATTTGTTTGGGTTACCATGATTTTAGGTATAAAGAGATACCCATCCCCTAACTCTTGCCATGTTTTTTGACTATCAACAGTTTTATCAAAAGGAAATCCACCTAAAAAAACAGGTCCAGTTCCACTGTGTTTAGCATTCGTTATCGTGTTTTTCAACAATTTTTCACGACTAATCGCCATATCACGGTAATCTTGTGCCACATATTCTTTACATGTGCCTAAGCCCACAATAGAAAACGACGCATCTGGTGTTTGCCAAAAATAACGAGTGGTAAATACTTTTTTTGCTTGATAAAAATAAGGCACAACAGCCTCTAAAATGTCGGATAAATTGACTACCCAACTAACCAACGTTGGTTTATTTATCTCTAATTTTCTAACATCATTTGGTATATTAAACATGAATTAAAACTCCTTTAATACAATGAAAAGAAGCCAACCATACCTATCAAGATGGTTGGCGCTTCTTTTACTCATTTACTAATAATCGTTTTGCCACTTTACCACTAGCTGTACGTGGTAAGGATTCAACGACATAATATTTTTTTGGGCATTTATATTTCGCTAAAAAGTTAAGGCAAGTTTCATTTATCTTCTCTATATCTATCGTGTCGTCCATCACAATATATGCTACAGGAACTTCACCCCATGTATCGTCATTCTCTCCTACAACAGCGACTTCCATTATACCGGATAAACTTGCTATGCATTGTTCAACTTCAGCTGGATAGATATTTTCCCCACCCGAAATAATGAGTTCACTCAAACGACTGACAACATATAAGTATCCGTCCTCATCAAGATATCCTAAATCACCAGTTTTAAAGTAACCATCTGACGTCCATGACGACGATTTATTGAGATAACCTGGGGAAATATTGGGACCAGATAATAGTATTTCACCAATTTCCATTGGTTCACAGGTTTCATCATTTTTTCTAATGACAAGACTTATCCCATCTAATGGTAAGCCAGATGACCCTATTTTTTGAAGGGCATCATCATATCCTAATGCCACTACCTGTGAACACGTTTCAGTCATACCAAAGGACTGAATCACTGGAATGTCTTTGCTAAAACAATCTTGTAGCATCTCTTTAGAGACAGGTCCGCCACCAACAAGTAAACATTTAAACTTATCAGAATATCCTTGCTTTGGATAGGCTTGTAATAATTGTTTGAGCATCACATTAACAACTGATGAAACGGTTATGTCTCCTGTTTTAAACAAACGAGACATAAGAGATGCATCAAATTTTTCAAGTATATACACTCCACACCCTATCACTAACTGACGAACAACAATGGATAAACCACTAATATGGAACATTGGAACAGCACATCCCCAAACATCTTGAGCCGTAATGTTCATATTTTTTTGTGTCCCTATGCTACTTGCTAAATGATTACGAAACGTTTGGATCACACCTTTAGGCTTACCAGTTGTGCCTGAAGTATACATAATAGAAGCTGTTGCATCAACTGAAAAGGTTGGATAACTAATCGAATCAAGCAGTGGTTGACAATGGATATCCGAAAAAGAAATCAACTGAACGTGATTGAAATTTTTTTCTTTTAAATCATCTGCGACAAATATCGTTTTCACCCCAGAATCTTCCAGTTGATATGACAATTCTTGAGTGGTTAGATGCGTATTTAAAAAGACAATTTCTTTTCCTAATGACCACAAAGCTAAAATTAAAAAATACATGTCACTTGAATTGTGACTCAAAATAGCGACGCGTTTATCATTTTGTGATAAAAACACCATCACTCTTTTGGCTCTTTCATCGACTTCACTAGCAATCTCTGCTATTGTCCAAGACTGATTAATAGTATATAACACAATTTTGTCTGGATGTGTTTCTAGTTGTGCTGTTAACCATGGTAACATTGTCTTCACTCTTTTATGGGAATTTTGGAAATTGATCAAAGTCAGGATCACGTTTTTCCTTAAACGAATCGCGGCCTTCTTTGGCTTCGTCCATTGTGTAATATAAAAGGGTCGCATCTCCTGCTAATTGTTGAATACCAGCTAAGCCATCTGTATCTGCATTCATTGCCGCTTTAATCATACGTAGCGCAATTGGACTTTTAGTTAGTAATTCTTCAGCCCATTCCATCGTCACTTCTTCGACTTTATCTAAAGGTGCAACTGTGTTAATCCAACCCATTTCAAGAGCTTCTTCAGCTGTGTATTGTTTTGTCATAAACCAAACTTCTTTAGCTTTCTTATGACCAACCACACGTGCTAAATAACCTGACCCATAACCACCATCAAAACTTCCGACGTTTGGTCCTGTTTGACCAAACATGGCATTATCAGCAGCGATTGTTAAATCACACACTAATTGCAACACATTTCCGCCACCAATGGACCAACCTTTAACCATTGCAATAACCGGTTTTGGAATGACGCGAATTAATCGTTGTAAATCTAAAACATTTAAACGAGGGATTTGGTCTTCTCCAACATATCCACCATGTCCACGTACTTTTTGATCACCACCAGAACAAAAGGCTAACTCACCTTCTCCCGTTAAAATAATCACCCCAATATCTGTCATATCACGGCTAATTGTAAATGCATCTATTAATTCAAACACTGTTTTAGGTGTAAAGGCATTATGTACCTGCGGACGGTTAATACTAATTTTAGCTATTTTCCCATGTTGTGTGAATAAAATTTCATCATATTCTTTAATTGTTTTCCAATCATACATTTTATAAAGTTCCCCCTTAATTTTCTACTCATCAATTATACACAATCTTATCTGAAATAGTAGAATTGATGCTTATTACTAATAAACTTTTATAAAATACTTCGCAATGTTATAATCTATCTACTAAATCAAAGGACTGATCACAAGTGAATGCTTTAGATTATTTAGACATTAAAATCGAAGACGTTTTAAAAGAAAAGGTCATCTTAACTATGGTAGTTGATGTGAAACACTTACAACCTTTTGGCTTAATGCACGGTGGGATGAATGCTGTTTTGATTGAAACAGCAACAAGTATTGGATCAAATGAGTCAATAGATACAACCAAGCAAGTTGCTGTTGGACTTGATATTCAAGTCAATCATCTTAAAAGTGCCGTCAAAGGTGATACGTTAACGGTTGTAGCCGTCCCTGATCATATTGGAAAAACAACACAAGTTTGGCAAGCTGAAATCACTAATCAAAAGCAACAAAAAGTCAGCGTGGGAAGATGCACGCTGATGGTAAAAAATAAGTAATAATGTTAATACACACTATTTTTATACATATTAATTAATATAAATTTAATAGGTTATGGTTATTTTATCTTCACTTTATACTTAAATAATAATATTTGTATAGTATGATAAAATAACTAAAAGTATGTAGAGTCTATAGATGGATTATCAAAATATAGAGTAATTTTAATTGCAATAGTTTTACTCATTTTATTATAAATAGAGCAAAAAAATAGTTTTTTCATAACCAATTAAAAAATTTGACGGACAAATCGAAATAATACTTTTTGTAAAAAATAACAAAGTTAAAAAAGTAATGCTAATATACACTGTTCAATATAATGATAAAAATAACTTTTCTTTTTATCAAGATAGAACCGAGAGAATTTCTTATATGTGGCATCAAGAAGGTATTGTTTCTAGTTTAAAAACTAATGATAAAGAATCTATATTAACTTCAAATGACTTATCAAATGAGCAAATTATGGATATGTTTGGTACTACAGATTATAAAACAGAAGAATCTATTTTATTTATGTTTAGTCAAGGTTACACAAATTAAATGAACGATAGCCTGTTTTCCTTATAGGAAAACAGGCTATCTAACTAATCAATATTTAAGTTTTAAAGTTGTGAGTGACTATTTACTACATTTAGGTTTACTTCTCATTTAAACGACACAATCCCGAACCTCTATTGCATCCTTGTAGCCCTATAGCTACGCCAGTTTGAATAAATTTCATTAAAATATTCCAAATTTCGCTTAATAAATATTTTTCATATTACATACATCATAACATACTTTACTCATTTTACCAAAAATATAACTATTATTAAAACCTATATATCATTCTCAATGATTGGAATAAGCTTATTGGCTAAGTCATCTGAAACATCTTTAATGTTAATAACTGACGCATCTGAAATTACCTTATTGGCAAGTTCTTTTCCTTTTACAGGATCGTCCCATTCTTTATCTTGATAATGACTAGGAACAGGATATAAAGTCACTGTGCCATCTTCATTATTATGGTATGTAAACATCCCTGCCGCTAGAGGGTTTCCTGAAATAACTGTTACATCTTCCGGTAAATAAACACCCGTTTCCCAGATTTGTAAAGATTTATTTGGATATAAACTGTAAGTTGTGGTTGAATTTAGTAAGCTACTCACATTTGACTCGGTTAAGTTAGTCATTTTTATCAATACTTTGGCTGCTAATAATTTATTGTTTTCATAACTTGTTGATGTTGATTGAGTTGACTGTGCTACATCTCCACCTACAATCTGACTAAATCCAGCCTTAATATCAGTGTTTTGTGTTTCACTAAAGTGAAGGTAATTTTCATTATTTCCTTGATTTTGTTGTGTCACATAAACTTTTGGTTGCCCGTTTTCAATAATAAAGAAATACACATGTTTTTGTAAATAAGGCTGTGTATCAGCATCTGAATAAACAGCCACTAATTGATAAGGTAAGCTACCTTCTCCCGTTTCTGACCATTCAACTTTTACTGGTTGATTGTTGATTGCCATAGTCCACTCACCACTAAAGATATCTCCTGGAACATTGACACCATATAAATCAACACTACTTGTTTTGCTATATTCTTTGTAATCTTGTCCCATTTTATTACTGAATTGTGCCATAAATCCTCTTAGACTATCTCTTTTACTATCATTCCATACAGTATTTGATGCTGCTTCTTTTTTATCCGAACTCTCCGTTGTTTTTTCTTCTTTTTTACTGTCATCTTTTTCGGCTTCTTTTTTCATCTGAGATATTTCTGTTTTTTCTTTTTTGGCATACTCTACTAATTTATCAGAGCCATGTTCAATTTTTATAACAGCATCTAAACTAGCCTTGGCTTCGTCGTATTTTTTCTTTTCTTTTTTATCCAGCGCATTAATGTAACGTTTTAATTGACTTTGATAGTTTTTTGCTTCTTCATCTTTTGGTTTACTTTCCAAAGCCATTTCTACAAATCCTTCAGCTTGTTCAAATTTTTTCTCAACAATCGCTTCTTTTGTCTTTTGCATTGATTGATCAAAGTTATCACTCTTCCCACAAGCTGTAACACTCACCAACATGCCACATAGTAATAATATTTTTTTCCATTTTTTATTCATGATATATCTCCTATGATAAATTAATCAACAACCATATAAATATTATACATTAAAAAATAGAGGTCTGTCTCACATTTTTTAATAACTTTCTTAATTGTATTTTTGTAAGGGGTAGATGCTCTTTCCTTTTGCAGATACAAATGATGTCACACAGACAATAACAAAGAAAGGTAAATAACTAAAACCAAATACTTCTCCTCCAATAAAAATAGGCGCAAAAAGGGTGTTCGTTGCACTACCAAAAACACTCGCATATCCCAATGCTGCGGTCAGTTCTATTGGTAACCCAATTAATTGACCCAAGACAACACCTAATGTCGCCCCAATAGAAAATAATGGTGTGACTTCTCCGCCTAGAAATCCGACTGATAAGGTTAACACAGTCAATAATAATTTTAATAACCAATCATAATAATGAACTGATTGGTTAGTAAATGACATCTCGATAAGATTTGTTCCTAAGCCAGAGTATCTACCTTGTCCCAATAGCATCAATAATACGCTTAAAATTACCCCACCTATTCCTATTTTAATAACGGGATTTTTAATTAATTTGCTCAAATACCCTTTAGTATACTCTACAAGTCCGACAAATAATCGACCAGTTAACCCAAATAATACTCCTAATAAAACTAAAGTAATAAACAACGATAAATCAATGTCTAATTTTGTCGTTAATAGAACCTGAAATTTTTCCAATCCTAATTGTTTTGATGTCTGACTTGCTACAAAAGCCCCAATCAACGTAGGAAATAGTACATCATGACGTAATGTTCCTACTACTAAAACTTCCAACGCAAAAAAAGTCGCCGCAATAGGGGTTTCAAATAATCCAGCAAAACCTGCTGCAATCCCGATAATGATAAAATGACTTGTTAACTCCTCTTGTTTTATGAGTCGCCCAAACCAACTTGACACTGTTGATCCAAGTTGAACAGCGACACCTTCTCTACCAGCACTTCCACCAAATAGATGCGTCATCCATGTTCCAACCATAACAAAAGGAATCAATCTCAATGTAATCTCCTGTCTTGTTTCATGCCCTGCTTCAAAAACAAGAGACATACCTTTATAACTTTCTTTGCCATACTTCATAAATAAATGCATAAAAATCATACCAGAAAAGGCTAAAAATGGTATAAGCTGATAGAAATATTCCACCCTAATAGTGGATACCCAAATCAATATTTTACCAAAAAAAGTATCTAATCCACCAACTATTAACCCAATAACAACACTACTAATTATTAAAATGGTTTGTCTTTTAATTAACTCCTTCATTTTTTCCTCCTAAAAAAATGACTCCTACACACCTAAATAGGATATGTAGAAGTCATTAGCATTTCTTGCGGTTTCAGTATCTATAACGAACTGTGGGAGACATTCATTCCCTCGTATTAAGTTAATTAAATTATCTTACATGACGAGATAATTGTCAATTATTGGTTTTTCTCTGATAAAAATAAATTAGAAGAAGCAATAAAATATAAGACTTACCATGACTTCATTAATTGTTTGATAAAACAATAAAGGGTATTCAAATTTTTGGTAATTTTTCTTCTTTAGTTGTATCATATAGTTAGGAGGGTGATATATATGAAATTAGAAGAAACTAAACGTACGTTGAATCAATTAGTAGCAGATTTAAGTCAGTTTTCGGTGGTTATTCATCAAACGCATTGGTATATGAGAGGACCAGAATTTTTATCATTACACCCATTAATGGATGAGTATATGGATGAAATAAACGATCAGCTAGATGTTATTTCTGAACGCTTAATTACTTTAGGTGGCGAGCCTTACTCTACCTTGCAAGAATTTATTGACAACACTGGTATTAAAGATGAAAAGGGAAACTATACTAAACCAATTCCTGAACGCTTAAAAAACTTAGTCGCTGGTTATAAATATCTAATCGGTGTTTATGAAAAAGGAATTGAAGTGAGCGAAAAAGAAGGCGACCTAGGAACTCAAGACATCTTTATTTCATTTAAGACAGATCTTGAGAAAAAAGTATGGATGCTACAAGCAACTCTTAATGAAGCTCCTGGAATTTAAACAACTACTTATAATAAAACAGAACAGGTTTTTGTTCTGTTTTTTTCTTTTATTAGACCAGTTATTCTCCTTAATGTATTATGATAAAAAAAGAGGATAAAAGATGAAAAAAATACTATCTAATCAGTCTAGCAACTAGATTAATTATGCTATTTATCTTACCTTCGCTCAGCTATCTGAGTTTCTTATTATTGAATCAAGGTGTAATGAATGAGTTTCTTGATAAGATATTGTTATTAAAAACACCTTTAATTATTATCCCTCTCTTTTTTATTACTTTTTCTATTGTTGGATTAATAATAGATTATTTGCACTACAAATAATAAATGCTGAGAAAAGATCATCTTCTTGATATCTTTCTGCGTAATGATAAGATAAAAAGCACTAATAAAAATGGAAAGAAGGATACATCATGTCTCATAATAGTCTTTTTCAACAAGGGACCATGCAACTTTTAAGTGAAGGACTTTTAGATGGATCAATTACCTTAAAAGAATTACTTTCTCATGGTAATACAGGAATTGGAACTGGTGAAGGTATCGATGGTGAACTAATTATAATTGATGGGGTTGGGTATAAAATTAATCATTACGGGGAAACCGAAATTCTTAATGACTCCTTTAACATTACTTTTGCAGATACACACTTTGATCACTATCAATTACTAACCGATGTACACGATGTCGATTTAACAACTTGTCTAAATGATATTAAACAACTTATTTCAGGAAATAACCTATTCTTTTCAGTTAAACTTCATGGTAACTTTAAACAGATTACAACTCGTTCAGCAAAAAAATCAGTTAAACCCTATCCTAACTTAGAAAAAGTAGGAGAAAATCAAGTTGAATTTACAGCCAAAAATGTGACAGGGACACTTATCAGTTATTATTCTCCAATGCTATATCAAGGGGTTACTGTTGCTGGCTTTCATAGTCATTTCTTAGCTGATAACTTATCTATAGGTGGACATGTCTTAGCAGCAGAAATTGATCATGTTATAGCTTATACTCAAATCTTCCGTTCATTTTTACAAAGTAACCCCATTGATAATTCTGACTTTATTCATGCCGATTTAAGTGATATCAATAAATTAGATACTGTCATTAAACAAGTTGAATAATGAAAAACTCCTCTCAAATTTATTGAGAGGGGTTTTTATTTCCAAAATGCAATGATAGGTGTGATTAAACCTAATACCATTTCCAAAATATTGGATATATTTTTTGTTTTTTTACTCTGCTACTTCTTCCTTGTCTCATAAAATCCCCCTCATTTTTTATCCATTACTTTTATAATAGATTGATTCGTTTTTTCAGTAGGTATTTTCTTCAAAAAAGAGGCCTTCACCATAGAACGTCCTTCTCCTGTCTCATCACACGTTATTAACGTTAACTCGGAGTGATCATCATGATTTTCAATCACATGCACATCGGTAGCTTGAATATATGTCATATCATCAATTTTATATTTATAAACAGTTTCTAAGTCAGTCAAGCACTGTTTTACCTGGCTTGATGCTACTTTTACTAGGTAGCGCGGCAGCTTTTTTTGCAAAATTTAAATTTTCAACTAAATAACAAAAAAATCTTCTAACCAATCACAACAGTTAGAAGATTTTTCATTTAATCAATTGATTGGTACTCTACTGCCAATCCTCGTTTTACTCCAGGTCTTTTAGCGATTCGATTCGTCCATTCAATTAAATTAGTATAACTAGAAATATCTAAAAATTCTGCAGATCCCTCATAAAGTTTACCTAATACAAGTTGACCATACCATGACCAAATAGCAATATCTGCAATAGTATAATTTTCTCCAGCAATATAAGATCTATCAGCTAAAACCTTGTCTAGTAAATCTAATTGTCTTTTTGTTTCCATTGTATATCGATCAATTGGGTATTTTAACTTTTCAGGAGCATAGTGAAAGAAATGGCCAAATCCACCACCAACAAAAGGTCCAGCCCCTACCTGCCAAAATAGCCAATTAAGCGTTTCTGTTCTTTCATGTATATTTGATGGTAAAAATTTCCCGAATTTTTCAGCTAGATAAACTAAAATAGAGCCTGACTCAAATACATCCACTCGTGGAGTTTGACTTTGATCAACCATTGCTGGAATTTTAGAGTTTGGATTAATTGAGACAAAATCAGATCCAAACTGATCTCCTTCACCTATATTAATTTTGTATAAGTCGTAATCTGCCCCTGTCACTCCTAATTCTTTCAATTCTTCAAATAGGATAGTAACCTTCACGCCATTAGGTGTTCCTAATGAATACACTTGAAATGGTGCTGTTCCAATTGGCAAAGTTTGATCAAATCGACTTCCTGCTGTTGGTCGATTGCCACCTCTATTGGTATTTTCATCGTCCCATTGCCAAATGTTTGGTAATTGATAGTCTGTCATAGTATCACTCCTTACTCTTATTTTATGTTTATGATAGCACTTATAAAAAAAAACTGTCCAACATTTCGTTTTTACTTTACATTTATCTAGCTAGATGACAGTCCCCATTTTATATTCAATAAATAGGTTTGATGATACTTTTGACTTAACTCTTTTAAAAAATTTTCTAATTCTTTACTTTTTAAAGGTGTTGTTTCAATTAGATCTTTGTATCTATTTTTTTCCTCAACTGTTGCAATCTTTTTAAAATATCCCCAAATATGTTGGTAAGTAACTGTCAGGGTTTTGTCTGTTGGTTGATAATCCTCTAATTCAGATAATGTGTTTGTATATTGGGCATGTTTTTCTTGAGTCCATTGATTGCCTTTAGCTAGTAAACGGATATCATTGTATGCCTGTTGTGAACGAGACATCACCCAATATTTATGTTTAGTCCATGATGTTTGAAATTCTTTTAATAATTGCTTATCTGTCTGCTCCATATAATCCTCCTATCTTTCCATTGGTTTTCCTTATATATTAAGGTATATTATAAATGCAAAGACAAATCAATTAAAAGAGGTGATTCTATGGGAAAATATCAATTAGATCAAAAAGGAAAAGTCGCTGTTTCTAAGTATCATGAAAAACAAACACCAAATAAAGTTGACAAAAAAGAACAACTTGCTAAATTACGTGAGAGTTACATGAAGAAAAAGAAATGAAAACAAGTAGCCAATTTTCAGGCTACTTGTTTTCATTTATACTAATCTAAATTACCCGTTAAAAATTCATACATGTTAGGTTCGACTCTATTTTTTAACAAAAAATCCATTTCAACAACATTTTTTAATGTATTATCAGATGTTGGCTTTTTGTTCTGTTCAATTGTTTCAATGATAGGATTCATTTCTCCAACATAATAAACATCTGTTTCTCTGTCTTGTTGATTGTATTTACGCTTTATAAATAAATGAATCGTCCAGTTTTCTGAATCTCTTAATATTGTTACTACTGGAGAATCTATGGTTCTAGAAGGTTTAGTAAACCAATGGAATGTCTGTTCATCAATAAATACTTCTTCATAGGCCATTAAAGATGCTTTGGACTCTTTTCCTTTGGCTAGTGCGACAAATATAACAAACTGATTATTATTATAGGCGTATCCACCAATCCCTTGTTCATTTTGATTAAATTTCATATTTAACAATCTTAATACATCTTTACGTCGATATTTAGAATACAATTGTAAGCTGTCTGGCATACCTTTCGACTCTAATTTTTTTAATCCTGTATCAATAACATCTTTCAAAAACAAAATAAATGAATCATTTTTCTTTGCCTCTTTAAAAAATAATGTTAGTTCTAATCCTTTAATTTCCATGATTCGTCATCCCCTAGCTATACTTTTATATTAGCCTGTTTCATTTCATAAAATAGGTCTAATGCTGGATGCAAATAAGTAATTTATGGACTAGGCTAACAATGGTTATATATTAAATCGATTCCCACTTCCCCAAATCATTTCAAATAATTTTTCTTTACTCCAAACAATATTAGGATATGTCACTAGGAAAAGTAATAAAGAACATGCTTTAGTTGTAAAAATGACCTCTTCATTATTAATAAAGACTTTTCTATCAGATGACTCAATGGAAACATTAGCAATTTTTATCAGAACTTTTTCTGAAGATGCTTGTTTAGTTAACTTATAAAAACGTGATAAATGTGCTTTAACCCGGGTAATTAACTCATTTGGACTAAATGGTTTAATCATATATTCTACAATACTTAAACCTAAACCTGCCCCTTTTGTAAAAGGGGTTCTCGACTTATCCCCTCGATAAAATCTTTGAAATACTTTATTAACTTGTTCTTGTGTCATTATCCCATCATCTATTACTTCAATTATGACAGATTGTTCTGTGTTAATTAAAGAAAGACTGATCTTAGATATTTTTTTGTTGAATCCAAAAATTTCAAACTATTTTGAATAATATTGGTCAATGCACGATGAAATTGAATGGTATATATATCATAATAAATCGCTTCTTCGGATAAATTTACCGTCCATTCTACCTTCTCATCAACTAAATAATCTTCCATAAGTTCTTGTATAAAGTTAGTTAAGTTAACTCGATCGTAATGAAAAAGAACAGCATCCATATTAAATTTTGACTATAAAAATAATGCTTCAATTAATTCATTTAAACTTTGAGACTTTTTATAGATGGTTTGTAAATAGCGTTGCTTTTTTCCTATGTATTGGATACACCATCTAACATTCCTTCAACATATCCTATAATAGAAGTGATGGGTGTTTTTAAATCATGTGAGATGTTAGTAATCAATTCTTTACGATTATCTTCGTACTATTCACTGATTTTTTTGCTCTTTCTAACTCTATCCACATATTTTTAAAACTAATCTGTAAATGTTCAACTTCTTTCGCAATATTCTTATCAGGAAACTGTTCAATCATATTAGGTAAGCTATCCGATTCTTGAACGGAAAAAGTTGTCTCTTCTAAATGTTTAATCGGTTGAATAATCGGTTTTTTCAAGCGTTGAATAATTAAAGAAGCCAACAATACTGCTACAAGGATAATAAAAATAACTAACCACACGCCCCATTTAGTAAAAAATTCCAATAAATTACTTTCTCGCTTTAAAATAATCATGCTACCATATTTTCCATCCTTATATAAAAAATCCGATTTAATATAGTGGTACACCCACCTAGCATTATCTAATGTCTCAATCGGTTCAAAATTATTGATTCCATAATTAGGGGCATGACCTTTAATCGATTTTTCAACTAAACCATCTAAATAATAAGAAAACTAGATACTTTATTATTTGCAACAGCGTTAACCGGTACTATTCTTACGGGATGTTCAACAAATAGCCAGACGACAACACCTAGTGAGTCTGCCTCATCACAATCAAGTACAACAACTGATTCTTCCCAAAAAGAAGACTTAAAAAAGAAGACTTAATAAAAGAAAATAGCATGTTTATTAGTTTAGCAAAAGTCGATGTAACCCATAATAAAAATGACTTTTTCGATCTTAATACAAGGAAACCAAAAGGAGACTTTGGTTACTTTAACATCATTGATCACAATAAATGACGTGCTCATGTCTCAATCGGAGAAAATAAATACGGTGCTGTGTTAGAACTAACAGAATTAAATGACAAAAATTTACTTACAAACGTACTGGTAAAGATAAAGATGATAAAGAAGTAACGGTCTTTGTAGAACACGCTCCTTATTCTGAGGAATATAATCTAAGCATTACGTTTGATTCATAAGATAAATTAACAAAAAGTCTCAAGATCTTAATAAAGACCTTGAGACTTCAGAGTGAAATGACTTTTTAATTTATTGTAAATAGAGATAAAAGTACGACTATCATGTTGATTACCTGGATGCGTTGTATATCCTAAAACCCATCCGTTTTTATCACATGCCACTTGTGTGGCATAGGCAAAGACTTGTTTATGTTCTCCTTTATGACACTGTCAGCATCGTTTTTACTAATTTTTTTAACCTTTGTATTTGTCTCAATTTTTTCTTTTTAAGGGCTTTTTTAATTGTTTTTCTCTATCTATTTCAACTTCCTATTTCAACTTCTTTTTGAAGTGATTTACATAAAATAATGTGTCTTCAGTTATTTCTTTGTTTTCATACTTTTTATTATTTGCATGTGCTTTAATATGAGTCCCATAAATAAATACCTCAGACGTATCAACTAAATGAGCTTCTATACACTGCGCTAAAATACCATAAAAAATTTGTTCAAAGATATCTGTTCCTTTAAATCTTCTTGAGTCATTTTTACCAAAAGTCGAAAAGTGAGGGACTGAGTCTTGGATATCTAAACCTAAAAACCATCTGTAAGCCATATTTACTTCGACTTCTTAAATCGTTTGTCTCATGCTCTTAATTCCGTATAAGTATTGCATCAAGGGAAGTTTGATTAACATAACTGGATCTAAACTAGGTCGTCCATTAGACTGATCATATTTATCCTCAACAAGTTGATAAATAAAACTAAAATTGACGTATTTATCAATATCTCTTAAAAGATGTTCCTGTGGAACTAAGTCTTCTAATGAATAAAAACCTATTTGATTACGTTTACTCATATCTTGCTTTTTCAACATTAATAGTCACTCTTTTCCTCTATTTTACCAAAAAAAAAAGACAAAGTATCGAAATTTATCAATACTTTGTCTACAGTCTGAAAGCCCTCATCATTCTGAGGGCTTTTTTTAGCTAGTAATAATATTTATTTAGTCAACAGTACGGTAAAACTCTTAATCAATCAAAACGGCTACCAGAATTTTTGTTAAAATAACCTATTTTTCATTTTTTAAAGGTGTTTAATTCAACAATTTTGCATATTAACATGCCTATACTTTATTTATATTTTAGTTTGATAGGATTTACAAAATATTGGATGAATATAAGTCTGAATAATAATTTGTCAACAGATACACAAAAATAGACTTCCTCTTGTCAACTTTTCTTGACTAACTCATAGCCATTTTCAATCTTCGCTTTATCTAATTTCCATCTTCCTTAAATACTATTGATAAATTGTCTATCTTATTATTATAAGTATCTAAAACATAGCTTTCTATGTCACTTTCTAAACTCTTCGTAAGATTGGATTTAAGCTCTATGGTTAACACGTTTTTAATTTGTTTTTCATTACTAGCTACTTCTGAATTCATATATAATTTTTTAATATCAAGTGGAAAGTTTGTTTTTATTATTTTGTTTTTTTCAATAATGAAGTCCTCTAGAGTCTGGGGGTCTTCCTTGACGGACGGTCTCACAGAAGTTTCTGAGTCAATCAGCTGTCGAATTAAATGTTCTAATTCTTTTCCAGATAAACTATCTGTTTCAGTAATTTGTTTAATATTTAAATCCATATTACCTAGATGATACTCTGGTAATTTATTCTGTAAACTTTGTAATTTAGTATCATTGATACTTGTATCTGATAATGTTAAATGAATTGTCTTTTTTTCTTTTGAGATTTTCTTTTCTAAAATCAGTGAGTCTTTTAATTCACTTTCAATAAATCGATTTAAATTATTTTCATTTAATGAATCTTTGACCATTGACGAAGCCGTATAAATACTAGGTATAATGATAATAATCGTCAAGATAATGAACATTGTATTTGTTGATTTCTTTTTTATTGAATCAATCTGCTTATCATGTTTTGCTTCAAAAATATAAACAGTTATAAATGTCGAAAGACTGATGAAAAAGATATTAATAACAAACAAATAGAACGCACCAAAAATATAAGTCATACTCTGAATTGAAATAGCATATCCCAATGTACAAAGAGGCGGCATAAGTGCTGTAGCAATAGCAACTCCAGGAACAATATTATTAGCAGTTTTTTTCTTAAACCCTATTACACCAGCTACTCCTCCTGTAAAAGCAATCACAACATCCCAGATTGTAGGATTTGTTCTGGCTATTATTTCACTACTTGCATAAGTAAGTGGTGAGAAAGAAAAATATAGCGTTGAAACAACTAGACTGACAATTACTTGTAGCGCTAGTAAGGTTATTGATTTTCTTAAAATGGAAGTGTCTTGAAAAGCCAAACTAATTCCTATCCCTATCACAGAAGTCATTAGAGGAGAAATAAGCATTGCTCCTATAACAATTGGTGTCGAATTCATATTCAAACCAATAGATGCAATAAAAATAGAACAAATTAGAATAATAATATCCTCGATGTTAAAATGTAATTCACTATTAATTTTCACTAAAAATGGATTATCTTTTTTATTGTATGTATTCATGTTCTCATCCTTGTATATTATATTTAAGGTTTTTATCTTTCGATTTTTAGTAGGAAACCTTATGGACCTGTTGTTATTTATTAATCTATATTTTCTCAATTATTTGAGAAAATATAGATTAACGGATTGAGGGGTATGTTAAAAACTTATTTTGTATAACACTTATATCAAGTGGTTATAATAAGTATAACATCTTATTTTTAACTATGCATAACGTGATTTATGTTAATCAATTATGTATTTTGATTGAAATTTAAAACCATGATATAATAAAGGTGCGAAAACGTTAGAAGTTTCGAGTGCAAGTTTCATAGCACAAAAGCCCCAACCATTGCGAGTGGTTAGGGCTTTTTTTTCGCTTTGCGACTAAGCGTGTGGGTTGATTAGCATTAGCCTTTAATTATCGTCTTGCTTTTCCAACCAGTAAGCAAACAGTTCAAGAACTGCCCCAACAATGATTGGTGCGATAATTAACGTTAGAAGTTTTTCAACCATGCAAGTTTCACCTCCAAACCTATAATAGCTTTGGTAGGCTAAGTGCCATTAATTAATATAGCATAATTTTTCTAACATTTTATACTATCTTTTATGACCACAACAAAAGTGGTAGCATGTTGTTATGATTTGTTACAGGAGGTTTATGATGAAAAGTATTAAAGAAATGGCTGATATGCTTGATGTTTCAAAAATGACTGTATCAAGATACGTCAAAACAATTGGTGCAACAGAAGTGACTAAAAATGGACAAACGTTACTGTATGATGATGCGGTTGTAAACCTTGTTATGAAAGGTTTATCTAAAAATAAAGACCAAAACGCCGAAATAAATGATGTTGCAGTTGATTTTAAAGCTCAATATATTAAAAGCCTTGAAGATTCTAATCATTTTTTGCAAAAGGAAGTAAAAGATAAAAATAAACAATTGAGGTCAAAAGATGAGCAGATTAATTCACTTCAAACAATTCTAAACCAACAACAACAATTACTACTTTACGAGCAACAAAAGAATACAAAATTACTCGAAGAAAACATAGACACTAAAAAATGGTGGCAGTGGTGGAAATAAACTCGCTTTTTATTCTTGTCATTTACTACTGATTTCCACTCTAGGGTTGTTAGGGTTTACCCTGACCGTCTGAAAGACGTTTTACTTATCTGAATAAGGTTTTTAATCAAATGAGCTTAAATAGCTCTTTTTTTGCGTTTTAAGGCTGTTGAATGATTTCTTTGGAGAAATGGGTTAGGTTTTAGCAAAGGAGCGTATAGCGACTGCTGCAAGTTCAATGTGAGAGTGGTTTTCTCTCACTCCTTTTTATATATTTTCATAGTACGCATAGATCATTTTAACAAAATAAAGAAAAAGTTTTGGTGGGAAAATATATCCCCTCTTTTATAATCTCTTTTAAACCTCTTTTAAACCTCTTTTAGACCTTGTTTAATCCTTACTCCCCCAATGGATACAGAATATTTATAAGTACATTTTGTCTGTTTTAAGTCTTTACTTAAAGTACTTGAACTTGTAATATGTACTTTATAAATATTATATTAATGTGAGGTGCGTTTATGGTTAATGAATTAGTTAAACATCATACAGAATTAAATACTATTCCTTTGAGAAAGTTTACCCCTGTTCAAATGAATTTATTTTTTTCAATTATCTCTAGAATGCGTGATAAGGGGCAAAATAAAGTAACCTTCTCTTTTAGCCAACTTAAAGAATTAAGTGATTATAAAGCAACTGCCAATAATCGTTTTATTGATGACTTAGAAGAAACGTATGACAAATTAATGGATTTGAGATTTGGTCGTAGAAGCGCCTCTGGTTTGAGACGTGAGCGTTTCGTTTTATTTAGCTCATTCGACATTAATGGAGAAGCAGATTCCCCTTATGCTGAAATTCAAATACATGAAAAAGCTATTCCTTTACTCAATGACTTAGACGAATGGGTTCGTTATTCTCTTCAACAGTTTAATGACCTACAAAGCAGTTATTCAAAAACCATGTTTCGATTGTTAAAACAATTTCGAACAACGGGCTATGCATATTTCTCTAAAGAAGATTTTTTTGAGCTTTTAGATATTCCTAAAAGTTATTTGAAAGAACCTGCTAATCTTGATAAAAGAGTCTTAAAGCCTATTAAAGACGAATTAACTCCATTATTTCGCGGTCTTACCATTCGTAAGAAATATGGTAAAGGACGTGGGAAACCTGTTGTTGGTTACCAATTTGCTTTTAAACCAGAAAATAAAAATGCTAATGACTTTTCTAAAGGAGAACGCGAAGACTTACGACAAAAAATATTTAATATCGAACACAATGGTGATCTTTCTCAAGAAGAAAAATGGGTCGCAAAAGATAAAGTATTAGGTTTAAAAATTGGCACACATGAGTCAGATTTTTACGCTCAGAAACAAAAAGAATTTGAAAAAATTGAAGAAGAAAAACTTCGAAAAGATATTTTAGATGATTTAAAAAGTGGTTTCCATTAATCAGAAAACTATTTCGAACAACACGACAAAGTAGAAAAACTTCTCCATACTTTTGGAAAAGTTTTTTATTTTTTTTTTTTTGAAAAACTAATTTTTCAATTGAAATGATTTAGGATAATTCTTTTATTGATAAAAAATAGTGTATGTCAAAGGTGGTTAAAAGGTGTGTTAAAGGTGTGTCAAAGGTGTGTTAAAGGTGGTTAAAAGGTGTGTCAAAGGTGTGTTAAAACAGTGCAAACGAGAAAAAATCATGTTACATCGGAAACGTTGATACTATCAACCCAACAGCTTGCCTGTTGGCAGTTTCCCTTATGCTCTTAAACGCAAAATTGGCCAAAAGTAAGATGACTAATGATTGAATGACTCATCTATAAAAAAATAAGTCAAAAAAAAATGACGTTTTAGATTTAAAAATCGACACACATGAGTTAAATTTTCACGTTCAGAAATAAAAAGAATTTGAAAAAGTTGAAAAAGAAATCGTTAGAAAAAACAGTTTGAATCATTTAAAAAGAGAATTCCGTTAATCAGAAAATTATTTTTTGAATTCAAAAAAGTATCGAGCAGCGCGACAAAAAAATAAACACTTTTCCTTACTTTTGGAAAAGTGTTTTTATTTTTTCAGCGGTCTTAGGTGCAACCTAACAAGCTTAAAAAAATTCAATTTTTGGGTTTGTCATGACAAACCCGTTGCTTGCCTTATTGATTTTTTGGCAATACTTGATTTTTAGTCTGGTCTCTTTTTTAATTTTTTTCACCAAACTTTTTTTAATACACGTGATTTTTTTTCATTTGTCACACCAGTTGTTTTTCAAAAAAGACAACAGTTTTTCTCTCTCTTTTTTCTTTTTGTTCGCAGGCTTTTAAAAATTTTTTTAATTTTTTTGTTTTACTTGGTGACATCTTTTTTATTTTTTTCATCTAATCAATCAACAAAAAATAACACGAAACAAAAAAAATGATTGGGTGTCTTTCACTATCTCGAAAAAAAAAGAATCGCCACTTGATGGGATTCTTTTTTGACTGTTTATGTAGACCAATTGGCATTCACAATCTCGCGAACTGAATCCGTTGGTAGGTATGATACTTCTTAAAAGCGAGATTATGTTAATCAACGAGATAAATAACTATTTCTTACTTCTGTTTCATCAATCTCAATCCATTAAGTGTTACTAATAAAGTTGCTCCCATATCTGCAACAATAGCAATCCAAAGTGATAACCATCCTGGAATAATTAGCAATAAAGCTAAGAATTTAATGCTTAAAGAGAAAGTAATATTTTGTTTTATAATTTTTAATGTTTTTCGACTAAGATTAACAATAAACGGTAACTTTTGTAAATCATCACCCATTAAGGCAACATCAGCTGTTTCTAAAGCAGTGTCCGTTCCAGCCCCACCCATTGCAATCCCAACAGTTGCTGATGCTAACGCAGGAGCATCATTTACTCCGTCTCCTACCATAGCCACTTTTCCATACTTTTCTTTAAGCTCTTTAATATACTCTAACTTATCTTGTGGCATTAAATCACCTTTAATGTCTGTCACACCAACTTGTTCTCCAATTGATTTAGCTGTTCTGATATTGTCACCAGTTAACATAATTGTATGTTCAATACCTAACTGATGAAGCTTAGCGATTACTTCTGAACTTGACTTTCTTAATTCATCAGCAACTGCGATAATTGCCAAAATATTTTGTGCTGTTCCAAAAATCATGACGGTTTTTCCTTGCTCTTGTAACTTCTCATAATTTTTCATGACACTAGCTTGCCTAATTAATTCTGAATCAAATAATTTAGGACTTCCAACAAAATAAGTTGTACCTTGATAATCACCTTTAATTCCTTTACCAGTTACTGATTTAAAATTCATAATATCGATCATTTGATAGTTTGACTCTCTTCTATCAGCTTCTTTAAGAATGGCTGAAGCTAAAGGATGTTGAGAAAGTATTTCTAACGCTGAAATGATAGATAAGTACTGATTTTCTTGATTTGTGTCACTTACAACAAAGTCTGTTACAGAAGGCGTTCCTTTGGTTAAAGTCCCTGTTTTATCAAAAGCGATTGCTTTTAATCCTCCGATTTCTTCGAGATAAATACCTCCTTTTACCAGCACACCATTTTTAGCTGAATTTCCAATAGCTGAAACGATTGAAACAGGTGTTGAGATAACTAATGAACAAGGACAACCAACTACTAATAGTGATAAACCCTGGTACAACCACTTATTCCAATCACCACCAAAAAACAATGGTGGAATAATGATAATTAAAGCCGAAATAGCCATGATAGAAGGGGTATAGTATTTAGCAAAGTTATCAACGAATGCTTGTGCAGGTGCTCGTTCTCCTTGTGCTTCTTCCACTAAATGAATGATTTTAGCAATGGTTGTATCATTAACATGTTTAGTCACTTCCACTTCTAAAATCCCCTCTCCATTTAAAGTACCTGCAAAAATTTCGTCCTTATTTTGTTTTTCAATTGGAACAGACTCACCCGTTATTGCTGCTTGATTAACAGCAGAATGTCCTTTAATGACTACCCCATCCATAGCTATTTTTTGCCCTGGTTTAATAACCATAATATCTCCTATTTGAATATCAGAAACATTTATCATTTTTTCTTCGTTATTTCTTCTAATCAAAGCTTCTTTTGGTGCTATATCCATTAACGAACGAATAGATTGTCTTGCTTTATCCATTGAAAATCGTTCAAGGGCTTCACTAACAGCGAATAAGATAACTACAATAGAACCTTCAGCCCATTCACCTATAATTGATGCGCCTATAATTGCTATTGTCATTAAAACTTCCATTGAAAAGTTTAATTTAAGTAAATCCTTAATTCCTTCTGTAAATAAACTAAATCCACCAATAACGATAGCTGATATAAATAAGCTTTTAGTTATGATATCATTCTCGCCTGCAGTAGCTCTAAAATAAAAAGCTATGGCTATTAATATTACTGAAATAACTAATGTCCAATTACGTTTCAAGAAAGAATCTTTCTGTTCCCCTTCAGATTCTTGATTGTCCTCATCTTGAATAATTAGATTTTCAAAAGCTCCAGCAGACTTAATTTCTTGAATGGAAGATGTTCCCTCAACTTTAATTTTTCCAGCACCAAAGTTTACTTTTGCATCTGTTACACCTTCAATACTTTTAACATTTTTTTCAAATTTAGCAGCACAATTCGTACAGCTTAATCCCTCTACTCGATATGTTTTACTAGAAGTTTCTTTACTCATATCTATCACCCTTTTCTAGTTGTTTTCCAAAATTTATCAATTCAACAATCCTATCATCAGAACTAAAATAATAAACTAATTTGCCTATTTTTTTACTATCTACAACACCTAATTTTTTTAATGATTGCAAATGATGTGATGTATTTGCCATAGTTGCTCCAATAATATTGGCTACGTCACATACACATAGTTGATCTTCATAAGCTAAAGCATGTAATATTTTGAATCTATTTTCATCTGATAAAATTTTAAATAAAGAACTTAGATCTTTGCTATTAGTATTTTTTAATCTCTCTTTTGAATTAGTTACTTGCTCCTCATGAATACAAGTAATCTCACATATTTCATTTGTCACGTTTATTCCTCCAAAATCACTCATTCAAGTTCATACTTGATTATATATAAACAGATTGTAATAATCAAGTACAAGTTTGATTGTATTTGATTTCACTAGGTATAATTTGATTTATGTTAACTCTACAAAATACTTAAAGCCTTCAGTATAATTCTGAAGGCTTTCCTTTTATATTTTTTTTAATTCTCTTAAATGAAATTTAATATGACTTTCAATAAATGTTGCTATAGTAAAATAACTATGATCATAACCTATTTCTCTTTTATATGTTACGTCTCTATCAACATTTTTAGCAGCAGATAAAAATGCCTCTTCATCTAATTGTAACTCATAGAAGTTATCATCTGTACCTTGTGTTATTAATATCGGAACATTATTTTTGGTTGATTTTTTTATAATTTCTGTAGCATCCCATTCTTTCCATGCTGACTTATCATTTCCTAAATAAGAGGAGAAGGCTTTTTTCCCCCAAGGAACGTTGCTTGGATTAGATATTGGAGCAAATGCTGAGATAGAAACAAATCGGTTTGGATTTCTTAGCCCAAGTACTAATGCACCATGACCTCCCATTGAATGTCCCATAATGCTTTCTTTTCCTGAGAAATTTGGAATTAAAGTGTACACAATTTCAGGAAGTTCTTTAGTTAGATAATCATACATTTGAAAATTTTCTTTCCATGGTTCTAAAGTAGCATTTATATAAAAACTAGCTCCCTGTCCTAAATCCCAGTCATCACTATCAGCAACATTGCCTCTAGGTGATGTATCTGGCATAATAAATGCAACGTTTTGCTCAGAAGCATATTTCTGAAATGCTCCTTTTTGACTAAAATTATCATCTGTACAAGTTAAACCTGCCAACCACCAAATAAGTGGAACTGTTTCAGTTTCTGATTTAGATTCTGGTAAAAATAAACTAAATATCATTTCACATTTCAAAATTTTTGAAGTATGCTGATATTTAATTTGCTTTCCACCAAAAGAAGTATGAATTTCCAATATTTTCAAGTCCATACATCTAATCTCCATAAGTTAACATAGTTCGAATTGATTCACCGTTATGCAGTAACTTAAATGATTCATTAATTTGTGAGAAACTTAGTCTATGTGTAATAAACGAATCTAAATCAATCTTTCCATCCATAAATTCTTCAACCATGCCAGGTAATTGGGTTCGACCTTTCACTCCTCCAAAAGCAGAGCCTTTCCATACACGTCCTGTTACTAATTGGAATGGGCGCGTGTGAATCTCTTTTCCTGCTCCAGCAACTCCAATAATAATACTCTCTCCCCATCCTTTATGGCATGATTCTAATGCAGATCGCATTACTTCAACATTTCCAATGCATTCGAAACTATAGTCTACACCTCCATCTGTCATTTCAACTATTACTTCTTGTATTGATTTTTCATAATCTTTAGGATTTACAAAGTCAGTAGCTCCCATCTTTTTCGCTAATTCCCATTTATCAGGATTCGTATCGACTGCAATAATACATTGAGCATTAACTTTCTTTAAACCTTGAATAACTGCAAGACCAATAGCTCCTAAACCAAATACAGCAGTAATAGCCCCTTCTTCGACTTTTGCTGTATTTTCAACTGCACCTATACCTGTTGTAACACCACAACCTAGCAATCCAACTTTTTCTAATGGTGCATTTTCATTTATTTTCACTAAATTAATTTCGTTTACTACTGTATACTCACTAAAAGTACTGGTACCCATGTAATGATAAATTGGTTCACCGTTATATGAAAAACGAGTTGTACCATCAGGCATTACTCCTTTTCCTTGTGATTCTCTTACAGCAGAACATAAATTTGTTTTTCCAGATAAACAAAATTTACATTTACCACATTCTGCTGTGTATAAAGGTATAACGTGATCTCCTTCTTTAACTGATGTAACACCAGAACCAACTTTTACAACGACTCCAGCTCCCTCATGTCCTAACACAACAGGAAATACACCTTCAGGATCTTCACCTGATAAAGTATAAGCATCTGTATGGCAGACAGATGTATACAATATTTTAACCATAACTTCATTTTCTTTTGGATCTTCCACATCAATCTCTACAATTTCTAATGGTCTATTTGGACCAAATGCAACAGCAGCTCTACTTTTCATAACTATTCTCCATCCATTTTCATAATTAGATTACTCATCTATCTTATTTATTAAAATCCTTTTTGTACGTTATTGCTTATTATATAAACAATGACAAAAAAAGCAATACTGATGTTTTTGACACTATAGATTTTAATTGATATAATTTCTAAAAATATAAATCAAAAACAATAATGAGGTTCCTTTTATGTATAATTACAATGAAAAATATTTTGTCAATACTAAGGATTTAGCTATGTCTGTTATTGGCGGAAAATATAAAATAGCAATTGTCTGGTCTTTGTTACAAAAACCTATATTACGATTAAGCGAAATAGAAAAGATGCTGCCAGATATTAATCAAAGAATGATTATTAGGCAGTTACGTGAACTAGAAAAAGACAACATAGTTAAACGAACTGTATACCCTGTAGTTCCTCCAAAAGTTGAATACCAACTAACAGATATTGGAATGGAATTATTACCAATAGTCGATAATATATGTGCATGGGGTGATAAGTTTTGGAATAGTATTAAGTAATAAAAAAATATGTAAACAATGGATTTTGATTGTTATTTAGAATCATGATATAATAAATATGCGAAAACAAGAAGATTTGCTAGTATATCTAGCACAAAAGCCACTACCTTTACAGAGGTAGTGGCTTCAGAGTGAAGACAAACCAATTACTCATTAAGAGTAATTGGTTTGTCTTTTTTATATTCTATGATTAATGTAGGTAAAAAATTAAAAATAGAGCCCTCTAGGTCTCTTAATTTAAGCATTTTTGCTAATTTTTTTATATTAAGACATGCGAAATAAGCCCAATTTTCATGTGCATTTTTTCTTTGCCTATTAAGTTGGTATAACGTAATCCATGAAATTCATTGGCTGTTCCAAATAACCTCTCAATCGTCTGTTTACGATTATTATAGATAGATTTCATTCCAATGGAATGACGTATGTCCTCACATCGTTCCATATCATCTTCCCATAAATGACGTTGAACTTATTTTCTCTTATCCTTTGATTGCGTACATTTATTTATTAAAGAACACGTCATACAATCGTGAGGGTTACTTTTATATTCTCGATAACCATCTCGATTAGTTGTCGTATAAGTTAATGTTTTCATATTGGGACAAATAGATTGATCATAGTATTTGTCATAAACATAATCATATTTTTTGAAAAAACCTTTCTTGGTCATGGGTCTCTTATATGGAAAGATAGGTGTTAAGTTATCTTGAAATAACAAATGGGCAATACCTGGTGTCTTGTAGCCTGCATCCATCACTAATTTATTCAGAGTGAAATGACTTTTTAATTTATTGTAAATAGAGATAAAAGTACGACTATCATGTTGATTACCTGGATGCGTTGTATATCCTAAAACCCATCCGTTTTTATCACATGCCACTTGTGTGGCATAGGCAAAGACTTGTTTATGTTCTCCTTTATGAAACCAGCCACTGTCAGCATCGTTTTTACTAATTTTTTTAACCTTTGTATTTGTCTCACTTTTTTCTTTTCTTTTTAAGGGCTTTTTTAATTGTTTTTCTCTATCGATTTCAACTTCTTTTTGAAGTGATTTTACATAAAATAATGTGTCTTCAGTTATTTCTTTGCTTTCATACTTTTTATTATTTGCATGTGCTTTAATATGAGTCCCATCAATAAATATCTCAGACGTATCAACTAAATGAGCTTCTATACACTGCGCTAAAATACCATAAAAAATTTGTTCAAAGATATCTGTTCCTTTAAATCTTCTTGAGTCATTTTTACCAAAAGTTGAAAAGTGAGGGACTGAGTCTTGGATATCTAAACCTAAAAACCATCTGTAAGCCATATTTACTTCGACTTCTTTAATCGTTTGTCTCATGCTCTTAATTCCGTATAAGTATTGTATCAAGGGAAGTTTGATTAACATAACTGAATCTAAACTAGGTCGTCCATTAGACTGATCGTATTTATCCTCAACAAGTTGATAAATAAAACTAAAATCGACGTATTTATCAATATCTCTTAGAAGATGTTCCTGTGGAACTAAGTCTTCTAATGAATAAAAACCTATTTGATTGCGTTTACTCATATCTTGCTTTTTCAACATTAATAGTCACTTCTTTCCTCTATTTTACCAAAAAAAAAGACAAAGTATCGAAATTTATCAATACTTTGTCTACAGTCTGAAGTCTCAAGGTCTTAATAAA
Source organism: Vagococcus sp. CY52-2 (assembly GCF_022655055.1). Taxonomy (NCBI): domain Bacteria; kingdom Bacillati; phylum Bacillota; class Bacilli; order Lactobacillales; family Enterococcaceae; genus Vagococcus; species Vagococcus changpingensis. The sequence continues at coordinate 230,704 of NZ_CP093384.1, read as the reverse complement.
GACCTTGAGACTTTTTTAAAAGACATTTGGTAATTCAACAGAAAAAATCATTTTATTTAAAGTATTATTTATTAAATACACAGAAACACTGCTAGGAATAACGCCGTCATCACTATAATGACAAAAAACACCATATTTAAAACTATTATTAGGATGATCTAATATATAACTTGTCGCAACTCTTTCAAAGTCATCCAACGAATAATGACTACCAATTGGTGCTGGTGAGGGAGCAGAAATGTGTTGAATAGTGATATTAGATTCTTTTATTAACTTTTTTTTTCTTATTTTAGTCTTACATAAATCAGACAAATATAGTTGGCGATAATAAAAACTATCTTTAAATAAATTATCATTTGGAACAAAATAATGAAGCTGTGGACGACTCCCACTGTTCAAATGAGCTGTGCCTGTGAATAATAAATTAGTCATATCATCTCCCTCGCTTAAACAAAATCGAAAAGGCAAAAGATGTGTTCGATGGTACATTGCTTGCATACGTTTATCACACTTTATTTTTTCACTTCTAACTTCATCAAAACCTGGTACATAAGCATTATATCTATCTTCGTCATTTCTAAAAATCGATCGATTGACTTTATTTTTTCTTTCCATTAGTATGCTACGATTAATGACAACATAAGCTCCTTGAACTCTTCCCTCTTTTAACCTAGAAGTATAAACTTTCCCTAAGTGTTTTGCTTTTTTACGAGAAAAAAATGTTTGCTTTAACTCATAAGGTTCAACCATCAAAAATTGAACACCATACTTATTAACATGTGTGTCCTCCACAGCTTGTATGCCAGTTAAACCCATCATTATATTAAACATTTTACTACTAAAACGAAATGCCCCAAAAAGTAGACTCAAAAAAAATTTACCCATTAAAAATAAAATATCACGCACAATAACTAGGCCACCTATCATCATAATAACTATACATCCATACTTAAATTGTTTTAAATCAAGTCACCTAAGTAACCTACAAATTACAACAAGATATTCTTACTATCATTTATTGTAAAAAATATCAATGATACTTAATTCAACTATATAACCAATATAAATAATAAAAACTCTAATACCAATAAAAAAAGACACACACTTTTATAATAACATTTATATATTTAAAGTGTAGACATTTCCATCTCCTATAAGATTATTACTATACTATTTATCATTAACATTACTTAGTACTAACGTATAATGTCACTAGAAAGATAAAACATTATGATAACTATTTAATTCATTCTTTTTAATTTATAAACATATCGCATTAGGACAAATTAATGAGTTAACCGAAAAATATAATATAACTGAAAGAATGAACATATTAAAATTATTCGTGAGGTACTAAAGGACTGGACTATCAAAACGTGAGATTAGAAGTTTATCTAGAGTTAAATGATTGTAATAACCTATTGCTTAATACAACCAGTTAATTAACGTTATTTAACATCATGGTATAGCAAAGATTCTTATAACAAGTCGTTCGTTTTCAGTAAAGAAAATAACTCAACTTATTACATTCCATTACAAAGGATACCAAGAAGTAGTTCTAGATTGTTTTCCTCAAGCAGTGATCAAAAAAATAGTTAAAAATCAATACACAATCTTTGAAATCAGAGCTTTTAATAATGGAATGATTCTCTGGGTTCTTAGTCAAGGTTTTCTAGTTGAAATTATTAGCCCCACTTCATTTAAGAAAAAGATAATAGATGAACTTAAGCAAATGTAACAATATTATTTATAAACACAAATAAAAATAGACTCACTTCTGATATAAGAAAGAGTCTATGTATATAAATAATCTTCTTTGCTTATATTATGAATGTCAACCTATTCGACATACCTATAGGTAAAACTGCTAAATATTTACATAATAATATTAAACGATTGATATAATCACTATCTATAACTAGAATCATCAATTTTTCTTAATATTTAATCCTAACATTTCTTTATTTGGTCATGTGGGTCACGAATCGTTGCTAATAAAATCATCGGAATCTCTTATTAATCACTTGAATTAATTCTTCACCATTTTTTATAAATATCTATGTTTTCTTTTAATTATTAAGACGTTTGATAAGATGGAGGCTTTTGTAATTCTTGATTATTCCTATCTAATGGTTGCTTCTCTTATATTTCTTTAATTAATTTATCTACAAAATTAATAAAATCATTTTTTGTTACTTCAATGTTTTTTCATTCATATGAACTTTATATTTTGAATAGTCAGTTAAACACGTTATAATTTATATACCTAAAAACTATGCTAAATATATTTTAATAAAAAGGAGAGAATTGTATGTCTAATATTTATACATCAGTTGATCAATTAATTGGAAACACTCCCTTACTTGAATTAACATCTTTGGAGGATAGCCAAAAGCTTGATGCAACAATCCTAGCTAAAATCGAATCATTTAATCCTGGTGGTTCAGTCAAAGATAGAATTGCCAAAGCTATGCTTGATGCAGCAGAAAAAGCAGGTAAATTAACAAAAGAAACAACCATCATCGAACCAACATCTGGAAATACTGGTATTGGCTTGGCTATGATGTCAGCGGCTCGTGGTTATAAATTGATTATCGTCATGCCAGAAACAATGTCTGTTGAACGCCGTCAGTTAATGAAAGCTTATGGAGCTGAATTGGTTTTAACTGAAGGAGCTAAAGGAATGAAAGGAGCTATTGCTAAAGCAGAAGAATTAGCTGAAAGTATAAAAAATAGCTTTATTCCATCACAATTTTCTAATCCCGCTAATCCTGAAATTCATTACCAAACAACTGGACCTGAAATTTGGAATGACACTGAAGGAAATGTAGATATTTTTGTTGCTGGAGTCGGAACTGGTGGGACTGTTACTGGAGTTGGAACATTCCTTAAAGAAAAAAATCCAAACGTCAAAATTGTGGCTGTTGAACCAACTGACTCTGCTGTCCTATCCACTGGAGTAGCTGGAAGCCATAAAATCCAAGGAATTGGTGCAGGCTTTATTCCATCAATTTTAGATACATCAGTTTATGATGAAATTATCACTGTATCCAATGAAGATGCTTTTGCAACTGGGCGACTATTAGCAGAACAAGAAGGTGTCCTTGCAGGTATTTCTTCAGGGGCTGTAGTATGTGCTGCAATGGAGCTAGCTAAACGAGATGAAAATAAAACTAAACATATTGTAGTATTGTTACCGGATACTGGTGAACGCTATTTATCTACACCTATGTTTACAGAATAGGAAAAATGATGAATAAGAATTACATTGGGATGGATAAAGCCGTCGAACAGGTTATTTCTGACTTTTTCGCATTGCTATTTCCAGCATTTTTTGGTTCACCTGACCAAACGATGACAACATCGACCTTTAATCATTCTCTTGAGCAGTTATTATCTTTCACTATTGAGCAAAAAAATCAAAGTGAGGTTATTGCAGCAAAATTAACACAACGTCTTTCAAACATTAAACAGTTAATTGATACAGACATTCAAGCAGCCTACCAAGGAGATCCTGCAGCAAAAAGCACCGATGAAATCATTTTGACTTATCCTGGGTTTAAGGCTATTAGCATCCATCGACTAGCTCATGAACTCTATCTGTTAGATGTTCCGATTGTGCCACGCATGTTATCTGAAAATATGCATAGTTTAACAGGGATAGATATTCATCCAGGAGCTCAAATTGGCGCGTATTTTTTCATTGATCATGGAACTGGCATCGTCATTGGAGAAACAACTGTGATAGGAGAGCATGTCAGAATTTATCAAAATGTCACCTTAGGCGTGCGTAACTTTAACATAATGGAAGATGGGTCTCTAGCAAAATATGGAAAACGACACCCGAATATTGGCAATGGTGTGGTTGTTTATGCTGGAGCAACTGTTCTTGGAGGAGACACATTTATTGGTGATAATACAGTCATTGGAAGTGGAACATGGATTACACGTTCTGTTCCTGAAAATACTGTGGTTGTAAATAAAAATTCAACTTATTAAAAAAATAACTATGAGGAAGAGACCAACTCTCCCTCATAGCTCTTTTTTGCGTTAAAAACAATTCGTTTAGAAACCACATAGTTGATGATTGTAGCCAAAACTTGTGATAAGACGGTAAAAATAAATTCATTTAGTAAATAAGCATTTCCCATATACGGACCAATTAATGGGTGGCGGAATAATAATTGTTGATAATTAATTCGTTGTAAATGAAGTACCGAAATCATTACTCTACTATACTTTTCCACAAAAAAGTAGGCAATCCCTAAATCTAACATAATCACAAAAAAACGACCTGCAATAAATTCTATAAATTGCTTCAACGAACGGGCAAATCCTAATCCTGTATTTTTAAACACAAAAAACTTGTTGGCGAAGAATGAAAAAACGATTGCCACACTTTGGGCTAACATAACTGTTATCAACACATTATCCGTCCAATTTTTAGACATAAACCGAATAAAAAAATAGATAAAAGTAGCAGTCGTTCCAAAGATACTATACCATAATAGTTCGCGTCGTTTAATCACTCTATCACCTCCAAATTTGGCTTGATTTCATAAAAAAAGAATGTCCGAAAACATTCTTTACTTAAAATAGTGCTTTAAAATACTTAATGCATTACGATCAATAACCAATTCCCCATACTCATCCAGTACATCTTTTGTAATGTTAGTTAACTGCATAAAATCATATATTTTTGAGACATCATTTTTGGCTTGATTCTTAGAAGTATTTTCAAGCAAGAAAGTTAACTGTAAATAATAAGTGTTATTATAAAAATAAAGCGATGATAACACATTTAATAACTGAATATTTTTAGCTAGCTCCACAATGTCCTCAAAGTCAGCTGCTTTAAAAACTGTTTCGTAAGTTGCACCAAACATGCTATCTTCTAAATAATTCAATTCTTCATTATCTGTTGGTTCTTCAACAGAACTTTTAGCTTCAGGAGTATTCATTTGATTTTTGAGGTAATCAACAAAACCATCTGCTTGTCCATTATCTAGTCCACTAAAGTCAGCCGTTTCATCTATTGACGCATTTTTACTGATAAACAATTCAAGTCCATCATGATTGGGTAGCACTTGGAACGTTACAGCGTCGGTCCCTTGGAACTGTTCATCCACATCCACCTCTTCTAAAATACTATAGAAGAAAGTCTCAATTTGTTTTTGGTTACCTAACAAATCTAAAAAAGTAATTCCGCGTTCTGCAAGATCATCATTTCCAATTGATACTCGAATTGTGTTCTCATTAATTCGTTCCATTTCCATACGGCTACACCCCTTTTCAAAATTATTTATATAGTTACATTGTATAGTATATTAATAAAAAGTAAAGAAAATCACCTTTATTTCGTCCATGTTCCCTACGAAAATTAAGAATTTTTAAGAAAAAAAAAGATACATTTGAACATAAGTCAAATCCATCTTCTTATAACCAGTTTCGCTATTTAATTATATTATACAAAATGATCTGTTAAATACCTGCCATCAATTGTGCTTGTTTTAACTCAATTGCTCGAACATCCCTTGGTAAGAAACGACGAATCTCATCTTCATTAAAGCCTACTTGAAGTCGTTTTTCATCAATCATAATTGGGCGACGTAATAATCCAGGATTTTGTTGAACTAATTCTAATAACTCTGGAAGTGATAACTCGTCTAAATCAACATCTAACTTTTGAAATACTTTCGAACGCGTTGATATAATTTCTTCTGTTCCATCTTCTGTCATTCGTAATATTTCCTTTAGTTCATCTTGTGTCAACGGCTCAGAAAAAATGTTGCGTTCAACAAATTCTATTTGATTTTCTTGTAGCCAAGCACGCGCTTTTCGACAAGATGTACAGCTGGGTGAAGTGTATAATTTTAACATATCTGTCACTTCCTTTCACAAGTAATAAGTAGAAAAAATTTTATTTAACTAAAATCTAGTATGTGTAAATTGTACTATAAAAAACCTATGATTACTAGGTTTTTTTTACATTATATGACTAAACTTAATATTTTTTTAGAATAACGAAATACCTTTTTAGAATATCGAGCGTATAAAAAAACACTTTATCTCATCCTTTTAGTGTGTTTCAAAACGACTTTTATATGTTTTATAACAAGACAGCCGTTTAAATCAAATTTCCTTTCGTTTTATTCCCTATTTATTCTTAATTTCTAGTATAATACACTTATGACTAAAAAATTTTACGGAGGCATGATTATTTTATGAAAACTATTTTTTCAGGTATTCAACCAAGTGGCATTCCGACCATTGGAAACTATATTGGCGCGATGAAACAATTCGTCCAACTACAAAACGACTACCATTGTTTCTTTTGTATCGTAGATGAACATGCGATTACTGTGCCACAAGATCGTTTAAAACTAAGAAAACAAATTTTACAACTAGCCTCTTTATATCTTGCTGTGGGCATTGACCCAGAAAAAGCAACTGTTTTTATCCAATCTGAGGTTTCAGCACATACAGAAGCAGCATGGATTGTACAGTGTAACACATCTCTTGGTGAATTGGAACGTATGACACAATTTAAGGATAAATCACAAAAAGTTGGTGCAACTTCCGTTAGTGCTGGTTTACTCACTTACCCACCACTAATGGTTGCCGATATTATTCTTTATAATACTGATTTAGTACCAGTAGGAGAAGATCAAAAACAACATTTAGAATTAACAAGAGATTTTGTTGAACGCTTTAATTCTCGGTACGCAGAAAATGTAAATCAACCACTTCTTGTTCTACCTGAAGTAAAAATTCCAGACAAAAATGCTGGCGGACGTGTCATGAGCTTGCAAGATCCTACTAAAAAAATGAGTAAATCAGATAGTAATAGTAAAGGATTTATCTCAATGTTAGATGAGCCCAATATTATTCGTAAAAAAATCCGTTCAGCTGTCACTGACTCGAGCGGAAAAATCGAATACGACGTAGAAAATAAACCTGGTATTTCAAATCTTTTAGTGATTTATTCTTCTTTTTCTGATTTTACAATTGATGAACTTGTTAAAAAATATACTGATACTGGGTATGCTGAATTTAAAAATGACTTAGCGGAAGTTGTGGTTTCAACACTAGAACCTATTCAAGCTCGTTATAGAGAGTTATTAAAGTCGGATGACTTGCAAACCATTTTAGATAATGGAGCAATTGAAGCATCAAAAGTGGCTAATAAAACATTACGCAAAATGAAAAATGCAGTTGGTCTAGGTCGTAAAACTAAACACTAATAACGCGTATATTTTAAGTATTTATGCTAAACTATTACTAGATGACGACTTGAAAGGGGATTTTATTTTATGTCAGATAAAACACAAATGGATACAAATACCATGTTAACTCAAAAAATGATTGAAACACGGACTATTTTAATTTATGGAGGAATCGATCAAGATTTAGCAAAAGAAGTTAGCAGTCAATTACTATTACTTTCATCATTAAATGATGAACCAATCACGATTTATATCAACAGTCAAGGTGGCCACGTTGAAGCTGGTGATACCATTCATGATATGATTAAATTTGTTAAACCGGAAGTAAAAATGGTAGGAACTGGTTGGGTAGCTAGTGCTGGAATTACCATTTTCTTAGCAGCAAAAAAAGAAAATCGCTATTCTCTTCCAAATACTCGTTTTATGATTCATCAACCAGCTGGTGGTGTTCAAGGACAAAGTACTGAAATTCAAATCGAAGCACGTGAAATTGTCAAAATGCGTGAAAGAATTAATCGTTTAATTGCAGATGCAACTGGACAAACATATGAAAAAGTTGCAGAAGATACTGACCGAAACTTTTGGATGTCAGTTGATGAAGCAAAAGATTATGGTATTGTGACAAATATCATTTCTTCTGCTAGTGATTTAGAAAAGTAACAATTTAAACTAAATAAAAGAGGCTGACTACTCATTATCATAATGAGTAGTTTTTTTATTGCCATTTATTAAAAAAATTGACGTATAATCTCTTTTAATGTCGGCAATATTAGCATTGTATGCTCTTGAACAATCGATTTAACAGAAAATTTTCCAGATACTTTTGCTTCATCCCAAACAATTTTTCCTAGTAATGGCGCATCATCTGCTACATAAACATTGACTAGATTAGGAAGTAACTTTTCTAATTCTTCAGGTGTACGGACAGTATACTCTACCCCACCACACGCCTCAGCTACTTTAGCATAGTCTATATCATGTAAATCAATCTCATAATTAGGTTGACCAGCTGATTGTTGCTCATATTCAATAAAACATTAAAATCCTTATCATATTGGAGAATTTCCCAGATTGATAAGGTATAGAAGTAGCTTCAACGATATAAGACTTCGATTACTTATCGATATACATATTAAAATGATACACATACGGTTTTATCAAATCTTTTTCAACTTCTACTTTATTAATTTCTTTTATGTTTACATAATTATCCAATACTTCCTCCATAGAAAAGTAGACAGGTTTCAATTTATAACCATTCATCAGTAGATAATACATAAAATAAACTCATTAATATATATACTCTCTATGTATCATATTTTTTAACCTTTCTTTTACTTCCGCACTTGAAAAAGATGCTTCTACAGCATTTAAATTCAATTGTTTCATCTCAGCTAATGTAAGATCAAAATAGGTTGCTAATAAAAAAAACTCATTAGTCAAATTCGTATTAGAGACTGTGCGATTATCCGTATTTATAGAACATAAAATATGATGATCTAAAAATAACCTAAAAGGGTACTCTTCCCATGTTTCTATAGCATTAGTTTGAATATTACTAGTAGGACATAATTCCAATAAGACATGCTGATTAGCACAATATTCCATTGCTTCGACACTATCTTTAATAACCACACCATGACCAATCCTCGTTGCTCCCATCTCGATTGCTTCAATCACATGTTGAATACAGCCACATTCTCCCGAGTGCAAAGTTATATTCAACTTTGATTGTGTCGCAATAGAAACAACCTCCTTGATTTGTCTATTTGATACAGCTTTCTCATCCCCAGCAAAATCAAACCCAGCAACTGGTTTATCTTTTAACTGATTAATACTATCTACAAGCTCCATATTCTTTGTTGTTTGATGGTGCCTCATAGCAGATACTAACAAGTTAACTTGTACATCAACTTCCTCCTGAGCCTTATCTATCCCTTTCATCACAGCTTGAATAATCTGCTCAACACTTAAGTTATTTCGCTGATGGAGTAGTGGAGCAAACCGAATCTCTATGTAACGAACATTTTCTTCTCCAACTTGTTTAACTAAATCATAAGCCGCTATTTCTAGATTTTCTTCATTTTGAAGTAATGCCAACACACTATCAAAGCTCTCCAAGTATTCTCTCAAATCTAGACATTTTTTAGGTGCTACGACCTTATCTAATTCCTTTAATGGAATTTTTTCTTTAATTGCTAGTTTTTTTAAAGTTTCCATTGAAATCGAACCATCTAAATGACAATGTAACTCTATTTTTGGTAATTGTTTGATTTTTTCTCTTGTTAACAAACTATTTCCCCTTTCTTATTCAGCCATGCTTGTATTTTTTGCAATTATTCATAGAATCATACTAAAATCTGTTGGTTTAAGCAAATTATTATCATTTTAAATATAGGTACTTAATCACATAGATAGTTTCATGATGATAGAAAAAAAGTTCATAAAAACAGTATATCAAAGATAAGATAAATATAAAAAATATCCCCGCTGAATTCATGTAATAGAAATCAACAGAGATAGTTTTTATCATCATCATGTAAAATTTATATTCCCCTAATCTTGATACGTTTGATCTAATATTTCTTTTGTTTTTAAATAATCTTCTTCAAGGGAATGATATTTGTCTATATCTTTTTCATCAATTTTCTTATTTTGTATCTTTAATTTGTCTAAATCAGTATCAGATAAAGTGTCTAGTTTAGGAATAAGTGGATTAGATTGTTGGTTACTTTTGAAAACTTCATTTCCAAATTCAAATGATTTAGCTTCTCTACCATTCATCATGACTTTAAAAGCACTATTCATTAAATATACTCTTCCTTGATTTGCTGTCTCATGTGGATAAGTCGTTGGTGCATAAGTCGCATCAACATAGGTTGGACTTCCTAGCCACGTAGCAATTGAAATCTCAGGTGATGCCATCACCAGAAGCGAATCTGGAGATTTAGTTTGACTGTTTGGTACAGAACTCTCAAAATTGCTTGAACCTGACTTCATCACATAAGTATCTTGACTAAAACCTGTATATTTAGGTCCAGCATACGGCTCTGATCCATTCTCTCCAGTCACTTCTTTTAGCATACTCACTATAGTTTTGGTCGTGCTTGAACTCATCGTTCGCTCGCTTTCAACATCAGAAAGTTTTATTTTGACAGAGTCCGTTTCAATACTTTCAATAGTTGTAGGCTCAACTCGAACGCCGTCATTTCCAAAAACGCTAAATGCAGATGACAATGCTAAAACATTCGTTGGATAATTAATTGCTTGCTCTGCTGTGTAAGTTGAGCCTTTTGGGTTATAAGATGCCAAACCCAAAGGTTCCATCATGCTGTTTTTTTGTTGGTCATTTGTCATTTGAAATGCTTCTACTGCAGCCGTATTAAGTGATAAGCCTAAAGCAAAAGAAGCACTTACCTGACCAAAATTTTGATTGCCATAGTTATTAACTTTCCAGTCGCCTACTGTGAAAGAACTCCCCTTTTGCCTCGTATTTGGTGTCAGTCCAGCATACTCAACGGCTGGAGCATAATCTAGTAAAGGTTTAATCGTAGAGCCTGATGAACGTGTTGCAGTATATGGAATGAGTGGGTTATCTGAATTAGTTGCAAGACCAAGGATGTGTCCTGTTTTCGTGTCTACTACTGAAAGAGCAGTCAAACTTTCTTTATGCTCAATATAGCCATTAGGTAATCGGTCATCTTGAGGATAAGTTCCCTCTACTATATTGTGCAATTCTTTTAATTGATGACTATCTGCATAAGTTTTGACTGTAATCGTTGTATTTTGTGGTAAATTTAATCTGCTTAGTTCATCTTTAACTTTTGAAACGTAAGATTGATATTCTTTGGGTGTGCTTTGTTGTTTGTATCTTTTTAATGTAAACTCTTCATTTTCACTTTTAACCATGTCTACTGTTTGCTCATATATTTTTTTACTAATGAGTTCTTTGTCTTTCATAATAGATAGAACAGTAAGAGTCCGCTCCTTTCCACTTTTTTCAAAGTCTTGAACATAGACTGAAGGAGATTGACCTAAACCAGCCATATAAGCCATTTGAGCGACTTGTTTTGGGTCATTCTTATCTATATTAGACATATCATTACCAAATAGCTCAATTGATGCTGCTCTAACTCCTACAGTATTAGGTGTTAAACGTAATTCATTTAAATACGCTTTTAAAATCTCATCACGATTATATTTTAATGATAATTTTCTAGCATCAATTAATTGAATAATCTTATCTGACAATGAATTTTTATTGTTTGAACCAAACACCATGATTTTAACCAATTGTTGCTCAATGGTTGAAGCACCTCTAGAAACAACTTTTTTCCCTAATTTCTTTCTAACTTGAGAAACTACTGCCCCCATTGTGTCTTTGATAGAAAAGCCATTTGTTTTTCTAGTATAAAAAGAAGCATCTTCTACTGCTAGTAGTGTATCTAAATATAATTGATTCACATTCCAAGTTGGATTGTGTTGAACTGGATCAAATTTAACGACGACATTATTTTTATCTAATGGTTCACCATTTTTATCTAAAATAATGAAAGATTGTGTAATCTTATCATCAATGTTTTGAATTTCAAGTAAAGAACTATAAGGACTATATCGTTTGCTCATACTATAAGTTCCTATCGACATAGATAATATCATCATCATGGCTACCATCCCTAGAATGATTACGGCTAAATGGCGACGATTAAGAAACGTTGAACGTTTCTTAGAAACTTTTTTTTAGACATTGTAGACCTCCTTTTTCCTATTTATTAACCATACTGTTTATAAATAACAACATGATTAATCACTTGATTCTGTTGTCTCCTCTGTACTGGGTGAGGTAGTTTCACTAGTTGTCGAAGAGATAGAAGTAGAGGTAGAAGACGAAGTAGACAAGCTACTCGATTCTGAAGAAAATGCTTTTTTGACAATAGGTTGATTCTCCACTACTACTTGGATGGTAGATCCTTTAACAATAAATTGATAGGTTTGAGGTGAAGGTTCTTGTTTTAAAATTTTATCTTTTTCATCCCTATCCCAACTTTCCGTATCACGGATATCATCAGGGGCTGTTTCACCATTTTTATACGTCGTGTTAGTATAACCTTGTATACTTAAATTTAAGTTTAATTGGTTCATTTCTTGCTTAGCTTCTCTAACAGTCATCCCAACTAAATCTGGCATGTCGACTGATTTTTTAATTAGTTTCTCGTTAGTTTCTAAATTAGATTGAAGGTCACTATATTTTCTTTTAAACTCCTCTTCCATAGTTTTTGACTGAAGATAATTATTTGCCAAATCAACATATCCACTTAGTTCCATTCCAAATTTAGTATTCGGTGCGGGTATAGCTTCTAAAAGATTACGATAAGAATAAACTTGATGTTTAATGTTATTTGCTTCAATTATATTGTCATTTATTTCATCTAATAAACTAACAGATTTTTGAAAGCTTTGCTCATTTGTGACTGTTAGCATCCCTTCTTGATTATATATTTTGTTCAATAAATTTAGTAATTCTTGTCCATCTGTACTCATCTTTTCAGCATTTGTAACAGTTGCTTCTTGAAAGATATCCCTTAATTTATTATATTGTCTCGGTAGGACACTTCTGTAGTACATAATATACAATTCTTCAATATCTTCATCTTCTATAATGTCGATATGTTTCTTTAGATTCACCATAGTAGCATCAATATCTGAAATAGCTGTTTTTCCCTCCATTACTTCTAATAGTGATGCTTCATTTTTAGATAGTTGTTTAACTTTTTCATCATTTGCTTCATATAACCACGACTCAAATGCATTATTTTTTAAAGCTCTTATTAATCTGGTATCTGTCTCTTCAATCTTAGTGAGAAGATAGATCTCTTCTTGAGTGATATTTTGTGCCTCAGGTATATCATTAATATAATGATATGCTTTGAAAAATAAATAGGCACTGACTAAACTAATTATTAGAAAAAATGAAATAATAAATCGTTTCCAAGATTTACTTAGTTTCTTATATTTTTTATTCTTTATTTTAGATATCCTCACACGTTTTTTCTTTTTCATTTCGGATAACCTCATGTATCTTTTATGATTAATATAATTCTATATTTTTTTGATAAATATGTAATTAATTATACACTAAAATAGAACAAAAAAGACAAGATACCTATACTTAAAAAAATAGATTAATAGCTACCTCATAATAACTAATAAAAAACTAAGATAGACATCATCCCAAAAACTCTTAATTCAATCAATTAATTCCATTTACATTTGAATAATGATTACTCTTCATCTATCGTCTTTTGCGTGTTAAAGAACATTCTTCCTGTCAATAAATATCCTACAGACTGGTTAATACAGAGTCGTTTTCTCAATAAATATTGATAGATAAATGATTTAATAAACTCTTACAGTAATTCATATAGCAGGTCTTACTCAATTTTCTTATACGTTGTTTCTCCCATTTTAATCGTTTGATCATCAATTAATTCTAACGTCATTGTTTTATCCGCCAAAACAATAGTAAGCGTATTGCCATCAAGTGTTACCTCTTCCACTTGTTTTTTCTCAATTGGTTCACCTGGTCCTCTGAAGATTTCCACTTCACTATCTGAAACAATTGTAAAGAAACTATCTCCTGGTACAACTCCCCACTTACCTACCATCTCTTGTAACTTTTCTTTTCCTTTATTAGCTGGTGATTTAACTATTTCCCCCGCTGGGTTCTGTTGCAAAGTTTTAAATCTACTATCAAATAAGGTAGAATAATAGAAAAAGATAGCAGGAGGAATGACGATGAATCATTTTAAAGGAAAGCAATTTCAGCAGGATGTGATTATTGTAGCCGTGGGCTACTATCTTCGTTATAACCTTAGCTATCGTGAAGTTCAAGAAATCTTATATGATCGTGGCATTAACGTTTCTCATACGACGATTTATCGTTGGGTGCAAGAATATGGCAAACTACTCTATCAAATTTGGAAAAAGAAAAATAAAAAATCCTTTTATTCATGGAAAATGGATGAAACGTACATCAAAATTAAAGGAAAATGGCATTATTTGTATCGAGCCATCGATGCAGATGGTTTAACCTTGGATATTTGGTTACGTAAAAAACGGGACACACAAGCAGCCTATGCTTTTCTTAAGCGGTTAGTGAAGCAGTTTGATGAACCGAAGGTTGTAGTCACAGATAAAGCCCCCTCTATTACAAGTGCCTTTAAGAAACTAAAAGAATACGGCTTTTATCAAGGGACAGAACATCGTACCATTAAATACCTGAATAATTTGATTGAACAAGACCATCGTCCAGTAAAGAGACGCAATAAATTCTATCGAAGTTTACGCACTGCCTCTACCACGATTAAAGGCATGGAAGCCATTCGAGGATTATATAAGAAAACCCGAAAAGAAGGCACTCTCTTCGGGTTTTCGGTCTGTACTGAAATCAAGGTATTATTGGGAATCCCAGCTTAAATCATAGATACCGTAAGGGATTTTATTCTTTATTTAAAACTTTGCAACAGAACCAAAGAACTTACCGACTACCTTAGATCCACTATTTAAACAGAAGATTGAAAATCTGATTAATTATGAAGAAGGGATTCGTAATGCTTAACGTATAAGTATTCTAACGGAAAAATAGAAGCTAAAAATACTCATATTAAGATATTAAAAAGAGTATCTTATGGCTTCAAATCTTTTAGTAATATGAAGATAAGAATTTTTATGATAAACGACCTTGTCACAATTGAATAACTAAAAAAAGATGATGAATTTGAGAAAATTCTCAAATTCATCATCTTCAATATTTGTCTCATCAGTCCGATTTGACAAAGAGCCCGTTTTTTTATGTTTTCCTTACTTACTTAAAACAGTCACACATTCAATATGGATTGAGAGGACAGAATGAATGTCATTTGTGTATGTCCGTTCTCGGAAACATATCCACGACACTTTTTGCACTATCGGTAGACGGGAACATATCCATAGGCTTCGCTGTTTTTTGAAAAACTGAGGTATGCTGTTAATTTTCAGTACCCAATACTGTGAATAACGTTACTCTCCTATTCACTAATGTAATTCAACAATCTTTCTAAAATGTCATGTGTAACTTTTAAGTTGTATTGTTCAATAAGGTGACTTTGCAAATCCATAACTAATAGCAAAGAATTTTTATAGGCTTCAAATAATTCTACCTTATCTAATCGAGCAGTGGTCTTTGCAAATTTTTTATAATTTTCAAGGCTAATTTCTTTTTCAAGGTTTTTACTCATGTTTAGCCAATTATCAGCATTTTTTTCTGCCATACGTATAAGTTGTAGTGTATTTTTTTGAAGTTGTGATAAGAGTTCTAATGAACGAGCATATTCTCCTCTTTTTAGAACGTTGATTCCCATCAACCATAGATTAGAGAAATTACACAACAAAAAATTAGCATTTTCTTCAGTAAGTCTATTTGGTCTTGCACCACTTATCTCTGATAAATAATTTTCTAATTGCCCTGTTTCATCGTAAATAAGCATAGCCTTCGTATCAGGAATATAACCTGAATCTTTAAACGAGGGGATTATGTTCATATCTTTTTCAGAAAGGAAATGAAATTCCCCACGTATAAGATTATCAAAAATAACTACCTCTGTTCCGTACTCATTTTTATAAAGCATCAAGTACGGAGCTACGTCAAACAACCAGTTGGATGAATCAAAGTTCGAGGTTATACTATCTTTCAAAAATATATAGAACTCTATATCAGAGTATTGGTCACCTTCTCCTTTGGTAAACGATCCATACATCATACAAGCTGTAATTCGTTCATCTGACTCAGTAAGATTCTTAACGTTTGCAATTAATTCTTTTTGTTTTAACATTTCTTCACCCTTTCATGTAAATATCTTTTAGTTATTGTGGCAACTCAAAATCTCTACAAACCTAAATTAATATTTTTCGTACAAATGTTATTGCAAAAAGCATCATCATGCTCCACAAACAATAGTGTAGGACAATATTCCAAAATCATTTTTTCAATTTGGATACGTGAAAAAATATCAATATAGTTCAATGGCTCATCCCATATATACAAATGTGCACTTTCACAAAGGCTTTTAGCAATTAGTACTTTCTTTTTCTGACCAGCACTAAAATCCACCATGTTCTTATCAAACTGCTCTCTATTAAAATCCAGTTTACGAAGAATCGTTTTAAATAGAGTTTCATCGATCTTATTATTATAGGCAAATTCAGATAGATTACCTTTTAAATATGAAGTATCTTGCGAAATATAAGAAATTTTTAGTCCACTTGCTAGCATAAAATTTCCGGTAAATTTAATATCATCTCCATTAATCAATTTTAGGATACTAGACTTACCACTCCCATTTTTTCCGATAATGGCAACTCTATCACCAATATTGACTCTGAAATTAAGATTACTGCATACTTCTTTATCTCCATAAGACAATGATAAATCATTCGCTTCTATTAAGCACTCTTTGTGAAATTCAAGTGGTGAAATTTTTAAGTCATCATATTGTTCAATGTTGTGGAGCAGTTCTGATTTTTGTAAAACGGCTTCCTGATGTCTTGACTCAATATTTTTGGCACGTTTCATCGCTTTTGCAGCCTTATGTCCAACATAACCCTTATCCAGTTTTGAACCAGAATTTGTTGTTCCATATTTACTTTTTTCTACTTTATTTGACCAGTTTGAACTACGTTTTGCTGCATAAGACAACCTTCCTATTTCTTTAAGGAGTTTCTTGTTTTCTGCCAGTTCAAAATTATCTTGTAACGTTTTGTTCTCCCACCAAGAAGTAAAATTTCCCTTTTGGATTTCGATATTCGTTTTATTGATAGATAGTATATGGTCAACACATTGATCAAGTAAGCTTCTATCATGAGATACCAAAATAAACCCCTTCTTGCGTTTCAAATAGTTTTGCACTACATTACGTGCATCGATGTCAAGATGGTTTGTAGGTTCATCAATAAGCAGGAAACAACTCGCTGTAAGGAATAAAGCTGCAAGAAGGACCTTTGTTTGCTCACCATTTGACAATGTATTAAACGGACGATATAAAGCATCTTCTTGAACATCAAGCAATGATATTTCACGAAAAATCTCCCAATCCATACATTCCGTACAAATACTCTTCATTACTTCAATTGTATATAGACTCTTATCTTCCACATCATAAGGAAAATACTCAAACTTAACTGTAGAACTTATATTGCCGGAATACGCATATTTGCCAAGCAGTAAATTTAAGAAAGTAGTTTTACCGCGTCCGTTTCTTCCAATAAAACCGAGTTTCCAATCTGTATCTATCTGAAAACTTACATTTTCAAAAATATTGTCATAACTTCCTTCATATGAAAAAGTTAGATTTGAAACATTTATTAAGGACATATATTTCTTCCTCCTTTACATTATAAAAATTTTATAAGCAAAGTCGGTTTTCGGCATTAATTACTCTATAATGTTATCCAACTCTGCAAGGATTTTGTCATGAATGACATAGTATCATTGTCTATCACGTTTATCTTCCTTTCTTTTACAAATATTAAAAGCCGCAAGAAAGTAAATTCTTACGGCTCAAAAACAAATACTATTATTACCTTTTGTTATACATAACATAAGGTTACTGTAATGTATTATTGAGTGTAGAATACTTAACTTTCTTGCAATTTGCATAACAAAACAAACGGTTCTATAGCCGTTTCTTTAAATATCTTATTATGCATCATATAATTAGCAAGAAAAGTTATACATTCTTCCACCTCCAAGTCGTTTTATTATATCATATTATCTTTAAAAATCCAATATAATTCTTCTGTTCTCTTTCTAAAGATTACCCTTCTACATCAATCTCGACTCCTGATTTGAATTCAACGGCGAACTTATCATGAAATACCGTAACTTTTTCTATAAGCCTCCTTACTAACTGCTCATCATATTCCTCTAACTCACAGGATTGTTCATTAAAGAAATCAGTCATTTCAGCGATTCGTTGCCTTTTTCCTTCACGCTCTGCATTTTCAACAAGTGCATTTTGCTTCAATTCTCGAAGGTGGTAGATTTCATCAGCCACATCTTCATAGTCATTCTTGGATTTTGCTTGGATAAGAAGCTGTTGTTGTAATTCTTCCAATTTGCTATCAATATCATTGGTGGCATTATCATTTTCTTCATTAAGTATAGTAGCTATGTTTTTCTGCAACGCCTGGAGGAAGGGTTCTTTGTTAGCCAAAAGTTCGTTAATAGCCTTAACCACTGCTGTCTGCAATGTTTCCTCGTTTATGGTAGGGGCAGTACATTCAGATCCTTTTTCCTCCAAACGGCTGACGCATCTCCAAACAATAGACTTGTAACCTCGGTTATTCCAGTGTACCCGGCGGTAAATATCACCGCACTGGCGAGCAAACTGCAACTGCAACTATGCAGGCACTTAATCTTAAAAGAACTACTTTCTATAAACTGGTGAAGGAAGTGATTGTATGATGACGATGTGTCCACGATGTTTAGAGCTATACAGTGAAATTTGGTCGAAGCCTTGTTGTAAATGCGCCGATAAGACCATTCCTGTTGATATTGAACTCATCAATGTCGTTCAGATGCTGCTCACTAGAGGCTTCGATGGGTTCTGTTGCAAAGTTTTAAATCTACTATCAAATAAGGTAGAATAATAGAAAAAGATAGCAGGAGGAATGACGATGAATCATTTTAAAGGAAAGCAATTTCAGCAGGATGTGATTATTGTAGCCGTGGGCTACTATCTTCGTTATAACCTTAGCTATCGTGAAGTTCAAGAAATCTTATATGATCGTGGCATTAACGTTTCTCATACGACGATTTATCGTTGGGTGCAAGAATATGGCAAACTACTCTATCAAATTTGGAAAAAGAAAAATAAAAAATCCTTTTATTCATGGAAAATGGATGAAACGTACATCAAAATTAAAGGAAAATGGCATTATTTGTATCGAGCCATCGATGCAGATGGTTTAACCTTGGATATTTGGTTACGTAAAAAACGGGACACACAAGCAGCCTATGCTTTTCTTAAGCGGTTAGTGAAGCAGTTTGATGAACCGAAGGTTGTAGTCACAGATAAAGCCCCCTCTATTACAAGTGCCTTTAAGAAACTAAAAGAATACGGCTTTTATCAAGGGACAGAACATCGTACCATTAAATACCTGAATAATTTGATTGAACAAGACCATCGTCCAGTAAAGAGACGCAATAAATTCTATCGAAGTTTACGCACTGCCTCTACCACGATTAAAGGCATGGAAGCCATTCGAGGATTATATAAGAAAACCCGAAAAGAAGGCACTCTCTTCGGGTTTTCGGTCTGTACTGAAATCAAGGTATTATTGGGAATCCCAGCTTAAATCATAGATACCGTAAGGGATTTTATTCTTTATTTAAAACTTTGCAACAGAACCTCTATAACAATCGTAGTAGTTACCTTAATAAATAATTTAAACCAATTCATTTGCTTCCTCCTATTTCTTCCATAGTATCTAATATTTCTGATAAGCAATCTACCAATAACTCTAATATTTCCACAATCATATTTTTCAAATACCTTTCTCTCTCTTTAAATCAATCATTCCATGCCTCCCACATAACAAGATGAAAGCTGAATCATCAATACCTTACAAACTAACTCCTTATAGTTGTCCCTCTTCTTTAAAAGAATAATAACAATTACCTCCTATAATTAAATGATCCAGTAATTCTATTCCTAACAACTCTCCCGCAGCTTTTAATTTTTTTGTTAATAACTTATCTTGTGTTGAAGGTGTCGTATCTCCAGAAGGATGATTATGAGCAACTATATATCTAGTACTGTTAGACAGTAGAACTGGTTTAAAAATATCTCTAGGTTCTGCGATACTCTGATTAACTGTTCCTATATGAACTAAGTTAATAATTAAAGGTTCATGTTTTGTATTGAGCCCCACGACAACCAAATGTTCTCTATCTTTTTCTTCAATAAAGGGTCTCACTAGTTGGTAAGCGGATGCCACAGAAGTACATTGTCTTGGCTCATACAATAAGCTGGACTCCTTAACCAATTTTAAACTCACGACATCAATTCTTTTCCTAGGTTTCATCGTTATTTTACTCCCTTCATATTTTTATTTTCTCCAACGTCCATGGCTGATTTCTGATACTTGGTACCAAAGGATGGATTGGTCTATCTTTTTCATCAACAATCGCCACTACTTTTTCTTTATTAGTTTTAGTAAGTAGGTTCAATATCTCCTTCAATCTTCCTTGCAATAAATAACGACGTGTTTTCTTACCATTCATAAAAACTTTATTCCTAACTGTTTCTGATTCAACTTTCATTTCGTAACCTCCTTAATTATTCATTTTTGGGGCATAGAAAAAGTCCAATGACTTTCATGTCATTGGACTCATTGTTATAATATATATTCATATTTACCACTAAATCAGTGTTTCTTATTTTTATGATCTACTAAAACCTTAGCAGCCTTAGATTTAGCTGGCTTACTTTTTGATGTTGTTATCTTTTTCTCTTTCTGGTCATAGTTATGTATTCTTATATTATTTGAAGATGAATAAAATACTTTGTGCTTCTATTCAGAACATAGTAAACTATCTCTGCATATATAAAGATTAGTATTTATTCAAGGTTTAACAACCTCATTTAACACTATATATAGATAACCAACAAAAAAACCGCATCATTTATGATACGGTTCTCCATTATTAATCCTGAAAGTTCGATAAATTTGTTCTGTTAAAACCAATTTCATTAATTGGTGTGGATAAGTCAGTCGACCAAATGATAGTTTTTCATCACTTCTCTTTAACACATCTGTGGATAACCCAAGTGATCCTCCTATAATAAACACAAACTGACTTTTCCCACGTGTTGTTAATTTGTCTAGTTCACTAGCGAATTCTTCTGATGATAATTGTTTGCCTTCAATAGCTAAAGCAAAGACGTAATCTTGGTCACTTACCTTACTTAAAATGCGTTGTCCTTCTTTGTCCTTAACTTGTTTCATCTCTATCTGGCTTAGGCTTTCTGGTGCTTTTTCATCAGACACCTCTATCATCTCTAATTTGCAATATCGACTCAAGCGTTTACTATACTCATCGATCCCCTGTCTCAAATATTTCTCTTTTAATTTGCCTACCGTAATGATTTTTATTTTCACTTTTATCCATCCGTTCTCTTTATTTTTATACTAAAAAAATTATCCACAGTTTTACTCACAATCAAAAAATTTCTATTATAAAGATTTTTTACTTACCCACTAAATTGTGGATAAGTTATGTTGATAACTTTTTTATTTCTCGCCTTCACATTTTTTTCTTAAATTCATTATTTCTTCATATTTTAAAAAAATATCTTAAGTTTTTCAAGTATTGTTCCAATATAACCACTAATATTAGACTAATACCACGTTCTTATCTTATAATAGGTTAAACATAAATTTAAAGGAGGATGACATCTATGAGAAAAGACGTCACACCAAACGAAGAACAAAAGCGTGAAACGATACATAAAAAAAATAATCCTACTCCATCAAACCCCTCTCTTTTTAAGCGTTTTGGTATTTCATTAGCCGCTGGTGCATTGGGTGGGCTACTCGTAGTAGGGGGTTCTGCTTATATAAATGACCATAATGCGTCAAGCTCCAATAATGCGTCAACTACAACTGCACCTGTTGAAAAAGGAAAAACAACTGTCAGCAATGTGAATGTCAATGTTGAATCCGAAGTAACAAAGGCAGTTGAAAAAGTTGAAGATGCTGTTGTATCCGTTACAACTTACCAAAAAAGTAATTCTGAATTATCCGATATAGAAAAAATATTTGGTCCTGCTTCTGGTTCACAATCATCTAAAGATGAATTACAAGAAGCTGGTGAAGGTAGTGGTGTTATCTACAGAAAAGATAATGGAAAGGCTTATATTGTAACTAATAATCATGTTGTTGCTGGTGCTAGTGCTGTCAGTATTATGTTACATAGTGGTAAAAAAGCTGATGCCAAAATCATAGGAACAGATACCTATAGTGACTTAGCTGTTCTTGAAATTTCCGATAAAGACGTTACCACTATAGCTGAATTTGGTAATTCAAACAACGTAAAAGTTGGTGAAACTGTTCTAGCAATCGGTTCTCCTCTTGGATCAACTTTTGCAAACTCTGTTTCTCAAGGAATTATCTCAGCAAAAGATCGTATGATTACAAATCAAACATCTGATGGTGCGATTATTAATAGTAAAGCTATTCAAACAGATGCGGCAATTAACCCAGGTAACTCTGGTGGTGCTTTGATCAATACTGCTGGACAAGTTATTGGAATCAATTCAAGTAAAATCGCTCAAGCAGCTTCTGGTGTGAGTGCTGAAGGGATGGGATTTGCTATTCCAAGTAATGAAGTAGTCAATATCATTAATCAACTTGAACAAGGTAAATCTGTCGCTCGTCCTATGCTTGGTATAAAAATGGTTAATTTAAATGTATTAAAAACAGAAGACAAGAAAAGTGTTCTAAAATTAGATGATAAAATTACTAATGGTGTCGTAGTTGCCTCTGTTGAGAAGGATACACCTGCTGCAGCTGCTGGTTTGAAACAATATGATGTCATTACTAAAATAGATGGGAAAGACATTTCTAGCACAACTGAACTACAATCCATTCTTTATTCTAAAAACATTGGTGATAAAATAGAATTGACTTACTATCGCGATGGAAAAGAAGCAAAAACAACGGTTAACTTGACTGAAGATTCCAGTAAATTAGAAGAACAACAAAAACAGGCTCAAGAACAACAAACAGAACAAAGTCGTAATAACTCAACTAACCCTTTTAACTAATATAAATTAAAAACGCCCCAATCAACCATGCACTACGACTGATTGGGGTGTTGCTTTTTAACTAAATTGCAAATAAATCACAGGCTTTATCAGGGTCAGTGTCCATAATGTTAACTTGACCACCTGCATCAATACCATGTTGTTGTAAAATACCTGTTACTGTCATATTAGCTAACTCTTTCATATTATTCTCTTTACTTAAATGCCCTAAATAAATGTGTTTGGTTCGATCACCAATAAATTCAGTAGCAGCTAGTGCACCATCTTCATTTGATAAATGGCCTTTATCACCTAATATCCGTTGCTTAGTGTTCCATGGATAATGACCCATCCGCAACATATTAGGGTCATGGTTACTTTCTAATAAGTAAGCATCAGCATTTTTTATGATGCCTTTAACTTGTTCACTGCAATATCCAGTATCGGTTAAAACAACAAACGATTTATTATCCTTATAAAATCGATAAAATTGTGGCGCTATTGCATCATGGGATACGCCAAAACTTTCAATATCCATATCACCAAAAGTCATAATTTTTCCCATATCAAATATATTTCGTTGTTCAAAAGGAACATTTCCTATTGATTTTTCCATCGCTTGCCAAGTTAATTCATTAGCATAAATATCTAAATGATATTTTCTTGCTAAAACACCTACCCCATGAATATGATCACGATGTTCATGAGTTACCAAAATTGCATCTAAATCTTCTGGCGAGCGATCAATGGATGATAGTAAACTCGTGATTTTTTTTCCACTAAGACCAGCATCAACTAGTACTTTTCGTTTATCTGTTTCAATATATAACGAATTACCAGTACTTCCACTAGCCAGTACACTAATATTAAAACTTGTTTCTGACACTATTAAATGCATCCTTCCTACTAGCTACTTATTAATAACCTCTGATACAGAAGATGAAATGACCGCATTAGTAAAAGCGTTCACACGTTCTGTTTGTGTCACATTTTTACTACTTTCAACTGAAACAAACCACGCTGGAATATAGACATCCTTTCCTCGAACCGAAAAAATACGCGTATAACCTAAGTGTATCCATTTAATTGTATCGCCAGATTGAATGCGATTATTAGTATATAAACTAATAATCGCATCACGCTCAGAAATGACACTTTGTATTTCACGTAGTGGCTCAATGCGACTAATGTGTGTTTGCTTATAGCTAGATATATGATTATTTTCAAATTTATCTTGAGAAACAATCACAGATAATTGGGCTGTTTCATCATAAAATGGAATACCTTCATATGTTTGATTGTAAATATAATTCTTTAACGGAATGGTTTCCTCTTCGTTTAATACATAATCTATTCCATATAATATATTGGATGAATTACGAATAAAATTATCAAGTGACTCAATGGCATTTGTTTTTTTTATGACGACATCAGATTGAATCATCATTTGACTAGTCAGTTGATGATTGTTCACTTGCCATGATTGGTCAGTCAATTTTTCACGTGCATCAGTTGCTAAGTCATCTTCTTCTGCTGAGAGATAGTATCCCTCTTTTTTCACTTTTGACAGATTGCTAGGGACTTCAATATGTTCAGCCTTTAAACGTTCTTCTAAATTTTCTGAAATACTTCCTGTTGAAATATAATCTTGAGGCTCTCTTCCTTCTTGATAGATATAGAATAAAAACATGTTCAAAAATAAAAACACGATAAAAAAGATGCCTTCAACTCGTCTAAAATCCATTAAATCTGGCCTCCTTTAGCCAGTGTTTTTTCTAACTCTTCTTGAGTCATCCAATTGTCATCATATTTTATATACCAAGAAGGGACTAAATCAATGGCTTGTTGCGTTTCTTTATTTTGCTCCCACTTGTATCCTATCTGAATATCTATTATTTTAGACATATCTGCACCTTGATTTTTCAAATGATCAACTAATTCTTGAGTGGGTACAAGAGTCACAGAATCGTCTGAAGGTAGAGGAATTTGCAAGGTATCTTGATTGGCTTTAATAAACACATTTTTATTTTGAACAGTCGTTGCCAGACACCCTTTCATATTATCACCAAATACAGGGAATCCTTCTACATAATTTCTATATACCACTTCATTACTAGTATCTGAAAAATATCGTAGATTACCTAAAGATGTCCCCATGTCTTCTACATATTGAAACGTATCATAATATAAGCTATTTTCATTTCCAACATGACTCTGTTTTAACTTACCAAAATAATTCACTTCACCTGTTTGACTATCAATAGTTAATGACTCTCCCTCACTATTTGACAAACTTAAGTTTTCACCTTCATTTGAAAACAAATCATTTGGTTGATTGAAAAAGCCATGTGAAAACGTCGTAAAAGACTGTGTGGCAATAATATAACTATAAGTTTTGAGCTTGGCACTATCAGCTAAATAATAGATACCTGCGACATTATCTGTAGATAATAGGGCGTTTACATAATTATTATTTTCAGCATCAAGTATTGAAGTAATACTAGAAATATTTCCTTTAACCTCAACTTCTACTCCTAATTTATTTTTGTAATTCACAAAGTAAATTTTTCCATCATCTAGTGACATAATTAACCAATTAAACATTAAGTTTTTACTATCACGTGGCAAGGAGATAGATAAATTATTCATATTGATGAATAAAGAGGCTGGAATAGCACTTGGATAAACCAAATTAAATAAATCGCGTTGCGTAATTAGACTTTCTACTTGGCCTGTTGTCATAGTCCGAGCAGTCCCAAATTCAAGTGACACAATTTTCTCATGCAAACTTGTCATGGTAGATTCTTTATTAGAGTACAGAAAATGATCTCCATTCCCGTGATGATAAAATAATTTGGTTGGCATATATACTTCCGTCATATCTTTTTTCTGCACAACGGCTTTGACCTTCGCTGTTCTATCTTGAAAACTGCGATTAGCAGGTTTTGTCCAAATTTTCCAAGATAAAAATAAACTAAGTAGCACCATTAAAATGACACCAATCTTTAACAGATTCTCTCCTAATTTACTCATTCCCATAGATCCTCCTCGTAGGGTTCATAAGGTAGTGAAATAAAGAATGTCGAACCTTTATTCTCTTCGCTTTCTGCCCAAATATTTCCACCATGTGCTAGTATTGATTCTTTTGATATAGCCAGTCCTAAACCAGAACCGCCCATTGCACGGGAGCGTGCTTTATCAACACGGAAAAAACGATCAAACACTCTGCCAAGATTTTGTTTTGGAATACCTAATCCTTCATCAGAAATACTTAATACGACATTTTTGTGTGTTTCAAGTAAACGACAAGTAATCGTTCCACCATCTGGCGAATATTTCATGGCATTATTTAAGATATTATCCAATACTTGAATCATGCGATCAGTATCAATATCGACCCAAATCGCTCGTTGAGTAAATTCTCGTTTAATCACATAATTTCTATCACTATCCTTAATCACCATATCAAAACGATCTAACACATAATTAAACAATTCATTTAAATGGACTAATTCTTTTTGTAACTCAATTTTATTGGCATCCATACGTGATAATTGAAGTAAATCATTAATCATCCGAATCATGCGATTGGTTTCTTCTTGTGTAACTTTTAAAAATTGTGGGGCAACTTCTGAATCTTGCCATGCGCCATCAAGTAAAGCTTCAATGTAGCTTTTCATACTTGTTAGAGGTGTTCTTAACTCATGAGATACATTTGAAACAAATTGGCGACGTTCTTCTTCGTCTTTTTCTTTTTTGGTCACGTCATGAAGCACACATACTAATCCACTGATAAAACCAGACTCTCGCCGAATCATTGAAAACTCTGCACGAATAAGAGTTGTTTCACTAAAATCTTCACTAAAATCAAGTAACACATCTTCTTGTACTTCTAGTAAGTCCCTAAAGCTATACTTATCTCCTAATTTTAATAACTCTAAAATGGATTGATTGATGACATCTTCAGTACCAATTCGCAGTAAATTTAACGCTGTGTCATTAATTAAAATGATGTTTCCACGACGATCGGTTCCGATAACACCATCAGACATATGAGTTAGAACGCTATCTAAGCGACGCCTTTCAGCATCCATGGTTTCTTGTGTTTCTTTAACACGATAAGACAGTTCATTAAATGTCTCCCCTAATTGTCCTAATTCGTCTTTCCCATAAACTTCCACTTGTCCTGAATAATCACCATTAGCAATTCTATCTGCTTGTTGTTTCATTTCGCCAATAGGCTTTGTAATCGTTCTAGATACAAGCAGCGCTATGATTAACGTAAAGATAAGTGCAATCATCGATGCATAGAAAAATATCAACGTAATCTCACTAACTTGTTGATACTTACTTTCTATATTGCTTTTAACATATAATGAACCAATTACCGTATCACCAGTGGGAGAATATATTTGTTCAATATTAATAAATACCCTCTGCCCCGTTTTTGGGTCTGTCCGTTCTTCTTTTTTTTGATTAAATGAATTAAATAATTCATAATCATTTTTTTTTCCAACATCTCCTTGTAGATTTGGATCACTTGTTGCCATAACAATCCCTTTATCATCTACTAAACGAACTTCTAAAATTTCGTTTTTAGAAAATTCATCTAAAATTCGCTTTAAATTAGATTCTTGTTGTGAATCATTTTTTTTGCTAATTTCAGAACTTAAATTGGTCGCGAGTGTTTCAACTTGGTTAGTCACATTTTCCTCAAACGTTTGAATGGTTGATGTTTCAAGCACTCGGATAAAAATAGCTCCGACAATCTCAATCGAAATCATCAATAATAGCACAAACACCAAAGCAATTTTAAAGTGAACAGATGAAAAAAAGGGCGTTCTATTTTTTTTCATTATATGCTTCACCTAATCTTGTTCTGGATTTCTAAGATAATAACCAACACCACGTCGTGTAATTAACCAATTAGGATGACTAGCATTATCCTCTATTTTTTCTCTCAAACGCCGTACCGTCACATCCACTGTACGCACATCACCAAAATAATCATACCCCCAAACCGTTTGAAGTAAATGCTCACGTGTCATAACTTGTCCAATATGTTTTGCAAGATAATGGAGCAATTCAAATTCACGATGCGTTAACTCAATGGTTTCACCTCGTTTTGATACCACATAAGCATCTGGATGAATAGTTAACGCACCAATTGTTAATTCATTACTTGGTGCTTCTTCCGTTTTAGACGTTGTATTACCATGTCGACGTAAATTAGCTTTCACACGCGCCACTAATTCACGATTAGAGAATGGTTTTGTCACATAATCATCTGCTCCAAGTTCCAATCCTAACACTTTATCTATTTCGGAATCCTTGGCTGTTACCATAATAATCGGTGTATCATACTTTTTACGCACATCACGACACACTTCCAAACCATCTTTTTTGGGTAACATTAAGTCCAAAATAATTAAATCCGGATTTACTTCATCCACCATTTCAACTGCCTCTTCACCATCAAAAGCGGTAAAAACTTCATATCCTTCTTTTGTTAAATTAAATTTTACTATATCTGAAATAGGCTTCTCATCATCTACAACTAGTATTTTTTTCACTATTGGTCACCATCCTCAATTCTTCATTATCATAAAAGTCATCCCCACTATTATACAACATTTTGAATACTTAAAAAACATTTCCGATTTTCAGAATCATTTCAAACTTTTTTGACAATTTTCAGTAAATATCACTTATTTTTTTCGGTATTTTGCATATGCATAAGAAAAAAATGACGATTTTATATTAGTTGATATATCAATGTTTATAAACATTCTAATCTGTGTTATTTAATTAACTTGTTTTTTTCATTGTGACTTTCCTGTATATAACTTAAACTTAATATATAAATTAATTCATTTAATTTATTCGGCTAATAATTGAAGTAAGACTAGGTTTCCCCTTCCCTTACAAAGTCTAGTCTTATAGAAGCAAAAAAAGTTGAGATGTGATCTCAACTTTTTTTGTATCCTCTTTTATTATGCTAAAAAATCAAGCTTTCACCTGTGTTTTAATCGCATTTAATTTTGACTTCAATGAATCAATATGGCTTTCCGTTGGCTCAACTTCTAGTCGTTCAAAGACACTAACCATTGTTTTTAACTCTTCATCATCTAATTCATCGATAATATCTAATAAATTTTGATTGTCTTGTAATTTATCTTTTACTAACAATTTATACTTTAGGCGATTTACAGATTCTGTAGTTTTCTCAATCCCTCTTTTGGTTAGTTTAGTGATAGTGATTAGACCTATGACACCTGTTGCTACAATGGCACATTTTGTTGATTTTTTCATACTAATCATCCTCCATCTCTTTACAAGTTATTATAACATCAAAGAATTTTTTCTTGTACTAAAACCCCTTCTTTATATAACAACACTCTTATCGTCTCTCGACAGATTGACTGTTTAACGGCGTAAAAATAAAAAAACATTGACAAATAAGTTCATACTCACTCATTCCACAATGTTTTTCTTATTTTATGGGCTGTAAGGGGCTTGAACCCTTGACCCACGGATTAAGAGTCCGTTGCTCTACCAACTGAGCTAACAGCCCAATAGTTAACGGGTCTATTATATCACTTGTTATTTTTTCACGCAAGAAATTTTCTAGATTTTACGTACTTTCATTGGAACGATATTTCTAGACCTTTCTCCCTCATTCTGTATTAATTCGGCTAATTGATATAAACAATCAATGTCTTCTAAGTTGCCTATATCGAGGCCTATTTCTTCACCTAATGTTAATAAATCTGCTTCTGGAGTTCCTATTAATAAATTCTCGACTTCCAGTAAAACCAATTCTTTTAAATTTTTAGTCGTCTCGGCTAATTGTAGCCCTTGTGAACATTTTTCGTGAAAATATAGAAATTCAAAAAATTTTACCAAAATGAGAAGAATTTTCTCAAAACATTTCTTTCCTGCAATAACTTCATGGGGAAAAATATCTAATAAGACATCTTGTAGCGCTTGCTCATTCCAATTATCTAATGTCTGAAAGTGATAATCAAACATATATTCACTAAAGGACATAATAACTCTTCGAGACATTCTCCGTTCAGAATAGTTAAGTTGTCTATAATAAAATGTTTTTTCAAATACATTTAATTTTTCTTTGGTATCACTCATCGCTTCTTCAAATAAATGATTCGCTTTTTCTAAATAATCATTTGCCATTATCTCACCATCTTTTCTGATATCATCTATTTTTCAAAAAAGGGGATTAATACCTTATTCATTAAACGTATCATGTAAATTTTAAGGTAACCACCTTTTATAAAAGTCATCTATACTATTTATTATTATATAGATAATTTAATATAAGTTTATGAATAGTTTCGTCTGATGAGACGACAAATTTGGTTTTTTTCAAATTTTTTTTCTATTTACTTTTATACTTAGTATGTCTATACTAGAAACTATTGGTTAAGCATTTTTATTTTATGAGAATTTTTTCTTTTTCACCTAAAACACAATAGATAGTAGCTTTCAATAATCCAAACACAATATCTAGTGTTTCATTATTGACTTTTTTTTATTTCAAGCTATACTTATATTTATATTAAGAAGAACAAATTAGGAGGAAGAACTCATGAATACAATCACACTATACACAAAAAACAATTGTCCACAATGTTTAATGACAAAGAAATTTTTAGCACAAAAAAATGTTGAATTTAATGAAATTAACATAGATAAAGAACCACAATATATTGATTCATTAAAAGAACAAGGTTTCCAAAGTGTGCCTGTTTTAAAAACAATGGATGAAAATATGACAATTGTTGGTTTTAGACCTGATCAATTAAGAACGTTGGCGGTTTAATCATGAAACTAGTCTTTTTTTCTTTAACCGGACAGACAAGACGTTTTATTAACAAACTAGACCTTCCTTTTCATGAAATTGACA
This sequence comes from Vagococcus sp. CY52-2, assembly GCF_022655055.1. Taxonomy (NCBI): domain Bacteria; kingdom Bacillati; phylum Bacillota; class Bacilli; order Lactobacillales; family Enterococcaceae; genus Vagococcus; species Vagococcus changpingensis. The sequence goes on along the minus strand of NZ_CP093384.1, from coordinate 199,706 downwards.
CAACCAATCCTTTTCATGAAATCAATGAAGACTATCTATTAATCGTTCCTACTTATGACAAAGAAGTCACAGAAGTAGTGAACGATTTTATTGAGTACAAAACCAACCAAGAGCACTTACTAGGTGTCGCTGGTGGTGGCAATCTTAACTTTGGAGACTTATTTGTCTTTACTGCAAAAGACATTGCAAAAGATTATGGCATTCCTCTTGTGTTTTCTTTTGAATTTAGTGGCACAAATGACGATGTAAAAAATTTTAAGAAAGTAGTGAATGAATTTGAGTCTAAAAGATCTGACTGACGTAACTTATTTCGAATTAAATAACGAAATCAACCGCCCCGTAAATGATCAAATTCCCTTATATAAAGATAAAGAGGCTTTAGATGCCTTTTTTAAAGAAAACGTGGAGCCAAATACGAAACAATTTTCTTCTATAAAAGAAAAATTGACATTCTTAACTGAAAATGAGTATGTAGAAGAAGAATTTTTATCTCTTTACTCACTAGAGTTTATTGAATCACTATATGCGTATCTAGCGTCTCAATCATTTACCTTTAAATCATTTATGGCAGCTTACAAGTTCTACTCTCAATATGCCTTAAAAACAAATGATGGCACACAATATTTAGAGCGCTATGAAGACCGTGTAGCGTTTAACGCCTTGTACTTTGCTAACGGTAATGAAGAACTGGCTATGAGTTTAGCAGATGAAATGATTCATCAACGCTACCAACCAGCAACACCATCCTTTTTAAACGCTGGACGTAAACGTCGTGGTGAATTAGTGTCTTGTTTCTTAGTGCAAGTAACTGATGATATGAATAGCATTGGTCGCTCAATTAACAGTGCACTACAATTATCACGTATTGGTGGTGGTGTTGGAATCACACTATCAAACTTGCGTGAAGCTGGAGCACCAATCAAAGGATTTGAAGGAGCAGCAAGTGGTGTCGTTCCTGTCATGAAATTATTTGAAGATAGTTTTAGTTATAGTAACCAACTTGGTCAACGTCAAGGTGCTGGTGTGGTTTACTTAAACGTCTTCCATCCGGATATTGAAATGTTCTTATCAACAAAAAAAGAAAATGCTGACGAAAAAATTCGTGTTAAAACATTATCACTTGGTTTGTTAGTCCCAGATAAGTTTTATGAATTGGCTCGTAACAATAAGGACATGTACTTATTCAGTCCATATAGTGTGGAAAAAGAATATGGCGTACCATTTTCTTACATTGATATTACAGAGGAATATGACAACTTAGTTGCTAACCCACGTATTAGAAAACAAAAAATTGACGCTCGTTACTTAGAAAATGAAATTAGTAAATTACAACAAGAATCTGGTTATCCTTATATCATCAACATTGACACTGCCAACCGTACAAACCCTATTGATGGTAAAATCATTATGAGTAACTTATGTTCTGAAATCTTACAAGTCCAAAAACCATCTGTCATTAACGATCGCCAAGAATATGACGTCCTTGGAACAGATATTTCTTGTAACTTAGGCTCTACAAATATTGTCAACCTAATGGATAGTCCAGACTTTGGAAAATCTGTTAAAACCATGACACGAGCTTTAACTTATATCACAGACGCTTCTGATATCGAAGTTGTTCCATCAATCCAAAACGGCAACCGACTAAATCATACAATTGGTTTAGGGGCTATGGGATTACATACTTACTTTGCCAAAAATCAAATGGAGTATGGTTCAGAAGAGTCATTAGAATTTACAGATGTGTATTTCATGTTATTAAACTATTGGACTTTAGTTGAAAGTAACAATATTGCAAAAGAACGCAACGAATCATTTGATAACTTTGAAAAATCAAAATATGCTACTGGAGAATACTTTGATCTCTACATTAATGAAGAAATTAAACCCTCTTCTGATAAAGTCAAAGAATTATTCGATGGTATTTTTATTCCAACAGCAAAAGACTGGGAAGAATTGAAACAATCCATTAAAGAATTTGGTTTATACCATCAAAACCGTTTAGCTGTAGCACCTAATGGCTCAATTTCTTATATCAATGATACAAGTGCCAGCATCCACCCAATCACTCGTTTGATTGAAGAACGTCAAGAAAAGAAAATTGGGAAAATCTATTACCCAGCACCTTTCTTATCAAATGACACCATGCCGTATTACACGTCCGCTTATGATATGGATATGCGTAAAGTCATTGACGTGTATGCAACAGCTCAAAAACATATTGATCAAGGGATGAGTTTAACGCTATTTATGCGCTCAGATATACCTGAAGGCTTGTATGAATGGAAAACAAAGACAACAAAACAAACAACACGTGATTTAAATATCTTACGTCACTACGCATTCCATAAAGGCGTTAAATCAATTTACTACGTTCGTACTTATACTGATGACGATGAAGAAATTGGTAGCAACCAATGTGAAAGCTGTGTTATTTAAGGAGGAACAATAAATGACAACGTTAGACAATAGCTATTACCAAGCAATTAACTGGAATGCTGTTGAAGACATTATTGATAAGTCCACTTGGGAAAAATTGACAGAACAATTTTGGTTGGATACACGTATTCCTTTATCAAACGATTTAGATGATTGGCGTAACTTTAACGACGATCAAAAAGAAAATATTGGCCTGGTATTTGGTGGTTTAACACTACTAGATACGATTCAATCTGAAAGTGCTATCGAAGCCTTACGCAAAGACAGCCGCACACCTCATGAAGAAGCTGTGTTAAACAATATTCAATTTATGGAATCTGTTCATGCCAAAAGTTACTCATCCATCTTTAGTACACTAAACACTAAGGCTGAAATCGAAGAAATTTTTGAATGGACAAACACCAATCCTCAACTACAAAAAAAAGCTGAGATTATTAATGAAATTTATTTAAATGGATCCCCATTACAAAAAAAAGTAGCGAACGTGTATGCTGAAACGTTTCTTTTCTACTCTGGTTTCTACGCACCTTTGTATTATTTAGGAAACAATAAATTAGCAAACGTAGCCGAAATTATTAAATTAATTATCCGTGACGAGTCCGTTCATGGGACTTATATTGGGTATAAATTCCAACTAGGTTTCAATGAATTAAGCACGAAAGAACAAGAAGAAATGAAAGAATGGATGTATGACTTACTCTTCACTCTTTATGAAAACGAAGAAGTCTATACCGATTTATTGTATGATAAATTAGGTTGGACAGAAGAAGTCAAAACATTCTTACGCTATAATGCAAATAAAGCCCTAATGAACTTAGGGATGGATGCCTTATTCCCAGATACAGCCAATGACGTCAACCCTATCGTTATGAATGGATTATCAACTGGAACAAGCAACCATGACTTTTTCTCTCAAGTAGGAAATGGTTACTTACTTGGTACAGTAGAAGCCATGGAAAATGATGATTATCTAATTGGTATGTAACATTAAAAAGACTCACCCATTTATTACAAAACTATAAAAACACACCCGTTTTATTTCACATAAATTCAACGGGTGTATTTTTATAGTTAAAAGAATATCTCACCAGTAGAAGTAAAATAAAAAAAGCCCTCCTTAATTATCAAGGAGAGCAATTATTAATTAAAAAAGCGATTATATCTTTTTGTAATAGATGTCATGGCTAATAAACAGAGACTAGAAATGATAAATACCATATTAAAACCCAGCTTATCTGATACAATACTTAACAAGATTAAACTTAAAGAAAAAATCAAGGAGTATAATACACTACTGGCTGAATAAACTGATGCAATTTTTTCTGAGGGTATTGTTTGTTGTATGACTGTCACTTGAGGAATATTTTTCATTATTTTTCCTACTTTCACTTAGGTGAATAATTCATCACCTGTTTAAAGTATTTACACTAAGCGAAATAGTCTAACTTTGTCACATAGGATACTACAATGGATTTGTTTCAGTCCACCACTTTTAAATTAAAAAATAAAACACCCCTTTATTAAAGAGTGTTTTTTCAAGCAGGTTAATTATCTGTCATCATAAATAGGCTTTTATTTTTATTCAAGATTAATAGTAGAATAACCATCGTCACAACACCAGTCAGTAAACCACTTATCCCATTTGCCACTAATGAATACGTCACTGGAGATAGTCCCCAAATGGCATATTTACCCCAAAAGATAAACCCCGCAATAAAATGAAAAATGTAACGTGCTAACACACCGACAAATGTCCCTGAGACGACATAACGCCAAGCATTTGATGGATTAGTTTTCAGCGTTATTTGTAGTTTTTTATTGAATAAACCAGAAAAACCAGCCGCTGCAAAAGCAAAAATGTATTCAACAATAACTTGAGAGACGGTTAAAAAATAAACTTGTCCCATTAAAAAATGTAGTAAGCCCCAAACTAACCCAGCATATATTCCCGGTATAGTTCCACGACGTAATGCGTATAATGTTAAGGGAATCATTCCTAAAGAAATGGAAAATCCTGTTCCTATATTTAATGGGATAAACGATAATGACATTGATAATGCGGCAACGATCGTCCCCTCTAAAATAATTCTTGACCTTTTCGACATAAAAAAACTCCTCCTATTATCGATTCATACGTGACCAATCAACAAAAGAGCAGTGCTTACTTGCTACCACTTCACACAATTCCTACGATTGAATTAACAATATCAGGTTCGAGGGTTTAGAGTCTATACTCATTCTCAGCTTGAAGGCTCCCCTTTGTGACGGTTATGTATTTAATTTATTTCACACACAGTATGTCATGTATCCGCTTAAGAGTCAAATTAATCACTCAGATTCTGTTAATCATCTAGTTATTTAATTACTCAGATACAAGATTTTTACAAATTTGAATAACATCAGTCATCCCTTGTGCTAAGCGATGATGGTTATTAACAAGTAAGTAGCATATTTCCTCTATCTTTTTTGCATTCTTTAACAAAATTCTACTCCTTAGTCATCACACAATCGTACAAATATTACGTTAATACACAAGGAGATAGTTGTTGAAATCCCTTACCCGTATCTTTTGCGACATCAAAAAACGCTTCACAATACTTTTTTAAACTTTTCCAGTCTTGATTTTCCTATGCCTTGTCTGAATTTCCCATATATTTTATATTACTTTTCTTCTATATTTTAGCGTAAAAACTCAATAACTCGTAACAAGTTCTCTTATAAATACCAAATTTTTATCATCGTTATATGAAAAGAATCGACTTTTGATAACATAATTTCTTCTACATAACACACCACATACATTTTTCTATTTCACATATTTTCTAAAGAATTTAAGAAATCATCTATTTCTTTTTGGTTCATTAATTTGATTAAAGTTTGTTCACTAGTTAAATCCTTAAGATGCTCCTCTATCAACGGCTCATGATTTTTTGGAAATTGCCAAACCCATCTGATAAACGCCCAATCTAATTTCTCTGGGCAATTTTCTTGCATATCAGGACGCGTTTTTCCTCGGTAACGAATAAAACGTTTGAACACATGATACAAACAAGTCAGTCTTGAACGTTTTAAATAAATGATGGTATCTGCTTCTCTTATTCGAATATCTAACGTACTACTATAATTTCCATCAATAATCCAAAAATTTTGCTTAACTATATCATATAATATCTCTCGTTGCTCTGCTTTTGTACTCATCTTCCAGTGTGGTTTCCAAAACAATTTATCTAAATGATATAAGTTTATTGCTAAACTATCCGCTAATTGTTTTGCTATGGTACTTTTTCCTGTACCAGGAGAACCTATGACTATCATTTTTTTCATCGAGCATTACGCTCCTTGCCGTTATATTAATTAGCTCCATAGCTGATTACCTATACACATGTTGAAAAAATCCAACCGTTAATCTGGTTGGATTCAGTATTTAATATTCTATTTCGTCCATTACTTGTTGCTTTCGTCTAAACCCACGTTTCTCTAAACGTTTATATTCTTTATAAGAATACACACTTAATAAAATACCTAATATTAAAAATACTAGACTTACTATAACTTGTACTAGCATTGGTAATTTAAGGCTTTCTATAATCCATACTTTCATGTGATCGTCAATAATCGATAAATAAGTCAGTGGATTTTTCATTGATAGAATAACGGTAAAAGATACAAGTAACAAACCTGTACTCGTTATCACATAAGCAATATTTCTTACAAACACATGCTTATATCGGCCGCTTGCAAAGTACAAACATAAAATTAATAAACACAATACGATAAGCGACACAATCAAAGTAATCGTAGTTAATCGTTTAATTAAACTAACCCGTAAACCAATTGTTGAAATAATTTTATTATGAATTTTTCCATTATAAATCTCGATGCTTTTTGTAATGAATTGGTCGACAGACGCTTGATTTTCTGCTGTAATAGGTTTATTTTCTTTTTTAGCATAATCTTCTACCGCAGTCTTTAGCCTTGATTCAACTACATCTTGTTTTATTTCATAAGATTCGCCTTTGAACGCCTTAGTTATAAATTGGTCAAAATCTTTTGTTACTTCCGATTGTGATATTATTTGATTTAATCCGTCTTGTTTTATACCGCTAGCCATCCCGATATCTTGAATGGATTGATTAATTGAATCAGTCAAACTTTTAGTGTAATCACTCTCCATAGCTACCTTTATCCAATGATTTGAAGATAACAAAAACGGTTTTGCAATCAATATCTCACTAGCAATCAATAAACACAATACAGAAAGTAATGTTAGCAAAAATTGATAGACATGCTTTATCTTTTTATTCATCTAAACATCCTTTCTCTATTGGTTTTGATCAATCATTTTTCCAGAAATTCGTTCAGCATAGACAAACAATCGATTATCAGTTAAGCCAATCATATCTATCGGATAACACGTGTATAAAATTAATTGATTATTATCTGATTTTTTATAGAGAGTTTCGATGGCAGACTTATCATCAAATCGAGCAACTTTTTTATGAGTTACTTTATACTGATACGTTTCATAACTTGTTTTAATAGTAATTGTGTCATCTGATTCAACTCCATCTAGAGCTGCTAAATCTGCTGTATTATGACCACCTATAAGTGTTGTTCCTTCTTCACCAGGAAAAACACTCCCATTAAATTGCCCTACTCCTTCTCTCAAATCTTCCTGAGAATCACCGTAAATTAATCGTGCTTGAACATTATATTTATCTATATTAACGACCCCGTACTCCGCTCCTAGGCTAGGATATTCAATCTGACTCGAAGGGATTTTATTTTTTACAGAGGTAATATTTTTTTGCTTCGCTTCATCAAAGATAGAACTAACTTTTGTATTTTCTGCTTTTTCTGTAATGCTAATAGCACTGACAAATAAGTCAACTGTCTCTCTAAATGGCAAGAATAACAAGAATAAAATGACATAGGCAGAAATAAAAAAGAGTACTGGCATATAAACATATGCCAGTACCCTTTTATTCATTAACAACTAGCTCCTCTTCTTTTTGAGAAGAAACCTGTCGCTACTGTTAATGCCACTAAACTAGCAATTGTCACGATGGCACTAGTTAGTGAAATACCGGTTGTTTTTACAACTGGATTACTACTTGTTGTCGCAACAAATACTTTTTGTCCAGCATTATTTGTAACATTTCCTTTACTATCCACAGATAAGCCTAGTGCTTTTGCTGCTTCTAAAATATGATTTTGAATTTGGTTTTGTATATGTTTAGGTAACTGTTTTAAAAAGTCTTCCAAACCTGTTGCTTTAATACCTGCTGAATTATCAACAGCTAATTGTTTAGCCGCTTCAATATGACCAACTACAGTATTAACAGTTTCAGCACTATAATCATTGGTTTTTAAATCATTTTCAGCTTGCTGAATATCAGTTGCTGAAAAGAAAAAACGCTGGCCTTCTTTAGTCGTAATCCCCGCATTCAAAGAATCTAATATACGTTGTTCATCAGTAGAGATGGCTCCAGCAGCATTCGCTGTAATCGGTAACATGACTACTAACAAAGTAAAAATAAGTGATACTAATTTTTTCATTAATTAAAACCTCCTTTTTATACTGTTATATTATATCACAACCTAATGATACAACCTACCTTTTTATCTATTTTTTCTCATATTTTTCTAATCATATCTATTGTTCATTCCTTTATATAGCTATATGACTACTTTTTTGATATTACATTATAATAAATAAAAAGAGGTCGAACATGAAAAAAATTTTAAAAAATAATATACTATTATTATTCAGTATTTTTTTATTCTATTGCTACAATTATTTATTGTTTCCTCAACTAAGGTGTCTAGCGAAGAAAAACAATATGTAGAGCGTATTATTGGTTTACCTGGAGAAACTGTTTGCTATAAAAAGAAGCAACTTTTTATCAATAATTAACAAGTAAGAGAAGCATTTGATTAAAAAAACAGAGTACATACTGGATTTTTTCTTATAAATTAAATCGTCATGAATTTTTTGTTTTAGATGACAATGGAGGAAATTCTATCGACAGTAGACATTTTGGTTGTATTAATAAACGCAATATTGTGGGAAAAATGATTTATCTTTTTTTTCCACTTCCTTCTATTGGAAAAATAAATTAAAGGAGTGTGAGATAATATGAACTTAGGAACCATTATTACAAGTAAACGAATTGAGAAACAGCTAACCCAGGATCAATTAGCGAAAAAATTACACGTTACAAAAGATACGATTATAGAGTGGGAAGATGATATTCTCTATCCAGATATAAATGATTTAGTAAAACTTGCAAAACTATTAGGCTTTTCATTGGATGACCTATTCCTAACAGACAATCAGACACCTTTAAAGCCTATCATGAAACAAACAAATAAACACTATTTTCAATTTTCCATCATTATTTGCCTAGTGACTTTAATTATTTTATTGGCTGTTTTATTCGCATCATTGCTAACAGAAAATTCTAAACTGATTATTTCTGGAATGATTATGTTAGGAGAATTAGTGAATCTATTTGCACTTACTTATTATATAAAAAAATTCATTAATTAAAAAATCACAAATCTATATTTTGTGATTTTTTAATATACTCAAGTAAATCTATCAAATCTTGCTACTTAAGTCTAAATTCAAATAGTTCCGTTTTCATCTACTTAATATTAATTTCTCCCTGTCAATGGTAACACCTTATATTCTTTTTAATTTAGCTCTTTCGAGAATATTTTTAAAAAATGATATTCATTACTTTTTATTATAAAATGATTAAATAATTAATAAATAATAAATATCATTAATCTTCTAATGAAAAACTATCATAATATGTCTATAATTATGATAGTTTGATTGATAAGGAGGTTTACTTTGTTACAAAAATATCTATGGGGCTTTTTTGCCGCCATCCTTTTAACCTTAAATATTTGGTGGATTTATCAAACATTGCAATATAATCAATACCATGATCCTTTAGGGAAAATTACTAAAATTGAAACAAGCAATAAACAAGACACTATTGATGAACATCAAAATAAAGACGTCCTAACAACTCAAAAGATAGAATTAATTGTATTATCCTCTCAATATAAAGGAAAAAAACTAACTCTTTCAAATACCTTTAGTCAATCAAAAATTAAGGATCAAGATTATAAAAAAGGCGAGTTAGTATTTCTATCTATCAAGGATAGTAACATGTCACAAACTACCATTCTCGATACTAAACGAGATACAGGTTTGGCTATCATGATGTTTTGTTTTGTTCTTTTACTAATACTTATAGGAAGAAAAAATGGGGTTACGTCTCTACTAGGACTTATAATAAATACTGGTCTTTTTTACTGCTTATTAATCATTTATGAACAGATTTCTAGTCAATCTCTTGTGTGGCTTTGCTTACTATTTTTTCCTATCATTGTGTCTAGTACCTTAATTATTTCAAATGGTTGGAATCAAAAAACTAAGATTGCTATTTTAGCAACAATTTGTAGCACACTGGTGACTTTTATCGTAGGAGTAGGCGTAATCACTTTATTAAAACATAAAGGACTTCGTTATGAAGAAATGGAATTGATTACTAGGCCCCAACATGTTCTCTTCATCTCTAGTTTATTAATTGGGACGATGGGAGCAACAATGGATATTTCCATTACACTCAGTACTGCCATGAATGAAATCGGTCAAAGACATAAGCAATTAACCCCTCAAGCATTGTATCAATCAGGGATACAAGTTGGATCTGATGTCATTGGTCCAATGATTAATATTATGTTTTTTTCTTATTTAAGTGGATCCATTCCTTTAATCCTTATTTTTTTAAGAAATGATATGTCCTTTAATTATACGTTTCCTATTTCTCTCTCGCTCGAAGTGACTCGCGCATTAATTGGAAGCATTGGGATTATCTTAACTATCCCCATTACCAGTTTCATTGCAAGTATTTTTCTGACAAGGAGGAATGAACATGAGTGTTAACTTAGTCTTACTTCTAGTTCTTATCTTGTTATTCTGGTTTTTTCAAAAAAAAAGGGGATTACTTACATTAATCACATTGGGGATTAATTTAGCAATGCTATTTTTCATGATTTTAGGGTTTAACTTAGGCTTTTCTCCAATTATATTAACCGTTATAACCTCTATTTTAATCAGTGCAAATAATCTATTTAATATTAATGGGTTTAACCCTTCAACAAAGTCAGCTTTTTTAAGTAGTACATTCATTATTTTACTCATGGTTTTTCCGATATTTTTTACCACTTCCTTATTGCATCTTCAAGGAATCCCTCTTGAAGGATTAATGGAAATGGATATGTACTCGTTACATATTGGAATATCTTTTGTTGATTTAAGTGTGTCTGTCCTTCTTATGACTGTCATTGGTGCTATTAACGACATTGCTATTTCAATTACCTCATCCATGATTGAAATTAAAGAACAACTTCCTGACCTGTCTCTTTCTGAATGGAAATCTTCTGGTCTAACAGTAGGTAAAGATGTTTTAGGACCAACAATTAATACCCTCATTTTCGCAGCTATAGGTAGTCAGTTTGCATTATTAATTTGGGTATTTGATTTGAATTATAGTCTAACACAACTGGTAAACAGTAAATTAATTGTCACAGAATGGGTTGCAATTATTTTTAGCGGGATTAGTATTGCCATCACGATTCCCATTACGATTTTCTTACTCATAAAACAAGTTAAAAATTGACAATGCCTTATATTCCGTTAAAATAAAATACGATAAATGAATTTTGTTAGGTGAGGCTCCTATGCAAACACAGGCTATTGCCCAAAAACGTCGAGAGACACCAATGGGTAGAACAGGAATTGTCGTTAAGGCTTTTCATAAGATAGCTAAGATGTTTCTTTACGTTGCATAGTGCTAAAGCTCAACATATTACTTAAAATATGTTCGTTCTTTCAAGTCCTAACCTCTTTATTTAGTTAGGGCTATTTTTAATTTTAGGAGGTGGATGATTATGATGATAGTTTTTGCCATTGCAATTGTTGTGGCTCATATTGTGGGACACAATGCCACAGAGATAGTTACAGATATACCAATATTATCTGACGATTTTGACCCTCATCCCACTCTAGTTGGTTGTCGTCAATTTAACTAAGCCTTCCTAACAATTATTTATCGAACAAAATACCTGTAAAGAAAAACAGAAGCTAAAAACGGCTTTTGTTTTTCTGTTTCTTTGTATAAAAGATAGCTGAAAAAACATATACCACCTAAATGTAATCGTTTGCATTTTTTTTAGAGACAGGTTATTATAAGCATATAAGGAACTACAATTCCCACAATTAGTTAACAAGATATTTAGATCTTATCAGCTTTAAACGAGAAAGGTAATATTTAAAAGATTTGTAACTGGTTGACATGTAAACAGAAACACATGTAAGTGAATTAGAAGTTTAAACAAGATAGAAAGGCGTGGGAATTTGAAATCTTCCTTATTAACAAAATAAGACCTAACAGGTGTTTAAGATTTATTGGAGAAACAAAAGGCACTCCAATGTGAAACGTACGACAAAAAGCACAAAATCCTGTTAGGTCTATTTTTTATCAAAAAATAACTAAATCCTATTATAAAAAAAGAATGATGAGTCATCTCATCATTCTTTTAATCTTTCAGGCATCATAAATTCAAGAAATTCAGTCAACCCATCTTGAATAAACAATTCTTCTCTGTCATACATAGATAAAGACGTTCTAATCAGAGGTTCTTTATTATCCAATATTTTTTGTGCCCAATGAGGATCAATAATCATAGAACGACCAACTGCTACAAAATCAGCATTCTCTAGAACATTTTGGACATCTTTTAAAGTTCTCACATCACCTATTCCAATTAAAGGGACTCTATTATTTATTTTTTGATAAACATATTCAAGCATCGATTTATCCTGATAAGAAGGAGAAACAGATTTACGATTATAATCATTTAAAGAAATATGAAGATAATCCAATCCTTTATTAGATAATTTATCGATTAAGAACAACGTATCTTCAAATTTAATACCAGGATTTTCAAACTCCTCTGGTGAGAATCGATACCCAATAATAAAATTTTCTACATCTGATTGATCAACTGTATCAATTATTTCATCAACAATAGTATCAATAAAATGGTATCTTTTTTCTAATGTGCCACCCCATTCATCTTTTCGTCGATTAGAATGTGGTGAGAAAAATTGTTGAATAATATAAGTATTTGCTCCATGTATTTCAACTCCATCAAATCCTGCCTTGATTGCACGAATTGTCGCTTGCTTGAAGCTATCGATTAAATGTAAAATATCACTTTCAGTCATTTCACGTGGCATTTCCGCATCTGGTCTTTCTGCAGCTATACTGCTTGCTGAAATTGGTTGAGTACCACGTAAAATCTGAGAATTAGTCATTCTTCCAGCATGAAAAATTTGTAGAATAGCCTTGGTGCCATTTTTTTTAATACTACTTGCAAGTTTACTCAAACCAGGAATCTGTCTATCGTCATAAACTCCCAATTCGCCTTCCCATCCTTTACCATCTTCTTGAACATTAGCTGCAGCTGTGATTACTGCTCCCACGCCACCTGAGCGCAACCCATAATAATTTGCTTCATCCGTTGTAATAACACCATCGTAAAAAGACATCTTAGTTGTCATCGGGGCCATAAACAATCTATTTTTTAATGTTAATCCTCGCTTAAATGTTACACTATCAGTAAAATTCTTCAACATGATCCTCACCTTTCATGAAAGTTTTATATAAATGCATGCGCACGCATTTTATGGATAGTATGTTATAATAAAAAAAGTCTATGAGCAAGCATAATGACTTAATCATAAACGTTCATTTAGGATAATTTCTATATATCTCTCAGCTTCAATCAACATATTTTTTCCTTTTTTTGTTAGATGGATATATATACCACGTTTGTCATCTAGACACGTCGTTCTTTCTATCATACCATAATCTTCACTTTCCATTCTAACCATCATTCTAGACATCGCACTTTGACTTAAATTAAAATATTTACTTATATCAATCAATTTAATACAGTGGCTAGGTGTCTTTCCCAAATAATATAAAACATAATATTCATTTAATGATAAATTCACTTTTCTTTTTAGTGTATTTTCTAATTTTTTTTCTAGCTTATTATGTTGATTGGTATAATCTAACCATCTCTCCATTAATTTATTTTCCATACTCACATTCCTCACCGTATTATGTATCATATCTACACTATACATCATTTAATTAACTAATAAAATGAATAATATTTTTAATGTATTAGCCTATTATTATCTAATGTAATAATAGTAACTTTAACAATTATTTATAATTATTACACTATTTATTAACAAAAAATTCACAAATTATAGATATTATATAAATGTACCAACAAAACAACCCTAACAAACTTTTTCATTTTATTTACTCCTCCAAAGTAAATAAAAACAACTCCTTCCTTGAATGGTTAAGCCATTCAAGGTTTTTTTATTTCTCAACCTATAAAAACAATAATGATTTAATTACTTCATTATTTCCTATTTCTAATGGTTATGAACAACAAATTATATCATCGTAAGTTAGAATCTTTGACATTCTTTTTACTTGTACATAGTATTAGCGTTAAGAAATAAGAAGGGGGGCATTGAAATGAATGAAAATTATTTAACTACATCTCATGGGGCACATGTTGGAGATAATCAAAATTCCTTAACTGCAGGGGAATTTGGTCCTGTCTTAATTCAAGATGTTCATTTATTAGAAAAATTAGCACATTTCAACCGAGAACGTGTTCCTGAACGTGTTGTCCACGCAAAAGGAGCGGGTGCTCACGGTATTTTTAAAGTAACAAATGATGTTTCTCATTATACAAAAGCAAATTTTTTATCAGAAGTTGGTAAAGAAACAGACATGTTTATCAGATTATCAACTGTAGCTGGAGAATTAGGTGCTGCTGATACATTACGTGATCCTAGAGGTTTTGCAATTAAATTTTATACGGAAGAAGGAAATTATGATTTAGTAGGAAATAATACACCAATCTTTTTTATCCGTGATCCTCTAAAATTTCCAGATTTTATACATACACAAAAACGTGATCCAAGAACCCATCTAAAAAGCCCGACTGCTATGTGGGATTTTTGGTCTCTTTCGCCAGAATCATTACACCAAGTGACTATTTTAATGAGTGATCGTGGTATTCCTGCAACGTTTCGTCATATGCATGGTTACGGCAGTCATACATATACTTGGGTAAATCAAACAGGTGAAAAATATTTTATTAAATACCATTTTAGAACAAACCAAGGTGTCAAAAACTTAGATTCTTCATTAGCTGCAAAATTAGCGGGTGAAAATCCAGATTATCATATTGAAGATTTATCAAATGCTATCAAACATGATGACTTTCCTTCTTGGACACTCTATGTTCAAATCATTCCTTTTGAAGACGGACTAAATATGAAAGAGACTCTATTTGATGTCACAAAAACTGTATCGCAAAAAACTTATCCTCTCGTTGAAGTTGGAGTCATGACATTAAATCGTAACCCGGAAAATTACTTTTCTGAAGTAGAACAAGCCACATTCTCTCCTGGTAACACTGTACCTGGTATTGATGTATCACCTGACAAATTATTACAAGGTCGTTTATTTGCATATGGAGATGCTCATAGATACCGTGTTGGTGCTAATAGTGCTCAACTTCCAATAAACATGCCAAAAGCAACCGTTCACAATCATCAACAAGATGGTGCTATGGCGTATAAAAATGTAAACGGAAGCATAAATTATGAGCCAAACAGCTTTGATAGAACAATAGAAGATAAACAAGCTAAATCTACGAATTACGAAGTCACAGGCGAAGTAGGTAATTATAGTTATAATGATGATTTTTATACTCAACCTGGCATCTTATACAATATTTTTTCTGAAGAAGAAAAAGAGCGTTTAACCGATAACATCGTTGCATCGCTATCACTTGTTGAAAATGAAGAAATCAAAAAACGTCAAGTGGCGCAATTCTACAAAGTGGATAAAGACTACGGAGAACGTGTAGCTAAAAAGTTAAACTTAAACATATAACTAAATCATTCACTATAAACGTGCCAAGTATTAAAAAAAGGAAATAATAAAGTATCCAATCTAAACAATAGATTATAAATTTTAGTATAATGCTTGATGTAATTCGGCTATAGCCTTTTTAGGTACCATTTTTATTAGTAGGTATATTTTATCCTATAAACCAAGCACATAAAAAAGCCAAGAGTAACATGACTCTTGGCTTTTCATTAGTTTCTAAATTGTGCGTCATATAATTTTTTATATGCTCCTTGTTTTTGCATTAACTCTTCATGTGTGCCACTTTCAACGATACCTGTTGTATCAATGACAACAATGCGAGTTGCATCCTTAATTGTCGCTAAACGGTGTGCGATGATCAGAGTCGTGCGTCCTTTAGCCAGTGAACCTAGTGACTCTTGAATCACTTGTTCTGTTTCTGTATCAAGAGCTGATGTGGCTTCATCTAAAATTAAAATTGGTGGATTCTTTAAAAACATACGAGCAATCGCCACACGCTGTTTCTGTCCGCCTGATAATCTCACACCACGTTCGCCGATGACTGTGTCTAACCCATCAGGCAAGCCGTCTATAACTTGTTCTAAATGAGCGAGTTTCACGGCCTCTAGCATATCTTCTTCTGTTGCATCTAATCTTCCATATAAAATATTTTCCTTAATCGTTCCTGGAAATAAAAAGACATCTTGTTGGACTAATCCAATTTGTTCACGCAATGATTTTAATGTAACGTCTTGAATGTTTTGACCATCAATCAAAATATCACCACTATCAATATCATAAAAGCGTGGTAATAAATGGCATAAGGTTGTTTTCCCTGCCCCACTTGGCCCAACAAAAGCCACTGTTTCCCCTGATTTTATATCTAAAGATAAGTTATCAAATACTTGCGTGCCATCACTGTAGCTAAATGAAACATCTCTGTATTCAATGTTTCCTGTCACTGGTTTTAAGTCAACTGCCGTGTCACTATCTTGGATAGAGGGCTCTTTGTCAATCTCTTCAACAAATCGCTTGAATCCGGCAAACCCTTTTGGATAACTCTCAATCATAATATTGATTTTCTCAATTGGTCTAGCAAACACATTTGATAACAAGATAAACCCAACGAAATTCCCATTGGTTATGTCCCCACGTATCGTGTAATAAGACCCAAATAATAAAGCAAATAAATTAATCAACCGAATCATCAAATAGTTATATGATGAACTCACTGCCATCGTTTTATAAAAAGCTAGTTTTGATTGACGATATAATTCATTTAGTCCGGCAAACCGAGTGACCTCATGTTCTTCATTGGCAAAAGCTTGCGTCACACGAATTCCACTCACACTGGCTTCAATTCCTGCGTTAAATTCACCAAGATTTTCATAAATCGTTGTATTGACTTTTGTCATTTTTTTATTGAAAAAGACTAATGCAATCGTAATGAAAGGCACCATCACAGCTGTCGCAAAAGCTAGTTGAGGATGAATTTGAAACATCAATAAAAATACCCCTACAAGTGTCATAATCGTGATGAACACATCTTCTGGTCCATGATGAGCCAGTTCTGAAATTTCAAATAAATCACTCGTTAAACGTGTCATCAACTTTCCTGTTTTTTGGTTGTCATAATAATCGTAAGGTTGTTTTTGCAAGTGCGTAAATAACTCATTACGCATATCCGTTTCGATATTAACCCCTAACTTATGTCCAAAATAAACCACGACATACTGTAATGTGGTATTGATGACATAAAATCCAAACAATGCCGCACTGACTAATAAAATCAAGCGAATATTTTTTAACGGCATAATTTTATCAATCACTTGATTAACAATAACCGGAAATGATAATTCAAGTAATGCTGCGATAATTGCACCTGTAAAATCGACAATGAATAATGCTTTATACGGTCGATAATACGAAAAGAATCGTTTTACCATCTAACTCCTCCTAAATAAATGCTGTAAAATAAACTAACTATAACATACAAAAAGAAAAACATGAAAGAGTGGCCTTTCATGTTAATCCTCATCACCAATGGCTAAAATATGTTTAATATCATCCATAGTCATTGATGACAATTCTGGTGCATCTTCTGAATGAAGGACTTTTTGGAACAAGGCTTTCTTTTCTAATTGAAGTTGATTCATTCGTTCTTCAATGGTGCCTTCAGCTAATAATCGCCATACTTCTACTTTTTTTGTTTGACCTATACGATGAGCTCGACCCGTTGCTTGTTCCTCAACTGCTGGATTCCACCATAAATCATATAAAATGACCGTATCTGCTCCTGTAAGGTTTAATCCTGTTCCACCAGCTTTAAGTGAAATCAAGAAAACATCTTTTTCGCCACGATTAAATCGCTCCACTAATTCTTGACGCTCTTTCACCGGTGTACTGCCACGCAAGTAAAACGTGCCAACGTCTCTTTTTGCTAACTCATCTTCTAAAATGCTTAGCATTCCAGTAAATTGAGAAAATAACAATACGCGTCGACCATTACTTTTGGCTTGTTCAATCAAATCAAGTGCTTGATCCATTTTTCCCGAACCACCTGTGTAACCATCAATGAATAATCCTGGATGACAACAAATCTGACGCAGCCGAGTAATACCAGCTAAAATTGACATACGTTGTTTGTTGAAATCTTTTTCATTAAGCTGTGACATAGATTCTTGAATTTGTTTTAAATAAGCCACGTACACGGTTTTTTGTTCCTCTGTTAATTGAGAATATCGATCTGTTTCCACTTTATCTGGTAAATCTTGTAAGACTTCTTTTTTCACTCGACGTAATACAAAAGGCTTAATCATTGTGGCAACTTCAGTTGTTTCAAGCTGCTTAAACCGACGTTTTGGTGGGAAAAATCCCGGCATCAATAATTTAAATAATGACCATAATTCTTCTAATCTATTTTCAATTGGCGTCCCACTTAAAGCAAATACGCGATCTGATTTTAATCCAGATATTGATTGGAACGTTTTTGTTGTCGAATTTTTCACCATTTGTGCTTCATCTAAAATCACACTGTGACAATCAATTTTTCTAAATTCTGTACTATCTTGACGTAACGTTGAATAAGAAATAATCGCCACATCAACATCATCAAGTGACGCAATTTGTTCGTTTCTCTCTTCTTTTCCACCGATAATCAACTTAGATTTTAAACTTGGTGCAAATTTTTCTAACTCAAGTTGCCAATTATACAACAAACTAGCTGGAGCTACGATGACACTTGGTTTTGTCAGCTCGCCATCTTCTTTTTCTGACAGTAAATACGCAATAGTCTGAATGGTTTTACCTAACCCCATATCATCAGCTAATATGCCACCAAAATGATACTTACTAAGTGTTTTAAACCATTTAAATCCCGTGATTTGATAGTCACGTAACGTGGCATTTAATTTATTCGGTAAAGAAACTTCAACCTTTTCAGGATGGGTCAACTCGTCAACCATCGTTTCAAAATAATCACTCGTCTCAACATCTGATAACTGTGTCATAGCTTCACTCAATACTAAACTACGATACGTTGGGACTTCTAAACGATTACCATCTAGACGAATATCTTCACGCAACAAGCGTAGCATTTGATTGGTTTCTTTATATGCATCATCATCAAGCATCAACACCTGACCATTGCGTAGCTGATGATACTCTTTATTTTTCATTAAACTACTTAATACGTCATTGACTTCTGTTTCATCAACAGATGAAATATCAAATTGGATATCAAACCATGACCCATTTTCAATAATACGAGCTTTTGGTTGATGCTCATCTGCTGTTAAATACAAAGCTTTAATATCATCTGAAAGATGCACAGTCGTATATGTTTCAAACGTTGGAATTTCTCTTGTGAAGAAGTAAAAACGTTCCAAATCATTTGGAAAAGTTTTGCTATATTTTTGTGCATAAGTTCCGTACCCATAATGACGTAATAGTGTCAGTAGCCGTTCCTCTTGTACTTTATCACGTAACACGACACCTTCTTCACCGATGGACGTGCTATATTTCGATTCATTTGAAAAGACATAATCCCCGTAACAAAAATCAACACGAACTACTAATGATGCCTCTTCTTTGTGGAAGTACAACTTAATATCTAATGGATATCGTAATACCTCATCATCTAATGATTCGGGTAATTCAAAGTCACACAACAATGCTAGTTGAGGTAAAACATACGAAAAGAGTGAACTCACCTGATCTTTGGTATAGTAAATTGTTGGCTTATCAAGTCGTTTCAGCATTTGGGTTAATACTTGATAACTAGATGCTTGCTCTTCTGTTAATTCGTAAAAGCCATCTGTTCCAACTAACCATTGGTATTCTTCTAAAAACACAATAAACGGATCAATAATTGTCAATTCGTAATCCGTTAAACCCACTGGTGATAAAGTTACTGTCAACGGAATCTTCCCTTGATGAATCACCGCACGTTTAATCTGAGTATCAAACCCTTTTATAACAAATGACTTGTCATGTTTAAAGTGATCAAATAACTCACGTGCTTCTTGCTTACTTAATATCATATAGCGTCTATCAATCACAGATTTAGCTTGTGAGCGACTATTAACGACTAATGTTTGTTGTTCTTTCATAGCCAACATACTACGAATCAATGCATTATCTTCTGAATTAAATGCAGTTGCTCCGACTTTCCAATTAATCGTGCTAATCCGAATTTCCCTATCTTGTTTATATGCTTCTAAAAATTCATCCATATTTTTTACAACATACGTTTTATTTGGTGTATCTCGTCTTCCGATTCTTAAATGGAGTCCCAAAACGGATTGTTCATCATGATACTCAGACGTTGGGACAATGTCTATTCCATATGTTAAAAACAAATCATCTGTTTGTCTAATCAGTTTTCTAAGTTCTGCTTCTTGCAGTCGTTCAAATCCTTTTGTGAAAACAACAGCTGGAGAAATAACTTTTGGTGCATCTGTTTCTTTTAATTCCGTACGAGGAATAAATCGTGATACCCCTTGTTCACGCATTGCAAGTTCTACTGCTACTGTGTGCTTGCAATAACCATGTTGTTCCCAATACATACACTGGCATACATCATCTTCTTTAGCTGTTCCGTCTAGTTCAACATAAAGCATGTCACTTCCGATGACTTCAGCGTACCATACACGTCTTTCTAGATTTTTAGACCAAGAGACAACCCTGCCTTCTTTGGCACACTCTCGTCCTTCTTCTATTACTTTTTCCGGTATGGACCACTTCATTTTACCACTCCTTACGTGAATTCTAGCTGTGGTGTCGCATGACTTCGATTGTCTTTAGACACTGATATTTTTAATTGTTGTGGGATTCTTTCTTTTAATTCATTAACATGAGAAATAATGCCAATCAATCGATTACTCTCACCCATTGTTTCAAGCGCACGAATCGCTGTTTCAAGTGCTTCCTCATCTAGCGAGCCAAACCCTTCGTCAACAAACATCGCATCAATTTTCACACCGCCTGCTTCACTTTGAATCACTTCAGCTAGTGCCAATGCTAATGTAAGAGACGCAATAAAACTCTCGCCACCTGACAGAGTATTGACTCCTCTTAGTTGCCCCACATTGTCATCAAAAATATCAATTTCTAAACCTGTTTTTTTCTTCGAGGATTGTTTAGCATCTCTTAATGCAAAGGTATATCGACCTCGTGTGAGTTTTTTCAATGTGTGGTTTGCAACGGCCAAAATTTTACGCAGATAGCTTTGCAACACATATCGCTCAATGCTTAATTTATGGTCACTATCTCCATTTAACACATCTGATAACACACTCAGCTCATGCAATACTCGCATATCTTCTTTGATATCTGTCATCAATATCTGAATCGTTTGAATTGTTTTATTGTTATTCTCCAATTTAATTTCTTGTTGACGTTTATCATCTATCACTTGTTCATACTTTTGGTTTGCTACTTGGTATAGTTTCTCTAATTTTGTTAAATCTGGTTTATCTGCTTCTTTCGTTTTATCTTTCAAGCTCGATAACGTTTCTTTTAATGAGTAAATTTCTTTTTCAAATTGAGCAATGGTTTCTTCATACCTGACTTTATTTTCTTTATCGGCTAAGATAGTTTGAAGCATCTCTTCATCCCACTGATAATCAAATAAAAAGGCTGTTTTACTTTTTTCAAGTTCGGTTAATTCGTTTTGTAGGACTTGTTTATTATGTTCTAATTCCTCTAGCCTTGTTTGTAATTTCGTTTTATCAGTCATCATCTCAGATAATGATTTGTCACATTGTTTGCTTTCTTCATACCAAGTATCAATTTGTTGCTTGATTGTTTTCTGTTCTTTTTTTGCTTCTTCAAAAGAAGTGATATCTGTTCCTATACGTTTTTTCAACTCATCATTACTATGTTGACACAATCGTTTTTCTTCTTTGATTTGCTGGATAGTAACCTGACTTTCACTTCGTTTTTTATCAAGCTGACCTAACTCAGCCTTAGCTTGTTCCAACTCTTCTTGTTTGACTTCAAGTTCTGTTAGCTGTTGTGTATAATCACTCACTTGTTGAGTGGTTATTTTAACTTGTTTAGTCACTGTTTCTAACCAATGTGTCTTATCTACCTCTGCCATATTAGTTGATATTTTCTCTGATAAACTGGTTTGTTTGGATACTAAACTAGTTACTTTATCTTGTATCGCATCTTTTTGTGCTTGTAGATGACTGATATCTTGAACTAACTGCTCTTCTTTTGTTGTGAGACCTTCTATTTCCTGTTCTAAGACATCAAACTCTTCTTTGGATAGTTGTGTTACATGAGCAGGTTCTGGATGGTCAATCGCGCCACAAACTGGACAAGGTTCACCGTTTATCAAATCTAAACTCAATCTAGCAATTTGACCTCGTGCCCACGAATCTTTTTTCTCTGCTAATTTAAGCTTTAAGTCCTCTAATTCTTTTTGTCGTAACGACATTGTCTCTTCATGTTTTTCATACTCTTTTTTTAAAGACTCTTCTTCACCAAGATAAGTTTGAAAAGATGTCACATCGTCTAATAATGCTGTTTCTTTCACTTGTTTTTCTTTTAAGTTAGTCAGTTCCTTGTATAAAGAAGGAATAGTATCCACTGCTTGTTGCAACTCATCTTGGCTTTTCTTAGCTTTTTCAACATGTGTTTCAAACTTTTTTAATTCAACTGCTTGTTTTTCTTCTTCTATGACTAACTCTGCTAGTTTTTTAACTAACTGTGCTTCTTCTTCAAATAATGGCAGACGTTCTTCTAATTTCACCAAATAAGTTTCAAGCTCTTTTATCGTTGTTTCTTGATTATCTAGTGCTCTTTTCTTATCAACTAATTCCAAGTAATGTTTTTCTACCTCGTGGAGTTCTGTTTTGGTTATCGTTTGTTGTTGCTCTTGTTCATCTAGCTTTATCTGAGAAGCGCTGATATCAATCAGTACTTTTTCTAATGGTTCTAATTGAGAAAAACGTGTCATACGTTGTTTCAAGTCATTGATTTTCTCTGTTTCAAGCAATCGTTTCTCTAGCATTTTTTCGGTTTCTTCTTTTTCGACAAATAATTTTTCTAACGCTCGAGCTACTTCTAACCTAGCAAGTTGGTCATCCCGTTCTTTCTTAACTAACGTCACATTATCATTTAAATCAGCAATGTGTTGCTCTTTTTTTTGTTTTTGTTTATCATATAACGCTAATTTTTCTTCGATTGTCCTATCACCTGACACAGTTTCTAGGAATTCTTCATCCCATTCGACTTGTTCAAAGAGCGTTTGTAATTTTTGTTGTTCTTTCTTTAACTCGTTAGATTGTTCTTTTTTCTTATCTTTAAGCTTTCTAGCGATTTCTTGATACTTAGAAGTATCAAATAACTGGCGTAAAACTGCTTCTTTATTGTCACTATCAGATTGTAGAAACCGTTGAAAATCACCTTGTGGCAACATCACGATTTGCGAAAATTGTTTTGCACTAAGTTGTAATAACTCTTGGATATGAATGTTAACATCCATTTGTTTGGTATACTGTGCTTCTTCTTTCCCATCTTCATCAAAAATCGTCAAAACTGATTTGGCTTTTTCTAATTTTTCTCCCTCACCACGTAACCTTCTACGTAATTGCTCCGGCTCACGAACGATATGATACGTTTTTTTGTCATGTTCAAACACAAATGTTACGCGTGTCACATCATCAATCGTCGAAAAATTTGACCGCATTTCTTTTGCTTCACGAGCGTCACCTGATGTATTTCCGTATAATGCATAACTCATCGCATCAAAAAGTGTTGTCTTCCCAGAACCTGTTTTACCTGAAATTAAAAACAATGATTGTGCGTAAAAAGAAGAAAAATCAATCGTCTCATCTTCATATGGTCCAAAATGTTCTAACGTTAATGTTAAAGGCTTCATGATTTCCCTCCTATTTTTCTTTCTCTACATCAATCAATACTTCTTCTAACCATTCATGTTGCTTTGTGGTTAGAGATTCATCGGTCACGTCTTCAAAGTAGTTTGCAATGACTTCTTTTGGGGAGACTTTTTTTATCTCGATATCGTCATAGCGCTCATCCGTGATATCTTTTTGTTCGCTGATACGTTCTAAACTAATCATTCGTGGATAAATTTGTCTAAGTTCTGATAAAGCATTTGGCACACTCGTTTTATCAGTTAACTCAACTGCAATATAATTTTCACGATTTACGTCTTGATAGAACTCATAATCTGTTAATTCTGAAAATTCGCCACGTAAAAGGGCCACATCTCGTAAAGGGGCTATTGGAATAAACTGACTGTCTACGCCGTCATCTTTTAGAGTCACTACACGGACACCTTTATCCTGATTTCTCTCAGATAATGAGTATTTCAGTAATGACCCACTGTATTTAATCAACGCTTGATTGCTTAATGCATTTTTATCATGCAAATGCCCTAATGCCACATAGTCAAACAGCTCAAACATATCAGCTGGTACACTAGAAAGCCCTCCAACTTCAAGCGGTGTCTCAGATTCACTTTTACACGCGCCAGTCACAAAAAAGTGGCTAACTAACACATGGTATTTATCTGGTAGAAATAATGATTTTGCTTCTGTCATAAGACGTTCCATAACAAGTGGAATAGTCACTAGTGTATCGTCATTAAAATACAATCTTGCATGAACCGGCTCAATGTAAGGCAGTAAAAAGAACTGTGTATCACCTACCACAACAGGAGAGAAAAATTGTTCCAACTGTGTGTATAAATAGAATTGCTCTTTTTCCAGCCAAGGAGATCCTGTTGATAATCTTGTCGCACTGTCATGATTGCCTGAAATGGCTAAGACAGGAAATTGATGCACCAGATTCATCTCAATCATCATCGTATTTAACAACTCAACTGCCTCAACAGACGGCATCGAGCGATCGTATAAATCTCCTGCGACAACAATTGCATCGACATCTTGTTCTGTCGCAACCTGTAGCATTTTATCAAATGCATCTCGTTGTTCTTCTAGTAGACTGAATCCATTTAATTTACGTCCTATATGCCAATCAGCTGTCTGTAAAAATTTCATCGTATTCCTCCAAAAAGGTCTTCTCTCCATTATAACAAACTTTAATCAGATTGTTTAATGGATTCCTTATCTTGACCTACTTACTTTTTTTACGAAAACTTTTTCTCACATTTCATAAATTCTATAGACTTTTTTAAGCTAAATTTAAGGGGTTCACGCTAAACTATGTTTATAGTTAATTGATACAACTTAATTATGTTGTGGGTGAACGAGGTGTTTTGACTCATTGAGATTTAACAGACAGTTCATTCTTTATCCTTTGAGGTGTAGGTTCGAATCCTACCATCCACGTTATTTCTTTTCCCCCAAAAAGAAATAAATAGCTAAATAAATTTTTTATTTTTTCCTTCCTTCTCTCATCATTTTATGGTGAGAGTTTTTTATTTTTTACGATCATATTAGTCTTATTTTAGTATTTCTGTTAACTTCTTTATATACAGATTTTTGAACAAAACTACTATGACCTTACAAATAATAACCTATTAGTTAAGAACACGACCTCTCATTTTTATTCATTTAAAATTTAAATATGCCCATCAAACGTGATGTTGTATTAACTACATGTCAACAATAAAAAATAAAAACCCTTAGAATAATTTCTAAGAGTCTATTTTTTCTTTTTTAACTGGTGGCACATAAACGAAATCTGGATTGACTTGATAATCTAATTGATTAAATGCTTCTTGCATACGTCTTTCCACTTCTGCAATGCCATCTTTGTCCATTTTTTTAATATCTGAGATATCAATTGGCGTTCCATACGCAACTGTCACACGACGTTTTGTAAACAATCCACCGAATGTCAATGGTCCTTGGTACACAGCTGGAATAATATCAACTTTCCCCATTTTTGCGATAAGTGCCGCACCACCTTTTAGTTCTTCAGAGTAACGACTGCCACTAGGAAAGACCATGACGCTTAAATCAGTGTTTTTCAATGTTTTAACTGGTGTTTTAATCACACTAGGGCCAGGATTATCACGATCCACAGGAAAAGCATGACATTTTTTCAAGATATAAGATAAGATCGGATTTTTAAATAATTCTTTTTTTGCCATAAAAGCAAATTTTTTCGGCCAAGCTCCCATAGCAAAGTACAATGGTTCAAACCATGTTCTATGTGGGCTGACTAGGACATAATTTTTATCTTTTGGTAGATTGTCTTTACCAACAAATCTTGAGTTAGTATTAATAACAAACGTTAAAAATCGAACAACCGCTAAAAGTACTCGATACATTTTTTTCATCCTTTACATTAAATTCCCTATTAGTATGCCGAATTCTATCAAAACTTGCAAGTTTTTCTTATTCTATTTCGAGGTATCTTTGATATAATATACAAATGATATCAAAGGATGTGACTTTATTGACTACCAAACTTTTTCCAGGGGAACGCATCGATCAGCTGTTGTCCCAGAATATACAAATCATTCAAAGTTCAGAGGTGTTTTCATTTTCTTTAGATGCCGTTTTATTGGCCTATTTTGCCTCGATTCCTAAAAGAGGGACTATCGTCGACTTTTGCGCTGGAAATGGTGCTATCGGCCTATTTATGCGCCCTAGAACACACGCAACGATTACTGGCGTTGAACTACAAGAAAAGCTCTATGATATGGCGAAACGCAGTATCGAATTAAACCAGTTTAACGACTCTATGACCATGATTCATGCTGATATTAAAAACATCGCGCAATTTATCAAACCCGATTCAGTAGATTTTATCACGTGTAACCCACCTTACTTTAAAGAAGCACCCAATAGTAAAAAAAATCCTAATCCTTATTTAGCCATTGCGCGTCATGAAATTCATTTAGGAATTGATGATGTGTTTCAACAAGCCTCTAAGCTATTAAAAATGAATGGGAAAATTGCGATGGTACACAGACCGGATCGACTGATTGATATTTTACATAGTATGGAAAAAAATCGTATTGCCCCAAAACGAATCCAATTTGTCTACCCCAAAACGAATAAAGAAGCCAATACATTACTTATTGAAGGAATTAAAGATGGGAAAACAGATGGATTAAGAATTCTTCCCCCTCTTTATGTTTATGGTGAGGATAATGAGTATTTACCAGAGATTAAGGGGATGCTTCATGGCACAAGCTAAACATCACTATTTTTACGTATTATTATGTGCTGACAATACTTTTTATGCTGGTTATACCACAAACTTAGAAAGACGACTAGATGAGCATAACTCTGGTAAGGGGTCAAAATATACTAGACTAAAAAAAAGACGACCGGCAAAAATGATTCACCATGAAGTATTTGAAACAAAAAGTGAAGCCATGAAAAAAGAATATGCCTTTAAACAATTAACACGTCTTAAAAAAGAAGCGTATTTAGCCGATAATTAATCGAATTTTATTCAAATAATTGCACACATGTCTTCATATTTATTTCATAGCTAAGATTTATTATTCTTTATGTAGTAACAAACAACCCTACATTTTTTTACTTTATTTACTCCCCCAAAGTAAATAAAACAACTCCTTTTTTCTACCAGTCATATGACTGGTAGTTTTTTATTTTATGGCAATAAAAAAGAGTACCACTTTATGTGATACCCTACTTATTATTGGTTTGCAACGATATAATCAACTGCTGCGCCAACTGTTTCAATTTTTTCTGCATCTTCATCAGAAATTTCTGCATCAAAGACATCTTCTAATTCTAAAACAAATTCCATAATGCTAATTGAATCTGCATCTAAATCTTCTTTGATATTTGTTGTTTCAGTCACTTTATCTTCATCTACTTCAAAGTGCTCAACGATAATTGTTTGGATTTTACCAAATACGTCATCTCTAGACATGTAAGTT
Source organism: Vagococcus sp. CY52-2 (assembly GCF_022655055.1). Taxonomy (NCBI): domain Bacteria; kingdom Bacillati; phylum Bacillota; class Bacilli; order Lactobacillales; family Enterococcaceae; genus Vagococcus; species Vagococcus changpingensis. The sequence continues at coordinate 171,848 of NZ_CP093384.1, read as the reverse complement.
CCTCCTTTTATTAAGCCACTCACTCTACTTAGTATTTTACTTGTAAATGCTTTTTTTGTCTATGCTTGATGCTCATCAAAATAAGCAACTAAATTATTTACTACATCTTTTTCAAGCATCGTATGGATTTGTCTAATTGTGTGTCTCACCGCATCTGGTCCTGTTGAGCCATGTGTTTTAACAACAGGTGCTTTGACACCAAACAAGACAGCTCCGCCATGATTTGAGTAGTCCATTTTTTGTTTTAATTCTTTTAAGCTATCTTTTAATAGCAATGCGCCCATTTTGCCTTTTAATCCACTATCTAAAATTGATGATTTTAAATTACTCATAATAGCTTGAGCTGTTCCTTCAATGGATTTTAACACGGCATTTCCAGTAAACCCATCTGTCACAACCACATCTGCGACACCATTAAATAAATCTCTTGCTTCAACATTTCCGACAAAATTTAAACTTGGTTCTTCTTTTAATAATTCAAATGCTTTTTTCGTTAGCTCGCTTCCTTTAGTATCTTCCGTCCCATTGTTTAAAAGACCGACACGAGGATTTTTCACGGCACGAACTTGACTGGCATAATAAGACGCTAAAATACCATACGTTAACAAATGTTCTGGCTTATTATCAGCATTTGCTCCCATATCAATAAAATCAAATCCAGCCCCTTTTTCACCTGTAAAAACTGGCATCGTTGTCATCAAGCCTGGTCGCTCCACTTGTTTGATACGTCCCACAATAAATAGCCCAGCTGCTAAAAGAGCACCTGTATTACCTGCAGAAAACAACGCGTCTGCTTGTTTTTCTTTAACAGCTTGAGCTGCTAAAACCATTGATGCTTGTTTTTTTCGTCGAATCGCTCTAACTGGCTCATCATCACTTTCTATTTTTTCATCTGTGTGAATAATCGTAATATTTTTATCGTCTGTCACATATTCTTTAATGGCTGATTCTTTTCCAAATAATAAAAATTCAATATCTGGAAAATCTTTTTTGGCTAACATCACACCTTCAACAATTGCTTTTGGCGCGTTGTCTCCACCCATAGCATCTACCGCTATTTTCATGATTGATTTCCTCACTTTTTTACAATTTACATTCATTATATCATGTTAATCTAAATGATTTAATTGATATGTTGTGCTCTTGATACTCTTAGCTAATGGTACAAACGATTTATCCTGTACCCAATCAGGCGTTTTCCAAAGACTGATGGCTTCTTCTCTTGCTGTTTCTAACATAATAAAATCAGCTACCATATCCCCCACTTTAAATTCAGGCAAACCAGATTGTTTGGCGCCGAAAAAGTCTCCAGGACCTCGCATTTCCAAATCTTTTTGACTCAATACAAAACCATCTGTCGTTTCAGTCATGATTTTCATTCGCTCTTTACCTTGCTCACTCTTTGGATTAGCTATCAACACACAATAAGACGCTTTTTTCCCACGTCCAACACGTCCACGTAACTGATGAAGCTGGGCTAAACCAAAACGATCAGCATCAATAATAACCATCATCGTGGCATTTGGGACATTTACTCCAACCTCAATAACAGTTGTTGAAACCAATACTTGTGTGTCATTGTCTTTGAACTTTTGCATGATGGTGTCTTTTTCATCAGCCTTCATCTTGCCATGTAATAAATCAACATGATACGTCGGAGAGAAAAAGGTAGATAAGTGTTCGTAAATTTCCGTTGCATTTTTTACATCTAGCATCTCTGACTCTTCAATCAACGGACAAATCACATACGCTTGTTGCCCTTGTCTTAGTAACTCACGCATAGTTGCTAAAATACTATCCAATTGTTTCGGCAAGGCCCAACGTGTTTCAATGGGTTTTCGTCCGGCTGGTAACTCATCAATAATCGACACATCCATTTCGCCATAAGCTGTGATGGCCAACGTTCTAGGTATTGGTGTCGCTGTCATAAACAACACATCTGGATGATTGCCTTTTTCTCGTAATATTTTTCGCTGATTTACACCAAAACGATGTTGCTCATCTGTGATGACAAGACCTAAATTTTTGAATTGAACTTCTTCTTGGATTAAGGCATGTGTCCCAACTAAAATATCAATTTCACCTTCTGCTAGTTCAGCTAATATTTGTCGACGTGCTTTGGTCTTTGTCGAACCTGTTAATAATGATACTCTAACTGGCGTATTTTCAAACAATTCACTTAGACTTTCCATATGTTGCTCTGCTAAAATTTCGGTTGGTACCATCAACGCTCCTTGATAGGATGCCGTGTGGGCTGCAAATAAAGCCAGCGCTGCCACCATCGTTTTCCCGCTACCAACATCTCCTTGCAGTAAGCGATGCATATGATAAGGACTTCTCATGTCAGCACAAATTTCGTTGACAACTCGTTTTTGAGCATTCGTTAATTCAAACGGTAATGTCTTAATAAACTGTTTCAACTCATCCACATCATATAAAATAGGATTGCCGTGTTCTTTGGCTGTTTCTTCCTCCTTTAATTGAATCATCTTTAATTGGAATAAGAAAAATTCTTCAAAAGTTAATCGCCTTTTGGCTAAACGATTTTCTTCAATTGATTCTGGAAAATGCATCGCTCTAACAGCTTGTTGTTTAGGCATCAGCTTATATTTGTCCAATAAATAATCTGGTAAGTTTTCTTCAACCAACTCACCGTACCCTTCAAACCCCTGTTTAATCAGTTGAACCAGTGTTTGTTGTTTGATATGTTTATTCACACTATAAATGGGAGTAAACTCTTCTTCTTGCTGCTGTGTCGCCATTATTTTTAGACCTGTTAACGACTTTCTCTTTGCATCCCATTTACCAAAAATGGCAATTTCTTCTGACGAACGAATTTTATTTTTTAAAAAGGGTTGATTGAAAAACGTCACAGTTATAACAGCTTGCTCCACCATCATTCGAAAAACTAAACGGCTTTTTTTATGCCCATAGTAATTGACTACCCCATCAGAAATGGCAATACCTTTTAAGACTACTTTTTCTTGATCACTAATTTCTTCTAACTTTTTTTCTTGGATATCGTCATAGCGAAACGGATAATGTGTCAGTAAATCATTAATCGTTTCTATGTGTAATGTTTTGAGTGTCTCCACACGCTTTGGGCCAACACCACTAAGTGTCGCGACACTATCACTTAACTGTTTCACTTTGACTCCTCCTTTTTAACTGTAAAAAAAGTCAAACCAATGTTTGACTTTTTTATCTTATTCAGCTGCAAATAAATATGGATAAACTGGTTGATCTCCTTGATGAATCTCAACTTCTAAATCACTATCCATTTCAAGCAACGCTTCTTCTAATAATGATGCTTCTTCATTTGTTCCATCTTCTCCAATTAAGATTGTCACAATTTCAGTGTCATCATCAATCATTTGTTTTAATGTTTCTAAACATGCATCAAAACGACTTGGAGTTGATACCACAATTTTTCCTTCAACCATGCCCAAGTTATCGTCTGTTTTAATTTCAACGCCATCAATGCTTGTGTCACGAACAGCCGTTGTGACTTGACCGCTTGTTACACCATCAAGCATTTCTAACATGTTTTTTTGGTTTTCTTCAAGTGATACTTGATCATTAAATCCTAATAGTGCCGTCATTCCTTGAGAAATTGTTTTCGATGGAATCACGATCGTTGGCACATCACTGACTTCTGCTGCTTGATCAGCTGCCATGAAGATATTTTTATTATTAGGTAAGATAATCACGTTTTCAGCGTTCACTGATTGGATTGCTAACATAATATCTTCTGTACTTGGATTCATTGTTTGTCCACCACTAATCACATGATTAACACCCATGCTACTAAACAAGTCTTGAACTCCTTTACCAGCAGCAATTGAAATAATACCATAAGGTACTTTTTCTTTTGGTTCTTCTGCAACTGGTGCACTTGGAGTGTCAAGTAATGATTCGTGTTGCAAGCGCATGTTATCTACTTTAATTTTGATTAATGAACCAAATTTTTGACCATAATTCATGACTTTACCAGGTTGCTCTGTATGAACATGAACTTTGATGATTTCATCATCGGCTACAACTAATAATGAATCACCAATTTCATTTAAGTAATTTCTAAATGTGTCATAATCAAACGTACTATCAACTGTTGGTCCTTCACCAATTTTTACCATAATTTCTGTACAGTAGCCAAATTTAATGTCTTCAGTTGACATATGGCTTTGAACACTACGATGATGTTCAGCATTAACCATCTCTTCCATTTGAGCTGGTGATGGTTGATAAATTTCACTTTCAACTACTTTGCCAGATAAAGACTCAACGAAACCTTCATAGATAAAAACAAGTCCTTGTCCACCACTATCGACAACACCAACTTCTTTTAAGACAGGCAACATATCAGGTGTTTTAGCTAACGCTTTTTTAGCACCTTTTAGAGCAGCTTCCATGACTTCTAATGCATCATCACTCTCTTTTGCTTTTTTCTCAGCGGCAATCGCAGCACCTCTAGAGACAGTTAAAATTGTTCCTTCAACAGGTTTCATCACTGCTTTATACGCAACTTCTACACCATTTTTAAACGCATCTGCTAAGTCTTGTGCGTTTAATTCTTCTTTATCTTCAATTTTTTTTGAGAATCCTCTGAATAATTGTGACAAGATAACGCCAGAGTTACCACGTGCACCCATTAAAAGGCCTTTAGATAAGATTGCAGCTAATTCTCCAGCATGTTCCGTTGTTGCCTCTCTAACAGCTTTTGCTCCACTAGTCATCGATAAATCCATATTTGTTCCCGTGTCACCATCTGGTACCGGGAAAACATTTAAAGAATTGACAAATTCGGCGTTTTGGTTCAGTCTATTGGCTCCAACTTGTACCATTGCTTGAAATTGCCCTCCGTTGATTGCTTTTAGTTCCACTAAAATGTTCCTCCTCGTATGTTTAACACTTAATAGCACATGATTTTATTCAGGTTGCACACGCACGCCTTGTATAAAAACATTTACTGAGTTTGCAACAACGCCAAGCATTGTTTCAAGATTGTATTTGACTTTTTCTTGCACATTACGACTTACTTCAGAAATTTTTGTTCCGTAACTTACCATGATGTACACATCCACTGCTACACCGTTTTCTTCTTGGCGTACTACTACCCCACGAGAATAGTTTTCTTTACCTAAAATATCATTTAAATTGTCTTTAATTTGATTTTTGCTTGCCATACCAACAATCCCGTAAATATCTGTGGCAGCACCACCGACAACTGTTGCTATAACATCATTTGAAATTTCAATGGTTCCAGCTTGTGTTTTAATTTTTACAGCCATTTTACTACCTCCTCAAAGTCAGTATTACCCATTATCATTCTTTAGTTTATCATAAACACGATTTTTATTAAAGAATAATTATCTTTAAACGCTTATAACATCGCTTTTATTGTAACTTTATCATATTTTTTATTGCTTTTTGTTTCTTTTTATGATAAATTGTTTTAGTATGATTAATAGAATCGTAAAAATGCCAGCAAAGCAAAGGAGGGAATATCATGGCAAAACAATGTTATATAACTGGTCGTAAAGCAAGAACTGGTAACAACCGTTCTCACGCAATGAACGCATCTAAACGTACTTGGGGAGCTAATCTTCAAAAAGTTCGTATTTTAGTTGACGGTAAACCAAAAAAAGTTTGGGTTTCTGCTCGTGCTTTGAAATCTGGTAAAGTTGAACGCGTTTAATAAAATAGATATTAAAAAAGCAACCTAACTAGAGGCTGCTTTTTTTATTTGTCTTTAGATTGAATGACACACATCATGCCACTTGAAAATGAAAATCTTGTTGTTTTACCAATGAATTCATTACTTGCATAGGAAGTTGGTTGCATCACATCAACATCATCTAAACGATACTTCGCATCATATAACGATAAATGTGTCATAGGTGTTAAACAAACATATGCTAAATATTTTTTATCTGGCTCTTTTTCAATTGTATAATCTCCTGGCAGAAAATAAGAAATCGTATTTTGATTGTCTTTTATCACAAGCCTTGTAGCGACTGATTTAAAGCGATCTTGCAATGGCAACCATAGATTAGCTAGAAAATGATCTATTCGCCCGCCAGTACCACCTATTAGGATGATTTTAGCGTCTTCTGATAGTTCACTAGCGACAGAAATACCAATTTCAGTATCCGTTTCATCTTTTTCAGCTGGGTATTGTGTCACTTTTTCTACATGTTCTTTAACATAAGACAGTTCTTCAGAACTTAGTGAGTCAAAATCACCTACCGCCACATCAACAGATAACCCATGACGAACACCTTCGTAAGCTCCCCTATCAACCCCAATAATATGACTTGCTTCATCAAATCTATCCATGCTTGGCCATAATGATTTATCACTACCGGCCAACACAATAACCGACTTTTTCATTACTTACCTGCTTCTTTTAATTTTTTAATCGGCTCAGCGACATCATCATATTTATAAACATATGATCCGGCCACTAACACATCTGCTCCTGCTTCAACACATTCTTTTGCAGTCTTATCATCCACGCCACCGTCAACTTCAATTTCATAAGTGTATCCTTTAGCTTGTCGTAACTCTGCTAGTTCACTTACTTTATCTAAACATTCTGAGATGAATTTTTGACCACCAAATCCTGGGTTAACTGTCATTACTAAGACTAAATCAACCATTGATAAAACAGGCTTAATCATCTCAACTGGTGTTCCTGGGTTAATGACAACTCCTGCTTTTACGCCACTTGCTTTAATTTGTTGAATGACACGGTGTAAATGTTTCGTACTTTCAGCATGTACGGTAATAATATCAGATCCTACCTTAGCAAACTCTTCAATAAAACGCTCTGGTTCAACCATCATCAAATGTACGTCAAACACTAAATCAGTGACTGGTCTAATAGATGAAATAAGTGCCGGACCAAATGTAATATTGGGAACAAACTGGCCATCCATGACATCAATGTGAATATAATCTGCTCCTGCTTTATCAACGCGTTTAACATCTTCTCCCAATTTTGAAAAATCTGCACTTAATATTGATGGTGCTATCTTTACCATAGTTTTTTCCTCACTTTTATTTATTTTTTTTATATACTGGTTTTCGGTTATCAATCTCATCATAAAATTGTAAATAGTGATCATATCGACTAGATAATATTTCACCTATTTCAACTCTTCTTTTCACTTCACATTTTGGTTCATGACGATGTTTGCATTCTCTAAATTTACAGTAAACTGACGCTTCAACAAATTCTGGAAAACGTTTCGGCAATTCATCCAGTGTCATTTCTAAGAAATCAATTGAACTAAAACCGGGAGTATCTGCTACTAATCCGCCAAATAAATCAATCAGTTCAACATGTCTCGTTGTATGGCGACCACGTCCCAAACTTTCGGAAATCTCTCCTACTTTTAATGATAAATCTGGTGATAATTGATTTAATAAAGTCGACTTACCTGCACCTGATTGCCCCATAAACACAGTTAGTTTGTCTTTGAAAAAACGCGTTAAATCCTCTAATGAGTTTTTGTCAGCTAATAAAACAGGATAGCCTATTTTTTCATATTCTGTTTGAATGACTGCTATATGATTACGTTCTTCTTCATTGGCTAAATCCATTTTAGTCACATAAATAATCGGGTCGATGTCTTTTTCAGATAGAGTAACTAAAAAGCGATCTAAAAGATTCGTTGAAAAATTAGGTTCAACACAGCTTGATACGACAACGCCCTGATCAATATTAGCGACTGGTGGTCTAACTAAATCATTTTTACGCTCATAAACATCTAAAATATAACCGTCTGTTTCATTTGTACTCTCAAATTCTACCCAATCTCCGACAAGTGGTGTAATATTTCGATTTCTAAAATTACCTCGTGCTCGTGTTTGATAACGTTTACCTTTATAATCAATGTAATAAAACCCGCTTAATGCTTTACATATCTGTCCTTTAGGCATTTATTTCCTCCTTTAGTAGTCATATCATTCTAGGGTTATTGTACCATATTTCACTTTTATTTAAGAAAAAATATAGCATAATAACACTTAATAGAAAACCCCACTGACATTACAGTAAATATAAAAGCCGTCACAACATCAAATTCGTCTTCAGAAAAGCCAAGAAATCCTAATAAAACTTTACTAAAAACGTCAGATAGCCATTCACAATCACTTATACTTTTAGGTGCTTCTACCATTATTACTAGTGTAGGTACTTTTATTCTCAGAAGAAAATTAGTTTAATCAATAAAAAATACCCAAGAGATAGGTTGTTACGACCTTTTACTCTTGGGTATTTTTCATTAATCTTTTTTATCTTTTGGCTCACTTTGACTAGGTTTGGTGTTACTACCTTTATTGTGATTATTATGATTTTCTTCGTTTTCAGGTTCTGAACTCTGAGTCGTTTCACTTGATTCAGTGGTTTCACTTGAAGACGTCGTTGAACTACTTGGTTGTGTTTTAACTGGTTCTGGACCCATTGAGTAAACAACTTGAATATAATCACCTTTTTTAACAGGTGTTCCACCAGCAGGAGATGTATAAATAACCTGACCTTGTGGAACAGTCGCACTGTATTCTTGCGATTCACCTTGAAGGATTAATCCTTCGCTATCAATATAACGAAGAACTTGATCCCTAGTATAACCCGCTAAATAAGCTAAAGAAAAGTTGTCTGGTCCTTTGCTAATTGTTAAGGTGATTGTCTCGTTCTCAGGAACAATATCTGTTCCTTGCTTAATACTTTGAGAAATAACAGTATCTTTTTCCACTTCATTCGATGACTCGTTTTTCTCAAGTATATTGTCTTCTTTAAAACCTAAATCTAATAAGGCTTTTTTTGCCTTATTAGAAGCTAATCCTTCCACTTCAATCATCGAAACAGTCTGCTTACCTTTACTTACATACAAAGTTACTTCAGATTTTTTTTTGACTCGGGTGCCAATTGGCGGTTGTGTCTTAACAACATTACCTTCTGCTATTTTATCATCTGACACTTCTTCTATTTTCGAATTAACTTTTATTTTTTTTGCATCTAATGCATTGATAGCTTCTGTCTGTGACATATTTTCGACATCAGGGATTTCTACCTCATCTTGTCGTGTCCCTAATGCAAATAATCCCACGCCAATTGCCACCAAGATAGCAAGGAGACTAAAAATAACTTTATTTCTTTTAGACGAAGACTTTTTCTTTGGTTTTTCTTCTTCAGATAAATCTAGTTCAGATTCTTTCAAAGGTATCTTTGAAACGATTGGATCGGGTTCTTTTACAGGTGTTAACATAATCGTTTCATCTGTCATAGAGCTTGGTGTATAGATTGGTTCATTTGCTCTTTCTGGACTTAAGGATGTACTTAAATCAGAATACATGTCATTTACTGTTTTATATCGATCTGAAATTTCTTTTGCTGTAGCATGGAGCACCACATTTTCCAATGCCTGTGGAATATTAGGGTTATATTGTCGAACAGATGGAACATCTTTTTGAAAATGTTTCAAAGCTATTGAAACAGCCGATTCCCCCTCAAACGGTACAGTTCCTGTCAATAACTCATATAAAATAATCCCTAATGCATAAATGTCAGATTGTCTTGTTGACATACCACCTCTTGCTTGTTCTGGTGACAGGTAATGTACTGACCCGAGCAATGTATTAGTTTGAGTCAATGATGTTTCTGATAGAGCAATCGCAATCCCAAAATCTGTAATCTTTACATTTCCTTGTTCATCAACTAAAACATTTTGTGGTTTTAAGTCTCTATGAATAATACCATGTTCATGTGCCAAAGACACTGCTGATAAAATCTGTTCCATCATGTAAACGACTGTATCTAATGGGATAGGAGAATAATTGCGAATATAATGTTTTAAGTCAGTTCCTCGAACATATTCCATGACAATATATTGCATGCCATTTTCTTCTCCTACATCATACACACTAACAATATTAGGATGAACCATTTCTGTTGCGGCAAGAGCTTCACGTTGAAACCGTCGAATCGCATTTTGATCATCTTGAAAATCGAAACGTAATACTTTAATTGCCACTTCACGATTTAAAATCAAGTCACGTGCCAAATAAACATTTGCCATTCCACCACTACCAATATTCCCTATTATTTCATAGCGTTCCCCTATTTTTGTCCCTATATTTATCATGGTGTATCCTCCTGTAACTCATCATCAAAGTCTATCAGTAGCACAGTAATATTATCTGTTCCGCCAGCTTCATTTGCTTGTTCGATTAACTCATTAACCCGACTATTCAGTGACTTGCCATTTGACATAATCATTTTAATATCTTCATTAGATAACATATTAGTTAACCCATCTGAACATAATAAAATTATATCTTTTTCCTGACAATTGATCAGTGATATATCAACTTCAACTTCACCTGGTACGCCAATTGATCTTACTAAAATATTTTTTTTCGGATGATTTTGAGCCATTTCAACAGATATTTCACCCGTTTTAATTAGTTCATTAACCAGCGAATGATCTTCAGTCAATTGTTTAATTTCCTGATTCCTCACAATATAAGCTCGGCTATCACCTACATGTGCTAAAATTAATTCTTTTTCTAAAATAACAGTTGATACAATAGTCGTACCCATCCCAAACATCTCTGGATTGGTACTGCCTTTATCAAAAATTCGTGTATTTTCTTCTTGAATGTGAGAAACTAACCACTCACATACCTCGTCTTTTTGAGTTAACATGGTTTCTTCCCAAACTTCGCCTAATCCAGTAACGGCAAGATAACTTGCTGTATCTCCAGCTTGGTGTCCTCCCATTCCATCTGCGACAATCGCTAATGTAATGTCTTTTTTATTTTGATAAACACCAACTGTATCTTGATTATTTTTTCTTTTACGTCCTACACTCGTTTGGAATTCAATTTGCATGCTTACACTCCCTTAATCTATGCTTTTCGTCTAAAACAACTGATAAAAAATCCATCTGTGTGATAATGATGTGGGTACAACTGCAACTGTTTATCATGATAGCTCTTAGATAAATGCGCTGCTTCTAAAACATCTATTAGCTCAAATTCAGGATGTTTGTTTAAAAATATCGCTACCACATCTTTATTTTCTTCATGAGTCAATGTACATGTGCTATATGTAATTATACCCCATTGTGCTACTTTTGGCACAATACTTTCTAAAATTTCCAATTGAATCCGTTGTAAATTCATAAAATCTTCGGGAGTTTTATGGTATTTAATGTCTGGTTTTCGACGTAATAATCCTAATCCAGAACACGGTGCGTCAATTAAGACACGGTCAAAATAATCATCTGGAAAGTTATTTTTCACTTCTCTTGCATCTAGTAATATCGCCTCAACAACATCTTCAACATGTAATCTTTCCGCATTTGACTTGATCAATTTTATTTTGTGTTGATGAATGTCTAATGAAATGACTTTTCCGCCTTTATCCGCTTCTAAAAAAGTCGCGATATGTGTCGTCTTCCCACCAGGTGCTGCACAGGCATCTAACACAGTATCATTTGCATTGATTTGCATACTTGGTGCAACTAACATAGAACTTTCATCTTGAATGGTCATTTTTCCTTCTTTAAACAATGAGCTACTTGCTAAAAATCCTTTTTTAGCAACGACTCCATAAGGTGAGACCTGACTTTCTTCTACGTCTAATCCTTCTTCACACAACACATTTATGGCTTCATCTCTTGCAATGACTCGTGTATCTATTCGTGCACTCACATGACTTGGTGTCAAAAGTGATTCTCCTAGTTGTTTTGTCTCTTCAAATCCAATATCATCTATCAAACGTTTAGTTAACCATAAAGGCATACTAATTTCAATGGATAAACGTTCTACTTCATCTTTAATCTTATCTAAAGAAGGCACTCCATGACGTTGAATGTTACGCAATACACCATTAACAAATTTTCCAATGCCTGGATTTCCTTTTGCTTTAGCAATGGTCACAGCGTCATTAAAAATGCTATATTCTGGTACTTTATCTAAATAAATCATTTGATACATTGATAGGTATAATAATTGTTTTACCCACATATCGACTTTTTTAGCTTTTTTAATAAAAGGAGCTAAATAATACTCTAATGTCAATTGACGACTGATTGTGCCATAGACAATTTCTGTCATCAAACGGGCATCTTTATCAGATAGCTGATGGCGTTTGATTGCTTCATTGATTAAAACATTTGAATAAGCTTGGTTATTGGCAATTTTCGTTAGTAAATCTAACGCTGTATAACGAGCTGTATGTTTAATGTGTTTTGGTACTTGTTTTTGTTTACTCAAGAACGTCTCCTACTTCCACTGTTTTTCCGATTCCATTTAGAAAATCTGTCACACTTAATTGGCCTTTTCCTGCTGGTTGGATAGTATTTAATTGTAAAACACTCGACTTACCACATGCTACTTGCAAACAATGCTTATCTTTTAAAATAATTGTCCCTGGCGATTTATCTGTTGTTTTTTCTGGCAATGGGGTTACATCCCACATTTTCCATCTCTTATCTTGATACATTGCGTAAGCTACTGGCCATGGGCGCATGCCTCTAACTTGGCAGTCGATTTCTTGGGCTGTTTTATTCCAATCAATTCTTTCTTCTTCACGTGAAATATTTGGAGAAAAACTGACCAATGATTCATCTTGTGGCGTTGGTGTCATCTTGTTAGCTAATAAATCTGGCAATGTTTTTAACAACAATTCCTTGCCTAAAAGACTTAATTTATCAAACATACTTCCAACATCATCTGTATCTAATATAGGAATGGCTTCTTGGGCTAAAATATCTCCTGCATCCATTTTTTTAATCATTTCCATAATTGTGACACCCGTTTCTTTGTCACCATTGATGATTGAATAGTGAACAGGTGCTCCTCCACGATACTTTGGTAATAATGATGCATGGACATTAATCGCACCAAATTTAGGAGTCTTTAACAAGCGTTCAGGTAAAAATTGACCGAATGCTGCCGTGACGATTAAATCTGGATTAAGCGCGATAATCTCTTCTAATTCAGCTGATTGACTGATTTTTTCTGGTTGATATACTGGTAATTTTAAATCAAGAGCTGCTTGCTTTACTGGAGGCGGAGTTAACACACGTTTTCTTCCAACTGGTCTATCTGGTTGAGTTACAACGCCAACCACATCATACCCTTCACTCACTAATCCTTCTAAAATTGGCACTGAAAACGCCGGTGTTCCCATAAATACTATTTTAGTCATAACCATGTTCCTCCATGTAATCAATTAATTCATCTGGTGATAGCCTTTTTATTATTTTATCAATAAATAGCCCACCATCCAAATGTTCTATCTCATGCTGCATCACACGCGATAAATAATCTGAGGCCTCAACCTCAACTTCATATCCTTCTCTGTCAACAAATCTCACTGTAATATCATCAAATCTCTCCACTGTTCCATAAACTTCCGGAAAGCTTAAACACCCTTCGACATCGATGGTTTTTCCTGATTTTTTTATAATTTCTGGATTAATCATCTCAAAGATACCTGATTCGTCATCTATATGGACAATAGCCACTCGAGATGACACGCCAACTTGGTTAGCTGCAAGTCCTATTCCATCCTTTTCAAGCATAATGGCATGCATTTCATCTAATAAATCTATCAACTCATCATCAATTTCTGTCACTTTTTTTGTCGGGGTAGTTAATACAGTGTTAGGATATTTTATTATGTCTCTCATGTCAAACTCCTTTATTTTAAGCACTAAATAAAATGCTGTGGTTCCATATCGATACTAACGCGCAAGCCGCTTCTAATATCTTTTTGACTCTCTTGTAATATTTCTTCTAGTACTCGCCCTAAATTTTCTTCAAATCGATATTTTATCACCGTTTGATAAAAGTAACGACGATTCATCCTTGCCATTGGTTTTGGTGTTGGACCTAAAATGACGGCTTGTGGGGTTAAGGCTTGTTTGATTTTATTTGCTATCTCGTGCATTTTTTTTGCTGCTTGAAGCTCTTCTTCATGGCTCACCACAAGTTGTACGGTGTAATAGTAAGGTGGGTATTTCCCTTGTCTTCGCAAATTCATCTCATGCTGATAAAATGCTTCGTAATGCTGATTTTTTGCTAAAGTAATCGCGTAATGTTCTGGGTTAAAGGTTTGAATAATCACTTGACCTAGTTTTTCTCCACGTCCGGCACGACCACTTACTTGTGTTAATAACTGAAACGTCCGCTCACTTGAACGAAAATCAGGTAGATTTAATGCTGTATCTGCGTTTAACACACCAACTAATGTCACATTTGGAAAATCGAGCCCTTTTGCTATCATTTGTGTGCCAAGTAAAATATCTGCTTCTTTGGCTTCGAATTTTTGTAATAATCGTTCGTGACTTCCTTTTTTACGTGTTGTATCAACATCCATGCGCAAAATTCTAGCATCTGGTAATAATTGTTGCAATTCTTCTTCGACTTTTTGTGTCCCTGTTCCATAATAACGAATTTTTTTACTATCACAAATTGGGCAACATTGTGGAATACCTTCTTCATGGCCGCAATAATGACACTTCATTGATTTTGTATCCATGTGAAGCGTTAATGAGATATCACAGTTTGGACAAGGCAACACGTAACCACAATCTCGACACATCATAAAGGAAGAATACCCACGACGATTTAACATCAAGACCGACTGCTCTTTTTTCTCTAGACGCTCAGTCAATTCATTTAATAAAGATGTTGAAAAACTACCTGTGACACCTTGTTTCAACTCACGTCGCATGTCTACCACTGATACAGTTGGTAAAATAGCATTATCCGAAGCTCGTTTGGTTAACTGCAACAAGTGATACACATTTTTTTGTGCCCTTGCTCGTGATTCTAAAGATGGCGTCGCACTTCCAAGTAACACTGGACAGCGATGATACTCTCCTCGCCAAATTGCTAAGTTTCTAGCATGATACCTCGGTGATTCATCTTGTTTATAACTTGTTTCATGTTCCTCATCAATAATAATTAACCCGATATTTTCTAGTGGAGCAAAAACAGCTGACCTAGCCCCAACGACGACTTGTGCTTCTTTACGCTCAATTTTTCGCCACTCATCGTATTTTTCACCTTGAGACAAGCCGCTATGTAACACTGCGACTTTATCTCCAAAGCGTCGTTTAAATCGTGTTACGGTTTGAGGAGTTAGGGAGATTTCTGGAACAAGCATAATAGCTGTTTTTCCTTCTTCCAATACATGGGAAATAGCCTGTAAATAAACTTCAGTTTTTCCACTACCTGTAATGCCTTCTAATAAGAACACATCATTTTGATGATCTGAAACAGATTGGCTGACAGCATCTAAAGCAACTTGTTGCTCTTTATTTAATACCAATGCGTCATCTTGTTGAAACAACCGATTTTTATATGGATCTCGGTAAACTTCTCGTTCATCTTGTACTAACCAACCTAATTCCACTGCTTCTTTAATCACTTGTCTGGATAAGTCATAATGCTCAACTAATTCTTTTACTGAGAATTCACCGGTTTGTTCAGAAATAAACAAATCTAATAATTTGTGTTTTTGATGAGCATTTTTCCTAATGTGCGTTTGAATGTCTTGCAGTGTTTCTTTGGGTAAGTTTGCTTGCACAACTTTCATCGTTTTAACTTTATTTTTGGTTGTCACTTCATAACGAATATCAACTGCTCCCTCTTGCCTCAAACGATGTAGCTCGGACAAATAAGGGGTATCCTTTATTTCTTCCCAATCACGCTCTGCTAATCCTAAAAACACCTCTTCTTCAATATGAGTCGGGATATCTCCCACTGATACTAACCATTTTTTGTAAGTTGAACGCATCACACTGGGTAACATCGTTTGAAGACACGTAATTTTAAATGAAAAAGTCGTCTTTGCCATTTCTTCAGCCAAGAGCAACAACTCATCATTCACTACAGGGTGTAAATCTAAAACAGCTTTTATTGGTTTTAAGTTATCTACCTCTTTTTCACTTTCTATATCAACAACAAAACCTTGTATTCGACGATTTCCATTACCAAATGGCACATCGACTCTCACACCTACTTCAATGGCTTCTTCCATATCATTTGGAATTAAATAAGTAAAAGGTTGATCTGTTTGCATCGTTGGAACATCAACTATCACATGTGCTATTTTGGGCATTTCTTCACCTTCTTTTTTTGCATTCTACTCGAATAAAAAAACCCAAGAGGTCTATCTCTTAGGTTTTATATGTTACATTTTTTTCTCAAATTGGATACGTGCTTCAAGTTCTTGATGTTCACGGCGTTTTAATGCTTTTTTCTCTTCTTCTTGTCTTCTAAGTAATTCTCTTTTTAGCTCTGGATTTGGGTCAATAACCACATCTCCTACAGCGATTTCTTCAAGAGCACGACCGACATTTTTGACAGAGACAAATTTATCTGGTTCAATCATTGGTTGCGCACCTTCGTCTAATTCATGAGCTCTCTTACTTGCTAAAATAACCAATGAATATTTTGAATCGACTTGCTCTAATAATGAATCTATTGATGGATATAACATAGTTTATAACTCCTTTAACATATTTTCATAGCGATCAATCACGTGATCTACACGGTAATGTTCGCTTTCGATAATTTTTTTAATCCGTTGTACTGCTAATTCAACCTCATCGTTGACTACAGCATAGTCATAATGACGCATCATTTCAATTTCTTCTTTTGCTTTCGACATACGCTTTTCTATCACTGATAACGCATCTGTTCCACGATTAACGATTCGTGCTTTTAATTCACTAAAATCTGGAGGGGTTAAAAAAATAAAGACACCATCTGGCATTTTTTCTTTGACTTTCATGGCTCCTTGCACTTCAATTTCTAAAAAGACATCTTTGCCTTCATCTAATGTCTGATTAACATAATCTAATGGCGTACCATAATAATTACCAACATACTCGGCATATTCTAACATTTTTCCTTCAGATATTAATTGCTCAAATTCTTCTTTTGATCGAAAGAAATAATCTACACCTTCCACTTCACCTTGACGCATTTGGCGTGTTGTCATTGAAATAGAATACTCAAATTGATTGTCATCTTTTTCAAATAACGCCTTTCTAACTGTCCCTTTTCCAACACCGGATGGACCTGATAATACAATTAGTAACCCTCGTTCTGACATCGTGTCGTCCTCTCACTTACAATTTTCTTAGTTTACCTTCTATAATGCACCCTAGAGAATATTTTTGCAAGTGTCTATGATAATTTTTATCAATTATTCAATATTTTGAACTTGTTCTCTAATTTGTTCAATCAACGTTTTCAATTGAATCACACTAGATTTAACATCTAAATTAGTTGACTTTGATCCAATTGTATTGACTTCTCGATTCATCTCTTGAATTAAAAAATCTAGTTCTTTACCAACGGGACCATTCTTTTTAAGTAATTGCATCATGGCATTCACATGTACACTTAATCTATCCAACTCTTCAGATATATCTCCCTTATCAATTAAAATAGCCACTTCACTTAACAACCTAGACTCATCAATAGGAATATCTTCCATCAAACTAGTCATTTTTTGTTTCAGTTTATCGTAATGTTCTTGTTTTATGGTCTCTGTTTTTTTTGATATCATTGATATCTCTTGGTTAATTAAGTTGACATATTCATAAAAAAAGGATTGAATTCCCTCTCCTTCAGTTTGTCTACTTCCATTTAGTGCTTCTAACGCTTGCTTAAATACTGCCAATAAATCTACTTCAATATCACTTGTCGCATCATTTTTTTCTACTACCTCAATTAATGCAGGATGTAATATTCCTCCTTCTAAAAATCGCTCAGCAGAAAATGGTTGCTTTTTATAACGATGAAATTCAGCATCACCTAAATCCTGAACTAATCTATCTAATACAGGCCAATTAATCATTAACTCCTTAGAAGATGAGCTTTCTTTTGTTAAAGTGATGAAGCATTCTACTCTTCCTCTAGATAATTTATTTTTTAGTACTTTTTTCATCTCCATTTCAAGATGATTGTACTCTCTTGGTAAACGAACTTGTGTATCTAAAAAACGGTGGTTGACTGATTTTATCTCAACCACTATCTGATAATCTTCTCTTTGACATTCTCCATGCCCATAGCCTGTCATACTCTTCATATTTTACCCCTACATGTTAGTTAGAGTTTCTTTTAATACAGCAAACTCTTCGTTAGTTAACGTTATGCCTTTTCCCATTTTTTCATGATTGGGCGCCCAATCACGTAAATCAAATTTTGCTGGTCGATTATTCCAGCTAATAAGATTTAATTCTTTTGTCCATCCTTTATTATTTTCAGATAATACGGCAATTTCTTCCAAAATTTCATAAGAAAATTCTTGACTCATATTTTTCTCTCCTTTAAAAAATGAATAAATAACGCTTGTAAGACTGGTTTCCAACTAATATCAAATAGCCTACCAATTATTTCTACTTTTGTTTCAATCAAATGATAATTATATGTCAAAACAGTTTTTTCAGACAGTGGGACAGTTTGTTTCACATAATCTGCTAACCATTCACTAAGTGATAAAAGCATTTGATCGTTGACGTCATCATTTTTCTCATTAAATACTGTGACAATTTCATCTGATAATTCATCTATAGTATATACTCTTGAAGGATCTACCGATAATATACGGGCAGTCTCTTCTAACAAATAAATGCTAAATAATTCTGGTTGAACATGATGTTGAACCATCCATCGAGGAGTTACTTTCTTACCTAACTGTTTAATGGCTTCTTGTGATTTAAGGTACATTAAAAAATGTTTAGTTAATTTCACCGCTTCTTTTTTATAATTATTTGGTTCTAGAGCATACCAATTTCCCTCATATCGGTGGAAAGTTCTCATTGTATCCAAATAGCCTAGTTGCATATTCCAAATAGCTCGTTCTTTATCAAACAATAATACCGTGCCTAATCCCCATTTACTACTAATCGTAATCTCGCAAATATCACGAGGGATTTTTACAGGTTTAATAACACCCGGTCCTTTCACATCGATTACAATTAATTCTTTTGCTCCATGATTAAGCAAGATATCTTTAGGTATATTATTACGATAACCACCATCTACATAATACTGTCCATTGATTTCACATGCCCTCATCGCAGGGTAAAATGACGATGTAGCTAATAGCCATTTACTTAATTCATCCTTTGGTACATCTTTTAATGACTTCACTATCTCTTCCATTTTTGGTGCAAGAGTTATCACAAAATAAAAATCAATTGGTTTTTTATCTGGATCAAACATTTGGTCTTCATCAATCATCGTTTCAATCATATGGTACAAAGGTGTGCTATCAGTGCCGTTTTCTTTTAGTGCGGATAAAGTAAGGTTTTTGACACCTTGAATCAAGTTTTCTCTTGTTTTATTTTCTTTATCATTAAGCGATAAGTTTAATATTTTATTCGTCGCAATATCACGCCACATATCTTCAGCGTCATTTAAATTACCTTGTACCATAAACGCTCCATTTAATGCACCTACTGATGTTCCACTTATCATACTATAGGTAACACCTAACTCTTTTAACGCGCGCCATGCACCTATTTGATAAGATCCTCTAGCACCACCACCACCTAAAACAATTCCAGTATGATAGTTTACGTGATAATAATACCCTGGTTTGGGATGATTTTTTCTAACAAAACCTAAATCTAACAATTTATTTTTGACCAATGAAACATCCGAAAAATCAGGTAAATACACTTCTGATAAAAGACGACTCTTGGCAATCTCATCAAGCAACATCATACATTCACTAAATCCAAATAAATAGGACGTACTTACAATATTTGTTACACAAAAAACATTATCCTTAATTTCACCATCACATACAGCCAATAATTGATTTCCTTTATACCATCCAACTACTAGATAATCATCTCGCAATGAAAGACTATTTTTATAAAGTGCTTTTAATGCTTTTTTATGACTATTTTGAAATGGTAACCACTCTTTAGTTTGATAACGACTTAATTTATATAAATCTGATGGAAGCCACTCTTTTAACATTATATCACCACCTTTTCACTTTTTTTCACAAATATCCCACTGTTTTCACTACTATTATTTGTTTGACTAACCTATCTCTGCTCCGTATAATAAGAGAAAGAAAGACTTAAAAGGAGAATGACTGATGATAAAAAAGCAACCGTCTACAAAGCCTAATAAAGAAAATCATGTCAAAAAGTTTACTCGTTTTATCTCCCGTTCATCACAGAGATTTATTTCTTCTTTTTTAGATGATGAGTCAGAAAAGGAAAAGCATTTAGCTCTTATCCAGCAACAAATTAGTAAAGCCATACTTCAAAAGAGTCTGGTGGTTCTTCAATATCAAGAGCCATCACAAGCTAGTTATGAAACACTCGTTGGCAGAATTTACCAACATGCGATTAATCGCAATGCCTTAGTCATTAAATTACAAAAATCGAATGAAATCCGTATGATTTCAGCTAACTATATAAGGAAAATATCCATCATCCACCCTAATCATTCTCAAAATTTATCAATTAGTAAATAAGCGAAACGACAACAATTGTTTCGTTTATTTTATTTTTCTAAAATAATCTGAGCGAAGGCTACTTTGTCTGTATGAGTAATGGACACATGAACCTGCCCTTCAAATATAGACTGATACACTATTGGTCGACCACTTTCTTCTGATAACACCTCAATATCTTGAAATCCTACTTTTCCAATTCCTGTCCCATACGCTTTTGAGAAAGCTTCTTTACACGCAAAACGACCCCCTAGAAATTCTGTTTGTCTCTTTATTTTTAACGTTTCAAAAATTTCCAACTCACGAGACGTTAGCACACGGGAAATAAATTTAGGATTATTCTTTATAATATCTTCTATGCGATATAGCTCTACAGCATCTATACCAATTCCCATAATCATATTAGCACTCCCTTTTGACGATAATGTTATTATAACGACATTAAAACAAAAAAGCGAATAGAATCATTTTATTACAAATAAAAAATACCAATCTAATCTTATTAGATTGGTATAACTATTATTTATCGTTGTTACGAATAACAAATCCACGGCCACCATCTTTTTTCTGCGAAGGTTTGTTGTTTGATTTGTTGTTATTATTTTTTTTAGGTGCATCAGAATTGTTATAACGTTTTTTCTTGTTATATTGTTCCTTGCCACCACGGCCGCCACCTTTGTTGTTATTACGACGGTTATAGTTACCACCTTTACCACGGCCACTATTTTTATTATTACCACGACGGTTTGGTAATGGGCGTTCTGGTGTGATTTTTACAGGGACTTCAGCTGCATCATCTTTAGAAATTTGTTTAATTAACAACGCCACTAAATCTTCTGCTGTGTAGTCTTCTAATAAATCACTTGCTGCTAATTGATATTTTTCTAAGCCATTAGCTGCTAATAAATCTTTAATTTCAGTAATCGCTGCACCAATTTGTCCTTCTACTGCTTCTTTTTTAGAAGGTGGACGAAGTGGTGTCATACGTTTTTTCGTTAAGTCTTCAATAACATGTAAATAACCCATTTCATTAGGTGTAACAAAGGTTACTGACATACCTTCTTTGCCAGCACGACCTGTACGACCGATACGGTGAACATAACTTTCTGGATCTTGTGGAATATCATAGTTGTAAACATGACTCACACCAGAAATATCTAATCCACGAGCTGCGACGTCTGTTGCAACTAAGATATCTAATTCGCCATTTTTAAAGGCTTTTAAAATACTCATACGTTTGTGCTGTGGTAAGTCTCCATGGATACCTTCTGCTTTATAACCACGCATTTCAAGTCCACGAGCCAATTCATCGACGCGACGTTTTGTACGGCCAAAAACAATTGTCAACTCAGGTGATTGTACATCAAACAAACGAGTCATAATATCAAATTTCTCAAATTCTTTACAACGAACGTAATATTGATCAATTAGGTTAGCTGTCATTTCTTTTGCTTTGATACGAACATGTTCAGGGTCTTGCATGAATTTAACCCCAATACGTTTGATTGAATCTGGCATTGTTGCTGAGAATAATAATGTTTGGCGTTCTGCTGGAACTTTTGAGATGATGGCTTCGATATCATCTAAGAATCCCATATTTAACATTTCATCAGCTTCATCTAATACAAGAGTTTCCACTGTATCTAGTTTCAACGTACGACGATTAATATGGTCTAATAAACGGCCAGGAGTTCCCACAACAATATGTGGTTTGTTTTTTAACGCACGAATTTGTCGACCAATATCTGCCCCACCATAAACTGATTGAACTTTAACTTTTTTTTCTTTACCTAAACGGTATAATTCTTCTTGTGTTTGAATAGCTAATTCACGTGTTGGTGCAATAACTAATGCTTGTAACTCAGGTCTATTAGAGTCAATTTTATTTAACATTGGTAACCCAAAAGCGGCTGTTTTACCAGTACCAGTTTGAGCTTGACCAATAACATCTCTTCCTTCTAACGCTAATGGTATTGTCGCACTCTGTACAGGTGTTGCTTCCTCAAACCCAATATTTTCGATAGCTTGTAATAAACTTTTTTCTAACTGTAATTCACTAAATTTCAAATGATATCCTCCTAGTTTGTTGCTAAATCGACTGCTTTTCTTTTTATATAATGAAAAAAAATGAAAATAGGCATTCGTATAATACTATCACATTCTTAAATAATTAACAATAAAACCTTGCCTATTCATGGTTTTTTAATAAAAAATCAACAACTTCATTTAATCCCATTCCATTGCTTGCTTTCAGAAAAACCGTATCTTTTGATTGCAGTTGACTTGATAAATGTTTCATTAATTCTTTTTTTTCTGTTTTATGGTAAAAATGAAGAGAACCTTTTGGCATTCTATCATTTAACAGATTATAAAGAGCGTTCATTTGCTCGCCATACAAATAAACTTGATCAATATGATTTGGTGAAATATGCTCGGAGATACTTTCATGCATCTGGCTAGATAGTTCCCCTAATTCTAGCATGTCACCTAACACAATATATTTCTTGCCTTCTAATTCTAACGCAGAAAATGTGTCTAACACTAATTTCATTGCAGTTGGATTGGCATTGTATACATCACTTAAGATATCAATGCCGTCATTTGTTTTCAACCATTCTGTTCTATTTTTAGTTAAATCAAATGTTTCTAGCCCATTTTTCATTTTTGAAACAGGTATGCCAAAATGATTTCCAATCAATAAAGCAATCAAAGCATTTTTGACATTATAGCCACCCAAAACCGGAATTGAAAATACTTCACCTTCAAATAGATTAGTTTCAAACTGTGTATCAACTTTCGTTTCTGAAAGTATGGAAGCTGATAAAGTTGCTTGCGTATCTATCCCAAAACTTTCAACCTCTTGTGAGATATCCACTATCAATCGTTTTAACAATGGCTCATCATTTGGGATAATTAAAATGCCTTCTTTTTTAAGACCTGAAGTGATTTCCATTTTAGCTTCAGCAATGCCAGCTCGTGATCCTAAGTATTCGATATGAGATTCCCCAATCAATGTGATGGCTGCAATATCTGGTGTCGCAAGATTTGACAAGACTTCAATTTCACCTTTATGATCCATCCCCATCTCTAAAACTAACATCTCTGTATCTTCTGGCATGGATAAAATCGTGTAAGGCAAGCCAATATGATTATTATAATTACCTTGTGTTTTATATGTTTTAAATGCTTGTGATAACACAGCTGCCGTCATATCTTTTGTTGTTGTTTTCCCGTTACTCCCTGTAATTCCTATTACTTTAGGTGCACTTTTTTCTAAATAAAAACGAGATAATTTTTGTAAGGCAATTAATGTATCTTCGACTTTAATATACGCAATATCTTCAGATAAATCTTTTTCTGATAAAACTAAAGAAGCTCCGTTATCAATGGCTTGCGGAATAAAATCATGACCATCTCTTGCTCCTTTTAGTGGAACAAACAAGCTATTTTCTCGCACTTTTCGTGTATCAAACTCAACAGAGGAAATCGTTTGGTCATCTAAATGTTGAGCATAATTGATGCCTTCTACCGCCGCGACAATCTCTTTAATTAATAAGTTCATAGCTCTCCTTCTTTCTCTTATCAACAAAAAAAGCTGAACAAGCGTCCAACTCTACAACTGCTCAACTTCAATTTGTTGTTTTTTTTCAAAACGTAGTTTAGCTAATTGAATCAATTCTTCTAGCAAGTCACCATAATTTAATCCCATATTTTTCCATAGTAACGGATACATACTAAATGGTGTAAAACCTGGCATCGTATTCACTTCATTTAGGAATACCTCATTATTAGCTGTTAAAAAGAAGTCACAGCGACTCAATCCACTACCATCTAGTGTTTGGTACGCTTTTTTAGCATAATATTGTAATGTTTCTTGTAATTCAGCTGAAATATCTGCTGGAATTTGTAATTCCACTTTATTGTCCAAATATTTTGATTCGTATGTATAAAATGCCACATCTTTAACAATCTCTCCAGCTAAAGTTGTTCTGATTTCATCATTACCCAATACGGCAACTTCTAATTCGCGTGCTTCAATTCCTTGCTCCACAATGACACGTCGATCAAAACGGAATGCCTCATCTATTGCCTGAACTAATTCTTCACGAGATTCAGCTTTATTAATACCGACACTTGAACCCATGTTAGCTGGTTTAACAAACATTGGGTAAATCAAACTACCTTCACACTCTAACAAAATGTCTTCTTGGTGATCTTTATAGCCCGTTTTAGTTACTGCAACATATGGTAATTGAGGAATACCGACTTGCTGGAATAACTGTTTACCAATGATTTTATCCATAGCACATGCACTAGCCAAAACTCCCGCACCAACATACGGCATATTTAATACTTCAAATAATCCTTGAATCGTACCATCTTCTCCATTAGGACCATGTAATACTGGAAAAATAACCGCATTTCCTTCTTTTAAATCACTTGGTAAAATAGGTTGAGCATTGGCAATCGTTAAGTGTAGAGATTCTTTATTTAAAGGTGCCTCATGATACACAGGTCCCTTTAGCCAATTACCATCTTTCGTAATATAAACTAATTGAACTGAATAATAGTTATAATAAATTGCTTGTAAAATTGAAAAGGCCGATAGAATTGATACATCATGTTCAGCACTTTTACCACCATATACTAAAAAAATCTTCATGGTTGTCCTCCTAAATTTACTAGGACTTAATTATACTCCAGTTTTCAGCAAAATTCTATTCCTTATTTTTTATCTATATAAATAAAAGAAGCACTGCACTAAAACAATATCGGGTTATCTACCGTCTTAAAATACCATGACATCTTTTGATGTTGATAGATTAAAACACCTACTTTTTCTTCCAAAAATAATTGATTACTCTCAATTTTTCTAAGATTATCTTCAACAACATGTACGGGTATTTTATACTCCCCATTATCTAGACCAACTTGTGAAAACTCAAATACAGTCCCTTCTTGCATAATACTTTTTAACTCTTTTACTATATCGTATGGTAAAGGCGTTATATTAGTATAGCGTTTTGAGAATAGAGAGCGATTAGCATTTAATTGGTATAAAACTTTATCAGTAATTTTTTGAGATAAAGACTGATAAAATTCGTCTATATTTCGATAATATACTTTCATCACTTCTTGTTCTGTCTCAAAAAAAGCATAATTATTTTGTAATTTATAAAAAAAAGGCGAACGCAATTGCATCTTCATATGGGATAAATACAATATTTCAGCAATTTCATTTGCTGTCAAACGTTTTAATGTATCATATTCTTCAAAATCTAACCATTTAATTTCTCGCCTTTTATTATAATTTAAATTGCTTAAATATCGATCAACATTTTCCTGGCCGCGTATTACCCTAAATCCAGTATGCGCTTCATACTCCCCCTCTAGCTCACTAGCATCTAGCAATAGTAAGTTTTTGGGACGATGAATAGTATAACGATCAAAGTCTTGATGGCTAAGTCCCTTTGTTAAAACCGAGTTACTAATACCATCTAAATGAACATATATATTTCGTCGCAACACCTTCACCTATCTTTCTTCTACTAGTAATTTCCATTAATACAACTATACCATTTTTCCTTAACAAAATGAACACATAAACCCTAGCAGTTTAATTACGTTTGTATTACAAATCTAGTGAGATATTTAAAAAAACGGCATAATAACGTAATGTTGTTTTATCACCCTACTTTCTTTATTTTTAAAATTATTATGGTATGATAGTTGATAGAATTACATGAAAAAGGGGGCTAATATCATCTCTAACAAAAATGATTCATCACAAAAAAAACGTTCAACAAAACATCAAACCAAAAAAAAATCGATTGGGCAACGATTTAAACATTTCTTTTTTAATCTAATCATGATTATTCTCTTTTTAGTAGGGATTGCATTAATTTTTAATAACCAGATTAAAAATTATCTTGTAAAAGAAAATACGGCACAATATCAAGTCAATAAAATAACTCGAGATGATGTTGTTAAAAATGAACAAAAAGAAGCAACTTTTGATTTTGATCAAGTAGAATCGCTAGATTTCAATACTGTCACTAAATCACGTGGCCGTGATGTCGGAGATGTTGTGGGTGGTATTGCTATACCCAGTGTGGATTTAAATTTACCGATTCTAAAAGGGGTTTCTAATTACGTTATTTCTGTTGGAGCTGGAACGATGAAACCCGATCAGAAAATGGGGTTTGGAAACTATGCTTTAGCTAGTCATTATATGTATGATCCTACTTTGTTATTTGCTCCTTTAGTCCGAGTGGAACTTGGATCTTCTATTTATCTCACAGATTTAGAGTATATCTATGAATATAAAGTTACCATGAAAGAATATGTAGAACCAACAAGAGTAGATGTTATTGAAGATGTTCCTGAAAAACGTCAGGTTACTTTAGTCACTTGTGATACATCTGGTGAACACCGTCTTATTTTACAAGGTGAACTCGTAAAAAAAGTGAATGGAAAAAAAGCACCAAAGGATATGCGTGATGCTTTTGAATTAGCACAAAACAATTATTATTAATATAGTAAAAAGCATTGAACACAAGAATGTTTCTTATGTTCAATGCTTTTTAAATATTTGGTAAATAAAAATTTCGATTGTCCAATCCAAAAATACGTTCTGTATACTCCCCAGGATTTACTTGTTTTAATGATCCTAACATCATTTGCATTGATGCGTCTAAATTATCTAAATGATGCAATATTTCTGCTTCCATAATTTTAGGCCTAACAGGTGATCCATATTCCAACAAACCATGGTGTGCTAATACAACATGCTTAAGAACTAGTACTTCCTCATCTAGTTCTGAAATATTTAATTCTATACAAGCCTTTGTTATTTCTTCATCAATCATCACAATATGTCCTAATAAATTTCCTGCTAAGGTATACTCTGTTGCGACAGGACCTGATAGTTCATGTACTTTCCCCAAGTCATGCAACATAACACCTGCATATAACAAAGACAGATTTAGTTCTGTGTATTCTTGTGAGACAGATTTTGCTAAGCGTAACATGGTTAAAGTATGGAAAGCCAACCCTCCTGCAAACGCATGATGGTTTCGTTTTGCTGCTGGGTATTCAAAAAATTCTTTTTGATACTTACTAAGAATATGACGGACAATACGGTGCCATTTTGCTTGAGTAATATCTAGTAAGTAATCATTAAATTCCTGTTTCATCTCATCAATATCAATAGGTGCTTTTTCCATGTATAAAGACGGATCAACCGGTTCATCATTTTTAGCTAAACGCATATGAAGAATTTTGATTTGAGGCATATTTTGATACAGCTCACGTTTACCATTTAAGAACACAACTTTACCAGTTGTAAATAGCTCAATATCTTCTTCTGATGCTCCCCAGTACTTACCATCTATCGTGCCTGAATTATCTTGGAATGTAAACGCAATGAATTTTTTTCCATTTCTCGCTACTCGAACATCCGCTGTTTTTAATAAGACAAATGCTTCAAATGTTTCATCTACAGAAAGTTCCCTTAATTTTTTCATGCTGTTTCTTCCTCTCCGATAACCAAAACAGATTGATCTTTCATTTTAAAATATTCTCTCATTGCTTTATCAGATGTTAAACAAATAACTTGATTATCTTTTCCTAACATATCTAATAAATTAAACAAAGTTGCCTTACGCGAATCATCAAAATGGAGCCAGCCATCATCTATAACAATTGGTGAACCGTAATCCTCACTATGTAAATGAATAAAAGCTAGACGAAAAGCCATATATAATTGATCTTTTGTCCCAGTAGATAGTTGATCAATTGTCCAAGACTGTTGCGTGGTATCAACGACCCATAATCTACCATCTTCTATTAATACCTTATGATATTTTTTATTAGTTAATAGATTGAAATAACCTGTGACTGTACCAAGTAATGTTGGTAATTGTTGATCTGATAAGTATTGAAATAGCCGTTGAATCAACTCTTCAGAAAATCGTAACGTTAACCATTGCTCTGTCATTTCTTCAATTTTTGCTAATTGAGTGGCTCTTTCTTGTCTCAAATCATCTAATGAGCCATTTTTTTCCATTTGCTTCATATCATAATCAATTTGTTGCCATTCTGTTTGATACATTCGTTGTTTATCTTTCAGTTCATCCTGAATTTCTTTTACCTTCATTACTTCGCGGTTAATTGAAAGTAATTTGTATTCTTTAGATAAATCGAACACGTGCTCTAACTGACGTTCTAATTCGCTTAAACGTTTAGCATTTTGATTTAGCTGTTCTTGATGATTTAACCATTCTTTAGCTATATCAATTGGCGTAGCCTCATGTTGATCAATTAATTGATTAACCAATTGTTGACTAGCCGCTTTTTGATGTCGAATAGAGGCTAGTTCACTTTGAATATTGCTTGTTTCACTACCTTCCAGACGATTAATTGCTTCTTTTTGTGCCTCAACAAATTGTTTGACTTCTTTAAAGCCATCACGAATATTTTTATCTTCTAAAGGAATCCACTCTTTAGCAAAAGAAAGTGATTGTTTATAAGAATCAATTGCTTTATCAATCGTTTCAAGCTGTTGTTGCATCTCTTGTTCATTTTTTTGAATGTCACGTAATTGACTAAAAACAGGTAATGTAGTTAACCACATTGAAACCGTCTCATCTGTAGAGAAGCCATATGCTGTCGCCCATTGTTCTTTTTGTTTTTTTACTAACGCATCCTGTTCTTCAAAATTAGCTAGTTCTTTTTCCAATTCATATAACTCGCCAGCTAGTTGATCCGCCTCGCCTAATTGTTGTTTATATAATGTTTTGGCTTCTTCTGGGGTCACAGATGACGACTTTGGTACCCTAGATGTATTCATAAAACCATAAATACCTAACCCCGCAAAAATAACGACAATCACATATAGCCATGATACACCTAACACAATTGCCAGTAGTAGCATCATAATAGCAATCGCTATTGAGAGCCCTGAAAACATTTTTATCGTAAATGAATCAAGAAATGGGCTATTATCTAGATGTTCCTCATTAATCGATGCAGATGAAGTATCTAATTGATTTTCTGATTCAGATAATTCATGATCTAGTTTTCGCTGACGAATGGATAATCGGCTTTGTTCATTGGATAATATCACTTGTTTCCGTAATAATTCTTCCTCAACTTCTGCCAATTCTTTTAATGATATTTCTTCCTGTTCTTCAATTACCACATCAAGTAATGCATCTGATAAACGATATTTTTCATATAATTCTTTTTTATTTGATATATAGGCATCGAGTTGCTGTTGCATAACCTCTTGTCGCTCACTGATTGATTGAACACTCAATTGATCATCTAATAATTGTTCAAATAATTCTTGATTCTCAAGATAAAATTGAACAGCTGGGGTAATGTCTTTAATGATTTCACTTTGATTTTCTAATAGTTCAGTCTCTTTTTTTGTTAAGAAACGATATTCCTGTAATGCGTCTGACACACTCTTAATGGTTGTTTGTGGGGCAGCGTCTTTTTCTTTCTTTCCACCGGTCTCCCTGTTCAATGTTTGCCATTCGGTGTATAGAGGAAAATATTTTTGCTGATCTAGTAATGTCTTTTCTAAAGAATAGCTATCTTCCAACTCCTTACGTTCTTTTTCCAACAACTCTTCTAATTCTATTCGTCGATCCCATTTATTTTGGTAAGTTTGTTCTTGTTCTTCAACTAAACGAATACTCTGTTCCAAACGGTTGAATTCTTTTAATTGTTGATTTAATAACGGAATTCGTCCAGAAGGTTTATATATTTGTTGTCTATCTTTTAGAAAATCATTTGATATGGCAGTTAGTCGTTCACTTCCTGTTAAACCAACTGTCAACAGTAAACGTTGCAATCTAACTTCATTTAAATCATTTAAATCAACCAACTGTTCTTGCTGAAAGCTAAACACCTCATCAAAAATTTCACGTGTTAAAGGTGATAAAATAGTTGTTAGAAGTCTCTCGTCTCCTACTTGACCATCTTCTAAACGCACATATGCCTGCCCTTTATTTTTTTCTTTAAATCGCTCAACGTAAATTTCACCATGAACTGGGTGATCGATAATTAAATGCCCACCATATGTCGCTCCAGCTACTGGTGTAAAATCACGTGTCATATCACGTTTTTTAGGAAAACCAAATAAAATAGTCCGTATAAAATGATATAATGTGGATTTTCCTGATTCATTATCACCAAAAATGAGTTGATTATCTTCTTTTAAGTTAAATACTTGATTATTAAATTTTCCAAATCCATTAATGTATAATCGTCTTATTTTCATTGGCCTACTCCATTTTTAAAAATCATTTTGTCCTTCACTAATTGGCTACTTTCTTCTACAATACGTTCCATATCTTCTTCATCAAATACAATATTCGTTCCAATTACTGGTTGTTGCACAATATCCTTCGCAACATCATTAAATTCATTACGCTTCAAGAAATGTTGTGCTAAATCATCGACTAAACTTGAATCAAATCCCATAATAAGTTGATCTATCTCGATTGGCTCAATCATTATATCGACTAACCAAATATAATAAGAAGTTTTTCTTAATAATTGACGTTGAAGATAACCTAATATTTCTTCTTTATTTAAAAGTAGCTCACTTAGTCCTTCTTCAGAAGATGGACTCAATTTTACTACTAGTAAGGTTACCTCTTTTGTATATTTTGCTGCCATGATTTCTTTTTCAATTTTTGTTAGTTGATCTGATCGTGTTATTTCTTTTAATGAGATATCTTGTTGCACCCATGCTGCTTTACTTACATCGATAAATTTTTGCGATACACTAGAGCCATTGACTTCAACCAGACCAACTCCCTTAGTCTGTCTCTCTTTTCGAGTATGTCCTTGAGGAGTTCCTGGATAAATAGTTAGTGGTTTATCTGTTAACACCTCTGTCTTATGAATATGCCCTAATGCCCAATAATCATATGTTGGTTTTAAATCAGATAAAAGAAACGGAGCATATTTTCCTTCTTGTGCTATCTCACCATGATAAAATCCAATGTGATAATCTGTTTCCATACTTCTACTTGGATAATCTAACGCTTTATTGCCTTTAATCCACTGATGTTCATAAGAAAAACCACTAATAGAAACACTTTGTCCATTTGTCATTTGTAGAACCTTTGTCGTAACTTCTTCAGTATCAAATAATATGACGTTTTGTGGCCATTCAAACCAGTAACGACTTTTCGTATAATAATCATGATTTCCAAAAGACATCACTACTTTGATTTGTTCTTCTTCTAGACGCCTAAATTGATCCATTACAAATTTTTGTGTATAAATAGACGATGTTGCTTGATGGAACGTATCTCCAACTATCAATAAGAAATCAACTGACTCCTTAATACAATTTTCTATAATGGTCTCAAACACTTTATAATTTATTTGTTGTATCTCTTTTTGAAATGTTACATCTTCTGTTGTAATACCAGAAAAAGGTTGATCGATATGCAAATCTGCCATATGAATAAATTTCATGTGTCACACTCCCTTTAGCTATTCATAATGATTAATCAGAATAAGTTCTATAAAAAATATAGGTGGTTAAGCTCTTTGCTTAACCACCCATTATTGTGTCGATTAATCTAACGTATATAAATCTTGAACTGGTTGCATAATGATGCGGTTTAAGTCATTAACAATCATGCTAAATGCTTGTTCTTTTTGCATTAAATCTTGAATTAATGCTTCACCTTGAACTTTTTCAGCCATTTCTTGTGCTTGTTTAGCATCTTCATCCGAAAATTCTTCACCTTGCATTTGTTTTTGTTGTAATGTCATTTGCAATTCTTGGAAAGCTTTGAATAATTCAAAAGCTTCTTCATTTTCTTTCACTGCGTCAAAAGCATCACTCAATGCTAAAAATTCATCCATTTGGCGAATTTCACGTTCAATTTGGTTAGCACTATCATAAATATTACTTGACATATATAAGCTCCTTTAAATAGAAATTTATTCTCCTAATATTGTAACATGTTTCAAAGAAAAAGCCTAATCTTATTGAGTTACCTTACCCCAGATACCTTGCCAAACTTCACCCACTTTGTCTAATCCTTTTTTGATGCCGTCTCCTACAGTGTCTGCACCTTGTTTAATTTTTCCACCAACATCGTTTAGTTTGTCACCAATTCCATCTAATTTACCATCAGTCCTTGTATCATTTTCTTGATTATCGATATAATCCGTTGACTGTGTCACATCTTTCACTGGAAATGGTGTGTTTGGAGAAGCTCCTAATATACTTTGCATCTCTGTTCTGAAAATATTAGAAATATAACTACTGTCATTACCTGGCAAATAATGATCCGGCCCACTTTTATCAAAACCAATCCATGTTGCGACTACCACGTCAGGAGTATAACCAATCATCCATTGATCTTTCGACATACCATCTGCATTAATATTCTCAGTCGTTCCTGTTTTACCGGCTATTTGATAACCATACGGCTGAGCTGCAGCACCTGTTCCCGTACTATAAACCCCTTGAAGCATGCTAGTCATCTCTTCAGCTACTTCAGGCGTTGTCACGCGTGTAGATTTCGGCTTTTGATTTTCATAAATAATCACACCATGTGAATCCTCAATCTTGGTAATAAAATGTGTTTCGTTTCTAACTCCCTCATTAGCAAATACGGTGTATGCACTTGCCATATCAATTGGTCTAGCTCCTTTGGTTAGTCCACCTAACGCTAAACCGTAATATTTATCTTTTTCATCTAGTTTAACACCAAATTGTTCCACTTTTTTATACCCTCTATCAATGCCAATTTCATGCATTAACCAAACAGCAGGAGCATTTAAACTATGAATCAAGGCATTCGTCATAGATGTCTCACCACTATATGTATGCGAAAAATTATGTACATCATAATAAGGTAATTCTTCATCTTTTAACATATCATCTGGTTTATACCCTGCTTCTAATGCCGATGTATAAACAGATAAAGGCTTCATTGTTGATCCTGGTGATAAATAAGAGTTAGTCGCACGATTCCAGCCCCGATAAGTATACTCACCACGTCCCCCGACAATCCCCATCACACCACCAGAACTAGGATTAATCGCAACAGATGTCCCTTCTACAATTTCACCATCTGATGCTGCTGGTGGAAATAAACTATCATTAGCAAAGGTTTGATCCATTCCCTGTTGATACACTTGATCTAGTGCTGTGTATATTTTGTAACCACCACTTGAAATGTCAGCGTCAGTCAATTTCGTTTTATCAACCGCTTCAGAAATGACCGCGTCAAAATAATAAGGATATTTATAGGTATCTTTATCCGGGACATATGTATCTGTTAAATATATCGGTTCTTTCATCAGCCTATCTGCGGTTGCTTTATCTAATTTTCCGTTATCCACCATCACAGATAAGACTGTATTACGTCTGTTTACAGCATAGTCCATATGATCAATCGGGTTATATAAACTAGGACCTTTCAAGGCGCCGACTAATACAGCTGCTTCATCAACAGTCAAATCTTTAGCATCTTTACCAAAATATTTTTTTGACGCGTCTTGAATTCCCCAAACCCCACTACCAAAGTAAGATTTATTCAAGTACATTTCCAATATTTCATCTTTTGAGTACTCTTTTTCAAGTTCGATTGCTAGAAAAAGTTCTTTTGCTTTACGAGTAAAATTTTGCTGTTGGTCTAAAAAGGCATTTTTAGCTAGCTGTTGTGTAATGGTACTACCGCCACCGCCACTATTATTTCGTCTGATAATTTTTCTAACAGCCGCTCTCATAATCCCTTTTACATCATATCCCTTATGTTTATAAAAACGACGATCTTCTGTTGAGATAAGTGCGTCTACTACATGAGGGGAAATATTATCTAGCGTTACAAATGTTCCACCATTTTTTCGAAGCTTACCTGCCTCATCTCCATCTTTATCATAAATCGTCGTTGATTGTTCCAAACCAGCTTTTAATCCTGACACATTCATACTTTTAGCTAGGTAAAATAAATAAAGACTTGTGACTAAAATAACGGTTAATGTCACTAACACAATAATTTTATTAATATGATATTTTTTCCATATTCTTTTTTGATGGACACGAAACGTTTGCCAATGAGGCTGCAGCCACGTACCAAACCTTATTAACCAGGATTTTATCACTTCAAAATACTTCTTAATATACTCCATGATAATGTCCTTTCTATTAAATTTTATAAATTTAGTGTATCATATTATCAGAAATAACTAATACGTCTAAAGACTTATCTTCATAAGTTACTTTAATATACCATTTAAAAATTAAATTACTACATGTTATTTTTTAAAAAACCTTTAAATTAGAAAAAGGAGTCTATATATGCAATTTTCTATTGTTCTACCTCCCTCAACAACTCAAACAACTGTTCGAGAACTATTAGAAACAGAGTGGCTTATTCCTAGAAAAGTAAGACATTTCCTTAGAACGCGTAAAAATGTGTTAAAAAATAATGCTCCCGTCATGTTTCACGAAACTGTCGAGCCTGGAGATAGGATTACTTTAATCTTTGAAGAAGATGATTACACTATTCCTCATATTATTTCTGGTAATGCCAAGGCTATTAATGTGCTATGGGAAGATGACCATCTAATTATTGTGAATAAACCTCACGGACAAAAAACACATCCAAACCAACCAAAAGAAACCGATACATTATTAAATGACCTTACTGCTTACTTAAAGCCTAAAAATCAACTCCCATATGTTGTCCATCGATTAGATAAGGAAACCAGTGGAGCGATTGTATTTGCAAAAAATCCTGTTATATTACCAGTTTTAGGTAGATTACTTGAACAAAAAGAAATAAATAGGTATTATGAAGCAGAGGTAAGTGGTTTAATAAAAAAGACACACTTTACAATCAATCAACCTATCGGAAGGCATCGCCACGATCGTAGGAAACGAGTCATTGATTCCAAAAAAGGAGATAAAGCCACTACACATGTAACAGTCGTAGAGCGATTAAATAACAAAACGCGAATAGAATGTCAATTAGATACTGGTCGCACACATCAAATACGTGTTCATTTGGAAAGTATTCATCATCCAATTATCGGTGACCCACTATACAATCCAACGTCGCATGCAAAGAGACTTCAATTACATGCTAAATCTCTCCATCTCATTCATCCTTTTACTAAGGAAGAAATAAACGTACAAGCGACACCTTTTTTATTTGACTAATTACCTATTAAAGAAAGGACTGATGTTAATTGGCAAAGACACTTTATTTAATGAGGCACGGTCAAACACTGTTTAACCAACTTGGCAAGGTGCAAGGAGCTTGTGATTCACCATTAACCGATGAAGGGATTAGACAGGCAACTATCGCTAAAAAGTATTTTGATGACAACAATATCAACATCGATTCATTTTATTCTTCTACTCAAGAACGAGCATGCGACACGCTAGAAATCATCGCCGGACACACTGAATACACACGATTAAAAGGAATAAAAGAATGGAATTTTGGTTTATTTGAAGGCGAAAGTGAACGACTCAACCCTAAACGAAAAAAAGGTGACACCTCGTTTGGAGATTCATTTGTAGCCTATGGTGGCGAGTCGTCTAAAGACGTCCAACAACGAATGGTAGACACTCTAACAGATGTTATGACAAATGATCCTCAAGATACTGTGTTGGCTGTTAGCCATGGTGGTGCGATGTATTTGTTTATTCAAGCATGGTTAGAGTACGAAAAAGTAACATCCATCTCGTTTTCAAATTGTTGTATTTTAAAATTTGCCTTTGATAACGGAAAATTTGAATTTATAGAAGCAATTAACCACACATTTTAAAAAGACAGCACCTGTTTAGGTGACTGTCTTTTTGTTATTATTAATAAGCTTTTGCCCAATGCATCATGTACTTAGCGGGCTTACCGTTCCATAAATCTTTCAATCCTGTTAAATCATCTTGTTGATGATCAAAACTCCAGCAACGAGACGTAGCACCTGTTTGTTCTTTGATTAACTCTTCCACAGCTTCATCACCTGACCATGGTGCTAATACAAATCCGCCTTCTTCGATTAATCGATTAAACTCTTCTTTTGTTGTGGCAATACGCGTTTTTTCTTCTTGACGTTTTCGTGCTTTAGCTAACATGTCATGGTGAATGGCTTCTAATAATTCAGAGATAACGGTTGGCAATGTGTCATCAAACGGTACGGTTATTTTTTCTAGGGTATCTCGTCGAACGACAATAACTTGATTATTTTCAATATCTTTAGGTCCCATTTCAATACGAATAGGATAGCCTTTCATTTCAGCTTCACTAAATTTCCAGCCAGGTTGCTTGTCGCTATCGTCTACTTTAATCGTTGCCACATCTGATAACATACCTTTTAATTCATCTGCTTTATCTAAGACACCTTCTTTATGTTGGGCGATAGGGATGATGATAACCTGTATTGGAGCAATTCTTGGAGGTAAAACTAACCCACGATCGTCACTATGAACCATAATCATTCCACCAATAGTACGTGTTGTTAGCCCCCATGACGTTGTATAAACAAACTGCTCTTTTCCTTCCTTATCTGTGTAAGTGATGTCAAATGCTTTACCAAAATGATCTCCTAAATGATGAGAGGTATTAATTTGCAATGCTTTTCCATCATACATCAACGTTTCATTTGTATAGGTTTTTTCTGCTCCAGCAAATTTTTCACTTTCTGATTTAACACCTGTTACTACGGGGATAGCTAGAATATTTTCACAAACATCCACATACATATCAAGAATCATTAACGCTTCTTTCTCTGCTTCTTCATGACTCACATGACAAGTATGACCCTCTTGCCAAAAAAATTCTGTTGTGCGTAAAAACGGGCGAGTATTTTTTTCCCAACGCATGACATTCGCCCATTGATTATACAAGACTGGTAAATCACGATGAGAATGAATCACTGTTTTAAAATGCTCACAAAACAACACTTCTGACGTTGGACGAATCGCTAAGCGTTCACTTAACTTTGTTTCACCGCCCATTGTTACCCAAGCAACTTCTGGAGCAAATCCCTCAACATGCTCCGCTTCTTTTAATAATAAATGTTCTGGGACAAGTAGTGGCATCATCACATTTTGATGCCCTGTTTCCTTTAACCTGGCATCCACTACATCACGGATTTTTTCCCAAATTGCGGTTCCTGTTGGTCGGATAACCATTGATCCTTTTACGCTAGAGTAATCACACAGTTCCGACTTAAGGCAAACATCTGTATACCATTTTGCAAAATCATCCTCTCTACTTGTAATTTGTTTGACAAAGCCTTGTTTTTTAGCCATTTAATCTCTTCTCCTGTCTATTTTTATGTATAAAAAAAGACTCTACTTTGCAAGGACCAAAATAGGCGGTGCCACCTTGCTTTAAAGTAGAATCATACTTTACAACTTCATTAGTTGATAACGTTAACTAAACGATGCTTCTTGGTAGGTTCAAGGGGGCTTGATAGAGTCTTTCCACCACCCGACTCCTCTCTAAAATAAAACTCACCCTCTACTATTCCAAGACAATATCTGTATAACGTAAATCTAGCATCTACAATAATTTTTGTCAATCACAAAAATTCCTTAGAAGGACGATCTTTCTAAGGATAAATATTAGTTTCAAAACTAGAGTAACTCTCTAATAACTTATTATCAATAATCAAACTATTTTAGATTCTATGACAAAGTGAATAATTTTTAAGTCAATGCCATGACGATCCTTTCCCCATGGCTGATTTTTTCCAGTACTTTATGGATAATCAGACCGTTAATGTTTAACTTTTTGATCAAAATCTTTTTTAGCTTGTTAATTAATTGAAAGAAAAAAGATACTATCACTTTTAGACATACCTTGTCGTAATCTTGAATAAATCTCTTGCTCTATAAAACGATAATCCTTAATTTTTACAGTTTTTCATTTAATTAATAGCAAATAAAAATAAAAGACACGCGAACTTACCTACAAAGCACTGCTATTAACCTTTTTTGATTATTGAATGAAAAAACCGACTCATAAATTTTATGTTTATATGGTGTCTTTACCTTCAAATACATTTTTTTTAGGTAACTTATACTGAGTGATATCTTCACCATCAGCTATTAGTGCTTCTTTAAAATCTTCGATACTCAAATCAATTTTTCTAGATAAATCAAATACGATGTGTAGCATGTCGTGAAAATACATTGAATTTCCTTGTTCAAAATATTCTTTATATTCTTTAGAGGTATTAGAAAAACCTGTCTCCTTTTCAAATTTATGTGCTTCTTTCACATAAATATCAAAGTTTAATTTTGTATATTCAGCAAAATGATTAAAGATTTCTATAGCCAATGATAAATCATGATACCACATATCATAACTTTTTTTAGCCAATCCTCCTTTAGCTTCAATTAATCGAAATTTATCATCACGTATATATTGTGTAATTAACATTTCTATATTTAAACTAATACCTGTATAAGAAATATTTTCAAATTCAAACTGTTTTAAATCTGATAATTCTGCTAGTAAACTTTGCGGAGTAAACTGCCTATTTTCCAAACTTTTGTATACTTTTTTTTGTTCAAACATTTCTTCTCCTCCAATACCTTTATTTACTCTTATATTATAACTTAAACACAAAAAAAGACATACTGTTATATCATCTGTTAACAGGATATTTTTGAGCATTCTTTATCAGTTTTTTCTCAATGATATCATCTATGTTAAACCCTAGTTTATCTGCTAAAGTATAAGAATAAATTAATACGTCTGCTAATTCTTCTTCGAGACGCTCTGTTTGTTTCACTGCTTCTGAATTATCTAACCATTGAAATAATTCTAGTAACTCATTAGCTTCTAAAGAAATAGAAATAGCTAAATCCTTTTCCTTGCTTGCATGATTCCACCCACGTGCTTTTCTAAATTCATTGATTCTCTCTATCGATGTCAACCTTATCACACTTTCTATCATTTATTTCTATTATAACAAAAAACCCTACACATATTGGTAGGGGGCTACTCGAATTTTTATCGTTAATATTTAATTTTAATATGTCCATCTGGTTGTTTAATTAAATGAACATCACATATAAAAACTTTTTGTGGAGAAAAATATTGACTAGATAACACAACTGTCAATATATTCCATTTGTCGTTCTCTTTAATATCAAGATCTTTGATTCCATTTTCTATTTTTTCCTTTAATTCATCTAATACAATCGCTAGTTTACTTTCATCACTAAGTTTTTCTTCCACTGTTTTTAAAAACAAGTCATAATTTTCTTTTGAGATAAACAATGTATCTAAACCATTTATCATACTAATTCCTCCTTTTTTTCCTATCATACAATACTATACTACTAAAAAATGATAAAAAGTCGATTTATTTAAGAAATATTTTTATAAAAAAACACACAACATA
The DNA here is from genome assembly GCF_022655055.1 of Vagococcus sp. CY52-2. Lineage (NCBI taxonomy): Bacteria > Bacillati > Bacillota > Bacilli > Lactobacillales > Enterococcaceae > Vagococcus > Vagococcus changpingensis. The sequence goes on along the minus strand of NZ_CP093384.1, from coordinate 131,914 downwards.
TAGCATATAATATGTTGTGTGTTTCAAATTATTTAATCTTAGCGATGAATATAAGTATATCCTGACGCACTAATTGTTTGGCTGTTTGGTCCAGTTGGTGAAGAAAATCCAGTACCACCTTGCGAAATTGTAATAGTATTATTTGAAGCATTGTAAGAATCAACATAAGCAACATGTCCATAAGAACCATCTGCTGTCCATTGTCCACCAACAGATTGACCTGCTGCAAATACTACTACCGCACCTGCTGCTGGGGTCGAATTAACAGTGTAACCATCTGCCGCAGCAGAAGCTCCCCATTGGCAACCGTTACCCCAATAAGTACCTACCCACGGAGCAACACTTTTCACGTACCAAGTACATTGCCCCACAGCATACATATTTCCTGACCCTGAATGATCTACTCCACTACCGTTAGAAGTTGTATTTCCACTAGGAGTTGAACTTGGTGTCTCATTTGATGATGTAGTTGTTTCACTTGATGACGTAGTTGTTTCAGTAGTTGGTTTTTCTACCGGTTTACTTTCTTGTACTGTTGAACTTGATTGTTCACTTGACGATGATGTACTATTCTGTGTTGTTGTCTCAGTTTTCTTCTCGTCTACTGTTTTTTCTGCTTTAACAGCTTTAACAGCTACAGGTTTTTCAGAAGCTTCTTGTTGCGCTTTTAACACTTTGATTTGTGCAGCTTTTGCTTCTTCTTTTTGTTTATTTAATTTAGCTTTATCGCCTTCAGCTGTTGCTTGTTCCGCTGCTAAAGTTGTTTTTAGTACATTTAATTCAGCTTGTTGTGAAGCTAATGAATCTTTTTGACTTTGTAATTCTTTTTGTGTTGAAGCCATTTCACTTATTTTTGCTTCATTTTCTTGAATATTTTCTTCAACTGATTGTTGATCTCTTTTTTGTTGTTTTACTAAATCGTTGTTTGCATTTACAATGGTACTCATTGCATGAACACGACTAATGGCATCTGATAATGAATCAGCTTCTAAAACAGCATTCACATAGTTTGTACTTTGTCCATTTGTTTGTGCATCACGTGCTTGTTTTTGGATTGATTTTTCACGTTTTGCAATTCTAACTTTTAATGTTGCAATCTCACTCTGTAATTTTTCAGTATCTTGGCTTAATTTAGCTTGTTTAGCTTCTAAAGATGAAACTTTTTCGTTCACAGAAGCTACTTTTGATTCCAAAGCATTAATTTCAGCTTGTGCTTTTTCTTGTTGACCTTTTAAAGCGTTAATTTTTTCATCTTGTTGTTTAATTTGAACATCCACAGAATCTGCTAATGCAATACTTGGACTAGCTACAGCTGTTAATGCAATAGAACATACCATAATCGTTGATAAAATATTCTTCTTCAATTTTCTTCCTCCGAATAACTTGTCTAAATTTATATAAAATGTGTTTAATTATTAATTTCTCTTTCCTTGACGACTCCGTTATTTTAACATAGTGATATGTCAAATAGATAAAGGAAATGTTACAAAAACATTTCATTCTACTTTCGTTATTCTGTTTTTAATCGATTTTCAGATTAATTGAAATGTATTGTTAATCAAAAAAAGAATGTATTTGTTATTTGAATAGCACTTTAATCGTCATAAAAAAGTCACTAGTTTATACTAGTGACTAAAGGAGTTGTTTTATTTACTTTGGAGGAGTAAATAAAATGAAAAAGTTTGTTAGGGTTGTTTTGTTGGTATGCTTATAGAGTAGATAATAAATATGATATTTCTTCTATTCAAATAAGAACTTTTTATGAATCCATCAAGTATTAATTAAAACGTTTAAAACGATCGACATTTTCCATATATTCTTTTTCTAGAGCAGGAGACTCAATGGATCCAATCACTAATTGGCCACGTAATTTCCAATTCTGTGGAATACCCCACTCATTTGATACGGATTCATCAATAATTGGATTGTAATGTTGTAAATTAGCCCCGATATTTTTTTCTGCAAGGGCTGTCCAAACATTGGATTGAGTTAGACCACTTGCCTGTTCCGACCAAATAGGAAAGTTTTCTGCATATAACGCAAATTGTTCTTGTAATCCTTTCACAATATCTGTGTCTTCAAAAAATAAAATGGTTGCTTTTCCATTAGCAAATCCTTTTAATTTTTCTTTTGTATTTTCAAATGCCTCTGGTGGTGTTAAAGGTTTTAATAACTCTTCAGTCATACTCCATAATTTTTCATGTGCACCATCAAATAAAAATACTACACGTTGACTTTGAGAATTAAAAGCAGTAGGAGATTCTCTGACAACTTCTGTTACTAATTCTACAATTTCATCATTAGATAGAGAGATATTTTTCCCAAGATTATATATTGAACGACGTTTTTTTAATAGTTCTACAAAATTTGACATGTGTTAATCAATCCTTTTTATTTATTTGATGTTTATACTATATCAGCTAACATTAAGTAAGTAAAATTATATGCTTACTTAATATAAGAAAAAACAGCCGAAATATTTCGACTGTTTGATTAAATTATTTTTTTGGATATAGTTTCATAAAGTAATGTTTTAACATTGGTGGAGCAATCAACGTTGTTAATATCACTGAAATAATAACTGTTGTGTAATATTCTTGTGATAGTAGGCCTGTTGCTAATCCTGTTGTTCCAATAATCAGGGCTACCTCACCTCGTGATACCATACCTGAACCCACAGCAAGCGATGCATGATTATCAAATCCTGTCATCTTCGCTCCTAAGAAGCCACCAAATAGTTTAGATAAAATAGCTATGATTGTACAAGCAACTAAGAATCCCATTTGACTTAGTACCCCATCAAACGAAATGCTTATACCTACACTGACATAGAAAAATGGTACAAATAAGGCATTCGCAATCGGATCAACTGTTTTTTCCACTTCATGTTGGAAAGACGTCTGAGAAATAAATAATCCTGCTAAAAAGGTTCCAATAATCCCAGCCATACCTAGCATTTCACCAAAATAAGCAAAGCCAAATGCTACAATTAACGCACCTGCTGTTACAGGAGCAGTGACTTTAAACTTTGAAAATAATGTTAGGAATTTAGGAACAATATAAACGCCTACAACAGATGCTACAACAAAGAATAGAACTTTTTTGAATAGTAACAATGGAACAGAAGAACTAGATGTATCTTCTCCCATAAAGGACATCACAAACGCTAACAACGTCACAACTAAAATGTCATCCACAACGGCTGCACCTAATATGGTTGTAGCTTCTCTTGTTTGCATCATGCCCATTTCTTTTAACACTTGAACGGTAATGCTCACACTAGTAGCAGAGAAAAGAACGCCTAAAAAGATTCCTTCATTGAAAGAAAACCCAAATAATTCTCCCATAGCAAAAGCACTAGCAAATGGTACTATGATACCTAATACCGCCACAGCAACTGATGGTTTCCAATTTTCTTTTAACTGATCTGCATCTGTTTCAAGTCCAGCTAAAAACATCAACAATAAAACCCCTATTTCTGAAAATTCTTGAAAAATAGCTGAGTCTTGTACTAATCCTAAAACTGCTGGTCCAATTAAAATACCAATCAGTAGTTTCCCCAAAACTGCTGGTTGACCAAGTCTAACAGATAAATGCCCAGCAACTTTAGTTGAAAATAATATTAAAACAATAGTAAACAATAATTCCATACGTCATCCCCTACTCTTTTTTTATACCTACACTAATAAATCTATCAAATTGTTGCATCTCTTGTAAAGATTTATCGTATTTTTTAATCCCAATATTATAAAAAAGTCCCTTTTAAAAAAGGGGCTTTTTATACTTAACCTTCATAATCTAAAATTGTTTGTAGATGACGACTGATTAGTCCATACGCTTGAATTTCTCCCCAAACTTCTTCGGTCATAACATATTTTCTTGATAACAATTTTGGGGCTTTAATATTTTCATCTAATTTTTTATAAAAGCGATCAAATTGTTTCATTTTGGGTTCAGCCCATTTTTTAAATTTAATGTCTTGCTTGTCAAGTTTTTTCCAACGTTCAGACAATAAATCAAGCTGACTTTCAAATGCTAAAAATTCTTTTTTACGAACTTTTTCTTTGCCTTCTTCATCCTCAGTATCACTTAATATGCTATCAACATCGTCCATAATCGTTTCATCATCATATCCTAAAATATCGTCATCATACTCATAGTCATACTCATCTTCATAGTCATACTCATCTTCATAGTCATACTCATCTTCATAGTCATACTCATCTTCATAGTCATACTCATCTTCATCATAACTATCCTCTTCATCTGTATAATGATAAGACTGGTTGAGAGTATCGTCCAAATCAATCTGTGATGATGCTTCCAAGTCACTTGATTCAACTGAACTATTTTCTTCTGTCACCATATCTACTGGGTCAAATACGGGAACGTCAGATGCCTTTGGAAGATCAATACTTGGTGTAACAGTTTCATTTTCCAACGAAATAGAAGAAAAATCAGAATTTTGCATATTCAATTTGGCATAATTTGATTGTTTTAGTTTAGCTAATTCTTTTTCTAAATCAAATACTCGACTAGCTGCCGTTCGATAATTAGACTCCAAACGAGTATAGTTATCTTGCCATTTAGCTTGCGTTAATTCTTGTGAACTCATTAACTGATTAACTAGTTCTTGTTGTTTTTCTAATCTTTGTGATAATCGCTTAATTTCTTCATTTTTAGAATAATTAAGATTTTCAAATTCTTTATCCTTTTGATCTAACTGATGTTGATATTCTTGCACTGCTTGTTGATGTTCAAACGTTAGTTTCTTCATTTCTTGTTCTTTATGAGTCAACTCATCAGTTAATTGTTGAATAATCATTTGTCTTTCTTCAAGTAATCGATCTAGTTTATCTTGTTGATCTTGAAGACGTTCATTTTCTGAATGTAGCTGTTGTTCTCTTAGTTGCGATTCTTTTTGACTTAGATTATTTTCTTGTATAAGATTCGCTAATTCATCTTCCTTTTGTTTAAGTTTAAGAGTCGCTTCTCGTAATGATTCTTGTACTTGTTCTTCAAATTGTTGATTTTCAGTAATAACTAAGCGAAGTTCTTCATTTTCATATTGAGTTTGTTGGTATCTTTGCTTCCAAGACTCTACATCTTGTTCAAGTGATGAGTTTAGCTCGTTCACGTTATTTTTTAAATCTAATATTTCAGATTGCTTTATTTGTAGTTGTTGTCTGTAATCAATCTCGTTATCTTGATATGAGATTACTTTTTGTTTTAAGCTGTCATTTTCTTGACTCATTTGATTGATTTTTAATTCATACTCACGTTGTGCTGTTTTTAAATCCAATTCAAATGATTTAATGACTTGAGCATTTTCTGCAATTTTTTGTTCTAACTCATAAATTCTTTGTTGCTTTTCTAATAATCCATCATCTAAAAAATCTTGTGAATGATGATTTTTCGGTGTAGATGTTGATTGACTAATACTAGGTACTCTTGCTTGAGTGTTATCGTAATTATCATAGTCCATACTAGTAAAAGTACCATTAATTTGGGATGGTTGTTCTAAAATTCCTAATTGATCATATGCTTCTCTCATCGTCTCTTTGAAAATTCTTGGAGCGTTCGTTTTTATATTTCTAATTTGAGTATTAGAATATAATCTACTTGCATCAAACGTGACTAACAGTTCTATTCTTTCATGTGCAGTATAGTCTAAGAACACACGGTCAATAGGATATAATGAAAATATTTTTTCCCACTCAGCCATAAATAACGTTACTGCTTTTGTAATAATTGATTGTGATAATTTTTGTTTACGATTTGACCACTTTAATAATAATTGATTTTTCTTAGTCGTAATATTCTGAACAGGTAATAAGATAATACTTCGTTCAGTTGGTTTTTTCGTTTCATCTTGATATAATTGAACGTCTATAACAGACTCCTCTAACGGCATAATACTATGCTCCCTCCACTATTCATCTTACTCACTAACGTGTATCAGTATTAATTGGATACTCGTATTAATACTACCTTTTCTGTTGGTAATTGTAAAGTTGTTTTAGTATATTGAATCAATCAAAAATATATATTTTGTTTAATTTTTAATAAAAAAGACACTCCCATTAGTCAGGAGTGTCTTTTTTACTCGTAAACGTCCATTTGATAAAGTTGTTCAAATCGATTATTAGTCTCTAATAACTCCTTAGGGCTACCTGACATATCAATGTTACCATCTTCAATAAAGACCACTTTATCAGCGTGATGGATGCCAACTAAGTGATGAGTAATCCAAATAACTGTTTTATTCTTTAATGCTACAAAGACAGTTTCTAACAACTGCTTTTCAGTTAATGGGTCTAATCCTATGGTTGGTTCATCAATAATAACAATAGGTACATCTTGTAATAAAATTCTTGCTAATGCAATACGCTGCTGTTCTCCACCAGAAAACCTTTTACCACCTTCTTCAACTAACGTATCCATTCCTTGGGGAAGACGTTCAACCACGCGTTTTAACCCTGCTGCTTCAATCGCTTCTAATACTTCCTCATCTGTCGCATCCAAATTACCTAGACGCACGTTATTTTTCAAACTTGTGTTAAACAAGTAAGGGTGTTGATTTAATACGCCAAAATAGTTTGCTTGTTGTCCTACTAATTCTTTTATATCTATGCCACCTACTAAAACTTTCCCAGTAGTTGGTACTAAATCACCCCGAATAATCTGAGTTAACGTTGTTTTTCCTGTTCCACTTTTTCCAAGTAACGCCACAACTTGTCCTTCTGGTATAGTCAGATTAAAATGGGATAATAACGCTCTTTTACCTTGAGGATATTTAAAGCTAACAGCTTCTAATTCAATTGTTGTATTAGTTAATGTCATCTCTTCTTTTACTTCATGCATTTCTTTCTTTTCAGGATTTGGTAACTTAGATAAACGTTGCACAGTATCTTCATAGATTGGCAACTCTTTTACCGAATCACTCACCGGCCCAAAAGCATCTAATAATGGGAAAAATGATAAAACAAAGGCTGCTATCCAATTTAAGGCTGCTTGATTACCTTGGCTAATAAAATAATTACCAGCCCATATAAATAAAACAACAGCTATGATACCAAAAATCAATTGCTTCATAATACCTTCTAAACGAGAGTAACGATTTAATTGGTAATCCTCTTTTCTAACGTTAGCTTCTGCCTCATTATATCGTGTTAAAAACTCTTCATATCGTCCACTATATTGCCAATCAGCAACACCTAATACTGCGTCCGTTAAATCATTATAGAGATCATGTTTCTTTGCTTTTTTACGATATACTCTAGCATTATTAACCAACACTGCTGCTAGTGGTAATACCACTAAAATCAACGCGAATAATAATAGCATTAACCCAGCAAATGGTAATGAGAAATAACCTAGTCCAATAATAATAAAAAGATACAAAATATACGACGTACAAATTGGGAAAATCGTTCTCAAATAGAGGTTTTGAATATGATTAATATCCTCTGATAATATACCCAATAAACTTCCTGACTGATAATTTTCTTTCGTGTTTGCCGCTTCAGTTTCAAGAGAACGATATAAACGAACACGTATATCAGAGGTCATTTTTAACACCCAATTGTGGCTCCCTAAACGCTCAACATATCGAAATGTTGGTCTTGCTATACCAAATGCACGTGTTAGCACAATTGGAACATAAACTAACAAAATATTTTCAGGTTTTGCAGCGGACTTACTGATTAAGTAGCCAGATGTGAACATCAAAGCTGCTGCTGAAAAAAAGGTTAGAAACCCAAGAAACAAAACTAAAGCTAATAATTTTTTATACTTTTTAAAAAATGGTCTAACCCATTGATCTTTTTTAGTTAATAATAGATAATTTTGTTTCATTTCTATAACCCTCCTTTCAATTGATCTACAAAGTATTGATAGGCACCATTTTTAGCTCGCAGTTCATGATATGTTCCTTGTTCAACAATTTTTCCATCTTCCATTACTAAAATATAGTCCATCTCTCTCATCCAATGTAGACGATGTGTCGCAAAAAATACTAACTTATTTTCAAATAATGGCAATATCGTTTCTTTTAGTTCATACTCTGTTTCCACATCCAAATGGGCGGTAGGTTCATCAAATAATAAAATATTTCGTTCTTTATCTAATAAGGCTCTAGCAACAGCAATACGTTGATACTGCCCACCACTTAATAGGTGACCACCTTCACCAATCACTGTATCCCATCCTTCTGGTAATTCTTCTATGACATCAATTAGACCCGCTTGTTTCACTGCTTCAGCACATTCTTCAAAACTAGCGTCAGGTCGATAAAATGTAATATTTTCTTTTAATGAACCATGGAATATATAAGGGTCTTGCGGAATATAAAACAATTGATCTTGCCATGCTTTTTTGTGTAGATTTGTCATGGCAGACTGATTAATATGAATACTTGGTTCTGTTGCTTCTAAGAATCCGCCTAATAGCTTAATCAACGTTGACTTACCAGATCCTGATAACCCAACAATTCCAATTTTCCCACTACCTTGCCAGTCAAAAGAAATATCCGTCAAGGTTGTTCCTTCTTGTGATTCATTATATTTTAACGACATATTTTTTAATGATAATTTATCTGATTCATTCCATGAACCTTTTAAGTCAATTGTTTCATCATTTGCTAATTCTTTTTGATCTAAAATTGAAAAAATAGATTTTAATGTATTTCCACCATCTAATGTCGCATGGTAGTCATTTGAAAAATCTCGTAATGGTAAAAAGAAATCTGGAGCTAATACTAATGTTGTTAAAGCAGGCCACAACTCAATTTGACCATTCATTAACTTAAAACCTAAAAATACAGCGACGATAGCAACTGATAATGTAGTAAAGAAATCCAACGCAAAGGTTGATAAGATGGCTATTTTCAACGTACTCATTGTTGCTTTTCGATAATCTTCGCTTATTTCATATACTTTTTTCTCATATTTTTTACTAAGCCCTAAAAAATAGAGTGTTTCAATTCCTCGCAGTGAGTCCAAAAAATGGTTGCTTAATAGTTGAAATCCCTCATATTGTCTATCTGCTTTTGCTCGTGCCGCATATCCTAAAATAATCATAAATAAGATGATAATTGGAAAGACAAGTAATAAAATGACACCAGAACGAATATCCTGCGTGAAAACAAACAATAAAATAAGCCAAGGAATCACCATCATATTCGTTAATTTCGGTAAAATTAACGTAATATAATTCTCCACTTGGTCAATGCCTTCAATCGTCATCGTGACCATATTTCCAGTTCCTTCTTTTTGAACAAAGTTAGGCCCTAAACGAAATATTTTCTGTAGCAATTGTTGTCGGACTTTTCTTGCTTCTTGATACGCATACTTATCAAGAGATTTATCTCGTACATACAACACTAACTGTCTACCAAAAAAACAAGAAAAAAACCAAATAAGCGACATCGTTTGCGATGCGACAGATTCTCCGTTCCATAACGCACTAATCCCTTTTGATAAAAAATAAGCCTGTCCGATAATTAATAAGGCTTGTAGGATTCCTAATCCTACAAGCCCAATTAAGACTGACCTAATTTTATCAATACGAAATAAATTCTTATCAATCAATTAGGTACAACTCCTTTTATCTATCAATTTTGACACGTTTTGTAAATTGTTTATATGCCCAAGCCACATAAAGTAACACAATTGGTAATAAGATAACTGTAACAATTGTCATTACTTTCAATGTATACGGTGTACTTGATGCATTTTCAATTAATAAACTAAATTGTGAGTCTTTGGCAATCATAACACGTGGGAATAATCCATTAAATAAGAATGCTACAATCCCAACGAAGACTAATCCAGTTGAAATAAATGATAATCCTTCTTTATCTTTATAAGTGCCATAAGCAGAAAGTGCGGCAAAAACAACAATTAAAACTAAAAGGACCAATGAAGATGTAAAACGTTCAGTAAAGAAATCTGTTTTCAAATAAGCTAAGATCGCAAAAACGACTAAACCAGCAAATAATACTGGGTATAATTTTTTTGCCATAGCCAATGAACGTTCACGGACATTTCCTTCTGTTTTAAGACGTAAGTAGTTTAAGCCATGTAAAAAGCTCACTAACGTCACGGCCACACCACCTACGATAGAAAATAAATTAATATAATCAGTAAAGGTGGCATTCATCACATTTTTAGTAGCATCTAGTGGAAGACCTATAACTAAGTCGACAAACATCATACCAAATAGAAATGGTACAATCACACTACCTAAAAATAATGCCCATTCCCAAGTATTACGCTCTTTTGCATTTTCAGAACTACTTCTAAATTTAAAAGATACACCACGAATAATTAAACCAACTAAAATAAATAGTAAAATTAAATAGAACCCACTAAATAAAGATGCATACCACTCTGGAAATGAAGCAAACATTGCACCTCCAGCAGTAATTAACCAAACCAGATTACTTTCCCAAACGGGCCCAATTGTTTCAATGACTTGATCACGTTCACGCTTGTTACGAGCAACTAGCTTAGTAGCCATTCCAACACCAAAGTCGAATCCTTCTAAGAAAAAGAATCCTGAAAATAGAACGCCGATTAAAATGAACCATAAAAATTGTAAATTACTCATTTACAGAACCCCCTTTGCAAATGGGTCAATACCATCTTTTTTCGCTTCAGATGGATTAACGTAGTAAGGTCCTTTTTTCACTGCACGTTTACAGAAAATAAACATCACATAACCTAATACACTGAATAATAAGAAGTAAACAATATTACTAATTAACAATGATGTTGCTGATACACCAGGAGACACACTATCTGCGATTGTAAATAGTCCATAAACAGTCCATGGTGAACGTCCTAATTCAGTCACTAACCAACCAAATGTATTAGAAATGAATGGGAAACTAATACCTGCTACAAATAGCCATAGCATCCATTTCAAACTTTGAATTTTATTTTTACGAAGGAGATATAATCCCACTATGGCCATCAATGCCATTAAAGAACCAAAACCAGCCATAAATCTGAATCCCCAGAAAAGAGTCTTAACTGGTAAATAGTAATCCATCTCTGAACCAAATTTGGCATCATATTCATCATGTAGTTCTTTATTGGCTTGATCCATCCCAATATATTTATCTTCCCCACCTAAAATAGTTAATAAATAAGGAACAGAAATTTCCCATTTTGTTTCTTTATCTTTCGTATCGATTGATGCAATAATGTTCCAAGGAGCTGGTGAAGAAGTATCTTCATAGATACCTTCCATTGCTGCAAATTTCATTGGTTGATCATTTGCAACAGCAATCATTTGTTGGTGTCCAGCAACAATGGTTAAAATTGAACCAACCAAACCAATAATTAAACCGATTTTCATTGATTTTTTGAAGAATTCCATGTCCTTATTTTTTAGCATTTTCCATGCTGATGAGCCAGCAATGACAAAACCACCTGTCACAATCGCTCCAAATAAGACGTGAGGGTATTCTACCCATAATTGATGATTTTTTAGTAAACCAACAAAACTTGTTAATTCTGCACGATTTGTTGCTTCATTAATTGAATAGGCCACTGGATTTTGCATAAATGAGTTTGCCGCAAGAATCCATAACGCGGATAAAGCTGTTCCGATTGATACTAACCAAATAAATAATAAGTGCAGTTTCTCATTGAATTTGTCCCAACCAAACATCCATAGTCCAATAAACGTTGATTCCATAAAGAAAGCAAGTAATGCTTCAACTGCTAAAGGTGCTCCAAAAATATCCCCCATAAAACGAGAGTATTCAGACCAGTTCATTCCAAATTGAAACTCTTGGATAAGCCCTGTTACAACCCCTACAGCAAAACCTATTAAGAAAATATTTCCCCAAAATTTTGCCATATCTTTATAGATTTGTTCTTTTTTAACAACATACATTGTCTCCATTACCGCAACAGCGAATGCCATCCCGATAGACATTGGCACGAAAAAGAAATGGAAGACAGTTGTCATACCAAACTGGAATCGTGCCAAAAATTCGATATCCATAAATAATCCTCCTTATATATATCTATTTAACAAACCCATTATACCCGATAGGTCAAGTAGTTTCAAAACTTTTTCAACTCGTTATCAAGTAATAATAAATTTAAACAACGTTTTTTACACACATTATCTCATTGTGACAAATTCTTCTGCTCCTGTTGGATGTATGGCAACAGTTTGATCAAAATCAGCTTTAGTTGCACCCATTCTTACAGCAACTGCAAATCCCTGTAGCATCTCATCAACACCCAATCCAATACCGTGTAATCCAACAATTCTTTCTTCTTTTCCGACACACACAAGTTTCATCCAACATTTTTCGCGAACTTCAGTAATCGCAAACTGCATTGGTGTAAATCTAGACGTATATATTTTAACATCCTCACCATATTGTTCTCTAGCTTCTTTTTCTGTTAAACCAACTGTTCCAATCGCTGGATGTGAAAATACAACTGTTGGAACGGTATGATACTCTAAATATAAATTATCTTGATTATTAAATAAGCGTTCGGATAATCTTCGTCCTGCTGCAATTGCTACAGGTGTTAAATTAATTTTATCAATGACATCTCCAACAGCATAAATACCTTCTTGTGTGGTATTTTGATACTGGTCTACCTTTATTGCACCTTTATCCGTTAATTCAACATCTGTCACATCAAGGTTTAACCCATCCATATTTGGTACTCGACCGATTGCCCAGACAATTTCATCTACCTCGATTGATTTTCCGTTTTCAAAGGACAAAACATAACCAGAAGCTGTTTTTTCAACACTCTTTGGTACACTATTTGCATGTAAATTCATGCCACTTTTCTCATAACTTTCAGTTAATCCTTGAATTAATAAGTCATCGAATTCACGTAAAAATGTGTCACGTCTAAATGCCAAATGAGTCGTTGCACCTAAGCCATGTAATACGCCAGCGATTTCCACTGCGATATATCCAGCTCCAACTACTGCCACTCGTTTTGGTAGTTCTGTTAATTCAAAAAATCCATTTGAATCAATACCATATTCTGCTCCAGGAATATTCGGGCGAACAATTTTCCCACCTGTCGCAATTAAAATATGAGGAGCAGTAAATGTTTCTCCATTTACTTCGACCACCTTTTTTTCTTTAAATTTAGCGTAACCCTTAATATGAGTCACTCCATTACTTTCTAGCCCTTTTAAATACAAACCATTTAATCGTTTGATATACGTTTGGCGATTTTCTACCAAACGTGCCATATCAAATCCGTCAATTGTTATATCAAAACCATATTCATAGGCTTGATGATGCAGCATATCATTCATTTGAGATGCTGACCACATGACTTTTTTAGGAACACATCCAACATTGACACATGTCCCACCAAGCTCGTTTCCTTCTATTAATAGTACTTTAGCCCCATGCATCCCAGCTCTATTAGCAGAAGCTATTCCACCGCTACCTCCACCAATCACTATATAATCAAATGTTTTCATATACTTTCTCCCTTCTTACTTCTGTTTACGAATCATATCACCAGGTTTAACTGGTTGTGCGACTGGCATTTTGACAATCATCATAGCGTTTGGCGCTTTTTCAATTGACTCACCGTCTTCATTCCACATCTCTTTGATATCTTGTTCAAAGTGAGTAAATCCAGGTCCGTAAAATTCAATACGATCTTCGATTCTGAAATGATTTCGTTGTCGGATAGTAGCAATTTTAGTTTCGTCATCATATTCTAACACTTCACCAATGAACTTATACACTGGGATTTTCCGACGTTTTCCAAATAATTGTTCCTCATCTGTTGGAATATGATAATAAAAACCAGTTGCTAATTCTCGTTGTGCCACTTTCCACAGTTCATCAATCCACTCTTGTTTACACACATAATTTTCCGGATCAGCCATGTAGCTATCAACTGCTTTTTTATAGACATTAGATACCGTTGATACATAATGAATCGACTTCATGCGTCCTTCAATTTTTAGACTATCGACACCGTTTTTTACTAAATCAGGAATGTGTTCGATCATTGACATGTCCACCGCACTCATTGAAAACGGCTCACTCACTTCACCAGTGTCTGTTAATGAACGTCTTTCTTCACCAAATGGCATATCAAACAAATCATATTTCCAACGACATGATTGTGAACACCCACCACGGTTAGCATCTCTGTGACTCATATGATTTGATAAGGTACAACGACCTGAATAGGAAATACACATCGCACCATGAATAAAGGCTTCAATTTCAATATCCGTATTCTCACGAATTTTCGCTACCTCGTCCATTGAGACCTCACGACCTAACACCACTCGTTCTAGTCCTTCATTTTTCCAAAACTCTAATGTTTCAAAATTTGTCGCAGAAGATTGTGTCGACAAATGAACCGGTAAACCAGGTGCTTCGGTAATGCATACTTCAATTAATGCTGGGTCAGAGATGATTACCGCACTAATGCCAATATCTCGCAATTTTCTAAAAAACTCACCAGCTCCTTTGGCATCTCCTTCATGCGTCACCATGTTAGCTGCCACATAAACTTTTGCTCCTCGTTCTTTGGCAAACGCGACACCTTCTTCCATTTCTTCATAAGAAAAGTTCCCAGCACGACTTCTTAGGCCGTAAGCATTCCCACCAATATACACAGCATCTGCCCCGTAATGTATCGCAATTTTCAATTTTTCAAGCGTACCAGCTGGAGCCAGTACTTCTGGTCGTTTCAATGTATTTGTCATCTTTATTCTCTCCTATTTTATTTCCTCAGGATCTAAATAATAAAAGCCAGTATCCAAACTTCTTCCTTTTGGATGATGTTCCATAATCGTTTTTTGTAGCGATTTTGCCAAATCCTGTGCCCAAGTGTCTCCAATCAACGCTTTTTTAGCTGTAATAAAACTTGAAACAATACTCACAAAATCTTCCCCAGGAGTATACATACCATCTAATTTCCAATGTCTTAAACCAGCATCATATAATTCTTTTAATTCAAACATTAAGTCTACATCATTTGTGGCATAAATGTGTGTCCCATGCTTATCCTCGAAAATAGAATAATGCGTTTCTTCATCTTTAGGTTCAGATATAAACAACCCATCTTCTTTAGAAACATTGTCTTGTTGCTTCGTAAAATTAAAATAATTTGTAATCAATGGGCGTTTTGAGTGATGGATACACGTCGCACCATACACTAAAACTTCAGTAAAGACTTGCGTATCTTTGGCAATTTGTTGCAACTCCTCAAATGGAATTTCTCTAGCTAAAATTGCACCAGTTGCCCCACGTTTTGCCCAAAAGTTTACTTGCCTTGAACTAGTCACCATTGTTTCAGCATTATATACATAAGGTAGTTTATATCCATCTCGTTGTAAGACATAAATCACACCAGGATCGCCTACAATAATATCATCTACTCCAATTGATTCTAAAAAAACCAAATATTCAGGAATAAGCTCCATTTTATCTGGATGCATAATGGCACTTACTGCTACACGTGCTTTTTTTCCTTTGCTATGAGCTAATTGAACCAATTCAGTCATTTCTTCTCTTGTGAAATAATGCGGTAAACGTAACCCAAATTCTTCTTCTCCAAAACAAATTACATCAATATCCAATTCGACCAGTTGACGTGCCTGTTCTAATGAGTCCACTGTCGTACTTATCTCTATCATTCTAGACACTCCTATCCTTTATAAACACTTTTTATCCTAACATATTGCATAGATAAACCGCAATCTTTCACAAGGTAAAAGCGCTAGTTATTTAACTAACTAACGCTTGTTTGTTACACTTTTTCTACCTTTTTTACTTTTGTATTAATTTTCCCTTTTGATGCACCAAGAGTCACTATATCTCCTGTTTGAAGTTCACCTGACAAGAGTAATTCACTTAGTCTATCTTCGACTTCTTTTTGCAAAGCACGACGAATTGGACGAGCTCCGTATTCCGGATCAAACCCTTCACTACTGATAACATCAATAGCTGCTGAAGTTAATTTTAATGTAATATCTTGTTCTTTTAATCTCTCAACAACATCTTTAGACATGATTTTCACGATATCATGTAATTGTTGTTTATTTAATGAGTGGAATACGACCACTTCATCTACACGATTTAAAAATTCCGGTCTAAATGATTTTTTCAATTCTTCTAATATACGAGATTTCATCGCTTTATAATCTTTGGTTTCATCTGCTACACCAAATCCAACAGTCTTTTCATCTCGTAAAGAAGTAGCGCCGATATTTGATGTCATGATAATAATTGTATTTTTAAAATCTACTTTACGACCTTTGGCATCAGTTAAATGCCCATCATCTAGTACTTGCAACAACACATTAAACACATCAGGATGGGCTTTTTCTACCTCATCAAGTAATACAACAGAATATGGTTTTTGACGGATTCGCTCAGTCAATTGTCCTCCTTCATCATAACCAACATACCCTGGAGGGGAGCCGACTAAACGACTTGTACTATGTTTTTCCATAAATTCAGACATATCCACTCGAATCAAGGCATCTTCTGAACCAAACATCACTTCAGCAATTGTTTTAGCTAATTCTGTTTTTCCAACACCTGTTGGCCCTAAAAACATAAATGACCCAATTGGACGATTTGGACTCTTCAACCCACTTCTCGCACGTCGAATAGCACGTGAAACAGATTCTACAGCCTCTTCTTGGCCGATAACACGTTCATGCATAACCTTTTCTAAATCAAGTAATCGTTCACTCTCTTTTTTCTCTAACTGTGTTAAAGGAATACCAGTCCATTGAGAAATGACAGATTCAATATCTTCTTCGGTCAATTTTTGTGTATAACCAGCTGATTCTTTTTCTTGTTTTTCAACTAATTTTGCTAATTTTTTTAAGGCTTTCTTTTCTATCTCTCGAATTTCAACCACTTCGGCAAATTTTTGTGAGATAATCGCTTCTTCTTTTTCCTTATAGATATCAGCTAATACCCGTTGTTGTTTCACTATTGGAGATGGTTTTTCCGTTTGGTTCAAGCGTACTTTGGCAGCTGCCTCATCTATCAAATCAATAGCTTTATCAGGAAGCTGACGATCATTAATGTAACGAATAGATAATTTTACAGCTGCTTCAACAGCCTCTTGAGTTATGGTTACTTGATGATGTTCTTCATACTGAGATTTCAACCCTGTCAAAATATCAATGGTTTCTTCTTCAGTGGGTTCATCAACCATAATTTTAGCAAATCGGCGCTCTAACGCAGAATCTTTTTCAATATATTTTTGATATTCATCTAATGTTGTTGCCCCTATTGTTTGAAGTTCTCCACGTGCTAATGCAGGTTTTAAAATATTAGATGCATCAATCGCTCCTTCAGCACCACCAGCACCAATCAACGTATGTAATTCATCAATAAACAAAATAACTTCGCCATCATGGTAAATTTCATCCACCAATTTTTTCATGCGATCCTCAAATTCACCACGATACTTAGTCCCAGCAACTACTGCTCCCATATCAAGCATCATCACACGTTTATTTTGCATATCTTTTGGTACATTAGATTCGATAATCCGTTGCGCTAAACCTTCAGCAATAGCTGTTTTCCCAACACCAGGTTCTCCAACAAGTACCGGATTATTTTTAGTTCGACGACTTAAAATTTGTATCAATCGTTCAACTTCTATCTCGCGACCAACTAAAGGATCTAATCGTTTTTCTCTAGCACTCTGTGTCAAATCTCGTGCCAAAGAATCTAGTGTAGGAGTCCCTTCACCAACTGAATTCTTAATCGCTTTTCTATTTTTACCATTTTTATTATTGTCTGTAATACCAATTCTTCTCATTATATCTTTGCGTAACTTGGGAAGTTCCACTCCTAAATTTTTTAAAATTCTAGCAGATAATAATGTATCTTCTCTAACCAAAGCAAGTAAAATGTGTTCTGTTCCAATGCTTGGCGCCCCTAGTCGTTTAGCCTCTTCACCTGCGAAAGCTAACACATCCTTAGTTCGCGGAGAATAAGGAAGCAATTCGTTTTCTTTAGATTTATAACGTCCATATTGAACAATCTGTTCAACTTCCTCAAACAGATAAGTATCATCAATATCAAAATATCTCATTACTTTTCCACCAATACCTCTTGGTTCCTTCGCTAAAGCAAGTAACAAATCCTCTGTTCCAACTACATCATGTCTAAAATATTTAGCACTTTCTTGTGCAAGATTCAGAACTTCATTAGCCCTTTTAGTAAATAATTCACCCATACCTATCACTCCTATTCTTCATAAGTTAGTCGTTCTAATACATCAATCATCATGTTCGATCTCAATAATTTTTCTTCTTCCGAGCGACTAATACCAGTTAATTTAAACGCTGAATTAAGTAAATACTTTTCACGTACAGTTATTAGATTATTATCTTGCAGTTCATTTAAAATAGCAAATGCTTCACTGTCTGTCAAACCATTACTTATCATATCTGGAATTTCTTCACATATTCTGGTTTTATATTTTATCAATTTAACTTTTACAATACGAATATACCCACCACCACCACGTTTACTTTCTACCCGATAACCTTTTGGAACAGTAAACCTTGTGTTAATAACATAATTAATTTGTGATGGTACACAATTAAATTGATTAGCAATTTCAGCTCGTTTTATTTCAATAATATCCTCATTCTTCAATAGTTCTTTTAAATAATCTTCTATAATATCAGACATATTTTTATTTTGCATAAAAATCTCACCCTTCAAACGTAACATAAAACAATTGACTTATATTGACCTTTATTATACATAATATATCTAGATATTTATACTAATTAGCTTTGTATATACCAAAAGAGCTTTGAATGAAATCATTCAAAGCTCTTTTTACTAAATTATACCGGCGGCCGGGGTCGAACCGGCACGCCCTCAATGGGCACTGGATTTTGAGTCCAGCGCGTCTGCCAATTCCGCCACGCCGGCAAAACAAGAGGCGGTAACCGGATTTGAACCGATGATAAAGGTTTTGCAGACCTCTGCCTTACCACTTGGCTATACCGCCTTTAAAAAACTGGGCTAGCTGGATTCGAACCAACGAATGACGGAGTCAAAGTCCGTTGCCTTACCGCTTGGCTATAGCCCAATAATAAAAAGGCGACTGATGGGAATCGAACCCACGAATGCCGGAGCCACAATCCGGTGCGTTAACCACTTCGCCACAGTCGCCATATTATTAACAGGGGTAGTAGGAATCGAACCCACGCTGACGGTTTTGGAGACCGTAGTTCTACCGCTAAACTATACCCCTTTAAATATGGAGGGGGGCAGATTCGAACTGCCGAACCCGAAGGAGCGGATTTACAGTCCGCCGCGTTTAGCCACTTCGCTACCCCTCCAAATGGCGCAAGACAGAATCGAACTGCCGACACACGGAGCTTCAATCCGTTGCTCTACCAACTGAGCTACTGCGCCAATAACGGTTCCGACGGGAATCGAACCCGCGATCTCCTGCGTGACAGGCAGGCATGTTAACCCCTACACCACGGAACCTAATTATGGTTTCTATTATATTTTATGACCCGTACGGGAATCGAACCCGTGTTACCGCCGTGAAAGGGCGGTGTCTTAACCGCTTGACCAACGGGCCAGTATCATAATTTCTTTTAGTATACGGAGAGTAAGGGATTCGAACCCTTGAGACAGTTATTACCGCCTACATGATTTCCAATCATGCTCCTTCGGCCAACTCGGACAACTCTCCTGAGTTTTACCTTAATTAAAAGAACTCCGGCAGTAGGACTCGAACCTACGACATCATGATTAACAGTCATGCGCTACTACCAACTGAGCTATGCCGGATAATAATATAAGCACGGCAACGTCCTACTCTCACAAAGGGAAACCCTTCACTACCCTCGGCGCTAAGAAGCTTAACTTCTGTGTTCGGCATGGTTACAGGTGTATCCTTCTTGCCATCGTCACCGCACTTATATGTTTTTTATTGAGTGATGATTCACTCAAAACTGGATGTTAAGTTAGTATCAATATAATGGTCCACCGCTATCTTGGTTAAGTCCTCGACCGATTAGTACTAGTCCGCTCCATACATCACTGTACTTCCACTTCTAGCCTATCTACCTGATCATCTTTCAGGGGTCTTACTTCCTTAAAGGAATGGGAAATCTCATCTTGAGGGGGGCTTCACGCTTAGATGCTTTCAGCGTTTATCCCGTCCATACATAGCTACCCAGCAATGCCCTTGGCAGAACAACTGGTACACCAGAGGTATGTCCATCCCGGTCCTCTCGTACTAAGGACAGCTCCTCTCAAATTTCCAACGCCCGCGACGGATAGGGACCGAACTGTCTCACGACGTTCTGAACCCAGCTCGCGTGCCGCTTTAATGGGCGAACAGCCCAACCCTTGGGACCGACTACAGCCCCAGGATGCGACGAGCCGACATCGAGGTGCCAAACCTCCCCGTCGATGTGAACTCTTGGGGGAGATAAGCCTGTTATCCCCAGGGTAGCTTTTATCCGTTGAGCGATGGCCCTTCCATGCGGAACCACCGGATCACTAAGCCCGACTTTCGTCCCTGCTCGAGTTGTAACTCTCGCAGTCAAGCTCCCTTCTGCCTTTGCACTCTACGAATGATTTCCAACCATTCTGAGGGAACCTTTGGGCGCCTCCGTTACCTTTTGGGAGGCGACCGCCCCAGTCAAACTGTCCATCTGACACTGTCTCCCACCACGATAAGTGGTGCGGGTTAGAATGGTCATAACACAAGGGTAGTATCCCACCAGCGCCTCCATCGAAACTAGCGTTCCGATTTCTACGGCTCCTACCTATCCTGTACATGTGTTACAAACATTCAATATCAAACTACAGTAAAGCTCCATGGGGTCTTTCCGTCCTGTCGCGGGTAACCTGCATCTTCACAGGTACTAAAATTTCACCGAGTCTCTCGTTGAGACAGTGCCCAAATCGTTACGCCTTTCGTGCGGGTCGGAACTTACCCGACAAGGAATTTCGCTACCTTAGGACCGTTATAGTTACGGCCGCCGTTTACTGGGGCTTCAATTTTGAGCTTCGCTATTGCTAACCCATCCTCTTAACCTTCCAGCACCGGGCAGGCGTCAGCCCCTATACGTCATCTTTCGATTTTGCAGAGACCTGTGTTTTTGATAAACAGTCGCTTGGGCCTATTCACTGCGGCTGAACTTGCGTTCAGCACCCCTTCTCCCGAAGTTACGGGGTCATTTTGCCGAGTTCCTTAACGAGAGTTCTCTCGCTCACCTTAGGATTCTCTCCTCGACTACCTGTGTCGGTTTGCGGTACGGGTCATTTGTTTCTAACTAGAAGCTTTTCTTGACAGTGTGACATTGAGACTTCGGTACTCTATTTCCCTACTCATCACAACTTGTTCTTAAAGATAAAAGCATTTGACTCTTATCAAAACTTGTTGCTTGAACGTGCACTTCCAGTCGCACGATCTCATAGCCTCCTGTGTCCCTCCATTGTTCAAACAAAACAAACGAGTACAGGAATCTCAACCTGTTGTCCATCGCTTACGCCTATCGGCCTCAGCTTAGGTCCCGACTAACCCTGGGAGGACGAGCCTTCCCCAGGAAACCTTAGTCATTCGGTGGACAGGATTCTCACCTGTCTTTCGCTACTCATACCGGCATTCTCACTTCTAAGCGCTCCACCAGTCCTTACGATCCAGCTTCAACGCCCTTAGAACGCTCTCCTACCATAGAACCAAAGGTTCTATCCACAGCTTCGGTAACATGTTTAGCCCCGGTACATTTTCGGCGCAAGGGCACTCGACTAGTGAGCTATTACGCACTCTTTAAATGGTGGCTGCTTCTGAGCCAACATCCTAGTTGTTTGTGCACCCTCACATCCTTTTCCACTTAACATGTATTTTGGGACCTTAGCTGGTGGTCTGGGCTGTTTCCCTTTCGACAATGGATCTTATCACTCACTGTCTGACTCCCGGATATAAATGAATGGCATTCGGAGTTTATCTGAATTCGGTAACCCAAGACGGGCCCCTAGTCCAAACAGTGCTCTACCTCCATCATTCTCAAATCCGAGGCTAGCCCTAAAGCTATTTCGGAGAGAACCAGCTATCTCCAAGTTCGTTTGGAATTTCTCCGCTACCCACACCTCATCCCCGCACTTTTCAACGTACGTGGGTTCGGTCCTCCAGTGCGTTTTACCACACCTTCAACCTGGACATGGGTAGGTCACATGGTTTCGGGTCTACGACAACATACTCATTCGCCCTATTCAGACTCGCTTTCGCTACGGCTCCGCTTCTTCAGCTTAACCTCGCATGCTATCGTAACTCGCCGGTTCATTCTGCAAAAGGCACGCTATCACCCATTAACGGGCTCTAACTTCTTGTAAGCACACGGTTTCAGGTTCTATTTCACTCCCCTTCCGGGGTGCTTTTCACCTTTCCCTCACGGTACTGGTTCACTATCGGTCACTAGAGAGTATTTAGCCTTGGGAGATGGTCCTCCCGGATTCCGACGGAATTTCTCGTGTTCCGCCGTACTCAGGATACTCATAGGTGTGTTGTCAATTTCATCTACGGGGCTTTTACCCGCTACGGCTGACCTTTCCAGATCGATTCGACTATCCACAACAGCTACCACAATTGAGTCCTACAACCCCAATAAGCAAGCTTATTGGTTTGGGCTGTTTCCGTTTCGCTCGCCGCTACTAAGGAAATCGATTTTTCTTTCTCTTCCTGCAGGTACTTAGATGTTTCAGTTCTCTGCGTCTACCTTCTAATAGCTATGTATTCACTACTAGATAATATCCTATAAAAGATACTGGGTTCCCCCATTCGGAAATCTCCGGATCATAGCTTACTTACAGCTCCCCGAAGCATATCGGTGTTAGTCCCGTCCTTCATCGGCTTCTAGTGCCAAGGCATCCACCGTGCGCCCTTATTCACTTAACCTTTTCTAACCTTACGGTTAGCTTTTTTTCATTAACTATTAACTAGCGATAGATAATAGTTAATACATTTCACAGTTCTTTAAAAGAAACTGTTCAACGCGGTGTTCTCGGTTTATGTTGATGTCTAACTTCAACTATCCAGTTTTCAATGAACAATCTGTTTGAGAGTAGACCTCTCAAAACTGAACAAAGTAAAACGTAATGTGTTTTCCGTAATTATCCTTAGAAAGGAGGTGATCCAGCCGCACCTTCCGATACGGCTACCTTGTTACGACTTCACCCCAATCATCTATCCCACCTTAGGCGGCTGGCTCCAAAAGGTTACCTCACCGACTTTGGGTGTTACAAACTCTCGTGGTGTGACGGGCGGTGTGTACAAGGCCCGGGAACGTATTCACCGTGGCATGCTGATCCACGATTACTAGCGATTCCGGCTTCATGTAGGCGAGTTGCAGCCTACAATCCGAACTGAGAACAGCTTTAAGAGATTAGCTAAACCTCGCGGTCTCGCAACTCATTGTACTGTCCATTGTAGCACGTGTGTAGCCCAGGTCATAAGGGGCATGATGATTTGACGTCATCCCCACCTTCCTCCGGTTTGTCACCGGCAGTCTCGCTAGAGTGCCCAACTAAATGATGGCAACTAACAATAAGGGTTGCGCTCGTTGCGGGACTTAACCCAACATCTCACGACACGAGCTGACGACAACCATGCACCACCTGTCACTTTGTCCCCGAAGGGAAAGCTCTATCTCTAGAGTGGTCAAAGGATGTCAAGACCTGGTAAGGTTCTTCGCGTTGCTTCGAATTAAACCACATGCTCCACCGCTTGTGCGGGCCCCCGTCAATTCCTTTGAGTTTCAGCCTTGCGGCCGTACTCCCCAGGCGGAGTGCTTAATGCGTTAACTGCAGCACTGAAGGGCGGAAACCCTCCAACACTTAGCACTCATCGTTTACGGCGTGGACTACCAGGGTATCTAATCCTGTTTGCTCCCCACGCTTTCGAGCCTCAGCGTCAGTTACAGACCAGAGAGTCGCCTTCGCCACTGGTGTTCCTCCATATATCTACGCATTTCACCGCTACACATGGAATTCCACTCTCCTCTTCTGCACTCAAGTCCTCCAGTTTCCAATGACCTTCCTCGGTTGAGCCGAGGGCTTTCACATCAGACTTAAAAGACCGCCTGCGCTCGCTTTACGCCCAATAAATCCGGACAACGCTTGCCACCTACGTATTACCGCGGCTGCTGGCACGTAGTTAGCCGTGGCTTTCTGGTTAGATACCGTCAAGGTGATAACAGTTACTCTATCACTTGTTCTTCTCTAACAACAGAGTTTTACGATCCGAAAACCTTCTTCACTCACGCGGCGTTGCTCGGTCAGACTTTCGTCCATTGCCGAAGATTCCCTACTGCTGCCTCCCGTAGGAGTCTGGGCCGTGTCTCAGTCCCAGTGTGGCCGATCACCCTCTCAGGTCGGCTATGCATCATGGTCTTGGTAGGCCGTTACCCCACCAACTAACTAATGCACCGCGGGCCCATCCACCAGTGACACCGAAGCGTCTTTCATACTTTCGCCATGCGGCAAAAGCAATTATGCGGTATTAGCACCTGTTTCCAAGTGTTATCCCCCTCTGGTGGGCAGGTTGCCCACGTGTTACTCACCCGTCCGCCACTCACTTCTTTTCGGTGGAGCAAGCTCCGGTGAAAAGAAGTGCGTTCGACTTGCATGTATTAGGCACGCCGCCAGCGTTCGTCCTGAGCCAGGATCAAACTCTCAATAAAAAGTTGATAACATCTTGCGATGTTTAGCTCATTTGTTTTAAAACTTGCTAGCGAATTGTATTCACTAAATATGGTTTGTTTCTACATAGTAGAAACGCCCTACACATTTGGTTCGTCTTACTTTGTTCAGTTTTCAAAGGTCTAAACTTTGTTGTCGTAACAACTTTTATATCATAACAAGTTGTCATCTTATTGTCAACACTTTTTTAATTTTTTTTGAGAAAAATCTCAAAATCGGGAAGACAGGATTCGAACCTGCGACCCCTTGGTCCCAAACCAAGTGCTCTACCAAGCTGAGCTACTTCCCGTATTAAATTAAACGCGCCCAAGAGGAGTCGAACCCCTAACCTTCTGATCCGTAGTCAGACACTCTATCCAGTTGAGCTATGGGCGCTATTAATGATGCCGAGGACCGGAATCGAACCGGTACGGTGATCACTCACCGCAGGATTTTAAGTCCTGTGCGTCTGCCAGTTCCGCCACCCCGGCTAGAACTTATGAAAAGCGGAAGACGGGGTTCGAACCCGCGACCCCCACCTTGGCAAGGTGATGTTCTACCACTGAACTACTTCCGCTTATAGATGCCGGCTAAAGGACTTGAACCCTCGACCCTCTGATTACAAATCAGATGCTCTACCAACTGAGCTAAGCCGGCATGTTCTATCAATACGAATTTTAAACAACAAAAAAATACTAACTTTCGTATTATGGCTTAATATAGTAATGACCCGTACTGGGCTCGAACCAGTGACCCTCTGATTAAAAGTCAGATGCTCTACCAACTGAGCTAACGAGTCAAAAATGTATGGAGGTTAACGGGATCGAACCGCTGACCCCCTGCTTGTAAGGCAGGTGCTCTCCCAGCTGAGCTAAACCTCCATCAATACAAAAAGCACGGCAACGTCCTACTCTCACAAAGGGAAACCCTTCACTACCCTCGGCGCTAAGAAGCTTAACTTCTGTGTTCGGCATGGTTACAGGTGTATCCTTCTTGCCATCGTCACCGCACTTATATGCTTTTTATTGAGTGATGATTCACTCAAAACTGGATGTTAAGTTAGTATCAATATAATTGTCCACCGTTATCTTGGTTAAGTCCTCGACCGATTAGTACTAGTCCGCTCCATACATCACTGTACTTCCACTTCTAGCCTATCTACCTGATCATCTTTCAGGGGTCTTACTTCCTTAAAGGAATGGGAAATCTCATCTTGAGGGGGGCTTCACGCTTAGATGCTTTCAGCGTTTATCCCGTCCATACATAGCTACCCAGCAATGCCCTTGGCAGAACAACTGGTACACCAGAGGTATGTCCATCCCGGTCCTCTCGTACTAAGGACAGCTCCTCTCAAATTTCCAACGCCCGCGACGGATAGGGACCGAACTGTCTCACGACGTTCTGAACCCAGCTCGCGTGCCGCTTTAATGGGCGAACAGCCCAACCCTTGGGACCGACTACAGCCCCAGGATGCGACGAGCCGACATCGAGGTGCCAAACCTCCCCGTCGATGTGAACTCTTGGGGGAGATAAGCCTGTTATCCCCAGGGTAGCTTTTATCCGTTGAGCGATGGCCCTTCCATGCGGAACCACCGGATCACTAAGCCCGACTTTCGTCCCTGCTCGAGTTGTAACTCTCGCAGTCAAGCTCCCTTCTGCCTTTGCACTCTACGAATGATTTCCAACCATTCTGAGGGAACCTTTGGGCGCCTCCGTTACCTTTTGGGAGGCGACCGCCCCAGTCAAACTGTCCATCTGACACTGTCTCCCACCACGATAAGTGGTGCGGGTTAGAATGGTCATAACACAAGGGTAGTATCCCACCAGCGCCTCCATCGAAACTAGCGTTCCGATTTCTACGGCTCCTACCTATCCTGTACATGTGTTACAAACATTCAATATCAAACTACAGTAAAGCTCCATGGGGTCTTTCCGTCCTGTCGCGGGTAACCTGCATCTTCACAGGTACTAAAATTTCACCGAGTCTCTCGTTGAGACAGTGCCCAAATCGTTACGCCTTTCGTGCGGGTCGGAACTTACCCGACAAGGAATTTCGCTACCTTAGGACCGTTATAGTTACGGCCGCCGTTTACTGGGGCTTCAATTTTGAGCTTCGCTATTGCTAACCCATCCTCTTAACCTTCCAGCACCGGGCAGGCGTCAGCCCCTATACGTCATCTTTCGATTTTGCAGAGACCTGTGTTTTTGATAAACAGTCGCTTGGGCCTATTCACTGCGGCTGAACTTGCGTTCAGCACCCCTTCTCCCGAAGTTACGGGGTCATTTTGCCGAGTTCCTTAACGAGAGTTCTCTCTCACCTTAGGATTCTCTCCTCGACTACCTGTGTCGGTTTGCGGTACGGGTCATTTGTTTCTAACTAGAAGCTTTTCTTGACAGTGTGACATTGAGACTTCGGTACTCTATTTCCCTACTCATCACAACTTGTTCTTAAAGATAAAAGCATTTGACTCTTATCAAAACTTGTTGCTTGAACGTGCACTTCCAGTCGCACGATCTCATAGCCTCCTGTGTCCCTCCATTGTTCAAACAAAACAAACGAGTACAGGAATCTCAACCTGTTGTCCATCGCTTACGCCTATCGGCCTCAGCTTAGGTCCCGACTAACCCTGGGAGGACGAGCCTTCCCCAGGAAACCTTAGTCATTCGGTGGACAGGATTCTCACCTGTCTTTCGCTACTCATACCGGCATTCTCACTTCTAAGCGCTCCACCAGTCCTTACGATCCAGCTTCAACGCCCTTAGAACGCTCTCCTACCATAGAACCAAAGGTTCTATCCACAGCTTCGGTAACATGTTTAGCCCCGGTACATTTTCGGCGCAAGGGCACTCGACTAGTGAGCTATTACGCACTCTTTAAATGGTGGCTGCTTCTGAGCCAACATCCTAGTTGTTTGTGCACCCTCACATCCTTTTCCACTTAACATGTATTTTGGGACCTTAGCTGGTGGTCTGGGCTGTTTCCCTTTCGACAATGGATCTTATCACTCACTGTCTGACTCCCGGATATAAATGAATGGCATTCGGAGTTTATCTGAATTCGGTAACCCAAGACGGGCCCCTAGTCCAAACAGTGCTCTACCTCCATCATTCTCAAATCCGAGGCTAGCCCTAAAGCTATTTCGGAGAGAACCAGCTATCTCCAAGTTCGTTTGGAATTTCTCCGCTACCCACACCTCATCCCCGCACTTTTCAACGTACGTGGGTTCGGTCCTCCAGTGCGTTTTACCACACCTTCAACCTGGACATGGGTAGGTCACATGGTTTCGGGTCTACGACAACATACTCATTCGCCCTATTCAGACTCGCTTTCGCTACGGCTCCGCTTCTTCAGCTTAACCTCGCATGCTATCGTAACTCGCCGGTTCATTCTGCAAAAGGCACGCTATCACCCATTAACGGGCTCTAACTTCTTGTAAGCACACGGTTTCAGGTTCTATTTCACTCCCCTTCCGGGGTGCTTTTCACCTTTCCCTCACGGTACTGGTTCACTATCGGTCACTAGAGAGTATTTAGCCTTGGGAGATGGTCCTCCCGGATTCCGACGGAATTTCTCGTGTTCCGCCGTACTCAGGATACTCATAGGTGTGTTGTCAATTTCATCTACGGGGCTTTTACCCGCTACGGCTGACCTTTCCAGATCGATTCGACTATCCACAACAGCTACCACAATTGAGTCCTACAACCCCAATAAGCAAGCTTATTGGTTTGGGCTGTTTCCGTTTCGCTCGCCGCTACTAAGGAAATCGATTTTTCTTTCTCTTCCTGCAGGTACTTAGATGTTTCAGTTCTCTGCGTCTACCTTCTAATAGCTATGTATTCACTACTAGATAATATCCTATAAAAGATACTGGGTTCCCCCATTCGGAAATCTCCGGATCATAGCTTACTTACAGCTCCCCGAAGCATATCGGTGTTAGTCCCGTCCTTCATCGGCTTCTAGTGCCAAGGCATCCACCGTGCGCCCTTATTCACTTAACCTTTTCTAACCTTACGGTTAGCTTTTTTTCATTAACTATTAACTAGCGATAGATAATAGTTAATACATTTCACAGTTCTTTAAAAGAAACTGTTCAACGCGGTGTTCTCGGTTTATGTTGATGTCTAACTTCAACTATCCAGTTTTCAATGAACAATCTGTTTGAGAGTAGACCTCTCAAAACTGAACAAAGTAAAACGTAATGTGTTTTCCGTAATTATCCTTAGAAAGGAGGTGATCCAGCCGCACCTTCCGATACGGCTACCTTGTTACGACTTCACCCCAATCATCTATCCCACCTTAGGCGGCTGGCTCCAAAAGGTTACCTCACCGACTTTGGGTGTTACAAACTCTCGTGGTGTGACGGGCGGTGTGTACAAGGCCCGGGAACGTATTCACCGTGGCATGCTGATCCACGATTACTAGCGATTCCGGCTTCATGTAGGCGAGTTGCAGCCTACAATCCGAACTGAGAACAGCTTTAAGAGATTAGCTAAACCTCGCGGTCTCGCAACTCATTGTACTGTCCATTGTAGCACGTGTGTAGCCCAGGTCATAAGGGGCATGATGATTTGACGTCATCCCCACCTTCCTCCGGTTTGTCACCGGCAGTCTCGCTAGAGTGCCCAACTAAATGATGGCAACTAACAATAAGGGTTGCGCTCGTTGCGGGACTTAACCCAACATCTCACGACACGAGCTGACGACAACCATGCACCACCTGTCACTTTGTCCCCGAAGGGAAAGCTCTATCTCTAGAGTGGTCAAAGGATGTCAAGACCTGGTAAGGTTCTTCGCGTTGCTTCGAATTAAACCACATGCTCCACCGCTTGTGCGGGCCCCCGTCAATTCCTTTGAGTTTCAGCCTTGCGGCCGTACTCCCCAGGCGGAGTGCTTAATGCGTTAACTGCAGCACTGAAGGGCGGAAACCCTCCAACACTTAGCACTCATCGTTTACGGCGTGGACTACCAGGGTATCTAATCCTGTTTGCTCCCCACGCTTTCGAGCCTCAGCGTCAGTTACAGACCAGAGAGTCGCCTTCGCCACTGGTGTTCCTCCATATATCTACGCATTTCACCGCTACACATGGAATTCCACTCTCCTCTTCTGCACTCAAGTCCTCCAGTTTCCAATGACCTTCCTCGGTTGAGCCGAGGGCTTTCACATCAGACTTAAAAGACCGCCTGCGCTCGCTTTACGCCCAATAAATCCGGACAACGCTTGCCACCTACGTATTACCGCGGCTGCTGGCACGTAGTTAGCCGTGGCTTTCTGGTTAGATACCGTCAAGGTGATAACAGTTACTCTATCACTTGTTCTTCTCTAACAACAGAGTTTTACGATCCGAAAACCTTCTTCACTCACGCGGCGTTGCTCGGTCAGACTTTCGTCCATTGCCGAAGATTCCCTACTGCTGCCTCCCGTAGGAGTCTGGGCCGTGTCTCAGTCCCAGTGTGGCCGATCACCCTCTCAGGTCGGCTATGCATCATGGTCTTGGTAGGCCGTTACCCCACCAACTAACTAATGCACCGCGGGCCCATCCACCAGTGACACCGAAGCGTCTTTCATACTTTCGCCATGCGGCAAAAGCAATTATGCGGTATTAGCACCTGTTTCCAAGTGTTATCCCCCTCTGGTGGGCAGGTTGCCCACGTGTTACTCACCCGTCCGCCACTCACTTCTTTTCGGTGGAGCAAGCTCCGGTGAAAAGAAGTGCGTTCGACTTGCATGTATTAGGCACGCCGCCAGCGTTCGTCCTGAGCCAGGATCAAACTCTCAATAAAAAGTTGATAACATCTTGCGATGTTTAGCTCATTTGTTTTAAAACTTGCTAGCGAATTGTATTCACTAAATATGGTTTGTTTCTACATAGTAGAAACGCCCTACACATTTGGTTCGTCTTACTTTGTTCAGTTTTCAAAGGTCTAAACTTTGTTGTCGTAACAACTTTTATATCATAACAAGTTTATAATAACTTGTCAACATTTTTTTGAATTTTTTTAAATTTTCTGAAAATTCGTTCGCTAGAATAAAAATCCTATTAGCTAAATGTTAAAAGTTGTGATTTTTAAAAGCTGTGTCTCAAGGACATGTATTAATATAACAAGATTATAGAGAAAGGTCAACCTTTTTCTAAAAAAAAAATTCACAAATTTTAAATTAAAATTATATGATTTTTATTCGTTTTTATTCGTTATAAAAAATAATTTTCTAGATAAATCATTTTTAATAACTATTTATTTCTTTTTATAACGAACATTAACCGTTTAACGATAATTTTATATACTAAAATAAAATAAAAAAGTGAAGAAATTCTTCACTTTTTTATCTCATCGTTGGGAATAATAAGACATCTCTAATAGATTGTGAGTTAGTTAATAGCATCACCAGACGGTCGATCCCTATTCCCAAACCACCTGTTGGAGGCATTCCATATTCTAGCGCTTCAATAAAATCTTCATCTATTCCATGAGCTTCATCATTTCCTAAATCTTTTTCTTTCATCTGCGCTTCAAATCGTTCTCTTTGATCGATTGGATCATTTAACTCGGTAAAGGCATTTCCATATTCTTTTCCTACGATAAATACTTCAAAGCGATCTGTAAATCGGTCATCTTCTGGATTTTTCTTAGCAAGTGGAGAAATTGAAACCGGATGACCATAGATAAAGGTTGGTTGAATCAACGTATCTTCAACAAACTCTTCAAAAAATTCATTAATCACATGGCCATAATCCATATGTTCTTCTATAGTAACATTATGTTTTTTAGCGATTGTTCTTGCTTCTTCGTCTGATGTTACATTCCAGAAATCAACACCTGTGACTTCTTTAATCGCATCAACCATATGAATTCTCTTCCATGGTCCTTCTAAGTTAACATTAACATCACCGTATTGGATTTGTAATGTCCCTAATACTTTTTGAGCGACTGTTGTAATGATACCTTCTGTTAAATCCATAATATCTTTATAATCAGTATAAGCTGTATACACTTCTAGCATAGTAAATTCTGGATTGTGTGTCGCATCAATCCCTTCATTACGGAATACACGACCAATTTCATATACTTTTTCCATTCCACCAACGATTAATCGTTTTAAATGTAATTCAAGCGCGATGCGTAAATATAATTCCATATCTAATGCGTTATGATGTGTAATAAATGGTCTTGCTGCTGCTCCACCTGCCATATTATGTAGGGTTGGTGTTTCAACTTCTAAATAACCATGGTCATTTAAGTAATTACGCACTTCGCGGATAATTTCACTACGTTTAACAAATTTGTCAAAGCTATCACGATTACTAATTAAATCTAAATAGCGTTGACGGTATTTTTGCTCAACGTTTGTTAAACCGTGATATTTATCCGGTAACGGTCTAAGAGCTTTTGTCAAGAATGTAAAGTCAGTTGGCTTGATTGTCATCTCACCCATATCAGTTTTCATCACTTGTCCAGTTACTCCAACAAAATCACCTAAGTCAGCTTGTTTAAATAGTTCATAGGCTTCTTCACCAATCGCATCTTTACGAACGTAAATCTGTACTTGCCCTTCTCTATCCTGTAAATGAGCAAACCCTACTTTACCTTTACCACGTTTTGTCATGATACGACCAGCAATTGTCGCTGTTAGGTTTAACTCTTGTAATTCTTCTTTAGTTTTATCATCATATTTTTCATGCAATTCTTTTGCATTGGTTGTACGCTCAAAACGTGTTCCAAATGGGTCTAATCCCTTGTCACGCAACTCCGCCATTTTTTCTCGTCTAACGATGAGTTGATCATTCATTTCTTGATGCTCTTGATTATCTTTTGACACGTTACTTCCTCCTATACATTATTTGCCATTCTACTCTCTCCTATAATGCCATAAATAGCAAAAAAAAGGCAAGTTAATTTGCCTTTTTTATCCGACTAATCCTTTTTCTTTTACAACTAATACATACTCATCCAAAATCTGATTCATTTCTTCTTGAGTTGTCGCTTTATTAACGGCTAGTCGTGTTTTGGTTGCACGTGGGGCGCCTTTTAAATAATACGCGGCATGTTGACGGAATTCTAAACAGCCAATTTTTTCACCTTTCAAACGAATTAAACGGTCTAAATGAAGTTTAGCTGTCTCGATTTTTTCAGCTGGGTGTGGCTCTTCTAACAACTCACCTGTTTCTAGATAATGCTGTGTGCGATAAATCATCCATGGATTACCTAACGCAGCTCGCCCAATCATTACGCCATCACATCCAACATAATCAAGCATGCGTTTTGCATCTTCTGGGGTTCTCACATCACCATTCCCCATAAATGGAATGGTTAAATGCTTTTTAACTTCCCTTAGTACATCCCAGTTAGCTCTTCCTTCATACATCTGCACGCGTGTTCGACCATGCATCGCCACTGCACTCGCACCGGCTTTTTCAGCAGCTAATGCATTTTCAACAGCATACACATGTTCTTCATCCCAACCAATACGTTGTTTCACTGTCACCGGAATACTCACAGCACTCGCCACAGCTTCTACCATTTCATATACTTTATTTGGATCAAGTAACCATCTAGCACCTGCTTCAGCTTTGATGACTTTATTTACTGGACATCCCATATTGATATCAATCATATCTGCGGTCGTGTATTCTTCGACAAATTTAGCTGCTTCGACTAAGTTTTCTTTATTGCCACCAAATATTTGTAGACTAAGCGGATGTTCTGTCTCATCAATATAAAGCATTTCTAGTGTTTTTTTGTTACGCTGTTGAATGCCTTTATCACTAATCATCTCACATACGACAAGCCCTGCACCAAACTCTTTGACTGTTACACGAAAAGCCGAGTTACTTACTCCGGCCATCGGTGCCACAACCACTCGATTAGGAATCTCGACGTTTCCTATCTTCCACATCGGGTTTCCTCCTCTTAAGACTGCATAGCCTCGTCTCTTAATACTGATAACTCTTCTGCTGTATAATGATATTTTTCATTACAAAAATGACAGACAGCTTCTGCTCCATTGTCTTCTTCTATCATATTGGTTAATTCATCGACTCCTAAGGTAATTAAAGCTGAAGAAAAACGTTCTTTAGAGCAATCACATTGAAATTCGACGGGCATCGTATCTAAAATTTCGACATTTTCTTTCCCTAATAAACGATAAAGAATTTCTTCTGGTGTTTCACCTTGATCTAATAGATTAGAAACTTGTGGAATATCAGCTAAACGTTTTTCAATTTCAACTAGTGTTTCCTCTGAAGCAAACGGCATCACTTGAATCATAAATCCACCTGCCGCTTTCACAACGTCATCATTTTCATTATCAACTAATACACTTAACCCGACTGCTGAAGGAACTTGTTCTGATGTTGCTAAATAATATGTAAAGTCTTCAGCTAGTTCACCTGAAACTAATGGAACTTGTCCTGTAAACGGCTCTCTTAATCCTAAATCTTTTACCACACTTAGAGATCCATTTGTTCCCACTCCACCACGCACATCAATTTTTCCTAATGCATTTGCTGGTAAATTAACTTGTGGGTTTTTAACGTATCCCTTTACATGTCCTTTTGCATCAGCATCAATGACGATAGCACCGATTGGACCATCCCCTTGAATACGAACAGTTAATTTTTCGTCACCTTTATGCATTGAACCTAACATCAAGGCTCCTGTTAAAGAACGACCTAGTGCCGCTGTTGACGTGCGCCATGTATCATGACGTTGTTGTGCTTCAGCAACTAACTCTGTTGTGCGTGTTGCCATCGCACGAATTTCTCCATTAAAACATAAAGCTTTAACTAAATAATCTGTTGTTTGTTTACTCATTTATCGTGCCTACTTTCTTTCTTTATTATTCCCAATTAAAAAGTGGGCTATACTTTCGTATATCCCACTTATCATAACGTATTTGTTTCAATCTTAAAACTATTTTTACTCAGATTTATCTTCTTTCACAGCTTCTTCAGCTTCTTTAATCGATTGTGATAATTCTTCATCACGCTCTTTTAAATTGTGCTCTGCTTCTTTTTCTTCAGAAAATTCAGCTTTTTGTTTTTCAGCGTCTTTTTTCTCTAACGCTTCTTTAACTTCTTCAAAAGAACCATCTTTTTCACTTGGATACTCTTCAGGTTTATCATCACTTGGCATTTTACCGTCTTCAAATAATGATTTAATTTGTTTCGCATCAAGTGTTTCGTATTTAAGTAGTGACTCTGCGATTAACTTGTGTTCATCACGATGTGCTTCAATAATTTCAACCGCTTTTTGATGAGCACGGTTCAAGATATTACGAACTTCCTCATCGATTTGGAACGCAACTTGTTCTGAATAAGTTTTTGTTTGTCCATAATCACGGCCAACAAAGACTTGATGGTTTCCTTCATATTGTACAGGACCTAATGAATCACTCATACCATACTCAGTTACCATTGAACGAGCTAAGTTAGTTGCTTGTTCAAAGTCATTACTTGCCCCAGTAGATTTCACACCAAAGATAATTTCTTCGGCCACACGTCCACCAAGTAATCCAACGATTTGTTCGAACATTTCGTTTTGAGTCATTAAGAAACGATCTTCTTTTGGTAAAGCAATCATGTATCCGCCAGCACGTCCACGTGGAACGATGGTTACTTTATGGACAATTCTTGCATCGCTTAGCACTAATCCACAGATTGTATGACCTGCTTCATGGTAAGCAACCATTGAACGTTCTTTTTTACTAATCATGCGGTCTTTCTTAGCAGGACCAGCAATGACTCTATCTTGTGCTTCATCAATATCTGATGCGTCAATTTTCTTTTTATTACGTCGAGCCGCTACAAGGGCAGCTTCGTTTAATACGTTTTCTAAGTCTGCACCGGCAAATCCTGGTGTTTGTTGTGCGACAACTTTTAAATCAACATCGTTTGCTAAAGGTTTGTTACGAGAATGAACTCGCAAAATTTGTTCACGACCTTTAACATCAGGTGTTCCAACAAGAACTTGTCTGTCAAAACGTCCTGGACGAAGTAATGCAGGGTCCAACACATCTGAACGGTTTGTTGCAGCAATAACGATAACTCCTTCATTACCATTGAAACCATCCATTTCAACAAGCAATTGGTTAAGGGTTTGTTCACGTTCATCGTGACCCCCACCCATACCAGCACCACGTTGACGACCAACTGCATCAATTTCATCGATGAAGATAATCGCTGGAGCTGATTTTTTCGCTGTTTCAAACAAGTCACGTACACGACTTGCCCCAACACCGACAAACATCTCAACAAAGTCTGAACCTGAAATAGAGAAGAATGGTACGCCAGCTTCTCCGGCAACAGCTTTTGCTAATAATGTTTTACCTGTTCCGGGAGGTCCCTCAAGTAACACACCCGCAGGAATTCTAGCACCAAGTTCCACGAAACGACGTGGGTCTTTCAAGAATTCAACTACTTCTACTAATTCTTGTTTTTCTTCTTCAGCTCCTGCTACGTCAGAAAAACGAACATTGATTGATTTTTTATCTGCTTCTTTTGTTTTAGATTTCCCAAAGTTCATGACACGGCCATTTCCACCACCTTGTCCACCTTGTCCCATCATCATATAGAATAGGAATACCATCAATAAAACTGGTAAGAAACTAAACAATAATGATACCCAAACACTGTTGTTTGATTGTTCTTTAACAACAAATTTGGTACCAGATTCACTCGCTGTTTCGCTAATATTAGCAATGGTTGCATCATTAGGTAAGACAGATGTTGTAAATCGTTTTGATTTTACTTTTGTTTTACCAAATATTGGTAACCCACCTGAATCAGTAATTTTCTGATCTTCATGGTACTCACCCGTGATTTTGTAAACGCCATTAGCAGGTTGAACAGTAAAGTCTTTAATTTGATCATCTTTTAATTGTTGATAGAACGTTGAATAATTTATAGTTGGAGATTGGTCGCCGCCTTGTCCAAAGAAGAAGTATACTATTGTAATCATTGATAAAAATACAATAATATAATAAAGCGAGTTGCGCATCCCTGAATTCTTTTTATTCATACATGTCCTCCTTCTCTATATTAAATTTTTAGTTTGTAATCATTACTAAGAAATTATTGTAACACTAAATGTTCGAAAAATTAAGCATTTTCGTATATTTCTGGTTTCAATACACCGATATATGGAAGATTACGATAATCTTCAGCATAATCTAAACCATATCCTACAACAAATTCGTTTGGCACTTCAAAACCAACATAGTCAGCTGCCATATCAACAACACGACCTTCTGGTTTATCAAGCATCGTCACAATTTTAACAGAAGCTGCTTTACGGTGTTTCAATAAGTCAACAAGATATTTTAATGTACGTCCACTATCGATAATATCTTCTACTAAGATAATATGACGACCTTCAACTACTGTACTTAAATCTTTCAAAATACGAACTTCACCAGATGAGACAGTCGCATTACCGTAACTTGACACATCCATAAAATCCATTTCCATGTGAATTGGCATAGCACGAACTAAATCCGATAAAAACGGAACGGCTCCTTTTAAAATACCCACAACTAAAGGAAACTTATCCTGATACTCACGACTAATCTCTTCACCTAAAACAGCAACTCGTTCTTGAATTTGTTGTTCTGAATAAAATGTTTTTTCGATATCTTTTTCTAACATTGGGTTCTCCTTCCAAACTTACTCATCCCTTTGATATAAGTAGACGAGCTTATACTGTATTTTATCAGTTTCATGATGAATACTCAAATAAGATTCTCTAAATGGTAAAAGCCATAGAAGATACCCTTTTTCATCGAAAACGAGCCAACTTAAATCACGTAATTTAGTTGGTATTTTTTCATCAATAAAATATCGTGATACTTTCTTAGTCTGACCTTTATAATTATATACGAATCTGTCACCAGCTTCACGTTTTCTGACTCGAATCGTATGATGTTTCCCATGTGTGTAAATCATCTCTTTTAAGTGCCAGTTAATCAATTCATTCGGAATAACTTCTTTACCCAATTCAAAAAATCCTAACCACTGATTATTAGACAAAAATACACCCTGATTTTTTGCCAAATCAAATACAGTATATTCATTTAATGACTTTTTCTTTTGATAGATAGTGAGTATGTCATAATTTTTTTCAACAATCCAATTATTTCCTAATAATAACTGTTGATTTGGTTTATCATTACTAATCAGTTTTTGTAACTGATTCATATGCTCATATCCTACAACAAGGCTAGTTTTTTCTTGAATATCTGTTAATATATATCGAATTACTTCAGACTGTATCGCTAAATTGTGTTTTTTTAACGAAATATAATCTAATTGCCATGTATTATTTTGATAAGAAACAAGTAATTCAATTAAAGGCTGCAGTAATTCATCGATAACTTGCCTTTGATTGGAAATTTCTTGAGATAAGCGCAATATTCCGTTACCAAAATTAGGATTTTCTATTTCCAGCATAGGACGGATGTGATGACGAATACGATTTCGGAAATAATTATCAGAAAGGTTACTACTATCTTCATGATACGGGATATTTTTTTCTTTAGCGTATTCATAAAGTTCTTTTTTAGAAAAACTTAATAATGGGCGAATAACCTGATTGACTCCCAGTGAGCGTTTTTTTTCAATCCCAACCAATTTTCTTAATTGACTACCTTGAATCCATCGCATCAAGATTGTTTCGACAGCATCATCTTTATGATGAGCCGTTAATAAATACGTGCTATTTGTTTCTTGCATCACTTTATCAAAAAAAGTATAGCGAAATGTTCTTGCTTGTTGCTCTACATTTGTATCAACAGTTTTTCCTTCGTCCCATATACCGACAAAACAGGGTATTTGATATTTTTTGGCATAACTTTCTACAAATAATTGTTCCACTTCTGATTCAGCTCTTAACTGGTGGTTAATATGTGCAACATAAATCACTGGACGTTGATCTTTGGGTATTTGACACAACAAATGCAGTAACACCATTGAGTCAACTCCTCCAGATACTCCTACCACAATATGAGTTTGTGGCATCAACTGGTACTCTGATTGAATAATCTTTTCAAATTCTTGGTACACAAACTTTCCTCCCACTTTTCCATATAAAAAAAGGATAAGAGAACTCTCTTACCCTTCTATCTATTTAGTTACGACGTCCGCCACGTCCGCCACGTTTTCCTTCAGTACTGCGTTTTAATGTACTTAATCTATCATCACTATCTTTTAAGAAGTTAGTCATTAATGAATCAAAACTTTCTTTTTGTGGAGTAGCTACTGCTGCAGGTTTACGATTATTTCTACCACGGTCATTTCCACCTCGGTTGTTACGATCAGACTGGTAATTATTTGATGAACGTTTGTATTCTTTACGCTCACGCTGTGCTGGGCGTTCTTCTTCGTTGGCACGCTTGATTGATAACCCAATTTTTCCGTCATCTCCAACACTCATGACTTTTACTTCAACTTCGTCATTCATCTTTAAAACATCGTTGATATCTTTTACAAAGCTATTAGATACCTCACTGATATGTACCAATCCTGTTTTTCCATCACCTAAATCTACAAACGCTCCAAAATTAGTAATACCTGACACTTTACCAGATAACTTTGTCCCCACTTCGATTGACATAAAAAAATATTTCCTCCTTGAATCCTCTTTATATATTATTTTTTTATTAACTTAATACTCGATTGCCACTGCTTTAATTTGCACCACTCAGTCCTGGGATGCTATATACTTGTTCGCCTTCTTTAGAGTAAAAATATTTGGCACGTGCAACTTTCTCAACATATTCGGGATCCTTTAACAATTTTACTTCGTTTTCCAAATCCTTCTTTTCTGTTTTTACTTTTGCATATTCCTTTTTTACCTCTGTGTGATTTTGTTGTAGTGATAACAGATGTTGTCCATTGCGAAATAAGTTAATTCCCATGAACGTAAATAAACCAAAGGCTAACACAAACATAACCGTTAAGCGTCGTCGTTTGTAAATCATTTGCTTTTGTTCACGTTGAGCTTTCGCCATTGGTGACGGAAGTCTTTTTTCGCTTGTCTCAAGGGCTAATAACGTTTTTTTCTCACTCATGATACATTAGACTCCATTTCTGTTTATACTTGGGTTCATTATACCAACTAGCCTCATTAATGTCTAATACTTATCGCTGATTTTAGTTTTGATTTTTGATTTCGCTAATAATTTCGTATAAATCTTTTGCTTCATCTTTTTTAGTTGTGTCTTTTAAGTCTAATACTTTAACTTCTAATGTTTTATTACCAAACATGATTGTAATCACATCTCCTATTTTAACAGGGGTAGATGATTTAGCTAATTTGTGATTCACTTGAATCCGACCTTTATCAGCTATTTCTTTTGCAATTGTTCGACGTTTTATAATTCTTGAAATTTTTAAAAATTTATCTAATCTCATCAATGTCCTCCTAAATCAATTAATAAAAATGTTTATATATTTTTTGGCCAAATGGCAACATGTTCCATTCATCATAACTAAATAATTTAAATTTCACAATACTTATTAGATAGATAGTCACTCCAATAAAGACACCTATTAGTGTTAAAGCAAACGTCACTCCTCTATGAGTTATGAGTAAACCGTTAGCTAAACAGATAACTCTAAATCCATAGACTCCAATAGCCATCAACCCTAAACTAATCAATAATTTTATTAAAAAAAGTTTGCCAACCGCTACGTCAAATCCCTTACGGATCAGGTAATGATGCAAAACAAGTAAACAACCTAACAACCCCAGTAACGTACTTACGCTTGACCCCATTGTTCCAAAATAATAGGTTAAACATGGTGTCAAAATACTCTTCAATAACACACCAAATATTGCAGCGACAAATTGATAATGTACTCGGTTTTGACTTTGATAAATTGTTTGATACGTTTGAATCATTGAGGCAATACTAACAGATAGTACAAATAGCGACAATGTTGATGCGCCATCATTGTTGCTAAAAAGTGTCACATTGATAAATGGAATCATGATGGCCAATCCAATACCTGCTGCCACAGAAATACTCAATGACACTTTTAAATAGGATAACACCATTGATTGATAATCTGATTTCTTTTTACTTTTATAGTAATGAGTTAACGTCGGCATGAATGTAGCAGTCATTGCAATGGCCACAACCAATCCTAATTGTACCAATGGCTGTCCTCTATCAAAGACTCCCTTGGCTATTTTAGCTGATAGATCCGGTATCCCTGAAAAAACTAAATATTTTTTTATCGTAAATGAATCAATCAATTGAAAAATTACGAGGTAAGCACTAAAAAAGCAAAGCGTTCCACCTTCTAATATTAATCGTCTTAGCAATCCATTATCACGCTGTTCCTTTGAGGGAATTGGATAAAAAGATAACGGCTGCTTTCTTGCATAGTATATTAACACCACAATCGCACATATTCCACCCATAATCGCTCCTGATGTGGCAATACTTCCTACTTGGTAAACATCTAAACTTTGCGTATAAAACAACCAACCAGAAAGTAAAATAATTCCCACACGAATTCCCTGTTCCACTAACTGCGAGGTTGCAGTTGGTAACATATTCACCTCTCCTTGAAAATAACCTCTAAAAGTAGATAAAAATGGTACCAGTAAAAATACCAACGATACAACACGAATAAGTGGTATGAGCTCTTTGTCTCCCATCATCATGGCAATGAGTGGTGCCCCAACAAATAAGCCTAAAAATAAATAGATAGACAAGAAACTAACATAGTAAAAAAATTGGGTAAGAATTTTTTTTCTTTCAATCAAAGACTCTTCACTAGCTAAAATTTTTGATAAAAATACAGGCATACCAGATAACGACAATGTCATCGCAATACCATAGATAGGGTACACTTGTTGGTACACATAAAACCCTTCGTCTCCCACTAAATTTTGAAATGGCACGCGATACACAGCACTCAGTATCTTTACCACAAAAGACGTAATCGTTAAAATCAACGTTCCTTTTAAAACAGTTTTTTCTACTTTAATTTTTTCCATTCGCATCATCCCGTACATCTTTTTTAGCATATCGCTCTTGCCTTAATGCTTCAATAAATGTTGACACTTCATGTAACCATATTGCAACGGTTGTGTCTTTACCTAGTTTGAATGTCACAGCCAAATGCTCGTCTGTACTGATTTCTGCTTTTAAAGTTGTTTTTGATAAAGCTTTAAATAACTGCTCGATTGTGTAAGCAGACGTGCCTTCCTTGCTTAATTCAACATAAATTGATTGCTTTTTCTTTTGAATTTTATCAATTAAGGCAAAATCAGCATTCATTTTTATCAACCCAACAGTTAATAGATTTGCGACTTCATCAGGGTATTCACCAAATC
The DNA here is from genome assembly GCF_022655055.1 of Vagococcus sp. CY52-2. Lineage (NCBI taxonomy): Bacteria > Bacillati > Bacillota > Bacilli > Lactobacillales > Enterococcaceae > Vagococcus > Vagococcus changpingensis. The sequence continues at coordinate 89,849 of NZ_CP093384.1, read as the reverse complement.
TATCTAATAGATCAGCTTCTAATTCATCATACATCTCTTGATTTTCAAGTTGTCTAATTCGCTTATACATTTCAATTTTTTGACGCTCATCTTCTATATAATCACTTGGAATATACGCATCAATGCCCAAGTCAATTTCAGTTACTGTTTTCGTCTCTTTACTATCGACACCACGCTTACGATTAACTGCTTCATTAAGCATATGAGTGTACATATCAAACCCGACTGAGTCAATAAAGCCATGTTGCTGAGCACCTAACAGGTTTCCAGCACCACGAATTGACAAATCTCGCATGGCAATTTTAAATCCTGAACCTAATTCCGTAAAATCTTTAATCGCTTGAAGTCGTTTCTCGCTCACTTCATTTAAGACTTTTTGCGGTTCATACATAAAATAAGCATACGCCACGCGATTACTTCGGCCAACACGACCTCTTAACTGATAAAGCTGAGATAATCCCATGTGATCGGCGTTTTCCACAAACAACGTATTTACATTAGGAATATCAACCCCTGTTTCAATAATCGTCGTTGTCACTAAAATATCGTATTCACCATTAATAAATTCCATTAACGCATTTTCTAACTGAATTTCTGTCATTTGACCATGTGCATAAGAAATACGAGCGTTAGGTAATAGCATTTTTAATTCATCGACTTTTTGCTCAATCGTATCCACACGATTGTATAGATAAAACACTTGTCCACCACGCGCAATTTCTCGCTCACACGCCTCACGTATAGCCCCTGGATTTTTCTCCATCACATATGTTTGCACTGGGTAACGATTAGCCGGCGGGGTTTCAATAACCGATAAATCTCGCACCCCCAACATGGACATGTGCAATGTTCTTGGAATCGGTGTAGCTGTCAGTGTCAATACATCCACTTGTGCACGTAATTGTTTTAGTCGCTCTTTATGTTTCACGCCAAAACGTTGTTCCTCATCAATGATAAGCAATCCTAAATCCATAAACTCTAAGTCTTTTGATAAAATTCGATGCGTGCCAACAATAATATCTATTTGACCTTTTTTCAATTGATCAATCGTTTCTTCTTGTTGTTTTTTCGTTCTAAATCGACTCATTAACCCAATACTTACTGGAAAATTTTTAAATCGGTCTAACATCGTTTCATAGTGCTGTTGAGCTAAGATAGTCGTTGGGACTAAGAATGCGACTTGTTTGCCATCTCTAACTGCTTTAAACGCTGCACGCAAAGCCACTTCTGTCTTCCCGTAACCCACGTCCCCTACAAGCAAACGGTCCATTGGTCGTGTTTTCTCCATGTCTTTCTTAATTTCTTGGATACTTCGCAATTGGTCGTCCGTTTCTGCGTACGGGAAGGCATTGTCAAACTCATGCTGGTAATTGTCATCTGGTGAAAAAGCATATCCTACTTCAGCTTCTCTTGCTGCATATAATTGAATTAAATCATCCGCGATATCTTCAACTTTTGCCGATACTTTTTTCTTTGTCTTTGTCCACTCACTACCACCTAATTTATTAATACGTGGCGTTCTAGACTCAGAAGCCACATATTTTTGAATTAAATCTAACTGGGTCACTGGAATAAACAATTTATCGTTATTTTGATACAAAATGGTCATGTAATCCTGGTGTGTGCCACCACTTAGTAATGTCTCCATGCCAATGTATTTACCAATCCCGTGATTAGCATGAACCACATAATCACCAGGACTTAATTCATTATAACTCTTTAATCGTTCCGCATTAGAAATGGTTTGTTTACGTGCTTGACGTTTCGTTCTGGTATGTAGAATTTCTTTTTCTACTAACACGATTAAATTATCTTGCGGCAACTCAAACCCTGATTCTAATAAGCCAACCTGGATTTGTGCTTGCCCTTTTAACAACTCTTTTTTGTTATTGACGACAACAGAAATATCCGCATCAATAAACAAGCGTTCTACCGTTTTACTACGTTCGGTATCTTCGACTAGTACCACGACCGTTTGTTTTTGTTTTGCCCAACGATCCATCTCTGCCTTTAAGAGCGGCAACTGTCCAAAGAATTGTTGCATCGCACGGTATTCAAACGGATAAATGGAAGAAAAACGCAAATTTCCCATCCCTTTTTGAAACAGAGAGAAAAATGTCCGATGTTGTGGCATTTTTTTCATAATCTGTCTAAAATCACCACCAAGCGTTCGGTCTTCAAACACTGGATTATCTTCTAACTTGATCGTTAACCATTCTGCTTCTTCTCGTAAAATCTCTTTTTCCGTATCAATCATGCGACTATAATCATCAAATACCACCAAATCGTCATGAGATAAATAATCACTTAAATGATATTTTTCCTCATAAATCATATCAATATATTGACTAATATCATCAGTTGGATGGCCACTGCCCCACTCACCCACTGTATAATTTTTATAAGCAGTTAACTGATTTTTTCTATCAATATCTTTTATGCCATCAATTTTTTTACTTAACGCCTCATCTAATACACTTGCCGCGTTTGCTAATTCATCTTTTGTTACCACTTGATCCATAGCTGGTGGAATTAATATATTCTCTACATCTGATAACGAACGTTGGGTTTCTACATCAAACAAACGCAACGAATCAATCTCATCATCAAACAAATCGATACGCACAGGGTATTCACTAGTTAAAGGATAAATATCAATGATACTTCCTCTAATACTAAATTCACCTGGTTTTCCTATCATTTGTTCTCTAACATACCCTAGAGAGACTAATGTTTCGGGTAAAGTTGTTAAATCGATTATACCTCCTACTTCAACAGATAACACACTATTTTTCCAATTATTAGGAGCTGGTAAAAAACGACGTAATCCAGCTAATGGTGTAACGATAATCCCTGGCTCATCACTATTTAAAAACACCATGCTATTAATCCTCTCAGCTAGTGCTTCCGGAGAAGAAAAGGACATTTCAACTGCTGCCACTTCATCAACAGGGAAGAAATGCAAATAAGACTCGTCAACAATGTGTTGCAAGTCGTCCATCAATTTAGTCCCATAATATAAATTAGGGGTCACAATCATGATCTTTTTATTTTTTTTCAGCAACGTCGACATCACTAAGCTCTTAGCTGAACCAGCTAAACCTGTAATCAATTGTGATTTTTGTGTCTCACTATTATCAAGCCACTCTTTCACTTGTTCATCTTGTTCTATTATAGTCATCATACTTTGATTGAGGTACATATTAATCATCTGACCCCCTTTATTTCTTACTATTGTATTGATTCATAGTCTCAACAAATGAATGCCCTTGTGCCCAATACAAACTCGCATCTGCCGCTAATTTTACAGCTGACAGCATGTCTTCATGTGTGTTTTTAGGAAAATTACCTAAAACATGAGCTATCACTTCTTCTCCGCGATTTGGGCGATCAATCCCTATTCGTACACGATTAAACTCAGGTGTTCCAATATGTGAAATTAAACTTTTAATACCATTATGTCCACCAGCACTTCCTTTTTGACGCAATCTTACTTTTCCTACAGGTAAATCTAAATCATCATAAATGACTAAAACATTTTCGGGTGAAATGTTATAATAAGTCATCAATGGTCCTACACTACGACCTGATTCATTCATAAATGTTTGAGGCTTTGCTAATAACACCTTTTCACCATCTACAAAAAACTCTGCCGTGTCGGCTTCAAATTGAGATTTATTAAATTCAATATTTTCTTGATAGGCAATCTCATCTAATGTAATAAATCCAATATTATGTCGAGTTGTTCGATACTTCGCTCCAGGATTTCCCAATCCAACAATTAATTTCATAATCTATATCTCCTATAACATCAAAAAACACGGGTTAGAAGACACGTGTTTTTTCATTGTATTTAAACTAAAAGGCTCTAAAATAGTATACCATACCTTTTTATATTCTATAAATAAGAAACTATTAAGACTTTTAATTAACGTTTGATTAATAGACTATTATTTGTTAAATGATCTTTTTCATAGGTTTTTTCATAATTTAGTGTTATAATTTAACATGGAGTAAATAAAAAAGGGAGCGATTGTAATGGAACACATAAGTATTGATCATCAAAAAATTATCGTTGTCGGCAATGGGGCTGTTGGTTCAAGTTATATTTTTTCCCTTGTGACACAAAACATCGCACAAGAAATTGGTATTATTGATATTGATGTAAACAAAGCAGAAGGGGATGCCCTTGATTTATCTCACGCTCTAGCATTCACTTCTCCTAAAAAAATCTATGCTGCAACTTACGCTGATTGTAAAGATGCTGACATAGTGGTGATTACTGCAGGTGCTGCACAAAAACCCGGTGAAACACGTCTAGATTTAGTTAATAAAAATTTAAAAATTTTCAAATCCATTGTTGATGATATCGTTTCTTCAGGATTTAATGGTATCTTCTTAATCGCAACTAATCCTGTTGATATTTTAACTTATGCTACATGGAAATTCTCTGGATTTCCAAAACACAAAGTTATCGGTAGCGGAACTTCTCTTGACTCTGCTCGTTTTAGACAAACCATTGCTGAGTTAGTAGACGTTGATGCAAGAAATGTCCATGGATATATTTTAGGTGAACACGGTGATACAGAATTTCCAGTTTGGTCTCATGCTAATATTGCTGGATTGCAAATTTACGAATGGGTTTCAGATCATCCTGAAATTGATGAAGAAGAATTGGTTAACATTTTCTTTAAAGTCCGTGATGCAGCATATACCATCATTGATAAGAAAGGGGCTACTTTCTATGGAATTGCTGTTGCTTTAGCTCGTATTACTAAAGCCATTCTTTATGATGAAAATGCCGTATTACCTTTATCTGTTTACTTAGATGGACAATATGGATTAAACGATATTTATATCGGTGCTCCAGCTGTGGTAAATCGCCAAGGAATCAGCCATGTTATCGAACTTCCATTAACAGATGCTGAACAAGAAAAATTTGACTTATCTGCAAAACGTCTACAAGAAATACTAGATGAAGCATTTGAATAAATCATGTTCTTATTAATTAAAATAATAAAAGACTAGAATGATAAATTCTAGTCTTTTCTCATTATATAGGTGTTTTTAAAGCACTTATATTGTTTTTAGAAAAGAATATGTTACAATAATATTACAATTTTTATCATAGGAAGGGGCTTCACATGAAACGTAAGTCGTTGTTATTAGTGCCTTTAATTATGGTACTAGTCATTGTTAGTATCTATTCGTATTTTGCTATTACTTATCAGAATAAATTTTTGCCCAATACAAAGATTGGACAAATAGATGTCAGCCAATTATCTAGAAAACAAGCAGAAAAAAAGCTTAAGGACAATATTCATGAGAATGAATTCGTTATACTAGATAATGATAAAACTTGGAAAGCCATTCCTAAACAACAACTAGGAATCACTTTTGATGTTAATAAGACTGTCTCTGATACTATTGCAAAACAAAATCCTTGGTTGTGGTTTATGAATTACGTCAATCAACCTAAAAATGTGCCCATTGTGATGACTGATTATAACAAAGACGAACTAACTAAACAATCTAATGCTTTAAAAACAGCCTTAACGAACTTTAATAAAGAGCGCACACCCACAAAAAATGCAAAAATTGAAATGAAAGATGGTTCATTTCAAATTACAGACGAAGTAGCTGGAAATTCTATTGATGTTAATAAATTTATTTCAGCATTTGAATCTCATGTTAAAGAAGGCAAAGGGTCTATAAACTTAGAATCCTATGTCCAAAAACCAACTGTTTTGGCAACAGATACGCAATTAAAAAAAGAATTAGCGGACATAAATAAGTTAACAGAGGTCAATGCTACGTACCTCATTAATGGGCAAAAAGTGGCAATCCCTAAAGAGACAATTGCTAGTTGGTTAACAACAAACGATAAAGGTGATGTTACTTTAAATCAAGACTTAGTAAAAGAATATGTCACTCAACTTGGGCAACAGTACAATACTAGTACTAATCCAACAAAATTTAATAGCACAAAACGTGGAGAAGTGAGTGTTCCTGCTGGGTCTTATAGTTGGACAATTGCAACAGATAGTGAAACAGAACAACTGACAAAACTAATTTTATCTGGTAAAGGTTTCACAGATCGTGTTCCTGCTTATCAAGGAAGCGCTACTCCCGAATCAGCTCTTCTATCAAACACTTATATAGAAGTTGACTTACAAGCTCAACACATGTGGTACTACAAAGATGGAAAAGTTGCTTTAGATACAGACATTATTTCTGGAAAACCAAGTACACCTACTCCTTCCGGGGTGTTCTATGTTTGGAACAAAAAGCGAAATGAAACTCTTCGCGGTGAAGATTATGCAAGCCCTGTTGATTATTGGATGCCAATCGATTGGACGGGGGTAGGAATTCATGATTCCCCGTGGCAAAATGCCAATGCTTATGGAGGAACATCATATACGACAGTGGGATCACATGGCTGTATTAACACACCCCCTGATGTGTGTGCTAAATTATTTAATATGATTGATGTTGGTGTTCCTGTAGTTATCTTTTAGACAATAAATAAAAAACAAGATTAGAATAAAGCTCTAATCTTGTTTTTTATTTTTATAGTATCAACAATGTTAATCTACTTTTTTAAGCATCCTTCATATAAAAAAACAAACTAGATACTACTATTAATAGCCAGTTTGTTTTTTACTATAAAAATGCCTATATTACCATTTTTATAACTATATTATTCTGTGTAGGTATAATATTTTTCGATACATCATAGATAACAACCCTATTTTGTCGTTTAGTGCTATGCTATAGAGTTATATCTTTACTATAAAATCTCACCTCCTTTATTTATAAGTGTTTTAATAAATACTTGGTTTTTCTTGAAGCATAACATTTATTTTTTCACCTTTATTTGTTGATTCCGTTCCTGCTGTTGTGATAATAGAAGCGACATACCCATCCCATGAAGATGGTCCTTCCAATTTATTATTCAATACGCCATTAACCCATAATTGAAACTCTGTATCATACGCTTCTTTAAAACGTGTCTGCCAATCAGGCGATATTGGTGTCTGATTAGAAAAATTATGTTTGACATAAGTATAGTGTGGATCCACTAATCCTAACTCTCCATTTTCACATACTACTTCACATTTAATATCATAACCAAATTGACAATTAACGAAAATTTCTAACTGGATCACCACACCATTTTTTGTCTCTAATACTAAAATTTGTGGATCATGTAAATTGTCATGTGTCATTTTAGTTTGTTTTTTAGGCAGTATACTTTCAACTGAAACATAGTCGTCTTGTAATAACCAACGTAGCACATCAATTTCATGCACTGCCGTTTGGATAATAGACATTGGCGTTGTGTAGTGTAAGCCAGATTCTGGATTTCTATGCGCACAATGTAGCATTAATACTTCCCCATATGATTTAGATTCAATTAATTTTTTTAACTCCATATAACCTTTATCATAGCGTCTCATAAAACCTACTTGTACCAAGCGTCGACCGCATTTCACTTCTGCTTCAACAATTTTAGCGCATGATTGATTATCTATAGCTAAAGGTTTTTCACAGAATACATACTTTTCTTGTGCTAACGCTTTTAATACATAATCTGCATGTGTTTCATCAATGGAAGTAATCAATATGGCATCGACGTCATCTGAAGAAATTAAGTCCTCCCCACTACCATAAAATATGATTCCCATTTCATCTGCTAATTGCTTTTTTTCTTCTTCTAAAATATCATAAATGCCAACGACTCTAGCACCTTTTATTTTATGATTAATTCTTTTTATATGCTCTGTTCCAATAGCTCCAACACCTATTACACCGATTCTTAATTCTTTATTTATCATTTTTTCACCCTTCTTCTAAGAAAAATTTTCATTATAAACCAGTAATTAAATTAATATAATTACGAGCAGCTTTTGCATAAATAAATGGATTAGCTTTTGATGGGTCTTGTTCTGCCTCTACGACAATCCATCCTTCATAACCATCTTTTTCAATTTCTTGCCAAATTGGTGTAAAATCAATCATGCCATCTCCAGGAACAGTGAACACACCTTCTTTAACGCCTTTTAAGAAACTAAATGAGTTTGTTTTAACTTCTTCCATTTTTTCCTTACGAATATCTTTAAAGTGAATATGTTTAATACGGTCTTTGTGTGTTTGATACACTTCAATCGGATCTTCGCCTGAGAAAACTAAGTGACCAGTATCATATAATAGTGACACTTTTTTAGGATCTGTCTCAGCCATCAAACGATTGATTTCATCAGTTGTTTGGACACCTGTCCCCATATGGTGGTGGTAAACAATAGACATGTCTTTTTCATTTGCCAACTCGCCTAATTTATCTAACCCACTTGTTAATTTTTCCCATTCATCTTCTGTAAATTCAGGTTTTTTATCAAAAACAGGTGTCTCCATTTGACCTTGTACACTATGTCCTTGTTCTGACACAACGATGACTTTTGCTCCCATTGCATGCAAAAAGTCACGATGTAACATAAAAGCCTCTTCTGTTTCTTCAAATGGTTTGGTTGTTAAAAAAGCACTAAACCAGGCACTAGCTACTGATAATCCACGTGGTTCTAAGTAACTTTTTAATTCTTCTGGATTTTTCGGATATTTGTTTCCAATTTCTGTTCCTGTGTACCCTGCTAATGCCATTTCACTGATACATTGTTCAAACGTATTTTCCTTACCTAATTCCGGCATATCATCATTTGTCCAAGCGATTGGTGCAATCCCTAACTTAATTGTCATTTGTATTTCCTCCATTTATATATTAATTTTTTAAATTTTTGGATAAGTTGTATCTACTACCACAGGTTTGCCGGTTGCAATAGATTCTTGTGCTGCAACAGCTGCTCTTTGCGCCATGATAACATCCATACCTGTTGCGACTAATGGTTGATTATTTAAAATAGCTTCTACAAATAAACGTACCTCAGTATCATATGCTTGATGATAACGTTCCATAAAGATTGGTAATGGATTTTCCATCTCTAACGACTGTTCTCCATACAATTCAACAGTTGAATCGCTTACATTTTCTGCTTTAAGCATTCCTTTAGAACCAAATACTTCTACCCGTTGGTCATAACCATATACGGCACGACGGCTATTATCAATTAAGCCAAATGAACCATTTTCAAATTCTAATACTATTGCTAATGTATCAATATCGTTTATATCTTTTAAAGTTGGATCAATAAGCGTGTTTCCTCTAGCATAAACTTCTTTAATGTTACTTCCAGCCATATATCTAGCCATATCAAAATCATGCATGGTAAAATCGAATAACAATCCTCCAATACGTTTTATTAACTCATGTGGTAATAAATCAGGATCTCTCGAAGTAATTTTTATTATTTGAGGATCACCTATTTTACCATCTCTAACATCTTGATAGATTTTTCTAAATTGACGATCCACTCGTCGATTGAACGCAATCTGCATTTTAACATCATTTTCCTTCACCGCACGTAATACTTTTAAACTTGATTCTTCATTTGTATCCATACTTAAAGGTTTTTCGCAAAAAATATGTTTTTTTGCTTTTGCTGCATCAATTGCTATTTTTTCATGTGAGTCTGTCGAAGAGAAAATGAATAACGCTTCTAATTCTTCATCACATAATAACTCTTGATAATCTTTGTAACAATGCTCAATACCTAACATATTCAATTCGTCTTCAGCATTCTCAATAAACAAATCAGATACACCTAAGATATTTATACTTGGAATATTCAGAAGATTCTTAATATGCATCATGCCTACCCTTCCAACACCTACTACACCACAATTTAATTTTTTCATTTAGATACTCCTTCATCAATATTTTTAACTAACATTATTTTATTTAAAACAACAGAAATTGTGTTTATATTCACAATGAACTATTTAATGAAATGGCTTTCAATTTCTTCCAACGTTTTTCCCTTTGTTTCTGGTATTTTAAAATGTACCACTAAAATCCCTAATAATGCACAACCAGCAAATCCATAAAATGTAGCATTAATACCTACTGAATTGACAAGAACAGGGAAAAATAGCCCAACGAGAAAATTAGCTATCCATAAAACAAACACTGCAATTCCAGAAAAAGTCCCTCTATACTTAGCTGGAAATATTTCAGAGATTAAAATCCAAGTAACTGGTCCAATAGCACCTTGAAAAGCAAATATATAAATAAAAATAATGATCATAATAATATATGGTGCTATTTGTGTTCCTGATAACAAATTAGATAGAACACCTACAGAAATTAACGATACTGCACAAATGGTCAATCCACTAATTTCCAATTTTTTTCGTCCCATTTTATCAACAATTGTCATTCCTACGATTGATGCAATAACTGAAACAACACCATTTAAAACATTGAATATCAATGCTGCACTAGCACCAAATCCATACATTGTTAAAATTTCAGACCCATAATACATAACTGAATTAATTCCCGAAAATTGTTGTATTATACCTAATAAACACCCTAACAAAAGAATCTTTATCGTCCAAGTTGGTATTTTTTCTTTATTTTTTTTATTTTTAACTACTTTAACAGGTATTTCTTGTATCTCTTGTATTTCTTTTTTAACCATCTCGTCATCATCTAGATAGATTTCTTTAATTATATGAATTGCACGATCTAACATACCATTTCTAGCATACCACTTAGGTGACTCTAATACTTTTGTCATACCAATTAACATAATAATTGCTGGTATAGCCGCTAACCCCATCATCACTTTCCAAATATGATTATTTTGAATAAACATATTACCTAAAATAGCATTTAATAAAAAGGCTAAGAACTGTCCACCCACAATCATTACCTGATTTAAACCAACCATTTTCCCTCTATGCTCAGCCGAAGAAATTTCACCTAAATATAATGGCACAACAGCTGATGATGCTCCTACTGCAAGTCCCAATAAGAACCGAAAAGAGACTAGAAAAGCAAAATTAAAAGATCCGCTACAACCTATTGCTCCAATCAGATAAATCCAAGCAATAATACGCAATGTCTTTTTTCGCCCAATCATATCACTTATTTTCCCACCAAAAACTGCTCCAAATGCTGCAGATAATGTTAAGGATGATGATACCCAACCTTTTTGTATAGGGGTTAACATAAAATCTTTACCGATAAAATTCAACGCGCCATTTACAACACCTGTATTATAGCCAAACAACAACCCCCCGATAGTCACAATTAACGATATAGTGATAATCTTTTTATTAACTTTTGTCACACAAACACCTTCCCTTCTTCTATACTCATCACTAAACACCAACATACCCAACAACAGATAAGATGTTACTAAATTCACAATAACAACTTACACACGAATTATACAACTCTTACTCTTTTTTTACAAGTGATTTTATAAAAAAATATAAAAATCATAAATCATCTTTATTTTAAAGGGTTTTTAAAATAATTACCTAAACAAAAAACAACAAAGTTACTCATTTTATTTTTTAAAATGAGTAACTTTGTTGTTTTTTGTTTTTTATTGTTAAAAAAAGCACAAGTTTTTATATGATTAAAATTATCTATTCTTTTTTTCGACTTTTTTTTATGCTTACTTTGCTTTTTTCGTAACTCAATTGCCTTTAATTGATTTGAAGCTTGAAACGAGAATATGATAGCTAATATTTTTAAAATCCATGCTAGAAGTCTAAAAATGTAGCTTACTATCGATCCCCCTATAAACGACCCCAATACAGCTCCTGTTTTATATGCACTATCTCCTTTTATCATCATGGATTTCCTACTGATCCAAGAACTATTAATCCTCCTATTAAAGATAAAGCACATGAGATAATCATTAAAATGGCTCCACTTTTTTTGGCTGTTTTTCTAAAACATGAATAGAAAAACTTAACAATAATATCGTTAATACTTTAAAAACATCAATCATACCACCTAATACTGGAACTGCTGTAATAATATCAATAATAGTCATTGTTACAAAAAAACTAGATAACCTTTTGTTCATAAAAACACTATCTTTTACATATATAAGATAATTGTCTTACAATTACATATTTTTTTTCAAGTTATAAAAAATTAAATATTTAATATCTTTATAAAAAAGAACCTTTATAAAGGCTCTTTTGATAAAAAATCATTTGATTCTGTCAGTAAATTAAGCAAAATGACTTTTATAAATATCTGATGCCAAATCTGATAAGCTATCTAGTTCATGACCATTACTAATTAATATAATAATATTTTCACCATCATTATCAAGAAAAACTGAAGATTCATAATCTCCCAAACTACCGTTCGTTTGCAGACATCCATCAGTCTGCCAAAATGCTCCACTATAATCATTATCCGATTTTACCATATTAGAAAAGTCTTCTTTTGTTATTAAAGTACCATCGATCAACGCCTGAACAAAAGTCACTAAATCGTTTGCAGACATCAAGACATTTCCAGCCCCAATCAAACTAGAATATAAAGCTTTTGAACGAGAAAAATCTGAAGCACTCTCTGTATAATCTCCATACAATAATGAACTATTATAAGCTTTTGCAACATCCTCTTCAGCTACATTATCCCAAAAAAATGTATGAGATAAATTTAATGGTTCGATGATTTCTTTCGTGAATAACTCTTCATAACTTTCTCCTGTGACAGTTGATAGAATACCAGCTAATAAAGAATAATTAGCATTAGTATAATTAAATCCTGTTTCTCCAGTAATTTCCAGTGTATCTAATACATAATTAATTTGATCTTCTTGTGTTGTTAATACCTTGTCTGGTGCTACTTCATCCATTTTGATACCTGATGTTTGATCAATCAAATCACGTATGGTTATATCTGAACTTCCCTTAATATCTGGATAAAAATCTGATAGAGGCGTTTCATAGGTTAATTTTCCTTTTGAAATTTCTTTTGCTACCAACGTTGCCGTCATCATTTTTTGTAAAGAAGCAACTGGAAAAAGAGTATCCAAATTATTTACCTTATTAGCTTCATAATCACTATAGCCATATACAGCTGTTGAAGTAACCTTATCTCCCTCAACCATGATAGCTACCCCATTGTAATTTTCTTTCGGAAAATAATCGTCAATAGTTTTATCAGAAGAACCACTATCAGTATTTCCTGCTGCGAGAACCTCATCATCAATCATATTTTTGTTTAAAAAGTAACCCAATCCTAGTACAATCATGACTGTTGTTATACCTATCCACACGATTTTTGTTATTTTAACTGTTTTTTTCATCACAATCATACCTCCTAATCGAACGAACACTACTTAAATTTACTTATAGTATAAAATGTGATACTTAAATTAACCTTAAATCCATTTATTTTATATTAAATTATTTATTATCAATTTTATAGTTTTTAATTATAAATAAAAAACCACACGAATCATAATAAACGTTACGTTGGTTTAAAAAAGCCTATTTACTTAACTACCAATACTGTATAATCAAGATGTTATAATAAAAAACACGTCATCAATTGATAAATTTATACAGAATCTTCATTTTTTATAATACCACGATTATTTAATTTAGTATAATCATTCGCAATATTAAAATAGTCTAATAAATAAAAATGGAAATGAATTAAAAATGAAACATATTTACCATACGTCTTCACACGATTATTCATTGCTTGGTTCATTTATTTGATATACGACTCATACGCTAAGTTCCAAGAAAGTATGGAGCTTAGATTGATTCAGTTAACCTTTATTACTCATCATTATTTTTAAACATAAAAAATAAGTCAAAGATACACCTCTCTTTAACTTATCACTTAATTAATATTCTTTATAAAAAGCAACTGTGCTTCCTTTATCGCACGATTCCAATCCAAAACTCTCATAAAACCCTCGAACATCTGGTTTATCTACAGTTAATAATACTTTTTGGCGCACATGTTTATATGTTGCTAATACATCAGACATTAGTGTTGTCCCAATTTTTTGACGTTGATAATCTGGGTGAATCAAAATATCTTGTATATATAAAATCGTGTAACCATCACCAATGACCCTGATTAAACCAACTAATTGTTCTCCATGCCATGCACTCACCACATAAAGCGAATTAATTAGTGCTTGCTCTAAACCTTTTAAATCTTTTGTGTAAGCTATCCATCCAACACTATCATACAACAATTCTAGTTGTTCACGTTTTATATTACTTCCGTTTCTATACTCTATCATTATATTTCCTCCTAATTTATTTGTTTCATTAAGAGTCTAACTTCAACCGATTATTCATAGTAAAATCCCCTTTCAGGTGTTTCGTTCATTGTATCATACCTATAAAAAAATCCTCCAGAACGTTTCTGAAGGATTACCTTTATTATTTACTTTTTTGATAGTCTTTTGACACCATCATGATTTGGTTAAATGTTTCGACGATTGAATCAGCATAATCCTCATTTGATACCATTTGTCGAATTTTTTCTAATACGGCTTCTTCTCTTGTCGTATCAAAAACTGGAATATGATTGTCTTTTTTTATCTTCGCGATGTGCGACACACAATCATATCTTTCTTCCAATAATGATACGATTTGTTCATCAATTTCATCAATTCGTTGTCTATCTTGACTTAACATCTTATCTCCTCATTTCGTATAAGAGTCAGATTATATATCAGAGAAAAAGTCTTCACCTTTTTGTTGCACTAAAAGATGAGGCATCATTAATGAAATGGGTTCTTTGTTTACCACAATCACCTGACTATCAGGTTTACGGTAATTAATCAGTCCGCTAAAAGGATATACTTGAAAGCTTGTACCCACAATACACACCACTTCTGCTTGAGACAACCACGAAATAGCTATTTCTATATTAGACTCAGACAAGCCTTCTTCGTAAAGTACCACATTCGGACGGATGATGCCACCACATTCTTGATGATACATACTCTTCATATAGTCTGGAACGGAAACTGATTGACCACATGTTTGACAATAACAATCATACAAACTTCCATGAAATGACACCACATTTGGACTTCCTGCTTTAATATGTAAGTCATCAATATTTTGTGTCACAATCCCAACTTGTTTCATTTGGCTTAATTCTGCCATTTTTTCATGAATCACATTCGGTTTGGCTTCTGGATGGTATAATTGTTGGACAAATTGATAAAAAACGTCAGGCTCGCGTTTTAAACAAGTATGACTCAGCAAATATTCTGGATTATCCACTCCATGATATACCCCTGTCATAGAGCGATAATCAGGAATACCCGATGCTGTTGAGACACCGGCACCTGTCATAAACACGATATTTTCCGCCTGCTTTAATATCTCTATTGCTTGTTCTTCCACATCAATCACTCCTTTGCTTTATTATGACATTATTCGTCAAAAAAGCCTAATATAACTACAGAAATGATAATCGCAAAAATCATAACGTATTGTTTCTTTGTTAACTTCTCTTTTAAGAAAATTCGCGACCATAACACTGATACGATACTATATGATGCAATCATCGGTGCGACGACAATAGAATTGCTTGCGATTGCTCCAATATAGAAAAATTGTCCCAAGGTTTCAAAAAGTGCCGCAAACCCCTTATATTTTTCATGAAATACATCCATTTTTTCTCCTTTAATCGCTCGTAGATAACCCCACATTAGTAACCCGACGATTAAAAAAGTAAACTCATAACTCATATTTGCTTGGTTTTCTGGTAAAATCTCTGCATAATCCAAATAATACCCATCTAAAAATGTTCCTAGTCCATCAATCACACAGTAAAGTATCGGAAAAATAATGGCCAACGCACTTTTTCGGTATTTTTTATCAACTACATCCCCTGATATTTTTAATTCATAATCGGCTTCTTGTTTTTCATACACCGACAACATAAAAATAGCGACTGAAATAACTGCCACAGCAATAAATTGAATCCACACCATTTTCGCTCCTAGTATCAGAAACATTAATAAAGCTGACACCGCTCCTGAAGAGTTACTGATGGGTGAAGACACACTCAGCTCTATATAACGAAGTCCTACATACCCTATTGCCATTGATAAGATATACATTGACGATACTGGTAAATAAATCAACATATTTTTCCATTCAAATCCCACATCTAAATATAAATAATAGTATAAAAAGGCATGAAGCCCCATCACCAATCCCACAATGACCACTGTTTTTTGTGCACTATACTTGTCTTTTTCATTATTTCCTAACTTATAAAACAAATCAGCTGTCCCCCATGAAAAGACAGCCACCAATGCTGACATAAACCACATACTTTTCGTCTCCCTTATATTTACTTTCACACTTACTTGTTTAAAAATAACGAATTAACGTGACTTGGTCAAATAAAATTTTCGTGAAAAGTCATGACATTTTGAAAAAGGTATGATATAGTGTTAGACATATTAAGAAAAAATAACCGAATAATATAAATCTAGAGGTTGCAATCTATCAATAACATTAGTCGAGTAGAGGAATACGTTGACACTAATGCACAGGGAAGATTGCCGAAATGTGATAAAGTTCCTCGCTTATCATGTTGGGGCTATAGTGAATAACTATAGGACTGTCTTAGTTAATACTAAGATGCGCTATGATTGGATAACACTTTGTTAATCTGACTTCATCAAAAGCAACCTCTATTTACGAGGTTGCTTTTTTTTATTTATCTAAAACAAAAGGAGAATTATCATGCAAACAAACAATCGATCTACCAATCATGTCTTAATTGCACTATTATTTCTATTTATTAGTTTTATCATGCTAACACCAAAAGTTGAAGCAAGTGAGGATAAATTTGTCGTAGGAATGGAAGCTGGATACCCCCCATTCAACTGGACACAACAAAATAATGCCGATGGAGCGGTCAAAATTCAAGGCGGAAGCGAGTATGCCAATGGTTATGATGTCATGATTGCCAAACGCGTCGCTGAAGGTTTAGGAAAAGAACTGGTTATTTATAAAACATCATGGGATGGATTAGCGCCTGCGTTAACTTCTGGAAAAGTGGATGCTATTATTGCTGGAATGTCTCCCACTGAAGAACGAAAAAAAACCATTGATTTTACTAACGACTACTATCATTCAAACCTCGTCCTAGTTGTTGCGAAAGATGGAAAATATGCTAATGCAAAAAGTCTAAAAGATTTTGAAGGAGCAAAAGTCACTGCTCAATTAAATACATTTCATTACTCTGTGATTGATCAAATAGAAGGTGTCTCAAAACAAACTGCTATGGATGATTTTTCTGCTATGCGTGTGGCACTCCAATCCGGAAAAATTGATGCGTATGTTTCAGAAAAACCTGAGGGAATCACAGCTCAAAAAGTGAATCCAAACTTTAAAATGATTGATTTCAAAGATGGCCAAGGCTTTAAAACAAATCGCGATGATACATCTGTTTCTATCGGTGTAAAAAAAGGTAGCCAAGATATTACAAAAATTAATGACATTTTAGCCGGTATCACTCAAACAGAACGAGACAATTTTATGGATATTGCCATTAGTGAACAACCCGACTCACAGTCAAATGAAAACTGGGTTGTCAAAATTGTCAAAGAAAACTGGCAAATGTTCTTAAAAGGAGCTGGGGTGACACTTTTAATCTCGCTTATCGGAACAATTGTTGGGACATTCATTGGGTTAGGTATTGGATTGTTTAGAACCATTCCCACGCCAAAAAACATGGTAAACAAAGTCTTATTTAAATTATTAAACACTCTATTTTCAATTTATATCGAAATTTTTAGAGGAACACCAATGATCGTTCAAGCAATGGTGATTTACTACGGATCTTCTCAAGCATTTGGAATTGATATGAATCCACTTGCAGCAGCATTATTTATTGTATCAATCAATACTGGGGCTTACATGACAGAAATCGTTCGTGGTGGTATCTTCTCGGTTGATAAAGGACAATTTGAAGCAGCATCTGCTATTGGAATGACACACGGTCAAACAATGGTCAACGTCGTGATTCCACAAGTATTTAGAAATATTCTACCTGCTATGGGGAATGAATTTGTCATCAACATCAAAGATACGTCTGTATTAAACGTCATTGCAGTAACCGAATTATTCTTCCAAGCAAAAACAGTCGCTGGAAGCAACTTTAGATTCTTTGATACCTTCTTTGTTGTTTGTGTGATTTACTTTGTTATGACCTTTACTGTAACGCGTATTTTACGATTTGTTGAAAAACGTATGGATGGTACTGGTGAATACGCACCTTATGCTAATCAAATGCAAACAGCTATTTTAGAAAGAAAGGATGACAAATAATGACAGACTTAATTGAAATCAAACACTTACAAAAACAATACGGCAATCATGAAGTCTTAAAAGACATTAATCTATCTGTAAAAGATGGGGAAGTTGTAACGATTATCGGGCCATCTGGTTCAGGTAAATCAACTTTACTTCGTTGCATTAATTTATTAGAAGAACCAACGGGTGGGGAATTACTTTTCAAAGGTGACAATATCCTTGCTCCTGGTTATAACCTACCAAAATACCGTGCTCATGTTGGAATGGTATTTCAACAGTTCAATCTATTTGAAAATCACGATGTCTTAAATAACTGCATCGTTGGACAAGTAAAAGTATTAAAACGCTCACGAGAAGAAGCAGAACGTATTGCGATTGAAAATTTAGATAAAGTCGGGATGAAAGACTTCGCCCATGCGAAACCTAGTCAATTATCTGGTGGGCAAAAACAACGTGTCGCAATCGCTCGTGCCATCTCAATGGATCCTAAAGTCATGCTGTTTGATGAACCAACTTCAGCTCTTGACCCTGAAATGGTCGGGGAAGTATTAAAAATCATGCGTGAGTTAACTGGTACTGGATTAACCATGATTATTGTAACTCATGAGATGGCTTTTGCCGAAGAAGTATCTGATCGAGTCATTTTTATGGACCAAGGATTTGTAGCTGAAGAAGGTGCTCCGGAAAAAATATTCCAACACCCAGAACAAGCTCGTACAAAAGAATTTTTACAACGTATTTTAGAAGGATAGAAAATAAGCTAGCTTGAGCCAACTCAATCTAGCTTATTTTATTTATCTAGTTTTTCTAATATATTCTTTGGAATATCACTTTTTGACACATCATTTGGTCCACTAATTACCCTTGTTTGACTAATAAATACTTTTACGTATGAACCAGGTTGTAATGGTGACACATTATTGCCACTCAACTCATAATCCATTTTTTGTATTGTTCCATCTTTTTTTACAAAATCAAAATCATATTTATAAGATTTACTTCCTGATATAACCTGACCTGTATCTTCCACAGTAGGAACACCATCTGGAACTTTTGCATACGCCACATCACCTTTATAAATCGTTGTGTAATATTCATACCCTTTGTAGCCAGAAATCACGATTAATACTAAAATGACAACGAAAATAATTTCCTTTATCATACTATTCACCTTAGCAACAAATTAATTAACAATATAATCTAAAAAAACACTTTTTAATCTATCTAAAACGTAAGTTTAAAGACAAAAAAATATTACTATTATTTGAATGAACAACTAAAAAAAAGTTATTATTTGTATTATTTCCATAAAAATTTTAATATATACCTAATCATAAAATAGAAGTTTTCAAAATGTGTACAAATATCACGTTAAATGATAAAAATGGCGATATTTTTTCGGGCACACAATGGATTTAGATATTTCAATGTTTGGTGAAGACCCTGGATTAGATTTAGACATTACACTAACAACTGGTCCAAAAAACATCAATATAGCTAGCCAAGTTTCTCTTTGGCTTAGTAATTAAATAGTCTTAGGCACTATGACAAAGTATACAACGGTCATATATGATGGTATGAATGAACATGATACAGGTTATGGATTATTTGGTTTACCTGAAGATTATACTTCTCCTTCTCGCTTTATCAGAAGTTTTTATCTAAAAAATAGGTTAGATGATTTTGATACAAATGAAGGAATCAATAGACTGTATAGTATTTTTAGACCGATCATTGTGCCACGAAGTTTAGAACACAAAAAAGCTGAAATGAGTATCACAGATTATACACGCTACTGGTCTGGTTATGATGTCACTAAACAAATCGCCTATGCTCAAATAGGTGAAGGACTTGCTATCACAGCGAAAGAATTAGATACTTCCATGACAGACATCACGTATCATACTATTCATTTAGATAATAATATTGTTTTCGCTTCATACATAAAGAAAACAGCACAGTTAATTCATTATTTTTTCTTTAACTACGTGTAAGATTACCTTATAAGCATTGAATAAATGCCATCAATTTAACATGATGAAAGAAGGTAAACCCATGAGAACAGAACGAGATGGAGCCAAACAAAATCGCCGTTCATTTGAACAAGAAAAAGCGAAAGAAATCTTCGAAGCTGATATCGATAAAAATCGTGAAAAAGTAACGGAGAAAAAAGAAGAAAAAGCTGAAAAACGTTTAATCCGTGAACACAAATAAAAAATAGCTACTCAAGTATTCATGAATACTTGAGTAGCTATTTTAATCTTCTTTATTAATCATATTCTTAATAGTCGTAACCAGTTGTTGGATAATATCATTTAATGGGCTAGGTTTTAATTCATTCAATCTTTCTTTAGGTGTCCACCTAACTTCGATATCACCTTTTATATCACTTATCTCCTCTGTCGAAAAAACCTTAAAGACAAAGATAATCTGTTGAAACACCACACGCTCTCATATCAAACTTACTATCTTCTATAACGACTTGAATATCTTGCATAAATAACTGCCTTTTTAATTTAAATAAGTTAACATAATTTGTTTGTATTTATCAATCATATCTAAATAATTATCCATGTCAACATACTCATTGACTTGGTGTGGTAATGTTGATTCACCAGGGCCAAAGACAACAAAATCAAATGAATTAGATGATTTAATAAATTCTGCCGTATCAGTCGTCGCACCAATCCCAATAAGTGGTAATGGTTCATCAAATTGTTGTTGAATTACCTCAATTAATTCAGACTGTTTGTTTGCTTTAACAGATAATTTATTGTAATCAATAGTGAGATTTAACTTGTATGGTTGATTTTTATTTAGTTCATCCACAGTATCTTGTAATACTTTAATAATATCATCGTTAGAAAATTCTGGAATACTACGTATATTTCCTTGCAGTGATGCAAAATTTGGAATACTATTGACCTGTTTCCCACCATTCATAATCGTAATATTATGAATCGTTGAACCTAATTCTTCATTTACATAGTTACTTGAAATTTCATCCATTTTTTGATTGATGTGGTACGAAAAATCAATCAAATGGTTTAATGCGTTATATCCTTCTTGTGGCATAGAACTGTGTGCTTCTTTGCCTTCTGATGTCACTGTGTAATTAATTGAACCCATATGAGTATAGACTAGATTATAATTACTTGGCTCACCTACAATCAAACCATCCAAATCATCAACATATCCTAGATTAGTTAATTGTTCAGCTCCTAACTCGCCCACTTCTTCTCCAACGGTTGCTAATAATTTAATCATTCCATTGAATTCTTTTTGTTCTTCTTGAAGCTCAATCATTGCTATAACCATTGCCATAAGACCACTTTTCATATCCGTTGAACCACGACCATAAAGTTTATTACCTTCTATAATTGCAGAAAAAGGTGGATACTTCCAATCACTCGTATCCCCAGGGTCCACGACATCCATATGACCAGTTAATCCTAGAACTTTATCACTATTTCCTTTTTTAATCGTTGCCACTAAATTACTACGATTATCAGCATATTGAATCAACTCAGTTGAAATATTAACTTGCTTTAATTTATTTTGAATATATTTTGCCACAATTTTTTCGTTACCATTGATTGTTTCCATCTTAACAATGTCTTGTAACCACTCGATTTTTTGATTCTTTTGCATGATTGTTCTCCCCTTTTTCTTTCATATATTTGTATTTTTATCATACCACGTTCATTTAATCTAGCTAAATCATATCCCTTTTCTCAACATGTCTCTAAATATATTTAATCTAGTTTTAATGATATAATAGACGTAATAAAAAGAAAAGAGGGATACTTATGTCAAATAAATCGATGCCCGCTGAACCAGTTATTTTGAATGACACTACCACATTAGAAAAAGAATTTGTCGTAGAGAAAGATTTCATTAAAGAAAGAATTAACTCACTAGATCATGATGGATTTAACATTATTTTACCTAACACTACTCAAGTTATTGAAGAAAAAAAGAAAAAATAATATCATGATAAGCTGTTTTTCATCTTACTTTTTTAAGGTTAAATTAAGGATTGGATATTAAGATATAGATAGTTAAATAATTATTTAACACATTCTCTCTTCCCACAACAGAGGATGATCACAAAGCATGTTACATTTTTTCATTTATCTGTTGACTTTTTTTATTAATGAAACGCATTATGAACTTACCTTTATTTTACCAATCGCGGATACTTCTAAACATTTAATACCTTATACCCCGTAGTATACCCATTAATTTATTAATGGGTATTTTTTTGCCTACATGAATATATTTTTATGAAAATTACATGAAATCCAATGAAGTGTATATTTATATAATATTTTTAAATAATTAAGTACAAAAAGTGTTGAAATATGTCTTATTTTATCTTATACTTTTTTTGTAACATACGTTTGCCGAACGTAGTATTATTATTTAAAAAAAAGAGGGAGATATAGTAAATGAAAAGACAAGATTACAAAAAAATGATGCAACAAAAAAAAGCTGCAAAATCGTTCAAAAAAACCGCTTTATTAAGTGCATTGAGCATTAGTATGATTAGTTTAACAACCACTGTTAGTGCAGAAGAAACTAATGGAGGAGACGTGTCTAACGACGAAACTTATGATAATTCTTTAGTGTTTGAATCAGATGCTCCGATGGCTCCTGACAACGGGCTAGTGTTTGAATCAGATGCTCCAATGGCTCCTGACAATGGGCTAGTATTTGAGCCAGATGCTCCAATGGCTCCTGACAATGGGCTAGTATTTGAACCAGATGCTCCGATGGCTCCTGACAATGGTCTGGTATTTGAACCAGATGCTCCAATGGCTCCTGACAATGGGCTAGTATTTGAGCCAGATGCTCCAATGGCTCCTGACAATGGGCTAGTATTTGAATCAGATGCTCCAATGGCTCCTGACAATGGGCTAGTATTTGAACCAGATGCTCCGATGGCTCCTGATAATGGTCTAGTATTTGAGCCAGATGCTCCAATGGCTCCTGACAATGGGCTTGTTTTTGAACCAGATGCTCCAATGGCTCCTGACAATGGGCTAGTATTTGAGCCAGATGCTCCAATGGCTCCTGACAATGGGCTAGTATTTGAGCCAGATGCTCCAATGGCTCCTGACAACGGGCTAGTGTTTGAATCAGATGCTCCAATGGCTCCTGACAATGGGCTAGTATTTGAGCCAGATGCTCCAATGGCTCCTGACAATGGGCTAGTATTTGAACCAGATGCTCCGATGGCTCCTGATAATGGTCTAGTATTTGAGCCAGATGCTCCAATGGCTCCTGACAATGGGCTAGTATTTGAGCCAGATGCTCCAATGGCTCCTGACAATGGGCTAGTATTTGAATCAGATGCTCCAATGGCTCCTGACAATGGGCTAGTATTTGAACCAGATGCTCCGATGGCTCCTGATAATGGTCTAGTATTTGAGCCAGATGCTCCAATGGCTCCTGACAATGGGCTTGTTTTTGAACCAGATGCTCCAATGGCTCCTGACAATGGGCTAGTATTTGAGCCAGATGCTCCAATGGCTCCTGACAATGGGCTAGTATTTGAGCCAGATGCTCCAATGGCTCCTGACAACGGTCTAGTGTTTGAATCAGATGCTCCAATGGCTCCTGACAATGGGCTAGTATTTGAGCCAGATGCTCCAATGGCTCCTGACAATGGGCTAGTATTTGAGCCAGATGCTCCAATGGCTCCTGACAACGGTCTAGTATTTGAGCCAGATGCTCCAATGGCTCCAATGGCTCCTGACAATGGGCTAGTATTTGAACCAGATGCTCCGATGGCTCCTGACAATGGTCTGGTATTTGAACCAGATGCTCCAATGGCTCCTGACAATGGGCTAGTATTTGAACCAGATGCTCCAATGGCTCCTGACAATGGGCTTGTTTTTGAACCAGATGCTCCAATGGCTCCTGACAATGGGCTTGTTTTTGAACCAGATGCTCCAATGGCTCCTGACAATGGGCTTGTTTTTGAACCAGATGCTCCGATGGCTCCTGACAATGGTCTAATGGAAGACCCAACTGCTCCTGGTATTGATTTAATTGTAAAACCAAGCACACCAGAAAATGAATTGGTATCATCTATTGTCAACAAACCTATAATTTCTGAAGCAATCCAAACAATTGTGGTTCCAACAGCTACGACTACTTTATCGAAAGCTTCTGAATTACCACAAACGAGTGAAACAACGTCAAAAATGACTACATCTTTAATCGGCTTAGGTCTTTTAGGTTCGTCTGCTATTATTATTAGACGTCGTTCAATTAATGTAAGATAGATACATACATTAAAAGAGGCTGAGCCAAAAACCTTACCAAAAAGCAATCCCATGAAGTCAGTTTATTAAAAACTGACTTCATGGGATTACTTCTTTTGTTTGTTTAGTCATTTTCATTTAAAAAATTACTTTTGAGTCAGAATCTTTTTTAATAACTTTTATTTATATAATCCCCATACCTACAAACATACCTAAAATAAATGAGATAACCCATAGACTCCAAACACCTAAACTAAACTTATGAAACTGTTTCTTTGCTTTTTCAGAACCTTTTTTATACACAGCAATTGCCCAAATTAAATGAAAGCCCATCAAAACAAGTGCCGCACCACCAGTAATTTGGTGTAAACCAAAAGTTGATTCTGCATTTTCAGAAGCAATTTGATTCATCAAAGCTGTTCCTGTCGAGTCAAATATAAGCCCTCCAACAAAAAATAAAATATGTTTTAATTGGATAGTCCCAGTTCTTCTTTCACCAAATACTCCTATACTGTAAGATATTAAAGCAATAATCATAGCTATACTAGCTAAAATCAACTCTTTACTCATTATATTTCCCCTCTCGTAAATTGTTTGACCGGTGACACTTTGTCATTATAAAACTATGATAAGTGACAAAGTGTCACTAGTCAAACAAAAATATAAAATTAGGTGGTTTTCACATTTAATTTTAACTTTTTATTTCAATGATTTCTCTAATTGTTTATAGTAATCCGTTAATATTTCCTTATATGCTTTTAATACTTTTTGTATACTGTTTCCTGTTTCCATTCTCTTTATTTATTTTTTCTATTTTGAGATACTTTAGAAACTATTCATCAGATATTCTACTTGTTTGTTTTCTTGATTTACTGATAAATCCAAAATGTCAATGTATTTTCATCTTAGAGAATTTAATGTCTCTGGATTCTCAGAGAAAGTTTCTCCTGATAGACTTTAAAAGATTTCCATAACCAAGGACAATCTATCAATTAATAAATACATTTTAAGTATCTCTTCAATTAAGGCTAACAAAAACACTGGATACTTTTTTACCATTAGTCGTAAATTGTTTTCTGTCGTCTCTATATATGATAAACCAACACCAACTATCATATCATTATTTTTATTATTGTTGACTAACACTGTTCTTCCACAAATTCGTCTACCTTTTTCCCTATACATGTACTGCTAACAAAACCAATCCTCATCATAAACAACAGCTCTATTTTAGTAATTCTTTTTTAATACTATTTAATTATGACAGCCACGTACTATGAAATATCTGTTTTTTTTAACATCTTTTAATATAATAAAAAATTCAAATGAAAGCCTTTCATTTGAATTTTTTAAGTGTTTTGATATATACTTAAGATACATCAATAGAAATAGGAGGAATTTAATATGACTGATACAGGTAAAGTTGACAAAGCGGTAGGTAAAGTTGAAGAAACTACAGGTGACATTACAAATAATGACAAGTTAAAAAATAAAGGTCTTTTAAAACAAGCTGAAGGCAAAGTAAAAGAAGTATCCTCTGAAATTAAAGAAAAAACAGAAGAAGTTGTTGATGACGTGAAAGATAAATTTAAAAAACATGAAGACAAAAAATAAAAAAATATATAACATAATATATTGATGAATCTTATAAACGAGATTCATCTTTTTTATTAGTGACTTCAGTCAGTTGAACAAGAAGTAGTGTTCAACAAAAAAACACTCGTACTCCGCGTGGAGGAAATAGCTTTAGCATAAAGAAACCTCCTTTCGATATACTAAATAGTGGCTACCGACCGCTATAAAAGAATCAAAAGGAGTTTCTTTATGTCTAATGACGATAAAGTCTAAGTACTGTGCTAATTCATAAGCAACATAGAAATTTGAAATATAAATATGAAAATAGAAGTTTTTGGTCGAGAGAGTATACGAGTAATGAGTCCTTCTAGCGCTTTTAAAAAGCTATCCGTTTTAATAGGTGGATAGTTACTGCCTTTTAACTACTAATTAGTCATTGAATAGCATCATTTTATATACACTGTGTGTTTTATCAGATAAAAATAGACCTATTTGCTTTTATATATTAAGAACGAAAAGGAGAAAAAATGATGTGAGAAACATTTACTATCCCAGAGATTGGAAAAGCGGTAGCTCGCTAAGAATGTGATTGTGGGTTTATTTTTGGGGGATCCGGCCATAGCTGGTCTACTATAACACCCTTTAAATATGACTTTACTTTTAAAGCTTGTCCAATTTCATTTTATTAATTTTGATTAGTTCATTTATTTCTGTAAAGTAATTTTCATTGGCGAACAAAAAACATACTGTGGATAGTTTTAATTATCCACAGAAAAGTTTTTCACATTAAAAAGACTATTTTTTCAGTATTTTATAAACTTATACACATTATCCACAGGTTTATCCACAGGTCTTATATTATCTTTACACACGAACAACTATTTTCGCTTAATTTATCTAAATATTAAAGTCTATATTATCAACCTATATCTATAATAAATCTGTCTATTAAAAAGTTGTCCACGCTTATCCACAAAAAATGTGAATAACATGTTGAAAGAAAAGAGGAGATCCACATGCTTGAGTTAAAAAATATAAAAAAATACTATAATGTAGGTGGAACAACTACTAAAGCCCTTGATGGTGTATCAGTATCATTTAGACGACAAGAATTTGTCGCTATCTTAGGAGCAAGTGGTTCTGGTAAGACAACATTACTTAATGTTATTGGTGGTTTAGATAATTATAATTCTGGAGATATGATTATTGATGGGAAATCTACAAAAGATTTTAAAGATAGTGATTGGGATGCTTATCGAAATAATTCAATAGGCTTTGTCTTCCAAAGCTATAATTTAATCAGTCATTTAGGAATTATCGAAAATGTCGAATTGGGGATGACTCTTAGTGGTGTATCAAAAGAAGAAAAAAGAAAACATGCAACAGCTGCCTTAGAAAGAGTGGGGCTTTCTGGTCATATGCATAAAAAACCCAATCAATTATCAGGTGGACAAATGCAACGTGTCGCGATTGCTCGAGCGCTTGCAAACAATCCAGATATTTTACTATGTGATGAGCCAACAGGAGCGTTAGATACAGAAACTAGTTTACAAATCATGAAGCTTATCAAGGAACTTTCTAAAGAAAAATTAGTCATCATGGTCACACATAATCCTGAACTTGCTTATGACTATGCTGATCGTATTATCGAGTTTTCTGATGGAAAAATAAAAAATGATTCAAATCCCTATACTGAAGAAATATATGATACTAAATTTAAACTAAAACGAACTAAAATGAATTTTTTCACTGCGTTAAAATTATCCTTTAATAACTTACGTACAAAAAAGGGGAGAACATTACTAACTGCTTTTGCTTCAAGTATTGGAATCATTAGTATTGGAATTGTTTTGTCCCTATCTAATGGATTTCAAAAGCAAATTGATAAAACGCAAACAGAAACACTGGCCAAATTTCCTATTACCATTTCACAAATTACAACCGATCAAACTATCAATCAAAAAAATGCTTTAGGTAGTGATAAAGGCTCTTATTCTAATAAAAAAGAGATTACTCCTAAACAAAGTGAACAAGATAAAGCGCAACATATTAACCATATAGATCAAAAGTATATTGATTATATTAAAAAGATTAATCCATCACTAACAAATAATATAGGTTATTCTAGAACCGTTGCCATGAATATTTTAGGTGACGTTAATGGAGACATTAAACCTATCAGCTTTTCTAACACCACACCAAACAGTGGTGGTTCTATGGAATCTGCTATGTCCTCAATGACAGGTATAGGGATTTCATCTTTTCCAACCAAACTTAACAATGACTCTAAAGACTTTTTAAAAGAAAATTATAATGTTATTGCAGGAGAATATCCAACCTCTGCAACAGATATTGTATTAATTGTTGATAGACAAAATGCAACCAATATCAATGCTTTGAAAAATATTGGATTAAATGTTAAAGAAAATGAACCACTCCCATTTGGTGACATTGTTGGAAAAGAATTTAAATTAATTTCTAACAATACATATTATCAAAAAATTCCGACTGGTAATTTTATTCCAAATACTGATTATCAAAAAATGTACGACAATACTAGTAACACTACTATTCACGTAAGCGGAATTTTACGTGTTAAATCTTCCTCTAGTATGAATTTACTCTCACCAGGATTTGCCTATAGTAATGAACTAACAGCTAAAATTGTAGATGAAAATGAGCAATCAGACATTGTCAAAGCACAACGAGATAGTAACAAAAACGTGATGAATAATGAATCTCTTGATGCTCAAGCTAAAGATAATCTACTTGCTTATCTTGGTGGTACTAATATTCCATCTAGTATTTTAATTTATCCAAATAACTTTAGTGACAAAGAACAAATTTTAGCGTATCTAGATAAATACAATAAAGGTAAAGATAAAGAAGACCGGATTTTATACACTGATTTAGCTGGAACTATGACACAACTAACTGGTGGTTTGATGGATGCGATCACTTACGTTTTAATTGCCTTTGCGGGAATTTCCCTTGTTACTAGTATGATTATGATTGGTATCATCACTTATACATCTGTTCTTGAGAGAACAAAAGAAATTGGTGTCTTAAAGGCTTTAGGGGCTAGAAAAAAAGATATCACGCGTGTATTTGATGCTGAAACCTGTATTTTAGGTATCGCCTCTGGTTCACTAGGTGTTCTCATTGCTTATGCTTCTACGTTCCCTATCAATAATTTATTATATAAATTAACTGACTTAAAAAATGTGGCACAATTAAATCCAAAACATGCGTTGATTTTAATCATTATTTCAACCATTTTAACCATGCTTGGTGGGCATATCCCAGCAAAAATCGCAGCGAAAAAAGATGCTGCTATTGCCTTAAGAGCTGATTAATGAATCAATACTAAAAGAGTCCTTTCATTAAGGGACTCTTTTTTATGTTATAGTTTCTCTAAAAAAGTTATTTATAAAAAAGAAAAAATAATTATTACTATATTCTTGATATTCTACATAAACAAGCTAACTTTTGGACGCTAAATAGTATGGCAGATATTAATAAGGCTATTAATCTTGGATCCGATTCTTATTTTACAAACTATACAGCAAAATCTATTGAACTCGAAAAAAAAAAGCACATGCTTCTTTCATTAAAATAAAATCCCATCAGTTCAATCATGAACTGATGGGATTTTATTTATTATTTAATTAAACGATAAATCGCATCAGCGTAAATCACTGTTGCATTAATTAAATCATCAACTGAAATAAATTCATTTTTTTGGTGCATTGTATCGATACTATCTGGGAACATGGCGCCATAAGCAACGCCACGTTCTAATAAACGACCAAATGTTCCACCACCGATAACTTGTTCATGACCTTTAAGAGCAGTATGGTCTTCGTAAACATCTAATAAAGTTTTCACCAATGGATCTTCTGGTGATACATAGTGAGGACCTTTTCCACCAGGTTTTTGAATCACTTTAGCTGATGTATTGGCTGTTTTTTCAGAAATGCGATCAAAAATCATCTCTTCAGTTAACCCTTTAGGATAACGGAAGTTCAATGTGATTATGTTGTCATCTCTTGAAGAATCAAATTTGAACACACCAGCATTCATTGTTAAATCTCCCATAACATCATCAACATGATTCACACCAAAGTTTTTACCTTCAGTATCAGTATGGACATAATCTGCAATCGTTGTTAGGTAATCTTTTGCTGAACCTGAAAAATCATAGAAGCTTAAGAAGTTTGCTAAATAAGTTCCGGCATTAATTCCTTTACTTGGCATTGCTCCATGAGCTGCTTTACCATGAACAGTCAATGTTGCAGTTGAACCAACCACTTCAATATCACCTGTTACAGGTGCAGTTGTTAAATATTCTTCAAATTCTTTTTCAAATGCATTAATATCACCTGAAATCTCAACAACAGCAGTTGCTATTTCTGGTACCATGTTATCACGCATACCTGAATCAAATTTAACTAATGTTAAGTTCCCTTCATTTTTACCAGGATACTCAATTAAAATGGTTGTATTTCCTTTTTCACCATTGATGATAGGAAATTCTGCATCTGGTGAGAAACCAAAATCTGGTGTCTCTTCCACTTCTAAGTAGTGGTCCATACATTTCCATTCACTTTCCTCATCTGTTCCAATAATGACACGTGTTTTTTTGGAAACTGGTAATCCTAACTCTTTGATAATTTTTAAGGCATAGTAAGCAGCCATTGTAGGCCCTTTATCATCACTAGCACCACGCGCATAAATACGTCCATCTTTTTCTACTGGTTCAAAGGGATCTGTATCCCAACCTGGTCCAACTGGTACCACATCAACGTGACCAAATACCCCTAATGTTTCATCGCCTTCACCAAATTCAATGTGACCTGCAATGTTATCAACATTTTTAGTCAAGAAACCATCACGTTCTCCTAATTCTAAAAATTTTAATAACGCTGCTTTTGGTCCAGGACCAACTGGTGCATCTTCTGTCGCTAAATCATCTTCTCTAACACTAGGAATACTTAGTAGCGTAAATAAATCTTTCATTAAGTCTTCGCGACGAGCTTCGACTTCTTTTCTCCAATCGATTGTCATACAAAAATACCTCCTGTTGATTTTATCTTACTTTATCATATCATTTTTTTAATGTTTTAGATAATATAATTTAGGATTTAAGCGAGTTTATTCGTTATTTTTTAACAATTTCAGCTCATTTTCAGTTAATGGACGATACTTTCCTCTAAGTAACTCTGTATCTAATATCAGATTAGCCATTTCAAGCCTTTCAAGCTCTATTACTTTTTTTCCAACAGCACCTACCATACGTTTGACTTGATGATATTTTCCTTCCATAATTTCTAATTGAATGATACTTTGTTCTTTTTTCTCATCAACAGATAAAATGGTTAACTTAGCTGGCAAACACTCATCCCCATCTAATCGAATTACTCCCTTAGAAAAAACATCGATATCTTCATCTGTCATTTTTCCTTGAACTAATGCTTGATACAATTTAGGCACTTTCTTTTTAGGAGACAATAATTCATGTGCTAATGCCCCATCATTCGTCAATAATAACAGCCCCGTTGTATCTTTATCTAGTCGTCCCACTGGAAATAATCCCTTTTTATAATCATCTACTTTGACTAAATCAATCACTGTTCGAGAGGATGCGTCCTCTGTCGCAGAAATAACTCCTTTTGGTTTATTCAACATGTAATAAACATATTTTTCGTATAAAACGGGTTGGCCATCGACGCAGACCTCATCCTCATTTTCATTAACTGAAAATTTAGCATCTCTTACCATCGTTTGATTGACCGTCACTCGCTTTTTCTTCAGTAACTCTTTTACTTCTTTCCGACTACCAAATCCTGTATGACTTAAAAACTTATCTAAACGCATCTATTTCTTCTCCTAATGCAAGAAAGAACACCTAAATAGATGTTCTTCCTGTTTATTTTATTCTAAATTTCCGACGATATTTTCGTGCTTTGGGGCCAAGTAATTGATCTGCTAATCTTACGCGTAGTACTAACCAGCCATAACTGATAATACCAAACACCACACATATCATAATAATAATAAAGGCTTGAAATTTTCTATCAGGATTTAATATCGTGTATAGGCCACTTCTGACAAGCCAAGTAACAAATGACATGATTGCACCTAAGATCATGATTAGTAAGATTCTTTTGGCTGTAATTGATAAATCAAACTTGGTAATTCGGTAAATCGAACGCGTCATAAACATTGCAGCTACACCTAAACCAATAGCTGTCGCAATGAGTGGTCCATATGTTTCAAACATACGAATCATTGGGTATTGTAGAACTAATTTTATTACTAGTCCCATACCTAATAACAAGATAGCTTCTCGATTTTGATACAATCCTTGTAATGTTGTTGAAATCAGAATAAAGTATCCCATTACAAGACCAACTAAACTAGCTTCAATCAGCACACTCACGCCCAGTGTTTCTGGTATATAAAATAAAGCGTACATTGGTCTTGCTAAAACAATCATTCCTAATGTCGCTGGTACCATGATGAAAAGTAGCAGCTGAATGTTATCACTAATTAACTTAGCTAATTCAGTTTTTTCATTTTTGGTATAAGCTGCTGTCACAAGGGGCAAACTTGTCATAGCCATACCTGTAGCCAAAGACACCGTAATCATAACCAATTTATCAGGGTTTGCACTAAAAATACTAAACAAAGCTTGCAATTGTTTCGGTGAATAATTTGTAAAACTTGCCATCATTCTTTCAAATGTGTATTGGTCAACCAACTTAAACAAGGTAATGGCAGAACCCACGATAATAAACGGAATTGCTTGTTTAATCATCTCTTTAATCAAAAGATTTTCAGATATTTCTACCTCATTATTACTATTGTCAACCAAGTAATTCATACGTGATTTTTGTTTACTATAAAACCAAATTAATGCAGCAAATGCACCAAGCATTCCAATAAACGCAGCAAAGGTTGATTGGATAACAGCATCAACATAATCACCTGTCGTCACTTTCATAATAATAAACGTCATCAGAAGCATATAAAATACTCGGGCAATCTGTTCAATAATTTGTGATACCGCAGAAGGCATCATATTTTGATTCCCTTGAAAATACCCACGAATGACACTCATCATTGGAAAAATCAAGATAGCTGAACTTAAAGCTCGCATCACTGGAATTAAATCAGCGTTTCCATCCGCCAAAATTGGTGCAAACAAATACATAACTCCCGAACAGGCAACGCCAAACACACCCATTATTACCATCGTCCGTCTAAATAAACGTCGGCTAATACCATACTCATTTAACGAATTATAGTGTGAAATTTGTTTTGCAATCGCACCTGGAATACCGGCTGTTGCGATCATCAAAAACAAGGCGTAAATGTTATACCCTTTATTAAATAAGGCGTTTGCTATATTAGCATCCGTGCCCATCCATGCATACCATGGGATGACATACGCTGCACCTAGTAATCTAGAAAAAACATTTCCTATTGTCATCCATAAAGAGCCACGAACCATTTTTTCCTTTGCATTCAACTCTTTTTCGGTCTCCTCAAAAGAAGTGTTTTGATTTGGCATGATTCTAACCAACTTTCTTCATTATACTGCTCTAATTGTATCGACAATTGTACGTTTATGCAAACACTTTTAATGGATTTAAACGTATTCTTAACTTTAATTAGCCACAATATTAACTAATTTATTTGGTACAACAATCACTTTACGAATCGTTTTTCCATCAAGTTGACCTTTCACCGCATTATTTTCCATAGCGATCGTTTCTAACTCCTCTTTGGATAGATCACGAGCAACTACTTCTTTCCCACGAACTTTTCCATTCACTTGGAAAATTACTTCAATTGTGTCTTCAACTAAGGCTGATTCATCATAAGTTGGCCAAGCGACATAACTGATAGATCCTTCATTTCCCATTCTTTCCCATAATTCTTCTGAGAGGAATGGGGCAACAGGCGCTAATAATTGTAAGAAACCATTCATATACTCAACAGGTAGTGCTTCTGCTTTATAAGCTTCATTTACAAATGTCATTAATTGAGAAATCGCTGTATTAAAATGTAGGTTCGTATAATCTTCTGTCACTTTTTTCACTGTTTGATGATACACTTTTGTCAATGCTTCGTCATTATGTTTCGTGATACGATCGCGTAAGACAAAGTTTTCGTCGATAAACAAACGCCATACACGGTCTAAGAATTTACGGCTTCCTTCTAACCCTTTTTCGCTCCATGCAATTGAGCCATCAAGTGGTCCCATAAACATTTCGTATAAACGCAAGGTATCTGCACCATATTGCTCTACGATATCATCAGGGTTAACCACATTTCCTTTTGATTTCGACATTTTTTCATTGTTTTCACCTAAAATCATGCCTTGATTATATAATGTTTGGAATGGTTCTTTTGTTTCCACTACTCCAATATCATATAAGAATTTATGCCAGAAACGAGCATATAGTAAATGAAGTACTGCATGTTCTGCTCCACCTAAATAAACGTCAACAGGCATCCATTCTTTTAGTTTTTCTGGATCTGCTAGTTGTTCGTCATTATGTGGGTCAATAAAACGCAAGTAGTACCATGAGCTACCTGCCCATTGTGGCATAGTATTCGTTTCACGGCGACCTTTCATGCCAGTTTTTTCATCTACAACATTAATCCACTCCGTCATATTAGCTAATGGCGATTCACCTGTTCCACTAGGTTTAATATCATTTGATTTCGGCAATACTAATGGCAACTCCTCTTCAGGAACAGCTGTCATCGTACCATCTTCCCAATGAATAATTGGAATAGGTTCACCCCAATAACGTTGGCGAGAGAATAACCAGTCACGCAAACGATAACTTGTTTTTTGTTCACCGATGCCTTCTTTTTCCAACCACTTAATCATTGTTTCAATACCATCTTCTTTATTCATACCATCTAAGAAGTCTGAATTAATATGGTCGCCATCTCCTGTGTAGGCTTCACTTGACACATCTCCACCAGCTACAACAGGAACAATGTCTAAATCAAATGTTTTCGCAAATTCATAATCACGTTCGTCATGAGCTGGAACGGCCATGATCGCCCCTGTTCCATAAGTTGATAGCACATAATCTGCAATCCAAATAGGGATTTCTTTACCATTCACTGGGTTTACTGCATAAGCCCCAGTAAAGACACCTGTTTTTTCTTTTGATAACTCAGTACGATCTAAATCTGTTTTCTTTTCAGTTTCTTTGATATAAGCATCCACTGCATCTTTTTGTTCTGGTGTCACAATTTCTTGAACCAGTGGAAGCTCAGGTGCCATAACAGCATAAGTTGCACCAAATAATGTATCAGGACGCGTTGTAAATACTGTGAATTGTTTGTCTGTTCCTTTAATGTCAAAATTAACATTCGCTCCTTCAGAACGACCAATCCAATGACGTTGCATCTCTTTAATACTCTCTGGCCAATCAATCAACTCTAAATCATCAATTAAACGATCCGCATAAGCCGTAATACGTAACATCCATTGTTTCATTGGAACACGATATACAGGATGATCGCCACGCTCTGATTTTCCATCAATGACTTCTTCATTAGCCAATACGGTTCCTAAAGCTGGACACCAGTTAACCGGTACTTCCGCTTCATAGGCTAGCCCTTTTTCAAACATTTTAGTAAAAATCCATTGCGTCCATTTGTAGTATGAAGGGTCTGTGGTATTAATTTCACGATTCCAATCAAAACTAAAGCCTAATGCATCAAATTGACGTTTAAAGGTTTGAATATTTTTTTCAGTAAATTCAGCTGGGTCATTTCCTGTGTCCAAAGCATATTGTTCAGCAGGTAACCCAAACGCATCCCACCCCATTGGATGTAGCACGTTAAATCCTTGCGCTCGTTTCATGCGAGATAATACATCTGTTGAGGTATACCCTTTTGGATGCCCTACATGTAACCCCTGTCCTGAAGGGTAAGGAAACATATCTAGTGCATAAAAATTTGGTTTATCTGTTTCTTCACCTGTTTTAAATATCTGATTTTTTTTCCAATAGTTACGCCATTTCTCTTCGATTTGTAGATGATTATATGCCATGAATTTTCCTCCTAAAATTTTATGTAAAAAAACGTCCTATAAAAACACTCTCGTGTTTTTATAGGACGTTGACTGACGTGGTACCACCTAAATTTGTGCCTAGCTATACTAGAACACCTCTAATCCATGTTAACGAAAATAGATTTTCCGACAAGTAACTCTTTCTTAAGACAAGTTCAAATAGTCCATTTGCATGTTTCCACCAACCACATACTCTCTTAAAAACTTTCTATTTTACTACTTCTTACCTACTTGTTTTTATATTATTACGTTAATCATATCAAATGAATGTTACTTTGACAACTAGCTTACTCGTAAGATTTGATTTGCGTAAATAATGTTCGTTGATAAGTTATTCCAATCTTTAATTTGAGACACGCTCACATTATATTTTTGTGATAACAGCCATAGTGATTCACCTGGCATCACAGTATGTCGTATGTTTTTTGATGTTACAACACTTGTCATTCTTGGTAACGTTAAAACTTGACCAACATAAATGAAATCACTCGTTAAATTATTTGCCTGCTTCAACGCTTGAACAGTTGTTTTATTGTTTAAAGCTATTCGGTAAAGTGTGTCGCCACTTTTGACTTGATAATTTGATACATTATTATTTGTTGATGTTGTTATAGATGTTGATGCATTTTTTTTAGTTCCTTGACCAATTTTTAGAGTTTGACCAATGTAGATTAAATCACTCGTCAAATTATTCCATTTTTTAATATCATTGATTGATACATTGTATCTCAAACCAATCCCATACAATGTATCTCCACTTTTAACTGTGTGGGTTGCTTGAGTAACAGATTGCTGTGTCGTATTTGTTGACGAATTTGATGACGTCACAGTCTGAGTCTGTTTCGTTATTTTTAAAGATTGACCAACATAAATTGTATCACTCGTTAAATTATTTAGTGATTTAATTTCTTGTACACTTAGCCCATATTTTAATCCAAGACCATACAATGTATCCCCACTCTTAACCGTATACTTAGATGACGAATTGCCACTACCACCGTTAGAAGTATTTGGTTTAGACTGGTTATTAGAACCCGTACTTGGTTTATTGGAACTATTTGAGATGTTTGATTGACTTCCACTAACTGTCAATTGTTGCCCAATATGAATCATATCACTTGTTAACCCATTTAATCTTTTAAGCTCTTGAACTGTCATACCATGATTTAGCGCGATTCTATAAAGTGTATCCCCGCTCTTAACCGTATACTTAGATGACGAATTACTACTACCACTATTAGAAGTATTTGGTTTAGATTGATTATTAGAACCCGTACTTGGTTTATTAGAATTACTTGATGTATTTGATTGACTTCCACTAACTGTCAATTGTTGGCCAACACGAATCATATCACTTGTTAACCCATTTAATCTTTTAAGCTCTTGAACTGTCATACCATGATTTAACGCGATTCTATAAAGTGTATCCCCACTTTTGACCGTATAGGTTCCTGAATTACCCGTTGAAGAACCTGATCCATTATTTCCAGGTGAAGAACCAGGTGCTGTCACAGTTGGCGTTGTCACAGGACCACTATAATTTGCGTCATCATACTGCGTTAAATTATATGTCACAATTAAATTATTTAATTTAGTATTATACATAGGATCAGTTGCATATTTACCGGTTAACCATTTCGTCGCATCTACATAAGAACGCGTATTCGATTTCCAAGCTCCAGCGTAAAAATATACTCCTGGAGAGAACGATGTTGTTTTTAATACTCTTGCATTATCTTCTAGAGATTCGCGATAAGAGGGATATTTTCTAAACGCATCATTAATAGTGACATACTGTCCACCATAAAATTCTTGAGTTGCCATTGTAACAGATTGACCATTGTAAGTGCCTTTAATTCCAAATAAGTTATGATTTGGTGGCAATGATAGTGTACTTGATCCATAACCACTTTCTAAAATAGCCTGAGCAATCATTACAGAGGCATATAAATCGTTTGCGGCTGCGACGCTTTGAGCGTGAGATGCGATACTATCAATAAAGGCTGCTTGCGGTGTTGCTGCCCTTAAAGTCGCCACTTTTGGAGTTGGCATAACAAAGTTTGCGGCTTTCACTACTTCTTTTGGCTCGTCTTTTGCTTCGTATTTTACTTCATCTTTTACTTCATCTTTTACTTCATCTTTTGCTTCATCTTCTACTTCATCTTTTGCTTCATCTTTTGCTTCATCTTTTGCTTCATCTTCTACTTCATCTTTTGCTTCATCTTTTGCTTCATCTTTTGCTTCATCTTTTGCTTCATCTTTTGCTTCATCTTTTGCTTCATCTTTTGCTTCATCTTTTACTTCGCCTTTTTTTATGACTTGAGTTGATTCTTTTGTATCGGACGAATCTGTTTGAGCAGAATCAGTACCCTGTGCATGTTCAATTGACTGATTAGTCTCAAGCTGATTTTGTGAGTCTTTGCTTAAAGAGCTATCTTCCAATTTATCTGATAAATTATCACTTACATCAGTCACACTTTCGACTGGTACTTCCTCTTTTTTGGAATTAGCGATGACTTTAATAGACTTTGTCATTACGCTTTTCCCAATAGACATGGCCACTGTCTGATCTGATAAATCAGCTTTTTTAAAATCTACAGAGATAGAGATGATGGCCTTAGTAAACTGTTTTTCTGTAAAAATTAAATGTAATTGATTCATATCATGATTTACTTCATAATGACCAATAATTCTTCCGGTTTCATCTTTAATAGCTACATCAGCATTCGTCATATTTATAATAGTATTAGCTGACACTTGAACAAAAGTGTCCAGTTGTTCTGGCTGATGAGATTCTAAAGTGAGTGTTAAATCAAGTGGCGAGGCATTTTCTGTCCACTCATTGTTTCCATTTAGAGATGATACTGTCCATGACGATGCCTCATCTAGTTCATTCTTACTAGACAACTCATCTTGCGTGGTGGATGTATCATGATTTACATTTTCTGAAGCAAGAGCCGTGATACCTGGCAAAATGGTTGTAGAGGTTAACAAGACTGTTCCAAATAGCGATGCGTGACGAATCATTGGCTGGTTTACAAGTAATTTATTTTTTTTCATTCTAGATTTTTTCTCCTATTTTTTATTTAATTGTTCTAAAAACACTAATTTATTATTTTATACAGGAAAAGCACATTAAACGTGTATTAATTATTTGTTAATACAATTTATCTATCACTACTATTAAATCATCAAAAAAAATTATTAGCAAGAAAAGTCACTAATTTTTTTAACGTAATATTTTTAATATAACTTAGCGTGTTTTTATAAAGCCTTATAACAGACACTCATACTTTAGGCCGATTTTTATCTCTCCATCTTGTTATAGATAGGGTTTGACGGTATATTGAATTTAGTTATAATTAAAGAAGGAGATACGTATGAATAAAGAGCATTTTTTTATAGAGTTAAAGCTCTATTTAAATCAATTATCTAAAGAAGAACAACAAACCATTATTAATACTTATGAACGCATATTTGATGCAAAAACTGCTCAAGGGTTATCCGAATATGAAATCACACAAATACTTCCATCACCAAAACATATTGCTCAGTCAGTTCTAGAAGAGTTAGGTTTATCCTTTAATAATCAGCCAACTTATAATGATGATTGGGTCGAAATCACACACGATATACCTTATCCGTTTCACACATCTAATCAATATACCCAATCTGATTCTAAAGCTACACGCCTTTTTCAATTACTTGGTTTAGGTATATTAAATTTATTTTTTATGTTTTGGATTATCTTATTAATTACTATATTGTTAGTCAGCGGATGGATTGTAATTGTTAGTTTTATAGGTAGTCCTCTTGCTAGTCTATTCTTATTAGGAACTGCGGTGACTACCTATGCTTGGCTCCAATTTTTCATTACATTGATTTTATTTGGAATTGGACTCCTAGGCTTTATTATTATGAAACCAATTACTAAAGGGGCTGTTAAGCTATTCTTGATTTACCATAAATGGTGTTGGTCTATCTTAAAAGGAGGAACATACTCATGAAAAAGCGAACTTTTTTCGCCATCATTATTGCCATCCTCTTTATTATCATAGGAGGTGCAGGAACAGCTTTTACACAAAGACAACTTATCAACGAACGCGACCAGAATGCTATTAATAAAAAAATTCCAACGAAGGAGAATAAAACGCTAAATATTAATTTCAACTCACCTACATTCGTCACTATCACAAAATCAGATGATAATAACATCTACATGAATAAACAAGGAGTTGATTTTAAATTAGACAAAAAAAAACAAGTTGATTGCACGTTTACCGAAGAAAAAGACCTCTCCGCTTTAACCATTAATAATCCAACAGTAAGTAGTGAAAAACGTTATCCATTTTCAATTATTAATTTTAATAATTATACAGATGATACCGTCTACTTACGAATTCCACAACATTATGAATCTATCAATATAAATGGAAAAAATATAAATGTGTCTATGTCTGATCTCTCTGTAGATAAAATAAATTTTGATATTTCAAATGGAAGTATCTTTGTACAAAATATTCGCTCAAATGACATCTCACAAATAAAAAATGACGTTGATTTTACAATCCAAGACTCTAAAATCTTAGATACACTAACAGCTACATCTAAACAATATGATATTAACGTGATTAATACAACGGCAAAACATATGGTACTATCAACTGAAATGGGGGATATCTTCACAGGAAATACAAAAGGAGACATGGACATCTCATCTAAAGATGGTGATGTATCAATCAACCATACAACTGGTAAAACTAACATCACAACAAACCATGGTGATATTCTATTTCACGATAATGCCATTGATTTTGATACAACGCTCACTTCTAGCAATGGAGATATTAAAATTGAAACAGATAAATCTTCCATTCAAAACAATCGGATAGAATTCGAAGCCACTCTGGGAGATATTTCAATTTTTAATAAAAATTTATCTTCTGATAGAAAATATAAAACAAATAAAGGAAAAATAAGTCTTCAAGCCTCTACTAAAAATGGAGAAATTGACGTAGATGAGCTAGATAGTGAAGATACACATTATGGTTACGACTAAACCATGGTATAATTAACAGGCTTTGTTATTTCATTAATAAAGTCTGTTTTTTATTTTAGGAGGTATTTTATGAAAACATCGAAATTATATTGGTCCTACGCGGCAAGTATTTGCTTACTACTCTTTGCTGTTCTTGCTTATTTTGTCGTATCAAATGAATCCGTCTTATATGGGATTGACCACCCTGTCCAACAATTAATTCGCGGCTCCATTACACCTGAGAAAACGATTGTCTTTAAATATTTTACCAAATTTGGTAACACCGTAACGATTGCTTTGTTATTTATTATTAGCTTTTCAATCTTATATTTTAAAGTAAAAGATAAAATTGCTAGTTACTGGTTAGCCGTAAATACTGTTCTTATTTCAGGTATTGGAAATATTAGTTTAAAATATCTATTCAATCGCCCACGTCCAGCTGTCGAGCATTTAGTAGCTGCAAAGCACTCCAGTTTTCCAAGTGGACATGCTATGGGAAGCATGCTATTTTACGGAACACTTATCTTTTTAGCCTATAAATACATCAATAATAAAGCGATGAGGCTATTGATTCAAATGACACTAGGAGTTGTTATTTTACTCATTGGAATAAGTCGAGTTTACTTAGGTGTTCATTACCCAACTGATATTTTAGGTGGATTCTTATTAGGTGGCTGTTGGTTAACCTTTAGTTACCCATACTTTAAAAAATATGATTTTATCCAACGATTTGAAGGGAAACGATAAACGTGTTTACATATAAAAAAGGAGACTCAAAACGTTATTACACTTGGAATACTGCTCTTAGAGAAGTATTTAATGAAAAAGTCTTTAAAGTTCCAATTGATGGTGGCTTTGATTGCCCAAACAGAGATGGTACAGTCGCTCGAGGCGGCTGTACCTTTTGTAGTGTATCAGGTTCTGGTGATATGATTATCGCACCAAGTGATCCTTTACCTGTACAATTTCGTAAAGAAGTCGACCAAATGCATCATAAATGGCCTAATACTACACAATATATCGTGTATTTTCAAAACTTTACCAATACTCATGCTTCTCTTGATATCTTAAAACATCGCTTTGAACAAGTGATCAATGAAGATGGGGTCGTTGGTTTATCTATTGGGACTCGTCCTGATTGTTTACCTGATGATGTAGTAGACTATTTAGCCGAATTAAATAAACGATTATATTTATGGGTAGAACTTGGTTTACAGACAACCTTTGAAGAAACAAGTCAATGTATCAACCGAGCACATGATTACAAAACCTACTTAGATGGTGTTGAAAAACTTCGTAAACATGGTATTAATGTCTGCACTCATCTAATCAATGGGTTACCAGGTGAAACATATGACATGATGATGGAAAACGTCAAGCGAACTGTTTTAGATTCAGATATTCAAGGAATTAAGCTACATCTTCTTCATTTGATGTCAAATACAAAGATGGAGAAAGATTATCTTTCAGGGCGCCTGAAACTATTAACACAAGAAGAATACACCACATTAACCTGTGACCAACTAGAAATCATCCCACCTGAAATTATTATTCATCGTTTAACCGGAGACGCTCCAAGAGAAGCGATTATTGGACCAATGTGGAGTCTTAAAAAATGGGAAGTCTTAAATGGGATTGATAAAGAATTGGAAAAAAGACAAACCTATCAAGGAATCTATAATGTTAGACATGGAGGAAAAAAAAATGCTTAAAACAGCACTTCATTTTAGTCACCAGCT
The DNA here is from genome assembly GCF_022655055.1 of Vagococcus sp. CY52-2. Taxonomy (NCBI): domain Bacteria; kingdom Bacillati; phylum Bacillota; class Bacilli; order Lactobacillales; family Enterococcaceae; genus Vagococcus; species Vagococcus changpingensis. Next base: position 46,868 of record NZ_CP093384.1, on the reverse strand, counting down.
TTTAACTGAATGTATTATCCTAGGTGATACAGTAATTGATGCGACAATGGGAAATGGACATGATACTCTATTTTTAAGCAAATTAGTTGGCTATACTGGACATGTTTATGCCTTTGATATTCAAGACAAAGCAATAGAAAGTACTCAAAAAAAGATAACAGCACAATCTATTCAAAATACAACGTTAATTAAAGATGGCCACGAGTATGCAGTCAATCACTTACCAAAAAATACTAACATTAAAGCTGCTATCTTTAACCTAGGTTACCTACCTCGTGGAGATAAACACATTACAACAACCAGTGATACAACAATAACTGCGATTAATCAGTTACTATCAATTTTAGAAGAAGGTGGTCGACTAATTCTTGTCCTCTATTCTGGTCACGAAGAAGGAATGGCTGAAAAATCAGACGTTTTAACCTTTGCTCAAACACTCCCACAGGATATGTACTCTGTTTTAACCTATCAATTTATCAATCAACAAAATAATCCCCCTTCTGTACTATGTATCGAAAAAAAGAGAGCCTAACAATTAAGGCTCTTTTTTTTTTTTACGAATATCATCACAAACAGTCTATTGTAAGTTATAATGAATAATACGATTTATGAAGGAGTATCCTATAACCATGCAACAAAAAATTAGTCAATTTATGAGTCGGTTTTCATTAAGAGCCATTATTATATTTATCGTACTTCTAACAACACTTATTTCGCTAGTACTGTCTTCTTTATATATTGAACACTATGTTGTTAAAAATGAATACAAACATGCCAAGGATAAAATGTCGACCATTGCCAAGGTATTTGCTACAGATGAACAAGTAAAAGATGCTTTAATTCAAGATAAAACATCCAAAGACATCCAAACTCTTTCATTAGAAGTTGCGGCTATCAGTAATATGGATTTTATTGTTGTATTAGACAAAGAACTCATTCGATTATCTCATCCAAACCCTGACGTTATTGGACAACCCTTTTCTGACTTGGATGATGCTAGAAAAACACTTAACGGAGAATCTCATTTTTCTCAAAAAAAAGGAGTACTAGGAGATGGAATTCGTTTTTTTGTTCCAGTTAAAGATGATAATAATCACATTATAGGTGTTATCTGTGCTGGGATTACACTTAATACGTTACAAGGTGAGATTAATAACTTACAAGCTAAAATAACCCTTATTTTATTGATTGGGTTATTTGTCGGAATAATAGGTGCTATCATCAGTAGTACTGCCATAAAACGTATTCTGCTTGGATTAGAACCACAAGATATTTCTAAATTGGTTCAAGAAAAACAATGGATTAATGATGAAATCAATGAAGGTATCATTGCCATTAATAAAGATCAAGAAATTACTCTTATAAACCAAGCTGCTTTTAATCTATTAACTTCTATTGATCCATCATTTAGACTGATTGAAAATGAGGTGATTGATCCGCGATTATATACTATCTTTTTTAAAGAATGCTTCACTCTGCAACACAAACAAACTGATCAAGAATTACTACTAAACACCACAACTCTTATTGCAACCATTTCGCCTATTATGGTTCATGATACTTTTAATGGATCAGTAATCACTTTTAGAGATCAATCAGAGATGAGTCAACTGATCCACACACTAAGTGGAAGCCAACAATATATTGATGCTCTAAGAGCACAAACACACGAGTTTATGAATAAGACTCATGTTATCATGGGACTCATTGAACAGAAAAAATATGATTTAGTCCAAGATTACATTCAACAAATTAGTCATGACTACCAAAAGGAAGTTGGCCATGTTACTGATATCATTAAATCTCCTGCTATTGCTGGTTTTATTCTTGGAAAAATCAATGAAGCAAAAGAACAAAACGTTAATTTAACATTAGACCCTTCATCTTTTTTACCTGACTTAACCATCGATGATACTGTACACCATACTATTCAAATATTAGGTAATTTATTGGATAACGCCATTGATGCGACTAAAGAAGAAATAATTAAAAACGTTAATCTCCTAATAACCTATGAAATGGAAGGAAGTATCCTAATTATTGAAGTGATAGATAGTGGTTGTGGTATTCAACATACTGATGTTGAAAAACTCTTTCAAAAAGGATTCTCTACTAAAGGGATAGGAAGAGGATATGGTCTCCATGCCATTTATCGCATCGTCAATGAACATGGTGGTTTAATTGATATCACTAATAATGATGATATTGGTGCGACGGTCTACATAGAATTACCATTAATAGAATAAGGAGGAACCCATGAACGTTCTAATTATTGAAGATGATCCAATGGTAGCAAAATTAAATGAAGACTTTTTAAAAACTATCCCAACTATAAACATTGTAGGGAATTATCGAACAACACAAGATGCTAAGAAACTCTTACAAGAAAAAAGAGTAGAGGTTATTTTATTAGATAATTACCTACCCAATGAAACAGGGATTGAATTTTTAGCTGAATTACGCAAAGAAAATAATCAAGTTCCAGTCATTCTTATTACCGCAGCCAATGATATTGAAACCATTCAACAAGCTCTAGCACTTGGGGTAATAGACTACTTAGTCAAACCTTTTACCGCAGAACGCTTTTTATCATCCATACAAAAAGTTATGAACCAAAAAAAATTATTCAGTCAACTTAAATACGCTAATCAACAAAATATTGATGTCCTATTCAACGAGCACTCGACTAATAGCACATCTGCTAATTTTTCTTTAAGTAATGATTTACCTAAAGGCCTAGCAAAACTAACAATGGAAAAAGTATTAGAAAAAATCAATGAAGAAACTACTTCTTTTTCAACTGAAGAACTAGCAAAAAAAATTGGAATATCTCGTATTTCGACTAAAAAATATTTAACCTTTTTAGTTGAATCAAATTACTTAACAGAGGATATTGTGTACCAAGAAGTTGGGCGACCCATTATACGTTATAAAAGAACATAAGTTAACCCCCTCCAATCGTTATTGGAGGGGGTATTTTTTATAAAACACTATTAGCTGTTTTTCCAGATTCTAATACTGAATGGAAGTTCTCAAAGCTTGTTTCAATCATGTTTGTTAAAGCCTCATCTGTATTTGACCCTACATGAGGAGTAACCAATACTCTAGGGTAGAGAGAAATTAACTCTTCAACTGTTGGATCAGGTAAAGGTTGATCCTCACCAAATTGTTTAAAGAATAAATCTTTCTCATTAGCAAATACATCTGTTCCAAATCCTTCTAAATGATTTGTCTTTAACGCTTCTAAAATGGCTTGGTTATCTTGTAATTCTCCACGAGCTGTATTAATTAAGATAGCTCCTTTTTTCATTTTACTAATAAATTCGGCATTAATCATTTGATCGTTTTCACCAGGAATATATGGTACATGAATGCTAACAATATCAGATTGTGCTAATAAATCGTTTAAATCTGTATAGGTTAAAATCTCTTTTGCTGCATCATTTTCATAAATATCATATCCTAATACTGTCGCACCTAATCCGGCAAATAACTTCGCTTCTGTCAAACCAATTTTTCCAGTCCCAATAATTCCCACTTTACAATTTCTAATTTCTTTACTGAACATGGTATTATCAACAATAAAGTTTTTATGGCTTGTTCTCATGGTCATATAAGAAGTATGTCTTAACAACATCATAGCTAAAGTCAATGACAATTCAGCAATAGCATTAGGAGAGTATGATGGTACTCTTGCCACTTCCATGTGATAATCTCTTGCTGCATCTAAGTCAATATGATTAAAACCAACTGTACGTGTAAAGACATATTTCACACCATGTTCTGACATTTTCTCAATGTTTTCTCTATCAGCCACACAATTTCCTCGTAATAAGACTGCATCATGGTTATAAGCTGTTTCAATATTATCATGTGTTAATAATTCTTCAATCAATGTTAAGTCATAGTTATATTTGTTTAAATCATTAAAGTACGCTACCTCATTTGGTCGTACACCGTAACAAGCTATTTTGAATGTCATCTCTATCTCTCTTCTTTCTTAATCATGTTTTATGTTAAAAAATACCCATTTTACTAATCATTTCTAGCACTACAATCCATATTGGCGTCATGACAACAGCTAATACTGTTGAAATAAGAGAAGCATTTGAAGCTAGAAGTGGTTTCTTATCAAAACTAATCGCATAAGCAGCCGCTACTGTCGCTGTTGGTGCAGCCATCATGATGACGATAGTTGCTAATGCTTCGTAACTTACTGGTAAAATGTGAGTCATAGTTAAAATCGCTAATAATACAATGTTTATAACTGGTACAACAATTACCTTCATTGCACTGTAGTACCAAGATGTTTTATCTGAAGCTGCATCTTTAAAGCTTACTTCACCTAAAGTAGCCCCGATTGATAACCAAGCAAGTGGTGAAGCTAATCCAGCTAAATAAGTCATTGGTTTAAATAACCATACTGCTGTTTGATCAATACGTAAGAATGCCACTTGATTCACAACACCTTCTGCATTGGTCACACTAACTTGTGGTAAGTATCCTTGGAAAATCCAAATGAATAAACCAGCAAACGTTGCAATAACAATTGGATTTAAAAACATTGTTTTTATATTTTTAAGCTCCATTTTTAATCCACTCATTTTAATGTAGCCATATGAGTATAAGAAAATTCGGTAACCTATATTAAAGATTGAAGAAAACATCACACCAATTGGTCCGTAAATAGCACTAACGATTGGTGTACCAAAAAATGTAGTTGATCCAAAAATAGTTAATACGCGTAGAGTATCTTGTTTGTCGCCTTTATATTTCATAAATAATGGCTTAGAAACGAAAATTAAAATAATATAAATGACAATACCCCAAATTAACACGTTCATTCCTTGTTTTAGTGTTTCACTTTTAATATCTTGCATAAATGCGTTAAATGCCAAGGCTGGTAGAGCTACACTTAAAACAACTTTTGATAAAATTTTTCCTACTTCTGACGAGAAAATACCTTTCTTGCGACAAAAGAATCCTAATAAAATAATAAATACTGTTGATGTTATCGCACTGATAATATTCATATCAGTCATGGTAGTTTTTATGACTTCTCCTATATTCATATATAAATCCTCCATTAATCATTGTGTGTTATATCACAAAAGGTTGCATGCTCCTTTGCTTTACATACATATCTTAACGGCTATTTGTGAAAAAGTTAACAATTTGTAATTAATGATACTTTTGTAACTTATGTAAGTAAACAGAACCTAACATAAAATATGTTAGGTTCTTAAAATAGCTTATTTCACACTATTCTCCACTCATCTACTAAACGATCAAAAGTTGAGTCATTGTCTCCAATAATTTCAACTGTATAATCATTCACTTGTTCTTTTGTATGAACAATAATTATGATATACAGTAACACATCTTGGGCTTCCTCACTATCTTCTCGATGAATAGCTTCAATTAATAAGTAAGTATGACCATCTCTTGCTTCAACTACATCACCAATTTCTGTAGCTCTGTTTAAATGACTTAATTTTTTGACATCTTTTGGGATATACAACCAATCAATGGTTCAATTATAAAAATTTTTTTATATCATTATCTAATTGCTCAATTAAGTAAGCTACACCAATATTATGTCTCGGAATATATTTTCCACTTTTCTCAAGTTAGTGTTTAATTTATTACAAAATAATGGTGTTTATGTGTACAAAAAACCATTTATTTTTTAATTATTTTGAATTTATTCGTATTTTGTTTACAAAAAAAATTTATTTAACTACGAAAATGAATTCTATAAACAAATCGTTTTGAAAAAAATTATAGGAGTGATTAACATGACCATATCAAAAGCCGAAACATTTAAAGATATCACTATCCATTTAAAAAACTAAAAGAAGATTTACTAGTCATTCTTGAAAAAGATAACACCATTATGGAGTCACTAGAATCTGATCAGTATGCTGGAATTTACCAAGATGCCCAATCTTTAGTCAAACAGCTAAAAGAAGATTTCAAAAAACATTCTGAACAATTTTCTAGTAAAGAACTAAACTTTGCTGAAACGATTGAACGTAATATCGTAAATATTGGTCATCATTTACATGACATTAATACCAATATTTCTTATGATAAGCGAAAAAAATTAACCGAAGATGCCTATCTTAATGTTACAAAAGCTCTAGAAACTGTGGAATTAATGTAAAAAATACCCACATCGTTTAATTAACGATGTGGGTATTTTTAACTGACTCTTTTTCTTGAAAATAATTTAAAACATATGATGCAATCACCAAAAGTAAGCCAATAAAAAAAACAGTATGGATACTATTATATAAAATATCACGTAAACCACCAATCAACTCTGTTGGTAATCCTGATGCAGTATGTGGATTGATTAGCTCATTCATCATATCTTTTGTTGCTCCTGGAACCATACTACTTTCTAGCTGTGTATCCATCGTCTTATTTAATGCTAAACCAAAAATTGAAATCATAATGGTTTGTCCAATTGTTCGAGATAACGTAAAAAATGATGTGGCAACACCTGTAAATTGCTTAGAAACAGAGGTTTGAGCTAAAACAGTTAATAAGGTCATCGTCATCCCAAATCCTATCCCCATAATTCCAGAGAAAACCAAGAAGAGTCCATACGGTGTTCCTTTATCAACTAATGTTAAGAAAACAGAACTAATTAATATTGGCAACATACTAATGACAATGGCTAAACGATGATGCCATTTTTTCATCGCTCGTCCCCCAGCAAATGAGCCGAACATCCAGATAACTGACATAGGAGCTAACACAATTCCTCCTAGTGCAGCAGATTTCCCAACAACTCCTTGCATCCACATCGGAATGTACACTTCAACACCCATTAAGAATCCACTAATTAATGCCGCAATCAAATTAACCAACACAAAGGTGCGATTTTTGAAAAGGTCAAGAGAAATAACTGGATCTTGTGCTTTTTTTTCTGTTCTGACAAACAATACTAAACTGAGAATAAAAATTGCAAAAGCAATAACGGTAATTAAGTTAAAGCCATCATTAATTTTTTGAACACCATACAATAATGACAGTAACATAGTTATCATATAGAAACTTCCCATGTAGTCAATTGGACTTTTCTCAACTTCGCGTTTTTCTTCAATCAAGTAAATCCATACTAATATCATTAACATAATACCGATTGGTACATTGATTAAGAAAATCCAATGCCAACTCAGAGCATCCACTATAAATCCTCCCGCAAGTGGCCCCACAATACTAGCTATCCCCCAAGCCGCACTATTTAATCCTAAAACACCGGCTCGTTTATCAACTGGATAAATATCCGCAATAATGGTTAAAGATACTGGAACAATAGAACCTGCCCCAATTCCTTGAATCGCTCGAAAAATAATTAATTGCATCATATTTTGACTCATTCCTGATAAAGCAGAACCAATAATAAAAATAAAGACTCCAATCAAATAAATCGGTTTTCTCCCAATTTTATCTGCTAATTTACCATAAATCGGTGTCATCATAGCATTGGTTAATAGATAAATGGAAAAAACCCAATTCATAATACTAATGCCTTTTAATGACCCAACAATCGTTGGCATAGCGGTTGATACAATGGTCCCTTCCACTGCTGTCATAAAAGTAGCGATAAATACGCAAGCAGTGATAATTTTAACATTTGTTTCTCTTTTTTGTTGCATGGTTTCCTCCTCAAAATAATAATCCTTATCAGCCAAAGTACTTGCCAAATAAGGATTATTGTTATTTTTTATTTTGCTAAAAATTGTTTTAATTCATCCACTTTATCTGTTTTTTCCCAGGTAAAGTCTTCATCATCACGTCCAAAATGACCGTATGCAGCTGTTTTTTGGTAGATGGGACGTCTTAAGTCCAACATGTTTATAATACCAGTTGGTGATAGATTAAACAAGGATCTCACAGCAGCAATCAGTTCTGATTCTTTGTAATCGCTTGTTCCAAATGTTTCAATCGAAATCGAAACAGGTTGAGCTACCCCAATGGCATAAGCAAGTTGAACTTCACATTTTGTCGCTAAACCTGCTGCGACGATATTTTTTGCAATATATCTGGCAGCATAACTTGCTGAACGGTCAACTTTTGTCGCATCTTTTCCAGAAAATGCTCCACCACCGTGGCGAGCGTATCCTCCATAGGTATCAACAATAATTTTTCGACCTGTTAAACCAGAATCTCCCTGAGGTCCACCTATAACAAAGCGACCAGTTGGATTAATATAGTATTTTGTTTTATCATCAAGTAATTCACTTGGAATCACTTCTTTTATGACTAACTCGGTAACATCTTTTTGAATTTGTTCCAATGTTGTGTCTTCATCATGTTGTGTACTCACAACAATCGCATCAACACGTAATGGATTGCCTTCTTCATCATATTCAACCGTCACCTGAGATTTAGCATCTGGACGTAAATAAGATAGTGTATCATTTTTTCTTAATTCTGATAATTTTTGTGTGATTCTATGACTTAGAGCAATTGGTAAAGGCATTAATTCTGGTGTTTCATCAATAGCAAATCCAAACATTAATCCTTGGTCTCCGGCACCTAAATCTTCTTCACTAGTTGAGGTTTCACGTGTTTCAAGTGACGCATCAACTCCTTGTGCAATATCTGGTGATTGCTCATCAATGGCAACCATGACGGCACATGTATCTCCGTCAAAACCATATTTTGCACGTGTATACCCAATGCTTTTTATTGTATCCCTCACTACTTTTTGAATATCAACATAAGCACTTGTGGTAATTTCTCCAAATACTAAGACCAATCCTGTTGTAACACTTGTTTCGCAAGCTACTCGAGCCATTGGGTCCTTTTCTAGTATCGCATCTAATATCGCATCACTTATTTGGTCTGCTACTTTGTCAGGATGTCCTTCCGATACAGACTCTGACGTGAATAATTTTCTTTCTTTCATCATTCATTCCCCCTAAATATAGTCGGTTACAAGGCATCTTTACACGAGATGTAAATCCTATCGGGAATCTTGCAACATAAGTCAGTATATCAGATTTTTCACTTTTTACCTACATAATTTAACCGATAATCTTGACCTTTTTATATTATTGCCATAAAGTGTTATTATCAATAACATACAAGGAGATATATTTTGCAACCAAAACCTACTTTGTGGAAAAATATTCCACTAACCTTTCTTATTGCCATTTTACAAACAACTATTTCCCTTATACCTGGCATTTTATTTTTGAAAAATAGTAGCCATGGTGCCTTAATTTTAAACTATATGATTCTTTATTTATTACTGAGTGATTTTTTTCAACTCATTGGGAAAAATACTTATAAAAAAGGACGTTCCATGCCTATTGCCATCTATGGATTAAAACTTATCATCAGTGCTGTGTTGATTTACTTGATTATTCAACAAACAGCGATTCAATTTGGAATAATTTTATTAGCCTATGAACTCTTTCAAATAATGATTTTTTCAAAACAGTTTTACTATGTTGACTCACTTTTTTATTCGTTTACCAATGCTTTCTTTAAAGGAATTGTATTTAATCAACTGCTGACCATTAGCTACCCTTTTGATTATGATTTTGAATTAATAAAACCATTTGTCTTTTCATTTTTTATTGTGTTATTTTTAACGATTTTTACTCAAGGAATGTATTCATATCTATCAAGACAGCCTATATTTCTTCTCCTTGGTTTACTGTCTCTAATAGGAACTTATTATTTAGTAGTGCAACATTATATGTCTCAACAACTTGATACGTGGAAATTAATATCTTTTATTGTTGCCACAATAATTTCATTCTTTCTTTTTATGAAAACAAAAAAAGCTAAAAAGAAAGAGTTTATCCTCAATCTTTTTGCTTTAGCTAGTTTAATTATTTACTATATCCAATAAAAAACGAGTAAGACACTACCTCTTACTCGTTTTTTCATTTAATTTTCTTTAATTAATGTTTCTAGACCAACAATCATCATGTCATTAAATGTCGTTTGACGTTCTTCTGATGTGGTTTCTTCACCAGTAATCATGTGATCACTCACTGTCATCAAAGCAAGAGCTTGGACGTTGTATTTAGCTGCTAAATAGTAAAGTACTGCTGCTTCCATCTCAACACCTAACACACCATATTCACCTAATTTAAAGACGTCTGAATTATCATCTGAGTAAAACGTATCATTTGATAATACATTTCCAACATGAATATTAAATCCTTTTTCTTTAGCAATATCATACGCTGTCGTTAATAAATCAAAATCAGCAATTTGCGGGAAATCAAAAGTAGGAAAATCTTTACGAATAATCGCAGAATTGGTTGCTGCCGCTTGAGCTAACACTAAATCTCTCACATGTACATCGTTACGAATCGCACCACATGTTCCTACACGCAATAATTTTTTCACATCATACTCGCGAATTAATTCATTCGCATAGATAGCTGCTGAAGGCATTCCCATACCAGTTCCTTGAACGGATACTTTATGGCCTTTATACGTTCCAGTATATCCTAACATCCCACGAACTTCATTGTAACACTTAGGATCTTCTAAAAATGTTTCGGCGATATATTTCGCTCTTAATGGATCTCCTGGAAGTAATATTTTATCTGCAATTTCTCCCTGTTTTGCTCCAATATGTACGCTCATTCTTCAGTCTCCTTTAAATTAAAGTTTTTCTAGTGTACGTTTCACTAGTTCTTTAAAATCAGCTTTCACTCGTTCTGTTGTTTCAACTACTTCTTCATGATTTAAGTTAGCTTGCATACCTGCAGCCAAATTTGTCACACATGTAATACCTAATACTTTCATTGACATGTGGTTAGCTACAATCACTTCAGGGACAGTTGACATACCAACAGCATCCGCACCCATCACACGTGCCATACGTACTTCTGCTGGTGTTTCATAAGTTGGACCAGAGAATCCCATATAAACACCTTTTTGTAAGTGAATAGATAGTTCTTGTGCTACTTTTTTCGTTACTTCACCATATGCTTTGTTATAAGCTTCTGACATATCAGGGAAACGTGGACCTAAATCTTCTTCGTTTAACCCCATTAAAGGATTGTCACCGGTAAAGTTAATTTGATCAGTAATTAACATCAAATCACCCGGTGAAAAACTTGTATTTACGCCACCAGCTGCATTTGTTACGATTAATGAATCTGCTCCTAAAGCTTTCATCACTCTCACTGGGAATGTGACAGTCTGCATTGAATGACCTTCATAATAATGGAAGCGTCCTTGCATTGCTAGAACTTTTTTACCAGATAATGTTCCGTAAACAAGTTGTCCTGCATGACCTACCACTGTTGATACAGGAAAATGCGGAATGTCTTCATAAGGAATAACTACGCGATCGGTAATCTCGTCAGCAAGTTCTCCTAATCCTGATCCTAGGATAAGACCAAAATCAACGGCTCCTACCCCTTTTTCTTTAATATATTGTGATGTTGCTGCTAATTTTTCGCTTAATGACATGTTATAGTCTCCCTTATTTCAATAATTCTAAAAAGCTTTTTCCGTTTTCAGTTGGTTTAACATCAAAGTTATCTGCAATTGTCGCAGAGATATCTGCATAGTATCCTTGTGGCAATTGACCATGACCTTTCATTTTTTTGCTGTAAGCAAGTAATGGTACATACTCGCGAGTATGATCTGTTCCTGGGAATGTTGGATCATTTCCATGGTCTGCTGTAATTAATAATAAATCATCTTCTTGCATATTAGCATAAATCTCTGGTAAACGGGCATCAAAGTCTTCTAATGCTTTAGCATAACCTGGTGTATCTCTTCTGTGTCCAAATAACGCATCAAAGTCAACCAAGTTAGTAAAACTTACTCCTTCAAAATCTTGTTTCATTACGTCTAATAATTTATCCACGCCATCCATATTTGAAGCCGTACGGATTGCTTCTGTCATTCCTTGACCGTTAAAGATATCGTTGATTTTACCAACTGCGATAACATCTTTTCCAGCATCTTTTAATTCATTTAAAACCGTACGACCAAATGGATCAAGGGCATAGTCATGACGGTTAGCTGTACGTTTAAAGTTACCAGGTTCACCTAAGTAAGGTCTCGCGATAATACGACCAATCATGTAAGGATCATCTTTCGTGATTTCACGAGTGTACTCACAAATTTTGTATAATTCTTCTAATGGAATCACATCTTCATGAGCAGCAATTTGTAACACAGGGTCAGCTGATGTGTAGATAATTAAGTCCCCTGTTTTCATTTGTTCTTCACCAAAATCTTCAATAACTTGTGTGCCACTATATGGTTTATTAGCACCCATAATAATGCCACGACCAGAAAATTCAGTGATTTTGTCTAATAAATCTTGAGGGAAACCTTCAGGGAATACTCTAAAAGGTGTTTGAATGTTTAATCCAGCAATTTCCCAATGACCAGTCATTGTGTCTTTACCAACAGATACTTCTTCTAGTTTAGTCGCATAGCCTTTATGATCTTCAATCGCTTTGACACCTTTTAAAGGTTCAATTGTTCCAAGACCTAATTCTTCCATATTAGGAACATGTAACCCATGCTCAGCTATATGACCTAGTGTGTGACTTCCAACATCGCCAAATTTTTCAGCGTCAGGAGCTTCACCAATTCCAACAGAATCTAGTACTACTAAATGAATTCTTTTAAACATTACCATTCCTTCTTCCAAGTCATTTTTATATTTTAAAACCTCCCTCTATTTAGAGGAACTAGAGGAAGGAGTTAATTACTATTTAGATTTAATATATGTTTTACCGCCTGCTTTAGGTCCTTGTGCTTTACCTAAGAACAATACTAACACAATAATCGTTAACGCGTATGGAGCACTTTGTAGGTACACTTTTGGAATACTTGAAATAAGTGGAATGCTGTCTCCTACAATACTCAAGTTTTGAGCAAATCCAAAGAATAGAGCTGCTCCCATTGCACCAAGTGGGTTCCATTTACCAAAGATCATCGCAGCCATTGAGATGAAACCTTGACCTGATATAGTTGTTACAGCAAAACGTCCAGCAATGGTTTGAGCAAATACTGCTCCACCAATACCGCCTAAAAAGCCAGAAATTAATACACCTGAATATTTCATACCATAAACATTAATCCCTAAAGTATCAGCTGCTTGAGGATTTTCACCTACTGAGCGTAATCTCAAGCCAAAGCGTGTTTTATAAATGACAAACCACGCAAGGACTGACACTAAAATAGCTAAGAAGGCTGGTGCTGATGTTTTTTCAAATAATAATGGCCCAATCACTGGAATCTTACTTAACCCAGGAACTTCCCAATAACCAAATGTTTGTGGCACTTGGTCTGTTTGACCTTTACCATATAACACTTTAACTAAGAAAATACTTAAAGCTGGTGCCATCAAGTTGATAACAGTACCACTAATAATATGATCAGCACGCAAGTTAATTGTTGCTACAGCATGAAGTAATGAGAAAATCATTCCGACAATTCCACCGACTAATAAAGCAATCCATGGTGTCCAAACGCCAAAAACTCCGGCATACGTAATGTTAAACACAACTGAGCTGAATGCACCCATCACCATGATACCTTCTAACCCAACGTTAACAATCCCTCCACGTTCTGAAAATGTTCCGCCTAATGCTGTAAAAACAAGAGGTGTTGAATAAACAAGTGTTTGCGTAATAATAGACGCAACTGTTGACATAGTATCTGCTGCCATCACGCTTTACCTCCTTCAACTTTGCTAGCTTTTGGTTCTTTTTTTGTTTCAAGTTTTGTTAAAATCAATTTGATTAAGTAGCTAATACCAACAAAGAAGATGATAGAAGCAATAACAACATCAACCAATTCAGTTGGTACACCAGCCAATATTGGCATACCTTGTCCACCTAATTTTAGGATACTAAACAATAAAGAGGATAGTAAAATACCGATGGATGATCCTCCACCAAGTAATGAGACTGCCATACCATCAAATCCAATACTTAATGAGTTACCTTGAACAAAGAAGTTACCAAATGTTCCTAATCCATACACAACGCCACCCATACCAGCTAATGCTCCTGAGATGACCATTGATAACACAATAATACGTTTACTACTCATCCCTGCATATTCTGATGCAAATGGGTTTAAACCAACAGCTGTAATTTCATAACCTAATGTGGTTTTCTTCATTAAAAACCAAATCAAGATTAAGAAAATAAAAGCAAAGATAATACCTAAATTCAAACGAGAGCCATTACTAATTGAGGTTAAAAACTCTGTTCTAAGAGACACATTTTCCCCAATCAATTTAGTAGTTCCTTTAGTTGAAATAAATTTCTCTGGAATAACATTATTAACGATATGTGTACTTGTATAAAGTAAAATATAGTTCATCATGATTGTAACAATGACTTCACTTGTTCCAAAATAAGCTCTTAATAAACCAGGTATCGCCGCTGTTAAAGCTCCAGCAATCACCCCTGCTAAAATAGCTGCAGTTAAGGCAATTAATCTTGGCGAGTCTCCCATTGAAAGTCCAACCCAGATACTTGCTACCCAACCAGCCAACGCCTGACCTGAAAGCCCGATATTAAAGAATCCAGCAGCACTTGCCACAGAAAATCCTAAAGCCGTAAAAATTAAAGGCCCAGCTGTTACAAAAATTTCACCAATACTTTTTGGTGATTGAAATGCTGTTGTCAACATGGCTTGATACCCTTGAACTGGGTTATAACCAAATAGCAACATAATAATAGCACCTAATACAAATCCCATAATAACCGATAAAATAGGAACCAAGATTCCATTCATCTTACTAAATTTAAAATTACTCATTAGTTACACCTACCTCTGTCCCTAATTCTCGTCGTGCTTCTTCCAATGTGTATCCAGCCATTAATAATCCTAACTCGTTTTCTGTTGTTTCTTTTGGATCAACAATCCCGACGATTTGGCCTGCATGGATAACAGCAATTCGGTCCGACACATTTAATATTTCTTCTAATTCAAAACTGACTACTAAAACAGCATTGCCTTTATCACGGTGATTAATCAAACGTTTATGAATGTACTCAATCGCTCCAACGTCTAACCCACGAGTTGGCTGAGAAACAATTAGTAACTCAGGATCTCTATCCATTTCACGAGCGATAATCGCTTTTTGTTGATTACCACCTGAAAGTGACTTAGCTTGTGCATGTTCACTTGTTGTACGAACATCATACTCTTCGATTAATTTTCTCGCATAAGAATCCATGTAGTTATAATTCAGTACACCATTCTTACTAAACGGTTCGTGATAATAAGTTTGTAAGGCAATATTTTCAGATAATGTCATGTCTAGAACAAGACCATATTTATGTCTGTCTTCAGGAACATGTCCTACACTTGATTCAGTGATTTGACGAGGTTTTAAATTCGTTATGTCCTTATCACGTAACATCACTTTACCAGATTCAATTTTCTTAAGACCTGTAATAGCTTGGATTAATTCTGTTTGACCATTCCCATCAATACCAGCAATCCCAACAACTTCTCCAGCTCGAACATCTAAATCTAATCCTTTAATTGCTTCAAGTCCACGATTATCTTTTACATGTAAATCTTTAACCGATAAAATGACTTCTTTAGGATTTGATGGTTCTTTTTCTGTCTTAAATGATACCGAACGACCGACCATTAAATCAGCTAATTGTTGTGAACTAACATCTTTTACGTTCACTGTTTCAATACTCTTACCACGACGAATTACCGTACATCTATCCGCCACTTTTTTAATTTCATCTAACTTGTGCGTAATAATAATGATTGATTTACCTTCTTTTACTAATTCCTTCATGGTCATAATCAACTCATCAATTTCTTGAGGTGTTAATACCGCTGTCGGCTCATCAAAAATTAAAATATTCGCGCCACGATACAATGTTTTTAAAATCTCAACACGTTGTTGCATTCCAACTGAAATATCACTGATTAAGGCATCTGGATTAACTTCCATACCGTATTGTTCTGAGATTCGTTTTAAATCTTCCACTGATTTTTTCTTATCCAGCACACCAGATTTTGTTGGTTCATCACCTAAAATAATATTTTCAGTTACCGTAAAAGCATCTACCAACATAAAATGCTGATGGACCATCCCGATTCCTAAACGTTTGGCATCAGTTGGATTAGCAATCGTTACTGGTTGACCATCCATATAGATTTGTCCACTAGTCGGCTGTAGTAATCCTGATAATACATTCATCAAGGTTGATTTTCCTGCACCATTTTCACCCAATAACGCATGAATTTCGCCTTTTCTAATTTGGAGATTGATGTTGTCATTTGCTTTGAAATCACCAAATTGTTTTGTGATATTCCGCATTTCTATGACATAGTTTTCCTCATTCATGACTTCACACCTCTTTATCATTATCACACTTCAAAGTTTAGACTTTGAAGGAAAGAGAAAACTTACTTTTCCCATTCCTTTAAAGCCTAAAAGAAAAACTTTATGGAAAAGTTATTCAGTTTATTTTGAACGTTTCCCATAAAGTTTTCTATCAACAACTTTTCAACAATTTTTATTTTTTAGCTGGTTTTTCTGGAACTTCTACTTTTCCATCAATAACTTCTTTACGAGCTTTTTCTACTGCATCAATTGCTTTTTGATCTAAATGCCCTTTAGATAAATCAACTCCGCCTTCTTTAAGACCATAAACTAATACGTCTCCACCAGGGAATTCACCTTTTTGAGCTTTTTCAGTTACGTCTTTAACAGCAGTTCCCACACCTTTAATACTTGATGTTAAGGTGAAGTTTTCTTCTTTACCATCTTTGTCTTTGTAGTTACCATCTTCTTCTTGATCTCTATCTACACCAATCACCCAAACACGTTTGTCTGCTGATTGTTTTTCATTTAAGTCTTTAGCTTCTTGGAAGACTCCTGCACCAGTACCACCTGAAGCATGGTAAATAATATCCACACCGTTTTGGTACATATTGGCAGCTAAAGCTTTACCTTTAGCAGGGTCACCAAATGATGCTGCATATTGAACGTCTACTTTAATTTTTTTATCTAATTCTTTTGCTCCATCTTCAACACCTTTAACAAATCCTGCTTCAAAACGGTCAATAACTGCCCCTTCTTCTCCTCCAACAAATCCAACTTTATCTGTTTTAGTAGAATACGCTGCTGCAATCCCTGCCAAGTAAGCTGCTTCATTATCCTTAAATGTTAAAGATACTACATTATCTTTTCCCTCAATAACTGAGTCTACGATACCAAATTGTGTGTCTTTATTTTGATCTGCTGCTGCTGAAATAGCATCTGTTAATAAGTACCCAATCCCAAAAATAGTTTCAAATTTACTTGCGACAGCTTGATCAATATTTGTTGTATATTGAGAGGCATCTGTTGATTGGAAGTAATCATAACCATTAGCACCTTTTTCAAGTTTGTTAGCTTCTCCCCACTCTTTCAAACCTTCCCAAGCACCTTGGTTAAACGATTTATCATCCACACCACCAACGTCAGTCACGATTGCTGCTGTATGAACTGTTTGATCTGGTTTTTCACCTGAAGTTGTTTTTCCACCAACGTTACCACCTGCTTTATTTCCCCCACAAGCTGTTAACGTCACTGCTAATCCCATAACTAATAGTCCTGCACCAATTTTTGTTGATTTTTTCATTTTTGAAAAACCTCCGCTTATAATTTTTAGTTGATAGTTATTTTTCTACTTCGACAAATGAATAAGGAAGTAGCTCTTGCATTGTTGTTTCTTTTGTATCACCATTTAAATTACATAATGTAATTGGCATATCTGGCTTACAAAATTCGACTAAAACTTGTCTACATGCCCCACAAGGAGAAATTGGTTCTTTCGTATTACCAATAACCACTAAATGCTCAAATTCTTTTTCACCTTCTGAGATAGCTTTAAAAATGGCTGTTCTTTCTGCACAGTTTGTTAACCCAAATGATGCATTTTCAATATTGCATCCTTCATACACTTTTCCTGACTTAGTCACAAGAGCAGCGCCTACAGGAAATTCAGAATAAGGAACATATGCTTGATGATACGCATGTGTTGCATGGTCAATCCAATTTTTGTTTACTGTCATAATATATCTCCTATCTTTATTACCTACGAACATCAACCCAAAGACTTTATCAACTTATTTTGATATCGCCCGCCCCCTCTTTTTGATAAGAAACATCTCTTTTACCAACCTATCATAACTATACCAATTCTGTTATATTTAATTACTTAATCTGACTTCTCATTTGAAAACTCTTACTTTGTTAACATTACTTAATAGACGAGTAAAGTTATAAATCACTGTTATTTTATAATAAATTAGGTAAAAAAGACTTTAATCATTTATATTACTTCTAAAATTAAAGATACTATTTTTAAGAGAATTTATCAATATTCATTAGAATAATATGAACATTTTTTTATCAATATTTTTTATTATTCGGTTATAATTTTATGAATTAAGATAGGTTCTTCTCCTACCTCTCCAATCTCAATACTGTCATAAATAACTTTTAAGACATCTTCTACATTTTCTCGATTTGATTGAATAGTTACTAAAGATTCTCCTTCAAAAACTGTTTCGCCTACTTTTCTATTTAAAATCAACCCAACTGCATAGTCTATGCTTTCTTCTTTTGTTCTTCTACCGGCTCCTAAAAGCATCGCTGCAACACCAATTTTGTCTGCAACTATTTTAGAAACAACACCCGTTTTTTTAGCTGGAACTTCTATAATATAGTTTGCTCGTGGTAATTTTTCAGGAAAATCAACAACAGAATCATCTCCACCTTGATTACGGATCATTTCTTTAAATTTATCCGCAGCCGCGCCACTTGTTATGCTGTTTTCTAATAATTGTCGTGCTTCTTCTAAAGTAGACGCTTTTTCTGCTAGAACAACCATTTGACTTCCAAGTGTATAGACCATTTCCATTAAATCTTCTGGTCCCTCACCTTTTAATGCATCAATTGCTTCTTTTATCTCATTAGCATTCCCAATCGCATTTCCCAAAGGTTGTGACATATCAGAAATAATTGCCATTGTTTGTCGATTAGCTAAATGACCAATTCTTACCATTGTATGGGCAAGTCTTTCCGCATCTTCTAAACTCTTCATGAATGCACCATCACCAGTGGTCACATCTAAAACGATTGCATCCGCTCCAGAAGCAATCTTTTTACTCATGATAGAACTAGCAATTAGTGGAATAGAGTCCACCGTTGCTGTCACATCTCGTAATGCATAAATCTTTTTATCTGCTGGGGCTAAATCACCTGATTGACCAGTGACTGCTACATTACTTTCATTTACAAATTTTATAAATTCATCATTTTCTAGTTCAACTTTAAATCCTGGTATCGCTTCTAATTTATCAATTGTACCACCTGTGTGACCTAATCCTCGACCACTCATTTTAGCTACTTTTGCTCCAACCGATGCCACCAAAGGAGCTAATACTAATGTTGTTGTGTCTCCTACTCCACCAGTTGAATGTTTGTCTACTTTTATACCATGAATTGCTGATAAATCAATCATATCTCCTGACTGACTCATTGCTGTAGTCATCCATGTAATTTCCTCATCTGTCATATCATTAAAATATATTGCCATTAAAAGAGCACTCATTTGATAATCCGTTACATCACCTGTAGTATAGGTATTAATAATAAATTCAATCTCATCTTTTGATAAAGCTAAACCGTCTCGTTTCTTCTTTATTAAATCTACCATTCTCATTATGTGTTCCTCAATTCCCATTAAGTAAACCGATTTACTATAACTAACTTACTTGAGTAAATCGGTTTACTCATTGTAATATTAAACTAATAGCGCTTACAATTAAATTTTAACACGTTTTCATGTTTTGTCAATAGATGTTGTGCTACCTCGTTCAATAAACGTGGTTTCGAACGTTTTGTTAGGAATACTTTCATTAGGGTGCTCAATTTCTTGCAATAAATATTGGGCGGCTGTATAACCAATATCAAAAGCCGGTTGTTTTACTGTCGTTAATGGTGGATTTAAAAAAGCTGAGAGTTCTAAGTCATCAAATCCTACCACCGATAAATCTTTTGGAATAGATATACCTAATTCATAGGCTGCTCTGTAAGCTCCCACTGCCATTTGATCATTTCCGCAACATAATGCCGTGATAAATTGTTTTTCAAGTAATGCTTTAGCTGCAAAGTATCCACCCTCTATCGTTACAGGACCGTCTGCAATAAAGTCAGGATTATATTCAATATTATTATCTTTTAGACATTGATAATACGCATCAAATCGCTCTGTCATTTCATAATAACCAGATTCATTTGTCAACATACCAATTCTATTATGTCCATTATCAATCAAATGTTGAATAGCTTGATAAACACCACTATATTCTTTTACTAACAGATTTCCCTCTGTTCTCGTATTAAGCCCCCTATCAATTAAAATATATGGACTTCCTTTTAAATCACTCTCTAACTTTAACGAATTTGGACTTGCTAATAAGATACCAGCAACTGATCTATTTTGTAACTGTTTTATATAATCTTTTTCTTTCCTTGCTGAATGTCTTGAATTACATAATAAAATCATATAATCTTTTTTATTAAAATATGCTTCAACACCTTCAATCACCTTTGAGAAAAATAAATCTGTCACATCTGGAACAATCATCCCAACTGTTTTCGATTCTCTATGAACCATATTTTTAGCAAAATAATCCGGTATGTAATCGTATTCATCAACCGCTTTCAAAACTCTTAGACGCGTTTCCTCACTAAATCGCTGTCCTTTGTTATTTAATATTTGAGAAACAGTCGTAGTAGAAACACCAGTGATAGCAGCAATTTCTTTAATGGTTATTTTCATGTATTTCACCTCAATTTATCGACACTTTTATCATATCAAAGTAAATCATAAATAAATAGTGAAAATAATAAAAATATATAAAAAAAGGAATAGTCAGTATACTATTCCTTTAAAAGTAAATTCAATCAATTAATTTGTTCCCTTATTTGGTTCAATTGATTCATCAATTGATCTTTTAATTTGCCATTGTCTAATTTATCGACACTTTTTTTTACTTTTTTTAAGGTTTCCATATCCAAATTATCTTTTAACTTTTTTGGGGACCCCTCTTCATATAAATCTCTCATTGCACTCATTGCGTCTCGGACTTTTTTACCTTCAACAATGTCAGAACTATTAACATTATATGAAGTTGACGGTTCTTTTGTTATAGTTTTACTTATCTTTGATTTAGCATAAAATACACTAAATACTATGAATAAGAGAATAATAATAATTTTTATAATTTTCTTTTTTTTAGAAGTAGTTTCTTGTAACCGTCTTTCTCTTCTCATCCCCATGCAATTAACAACCTTATTAAATTATTTTCTTCTAAAGAACATGAAAGCTGATGCTAAAGCTGATGAAATTCCGCCAATCACTAATCCCATATTCATTTTTTCATTTGTTTGTGGTAAAGTTTTTTCATTATTCTTCACCTCATTTTTTTCTATTGTTTTTGTTGCCACTTTTTTAGAAGAGTCTTTTACTCCGTCATCTTTTTTAGAAGAGTCTTTTAATGCATCATTAGCTTCATTTTCCCATGCATCTTTGTGTGCATCTTCTGTAGTTTTTCCTTCTTCTGCTGTTGGTGTATTCCAATCTTCACTTGGTGTTGATGGTTTTGTTGCTTCTTCCCATGCATCTTGTCCTGCAGCTTCAGATTTCATGTGATTAATCTATCCTAATTTTTTCTTATATATTATGATAATACACTAGTATTATATCACTTTATAACTAAAGTTCAACATTTTGTATTATTTATAGTTATTTTTTATCTTTTTTAAATAAAAAAATGAAATCTTATTAAATAAACATATTTTTTTATGCTCTATATTTATTTATTGTATATTATTGTTTTATTATTTTATAGTGATATAAAAAACGAGCAACAGATTCATGATTAATAACACCAAGTTTAAATATTATTAAGTAATCTAATATTATTCGAAATTACTGATAGATTATAAAATCATCAACTAATTTCTTGATATTTTTTCTATAACAGACTTATTTTAAGTCTACAGACTAAAAAAGCATTTTATAATCGCTTTACTTCCATGTAAAACCACTATAAAATGCTTTTAATCTATTTTCTTAATAATAACCCCAGCAGTAAACCAATCATCTGCGATCCATTAAACAATACTAAATTCTTGATTGCCACAGAAAAAGTGGTTGCCTTTTCTTGGTTTTGGTTGAATAATGACACATTCTTTTTAATTATAGGAAAGGTTAATAACACAACTAACATACTCCAGTGGTAAATTCCAACTAAAACACCTAGTATAATCACAATATAGCAACCATACATCAACAAATCAAACAGATACACACCTTGTTTTCTACCTATATAAAAGGGCAATGTGTAACGATGATTTAAAATATCTTGATCTAAATCACATAAATTATTGGCTAGCATAATATTAGCTATAGTAAACATCATAGGAATAGATGCCCATACACTGACGATTAACTCCTTAATATTGCCTGATAACATGAACTGACCATTAGCAAAATTAAGTGATAAAAATCCTGTATCATAGATGTTTAAATACAATGTGATAAAAAATATCCCAAATCCCATTGTGACACCACTAAATAGCTCTCCCAGTGGCATTCTTGATAGCGGGACTGGTCCAAAGGTGTAAAAAATACCAATCAAAAAACATAGCCCACCCATAGGCAATAGTAACAAACTAGTCCGAACTACAAGCCACAACCCAATAATACTTGAGAAAGTAATCATCGCAATAATCATATTTCGAACTTTTGACACTCCCAACCCAGCTTTTCCGATAATATTAGTTGATTGTTGATAGCTATCATCTTTTGCTTTTAAATAATCCATTAAATTATTGATGGCCGTTGTTGCCATATCAAATACAAACATTCCGATAAAAAACAAACACATATTAAACCAATTCACTTGACCAAAATAGTATAAAGAAAATAGCAATCCAATAAAATAAGGAAAAACACTCGCTAATTTTGTGCGAATTTCCACCAATTCAAAAAATATTGACATAAACAATCCTCTCCTTTTTTAAATCTATTTCAACTCTTTAATATCTTTTACTTTATAAGGAGAGTCTTCATTTAATTTGAAATTACCTTGTAATCCCTTGCTAATATAAATATCATCTTCTTTTGTAATAAAGATGGCATCCACTCCATCTAAACTATCAACATAGTCCATTCCTTCTTTAACACCTTTAGAAAAAACTGCTGTTGACAGAGCATCCCCTGCAATAGAAGTATCTGAAACAATCGTCACACCTGCAATATCATTATCAAATGGATAACCTGTTTTTGAGTTAAACAAATGATGATATACATCATCTCCAACTTTTAAATAACGTTCATAAATTCCGGATGTGACAAGTGATTTGTTTTTTTCCTCAACTGTTCCGACAACGGTATTTCTCGCTTCGTTAGGATCTTGAATACCGACTTTCCAGTTGCCAGATTCGCTTTTAGGGTTATCACCTAACACATAGACATTGCCACCTAAATCGACAATAGCACTTGTCACGCCATTTTCTTTTAAAACATCGACTACTTCGTCTGTAATATACCCTTTAGCAATGGCTCCTAAATCTAAGCTCATCCCTTTTTCTTCTAAATAAACGGTTTGTTCTTTATCATTTAGTATAACCTTTTTATAATCAACTTTTTTCAATTCTTGATTGATTTCACTTTGTTCTGGCTTTCTCGCATCATCAAATCCAATATGCCAAAGTTGAGTAATTGGCCCAATAGCTAAATCAAACCCACCATTAGAATCCTTTGTATAATTTAAAGCTGACTTAATCAACTCATACACATCCGAGCTGACCTTTACTGGTTTTATACCAGCTTGTTCATTGATGTCATCCACTTCTGATCCTTTTTCATTAACCGTAATTTCTCTATCTAATACACCAATGCGATCAAATGCTTTTTTTAAGACATCTTCTTTACCTTTGTTATATATTTTTACTTGTACATAAGTTCCCATTAAAAATTGTCTTTCAGAATAGGGTTCTTTAACGAGTTTTTCTTGTTTGGTATCAGTACTTTTTTCTGTTTTTTTATCTGAACAACCTGCCACTAAGAGACTGGTCAATGCTAAGAATAAAATACTCGTAGTTAATTTTCTTTTCATATCTATTTTCCTCACCATAATTTATTAAAAATAAAAATAGTGGCAAACTTAATAGCTTGCCACTCATTATTTTAACAAAACTCAACCTTATTTTTCTACTTGATTATCAATTTCAATTGTTTTAGTATCACCTTTTTCAGCTGCTTCAATTAACTGTTTTGCATATTCTTTGAAACTATCTGTTGAGTGAGTTGCCCCAGTAATTGTATCAATATCTGAAGGGTTTTGTTTTTCTAATAATGCTTTGTTTAACTCAGGAATGTATTTTTTTGGTGACGTTTTTGTCACTTCTTCCATTTTTTTGTTGTATTCAGCATCGTCAACTTTTGATTTCCCTGCTTCATTTACATTATCATAGTTAGATTCAGTAATTTTGCCATCTTTTACCACAATAGTAAATACAACACGGTAACCATTGTTATAATTTTTTTCTTCTAATTTATATTCTCCATCTTTTAATTCACCAATTGTCATTGATGATTCTTCTGTTGATGATGAATCTTTAGCTACAACTGAACTTGATGCTTCTGTACTTGATGAAGCAGCTGTATCATCTTTTTTATCCCCACCACAAGCTGCTAATAATACTGTTGTTAAAGCTAACATTGTAACACCTGATACTAATTTTTTAATTTTCATATGAATAACCCGCCTTTTTATATTCTTTGTGAACTTCTAATCACTTGTTATTTTATAACATAGTGACTTAAATAGCAATGCCATTTAACAACTTTATTCATTTTTTCACATTTTTCACATTTTTCTAATCTTACTCTTAATTCCCTCTATTTTCAATAAAATCAAATATTTGTTAGACTTTTATTTTGAAAAACTGTATAATTGTAAGTAATTGTGTAAAGTTTTTCACGTAATTATTATTTGCTATTGTTCTACACAATTCACAAAATATGTTACATAAATAAAGGAGAGTATTTTATGACAAAAACTGAAATAGTAGTTGTCGGAGCAGGTTATTCTGGGATAGCTGCCACAAAGATGTTATCAAAAAAATTGAAAAAAAATCCAGATGCTCATATCACATTGATTGATCGTCATTCCTATCAAACAATGATGACAGAATTACATGAGGTTGCCGGAGGACGTGTTGAACCTGAAGCAATCCAATATGATCTACAACGCTTATTTTGTAAACGTAAAAATGTAAGTATTGTAACAGATACTGTCACAACGATTGATAAAGAGAAAAAAGTGGTGAAAACACAACAAGGTTCTTATTCTTTTGACTACCTAGTATTAGGTATGGGGGGAGAACCTAATGACTTTGGTACACCTGGTGTGAAAGAACACGGGTTTACATTATGGTCAATGGATGATGCCATTAAAATCAGAGAACACATCGAGCGTACCGTTGCTTTAGCGGCAGTTGAACCTGATGAAGCCAAACGTAACGC
Source organism: Vagococcus sp. CY52-2 (assembly GCF_022655055.1). Classification (NCBI taxonomy): domain Bacteria; kingdom Bacillati; phylum Bacillota; class Bacilli; order Lactobacillales; family Enterococcaceae; genus Vagococcus; species Vagococcus changpingensis. The sequence continues at coordinate 21,270 of NZ_CP093384.1, read as the reverse complement.
CATGTTGAATTTTGTTGTTTGTGGTTCTGGATTTACCGGTATCGAGATGGTCGGTGAATTAATCGACTGGAAAGATAGATTAGCTAAAAACAACAAAATTAAACCAGAAGACATTAACTTAATGGTTGTCGAAGCAGCACCAACGATTTTAAACATGCTAGATCGTAATGATGCGGCTAAAGCTGAAAAATATCTAACAAAAAAAGGCGTTAGCATCTTAAAAGATATGCCAATCGTTGAAGTAAACCACGATCACATCGTGTTAAAATCTGGTGAAAAAATTCCAACACACACATTAATTTGGACTGCTGGTGTCAAGGCAAACAGTGACGCTGAAAAATTTGATATGCCTGCTGCTCGTGCTAATCGTTTGCTTTCAAACGAATACATGCAAGCAAAAGGATTTGAAGATAAAGGAATTTATGTGGTTGGAGATTTAGTTTACTTTGAAGAATCTGACAAAGAAAACCGTCCAACACCACAAATCGTTCAAGCTGCTGAACAAACAGGTCTGTGTGCAGCAAAAAATATTTTAGCTACTATCAACGGCACTGAAAAACAAGCTTATAAAGGAAAATATGATGGCTTCATGGTATCCATTGGTTCTAAGTATGCTGTTGCATGTGTCTTTGATAAATTCCATTTAAGTGGATTCTTTGCAATGTTGATGAAACATATTATTAACTTAAGATACTTCTTTGATATTCGCTCAGGCTATTATATGTTCCAATATATTATGCATGAATTTTTCCGAATTAAAGATGAACGAAATGTTTTCAGAGGGCATACGTCACGTAATAGTAATGTGTTATGGTCTGTTCCATTACGCGTATTCTACGGATGTGTTTGGTTAGTTGAAGCCATGAAAAAAGTCATTGGTAATGGTAAAGTATTACAACCAAGTACGTGGTTTGGTGATGGCTCATGGTTCACCAACACTGTTGCGTTTCCGTTTGAATGGTTACAACCGGCTGATGCAACATCAGGTGCTTCTCAAGCCGCTGATGCTGCTGCAACTACTGCTACTGCTGATCCAACGTTTGGATTAAGTTATGCCTTTGGTGAAGAACCAATGCTTGTCTTTAAATCAATGCCTGACTGGTTTGGCTCTATTATGAAATTCATGATGCCAAATACTGAAGTTGCTTTATTTATGCAAAAATTTATGACATTATTTGAAGTGGCTCTAGCTCTTGCGATTATCGTTGGATTATTTACTTGGTTAGCAAATGCAACCACTATTGTTTTAGTTATAATGTTTTGTTTATCAGGAATGTTCTACTGGGTAAATATTTGGTTCTTATTCGTAGCATTCGCCTTAATGAATGGTTCAGGACGTGCCTTTGGATTAGACAAATGGGTTATACCATGGATCCAACGTAAATTAGGTAATTGGTGGTATGGAGATGTAAAATCTCGATACGGAGAAAAATCATAAACCTAAAATACGTCATAAGAAAGTTCTAGAAATTATTTTCTAGAACTTTCTTTTTATTCAAAGTATTGCACAATGAATAAATTGATAGTATTCTCACTATGATAGGAGAATAATCATGTCCAAAAATAAAAAAATTATCTATATTGCGTTACTTGTTGCTCAAGGTGTTATCATAGGACTACTTGAAAATATGATCCCCTTCCCTTTTGCCTTTGCTCCAGGAGCAAAATTAGGATTAGCTAATTTAATCACCATCATTGCGATTTTTACGATGCCTATGAAAGATAGTTTCACATTAGTGGTTTTAAGACTATTTCTAACCACACTACTCGGAGGAACAGTTTCCACTTTAATGTATAGTGCTGCCGGTGCTTTTCTAAGTTATTTTGGAATGATCTTCCTAAAACAACTAGGGCCAAAACGTATTAGCACTATTGGGATTAGTGCATGTGGTGGATTTTTACATAATGTAGGACAATTAATTGTGGCAAGTTGGATTGCTAAATCATGGACGGTCATGTTATACCTCCCCATTCTGTCATGGATTGGGATTTTAGCTGGAATTGCCATTGGTATTGCTGCAAATTATTTAATGCTACATGTTAAAACACTTCAAGAATTTCAATTAGCTTATGATAAACACACTCTAAAATAAGGAGACTATTGATGGAACCTCATGCTATGTGGACGTCATATCCGTCCTTAAAAAAAGATTTACAAAAAACACTTAATCTCATTTCAGATTCTATCTCACTACCTAATAAAGAAGTCGAAGAGGCTATATTAGCTATTTTTCATTCTGGCGGTAAATTATTACGTCCTGCGTATCTACTATTATTTGCTGAATTTGGTACAAAAATAGATAAAAAGAAAACCATCGCTCTATCTGCTGCAATAGAAACCTTACATACGGCTACTCTTATTCATGATGATATTGTCGACGTAGCTGATACAAGACGTGGCACAGCAACAATAAATTCAGCCTTTAGCACGGATGTTGCAGTTTATTCTGGGGATTACCTTTTTATTATTTGTTTTAAATTATTAATTCAATATCAAAGTTCTCTAAAAAGTATTGAACTCAATACAACTAGTATGGAAAAAGTACTACTTGGTGAATTAGGACAAATGAGTGAACGATATAATATGAATGTCACAATTGATGATTATTTGGCCAATATTACAGGTAAAACAGCTGAACTATTTGCCTTAAGTTGTTTTGTCGGTTGTTATGAAAACGGTGGTGGAAAAAAACTGTCAAATAAATGCCGTGAAATTGGTAAAGACATTGGTTTAGCCTTTCAAATTGTGGATGATATTTTAGATTATTCACAAAATGAAGAAACACTTGGTAAGCCTGTTTTAGAAGATGTTCGTCAAGGTGTTTACAGCTTACCTCTGATATGTAGCATTGCTGAGCACCCGCTTCTTTTTGAACCAATATTAAGTAAAAAAGAAAACATGACGCAAGAGGATGCAAAACGGATCCATGAGTTAGTCATTGAATGTCATGGTGTTGAGAAGGCCTATGACTTAGCTTCTCACTATACTAACAGAGCACTAGCCACTATCCAATCATTACCAAATAATCAACAACAGACCAAAGAAACCATCTACGAAATCACGAAATCTATTTTACAACGAACGTTTTAAACCTTAATCTAGCAACAGATTAAGGTTCTTTTTATTCATATGGTTGCACCAAGTGTTTAAACCCGATATAATCGGGGAGATACGATAGACATTACAACAACACTAATAACGAAAAAGTGAGGGATTTATTTTGATTACTGTTTCAGATGTAAGTTTACAATTCCCGGATAGAAAACTATTCGACGATGTAAATATAAAATTCACACCAGGAAATTGTTATGGATTAATTGGTGCAAACGGTGCTGGAAAGTCAACTTTCTTAAAGATACTTTCAAATGAAATTGAGCCATCAACTGGTTATGTTGCACTAGGACCAGATGAACGATTAGCAACACTTAAACAAAATCATTTTGACTACGAAGATGAAACGGTTATAGACACTGTTATTATGGGACATAAACGTCTATATGAAGTCATGCAAGAAAAAAATGCTATCTATATGAAAGAAGATTTTTCTGATGAAGATGGGATTAAAGCAGCTGAACTTGAAGGGGAATTTGCGGAATTAAATGGTTGGGAAGCTGAACCTGAAGCTGCTAGCTTACTCCAAGGATTAAATATTACAGAAGACTTACATAATCTAAAAATGTCAGAATTAACAGCTGGACAAAAAGTGAAAGTGTTACTTGCTCAAGCTTTATTTGGCCAACCAGATGTTTTACTATTAGACGAGCCGACAAACGGTTTAGACAGAGAGTCTATCGCATGGTTAGAAGAATTTTTAATCAACTTTGACAATACTGTTATTACGGTTTCCCATGACCGCCACTTTCTAAATAAAGTATGTACACATATGGCTGATTTAGATTTCGGAAAAATTAAGCTATACGTTGGGAACTATGATTTCTGGTTAGAGTCTAGTCAGTTAGCTGCTAGACTTCAAGCTGACCAAAATGCGAAAAAAGAAGAAAAAGTCAAAGAATTACAAGCCTTTATCGCAAGATTTAGTGCCAATGCCTCTAAATCTAAACAAGCGACCTCTCGTAAAAAAATGTTAGATAAAATTGAACTAGATGATATCCAACCATCATCACGTCGTTACCCATTTGTAGGATTTAATCCAGAACGTGAAATTGGCAATGACTTATTGCAAGTTGAAAATGTGTCAAAAACAATTGATGGGAAGAAAATTCTAGACAATATCTCATTCACATTAAGAAAAGATGATAAAGTAGCCTTTATTGCAAAAGATGATATCGCAACGACTGTTCTTTTCAAAATTATTATGGGGGAAATGGAGCCAGATACTGGTTCTGTTCGTTGGGGTGTCACAACATCTCAAGCTTACCTGCCTAAGGATACAACAGAAGAATTCAACAATGATATGACTATCGTTGATTGGTTACGCCAATATGCGTCAAAAGAAGAAAATGATAATACATTTTTACGCAGTTTCTTAGGACGTATGCTTTTCTCAGGTGAAGACGTATTAAAACCTGTTAATGTGTTATCTGGGGGAGAAAAAGTACGTTGTATGCTTTCTAAATTAATGCTTTCTAAATCAAATGTACTAGTGTTAGATGATCCTACAAATCATTTGGACTTAGAATCAATCACAGCACTAAATGATGGCTTAATTTCCTTTAGTGGGTCCATTTTATTTGCTTCTCATGACCATCAATTTATCCAAACAACTGCAAATCGTATCATTGCTGTTTCTGATCAAGGAGTAATTGATCGTGCTGAGACCACGTATGATGAGTTTTTAGAAAATCCTACTGTGAAAGAACAATTAAAAAAGATATTCAAATAAAAAAATGAGTTATGCTTTTGCATAACTCATTTTTTTAATCATATAAACTAAGGATTAACTCACCATTTACCCATTCACCTAAGTAAACATTTTGAACTTCAGCTTCTTGTTTATTTAATTCATTAAATAACCAAGATTCATCTCGTTCAATCATTTCTAATACCTCCTGATTAATGTATCCATTCGTAATTATAGGGTATTTAACATTTTCTTCGCCATATAAAATAATAGTCAGCTGACCATTCTGTTCTTGGATTGCACGTTTTACCGAACGTGTTTCATAAACATTAGAGGTTCTTAGTTTAAACATTAAATCTGTAGCAGAAATGCCATGTTTTGTACACTCATCAACTAATACTTTACCATTTTTAATTAATGTTGTAGGATAACCATCTATCATTTTCTTCACAAGAGCGACATTTTCCTTAAGGTACTTAAATAACGTCACCAAAAATGTCCACATCACCAACACTAAAAAATATTGTAAGATTGATATTTGTGCATTATAGATCATCCCACCTATAATACCCCCTAAAACAAAGTTCTGTAATTGATCAAGAGGAGAGGTTGGTGCTAAATTAGCTTTTCCTAATAAATTCATTTGAAAAATTAACGTAATAATTCCAATAGCTAGTTTTATTCCTATATCCAAATATTCCTTCATGTCATCACTTCCCTGTTACTTTTATTGATTCATCATTTACTAATACTGTATCTTCTAACTTAAATGTCGTAAAATCACCATTAAAATTCACTTGATAATATTTATTATTGATTTTTAATACCATTTCATCTTTTAAATACTTATAATTAACACTAATTGTCTCAGGATCAACCAATTTCTTTTTACTAACAGCATCTAAAAAGAATAACATTTGAGAATAGTTCCCTTTTTCAGCTTTCCCCTTTTGATAATCATTTGTTTGTATTCCAATTAAAAAAACTAGTAATAAAGACAATAAAATAATTAAATCACGATATTTTAATCGACTTTTATTTTTAGACCGTCTTAAAATAAGCAATAGTACTATCAATAAAACTAATATAACTAATAAATATTGATAAATATGGCTATTACTAGACTGATTAACAAAATAATTATAGGTAAAAAATTCCATTTAGCCCAACTCCCAATTTTAATGATGATATAATTATACCCTTTTTAATAATTAATGACTAATAAAATAACAATAAAGATATCTATAAACTCAAAATAATAGACATCTTTATTGTTATTTATCTAATAATCCCGAATGAGAAAATTGCTAATGCTCCATATCCTGTATGACTAGCAATGGTTGGTCCCATCGGTTTTACAGAAATACTTTTTACCGATACTTTATCTTGTAAAATAGCTTTTAATTTTTCACCAGATTCCTTATCTCCAGCATAAGCAATTAAAATATCTTGTTCAGATTCTTGCTCAATGGTTTCTTTGGTTAATCCAGCTATTTTTTCTAGTGAATGCTTACGCCCGCGTACTTTTCCAGTATTAATTAATTTTCCTTCAGCATTCATACAGATAATTGGTTTCACTTTGATCATACTACCAATCATCGCAGACGTTTTGGATATCCTACCTCCACGCTCTAGATGTTTTAAATCATCAACTGTAACCCATGAATGTAATCTTGGTATCATTTCGTTTAACCATAATACGACATCTTCAAGTGTTTTTTCTTGTCTCCTAAGATTTAAGACATTCCTTACAAGTAGTCCTTCTCCCAAACATGCCGCTAAGGAATCAATAATCGTAATCGGTAGTTTACCATGCTCTTCTTCTAACATAGATAAAGCTGTCATCGCATTATTATATGAGCCACTTAAACCTGATGAAAAACAAACATATAACAAGGGTTGGTTCTGGCCGACATAATCTTTAAAAATATCTAAGTAATTCCCAATATTAATTTGTGACGTACTAGGTGTTGCTCCATTTTTAAGTTCTGTCATAAACCAATTGTAATCAAAAGTTTCCTGAAAGTCATCAATATATTCTTTGTTGTCTAATTGAATCGTCATACTAATTTTTTTAATGCCTGGTTCCTCTAATTCATCATGTGTCAAATCACAACAGGAATCTACCAACAAATCAAATTTATAAGTCATTTTTATTTTCTCCCTATCATTGGTTTAACTTTATTATATAATAAAAAAATAGAGAGTTCGATAACTCTCTATTTTTTTATATTTATTGGGTATTTAAATTTGTTCCCAAACATTTTCTAAAATATTTGTTTGTGTTCTATCAGGACCAACAGAAAATGTTGAAATTCTAACATCTACTAACTCAGAAACACGTTTAACATAATTTCTAGCATTTTCTGGTAATTCTTCTAATGTTTTACAACCAGTAATATCTTCCGTCCACCCTGGTAATTCTTCATAAATTGGTTTACATCTCGATAATTCTTTCAAACTTGCTGGGTAATGAGTGATTTCTTTTCCATCTAACTCATAAGCCACACAAATTTTAATGACAGGTAAACCTGTTAAAACATCGATTGAATTTAATGATAGGTTAGTGATACCTGATACACGTCTAGAGTGTCTCATCACAACACTATCAAACCAACCAACACGTCTTGGTCGACCAGTTGTTGTACCATATTCACGACCAACTTCTCTAATTTGATGACCTGTTTCATCAAATAGTTCAGTTGGGAATGGTCCATCACCTACACGAGAGGTATAAGCTTTACAAACACCCACCACTTTATCAATTTTGGAAGGTCCTACACCTGTTCCAATTGTCACGCCTCCAGCTAATGGATTTGATGAGGTAACAAATGGATAAGTACCTTGATCAATATCCAACATAACACCTTGAGCTCCTTCAAATAGTACATGTTTTCCATTATCTAAGGCTTCATTTAAGATAACTGATGTATCAGTTACATATTCTTTAATTAATTGACCATACTCATAGTATTCTTCAAACACTTCTTCAAATGAAATAGGGTCTACTTCATAAATTTTAGTAAATAATTTATTTTTTTCTTCTAAATTTATTTTTAATCGTTCTTCAAAAATCTCTTTATCTAATAAATCAGCTATTCTAATACCCACACGAGCTGCTTTATCCATATAAGCAGGTCCAATCCCTTTAATCGTTGTTCCGATTTTTTGATCACCTTTAGCATCTTCTTGTAACTGATCTAAAAGAATATGATAAGGCAAAATAACATGTGCTCTATCTGAAATTCTTAAATTAGTAGTTGGAATATTATGTTCTTTTAAATAGTTTAATTCTTTAATTAATGATTTTGGATTAACGACTACACCATTTCCAATCACGCTTATTTTATCTTGATAAAAAATACCTGATGGAATTAAGTGAAGTTTATAGGTTGTTCCATCAAATTGAATAGTGTGGCCTGCATTATCTCCACCCTGGTATCTTGCAATAATTTCTGCATTTTCGCTTAAAAAATCAGTGATTTTTCCTTTACCTTCGTCTCCCCACTGAGTTCCTACTACTACAACTGATGACATACGAACACTCCGTTCTTCTCTTTTATTCATTACCTAACTATATTATCAAAAAAAAGAATCTAACACAACTAAATCAGAACATTAAAATAAAAAAAACATATTTTTATCAAAAATTACGAATATTAAAATTCTTCTCTTGGGGAAATAGAAGTAAATTTATTATATTCTTTAATAAACATCAATTCTACCGTTCCTCTTGCACCACTTCTATTTTTTTCTATAATAACTTCAATAATATTATTAGACTCTTGTACTGGTTCATCATCATCTTCTTCACTATCACGTTGATAATAATCATCACGATATAAAAAGGCGACAATATCTGCATCTTGCTCAATAGAACCTGATTCACGAATATCACTTAATACTGGTCTTTTATCTTGCCTTTGTTCCACTCCACGAGATAGCTGTGATAAGGCAATAACTGGCACTTTCAATTCCTTAGCAAGTTTCTTTAATTGACGTGAAATTTCCGATACTTCTTGTTGTCTGTTCTCTCGTCCTGTTCCTTCAATTAATTGTAAATAATCAATTAAGATAAGGCCCAAATCACCTTGTTCTTGAGCTAATTTTCGACATTTCGCCCGAATTTCAGATATTTTAATACCAGGCGTATCATCTATAAAAATATTAGCCCTTGATAAACTTCCCATTGCGACAATTAAACTGTTCCATTCTTCGTCAGTCAACTGACCTGTTTTTAAATGACTTGCTTCTATTGAGCCTTCTGAACATAACATACGATTAACTAATGACTCTGCACTCATTTCTAAACTAAAAATAGCGACTGATTCATCCGTTTTTGTTCCTACGTTTTGTGCGATATTTAAAGCAAAGGCTGTTTTCCCCACAGCCGGACGTGCTGCTAATATGATGAGCTCTTCTGACTGGAGACCGGCTGTCATTTTATCAAGAGCATGATATCCTGTTGGCAATCCAGTTATATCATCACCTTGTTGTGATAATTGTTCTATTTGAGCAATAGAATCACTCAACACATCAGAAATCGCTAAAAAGCCACTTCTATTTCTTTTTTCAGAGACTTCTAAAATTTGACGTTCTGCTTCATCTAATATAAATTCAACATCTTCATCTTGTTCAAAGCCTTTTGTTACGATATCTGTTGCCGTTTGTATCAAACGACGCAACAACGATTTTTGTTCCACAATTTTGGCATAGTGTCCCACATTGGCTGCTGTTGGAACGTTTGTTGTTAACTCAGATAAGTAACTAATACCACCAACATCTTCTAGTAATTGCTTTTGTTCCAACTCTGTTTTCATCGTAATGACATCAATTGCTTCATTACGATTATTTAAATCTAACATAGTTTGGAAAAGTAACTGATGTGAACGTCGATAAAAATCAGCCGAATCAATATATTCCATTGCCTCAATCAAAGCATCTGCATTTAAAAAGACAGAACCTAAAACTGCTTGTTCTGCCTCGATACTTTGAGGTGGCACTCTATCTTGTTGAATAAGTTCCATAGATTAAATCCTCAATTTTCCGGTTACTCAACCACTACATGTACACGTAGTTTGGCTACCACTTCTTTATGTAATTTAACTGGAACAGTTGTATAGCCTAATGCTTTAATTGGTTGTTCCATTTCAATTTTGCGTTTATCTACTTTTATTTGGTGTTGCTTTTGAAGTCCATCTGCTATTTGTTTAGAAGGAATTGAACCAAATAAACGTCCATCTTCTCCTGCTTTTGATTTTATAACAACTTCAAAACCTTCAGTTTCAAATGTTTCTTTTAATTTTTTAGCTTCTTCTAATACTTCTGCATCTTCTTTAGCTTTGGCTTTTTCTTTTCCCTTAAGTTCACTTAAATTTTGAGCTGTTGCTTCTTTAGCCAATCCTTTTTTAATTAAAAAGTTTTGAGCATATCCTACTGCAACATCTTTCACTTCACCTTTTTTTCCTTTTCCTTTTACATCTTCTAAAAAGATAACTTTCATCTATATTCACTCTCCTAACGATTCTAGTTACACACTCTTTTTATTTTAACATAATTTATAGTATTTCTAAACTATTCTTCATTGTTTCACGTGAAACAAAAAGAGACATTCAAATGAATGTCTCTGGATTTTATTAGTCTTCACTAACGAATGGTAATAATCCCATAATTCTTGCACGTTTAATTGCAATCGTTAATTTACGTTGATGTTTAGCACAAGTTCCTGTTACACGACGAGGTAAAATTTTACCGCGTTCTGAAACAAAACGAGATAATAATTCAACATCTTTGTAATCGATATGATCAATATGGTTAGCTGTAAAGTAACATACTTTACGACGACGGCGTCCGCCTCTTCTTTGTTGAGCTGCCATTATATGCCCTCCTCTATATTAGAATGGTAAATCGTCATCCGAAATATCTATCGATGATGAGTTTCCAAAAGGATTACTATTATCACGATCGAAGTTCGGCATGTCATTACTTGAAGATTGGCCAAATGATGATTGTGTATTTTGGTTATCTTGAGAAAAATTATTAAATCCGCTAGTTTGCTGTTGTCTTTGACTCGATGCATTCTTAGATTCTAATAATTGGAAGTTCTCACAAACCACTTCAGTTACATACACTCTTTGTCCCTGTTGATTCTCGTAGTTTCTAGTTTGAATACGTCCAACTACTCCCAATAGAGTTCCTTTTTTAGCATAATTTGCTAAGGTTTCAGCTGGTTTTCTCCAAATCACACAATTAATAAAGTCTGCTTCTCGTTCCCCACTTTGATTTGTAAAGTTACGATTAACAGCTAAGTTAAAAGTCGCTACGGCAGAACCATTTGACGTATATCTCAAATCTGGGTCTCGAGTAAGTCTACCTACCAATACAACATTGTTAATCATTGGTTAATCTCCTTTCGTTATAAATGTTTCACGTGAAACATTATTACTTTTCTTCTTTAACAATCATGTGACGTAAAATGTCATCATTGATTTTTGCTAAACGATCAAATTCATTGATTGCTGCAGCATCTGTAGAAGAAACTTTAACGATATGGTAGATTCCTTCACGGAAATTTTGGATTTCGTAAGCTAAACGACGTTTTTCCCATTGTTTAGATTCCAAAACTTCTGCTCCGTTATCTTTCAAGATTGAATCGAAACGATTTACTAGAGCATTTTTTGCTTCCTCATCAATGTTAGGACGAATTATATACATGATTTCATAATTTGATACCTGACTCATTGATTTTCACCTCCTTATGGACTAAAGGTTCCTTAATTATAAGGAACAAGGAGAGTAAACTTTCATTTACTCACAGTAATAAATTATACTATTTTTTATATCGTATTGCAACATAAATTTATAATACCTTTATTTTAATCGACCATTTACTAATGATATATTTCTTCAAATTATTTAATATCAAAAGTTTCTACAAATTTCCCTTACTGTTTGTTACTAAACCTAGTAAATAGATAGTTATCTAGAATATCTCCTTAATTAAATTTTTTATAAAACAATAACTCAAAATAGTTGCCTACTTTGAGTTAATTATCATTTTATTATTCAAAATTCTTTTCTTGTTCTTCAGCTGTTATTTTAACATCGATTTCCTCTGACACAATAGTATCTTCTATTTCATCTTCATCAACATCAATAGTTGCCATAGTAGATACCAAAGCATCTGCTTCTAAACGAATTAAGCGGACACCTTGGGTTGAACGACCTGTCTGAGAAACAGAATTCAATTCAAAGCGAATGATAACACCTTTGTTCGTTACTAACATGATGTCTTCTTCACCACTAACTGTTGTTAATCCAACTAAATGACCATTTTTTTCAGTGATATTAACGGTTTTAATCCCTTTACCACCACGCCCTTTAATTGGGTATTCTTTAGCATGTGTTCTCTTACCATACCCATTTTCAGTAATAACTAATACTTCCATGTCTGGTTTTAAAATATCCATGCCAATGACATAATCATTTTCTCTTAAACGAATACCACGAACACCTGCTGCACTACGTCCCATTGAACGCACTGCTTCTGCTTTAAAGGTTACAGAATACCCTAGATTTGTCCCAATAATAATCGTATCATCATCATCTGTTAATGCTACATTAATCAGTGAATCACCATCTTTTAAACCAATAGCTTTTAAGCCATTGGTGCGAATATTCGAAAATTCTTTAACAGACGTACGTTTTACTGTTCCTAATTTCGTTGTAAAGAATAAATACTGATTAGAATCAGCTTTTCCTTCCACATTAATAATCGCTTCAATATTTTCTGAAGAATCAATACCTAATAGATTGATGACTGGAATCCCCTTAGCTGTACGACCGTACTCAGGGATTTCATATCCTTTTGCACGATATACTTTACCTGTATCTGTAAAGAATAATAACGTATCATGTGTTGAACAAGATAATAAATTCTCAACAAAGTCATCATCATGAACGCCCATTCCTTGAACACCACGTCCGCCACGATTTTGGGTACGGAACTCCGTACTTGGTAATCGTTTAATGTAACCATTATGAGTTAACGTAATAACCACATCTTCTTCTTCAATTAAATCTTCATCTTCTAGACTTAATACTTCTCCAACGAGTAATTCGGTCCGTCTTTCGTCCCCATATTTACGTTGAACTTCATCCAGTTCTTCAGAGATAATATTGAGTACTCTATGATGATTAGCTAATATGTCTTTCAAATCAGCAATTAATACTAATAAATCTTGGTATTCCGCTTCGATTTTTTCACGTTCTAAACCAGTTAAACGACGTAGACGCATATCTAAAATTGCTTGTGATTGTCTATCGGATAGATCAAATTGTTCCATCAAAGTTGCTTTTGCCACGTCATCAGAATCAGATGCACGGATAATTTTAATAATTTCATCAATATGATCTAACGCAATTCTCAACCCTTCTAAGATATGAGCACGTGCTTCTGCTTTTTGTTTATCAAATTCTGTACGACGAATAATGACTTCTTCTTGATGTTCTAGATAATATTCTAGAATTGGTTTTAATCCTAAAACTTTTGGTACACCTTTAACAATGGCTAGCATATTAAAGCCAAAACTTGTTTGTAATGACGTTAATTTATATAAATTATTCAACACAACTGATGCGCTTGTATCACGACGAATCTCGATGACAATACGCATCCCTTCGCGTGAGGATTCATCTCTTAAGTCAGTAATCCCCTCAATACGTTTTTCACGGTGCAACTCAGCGATACGTTCAACCAGTTTTGCTTTATTCACCATATATGGGATTTCAGTGACAATAATGCGTTCACGACCATTTGATTTTTCTTCAATATCGACTTTCGCACGAACAATAATTGATCCTTTACCCGTTTCATAAGCTTTACGAATACCCGTTTTCCCCATGACAAGTCCACCAGTCGGAAAGTCAGGTCCAGGTAGTACCTCCATCAATTCATTTGTTGTCACATCTTTATTTTCCATCAATAGTTTTAACGCATCAATGACTTCTGACAAATTGTGTGGTGGTATATTCGTTGCCATACCTACTGCAATCCCTGTTGTCCCGTTAACTAGAAGATTAGGAAATCGTGCAGGTAATACTTCTGGCTCTCTTTCTGTTTCATCATAATTCTTTTGGAAATTAACGGTATTTTTATTGATATCACGTAACATTTCAACCGCAATTTTACTCATACGAGCTTCCGTATAACGCATTGCGGCAGCTCCATCACCATCGACAGAACCAAAGTTACCATGCCCATCAACTAACATGTTACGGTAACTAAACGGTTGAGCCATACGCACCATAGATTCATAAATCGCACTATCACCATGAGGATGGTATTTACCCATAACATCCCCAACGATACGTGCTGATTTTTTATGTGCCTTATCAGGTGTCACACCCATTTCATTCATCCCATATAAAATACGGCGATGAACAGGTTTTAGCCCATCTCTTACGTCTGGTAACGCACGAGACACAATAACACTCATGGCATAATCAATAAAGGATTCTTCCATTTCTTGTGTCAAATTAACATCTTGAATATTTTCTCTGATTTCTTCAGACATGAACGTTTCTCCCTTACTTAAATATCTAAATTCTTAACATAATGTGCATTGGCCTCAATAAATTCACGACGAGGTTCTACTCTATCTCCCATCAACATATCAAACACTGCATCTGCTTTAGCAGCATCTTCAACTGTTACACGTAACATTGTACGTTTTGTTGGATCCATTGTTGTATCCCATAATTGATGATCATCCATCTCGCCTAAACCTTTATAACGTTGAATACTTGGTTTTGGTGTCGCTGGCAAATCTGCAACTGCTTGTGCTAACCTCTCATCAGCATCTTTTCCTGGTTGAATATATGTAATCTTTTTCCCTTGTTTTACCCCATACAATGGCGGCTGAGCAATGTAAACATACCCTGCTTCAACAATTGGACGCATATAACGATAAAATAGCGTTAATAAAAGAGTTCTAATATGTGCCCCATCAACGTCGGCATCGGTCATGATAATTAATTTATGATAACGTGCTTTTGATACATCAAAATCGCCACCAAACCCTGTTCCCATTGCTGTAAATAGTGAACGAATTTCTGCATTGGCTAATATTTTTTCCATGCTTGCTTTTTCGACGTTTAAGATTTTCCCACGAATAGGTAAAATGGCTTGATACTTACGGTCACGACCAGTTTTTGCTGAGCCTCCCGCAGAATCCCCTTCGACAATATATAATTCACTTTTCTCAGGATCACGACTTGAACAATCTGCTAACTTACCAGGTAAACTACTAATTTCAAGAGCTCCCTTACGTCGTGTTACTTCACGTGCTCTTTTAGCTGCCAAACGAGCTTTAGATGCTAAAATCCCTTTTTCAACGACACGTTTTGCTACATCAGGGTTTTCTAATAAAAATTTATTAAAAGCTTCTGAGAATAATCGATCTGTAACTGTTCTTACTTCAGAGTTACCTAATTTTGTTTTTGTTTGTCCTTCAAATTGTGGTTCTGGATGTTTGATAGAGATAACAGCTGTCATTCCTTCACGTACATCATCCCCACTTAAATTTTCGTCATTTTCTTTTAATAATTTTTGACGTTTTGCATAATCATTAATCACACGTGTTAAAGCAGTTCTAAAACCAAACTCATGTGTTCCCCCCTCATAGGTATGGATGTTATTAGCAAAACTCAACAAATTAGTATGGTAATCGTCAGTGTACTGGATTGCTACTTCAACACTAATATCTTGTTGTTCACCTTCTGTATAAATTGGATCTGGAAAAAGAACTGTTTTCCCAGCATTTAAATACTCAACATAACTCTTAATCCCACCATCGTAGTGGTAAGATTCTTCTTTTTCAGGACTCACACGTTTATCAGTAATACTAATACGTAATCCTCGATTTAAGAAAGCTAATTCACGAATACGTGTTGCTAATTTATCATATTCAAAAACGGTTGTTTCTTTAAAAATTTCAGCATCTGGTTTAAAGTTAACAACTGTTCCGCGATGGTCTGTTTCACCAATTACTTCTAAGTCATCTATGACTTTTCCACGCTTAAATTCTTGATGATGAATTTTCCCATCAACATGAACCTTAACATTAAGTGATTCAGATAACGCGTTTACAACGGATGAACCTACACCATGTAAACCACCTGAGACTTTATAACCCCCTCCGCCAAATTTTCCTCCAGCGTGTAATACTGTAAAGACGGTTTCAACAGCTGGTCGTCCCGTTTTTTCTTGAATCCCTACTGGAATACCACGTCCATTATCTTTGACTGTGATACTATTATCTTCTTCAATCGTCACGTTAATCTCAGTACAAAAACCAGCCAACGCCTCATCAATTGAATTGTCAACAATTTCCCATACTAAATGGTGTAAACCTTGTGGTCCTGTGGACCCAATATACATACCAGGTCGTTTTCTAACAGCCTCAAGCCCTTCTAATACTTGAATTTGGCTGGCATCATATGATGAAGCTTGCCCTCCATTTATTTGTTTATCCGTCAACGTCTTCACTCGTCCTTTCTACTTTTCCATTTGTTACATAAAATATTTCGGGATTTATTTTTAATTTATCATTTAAATGCACGATACTGGTTGTCGTCAAAAACGTTTGAAGTTTATTATCAATAAATTCCATTAACTGTACTTGTCTTTCGTCATCCAGTTCGCTAAGAACATCATCAAGAAGTAAAATAGGATATTCCCCAATCTCCTCATTAATTAGCTCAATTTCTGCTAATTTAACGCTTAAAGCTGCTGTTCTCTGTTGTCCTTGCGAGCCATACGTTTGAACATTTTGTCCATTTACCATAAAAACCAAATCATCTCTATGAGGTCCTACACTTGTTGTAAATTGAGATAGATCTCTCTCCTCATGTTTTTTAAACTCTTTCATTAATAAATAATATAACTCTTCTTGCGTTTGTTCTGAACCTAATTGAAAGGAAGTTTTATAGGAAATACGTAATTCTTCTTTTCCGTAAGAAATGTTATCATGAATACTATTTGCCCATTTTTCAAGTAAGTTAACAAAATACAAACGTGACAAGAGAACAAAACTTCCTTCTTGTGCTAATTGCTCATTTAATACTTCTAAATAAAGAGGATCATATGATTTATTAAAAGCTGTTTTTTTTAAATATTGGTTTCGCTGTTTAAGCACTGTTTGATAATTGCTTAGGTGATATAAATAGTGTGAGTTGATTTGGCCAATTTCCATGTCTAGAAATTTTCGACGATGTTGTGGTGACCCTTTAACTAAAGATAAATCTTCTGGAGCAAATAAAATAACATTCAAATAACCTATATATTGACTTAATTTAATTTGTTCTAAACCATTTACTTTTGTTTTTTTCCCTTTATTAGAAACAATCATTGTTAAATCAATATCACTATTCTTTTTACTTATTTGACCTTCAATTCTAGCAAACTCTTGATTCCATTGAATTAATTCTTTTTCATGATTGCTTCGGTGACTTTTTGTTAACGATAAAACATAAATACTTTCTAATAAATTAGTTTTTCCTTGGGCATTATCACCAACAAATACATTCAATTTTGGTGAAAAATTTAAAGTAAGTTGATTGTAATTTCGATAATTCGTTAATTCTATTTGATTAAGTTGCATAATTATTTAGCATCCGATGCGTTTGTTTCCATAAAAAAAGTACCTAACTCAGGTATTTCAATCATCATGTCTTTATATAATTTTCTACCGCGACGATTTTCAGGTTCTCCATTAACAAATACAGCATGTTCCTGTAAATACCATTTGGCCATTCCACCGCTAGAAATAACATCAACTTCTTTTAAAAATTGACCAAGAGTCATATATTCTGTTTTTAATATAAATGTTTTTTTCACAAATTTTCACCTTCTCTGTTTCAATTTACCATTGCTATTATTATACCCTTTTTAAGTCTTAAAAACAAATTTTCTTTGCTAAAATCGTTTTTTACGCAATATTATAATGAATCGATACTTTTTTCATTTTTTATACTAAACCTCTTAGAACGTAAAATAAGAGATAATTTAAATTTTTTTGTAAATAATTAAAAAGGAATGATTGATTTTTTCTCAACCCTTCCTTTGTTTTCATGATTAATTTAATAGTTTTTCAATATCTGGTACCATTTTTTCAGGTTTGTCTGTTGGTGAAAATCGTTTAACGACTTCCCCTTTTTGATTAATTAAGAATTTAGTGAAATTCCATTTAATTTTGTCACCTAGTACTCCAGGTGCTTCGTTCATCAAATAGCTAAAAATAGGATTAGCAGCTTTACCATTCACCTTAGATAATTGATGCATAGGAAATGTCACTCCATAAGTCATTCGACATGCTTGGCTAGCTTCTTCACTTGTTTTTACTTCCTGATGAAACTGATTAGATGGAAATCCTAATATTACTAACCCTTTATCCTTATAGGTTTGATAAATAGTCTCCAATTCCTTAAATTGTGGTGCTAGTCCGCATTTAGTTGCAGTATTGACAATAATCATTACTTTCCCTTTATATTTTTCCAAAAAGTAAGACTCTCCATTATCTAACGTCGCTTCGTAACCATAAATTGTCACGCTATTTTCCTCCCCGTTGTATAGTAATAGCTTAATTAAACTACATTATCTAATTTTTTTCAGGAATGACACACCATAATGAATACAAAATAAAAAAGCACTCACCTTTTTAATGAGTGCTAAAAACCTCCTAATTGGTTCTAACTGGTGTTATTAGTTGAATAAATTCAATATCACCATCTTTAGGTTGGAGTGTGAATGGACGAATCGGTGAAATAAAACGAATTGTCACATCGATATCTCCAAACGATTTTAATGATGCTTTCATATAGTCAGGATTAAAAGAGATTGTTATAGGATCACCTGTAACTTCGATATAAGTTAATTTTTCCTCTACATTACCAATTTCAGGTGAATTTCCATAAATAATCACTTGTTCAGCATCAATTGCTAACTTGACAATATTATTACGGCCCTCATGAGATAGTAATGACGCTCGATCAATCGCTGATAATAAACTAGAGACATTAAAACTAATTTCAGTATTAAAATTCGTCGGGATTAAACGATTAGTATCAGGATAATTTCCTTCTAATAACCTAGAGTAAAAATTCATTGTTTCTGTTCTAAATAAAATTTGATTTTCCATAATAGAAATATCAACTTGCTCTTCTTCATCTTTAAATGAACGTGATAATTCTTGTAAGCTTTTTCCAGGTATCACGACATCAAAAGTTTGATTGACATTGTCTAGTTCCATTTTACGTTGACTTAAACGATGACTATCTGTTGCAACTGCTAATAAATTATTATCATTTAGAGTCATATGTACCCCTGTAAGTATTGGTCTACTTTCTTGTGATGATACAGCAAAAACAGTTTCACTGATTAATTTATTTAATACCCTTGCAGGTAATTTGAAGTTGGTTTGATCCTCAATAATTGGTAACTGAGGATAACTATCAGCATTTAATCCATTAACATTAAATAAAGCTTTTCCTGATGTAATAATAACTTGATTATTCTCAATTAACTCTAAAGTTAATGTTTGTTCAGGCAATTTTTTTATAATTTCATTAAAGAAACGTGCTTGAATAACTATTGATCCAGTGGATTCAATTAGCATACTGGCTTTATCATTATCAACACTTAAAAAAGTTTCAATAGAAATATCAGCGTTACTACCTGTAAGAGTTAAGCCAACATCTGTGATACTTAATTTTACCCCTGTCAATATAGGAATAGTTGTTTTACCGGAAATAGCACGTTGAACTGTAGTTAATTCATTTAAAAATGCTGCGCGATTTAACGTTATTTTCATTAGTTAGTCTCCTTTTAATTAATATATATAAAGTAGTAGTAGTAGTAGGTGCTGTTGATTCTGTGTATAAGTATTTTCTGTCTATAACTGATAAGGATTTTTTCTTGTTAATAACATGTGGAAAACTCGAGGTTGTTTTTTTTGTTTTCCACAATTAGGAAAGTAATGTTTGTTTAATGTCATTTACTTCTTTTTGTATGGTAACATCTTTTTCGACTAATTGTTGAATTTTTTCATGAGCATGTATAACAGTGGTGTGGTCTTTACCACCAAATTCTGCACCAATTTTTGGTAGGGAATTATCTGTTAGTTCTCTTGAGAGATACATTGCTATTTGTCTTGGTACAACTATTGTTTTGACACGTTTTTTTCCCTTTAAATCTTTTAATTGCAAATGATAATATTTACAAACTTCTTCTTGAATGTTTAAAATGGATAATTCACTTTTTTCTTTAATTGGTTTTAAACTTTTTAAAGCATCGGCAGCTAAACTAGTTGTAATATCTTGCCCTTTCATTGTAGAAAAAGCTTGCACGCGGACAAGAGCACCTTCAAGTTCACGTATATTTGATTCAATTTGTCCAGCAATATATGATAATGTATCATCAGGAATTTCCAAACCTTCAGCATCAGCTTTTTTTCGTAATATGGCAATTCGTGTCTCTAAATCAGGAGGAGTGATATCTACTGATAATCCCCAAGCAAATCTTGAAACAAGTCGTTCTTGTAATTTCGGAATCTCATTTGGTAATCGATCGCTGGTTAAGACAATTTGATGCCCTTCATTATAAAGAGTATTGAATGTATGGAAAAATTCTTCTTGTGTTCCCTCTTTGTCAGCAAAAAATTGAATGTCATCAACTAATAATAAATCGACGTTTCGATACTCTTGTCTAAAATCTTCGGATTTATTATTTTTAATCGAATTAATGTAGTCATTTGCGAAGGATTCACTTGTGACATATTTTATTTTAGCATCCACATTATTTGAAAGCATTTGATGTCCAATTGCATGCATCAAGTGTGTTTTTCCTAGACCAACGCCACCGTAGAAAAATAAAGGATTATATGTCGCCCCTGGATCTTCTGATACCACTAATGCCGCAGCATGAGCCATTTGATTACCTTTACCAATAACAAATGTATCAAATGTGTATTTTGAATTAAGTAAAGCTTTCTTGCTATTTTTTTTTACGATATTTGGTAGTTCAGTTGGAGCTTCTTTTTTTGATTCATTTATTTGTGGTTCATCATCTTGAATAATAAAAATAGGCGTAATTTCTTCACCTGTTAATTCGAAACCTGTTTCTACAATTTTTGCAGCTAAGTTTTTTTCCCAGTAGTTTTTGTGTAAATCTGATGGTAGCTCAATTGTTAATATATTATTTTGCAAAGTTATTGGTTTTGCAGGATCAATCCAAGCGCTAAAACTTGGAGGAGTTAGTGTTTTTCTATAGTTTTCAACAAGTTCTTTCCAGATAAAATTAAAATCGGGCATAGTTACCCCCCTAACTTATATAGTCTTTTATATTCTATCACTTTAAAAACAAGTTTTCCACTGAATATTTTACTTGTGGATATTTTATTTTCATCTCTTA